>SVAP01000014.1 GCA_015059335.1 Bacillota bacterium | reverse complement strand
TTTAATATATGCTGGAGCATTCTTTACATTTGGAGCATTGACATTTGTTATTGGAGGATTAAGTATTTTAGGGGTATTTGATAAAGTGAAGATAGATGTGGTTCGTACTTATATTGGTTCTCTTTTTACAATAATAGGTGTTGGAGTAGTATTAGTTCAAAATGGAACAACAATGTCTTTTATTGAAACACTCAAGAATATGAAATTATGGATACTTATACCGATTATGTTTGTTGTAGTTGGTATTCATCAATTAATACAAGGATTAAAAACTCAAAAAAATTAATTTATATTTTATACAGCAGATCTATAATCAGATTTGCTTTTCTTATGGTATAATATAAATATAAGATTACTTTTGGAGGTTATATGCAAAAAAGAAAGTTAATAATTATTTTGTCGGTTATATTTATTTTATTAATTTTTCTCATTATTTACTTTCTTTATGCCCTAAATATTATTCCTCATAGAAAATATACAAATAAAGATTTTGGTATAGAAACATATATTAGTTTAGTGGATAAAGATAATGATGGTATAGACGATCAAACGGATATTATAAATAATACAAGAAAATATATTAAAACAAAACCGAAGTATCAAAGCAAGTATTATGCAACTGGGTATCCTGATGATGAGTATGGTGTTTGTACTGATGTTGTAGCATTTAGTTTAAAAGATTCTGGATATGATTTAATGGATTTAGTTTATAATCATGTTAAAGAAAATAGGGAATTATATAATATTGATACAATTGATAAAAATATAGATTTTAGAAGAGTTGTTAATTTAGATGTGTATTTTAAAAATACTGCGATAGTTCTTACCAATGATATAAATAAGATAGGAGAATGGCAAGGTGGAGATATAGTAGTATTTAAAAAACATATTGGAATAGTGTCAGATAAAAGAAATAAAAATGGAGTACCTTTTATAATTCATCATGCTAACCCATATCAAGTTCATTATGAAGAAGATATATTGGAACAAAGAGATGATATAATTGGTCATTATAGAATTAGTTAGTAAAGGAGTAGTTATGAAAAAGAAAAACAAAATCATTTCAATAATATTTTATATTTTATCTATGGTATTTTTATTATACTATGGATATGTTGAATTAAGTTCTAATATATTTATGTCCACATTTGGAAGATTATTTTTGCTTTGCGGATGTTGTTTATTCTTATATTTAGGAGCATTATTTTTGTCAAAGTATAGAAAAGATAATAAAGCTATGAAAATTAATTTATGGATATTTTTTGTATTATTTTGTGGCTTATTAATTACTTTAACTTTATTTGATCCTATGTGGGGTAGAAATGGATTGAGTATATTCAATTGGTCGCAAGCTGACTTTAGTAAATATTTTAATTATTATGTAGAAAGTTCAGTTAATTTAATACCTTTTAAAACAATAATAGGATATACGAAAGATATATTTACATCATTGTTAGATACATCAAATATATTTGCAAATTTATTAGGTAATTTAATATGTATGATGCCTTTTGCTTTCTTTATACCTATGTTATTTAAAAAGATAAATAACGCAAAGAAATTTTTATTAATAATATTATGTATAACCTTAGGAATTGAATTAATACAATTTATTACTTTTTCTGGAAGTTGCGATATAGATGATGTTATATTAAATACATTAGGGGCACTAATAATGTATAGGATATTAAATATAAAAGATATTAAAAATTTAATTAAAAATATATTTTTATTAGAAAAAAATAAAATAGATAAGAAAAAATTAGTAAAGGTTTTAACACCTATTATTGTGGTAGTGGTTCTATGTTTTGGATTTTATAAAATTGGTTCAAGATTTTATGATAATAATTTAGATGATTTTATTTCAAAATATAATTATAAAGTAGAAATAATTGATGAAACTGAAAGTTGTGATACAGCTTTAGAATTGTTTTATGAAAGTGAATTGTATGAATACTATTTTGATTGTATTAAAAGTGATTATGTATATGCAAGAATAAATGATGGAGAAAAATATTTAGTAAAAGAATTATTAACAAATAATCCAACCGATTATGTTATATCAATTGATAAATTTGAAAGAGCAGGATTAAAATTTACAAAAAAAGAAAAGTATGAAAAAATTAATTTGTATTATGAAGGCAATGTTTATCTAAGCAAAGAAAATATAGAAGATGAAAGTATTTTAAGAATAGGATGGGGAAATTCTATTCAAGGAGAATATTTATCGCAAGAAGTATTTTTAATTCCTAAAAAAGAAGGAACAACATTATTGTCATTAGATATTTACAATGGTTCTACAAGTGAATTAGTTGAAACTTTAAAATATGAAATTACTATTAATAGTAGTTTAGAAGTCAGTTATAAGGAGATTGATTAGATATGAAAAAAGGATTTAAGAAAGTTATTTTTCTAGGTGTTTTGGTAATTTGTTTAACAGGTTGTGGAAATAATATTTCAAATATTATTTCAAATACTAATAAGGAATGTAATAACAAAGCAGAACTACTTGTAGAACAAAAGGATAGAAAAATTTATACATATTGTCTTACTGATGCGACAATAAAAATAAATGGTAAAGAAGAAAATTTGAAAAACTTTATTGAAAAAGATAACAGGGCAATAGAAAAAATTATTGATACTTTAGAATTAAAAGATAGTTTTTCAGATGGTGGAACTAAATTGTATAGAGGTGAGGATATAACACTTGTTAAATGCAATACTCTTGACGGAAATAGAGATGTTTTCATTGGTGATAAAAATATGAAATTCAAACAAAACTTTTGTGATAATGATAATTATACATTTGTAAGAACATATACAGTAAATAGCATTAAAGAATATAAAGATCAACAATATACTGAAGATGGAACACCAGTTTCTTATAGCAACTCTTTTGAAGTAGAATTACAACAATTTCAATCAGAACCAAAGAAAGTTATAATAAACAATTTGTGGGATGTTAAATTAGAAGAAAAGAAAACTTATGAATTTGAACTTCAATTATATAGTGATGCAAAAGACATTGAAGATACAATAGAATATATATTTAAAAATTCAAGTATAATAGAAATCAGAGAGACAAATTTAGTTGGATTAGAACAATTACAAGAACCGATAATGGAGTGATAGAATGAAGAAAAAAGTTATGATAATTAGTTTTATAGTTTTAGTATTAATTGTAATGGGATTCTTTCTAGCATTGGGTGGAAAAAGAACTGATGTATTTTTAAAAGATTTTGAATTATCACAAGATGGAAAAACAATGACATTAAAAGTTGGTGTATCAAGTAGTGCTGGATACATAAGAAAAATGAAACAAACGAGTGGAAGTATGAATTACTATTTTACTTTCTATTCAACTTTTGGAATTAATTCAAAATTAGGTGCAAAAGATACCTTTGAGATTGAATTAGATAATAATGTGGATGAAATATATTTCTATACTGGTGGAAAAGGTTATAAAAAAGTGTTAGAGAAAACTAACGATGGTGATTGGGTAAAAGTTAAAGATAATTATACTGGCTATGAATTAGTAAAAGATCTAAAAAAGAATGAATATGCTTCAACAGAAATATTAGTTAAATTTGATAATGTACTATATGGCAAATCTTACGCAATAATTGATTATGCAGGAGGAACAGAAAAAATTGGTGTCATAGATAAATTAATTGACAATGGGTATGTTCCTAAATTAAACAATGAAACTAATACTGAAGAATTATTAAATGCTGAAGTGTATAATAAAACAGAAGATAGCATCGTATTGCTTTGTAATAATGAATATGTTTTATTTGGAAAAATTAAATAATAAGGAGAGAAGATATGAGTAAATATTTAAAAATTTCTTTAGGGGTTATTGGAGGAATTATTTTATTATTTATTATTGACTTAATGTGTATTTTTGCAATTAATAGACCTTTATTAGCAATAAAGGAAGATAATGGAGATTCTGTTAATCTGATTTATAGAGGAATACTTTATGATACTTATAATTGCCATGAATTTTCTAAACCACAAATTAAGGTAAAAGGTGCTAAATATACTTGTGCTGTTTTAGAATTTGATGAACAAGTTGAATCCAATTATAAACTAACTGAAATAGAAAATGTAAGTGCGAATATATATGATATTTCTCTTACAGGTGCTACAATTATAATTAAAGATACAAACGAAAAACCATATATTCAAGGTGAATGGTATAAAATAGAAAAACAAGTTGATGGAAAATGGTACGAAGTAAAAACATTATTAGATAATTATGGCTTTAATTCAATTGGATACTTACCAGATGAAAACAATGAAGTAAAACATGTAATAGATTGGGAATGGTTATATGGAGAATTACCATTAGGAAGTTATAGAATTTTAAAAGAAGTTGGAGGAAAATATATATCAATTGAATTTAATATAGCAACGACATCAAAAGGATAATTATAAAGGAGTTTATTATGAAGAAATATTTAAAAGAGATTATTATAGTTTTATTACAATTGTTTATGTTTTATATATTTCCGTTGTTTGCAGGACCAACTGATGCAATGGGTATGGTATTATTAATAATTTTAGCTACACTAATATTAGCAACCATTTTAGGAATAACGTCAAATAATAAAATCAAATATGGATATCCAATATTAGTAGCATTATTATTTATTCCTAGTATATGGATTTATTACAATGAATCTGCTTTAATACACTCTGTTTGGTATTTAGTAATATCATTAGTTGGTTTATTTATTGGTACGGCTATTAATAAATTAATATATATAAAATAATTGGAGGATATATGAAAAAAATTTTCAAAACTTTATTAACAGTTATTAGTATAATTGTTGGAATAATTTTATTAGACTCAATTCAAGCATTAGTCTTTGATAATAATCCTATAATAGGAATTCAAACTAGAAATATGAAAAAGGTTGGCATTTTAGTAGATACTCATCATTGTGGAAATGGTAAACATGACACAGTAATTAAAGGTTTTAGTTATTCATGTAATTTTGAAGGTGGAAAATATACATTAGTTGATGAAACTAAAAATAAAAAAGACTTTACTTGTGCTGAAGCATTAGAAGGTTTTTACGCAGATGAAATTTATACATATTATTGGAGTTGCATGAAGAATGAGTACATGATAGTAAAATACGATGATGGCTCTAAAGAATTAATAAGTGAGGCATTAAAAAAAGGTCATATAGATATCCAAATTTTAGATAAATTTGATATTAGTTATATTAAATATGAAAAATAATTGTAGGAGTTAAATTTATATGGATTTGAAAATTTTAGAAATTGATAGTGATGTCTTTCTGCTGACAATATCAACTATTGTATTAATAATCCAGCTGTTATTATGTTTTAAGATTAAAAATAAATTTATTAAACTAATCCCAGTTATTTTATTTCTAATTTCAACAATCGTATTTTCAATTTTTATATTTATTTTAGATGGTTGGGATAGTGTTGGTTGCTTATTATTAGCCATAGGATCTTTATTTTTATTATTTGTTTGTGGTATAAGTTGGATAATTTGGAGGTTTAATATGAAATTAGAAAAAGATAAATTAAAAAAGAGAATTTATTTAATACTTTATATTATATTTTTAATAATAACTTTCATAAGTGCTGGATATGTAATATATACCAAAGGTCAAACTAATCCAGGATTGGCAATTGTGTCTATGCTATTTGGTTTGATTTTTGCAGGATTATATAGAGATGCAAAAAAGAAAAAATAATATAAATTAAAATTAGAATTTATAGAGATGTTAAATATCTTTGACAAACTTCCAAAGTTATTTGGTAGATGTATTGATAGTTAATATTTATAATTGTATGTGAAAGGAGATAAAGTATGAAATTGGGAGAGAAGATTTTTGAATTAAGAAAAAAATGTGGACTTTCACAAGAACAATTAGGAGAAAAGATTAATGTAACAAGACAGACAATATCAAATTGGGAGTTAGGAGAAACATCACCTAATCCAGAACAATTAAAATTACTGTCAAAAGAATTGAATGTTAGTATTGATGAATTATTAGATAATGATATACATTCGGTTTTGATAGAAAAAGTAAGTAATACTGAAAAATTAGCAGGATTAGTTTTGAGAGTATTAAAATGTTTAGGTGTAATTTTTATAATAGTTTTAATTATTGATATTGCATCACTAATATTATTTACTTATGTAAAAGATAATAAAGGTGGAGTAGATGTTAATATGACTCAAGAAGTTGAACTTCAATGTTCAATGGATGAAAAAGATTTTATTATAACAATTGGTAGTGATGGCTATTTTAATTGTTCAAATTGTTCAAAAGAACTTCAAAAGGATTTAAAAGATAATTATATTGATTTTGGAGATATTGATAAAACAACAAACAATGTAATTAAGTATTTTAAAGATAATAATGGAATATGTGATTAGTATATTATGATTAAACAAGCAGATCTATAAAAAGATTTGCTTTTTTCATGATATAATATGTAAAGATTGTGATTTGCAACTAAATTTCTACAAAGAACAACTAAAAAGCGATAGACTGCTACCAGTAGAAAAATATAAAATGTTGTTGAAAAGGAGGAAGTGGAAAATGAATAATAAGTTTTCTGAAAATTTAAAAAAGATTAGAAAAGACAATAATCTTTCGCAAGAACAATTAGCTGATGAGCTTGGTGTTTCAAGACAAGCAATTTCAAAATGGGAATCTGCAGTTGCATATCCAGAAATGGATAAAATCATAACTTTATCTGAAAAGTTTAATCTCAACATTGATGATTTATTGCATAAGGATATTAGAGAAGTAAAAGGAGAGGAAGAAAGCAAAAAGAATATAAATAAATATATAGAAGATTTTTTAAATTTTATTACTAACACTATAAATATGTTTTGTAATATGAGTTTTAAAAGTAAATGTAAGTGTTTATTTGAACAACTTGTTATAGGATCTATATTATTAGTTGTTTGTTTAATTATTGGTTCATTAGGAGATAGTTTATTGTATTCAATATTTGATGTTATCCCTGATAAATTATTTTATATTTTGCATTCGTTTTTTGAATTTATTTATGCTTCATTTGCTATTACAAGTTCAGTTGTAATAATGGTACATATATTTAAAACAAGATATTTAAATTATTATGAGAACATAAAAAAAGAAGTAATAGAACCTCAGGAAGATATTAAAGAAATATCAGTAGAAGTAAGTAATGATGATAAAAAAGAAAAGAAATCTAAAATACATTTTAAGAAAAGTGAAGATAAAATTATAATTAGAGATCCTAAACATAGTGAGTATAAATTTATAAATGGATTGTTCAAAGGAATTGTAGGATTTATTAAATTCTTTGTATTATGTTTTTCAATAATATTATTTGTATCATTAATATCATTATTTTGTTTATTTGTCGTTTCTTTTTTAGCAGTTAAAACTGGATTGGTCTTTATAGGTTTATTGTTAGCTATATTATCAGCTGGAATTATAAATCTAGTATTGATATTACTTGCACTAAATTTTGTATTTAATAGAAAAAATGATAAAAAGAAAATGATATGGTCATTTATTATATCTTTAATAATGTTTGGTACAGGAATTGGTTTAGTTATAGTAGGTGCTTTAAATTTTGAATATATAGAAAACGATAAAAGTATATTAAAAACAGATTATATAGAAATTGATATGAAAGACAATTTGATTTTTGGTTATCATTATCCTGAAGTAGAATATATTGAATCTAATAATGAAAATATCAAGATAGAATATACTATAAATAAATATTGTGAAATAAATCATTCTGAATTACCTGATAAAGTATTTCACATGTGGGGTAGTTGTGAGAATCCAATTAAATTAGTAAAAGAAGTAATAAGTAATTTTAATAATAAAAAAATTGTTTCAATAAATAATCAACTACAAAATGTAAAAGTATATACAACAAAAGAAAATATTGATATATTAAAGAAAAACTATAAAGATTATACTGATGTAGAAGTGCAACATCAAAATACAATTAATTCGTATGAAAAAGAGATAAATGAATTACAAAATAAACTAGATGAGTATGTTCAAAAAGAGTGGGAGTATCAAGAAGAAATTAATAATTTAAAAAATCAATTATTTATGTATGAAAGTAATGATGAGTAATTATAAAGGAGTATGATATGAAAAAAATTATAAAAGTTTTTTTCCCAAGTGTAATAATGTTAATGTTAATTTTCTTATGGAGAGATGGAAAAGATATTTTAAATGGAATATATATAGCATTTCCTATTATATATATTGTACTAGGAATAATTAGTTCAGATATTAAAAGTGAATTATTAATTAGTTTAATATTAATATCAATTACATTTTTGATACCAATCAATTTAATGTTTAATATGGGAACTTGTATCGAATTAGTAATTATTTATACAATATTAAGCTGTATTTGTTATTTTATAAAAAGAAAAATAAAGAAGTAATACAAATTACAATTTATCAAGCAGATCTATAATAAGATTTGCTTTTTTCATGGTATAATATAACTGACAGATAAATAGTAATTTATGGAGGTAGTGTATGAAAAATAAAGAAGATAAAACTAATAAAACGACATCTATATTATATTATTTTAGTTCAGTATGTTTTTATATTGCATCAATATTTGATTTTGTTAATAAAAGTAATAGTATGGCTGTTGTGCATTTATGTTTAGGTTCAACTTTTTTATGTTTAGGAAGTGTTTATCTAAATAAAGATAAAGAAAAGAAAAAATAGGAATTTGTTAAGGAGTCGAGATATATGAAAAAGAAAAAATTATTATATGCAATATTATGTGCTTTAGGTGGAGGATTTATAGGATTTTTTGCTAATCATTTAACCGAATGGTATGGTTGTGTATTATTTGGTCTTGGTGTAGCATTAATGGTTTATTCAATTATTAATTTGAATAAATAAATTACAATTTATGGAGATGATCAAATATGGGAAATATATTTAATGAGATGGAAAATGAAATAATTAAATCATTAAATAATAAAAATACTACACCATTAACAGAAGAAAATTTGAAGATTAGTCAAGAATTTCATAATAAGTATTATGATGATATGTATGACAAAAAAGTTAAAGTAATTTTGAAGAATGGTAAAGAAATTATCGGATATTATAATGATGAATTTTATGAAGAAACATCTATATTTGTAAATTATGAAGTAATTAAAATACAAGATATAGATAAAATGATTTTAATTGAAGAATAACGAATTATAATTTATAGAATTCTACTTTTGGTGGGTGTTATAACTAATTACATAAATATATAATGAATTACGAGAGGAGCAATATTATGAATCAAATTAAAATAGGAAAATTTATTGCAGAATGTCGTAAAGATAAGAATTTAACACAAGAACAACTTGCAGAAATGTTAAACACCACAAATAAATCAATTTCAAAATGGGAAAATGGCAACTGCCTACCTGATTCATCTTTATATGAACCTTTATGTAATATTTTAGAAATAACAATAAATGAATTATTTGCAGGTAAAAAAATAAAAGATGAAGATTATAAAAAAGTAGCAGATGAAAATTTAATGCAGATGTTAAAATATAAATTATATTGTTTAAGTGATAAAAGTATAACTTTTAATGAATTCGGAAATGCATTAGATAGGATGTCTGAAGCATTTACAATATTAAAATCATTTGCAACAAAAGAAGAAGCAGTAAATTTTATGATGAAAGAAACAGATTTATCATATGAAGAATGTTCTTATGCTTATGATTTTTATATTAATCTATATAAAATAGATTAAGCAAATTACAATTTAATGATATGTTAAAATACATTGCTTGTAGCAACGGAATATTTATAATAAAATGAACTTGAGGAAAGGAGAATGTGTAATATGTTGAAAGATAATTTAAAAACATTAAGAAAAAACAAAGGACTTTCTCAAGAAGAATTAAGTATTAAATTGAATGTAGTAAGACAAACCGTTTCAAAGTGGGAGTCAGGGTTATCAGTTCCAGATGCAGAAATGTTAATAACAATATCAGAAATTTTTGAAACACCAGTTAATGAAATTCTTGGTGAAAATATAGAAGAAAAAGAAAAAAATGATTTAAAAGTAATATCTGAAAAATTAGAAGTTATTAATGAGCAATTATCAATGCATCAAAAACAAAAAAGAAAAAGAATTATAAGTTTTTTATTAATCGTAGATATATGCTTAATATTGTTGTTTATATTATTAGCTGGATTAAGAAGTCCTTATTTATCGTGGGATTTTAGTAATCCGGAATGGGCTGTTATTGGAACAATTTGGCATATATTTGAGTGGGTATTTTTTAAAGTAGCTCCGCTTATGATTATTGTGATCACATTAATATTAGGAATAATGTTAATAAAACGAAATAAATAACAAATTACAATTTATCAAGCAGATCTATAATAAGATTTGCTTTTTTAATGCTATAATAGATATGTAATGTTTTAGTTGCAAAAATGAAACGCAACTGAAAATTGATGTAAAAAAATAATATAAAATATTAAACTTATACATGAAAGGAGTCAATCTAATGAAGTTTGGAGATAATTTAAGACAAATAAGAAAAAGTAAAAAAATGTCGCAAGAACAATTAGCAGAAAAAGTTAATGTAACAAGACAATCGGTTTCAAAATGGGAAAATGGAGAATCATATCCTGAGATGAATAATATATTAGAATTATGTAAAATATTTAATTGTAAATTGAATGACCTTGTTCATACTGATATGAAAGATATTTCTTCATTAGATGAAG
>SVAP01000005.1 GCA_015059335.1 Bacillota bacterium | reverse complement strand
GCTGACTAGTACTAATAGATCGAGGATTTAACCCTATTTAATTTGATGAAGTCACATTATCTTGTTTTCAGAGAACTATGTTCTCTTTATTGGTAACGATAGCAAAGTGGATACACCTGTTCCCATCCCGAACACAGAAGTTAAGCACTTTCACGCCGACGATAGTGTAAGCGAAAATAGGTAGTTGCCAATATTTTTTTTGTTTATAATAAAGTGTTAGAAAATTTCTAACACTTTTTCTTTATTTTTAAAAACTATATCATTTCTATATTTTTTTTGATATAATTATTTATGATAAAATAGAGGTGATAATATGGTATTTAGAAAACCTTATGCATTACTTATAAAATATTTTAAAATTATTCATTTGATTAGTAGTGTTTTTATGATGTATCTTATTTATAAAACAAATAATTTATATAAATTTTTTAATTCGTATGTTAAAAACGGATGGATGTCATTAAATGAATTTGAGTTATCTACTTATATTGGTCCGCTTATTTATTTTTCAATTATACTGATTATTATGCTAACTATAATTGTATATATTTTAATGAGATTTAAAAATAAACCAAGATTTTACTATCTATTAACACCAATTATTTATTTTCTAATATTAATTTTATTTATAGTTTCAAACTCTACTATGTCAGTTGCTATTGTTGATGTTGTAAGCCCAGTTACTACAAGAGTTTTACGCGATATTTTAATGATTGCAATGGGATTTCAATTTATTTTATTAGTTTTTTCAATTTTACGTTCTATAGGATTTGATGTAAAAAAATTTAATTTTAAACAGGATATTGCAGATTTAAAAATTGAAGAATTAGATAATGAAGAAGTTGAAGTTAATATTGAAATTGACAAGCATAAGATAAATAGAAAATTAAAAAGACGTATAAGAAATTCTAAGTATATTTTTAATGAAAACAAATTTATTATTTATTTAATTGTAGGATTATTTATTGTTATTTTTGCTGCTTATTACATATTAAATATATTTGTATTTAATCCTACATATAAGGAAGGTAAACTAGTAGAACTTAATCGTTATAGTTTTGTTGTCAATAAATCATATGTTACAAATAAAGACTATTTAGGAAACACTATCAGCAACAACAATAAATATATATTAGTTGATTTTTCTATTATTAATAAAATAGTTGATAATACTTTCGATATCGATAAACTATCATTATTCGTTGATGATATGTCTTATGCCCCATCTACAAATATATATTCTGATTTTATTGATTTAGGTAACGGTTATAAAGAACAAAGATTAAGTGTTTCAGATATTAATAGATATTTTGTTGTATTTAAAATTCCAAATGATATTAATACAAAACGTGCAACATTGAGATATTTAAATGAAGTTAAATACGATAAAAATGGTAATGAGATATATAAATATAAAAAAGTAAAATTAAATCCTGTTAATGATAACATAGTTAAGTTAGATAAAAAATTGGGTGATGAAATAAATATTAATAATAATTTAATAAAAATTAATGAATATAAAATTGCTGATGCATTTAACAATATTATTCCTATTTCAAATAATACTACCGTTTTAAAATTAATTATTGATGGTAAATTGGGAAACACTGCTAATTATTATATTAAAGATATATCACAATATTTATCTAAATTCGGTTCTATAACTTATACTAAAAATGGTAAAACTTATAGACAGAAAAATTTATATAATTTGATTTCTAATAATTTTAATGGTAAAGAAATATTTTTAGAAGTCACTAATGAAATTAGTGGCGCTGAAAAAATAAATTTTGAAATTAAAATAAGAAATGTAAATTATAGATATAAATTAAAGTAATGTATTTATAGTTTTACGCACAAATTTTTAATTATTTTATATAATATATTGTAATTAGTAATTGTCAAATTAATTTAAATTTGTTATAATACTAATTACTGATGGGGCTATAGCCAAGTGGTAAGGCATGGGTCTGCAACACCTTGATCGTCGGTTCAAATCCGTCTGGCCCCTCCAAGTTGATGTCAAACTCGAACTTTTTATTCGAGAGTAATAAATTGCTAACCTCAGGTTAGTTTTTTTTATTAAAAAGAAAAAAGGCTTATAACACATTTACCCTAGTATTAATAAAATATGTTGTAACCTTATTTTAAAAACATTAATGTTATTGTAGCTACTGTTGCCACAACCATTATTAAAATTAATGTTAATAGAAGCATATCTATAAATCCTTGTTTCTTTAATGCTTTTATATGCGTTTGTTCTAATTGGGGTTCTTTAGATAAATCTGGTGTTGAAGTTAATGATCTTTTTAATGATTTTAATTCCTTAATTTGCTTTTGTTTCTGCGTTAAACTTGGAATATTTCCATTAAAGAAATTATTCATTATTTCTGTTCCACGTTTAAATCCATATTCACCTGGTCCATTTAACCATTCCATACCTTCAGTGTAATATTCATATGCTCCCTCAGGTAATACTGCAAAACATTCTTTAAATTCCTTTTCATCTGAATTAAAAGCGCTTTTAATAATTTCTTTTTCATCAAGCATTCTGGTTAATTTTTCTATATTAACTGTTTGCGATAGGTATGTTCCATTTTTCTGTCCAAATATACGAGTAGAAATATGATTGACAATTGGTTCCATATATGTGTTGTTTCCACTAACTAATGGTGTTCTTCCATCTAATAATTCTTCATAGGTTCCATATATGTGTTTTTCACTTTTATAAAAATCATTTTGTTTAATAGTATATGCACAATGTGTAAGTTCATGTATTAAAATTCCTATAAAATCTTCTCTTAATTGTGGGTTTCTTAAATGTTCTTGGGTAAAAAACATAGATATACTATTTTTCTTAAATCCTTCATAACGACCAACTACATTTGCATATTTTGGATCATTTATTTTATTATTTGGATCAACTAAGTTTATAGAATCTAAATTTGTATTTAATCTTTCCATTAAACTTTCGAAAGGAATAACATCTCCATATAATTCAGTATGTCTATTTATAAAACCACTAACTATATTTCTTATGAACTGATCATTTATTCCTTTGTTATCTAAAAACTCTGTTATTTTTTCTGATGTTTCACTCATAAAATCACCTTTATCTTATGATTATTCATATTATCCAAATATATTTTACCATATAATCGTAGTTTTTAATCGATATTATTTGAAATTTTACAAATTTATAATCAAAATGTTAAAAATTGTACTATACTTATATCAGTTAGTAGTTGTTGTACTTCTACAAAAGTTAAGGATAGTGATATTATGTATGATGTTATAATAATTGGCACAGGTCCTGCTGGATTAATGGCAGCTAATGTTATAGATAAAAACACTAAATTATTAATATTAGAAAAAAATGATAAACCAGGTAAAAAGTTACTTATTACTGGTGGTGGTAGATGTAATGTAACAAATTTAAAAAGTAATAATGATTTTTTAAATGAAATACATCATAATAGAAAACATCTATATAGTACTATAAATAATTTTGGACCATGGGATATTTATAATTTTTTTATAGACAATAATGTACCATTAAAAGAAGAAGATGAAAATAAGATTTTTCCTGTTAGTGATAAAGCAGTTGACATTTTAAATGCATTATTAAAAAATATTAATACAAAAATAAATTATAATGAATGCGTTGAAGAAATCATCTATAAAGAAAATAATATTAAAATTATTACTAACAAAGATATTTATACAACAAAAAATTTAATTGTTGCTACTGGCGGGACAAGTTTTAAAAATACTGGTAGCAGTGGAGATCATATAATGTTTGCTAAAATGTTAAATCAACCTATTATAGATTTATATCCAGCAGAAACAGGTATTATACTTAAAGATAAATTGGACTTAGCTGGTATATCTTTAGAAGATGTTAGAGTATCATTTAATAAAAATGAATTTTATGGTAATTTAATGTTTACTCATAAAGGACTTAGTGGAAGTTCAATTATGAAATCAAGTGAATATATATATTTAGATAAAATAAATATTATAAATATTGATTTATTACCAAATATAACTGATGACGAATTATATAATTTAATTATAAATTATAATAGAGAAAAAGAAATAAATACATTTCTAAACAATTATTTTCCTAAAAGATTATCTAGTTATATATTAAATGTTAATAATTTGCAAGATAATTTCAAAATTAAAAATCTTACTAAAACGCAAACTTTAAAGTTAGTTGAAACTATAAAAAAATGTACTTTTGAAATATTAAAAACTTATGATATTAATGAAGCTTATGTAACTGGTGGTGGGATAGATATGAAATTTATAAATAGTAAAACAATGGAATCAACAATAAATAAGGGTGTATACTTTGTAGGAGAATGCTTGGATATTCACGGTCCTATTGGTGGATATAATATTACATTAGCTTTATCAACAGGTTATACAGCTGGAATTAATGTGGGTGATAATTATGAAAAAAAATAAATTAGATATAATCTATCAAGATAAACATATTTTAGTTATCAACAAACCTTGTGGATTACTTACTGTATCAACTGATAAGGAAAAAGAACACACACTATTTCACCAAGTATATACATATGAAAAGCAAAAAAACAAAAACAATAAAATATTTATTGTTCATAGATTAGATAAAGATACAAGTGGTTTAATTATTTTCGCAAAGAGCGAAAAGGTTAAGTATGAATTACAAAATAACTGGGATAGTCTTGTTAAGGAAAGAAAATATATTGCGTTAGTATGCGGAAATGTAAAGAAAGATAAAGATACAATAAAATCATATATTAAGGAAAATAAAAATTTTATTTCATATTCAAGTAATAAAAAAGATGATGGAAAATTAGCTATTACTTATTATGAAAAGATAAAAGGTAACGCTAAATATTCATTATTAAATATAAAAATATATACAGGAAGAAAAAATCAAATAAGAGTGCATATGAATGATATTGGTCATCCAATAGTTGGTGACAAAAAATATAATTCACCATTAAATCCTATAAAACGTATGGGGCTTCATGCAACAGAATTAGAAGTAATTCATCCTATCACTAAAGAAACTTTAACATTTAAAAGTCCTATACCTAAAAGTTTTAATTCTGTTTTTATTGATAACAATTAAATTTTATACTATATTTTTAATGAAATAACTGTTATAATATTTTTCGGTGATTATTTATGAATACATTGATATTAATGTTTTTAATTAGTCTTAGTATGTTTATAGGAACAATAATTGTTTTCTTTGTTGATAACAAAAAAGAAAAAATGTTGGGTAATTTACTTGGCTTTTCTTGTGGAATAATTGTTGCGTTATTAGTATTTGATATCTTTGGTGAAGTAATAGAAGAATTAAATATTTTGTGGCTTATTGTATTATCAATAGTTGGGTACTTAATTTCTAAATCTCTTGATAAATTAGTACCTTCCCATAATCACGGTCATAATAAAAAAGAAAAGAAAGAAAATTTAAAGCATGTTGGAATAATAACTTTTATAGGTATAATGTTACATAATATTACAGAAGGTGTTGCTTTGTTTACTATTTTAGAGCATAATGATAGCATATTTATGCCTTTTGTTATTGGAATAATTGTACACAATATTCCGCTTGGAATTGCTTTGGCATCACCAATGTATTACAGTACTAATGATAAAAAGAAAACTCTTATATACACATTATTTGCAGTGTTATCAACGCTAATAGGTGGCTTAATTGGATTATTATTTTCATCTTTATTTGTTAAATTTAATTTACCTATATATATTTTAGGAATAACTGCAGGTATGATGAGTTATGTAGTTGTTGATGAATTATTACCTACAGCGATGAAATATAATAAAAAGTATATTTATGCAGTAATATTAGGTATTATAATGATGTTTTTAATTTCTTTTATATGATAAATATAATTGTGTGAAAGTACTTCTCTTCATATATTAAACTAGGGGTGGTTATATGGAGGGAAGTATTTTATCAATTAATTTAAAAAAAATACTAAATCCTAAAATAAACTTAATTGATATAAGAACCGTTACTTCGTACAAATTAGAACATATACCTTATGCTAAAAACATTGGAAAGAATGAACTTATGTTTAATACATCTAAGTATTTAAAAAAAGGACTTACATATTATATTTATTGTCAAAAGGGAATTCAAAGTAGATCTTTAGTTAATTATCTTAGAAATGAAGGTTATGACACTATTAGTTTAGTAGGAGGATATGAAAATTACAAAAAGCTTAAATAGCTTTTTTCTTTTGTCTTTAAAATTTCTTGATTTTATATTATAATTATTTAGGATAGTAAGGAGATGTAGTTATGGATTATATAATTATTGGTTTATTAATATTGTTAGTTATTATTGGTGTAATATCTTTATTTAAAAATATTAATGAATCAAATATTACTGAAAGATTAGGAAAATTAGAAGTGAATGTTACAAAGGAAATAGGGGATTTTAAATCTGATTTATCTAGAACTATGAATGAGGATTTTAATAGTTTAACTGAACGAATGGATGTTAGATTAAATAGAATAAATGATAAAGTAAATGATAGAATTGATGAGAATTTTGAAAAGACTAATAAAACATTTAATTCTGTATTAGAAAGATTATCTAAGATTGATGAAGCACAGAAGAAAATAGATACTTTATCTAATGACATTGTTTCATTGCAAGGAATACTTACTGATAAAAAAAGTAGAGGTATTTTTGGAGAAGTTAATTTAAAACATATTATGTCTAATGTATTTGGAGAAAAAAACGATTCTATTTATCAAATGCAATTTACATTACCAAATTCAACTATTGTTGATTGTATTTTATTTGCTCCACAACCATTAGGTATGATTGGTATAGATTCTAAATTTCCTTTAGAACATTACCAAATGATGGTGGATAAAACTTTATCTTTAGCAGAAAGACAAAATGCTGAAAAACTATTTAAAGCAGATGTGAAAAAACATATAGATGCGATTAGTAATAAATATATTATTAATGGAGTAACATCGGATCAGGCTATAATGTTTTTACCTGCTGAAGCAATTTTTGCAGAAATTAATGCCTATCATCCTGATTTAGTTGAGTATAGTTATAAAAAAAGAGTATGGATTACTTCACCAACAACACTTATTAGTACTTTAACTGTAATTCAAGTTATTATGAAAAATATGGAAAGAGATAAGTATACATCAATTATTCATGAAGAATTAAATAAATTGGGTATTGAATTTGGACGTTATAAAGAAAGATGGGACAAATTATCAAGAAGTATTCAAACAGTTAATAATGATGTTGAAAACATTCATAAAACAACAGAAAAAATTACTAAAAGATTTGACGCTATTAGTGGTGTGGATGTTGAAAATATGAAAAAAGAAATTGAATATTAAAACTATATATGATATTATTACTATAGTATAGGAGGATTAAAAATGGATAATGATAATAGAAGAGTACTTACAATTTTATCAACATTAACATTAATTGTATTATTAGTTGGTGCGACATTTGCATATTATAGTTCAATTAGTACATCAGAGCCTCAAGTAATTACAACATCTAGTTTAGCAATATCTATAAATTTAAAAGGTTCAACTAATGTAGATAATATTAAACCAACTACTTGGGTAAGTTTAGCTTCTGCTGAGACTAACACTGATATTGTAAAAATACCGTTTTCAGTTACAACACCAGCTGGTGTAAAGGCAATTTATGATGTTAATATGAAGGCAACTATTCCAACAAATTCAAAGTTTACAGGTGGTAGTGCTTCAGATTTTAAATATAAATTATTTAAACAAGGGGAAATAACTCCTTTAAAAGAGGGAAGTCTAGATTCAAATTTTGATGAAGATATTATTAATAATGCGCCAATCCTTGAAGGTGTTTCATTAAATGATAATTATATTTTATATGTTTATATTGAAAATAAGAATGAATCACAAAATACATTACAAGATATTAATATGACTATTAGTTTAACTGGTAGAGCAGATCAAATTGATTAAAAGTTTACAACTATAAAAATAAAAAAATAAAATTTGAAATTATTTGTTGCAAGTAAAAAAATTATGTGATAATATTATAATCATAGAGGAGGTAAGTAAAATGGAAGGAAACAAAAATAAAATTTTATTGACAGTAATTGGAGCAGGAACTTTATTAGTTGCATTAGCTGGTGCAACATTCGCATACTTCAGTGCGACAGGTACAACAACTAAACAAACAGTTACAACAGCTGTATTAGATTTAAAGATTGAGGCTGATACAACAACAAATCATATCACTAATATTAAACCAACTAGTTGGGATAATGATATGACTAAAAACCTTGAAAACGAAGATATCGCAAAAGTTTCATTTAAAGTATTAAGTGGATCTACAACAACTGGTACTTATAATATTGATATGACTGCACCTGGACTTGCATTAAAAACAAAAGGAACAGATGCTTTAGGAAATGAAATTAATTTAATTGGTGGTTCTTTAGCAGATGTAAAATACAAAGTGTATGAATATGATGGATCTAGTTATACTCCATTAAATGTTGAAGGTACATTAGAAGAACCTGAAGTTGCTAAAGCTATTATAACAGGTAGAGAAATTGCTGAAGAAGAACGTTTTGTAATCTTTGTTTATATTGAAAACAAAGATGATGATCAAAATCAATTACAAGGTTTAGATTTCAAAATTTCTGTAACTGGTTCAGCTGAACAAGATTTATAATTTAATAGTGAGATGATAGAAGTAGATTGATTTAATCAATCTACTTTTTGTTTTAAAAAAAATTCTTACTATTAATTTTGAATTTTATACTCAAAACTGTTGCATCAAAAAGAAGTTTATGTTATCATTGATTATGATAGGAGGTAGAAAGATGGAACGTGAAGATATGAAAGGTAGAGTTACTTTAACAGTAATTGGTGCAGCTACATTATTAGTTGCTTTAGCAGGTGCTACATTTGCATATTTTAGTGCAACTAGTACAACAACTACACAACAAGTTACAACTTCAAACTTAAACTTAAATGTTGCTGCTAATGGAGATGCTACACATGTTACAAATATCAAACCAACTACTTGGGATGAAAGTGTAATGGAAAATAATATTTCTAATGAAGATGTAGTTCAAATTCCTTTTAAAGTAACTGGTACTTCATCAATCGATGGTACTTATGCTGTTGATTTAGAAACTGTTATTAGTCTTAATGCTGGAACAGTTGTTGAAAATCAAGGCGGAGAAGCTGTTGAATTAAAAGGTGGAGATGTATCAGATATTAAATACAGATTATACGATGGTGATGAAGAAATTATTGGTGAAACAGCATTTGAAGCTACAACAAAACATCAAATTCTTAAAGATAAACCAATCATAGCTAATCAACAATTAATTGATACTTATGTATTATACGTTTATGTAAAAGATTCTGGTGACGATCAAAATAAATTACAAGACATCGACTTTACAATTACATTAAACGGTAAAGCTACTCAAAACGCTCAATAATTTAAAAACAATTAAAATTTATAAGGAGGAAAACAATAATGGATAGAGGTAAAAATAGTGTTTTATTAACAGTTATTGCAGTTGCTACATTATTAGTTGCTATTGTTGGTGCATCATTTGCATACTTCAGTGCAACAGGAAATGCTGTTAATCAAAATGTTGATACTGGTGTATTAAAAATTTCTGCAGCATCTACTGCTGTTCAAGAAAGTAATATTATACCTGTTGATGCAGATGACATTAATACAATTGATAAAAAATTAGGACACGCTGATGTTGCTAAATTACCTGTAACAGTTAATACAACTGATACAACAATTAGTTCTGAATATAATATATTCTTAACTACTACTGGTGTTAAATTAAATGCTGGTACTACTAAAAACCCATTAAATGGTGGGGATTTAGAACAATTAAAATGGGAATTAGTTCAAATCACTGATGATGTTAAAGAAGTTAAAGCAAGTGGAAACTTCAAAATGGCTGTAGGAAAAACTGATGGAAACTTCGATAAAAAACAATTAAACACTGCTCCAATCAATATTCCAGAAGGTGGATCTGTTGATGAATATAAAGTATTAATCTATATTGAAAATACTGCAGATGCTGTACAAGATCAATTACAAGGTTTAGTAATTGGTGCAACAGTTTCAGTTGATGCAAAACAAAAATAATTTCTTAAATAATTAAATTCGGGAATGCTCCCGAATTTTTTGTTTATACTATATATGATGCCGATTTGAAAAAAACACAAAAAAATGGTATAATGTTATCAACTAAGGGGGATTATTATGGATGAATTAAAAATTATAAATAGAAAGATTAGAAATTTAGTTGTTGAAGTATGTTTTGCTACTTTTATATTTACATTAGCGTTCTCACTTTGGATTAACCCAAATACTACAATGGCAGCGTTTGCAGAGTCTAATGGTAATCAAACTGTTTTATTACAAGAAGTTAAACCTTTAAAATTAGAAAATATATACCCAATAAGTGATTCAAAAGCCATTAATAACAATAATAAAGGTTTGTTTAAACTTATAAATAATGCAAATGTTAATTCAAAATATTCAATAATTTATAGAATTCATAATTCATCAACTCTTGATTATAACTTTTTAAAATATCAATTAATTATAGATGATAATTCATATGTGGATTTTCTATATAATCTACAATTTAATGAAGAAAATAATTGTGTTGATTTTATATTACATAATGGTGAAATAGATAAGAATAGTGAAAAAACATTTGAATATACAATGTGGCTTGACAGCGAAGTGGGTAATGAAGCACAGAATAAAGTATTATCTGCTGAATTTGTTGTTAAAAGCTATGGTACAGAACTTAGTATAAGATAGAAAAAACTTTAATGTTTTTTCTATTTTTTTCTTTTATATGTGGTATAATACTTGTGTTTAGAAATGAGTGATGTACATGTTACTTCCAAACATGAAAGAAGCAAGAAAAAGAACAAATGTAAAACCTGAATTTTTGTATAATGAATATAATGTAAATCAAAATATGAAAATCGGTAAAAATAAAAAATACTTTATTAAAACATATGGTTGTCAAATGAACGAACACGATTCTGAAATGTTATGTGCAATTTTAGAAGAGATGTTATTTACTAAAACTGATGTCATGGAAGAAGCCGATATAATTTTATTAAATACTTGTGCGATTAGAGAAAACGCACATAATAAGGTATTTGGAATGCTTGGTAGAATTAAACATTTACGTGAAACTAAACCAAATATAATTATAGGTTTGTGTGGTTGTATGGCACAAGAAGAAATTGTAGTAGCTGATATAAACAAAAAATATAAATGGGTAGATATAGTATTTGGTACACATAACATTCATAGATTACCTAATATATTATTAGAAGCTATTAATAAAAAACAACAAGAAATAGAAGTGTTGAGTAATGAAGGTAATGTAATTGAAAATTTACCATATAAAAGAGAAAACAAATATAAGGCATGGGTTAATATCATGTATGGATGTGATAAATTTTGTACTTATTGTATAGTTCCATATACTAGGGGTAAACAAAGAAGTAGAAAAAAAGAAGATATTATTGCTGAAGTAAAACAATTAATTAATAGTGGTGTTAAAGAAATTACATTACTTGGTCAAAACGTTAACGCATATGGTAAAGATTTGTATGATAATTATGGTATGGAAGATTTATTATATGATGTATCACAAACTAATATTGATAGAATTAGATTTGTTACTTCACATCCATGGGATTTTACTGGCAAAATGATAGATGTTATTGCAGAAAATAAAAATATAATGCCATTTATTCATTTACCTGTTCAATCAGGTAGTGATAGAATATTAAAATTAATGGGTAGAAGATATACTAAAGAAGAATATATTACACTATTTAATAAAATTAAAAGTAAGATTGATAATGTTAGTATTACAACAGATATAATAGTGGGATTCCCAGGAGAAACTAGAGAAGACTTTGAAGAAACTCTAAACTTAGTTAATGAGTGTAAATACGATTTAGCGTATACTTTTGTATACTCACCAAGAGAAAATACTCCTGCAGCAAAGCTTCCTGATAAAACCACAGAATATGAAAAGAAAAATAGGTTAGCTGAATTAAATTTACTAATAAATAAATATGCATTAGAAAACAATAAAAAAATGTTAGATCAGATTGTTCCAGTATTAATAGAAGGTATTAGTGAAAAAGATAATAATATGCTTACTGGATATACTGATACAAATAAATTAGTAAATGTTAAAGCTACAGAGGATAATATAGGTAAAATTGTTAATGTAAAAATTACAGATGTTAAGACATGGAGTCTTAATGGTGAAATAGTTAGTTAAAAGTGTCTAAAATTTTAGACACTTTTTTGTGTTATAAGCATAAATTAAAGTGAGGGGGGATTAGTAGTGGCAGCATTCAAAGAAATTGTTACAAAAGCAATTCTTGGAAAAGGTAAAAAATATTTTAAAAACAACTACACTCTAACTACAGAGGTAGAACCTACGACAGTATTAGGTTGTTGGGTAATAAATCATCTCTTGGTCGTTGGTGATAACTATTATTTTAATTAACAAAAGCAGGATTTTGTTGATTTTTTATAGGTTGACAAAATATATTATAATTAATATAATTAATATAATTTTAATGGCATTTTTCCACTATAAAAAAAATATAATTTGACAAGCGTTCAATTATCTTGTATTTTTTTCTTAGGAAAGGGGAATTTTATGAATAATTTTAACTTGAACCTATTTAAATACTTTTATTATGTAGTTTATTATAATGGTTTTACAAATGCATCGAAAAATTTGAATATCGCACAATCATCTTTAAGTTATAATATAAAACAATTAGAATTACAGTTAGATAAAGTTTTAATTATTAGGGATCATAAAAATTTTGAATTAACAGAAGACGGGTATAATTTATATGAGAATCTTAAATCAGCATTTAGTATTTTAAATCAAAATTTGGAACAATTTGATAACAAAAACACTATGGAAATAAATATTGGTGTTCGCCATTATTTGTCTGATTTTATATTTAAAAATTCGATAGTAGAATTTATAAATACATATCCTAATATACATATTAATGTAAAATTATATTCAAAGTTAGATATTAAAAAATTTAATGATGAATATGATATTGTTATTGATTATGAGGATTATACAAATTTAATTAATTCAGATAATAAAAGTTTGTTATGTGTTTTGGATAATATTTTTGTTTCAGGTAGAGATTTATCAAAAAATTATGAATCAATTCAGTCAATTAGTGAATTAGGAAATACAAAATTAATATCAATGTGTCCAAATAAGAAAAATGGTAAATTTCAAAAAATATGTTTTGAAAATGGTATTTTATTTGAAAATATTGTTGCAATTAATGATAGTATACTATCTAAAGAATTAGTGAAGAATAATTTAGGATTATGCTTTGGTAATAGAGAGTTTTTTAAGGAAGAAATAGCAAGTGGTGATATTAAGGAAATTAAATTGAAAGAAGAATTTTTTAGGGATAATATATATATTGTATATAATAAAAGAAATAACATCAGTAATATTATTAAATTTATTAATATATTAAAAAAACAGTATGAGGAGGATTTTAATGAGTAAATGGGATTTGTACGATAGCAATTTTAATAATACAGGTATTATAATAAATAACACTGATGAAATACCAGATGGTTTATACCATTATTCTATAAATGTATGGATATTAAACTCTAAAAAACAATTGTTGTTAATAAGAAACACTTTAAATTATAATATTCATTATCCTGGTTTTTGGAATAGTATTAATGGTAATGTTTTAAGCGGAGATAATCAAATTGATACTTGTATCAAATCAGTAAAATCTAAAATTGGAATACAAATATCAAAGTCAGAATTAAGAAAGATTGATACAAAATTACGCGATCCATATCATTATATTTATGAAACTTATATTATAAACAAGGATATTGATTTAAATGAAATATGTTTTGTTGATAATACAGCTGTTCAAGTAAAGTGGATTGATTTGAATGAACTATATAATATGATTGAAAATGGTGAAATTGCATGGGTTTTGATTCCTCGAATTGAAGAATATGTAATACCTTTTATGAAAGAGACTAATATAAATAATTAGTCTCTTTCTTTATCAAATTTTGTTATAGTCTTAATTAAAAATTGGTATAATTAAGTGCTTAATTTTTATTATATAATTAAATTGATATATTTTATTAATGTCAATTTTTTAATTAATGTTTTAATCTATGCTTAATAAATTATTTAAAAACTAAAAGAAAATTACATAGCATAAAATGTATTAACATAATATAGGAAAGGTAGGTAATCATTGTTTATGTTGAATTTATCTTATATTGATTATGATAAGTTGATTAGTGATATGTATACAGAAATCAATATAACTCAATTGGATAATACACTTCAAAAAAGAAAGAAAATTTTTGATTTTTTTATTAATAATATTTCTTACGATTATAAAAAATTATATGAATTAAGATTTAAAAATATTAGATGCGATCGTAGATTAGAAATTCAAGATGTTTTAATAAGAAAAAAGGGAATATGTAATTCGTTATCAGTAATATATAAGTTATTATTAGAAAAGGCTAATATATATTCAATGTGTGTTTGTATAAAGGGACATATGATAAATTTAGTTCAAAATGATAATGGTACTTTTTCCTTTGACGATGTTACAAAAGGAATTATGAAAAAGGATTTTAATAATGATAATATAGAAATAAAATCTCTAAAATTTTTAGATATGATAAGACCTATTGGAGATGTGTATGATTATTTTAATTATTCATATAGTACGGCTTTGAAACTAGGTCAAGGTATTGAATTCTTTAGTAATAAATATACTAAAGAAACTATATATTGGTTACCT
This sequence comes from Bacillota bacterium, assembly GCA_015059335.1. Taxonomy (GTDB): domain Bacteria; phylum Bacillota_I; class Bacilli_A; order RF39; family UBA660; genus SIG205. The sequence continues at coordinate 58,237 of SVAP01000005.1, read as the reverse complement.
GTATCAACAATTGATTATGCATATAAATTAATTAAAAAGAAAAATTATGATTATTTAAATTTGAAAAATGATAAAATTAAAGATTATCGATATATAGTTTCTCTGCCTGATATATCTTTAATTCAAAAAGGATAATCAAATATTTAGATTACTATTATTGAAAATTTGAATAATTAAATTGTTATTTATCATTATATAATACTTATAGTTAGGTGGGATATTATGCAAAATATAACTGATTCATTAAAAAGAGTAATAGAAAAAAATCCTGTGTTAGAATCATTTGTTAGGGGATTGCCAAATTTAGGAGGAAGAGAAGATGGAAATTCATTTTCTCCAGAAGTTTTAAAAATATATAATGCATTTGAATTATATGGTAATGATTTGTATGTTTTAGAAAATGATAAAATTAAAGATTTGAATTCTAGATCTTTAGGTGGTGGGAGTCCAATGAGAACCCCAGCATTTCCTCCCTGTAAAGAGGCGTTAATTGAAGAAATACAACAGGATAAACTTTCTGATTATCCTATGGCTGCAGGTGATGAAAATTCAAGGAAAATTATAGCTGATTATTTAAAAAAAGAAGGTTTTAAAAGTAACACTGGTATTAGTCATGATAATATTATTTTTACTGTTTCAACAACTCAAGCATTTAACATTATTATGAAAATAATTGCAAGACCATATGATGTTATATTGATGACAGGGCCAAACTATGGATTATTTACATTTGTTCCTGAAAGGGCATCTGGTGCAACAGTAGAAATTTTACCATTGTCTGAAGACGATAATTGGTATGTAAATCCTCAAAAACTTTCTAAAAGAATAGATGAAATTAATTGTAAATTAAAAAAACAATATGAAGGAAAATTAAATTATATACCAAAAGTTGTTGCTTTTTTAAATGAAAATCCACATAATCCATTAGGAAAGGTTATGAGTGAAAAGAATTCTCAATTATTAGAACAAATTGGTGATATTTGTTTAAAAAAAGGTGTATTTGTAATAGATGATATTATTTATAGGGATTTAACATATGATAGAAATAATTTATCAAAACCTATGGGAACATATCAAAAATATTTTGATAATACAATAACTATAACTGGATTATCAAAAAGTTATGGAATGGCTTCAATACGGTCTGGTATGGTAGTTGCAAACGAAATAATAATAAGAGGAATAAGAAATTATATTTTTCAAACGATGGATTCTTCGCCTGTATTACAAGGTAAAGCATTAGCAGGCGCTTTTAATGCAACAGAAAAGAGGGAGATAGAATATCAAAAATATTTTAATCCAATAATTAGCGAATATAAATATAGATTAGAATTATTAAAATCTTTAATTCAAGGCCTAGATACAATTGAAGATTATCAAATTAGACACCAAATAGAAAGAGACATTATAAGGTATGCAAAAAATGATTTTAATGTAAAGGAAATTTTTGAAGGAATTCCTGGAGTACAATTTGTAAACGGAACGATACCAGAATCAGGATTTTTTGCGATGTTAGATTATACAAATTTAAAAAACAAAAAAAGTGATTATGGAAGAATAATCTCAAATGAGAGTGAATTATTAAAATATATGTATGAGCAGGAAAAAATAAAAATAATTCTAGGACAATCTATTTCATGGCCTAATCCAGAACAAATAGTGGGAAGAGTTACTACAGCTTTACCAAGAGAAGATCTAATTGGACATTTTGGAGCAATGAATAGATGCTTAAGGAAGTTGAAATAAATTATGAAAAAAATTGGAATTGTGTCTTGCGATAAGTGGAAAGGTAAAATTAAAGAAGATTTATTATTTCAAAAAGAATTAATTAAAAATGGGATAAATGCAGAAATAATCTCGTGGCAAAATAGTGGTATTAACTATATTGAATATGATTGTTTAATTTTAAGATCTGTTTGGGGATATCAAGATTATTATGAGCAATTTAAAGAATGGTTATTGTTTGTTAAATCGAATAATATTGTTATATTTAATGATGTAAATATAATATTAGATAATATAAAAAAAGATATCCAATTTGAGATATTAAGAAAATATGATATTCCCTGTATTCCAACAACTATAATAAAAGAAGCAATTGATTGGAATAAACTGGGTTTGTATGGGCAAAAATTTGTTATAAAACCTATTATATCGGGTAGTGGAAATAATACATATAAGTTTGATTTAACTGAAGAAATAGACGAAAATGTTATAAAAAAATATGAAACAATATTACAGCAATCTGATAATGGTTTGATAATCCAACCATTCATTGCTGGTATTAATAAAGGTGAATACTCTTGTATTTATATAGATGGAATTAATACTCATAATATGTTAAGATTTCCTGGAGTTTTAGGAGAACAAAAAAAACCACAATATTTAACAACAATTCCCAAAAGTGTATTCGATTTAGCAATAAAAGTATCAAATATTCCTGAATTTTCTGGATACTTATATGCTAGAATTGATATTGTTTTACAAAATAATAGACCATATATAATGGAAGTAGAATTAACAGAACCTGATTTACTTATAAAATATATTTCTGATGAAGAAGTTCAAGGAAAGGTTTTAAACACATTAGTAAAAAAAATAGAAAGGAGAATATAAAATGAAAAAGACTTTGTTATATTTTGAGGAGATGGAATGCCCACTATCAAAAACTTTGTTTGGCAGAGAAGATTTAAATATAATAATTTTAAGAACTACTAAAAATCTAAAATTTTTCTCACAAGAATATTTAGAACAAACAAAAAAATATAATGTATTTGTCGCTAATTATGAAAATGATATTCTTGAAGAAGTTGATAAATTCAAAATTTGGTGTCAAGCAAATAATCTTAATCCAACTAATTTTTTAAATGATTCAGAATATTATTTGGAATATGCTAATAATTTTGCAAGATTGTTAAATTTACCTTCCCTAACAGAACAACAAGTATTATGGGTAAGAGATAAAGTGAATATGAAAGAAAGATTTAACCAAATAGGTCTAAATACAGTCTCTTTTTCTGCAATAGAAAATAAACAAGATATAATAAATTTTTTTAATAATCATGGTGGGAAAAGAATCGTTTTCAAACCAAGAAGAGGAATGAATAGTGTAGATACATATATTATCAATTGTTTAGAAGATATTGAAAATTTATCTTTACAAATAAAACCTAATAAATATATGGTAGAAACATTTTGTGATGATCATGAGTGGTCTATTGAAAGTATTGTGCAGGATGGAAAAGTATTAGATTCTTATATTACATATATTCCAAATGCAACTATTTGGGCAGCAATTGCTAATAATTTAAATTGTCATATGACAGTTCCAAAAGTTCCTGAATATTTTCAATTTGTTCCTAAAGATTTAATTCAAACGATAGTTTCTGGAATGGGTTTAAAAAATGGAGTCATGACAATTGAAGTTTTTATAAGCGATGATGGTAAAGTGATGCCTAGCGAATTAGGATGGAGATTACCAGGATGTCAAGCAACTACTAACCATAGCTTTTCATATGGAATTAATATTTATGAATTATTAATTGATATTATGATAGAGAAAAAAGTTGAACTAAATTATCGTGATAAGATTATTAGTGTAGGAGATTTATATTTGCCTAATAAGGAAGGTATAATAACAGGTATAACAGCATTAGATGAATTATTAAAAATGGATGGTGTTATACGAGGAGAAATGTTTGCAAAATTAGGCGAATTTCAAGTTAAAAGAAGAGTGGGAAATGATGCTTCTGGATGGGTTCAAGTTATGGGTGAAAGTGAAACAGAAACATTGAAAAAAATGCAATTAATATTCGATAAATTTGTTATCGAAACAGATAAAGATATAAAAGAAAAGGGTGTAGCGTATGTTAAAAAAAATTAGTTATGTAGTATTAGTAACATTTTGTTTACTAATTACTGGATGTATTAATAATTTTAAATCTATTAATAATATTGAAGACTTGTCAAATTCTAAAATAGGTGTATATACTGGTTCAGAATATGATACTATACTGAAAAACAATATAAAAAGTGCAACACCTGCTTATTATAATAGTTATAGCGATGAAATATCAGCTTTAAAATCTGGAAAGATAGATGCTTTTTTAACAGATGAACCACTTGCAAAGGAAATATTGAAAAATAATTACGGATTAAAAATTTTAAATGAAAAATTGACAATAGACAGTTATGCTTTTGCTATAAATCCACAAAAAAATACTTTAAAAGAAGAAATAGATGAAATTATTTTAGAAATGAAAAAAGATGGTACCTTAACAGAGCTAGAAGAAAAATGGTTTGGTGATAAAGAGGAACTAAAAGTATTAGAAAAATACAATTATAAATATACTGATATTATAAAATTTGCTACTGTATCAGGATCTGCACCATTTGCATATATGAAAAACAATAAAATAGTTGGATATGATATTGACATAATCAATTATATTGGATACAAGTTGGGGTATAAAATAGAAATTGTCGAAATGGCGTTTGAAGGAATGATAGCTGCTCTTGTTTCTGGAAAAGTAGATATGGCAGGTTGTTCTATAATTGTTACTGAAGAAAGACAAAAAGTTGTATTATTTTCTGAACCAAATTATACGGGTGGAATAGTTTTAGTTACAAGACAATAGTAAGGTGTTTATATGAAAAGAAATATATTAAAAATATTATTAATAATATTGTTAGTAATTATTTTGTTCATTATTTTAAAAATTGATGTAAGGTTTTTTATAAGTAATATAATAGAAAGTTTTTTTAGAACTGTAATAGAGGAACAAAGATATAAATTATTATTAGAAGGATTTATATCAACTACAATTATTTCTATAATATCTATTATTTTAGGAACAATGCTAGGAATACTAATTTATTGTATAAGAAAAAGCAAATTTAGAACATTAAGAAAAATTGGGGGTTTTTATGTAAAAGTGATGCAAGGTGTTCCGATTACTGTGTTGCTTCTAACTGCTTATTATGTTATTTTCGGGAGAATAAATATAGAACCTGTATTAGTTGCAATTATTACATTTTCTATTTATTTTTCTGCATATGTTTCTGAAATTTTTAAAGGAGCTATGGATTCTATTAATATTTCACAAATTCACTCAGCATATGCACTTGGATTCAATAAATTTCAAACTATAAAATATATTATATTACCACAAGCTTTAACATATACAATTCCAGTATATAAAAATGAAGTTGTATCATTAGTAAAATTAACTTCTATAGCTGGGTATATATCTATTATGGATCTTACAAAAGCAAGTGATATAATTAGAAATAGAACTTATGAAGCGTTCTTTCCGTTAATAATAACAGCTATAATTTATTTTATATTGTGCTATTTTATCAGCAAAATTTTAGATTTATTATATAAAAAAGTAAACCCGCGAAATTATGCAAGGGGTGATAAATAATGTTGAAAATAGTTAATGCTTCAAAAAAATATAAAAATAATTATGTTTTAAAAAATATCAATTTGGAAATAAACAAAGGTGAAGTTGTTTCAATAATTGGTAAATCAGGATGCGGAAAGAGTACATTATTAAAATGTATAAATAGATTAGAAACTATTGATGATGGTAATATTTATTTTGACAATATTGACATTACTGAAATGAATATATTAGATTTGAGGCAAAAAGTAGGGATAGTTTTTCAAGAATATAATTTATTTGAACATTTAACCGTTTTGCAAAATTTAACTATTGGTCTAATAAAAATAAAGAAATATTCAGAAATATGTGCAAAAAAAGAATCAATGAAAATTTTGAAAAAAATAGGACTAGAGGATAAAATAAATAGTTATCCTGATGAATTATCTGGCGGACAAAAACAAAGAGTTGCTATAGCTCGTACTTTAGTTATGAAACCAAAATTGATTTTATTGGATGAGCCAACTAGCGCATTAGATAAAGAAATGAAAAAAGAAGTAATAAATTTAATTATAAGAATGGTTAAAGATGATATGACTTTATTGATTGTTTCTCACGAGGAAGAATTTGTTAATAAAATATCTGATAAAATTATTCATATACAAAGAGGTAAAGCAATTTTACAAGATAATATAAAAAAGAAAGAAATTGAGTAAATGAAATTTGAAGATTATTTAGTAGTAGAAAAAATTAATTCTGGAGCATCATCTGTTGAAAAGTATAAATTATATAAAAACAATAAATATTATTTGTTAAGAATTTTTGATGCGAGATTTATGAATAGTAGATATAAAGCTTTAGAAAATATAGAAATGTTATTAAAAAATGGTATATCTGTACCTAAAATATATTCTAAAGGATTATTAACTGAAGAAAAAGGATATGCTTTATTAGAATGGATAGATGGTACAAGTTTAGAAAAAAAAATAACTGATATTGAAACAGAAATTCAATATGGTGAATATGCTGCAAAAGAGTTATTAAAAATGCACAATATTAATATATCTAGTCAAATAGCAATTTATGATAGATTTATAGAATCATTTTCAAAAAAAATTAAAAAAGTGTTGGAGTTAGAAATAGGAAAAGAAAATATTATGTTATTGCGTGATTTTGTAATGAAACATCTAAATACACTTAAAGAATTAAAAGGTAATAGTATAATTCATGGCGATTTTCATCCAGGAAATATTATAGTTGACGATAATAAATTAGTATTTATTGATATGGATGTTTGTGCTATTTCACATCCTTGGATGGATTTGACTAGTAACGCTTGTAATATGGAATTTCCTAATTTCTATTCAAGTGTAATTAAAAATTATTTTCAAAATAATATACCTATGGAATTTTGGGAAGTATATAATTTATTCGGTTCTATATATATATTGGACTATATTTTGTATACATTAAGGATTGATGGAAAATCATTGGTTGATGGTGAACAAAAATTAAAAGAATTTTTAAAATTCACCAATTATTTTCAAAGTGATATACCTAATTGGTTTAAAAAAGATATAAAAGCGAGGAGGAAAAAGTAAATGCGTGAATTAAAAAAATATGAAGGGAATAGAGTTATTTTAATGGCTTGTTCAAAATGTAATGTAGCATGTAAACATTGTTATATTGGTTATACAGGTAATAGAACACCTGAAGAATTAGAAGAATTGGCAAAATTTTATTCTGAAAGATATAAAATAGTAAGAATAGATGGTGCAGAACCTCTAGTTGATTTAGGATATTTAAGTTCTTATAAAATAGTAGGACAAGATTGGATTATGACTAATGGATTAAGAATATTTAAAGAACCAGAAATCATTGATTTATTAAAATCTTCGGGAATTAAAACTGTATTTATGTCATATCATTTTGGAATTCAAGACAGCTTAAATGGAATTACAAATGAGATGTTAAATGAAGTTATAAGAAAATTAAAAGAAAAAGATTTGAGAGTTGTTTTGATGACTACTATAACAAATAAAAATGCTAAAGACACTTTTAATATTTGTGATACAGCATATGAATTAGGTGCATCAGGAATTGAATTTAATAAAATTTTTATTCAAGGACGTGCTAAAAATTTAACAGATATTGGATTGAATTTAGTTGATTATAATGATTTTTTTTCACAAATTAAAAAAGCTAGAGAAAAATATAATATTAATGAATTAGAAGTTAGAAGAAGTGGTACATTTGGTGTAGATACTGTGTATGAACCAAATAGGTTTCAATGCAGTGCGGGGGTAAAAAAAGTATGTATAACTCCTGATAATAAAGTATATGGGTGTACTTGCATATGTAAACCTGGATATGAAGTAGGAGAAATTATAGATAAGGAAATTTATTTATATAAAGATTTTTATAATGATCGTTCATGGTGTTTAGGTGATAAAATGGGAGAGCTAGGTATTGATAATATTCAGGAACTAAATAATCCAAATATAAAAAAACTAATAAAAAAAATTAATTAAAATAAAAATAATTATAGGAATATGGAGGATTAAATAATGAATAATGAAGATACATTGATAAATTATGTTGTTGAAATATGTAATAAGAATAGTCTTGGGAAAGTTTGGAGCTGCAAACGACAAAATATTGGGTTTAATAGAGCTGTATATAATATAAATAATATGTATATAATTAAAATTTGTATTAATAGTGAAAAAGAACTTGGAATAATAAATGAAATTCAATATTATATAGATAACCCAAATTATTTTAATCCAAAATTAATAACATATGATACTTCAAAAGAAACAATTCCATATATCTATACTATTGAGGAAAAAATAAGTGGTAACAACTTATTTAATGTATGGGGATCTTTAAATGAATCTCAAAGGGAACATTGTTTAAATAAATTAGTTCAAATACTAAAAAAAATACATAAACCAACAGAACAAAAAAATGAAGCTATTGCAAACATGCTATTAAAATATGATGAATATTTAAATAGCATTAAATTATCTAAAATAATTTCATCTGATAAGATATACTATTTGAGTGAATTAAGAAATATTTTTGCATCGTATTTTGAAAATGCTAGTTTTGGATTTACTCATGGAGACATCCATTTTAATAATATTATATATTCAGATGATGGTTTAAAATTGATAGATTTTGAATGCTGTGGTATTGCGCCATTAGATAAAGATTTTGATTCTATAAATAGAATGGTTAGAAATCCCAATAATTTAATAAAAAAAGGATTACAATCACCTGTAAATCCAAAGGACTATGACAAAATTATGTATTATTTAGTTCAATATTATCCTGAAGTTTGTCAAGTGGAGAATTTTGAAAACAGATTGTTGGTTTATGATTGTATAAATTCATTAAAATGGTTAAATGCTTATCCTGAACATAAACTATATCATGATATTTTATTCACTGAAAGCAAAAAACTTATTAAATAGAAAATTTTATGTTATAATATATATATAATTGTTATAATTTTCTATAGGGGGGATTAAAGTGTTAATAAGTATTGAAGGGTTAGATGGTGTAGGAAAAAGTACGATTATAAATCATTTATCAATGTCATTAAATATGCCAATAGCAGAGAAACCAATAAAGAAATTGCTGTATTTAAATGATGAACAATCAAAAAAAATAACAGAAAAAATATATGGTTGTTATTCTAGTAATATTCAAGCAATGTACTATTTGGTAGGATATTTATCTGTATTAGAAGATTCTAAAAAAAAGGATATATTGATGGATCGTGGTTTTTTATCAACATATTATTTTTCGTACAATGAAGAAAATTCAACTTTATTTGATATGTTTGCTTTAAATTATGGATTACCTGATTTAACAATAATATTGTATGCAACTGTTGAAGAACGAATAAAAAGAATTAAAAATAGAAATATATCTGATAATGATCTTAAAAAGAAAAGGTTATATGTTGATGGATATGATAAATATTTTGAAGCACTAAAAAAATATAATATGCCATATTTATTGATAAATAATGAAGATTTATCAGTAGAAGAAACAGCATCTTTAGTTTTAACCTTATTAGATTTAGTTATTGAAAAAAGAGAAAATTTGGATATTTTAAAAGATTTATTTTCCATAGAAAATTTATTTTTGAATAAACAATACTCTTTTCAAAAAATTACAGAATTAATCAGTAATAAGATAAATAGTAATGTTTCAACTAATAAAACTAAAGTTTTAAGAAAAGAGAGGGATAATAATGAAACAAATAATTACTAACAAATATAATTTGACAGATTCAGATATGACAGAGGTTGTAAAAAGGGTAAAGGTATTATTAGTAAATTCTAATAGTGAAGTGTTGTTAGGATATTCACATAACAACTATCAATTTCCTGGAGGACATGTTGAAGATAATGAAACGCTGATTCAAACAGTTAATAGAGAAGTATTAGAAGAAACTGGGATAGAATTAAATGTAACTAATATCAAACCTTTTGCTTGTGCAATTGGATATTATAAAGATTGGCCGGCAGAAGGTAAGAATAGAAAAATAGAAATATATTATTACGAAATTAAGACAGATGAAGAACCTAATTTAGAAAATACCGAATATACTGAAAATGAAAAAGATGGTAATTTTGAGTTGAGATATATACCATTATCAGATGTTGAAAATGTATTGAAAGCAAATGCAGAAGAATATGGTGATAAAAAAGGGATTGCAAGAGAAATGATCGATTTGTTTGGTGTATATAAAACAACAATAAACGAATAATTTGCAAATTAATATCAGTTCTCTTTGAACTGATATTTTAATATGTTGAGGTGAATATGATGAAACATATAATTGCTATTGATAGTGATGGAACACTTAGGAAAACAGATGGTACGATTTCTGATTTTACTAAAATGGTAATAAAAAAACAAATTGAAAAAGAAAACATAGTAGTAATTTGTACAGCGAGACCAAGATATCATACTCTCAAAATAAGCAATGAGGTTGGTATAAATAGTTTTATGATTTCTTCAAACGGTTCAGAAATATATGATGTTCAGAAGCAAAAAATTATATGGGCAAAATATATAGATAAAAAAAATTGTAAATTGTTATATGATTATGCAATTCTACATAATATAAGAATAATGTTTGTATTAGAAAATATCGAGTATGTAACTCAGTTTACAAGAAATGATAATCAAATCTTGTTAACAGAACAAAATTTTGATGAAGTTATTAATAGTAAAGTAAAGCAAATTATGGTAATTGGACATGAAAAAAATAAAATCAATATATTTAAAGAAATAGTGCAGAATGAATATAAAATGAATATTCTTGATTCTTCTAAAGAAAATAATGAAGAAACTTGGTTTAGTGTTGTGAGTAATGAAGCATCTAAAGGAATAGCGGTTTTAAAATTAGCTGAATATTTGAATATATCAAAAGAAAACATAATTGCTATCGGAAATGACAATAATGATATTTCAATGTTTGAAATAGCTAAAATAAGTGCAGCAGTTAGTAATTCAACAAAAAATGCGTTAGAAAAGGCAACATATAGAATTAAAAGTAATGATGAAGATGGAGTAGCAATATTTTTAAACGAGTTAAATATATAAAAATAAAGAAATAAGAACTAAACTAAAATAGATAGTATGTTTAGTTTTTTTGTTTGCATTAAAACTGATTTTTTGTAGAATAAAAATTAATGATTAATAAATGAGCTTTGTATTCATATGCTTAAATAAAAGGGGCAATAAACATGAATAAAACGTTGAATATTAATTTGTATTATAGAGAAGATGGAGAAACCATATTAGATGTACTAATGAAGGATTTTAATGATTTTTTGAATGATTATATAAAAAAAACATTAAAATAATAAAATTTATACTTACAAAAATTTCAAAATTGATTATTCAAGAAAAGGAGGACTATGAACTACGATTGTTCTAATTACTATACAACTTTGAGGAATTACAAATCAAATGAAATAGCTAAATATATTAGATTATCATTAGCTGATGAAGTGGGAGCAAGTGATGAAAGTGAGAGTGTTACTAATCAAAGAAGGTTAATGAATGAATTTATTACTAGAAATGGTAATATAGGAGAAAAGTGTAGAGAGTTTGTAGATGATGGTGTTAGTGGTACTAACTTTGATAGACCGGGTTGGAAAGAATTGCAAGAAGCTATGGAAAATGGCACTATTAAAGTTGTTATTACTAAAAGTTTATCAAGACTTGGAAGAAGTAATTTTGAATGTAGTTACTACCTAGATTGTTATTTTCCAGATAATAATATTAGATATATAGCAATACAAGAACAAATAGATACGGGGAATTCAGAAAACTCAAATAATGAGTATGCAGCATTAAACAACTTTATAAATGAAAAATATTCTAGGGATTTATCAAAGAATATTAGAAGGGTTTATAAAATTAAACAATTTGCTGGAGAATATATGGGAGGTATTCCAGTGTTTGGATATATTAAAGATCCAAATGATAAACACAAACTAATTATAGATGAAGAAGCAGCAGATATAGTAAGAAAAGTATTTAGTTTATATTTAGAATTACAATCACAAAGTGCAGTTATGAAAAGATTGAGTGAGGAAAAGGTTCCTATTCCTGAAGTTTATAAAAAAACTAGACGTGGATTGAAATCACAATTTCCTTACGAATGGAATTATCACACAATTAGGAATATGTTAAGAAACAGAATGTATATTGGTGATATGGTACAAAACGTTCATACTAAAAAGAGTTTTAGAGAAAAGAAAATAGTTAAGACTAATGAAGAAGATTGGATAATTGTTGAAGGAACACATGAACCAATTATTGATAAAGATACTTTTGAAAGAGTACAAAATTTATTAGCAGTAAATTATAGGCAACCCACACCTGAAAACATAAGAACTTTTAAAGGATTAATGTATTGTCATGAATGTGGACACAAAATAGGTGTTGGTAATCCAAAAAGAGATAATCGTCCTACCCACAAGCAGTATGTTTACACCTATTGTAATTTCTACAGAAAAAATAGTGCTTATAATAAATGTACTCCACATACAATGAACTACAATAATTTAGAGGAACAACTATTAGATATTATTTCTAATGTATGTAAAAAATATATAGATTTAATTGGATATGAGGATGTAGTAGAAAAAAGAAAAAAGACTCTTTCAACATATACAGACACATTAGAAAAGAAAATCGGTAAATTAGAAATTGATATAAAAAGCATTGACCTAAAAATTGAAAAATTATATATGGATAGATTAAATGATATAATCTCACCAGATACTTATAAAAAATTAACAGATAAGTTTGAAGAACAAAAACAAAAGAAACAATATGAAATTGATGAATTAAAAACTGCTGCTATAGAATATAAAGAAAAGAATTGCGTAGAGGATTTATTAGAAACGGGGAAGGTGGTAAAAGAATATCTTAAGACAAGAAAAAATCCACCAAGAGAGTTAATACTTAAAATAGTAGATAAAATTGAAATTCATCAAGATAAAACTGTAGATTTATATTTTAAACTAAAACAACTTAAGTCAGTTGTTTAAAAAAAGCAAAAAGTTATCACCAAAAACCATCACACATCAATTTAAAGGATACGAAACTAATGGTAAAATAGTAATTGATGGTAGTTATGATGTAAATATTTGGTATTCATATGATAATAATAGTAAAACATCTGTAGTAACTAAAAAACAAGAATATAGTGAAACTGTTACTGTGAGAAAAAGAGAAGATTCCAGTCTATCAAGTAATAATAGTATAATAGTTAGAAGTTTAAAACAACCAACATGTTCAAATGTTAATATAAATGATGGTAAAATTGATTATACTATTGAAAAAGAACTTGGTATTGAAATAATGGGTGAAACAAAAATGAAAATAGCAATTGAAGAAGATGAAGAACCATGGGATATTATAGATGATGATGAAGTTGATGAAGAAGTTATAAAAGAAATAGATGATAATGTAGAGGAAAAATTCATATAATTAAGTGTCAACCAAAAAATGTTGACACTTTTTATTTTGTTTGTTATAATACATATAGAAAAAAGGAGGAAATATAATGGCAGTTAAAATAAGATTAAAAAGAATGGGTGCTAAAAAGAGACCTTTCTATAGAATAGTAGTTGCTGATTCAAGAAATAAAAGAGATGGTAGAGTTATAGAAGAAGTTGGATATTATAATCCAATCGTAACTCCAGCAGAAGTTAAAATTGATGATGAGAAAGCATTAAAATGGCTTAGCGAAGGTGCTGCACCAACTGATACTGTTAAAAACTTATTCAGCAAAGCTGGTGTAATGACAAAATTTCATGAACAAAAAAGAGGTAAATAATAATGGATTTTGTAAAATTAACTGAAGAACTAGTAAGTGCTTTAGTAAAGAATCCAGATATGATATCTGTTAAAGAGTTTCCTACTGAAGAAGAAGGATTTCATCATATTCAAGTAATGGTAGATAATGATGATATGGGTGCTTTAATAGGTAAAGATGGTAAAACTGCTAAGGCAATTAGAACCATAGTACAAGCAAGTGGTTATTTAAACGGAAATAAAAAGATTAAAATTGATATTGATTCATTTTAATCTTTTTTTCTTTTTACTATTGAGCTTTTTAACTATTTCTATTATAATTTATTTAGGATAGTATCCTAGAAAATAGGTGATAGCATGAAAAATTCTGGATTTACATTAGTAGAACTTTTAGCTACAATTGCGATTATTTCTATATTAGGAGTAATATCTGTTGGAGTAATTATGAATTCAGTGGGTAGTGCTAAAAACGATTTAGATAAATATCAAGAGGAAATGCTTATAAGTACTGCAGAGTTATATTTTGATGATAATGTAAGTGATTTTGAATTAGATCAAGAATATAATATTTGTATACAAGAAAATTTGGTTTTTGATGGATATTTAGATGAATATGTTGATTCAAATGGTGCACCTTATAATGGAATAATAAAAATAATTCCAAAGGAAGTTAACAATGTAATTAAACTTACATCATCTATTTCTATGGGAACCGAAAGTAATTGCTATTAGGAGGAATAATATGAAAATAAGAATAATAAGCTCATTAGTTATGTTAGCGATAGTAATACCAATTAGTATAATAGGTGGTATTCCATTTACTGTCGCAACACTTATTATAGGATTATGTGCGTTAAAAGAAATGATTGATATTAGAGAAACAAAAAAGAAATTTCCATTTCTTATGAAACTAATGTCATATTTAATAATTACAATATTGATATTAACAAATAATAATTCAAATATATTTGAATATGTATTAGATTATAAATTTATATCATTAACGTTATTCTTGTTATTAATTCCATTAGTATTTTATCAAGATAGAAAAAAATATAGTATAAATGATGCAATGTATCTAATTGGTGTTCTATTTTTCTTAGGAGTTGCATTTAATTTACTTATATTGGTACGTAATTATAGTTTGATGTATTTATTGTTTTTAGTACTAATTACTATTGTTACTGATACATTCGCATACATTACTGGTAAATATATTGGTAAAACAAAACTAGCTGTACTTATATCTCCTAAAAAGACTTGGGAAGGATTACTTGGTGGAACATTCTTTGGTGTTCTAATTAGTAGTATATTTTATTATCAAGTTATAAATACGCATGTTGATGTATTTCTATTAGCGATTATTGTTACCTTACTTTCATTAGTTGGTCAAATTGGTGATTTAGTATTTAGTAGTTTTAAAAGATATTATGATAAAAAAGACTTTTCTAATCTTATTCCTGGTCATGGTGGGATACTTGATAGATTAGATAGCATAATATTTGTTTTATTAGGATTTGTATTAGTAATATCATTTTTATAGGAGGCATTATGACAATAATATATTTTATATTAATACTTGGTGTTATAATTTTTATTCATGAGTTAGGACATTTCTTATTTGCTAAAAAAGCAGGTGTTAAAATTTTTGAATTTGCTATAGGTATGGGTCCTAAAGTATTTAGTAAAAAATCAAAAAAAAGTGAGACTGAATATTCAATTAGATTAATTCCATTAGGTGGTTTTTGTTCAATGGCTGGTGAATCTAATGAAGATGAGCAGAATGTACCTAAAGATAAATTGTTGCAAAATAAAACATGGTTTCAAAGATTTATGGTAATTTTTGCTGGACCATTATTCAATTTTATTTTAGCTTTTGTTTTGCTTTTATCAATTGGATTAATATATGGGGCTACTCCAACTAAACCAATTATTGGTGCGATTGTAAAAAATTCAGCAGCTGATAAAGCAGGATTAGAAATTGGAGATACTATTCTTAGTATTAATAATAAAAGAGTTAATAATTGGGATCAAGTTATGATGCAATTACAAATGATCGACGGTTCAAAAGAAGTATCTTTTGTAATAGAAGATGATAATGATAAGGAAAAAACAATAAATATCAAACCAGAAAAAATTGTTGAAGATGACGTTGTAACTTATCGATTTGGAATAGGAACTGGATCAAAAAGAGAAAGAGGTATATTACCATCACTTTCATATGCTAGTTCTAAATTAATGTCATTAACGCAATCTATGGGTTCAACGCTTGCGGGATTATTTACAGGAAAAATATCTGTTAGTAATGTGTCTGGACCTGTTGGTATATATAATGTTATCGGTGAACAAGCTAAAGCAGGTTTTGATAGTATTTTATATTTAACTGCTTTCTTAAGTATAAATGTTGGATTCATTAATTTAATACCTTTCCCAGCATTTGATGGTGGTAGAATTCTATTTTTGATTATAGAAAAAATTAAAGGTAAACCAGTAGATTCTAAAGTGGAAAATATGTTTCACTATGTTGGATTTTTCCTACTTATCGGATTAATGATTTTAGTAACGTTTAACGATATTTTGAGATTATTTTAGAAAAGAGGGGTAACAAAATGGATGGAATGAATACACGTGATAAAATTAATCAATTATTAAAAATATGTCCTAATTATGAAAAGATTAATTCATATGAGTTTTTTGAAGGAGATACATTTTCTTTTACAATGATTAATTTTTATATTAAATTGATTGATAATATAGATATGAATAGTAAGGAAGAAACTGAATTTTTAAGTAATTTAGATATGGCGTTATCAAAGTATGTTGATAATTATAAATTCAGAAAGTTTTTAAAAACAAAATTAGTTGATGTTGATACAAAAGAAAAATATTATACTTATAAAATAACTGTTAAATTAATAGAATATTCTAATACATTTGATGGTACTGAAATTGAAAGCACTAGATGGATCTAGTGCTTTAATTATTTAAAAATATTGCATGATATTCTTCAAATGTTATCTTGTGTTTATGTATATATGAGGCAACTTCATTACCAACATATCTTAGATGCCATGATTCATAATTATAACCTGTTATACTTTCTTTGTTTTTTTCGTATCTTATTATGAATCCATATGTATGTGCGTTTTGTTTTATCCACTTATATTCTTCTGTGTTTTCAAATAAGGTGTATGAAGATAGTCCTCCTCTAACATCAATCGCAAGTCCTGTTTCATGTTCTGAATGTCTAGGTCTTGCCGAATATTTTTCTGCGTATTCAATTCCCTTGGTTTCAATATATTTATCGTACAATTTTTTTTGATAATCTTTTGTTCTATATGTTGATATTGCAGTTATAATTAAATTTATACTTTTGGCATCGCTACACATTTCTTCAAATGCATTTTTAGCTGTTTTATTTAAATACATTTTAGAAACTGTAAACCTATTATCTATTTGTTCTAAATCTTTTGCTTCGTAGTTATCAGGTAATCTATTATATTTATTTACCAACACTAATAAATCATCCGGATTTTTAATTATATTTGGATTATCATAAAAAGCTTTATCAAGATCCATATTAACATTTAAAATTATATCTTTATATGATAAATTAATGTTGTTTTCAATATTTTTATAATTAATATATCTTTCTAAATTTTCTGGTTTAAATATTTTGTAATCTAAATAGCTTTTTAAGTTTTCAATATAAGTATAGTTTGTTATAAAATCAATTTGATTACTTTCAAGTTTTTCATAAATTTTACTAATTTCATCTTTGTTATAACCAATATCTTTCAAATTGTTAATCTGATTAATAACATTTGTATTATTGTTATATTTAATATTTAAATAAATATCTATATTATCTTTTTTAAATTCATTTGATGTTAGAGCTATTTCTAAAGTTTTAGAATAGTTATTGTTTATTACTTTATTTTCTATATTATTATTTTTAATTACTCTAATTGCTTCATTAGAATAATTTAATTTCTTAAGTTTTATGTCTGAAAAATTTAAACAAATAATAGGTAATAATAGCATAGTTAAAATCAAAATATATTTTTTGATTTTTATTTTATTTTTTGTCATGTTATCACCACTCTCATTACAAATTAATTTTATTCAATTTACATCAAATTTAAACTGTGATAAAATTATATTAGGATGGTGATAATATGGAAAAGAGAAAAATACCTATGAAAAATTACATTATTTATGGCTTTATTGTTATTGTAACCTTAGTTGCTGTATTCTATACTAATGAGTGGTATAAAGCTTACAAAATATCAGAATTAGAAAATTCTTACATTTCTAAATATGTTACAGAAATTAATTATGATGAGTTTGAAAATTATATTTTAGAAAATCCAAATGTAATAATTTATATTAGCAAAACAAATTCTGAAGCTAGTATAAATATCGAAAAACAATTATATAAAATAATTAAAGATAACGAATTAACTGATGAAATTGTGTTTTTAAATTTAACTGGTAATGAAAATGTGTTAGATAATATTGAAAAGAAATATTATAAAACTAATTTACTAAATAATTTAGATAGAATACCAGCTATTGCTGTATTTAATGATATGAAAATAGTGGATATTTTAGTCAGTGATGAGGATTATAAAATATCTAAGTCAGATATATTAAAATTTTTAGAAGGGCATGAATATATAAAATGATAAATATTGTATTGTTTGAACCAGAGATACCTATGAATACTGGAAATATTATGAGAACTTGTGCAGGTACAGATGTTAAACTTCATCTTATTAAACCACTAGGTTTTTCACTTGATGAGAAAAGTGTGAAAAGAAGTGGAGCTAATTATATAGATAAATGTAATTATACAGTTTATGAAAATTTTGAAGATTTTACATCTAAAAATGTTGGTACATATTATTTTTTAACTAGATATGGTAATAAGAGTTATACAGAATTTGATTACTCAAATAAAGATGAGAATATATACTTTATATTTGGAAAAGAAAGTACAGGTATTCCTTTAGAAATATTAAAACCATATTTTGACACTTGTTTAAGAATTCCTACAAATAATAAAATAAGAGCTTTAAACGTATCTAATGCAGTTGCGATAGTAACATTTGAAGCGTTAAGACAACAAGAATTTGATGGGTTAGATTTTTACGATAGTTTTAAAGGTAAAAATCATATATTAGAAGATTAACATAAAAACACCTAACTAAGTTAGGTGTTTATTTAATATAGTTATTAGCTTTTAATCTTGTTATTATTTTTTCTTTAGAAACATCTCCATTTATTCTGTTAAATGTTGATGTTTCTTCTCCGTTAGTAATAAATACAACTGTAGGTGTACCAGTAATATCTATGATACTAGTTAAAGACTTTTTTTCATCTTTATTCATTTTATCAAGATCAATATAATATGAATTGTTTATATTATTTTCTTTAATAATTTTCTCGAATTTAGGTTTAAATTCCATGCAATTAATACATGTATCACTTCCAACATAGAGTATAAAACTTTCTTTTTCAGTTATTAAATTATTAAACTTAGTATAATTTATTTCTGATATTTTCGAATTTGTACATCCACATATTATGTACATTATTATAAATATTAATTTAAAATACTTTTTCATTGTTATCACCAATTAAAATATATCATTTTAATTAATAAATATCAATATTAGTAACTTATATAAATTTTAGATTTTGTATAGAAAGTTAAAAATAAATATGATATAATGTTAATATTAAGATAGGAGGAGTTAGTGTGAACAATTTTTCAGATTCAATAAAAAGATTTTTTACAAATAAAAATACGGTAACAATTCTAGGGGTTTTAGTTTCAATTGCTGTTCTATATTTCGGATATACTTGGAGAATTAATCAACAAGTAGAACAAATAACAGTATTAGTTGCAAAACAAGATATTCAACCAAGAACAAAAATAACTAGTGATATGGTTGAAACAGTTAGTATTGCTAGAGTTATGTATAACAAAATGATGGGTAATTATGGTGGAGGTGTTTCTGTACTTAGAAGCAATGCAGAGCTTAGTACTTTTGCTGATGGAGCATATTCAAATGTTAATTCACTAATTCCAGCTGGTACTCCATTAATAAGAAATGTTAATACAGTTGAACGTTCAAAAATTCCTTCATCAGTTTTACTAAAAATAGATAAAGGACAAGTACCTTATGCATTTTCAATTAATTACAGTGATACATATGGTAATGCAATAATGGATGGAATGTATGTAAATATATACATGAAAGCTGTTGACGATACTGGTAAAACAATGATAGGAAAGTTAATTCAAAATGTTAAAGTTCTTGCAGTTTTAGATTCAAGTGGTAGAGATGTTTTTGAAAATACTGATGAAAATAGAACGCCTGCAACACTTATATTTAGTGTTGATGAAGATTTACATTTATTATTGAGAAAGGCAAGATATTTATCTAGATATTCTGTAGAACTTATTCCAGTGCCAGTTACTGAATCAGTAAGTGATGAAGATTATGAAGGTACTGTTGAAATAACAAGTAGTTATTTAAGAGAATTTATTGAATCTAGAACAATTGATGTTCCATTAGATGAACTTCCTGAAACTGATACTCCTGAAGTTGAAGTAGAAAATGGAGAAGAGCAATAGTTATGGAACAAGATACTATATTTTCTCATATTGATTTTGGCCCATTACAAAAATATTTAGATAATGATGATGTTACAGATATTTCGTATAGTAATGGTGGTCAATTATGGATTAAAACACTTTCTCAGGGTGTGTATCGTGTAGAAGAAAAAGATATCAATAATGCTCTAATGGAAAAAATTGCATTTCAATGTTCAAATGCAATGGGGAAAACATTTAATATGGCACAACCATTTTTAGATGCTGAAGGTGAAGAACTACGTTTAAACTTTGTTCATGAATCTATTGCAAAAAACGGTATTGCGGTTGTATTAAGAAAGACTCCTGCTAAAATCAGACTAGAAAAACAAAAATTATTAAATGAAAATTATGTGACACTAGATATACATGACTTTTTAATAGAGTGTGTACTTGGTCATTGTAATATTATTGTAAGTGGTGAAACAGGTTCAGGTAAAACAGAATTTGTTAAATATTTAGCCGCTCATACAAAAGAAAATGAAAAAATTATAACAATTGAAGATACACTTGAACTTCATTTGGATAGAATATTTCCTCATAGAGATATTGTAGCAATGAAAACGAATAATATTGCTTCATATTCTGAAGTTCTAGTAACGTGTATGAGACAAAATCCTAAGTGGATATTATTATCGGAAGTCAGAAGTGCGGAAGCAGTTATGGCTGTTCGTAACTCAATTTCGTCTGGTCATAATATTTTATCAACAATTCATGCGGATAAAGCAGAATCAATTCCTACCAGAATGTACAGCTTACTTGAAACTAATATTGATATAAATCAATTTTTAGCGTCTATTCATAGATATGTTCAATTAGGAGTTCATGTAAGAGGTTATTATTCTAAAGAATATAAACGTTTCCAAAGAGAAATTGTAGAAGTAACCGAATTTTATGTTGATGAAGAAAATAGACCAAAACATAATACAATATATAGAAAAACATCAACTGGTAAGATTACAAGAAAAGAACCAACAAAGTATTTAATCGATTATTTGGATGCTCAAGGTATTGTATTATCAAAATCAGCTACTATATCTCAAAATGTTCAACCACAAAATAATAATGTTAAAGTTGAACATATTGATATTCCAGAAATAGAAGAAATAATTATATAAGGTGGTGATATTATGACTTTTATTGTCTTTTTGATAATTACATTTATTGCATTCTTTGTTGTAGCTTATAGAGCTAAAAAGAATGAAAATGTATACAAGTTTATTTCTGATCAAATAGGCACAGTATATGATAAAGTCGCACCATACTCGTATAAAGAAATTAGAAAAAAAGTTAAAAATTTAAAAGCAGATTATACACCAAGACAATATATAACACAAGCCATTTTGTTTGCTGGTGTAGCTAGTGTTATTTCATATTTATACTTTTATAGTATTATATGGTCAATTATATACGCATTATTAGCAGTTAGTATAATTCCATATATAACGTATCTAAGATATAAGAAAGTATACAGTGAATTTATTTTTGAACAAATACAAGTTTACGCTACTAATGTTATCATGGAATACCAAACAACCAAATCATTTGTAAAAGCGCTTGAAGGCGTATACAGTTCTGGAGTTTTAGAAGATCCAGTACTAACAGATGTTAAAACAATGCTTGATATGGCATATGAAAGAGGACAAATTGATGATTCAATTGATTTTATGAATACTAAATATCCATATCACATAGTTAGAAATATGCATCAATTATTCTTGCAAGTTACTAAAGAAGGTGCGAGAGATGTAAGTGGTTCACTTGATAATATGTCACTTGATATAGATACACTTGTTGAAGGTGTATATCGTGATAGAATAGATAGAGAACAATTCCATAAACAATTTATTACATATGGATTAATGTTATATTTGTTAGTGGCAATTATCCAATTACTATTAGGACAAGACCAATATTTAAAAATGATTGAATTATGGTATATACAAATAGTATTGCATGCAATATTGTTATCCAACAGTTATTTTCTACTTAATGGTGAAAAATATTATAATGAGAATGTAGGTGGAGAATAATGTGGGAATTATTAATTGTAACAACAATAGTATTAGTTGTTTTGTCCGTAAATGGTGTGATTGATAGTAAAGGATTTTTTCAAGATAATAGTGTTTATTTAAAACTTTTGAAAGAAAATGATTATGATTTTTTAGTCCATGCAAAATATGGTGAAAAAGTTAATCCTGATGATTTATTTAATAAAAGAATTAAAAATTCTGTATTGGTGTTTGGCGTAATGATGATTTTATTTATTACAAATATAAGTTTTTTAAATATATTAATTTGTATTGTAGTTGCAATATTCATATTTAAGTCAGGATATTCAAATTTAAGAAGTTATTATAAAAAACATTTACATGATATTGATTTATTGCTTCCATATTATTTAAAATCATTGGAAGTTTTAGTCCAATATTATACTGTTCCAATCGCTATACAAAAATCAATAGATGATGCACCAGATATATTTAAACCAGGTTTAAAAGAACTTATTGGAAAAATAGAACAAGGTGATTCATCGATTGAACCATATATGGCATTTGCTAAACAGTATCCTGTTAGAGATTCAATGAGAATGATGAGATTACTTTATCGTTTAGGTTTAGGTCTTCAAGAGAATAAAGAAGAACAATTACTATTACTTTCTAAAACTGTATCTAGTTTACAAAATAAGGCTAGAGAACAAAAATATAAAGAAAGATTAGAAAAGATGCAAAACAAAACTATGGTTATGCTTGGTGTTACTGGTGCAGGAGTAGTAGTATTATTGCTAGTATCAATGTTAATGTTGATGACAAACTTATAAAATATTACTATATTTATTGAATAAAAAAAATAAATAATATATAATAAAGTTGTTAAATATAAAAATAAGGGAGGAAGATATAAATGAAGGAAGCTACTGGAGAATTAAATATGACAGTTGTTACTGTTATAGCTATAGCAGCAGTTGTTGCAATTTTTATGACTTTTGTATTACCACTTATTCGTGGATCTATACAAGGTAAAGTATGTGAAACATATGGTCCTGGATATAAGTACTCTACAAGTGATACTGGAGACTGTATAGGAGAAGGTAGCGGTTGGTGCTGTAAAGTTGGTTCTGGAAATGAACCAGGTTAATAGTTTTTAAAAACGCTTATCAATGATAAGTGTTTTTTTCTTTTATCCACAAATTTGTGGATAATTTTTAATTTAAATTAAAACCACAATTATTAAAAAGGCAAACTAAATATATTGAATAAATATTTAAAATAATATATACTAGTAGTATGAAGAATAAAGAGTAGAAAGAAGATGATATATAATGAGAGAAGCAATTGGTGGAACATTTTTGTTTAATATTATGATTGTTTTTATCTTCTTTTTTACAGCTTTTTTAGCAATCGCTATTAATTACTCACAAGCATTTAGAATTAAAAATCAAGTTATAAACTATATAGAACAATATGAAGGAATGAATGAAACTAGTGAAGAAGAAATTATTGAATATATTAATTCTTCTGGTTATTATAGAAATGTTGATTGTTCATGTGATAATAATGACTATGTATGTCTTGGAAATAACGATAATACTGGATCAAATGTACATCTAAGTAGTGATAGTAGTAGAAAAGCTAAGGGATTATGTATAAAAAAACTTTCAAACTCTAATGGAGATACTTATTATAGAGTAACTACATTTGTAAGTTTTAATTTGCCAATTGTAGGGGAATTTTTAAAATTACCAGTAAAAGGTGAAACAAAGGTTATTACAAATGATTAATTTTAGGAATAAATGGTGATAATATGAATGTTATAATTTCAAATCAAGCAAGGGATATGTTAGTTAATTTAGAAATAGATGTTATTAAATCACTTAATGGTGAATATGAAGCTGATGAATTAGTAAGTATGTTTTCTAATTTCTTTTTTAATAAGATGATTTTAGATATAACTGCAATTAAAAATTATCAAGATGTAAGAAATATTCAAAAACTATCTATGAGTTTAGATATGGATAAAGTAATACTTGTACTTAATAACACACCAGAGAGTAATTCATCAATATATCTTTCAAAATTAGTATCAATGGGTATATATAATTTTGCTACTAATTTAGATAGTATAATGTATCTTTATAATAATCCTAATTCTTATAGAGATGTTGCGCATATTCAACAATTAGATAATTTAACATCGGTTGTAACTGATAAAATAGAAAACTATAATATGAATGTTTTAGGTGTTAAAAATATAACTGAACATGCAGGAGCTACAACACTTATATATATGTTAAAAAATCAATTAGAACTTCAAGGATATAATGTAGTAGCAGTTGAAGTAAATAAAAGAGACTTTAGTAATTTTAACTCACAAAACATGGTTAGTTGTAGTGCATCTGAATTAGCTAGTACACTATCTAAGTATTCGGGATATGATATAATATTAGTTGATTTAAATGAAACTAGTGAAGAAGGATGTAGTGATGTTTTATATCTATTAGAACCTTCATATATAAAATTAAATAAATTAATTAGAAGAGATAGAATGATATTCAATAAACTTAAAAATAAAAAGATTGTATTAAATAAAAGTTTATTAGATCAAAAAGATATCACTGATTTTGAATATGAATCTAGAAGTAAAGTATTTTATAATATTCCACCACTTGATGATAAAAAGAAAGAACATAGTGTGTTAAGTGGATTACTTAATATGTTGGGCTTTAATAAAAATTCAACGTTTGTTGAAGAAAACAAAGGAAAAGTTTTAGGACTATTTAAAAGTAATAATTAACATGTTATAATATTGATATATGAAAGGAAGTATACATATGAATATTAAAAAAATTATTGTTTCAATATTTTTATCTATTGTATGTTTAATGCCTGTTGGTGTTGAAGCTAAAGAAATAACTGTTATTAATAGTAATAACAAAATTGTAGAAAAAGATAGTAACATATTTGTTGACTCAATGTTAATAGCTGACGATACTAATCGTGAAACTAAATGGGATATATGTAAAAACCCTAATTCACTTAAAGTATTCAAATTTATTGGAAACCTACTTAAAG
Organism: Bacillota bacterium; assembly: GCA_015059335.1. Classification (GTDB taxonomy): domain Bacteria; phylum Bacillota_I; class Bacilli_A; order RF39; family UBA660; genus SIG205. Next base: position 32,759 of record SVAP01000005.1, on the reverse strand, counting down.
TAGCATTTATTGTTGTCCCAATATTATTAATTGTATTAGGTTCAATAGACTTTATGAAAGCAGTTGTAGCTGGTAAAGAAGATGATATAAAAAAAGCACAATCAGTATTTGTTAAAAGAATAATTGCAGCTGTAATAGTATTTTTAATACCACTTATTGTCAATATAATTATGGGAATATTACCTGGTGCGGATGGTTCTAACTGTCTTACTTGTGTTTTAAACCCTAGTACATGTTAAAGATTAAAGTGTAAAATTCATCAAATTGTTATAAAACACTTTAAAAATATAAAATTTATGGTATAATTTAATTATATTTAGAGGAGGAGTATATATGGATTTAATATTAATAGGAAAAACTGCAGAACAAATTTGTGATGGAGATATGTTAGTGATTATGGGTGTTGTAAAATCCGTTCTTACAATTATTCAAATTGCAGTACCAATATTATTAATAATAATGGGATCACTTGATTTAATGAAAGCAGTTATGGCTGGTAAAGAAGATGAAATTAAAAAGGCACAAGGAACATTTGTTAAAAGAGCAATTGCAGCTGTAATAGTATTCTTTATTCCACTTATTGTTTCTTTAGTTATAGGATTATTACCAGCTGGAAAAACAAATCATGGTGTAGAATTAAATTATAAAGCATGTTGGGATGCTGACGAAGAAAAAATTTGTGAAGCTGATGGTGGTAATTGGTCTAATAAAACTTGTAACTATCCAGATGAAGATTAAAAAGATATCAAATTTTGATATCTTTTTTTGTTGTTTTGAATATCATTTTTTTAAAAAGTATGATAAAATGTATTAATATAGTTTATATTGTGATAGCAAAAAGTGGAGTGTTGTTTATGAAAGTTAGAAATATTGTATATACATTAATATTAATTCTATCTTGTTTTTTTATGTTTGATATGGATGTTAATGCAGAGGAAAGTTATGCGAAGTGTTGGTATTCTGTAACCGGGGACAAAGATATGTCTGGACAAAATCATTTCTCCGTTTATGTTGAAACTAAAAATAATAAAGTTAATTATAAGGTGCTATCCAAAATAAACGTATGGGCCGTGGTGGAGGATTAGTAGGTTATCAAGATATCACTATAAAACCTATAGCTATTACCGCAATGAAAATGAAAGAAGATAATAATAAATATACCTGTCCTGTATTATACTATACAAACAAAGCTAGCAATACTGGTACTTATACAATAGAAGTTTCTGTTAATAAAGATAATTTAAATAAAAAACTAAAAATACAACAATTAAAATTGTATGATTCCGATGTTAAAAATATTGAAACTCCAGTCATAACATCTATTAATGAATGTGTTTACTATCAAAATAATAATAAAACAATGTTAGTTACTTATTATAGTGATAATTCTGTAGTTTTAGATACTTATGGTAATACAGGATTTATCAAAGCAAATAATTTTGAAGACTCAAAATTTAAAGATTCTTGTCCTACAAAGCTTTGGGCATGTTACCCAGCTGCTCAAGCTGGTAATTCAGCTCGTGCAGTAGTTGATACCATATATCAGACGAGTTTTGCCGCATGCTCTAATCGTTACTTTGAACTTACAAATAAGCAAACAGATTTATCACCTGATGTTCAGTATGATGAAAACGGAAATTTACCTGGAGAGTCAATAGATAATATTGGATTGCCAACGGGAGATCCAATGACATGTGAGTCATTAAAGAATACAGAAACATATAAAATAGTAAGAAATGTATTTACATGGATACAAATTGCTGCGCCAATTATGTTAGTGATATTTGGAGTGGTAGATTTTACTAAAGCAGTAGCAGCAAGTGATAATGATGCAATTAAAAAAGCACAAGGTGCTTTTGTTAAAAGAGTTATAATAGCTGCAATTATTATATTATTGCCTTTTATAGTTGATTTATTATTAAGCTTATTAGATGGTGCTTTAGGTAATAACGTTAGTACTTGTGATATTGGTAAATAGTTAATAAAGAAAAGATATCAATTGTTTGATATTTTTTTTATTTTATATATCATTTTTTTTTAAAGTGTGATAAAATGTACTAATATAGTTTATATTAGCAAAACAAGAAATGGACGTGTTATTTATGAAAGTTAGAAATATTGTATATACATTAATATTAATTCTATCTTGTTTTTTTGTGTTTGATATGGATGTTAATGCTGAGGATTGTAAACTTGAAAATAAGTGTTGTGCATACTCTAAAGATAATGGTAACTATTATGTTGAAGTAAAGTTCGATTATAGTAAAAGTAGATACCAAGGTTCAGCTGAAGGACTGAAATATGGTGGTAAAGACGCAAGTTTTTATCGTGAGCACCAAAATAGACCAGTTAAAATACAAACCGGAGATAACAGTACCGATTATATTTCTTTATCTAATTTTTTTGCTGAAACAGTTGGAGTTAAAGTTTGTCCTGAATTTGTGATTCTTTTTAAAGTGACTGATGGTCAGAAATATGTTGATATATATTCTGGATATGACGAAGATGATGTAAAAAAAACTGCTCAAAATTTAGTTGATAGTGAATATTACCATTCATTTCAAATAATACCTCTAGCAGATGGATTCAAAAAAACAAATGCAAATATTATGGCTGCTGTTGATAGTTCAATTGATGAACTTGATGAGGCTAAAAAAAAACTTATAAGTGATGGATGTGACAAAGTTACAAAGCCTGAAGAAACAATCAATGATTGTAAAACTTATATTGAACCAACTGTTAATAATTATATTGATACTGGTACTAGTCTTTTGAAATCGTTACAAGAAATGAAAATAAGTAATGATAAAACTGAAAAATTAAAAACATTGCGCGATGATGTAAAAACAATTGTTGACAACTATAGACAACATGATAATGAATTACAAACTCAAGAAGGCACTAATTATGTTCAGAGTGGTGATCATTATTTTGATACTGAAATAAAAAATACTTTACCACCTGGTGCGATAGGTGTGGTTGGACTCGCAACAGGAAATCCAATGACATGTGAGTCATTAAAGAATACAGAAACATATAAGATAGTAAGAAGTGTATTTACATGGATACAAATTGCTGCGCCAATTATGTTAGTAATATTTGGAGTAGTAGATTTTACTAAAGCAGTAGCAGCAAGTGATAATGATGCAATTAAAAAAGCACAAGGTGCTTTTGTTAAAAGAGTTATAATAGCTGCAATTATTATATTATTGCCTTTTATAGTTGATTTATTATTAAGCTTATTAGATGGTGCTTTAGGTAATAACGTTAGTACTTGTGATATTGGTAGATAAGTAAATTGAATTTTTTGTTTTCTATTCGTTAAATATGTAGTGGAGGAGATATACTATGGGTAAATGGGTTATGGATATCATTATTGGTCTTTTTGTATGGATTGATAAAGTTATAGTTAATATAAATAATTTATTGTTTGAATTATTTATTGAAGTTGCTGAGGGTAGAGTAAAATCAGAATTTTTTGAAACATTAATAAATAATTTATATATTATTGTTGGAATATTTGTGTTATTTAGGGTGGCATTTTCTTTAATTCAAATGCTTGCAAATCCTGATATGATGTCTGACAAAGAAAAAGGAGCGGGTAAGCTTGCTACAAGAGTTGTTGTTTCATTCGCGCTTATAGTCATGATTCCTACAATTTTTGATTATGCTTATGATTTACAATCAGCAGTATTACAAGATAATCTGATTGGTAGATTAATATTAGGTGATAGTGAACCCAACGCTTCATCACCTAATGCTTCATCAAATAATGCAGGTATCCAAAGTCAAGGGGCATTAATGTCTATTAATATTTTTAAATCAATGGCTGATCCAGGGAAAGATAAAGTTGTAGCTAATATGACTGATGATGGCGAAAAAAAATGTGTTGCAGCACTTAGAGATGATGACTACAGTACCATTGATAGTTTAGAAAATGTAGATGGCGATACTAACTGTTTTAAATATCAATACGATAATAAGTACGTCTATGATTATAAAATTATTGTCTCAAGTTTAACTCTTGGAATGGTTGCTTGGCTTATGGTAGGTTTTTGTATAGACATTGGTGTTCGTTTAATAAAATTAACATTTTTGCAATTAATTGCGCCAGTATGTATAGTTTCGTATATTGGTGGTGGAAAAGAAAACTCGTTTGGTAAATGGACAAAAATGACTGTTTCTGCATATGTTAGTTTATTTGTGAAATTAATAGTAATTTATTTTATAGTTTATTTTGCTTCAAAGGTTACTGATTCAATTGAAGGGATTACATCTGGACTTGGTACAGTTCTTATTTATCTTGGGTTATTAGTGTTTGCTAAAAATGCTACTAATTTAATAGGTGATTTATTTGGAATTAAAATGGATCAAGAAAGTGGATTTAAAGGAATTGCTAAAACTGCATTACTTGGTGCGGCTGGTCTTGCTGCTGGTGGTGGACTTGGTGGTATTAGTTCTGCAATAAGTCAGTATGGTGCTTCTAGACAAGCCGGAAATGGATTTGGTAAAGCATTGTTGGCTGGTACAGGAGGATTATTTGGTGGAGCAGTAGCTGGTGCAGCTTCAGGTGCTAAAAGTAAAAATCCATTTAAAGCTGGAACTAACGCTTTAAATATTTCTCAAAAGAGAGGTCAACAAACATTCAATAAAGGAACAACTGGTTGGTGGGAAAGAACTGGTGCTAAGGTTACTAGTGGATTGGGAATGCAAACTACTGGTCAAAAAATGAAATCTAGATTAGATGCTCTTAATCAATACGCTAAAGGTAGAGAAAGCATTAAAGCAATTGCAGAAGGCGATAAAAATAATAGAAGTTACTTAGCTGCAATTGGTGGTACTGGTTATACTAAGGTTAATGACTTTAAAGAAGCATATGAAAGAGCTGTTAACAGTGGTATGTCAGAATCAGAAATAATGTTAAGAAAACAGCAATGGGATGATGCTACTAATATGGCAATAGACCACGATATGAGGGATTCTACAACATCTATTGGTGCAATAAGTGCAAACATGGATAGATTAATGTCTGAAAATTCTGAAACTTTCCAAGGTATGTCACATGCTACAAATGCTAGTGAATTAGGTGCAAACTATGGCGAAGTTAAAAACAGAAGCACAGTTCTTGAACAAAGTGCTGAATATCAAAGAGCAACTCAAGTTGATAATGCCATTAACAAAGGTAATAAATAATAAAAAGGGTGTGATTATATGTTGAGTGGAGGATATTTAATTCCGGCGAATTCTAAAAGGGGTCAGTTAATTCTCAACTATTTTAGAATGGTAGATTTAATTATATTTGGGGTAGGTTTAGGAGTATCATTTATATTATTATTGATAATTGGAACAGGTAGTTTAGGACAAACAATTGCTATACTGGCTCCTGCTGCTATTGGTGCGTTATTAGTCGCACCAATACCTAATTATCATAATGTATTAGTTTTTATAACTAGTTTATATACATTTATAAATAATAGAAGAAATTATATATGGAAAGGTTGGTGTGTTACTAATGGCGACAACAAGCAGTAAGTATACAGAAGATTGGTTACCTATTAATTCTATAATGAATGGAATGATAATACTAGATAATAAATGGAAAGTTACAGGAGTAAAAATAAATCCTAGAAATATTTTTATCCTAGATCAATCAAGTCAAGATGCAGCATTGATTTCACTTAAAAATTTATATAATCTTCTTGATTTTGAATTTTGGATTGTTTCCGCTGATAGACCTGTAGATATTTCATTATACTTATCACAATTACAACTTTTGTATAATCAAACACAAAAACAACATGTAAGAAAGTTAATTATGGAAGATATTAATAAAGCTAATATGTATGTTTCAAATAATGTAGTTGATACAGAATATTATCTATTATTTAGAGAAACTAACGATGATGTTATTCAAAAAAGAATAAGATTATTAATTAATCATTTAGCAGGTTGTGGTTTGAGTGCTGCTCAAACTTCTAATGATGATTTGAGAGTTTTATTAGAAAACTTCTTAAATGGTGGACAAACCACTAGATTTGGAGCTGTGATGCCAGGATGAAATTAAAAAGTGAATTAGCGCCTAAGGGCTTACAATTTAATGCAGGGGATTTTATTATTAGTGATAAGTATGCAACTATAATGACTGTTGTATCATATCCTAAATTTATACATCCAGGATATTTAGCTAATTTGACAAATATGTCTGGAATAAAAATGGTTATTAAGCATATACCGCTTCCTTTTTCAGTAATAACAAAAATGTTAAATAAAGAAATTGCTGATTTAAAACAAAGATATCAAGAGGAAAATGATAAAACTATTCAAGAAAGAATTAGACAAGATATTGATTCATTAGAATATTTTATTCAAATGTTGGCTGCTTCTCAAGCAAGAATTTTTGATTTTCAAATGCACATTATGATAACTGCAGATTCTAAAGAAGCATTAGAAACTAAAAAAGTTCAAGTTAAAAACTATCTTGAAGCTATGGAGATGAGAGCTATATCACTTAGATTTGAACAAGAAAAAGTGTTAAAATCAATTCTTCCTATTTTCCCAAATCAAGATATAGAACAAAGAATTGGTACACCAATTCCATCTGTTACTATGGCAGCTATGTATCCATTTATATTTGATAGTATAAAAGACCCTGGATTATCTTGTTTATTAGGGGTAGATTTCTCTGGTGGGGTTATTTTATTTAATCAATTCTTATATCAAATTAAAAAAGAGCATAATAGAAATAATGCCAATATGATTATTTTAGGTACATCTGGTAGTGGTAAGAGTACAACTGCTAAGATTATACTTAGATCTCATATTAGAAATGATGCACAAATTGTTGCGATAGATCCAGAAGATGAATTAGGAGATATGGGTAAAGCATTTGGTGCAGATATGATTGACCTTGGAAAAGGTGGTCAATTTGGTATGATAAATCCACTTGAAGTTGTTGTTGATGCTGATGAAGAAGAATTATCACAAGGATTAGGATACACAGTATTAACAAAAACGTTACAATTTTTAAAAGCGTTTATGAGATATTATTCTCCAGATATTACTGAAGATGTATTAACAACATTTAGTGAAGTTGTTCAAGATACATATAAAAGATTTGGAATAGATTTTGAAACTGATTTTTCTAAGTTCACTTCAAAAGATTATCCAGTTTTTGCTGATGTATATGAAACTATTAAAGGTAGATTATTATCTATGAACGAAAAAACTCGTGAAAGAGATATTATGGAACACCTTGAAATTAAAGTTAGACCATTAGTAAAAGAATTAAGATTCTATTTTGGTGGTCATACAACTATTAAAAGAGATTCTCAATTTATAATATTTAATTTAAAAGAATTGATGAATTCTGATAATAATGTTAGAAATGCATTATTCTTCAATGTATTGAAATATGCATGGGGATTATGCTTAGATAAAAATAAAAACACTGTTTTATCAGTAGATGAAGCACATATTTTATTAGCTGGTAATAACGTATTAGGTGCGGATTTCTTAGCACAAGTACAAAGACGTGCTAGAAAATATAACACTGGTACTATAATAAGTACACAACAACCAACAGATTTCTCTGATCCTGCAATAATTACTCAAGGTAAAGCAATATTTGATAATGCTGCTTACTATATAGTAATGGGATTAAAGAAACAAGCAACTGAAGATTTAGCGAAATTAATTGATTTAAATGATAATGAAAAAGACAACATTAAAAGATTTAATCAAGGTGAAGCATTATTTGTCTGTGGTAGCAGACGTATGATAATAAATATAATTCCAACAGAAAAAGAATTAGAATCATTTGGAAGTGCTGGAGGATTATAATAATATAGTTTGTAGTGAGGAGGTTCAATATGAATCCTAATATTAAAAAATTGTTAATTAGATTAATACCCATAATTGGACCTTTTCTTTTACAAATTGCTCTTTTTGTATTAATAATTATTGTGATTATGGCACCTATTGTTGCTGCAAAGGAGTTTGTGGGAAACGCAGCAAATGGAGTAGGAGACTTTTTCGAACGCTTTGGAGGATTATTTACAGGTAGAGGATGGAATACATACGAAGAGTCATATTATAAATTGTTAGATGGATTAGATTGTGAAGATAGAAAACTTGTTACTTCTACTGTAATGTATTATTATCAAACAGCTCCTGATGCGGAATTTGAAGGAGCTACTGAAGATCCACAACCAGATGTGGAAGCAGATCCAGATGCTGATCTACCATATGGTGAAATACTTGGTGACGCAAAAAGACTTGTTAAAAAAATTAAAGATGGTGATATGGATGAATATGAGGAGTATGTGAAGAATAAATTTCTGGATTCAAATCCATACAATAAATTACTTAAAGATGCAAGTGATAAAAATGCTGAAAAAGATCGAATCTATAATGATATGATATCTATAGCTAGTTCGGTTGAATGTGATTCAAAATCAAATAGATTTTCTGAAGTTTGTTATGGTAGTTACGATGATGTTGGTACCGCTGAAATTGATATAAAAAATTTAGATAATGTGTGGGTTAAAGTTGCTTCATCATCTTGTGAGACAGGAACACTTGAAGATTGCCAATCTTGGATAGCAGAAATTCCATTTAAAGATTATATATTTGGTGTTGTTGCTGCAGAAAATAATACCACAAATATTGAAGCATTAAAAGCTCAGTTTGTTGCAACAAAGAGTTATACGCTTGCTAGAATTAGAGAAATGAATAGAGTTTGGCATGAAGTTGATGGTAAATATGTTATATATATGTTGGGATCTACTAAGGATCAAGAGTATATGGATGTTAACAAGATAAATGAAATTACTAGAAGTAGATTTGAAGAAGCCTATGAAGCAACAAGAAATGATTTTATTGTTGACGAAAATAATAATATTGCATTGACCCAGTATTGTTCAGATTTTGGAATATGTAATTTTTGTTCTAAAGGAGACGGTACTTGTCTTGCACAACAAACTGCAAATAGGACTACTGATAAAACATATAGAGAAATTTTAGGATATCATTATAGTGCATTTAAATTGTATGATTTATCAGAAAAAACCTTGAAGGTGTCTAGTACAACTTGTGTAGGTATATTTGGAAGTGGACAATTAAGACATCCTATTGATGTTGATAAATATACTATAACTTCCCCTTTTGGTTTGAGAATTCATCCTGTTACAAAAGAAAAAAAAGGTCATACTGGGTTGGATATGGGAGCTAACGCTGGTACTCCTATATATGCGTTTGCACCCGGTAAAGTAATTAAAGAAGCAAAATCAAGTTCGGGGTATGGATTTCATATTGTTATTGGTCATGATATCGATGCAGATGGAAAATATGATTATCATTCTCTATATGGACATAATAGTCAAAATCTTGTTACAGTTGGTGATGAGGTTGCTGGAGGAGAAATGATTGCAAAAGTTGGTTCCACAGGAATGTCAACCGGTCCACACCTTCACTTTGAAGTTATTAAAGTTAATGCCAATGGAGAAATAATAGAATATATGGACCCTAAACTTATATTAGATGATATAGATGCGGGTACTTCTATTTTTAATGATATGATAAAAAATGATCGTAAGTATTATAATCAAGGTGATTATCAACAACAATATTGTCCTGGTGATATGTCGGGTAGTAATCAGGCTACCATAGCCAATAGTGGTTGTTTGCCTACTTCAGTTGCTATAATAGCTGCCTCAATGAAAAATCCAGAGATTTCTCCAAACATGGTTGCTGATAATATTTGTTCAAATTATCGTGATTATAGAGTTTCTGGTTCAGGTACAAGAAGTGATATTCTTACTAATCAATCGTTTTTGTCAGATTATGGTTTGAAAAGCACATATATTAATTCTGATTATAAAAACAAAATAAAAGATGAACTTAATCAAGGTAAAATGATAATAGTTAATGTTAAAGGTGGAATATTTAATCCTAGTGGTGCTGGACATTATTTTGTACTTGGTGGTATTAGCGGAGATAATGTATCAGTATATGATCCTGGAAATAGAGCTAGAACAAAAACATATCCAATTTCAGACGTTACTAGCAATATTTTAAATGGTATTTGGATTTTTGAATAATTATGGAGGCTGAATTATGAGTAGAAATTTAAAATTATTGATTATAATTTCATTAATATTTATAACAGGTTGTTCGACGAAATATGACCTTACAATAGATTCTGACCTTAATTTAAAAGAAACGGTAACGCTATATGAAAACAACAAAACATTAGAAGTATATAATAATAATTTAAAGTTAGTTCCTGATCAAAAATTTTCACAATATAAAGAAATGAGTACTTTTAAGAATTATAAACTAATTAAAAAAATATTTGAAAAAGATAAAACAGGTGGTGTTATACAAACTAAATTCAGTTCCTTGGAAAAATATAGAGACTCGTTTGTACTCACAACAATATTTGAGGATATACAATTTTTAGAATATGGTAATATAGTAAATATACAAACTTCTGGATATAATCCTTCAATTTTTGTGTCAGAAGAGGATTTTGAATTTTTTATGGAGGATATAGAAGTTAATATTAAATTCCATAATGATGTAGTTGAAAATAATGCTCAAAAATATGATGAAAAAACAAATACTTATACATGGATATTAAATCAAGATAGTAAGTCTGGAAATATTATGTTTAGTATTGATAAAAGTAAAAAAAGATATGATATTATAATAAAGGACTTTATAAATGATAATCTGTTTTCGATAATAGGAATAGGAACATTATTAACAATTACTTTGTTAATAACAATTGTTATGTATCGTAAAAATAAAAACTCAATCAGTATATAGTAAATAAAATCATAAATATTAATTAATATTTATGATTTTTTATGATATAATATATTTGAATTTGTTATTTAATTATGGGAGGCAATTTTATGAAACTTAAGTTTACTGCTAATAAAGAGGATTGGTTAATATTTATATTAATGTTAATAATGATGTTATATTTAGTAGCGATTGCTGTACTAAATTTTGCGTCACTAGCAAATACTGGTTCATTTCATGGATTAAATCCAATACCAGCGTTTACTAATTTCGAATATTTAAAACCAACAATGGTATTTTACATTATTGCAATTTTAGTTGCTTTTGGTAGTGTTAAATCATACTTTTTTGATAGAGAAAAAGGTACTGGTTTTTCTACATCTAAAAGTGATAAGGGATATTCAAGATGGGCTAAACCAGATGAAATTAAAAGGGAATTAAAGCCTGTTAATCCTACAGCAAAAGATAGTGAATATGCAGGTATTCCAATTATTAATGATGGTAAGACTGTATGGGTTGATGATGGTGAGTATCATAATCTTATTATAGGGTCTACTGGTTCTGGTAAAACACAATTAATTGTTTTTCCAATGGTTAATGTTTTAGCTAAAAAAGGTGAATCAATGATTATTACCGACCCTAAAGGTGAAATTTATGATGCTACTGCTAATATGTTAAAAGAACGTGGATATAAAATTATTGTATTAAATTTGCGTGATCCACAACGTGGTAATGCATGGAATCCATTTCAAATGCCATATAAATTATATAAGAGTGGAAATGGTGATAAATCTACAGAATTACTAGATGACTTGGCAATTAATATTCTATATGATGAAAAGAGTCAAAGTAATGACCCATTCTGGGAAAAAACTTCTGCTGACTATTTTACTGGATTATCATTAGGTATGTTTGAAGATGCAGAAGAAGATAAAATTAATCTTAATTCTATAAATTATATGAGTACAGTAGGGGAAGATAAGTTTGGTGGTTCTACATATATAAAAGAATATTTTAATATGAAAGATCCAACTAAACCTGCATATATTAATGCATCTAGTACAATCAATGCGCCTACAGAAACTAAGGGTGGTATTCTTTCAGTATTTAGACAAAAAATAAAATTGTTTTCATCAAAAGAAAATTTATCTGAAATGTTAAGTCATAGTGACTTTGATATGCAAGATATTGGAAAACAAAAAACTGCTGTTTTCATTATAATTCAAGATGAAAAGAAAACATATCATCCACTTGCAACAATATTCTTAAAACAAGTTTATGAAACATTAATTGATGTTGCTCAAGAAAATGGTGGGAAACTTCCTGTTAGAACTAACTTCATTTTGGATGAATTTGCTAATATGCCACCATTAAAAGATGTTACTACAATGATTACTGCTGCTCGTTCTAGACAAATAAGATTTAACTTTATTATTCAAAACTTTGCACAATTAACACAAGTTTATGGTAAAGAAAATGCAGAAACTATCAGAGGTAACTGTGGTAATACAATTTATTTAATAAGTACAGAGTTACAAGCTCTTGAAGAAATAAGTAAACTATGTGGGGAAGTTAAATCAAAAGAAAAAGAAAAAACAAGTTCTACACCGTTGGTTACAGTAAGTGATTTACAAAGAATGAAGAAGTTTGAGATGATAGTATTAAGACTTCGTAAATTCCCATTTAAAACTAAAATGACTCCACAATTCCAAATGAATTGGGGGCCACAAGATACTTCAAAGGCTGAACTTCCTACTAGGGATAAAAAACCTGTTGAGGTATTCGAATTAAAAGAATTTGTTAAAGAAAAGAAAAAAAGTAATTTGTTTAATATTCTAGAAGGTTCAAATGGTGGAGGTCCTAGTATACCTGCTGCGCCATTTAATCCATTCGCTATGCCATCAGACGATAATGATTTTAATGTTGATGATTTAGTTAAAAAGATAGATGCTAAAATTGCTGAATTAGAGGAAGAAGAAAGAAGAGAAAAAGAAAAGCTTGAAAAGGAAAAACAAGAAAGAGAAAATATCATTCCTGCAATTGATAGCAATGTAATTAATCCGCAATCATTAAATGTTACAAATGAAAGTAATGTAATAAAACCAATAGTTACTGAAAATGTAAAAAATGATGAAGAAGAAATTAGTGATGATCAATTCTTTGATGACTTCTTTGCTGATGAATAAATTATATAAAAGTTATATTTAGTAGTTACAGATAATTTTTAATTATCTGTAACTTTTATTATGTGACTCATCAAAGTCACATAATAAAAAAAAGATTGTTATTCTTTTTATTTTCATATACTTTATTAGGTGAAAATATGGTAAAAAGAGTGAAGTTAAGAGGTCCAAGAAATATTAAAAATATTGGTAAAAAAATAATATTAGTTAAGATTTTGGTTATACTATGTTTAGTGATGATAACCTCAATTTTTACAATTGATTTATTTAATAAAAAGGCTATGCCAATTCTTTTAAATTATGCGGAATTGGAAACAAAAAAGTTAGCAACGATAATAATAAACAGAGCTGTATCAAAACAAATAGCAAGTGAGATAGCATTGGATGAACTTATTATTACACAAAAAAATAATAACAATGAAATAGAGTCAGTGGATTTTAATCCGTATTTAGTTAATAAAGTTTTAAACACTGTTACAAACACTATACAATTAAATTTAAAATGGTTAGAAGAGGGTAAAATTGATATGATTGAATTACCGCAAGGTGTAACTATGGATTATGGTGATGATAATTTAAAAAAGGGGATAATCTATGAAATACCTGTTGGTTTAATCACACAAAATTCATTCTTATCAAATTTGGGTCCTAAAATTCCTGTTAAATTAAATTTAGTTGGTTCTGTTGAATGTGGCATCGATACAAAAGTACAAGATTATGGTATTAATAATGTTGTATTAGAGGTTAGTATTAATGCATCTGTTAGTGAACAGGTTGTGTTACCATTTGGATCTAAAGTAATAACTGTATCAACAAATATACCAGTTGCTATGAAAATTATTGAAGGTAAAGTACCAGAATATTATTCTAATGGGATAAATGAAAAATCATCTTCTTTTAGTATTCCTATAACTGAATAATATGATATAATTAGTTTGTAAAAATATGTCAGAAGTTGGTGAAATATGGATAATAAAAAAGAGAGAAAAATTAAACTTAAAAATATTATTATATTTTTAATAATTATTTTAATTATTATTGGTTCATGTATTTATTTTAATTTTTTTGATAATATATCTATTAAAAAAGATAATAATATTTATTATTTAAAAGGAACTGAAGTGGAAATTCCAATATATAATGAGAAGTTTGAAATTGAAGAAAATTTAAAACGTGGAATTTTAATTACTTTATATAATAACGATGAAGTTAGTGATGAAAAAGGAAATGTTTATAATAAAATAACTTACAATGATAATGTTTATTATGTATTAAAGGATAATGTTACTACTAACAAAAATAAGTTAGCAACAGAAGAGGTTATGTATGTAAGAACACCTGCTACACTTTACTCTGATATTGAAAAAGGTACAATTATTGGATTAGTAAACAAAGGTGATGAGTTATCTATAATTGGATATGATAAATTAGAACAAGGACGTGTTAATGCATATAAAGTTAAAATAGGTGAACAAACTGGATATGTTTATGGTAAATATTTAGTTTCTAATAAAGATTTGTCACTCGCTTATTATGAACCAGAAAAATATCATAATGTTCATGCATTAAGTGGACATAGTTTAGGTGGAGGTAGTGCAGAAAATTTAGATTATTATCCAGTGGACAAGCCTTCTTTTGAAAACAATAAAATGCCAGATGTTGTTTATTCTTTATATTTAAATGGTGGTAAAGATGTAATAAGTAATGTGGATAGTTATATAGAGTTTGCTAAAACAACTAAAATAAATAGTTTTGTTGTTGATATTAAAGATAATGAAGCTCCTGCATATACTTCAGATGTTATGAAAGCAATGTCACCAACAAATTATAATAAAGCATCTAATTCTAAAGAAGATTATAAAACGGCTATTCAAAAAATTAAGGATGCAGGTTTTTATGTGATAGGTAGAATTACTGTATTTAAAGATAAATATTATGCAGAGGATCATCCAGAGGATGCGATAATGGATACTAGAACTAATACTTCATTTTTGCATTCTAATACTTATTGGCCAAGTCCATATAGAAGAAATGTATGGATGTTTAATGTTGAACTTGCTAAAGAAGCGGTAACTGAAATGGGCTTTAATGAAATACAGTTTGACTATGTTAGATTCCCTGATAGGGTTTTACAATATGAAAGAAATGGATTAATGGATTTTAGAAATGAATATGCTGAAGAAAAGGCACAAGCTATACAAAGATTTTTAATGTATGCATGCGATGAAATTCATAAAGTTGGTGCGTATGTTTCAGCAGATGTATTTGGTGAATCAGCGCATAAATATGTAACTGCATATGGTCAATATTGGAGTGCGATTTCTAACGTTGTCGATGTAATAAGCGCAATGCCTTATCCAGACCATTTTAATAAATATGAATATAACTTTAAAGAACCAGTATGGACAAAGCCATATGAATTGCTTAATTTCTGGGGAAATACATATGTAAATCCTAGACAAGAAGGTGCGTCAACTCCAGCAATTGTAAGAACATGGATTCAAACATATGATGTTCCTAATTATAAACATGCTGGTGGATATAAATATGGTGCGGAACAAGTTGAAGCACAAATAAAAGGATTGTTTGACGCTGGACTTAACGGTGGGTATATGACATGGAATTCATCAAGTAGTTTAGAAAAATATAAGTCACAAATAGCAGCTTATCAAAAGGAGTACAAATAATGATAAATATAAATGATAAAAATTATGAATTAATTAAAAATGAGAAAGATGCATGGAATAAAGAGGAATTTGAAAATTTATTTACAGATTATTTTTATGAGTTTGATTACATAGTAGGAGATATTGCATATTCTAAATTAAGACTTAAGGGATTTTATGATTCAAAAAATCCTAAAGTAAAAGACATTAATAATATTGATAATTTAGAACAATATTTAAGAGATTATTGCGCAGTAGGATGTAAATATTTTGTAATAAAACGTGTAAAGTGACAATTATTGAGAAAAAATATCATTTTTTTGATATTTTTTTTGATTTTAGTATTGGAATTATTATTTAGATGTGTTAAAATTTAAATAGAATAATTAAAGGGTAAGGTGATATTATATGGATAACAATTTAATAATTCGTGTAATTACTGAAGAAGCTAAAGAAATAGAAGCAAGTGTTATCAGTTTATTCGAAATATTGGAAAATCAAAATAAATATGCGATATATACATTTAACGAAGAGGATGCTCAAGGCTTAGTAAAAATCTATGCTTCAAGAATTATGGAAGTTGATGGTTTATATACTTTTACTTCAATCGCAGATTCAGAAGAATGGGGACGTATTAAATCTATTATGAAATATATGGCTAAAGATGGTGGAGATGGTACTGATAACGGTACAATTAAATTAATCTCTGCTAATCAAGTTAAGTCACAAATGAATGAACCAATTTCTGTTAATCTTTCTGAAACTAAAGCTGCAAAAATAGGACCTAATTATAAAACAGGTATTACTAATTGTTATGTAAACAATGTTAAAGAAGAAGTTAGTACTGTAGTTGCTCCAGAACCTGAAGTGGAAATTCCACAACCAGTTATAGAGCCAGTAGAAATTCCTACAGTTGAAGAAGAACCTACACCAATCAATGTAGAAATAGAAGAACCAAAAGCAGTTGAAATACCAGAAGTTGATATTGCAACATTTGTGCCAGAAATTCCTGTTTTTGAACCAACACCTGTTGCTGATGTTGAATTTAGTCCAATTGAAATGCCTACAGTTGAAGAAGAAAAAGTACGTCCTGAAGTAGAAGAAAAAGAAGAATTTAAACCAAGCTTTGATTTTGAAGTTCCAAAATACGAAGAAGAAAAAGAGGAAGAAGTTGAAGATGAAGTTTCACAAATTAAAGAAATGCCAAGTGTAGATTCTGTATTAAGTAAAGCTTCTTATTATCAAAATATTCCTGAAGAAAAAGAAGAAAAACGTGACGAATCAAATGAAAATATTATTCAATCAATTGGTTTAGAATTTATGAAAAAAGTTAGTGAATTAGCAGAATATGAAAAAGAATTAAATAAAAGAAATCGTGATTTAGAAGCTAAGGAAAGATTAATTTCTAAGTTAGAAAAAGAATTAGTTGAGAGAGAAGAAAGACAAAAATCAGCTATGTTATCAACTAGAGAAAAAGAAAAAGAACTTAGAAAAGCTGAAAAAGAACTTGCTGATAAAGATAACGATTTAAATAGAAGAATTATGGAATTTAATAAGAAAATTTCAATGTTCCAACAAACATTTGAAACAATTTCAAAAGTAGACTAATGTCTACTTTTTTCTTTGTCTCAAATTATCTTGTTTTTGAATAATTATATATGTTAATCATATATTAAAATAGGGGGTATCTTATGAAAAATGCAATCCAATATTATTATAACTTGAACCCTGTTGATATACATCAAAAAGATGATATATATTATTTTAAAGTTAATAATACTAGATTTTTTGTTTATCCTTTATCAAGAGATGAAAAGGAATTAAATTCTATTTATCAAGTAGATATAGAATTATTAAATAAAAATTTTTTAGTACATCAAATAATTTTAAATAAACAAAAAAATATTGTAACTGTTATAAATGAAATACCATATGTATTGTTTAAATCATTTATTAAAAAAAATGATTCTATAGATATTGATGATATTAATTATTTCCAAAGTAATACTGAAACTAAAAAGCATGACTTTTTTTTAGATAAATCTAATTGGGTTTCGTTGTGGGAAAATAAAAATGATTATCTTGAATATCAAGTAAGTCAGTTTGGAATAAAATATCCTCTTATATGTGAAACGTTTAGTTATTATATTGGTTTGGCAGAAAATGCTATTTTATATACAAAGAATACAACAATGGAATTGAAACCAGATTTTTCGGATTCATTAGTTATATCTCATAGGAGAATTAATAATTATACAACTTTATTTGATCTGTATAATCCTTTAGAATTTATTATTGATTATAAAGTTAGAGATATATCAGAATATATAAAATTTAAATTCTTTTATGATAAACAAAATTTGTGGGAAGAAATAAATAGTTGTTTCTCTAATAATAATTTTTCTTTATATAGTGTTAGAATGTTATTTGCAAGACTATTATATCCTACTTATTATTTTGATTTGTACGATCAAATAATAGAAGGTGAACGTGATGAGAAAGATTTACACTTTATAATAAAAAAACAAGAAGAATATGAAGATTTTTTATGTGATATTTATAATTATTTATCACTAAAATATCCTATTCCTCCTGTAGAGTGGTTAACAAAAAAATTATAATTAAGCAAGCTCAACTTTTTTTACTTCTGGTATTTCGCTCATTAATGCCATTTCAATTCCTTCTAATGTTTGATCTAGCATATAACAGTGCATACATACACCACTAACACTAACATATACAATACCTTCTTCAAACTTAATAAATTCTATATTTCCACCGTCATTTTGAAGTATTGGTTTTATTTTTTCAATTACTTCTTTTATTTTTTCTTCTGTACTCATTCTATCACCATCCACAATTATTATAACCGATTTATTGTTTTAAATAAATAAAATTATATAAATTACTTGCTAAAATTTAAATTAAATGGTAAAATAATGTACGTAATATTTAATTTATTACATGGCGGAATTGGTGAAGTGGTTAACACGCCGGATTGTGGCTCCGGTATGCATGGGTTCGATCCCCATATTTCGCCCCATTAAGTAATTTGGTGAAGCTGAAATACGCTTCACTTTTTCTTTGCATAAAAAAGTCAAAAATAAGTCAACTTTTGGTCCCCAAAAAGTCCCGAAAAGGTACTGAAAAAGTACAGAAAAAGTCAAAAATATAGAGAAAAAAGTCATGTAATGGGCAAAAAAAGGTCAAAAATAAGTCAAAAAATAGTACTGGACTTTTTATGAAATTGTTTGTTTTAAACAGGTTTTGTATGTTATAATAAAAAATATAAATGGAGGTTTTGTCAATGACATTAGAAAAAGCAAAAGAAGAGTTAGTTAAAAGATATAAATATATTTATGAAAATGCTTACTTAATAGTAGCACCATATATGTATGAACAAACGGAAGAAGAATTTAAAAAAAGTAAAGAAAAATTTGGTTTTGATAAACCGTATATATATTTAAAATTGGACTATAAAAATGATATAAATATACTATTTGAAGATTTTTTATTTACAGATACTCCTATGGAAGAAAGTATATTATATGAAACGACAGAAAATAAAAAAAATAATAAAAAATATTTGGAAAAAGTAAAAAATGGAATGCAATTGATAGAAAAAGCTAATGAAGGTAAAGATGCAATAATGCATATTAAATTAGATCATTGGAGTATTTTAGGTGCTGTTGCTAGATATATTGAAGAACAATCAGGTGATTTGAAAAATAAAGTTAATAAAATGAAAGTTTTAGATGAATACTTTAGAATTGGTAGATATAAAAATAATGGAAAAATTTATACAAGTGGTATAAAACCAGATTTACATGATTTTGATTCAATTGTTCTTCCAAAAAAAGAAAAAGAACCAAGAAGAGATAGAAATGATATAGGAATTAAGAAAAATAAGTTTATAACAACAATTTCAAATTCACCTAAATTTGAATATAATAACTCAATTTTTACAGAAAGAGAAAAACAAGAAATATATTTAGGATATCATGATGAATTACCAAATGATTTAGAAATAAATTGTGGTATTGAAGAAGAGTATATTGAAACCTTGATTGAAACAAGGTTACGAAGACCAGAAAATACTAAACCTTGCGGTGAATATTTCATTATTAAAGAAAATGAAATATTTGTTAATCCAAATGACCGTTTATATAGATATTATCAAGTATGTCCACACTGTGGATTTATAGTAAATATTCCTAAAGAAATTTTATCAGATTGTCTTAAACAAAGAATTGAAGATAGATGTAGTAAAGATGATAAATTATTTAGAAAAATGTATTTATATTCAGAATTGTTTAGTTTAGATAGATTATCTGAAAAAGGACAAAAAACATTATTGTTAATAAATAATAAGAAAAACTAAATCTAGTAAAATTAACATGGTCAAAAATTGGTCAAAAAAAGGTCAAAAATTCTAGACTAAATTTAAATTACGCAGTATAAAATTTATTGTAAGGACAATTTAAAATAGGGGGCTTCTATTATGTTCATAACACGCCCCATATATGGGAAAATCAAACATTATGTTTGTAAACATAGAAAAGGCTAGGAATTTCAATAGGAAATCCTAGCTTTTTTGTTATATATAAAATTTACATAAATATATTTATTTGTTATACTAATTGTAGATAGTATGATAAATTATTTTAGTAGGAGGAAGCATGAAAAGATATTTAAAAGAAATTATAATATTACTAATTCAACTATTTATGTTTTATGTGTTCCCGTTATTTGCTGGACCAACTGATGCAATAGGAATGGTATTAATTATAATATTTGTAACAGCATTATTATCCGCTTTAATAGGTAGTATTTCTAAAGAAAAAATAAAATATTTATATCCAGTAGTTATTGCGACATTGTTTATACCATCTGTATTTATATATTATAATGAGTCAGCACTAATTCATTCGATTTGGTATTTGGTTATATCGTCAATAGGTTTATTAGTTGGTATAATTATTGAGAAATTATCTGATTGTAAATAGTATTTTAAAGGAGTATAAGGTTATGAGTTTAAAGTTGTTTTTTGAAGCAATAATAAAATTTGTATTAGGAGTATTAATTGTAGCTTTACTATTATTTTTACCAGCTAATACAATTAATTATTGGAATGGTTGGTTATTTATGGGATTGTTATTTATACCTATGTTTATTGTGGGTATTATAATGATGATAAAAGATCCTAATTTATTAAAAAATAGACTTAATGTTAAGGAAAAAGAAAGTGAACAAAAAGAAGTAGTAGTGTTAAGTGGTTTAATGTTTTTAGTTGGATTTATAATTGCTGGGTTAAATTATAAATATAATTGGATAGTATTACCTAATATCATAATAATCATATCATCTGTAATATTTATATTATCTTACATTCTATATGCAGAAGTGTTAAGAGAAAATGCTTTTTTAGCACGTACCGTTGAGGTTCAAAAGAATCAAAAAGTAATAGACACAGGTTTATACGGAATAGTAAGACATCCAATGTATACAGCAACAATATTCTTATTTTTATCAATGCCATTAATATTGGGTTCTATTATTTCATTCATAATATTTTTAATATATCCATTTATAATTGCTAAAAGGATTAAAAATGAAGAGGAAGTATTGGAAAAAGAATTAAAAGGATACTTAGAATATAAAAATAAAGTTAAATATAAGATAATACCATTTATTTGGTAAATGATTTATATAGTTGGGACACTACGTGTTCCTTTTATTTTTATAAAATTGAAAATATGTTTATTATATTAATTTGGTAAAGTTAATTAAAAAAATATATTAAATTGTTATTAGAAAAATGTGTTATTTGGTATTCAATTAATTTAAGATATTAAAATTCTTATATTTGAACAGTTATTATTATTATTTTATAATATGCCTGTAAAAGGAGAATTTTCAATTTAATATGCAAGAAAAAATATGTGGTTATTATTTAGATAGGGAACAAGAAGCAATTGTTTTAGATGAATCAAAACATCTACTTGTTGTTGCAGGTGCAGGTAGTGGTAAAACACTAACTATATTAGGTAAGATTAATTATTTATTAAAATATAAAAATATAAATAAAAATGAAATATTATGTATTTCATTTACTAAAGCAGCCGCACATAGTTTGAAAGAAAAAATTAAAGATGAATTTAATTTAGATTTACCGGTATATACATTTCATAAATTATCACTAGAAATATTAAATGATTATAGTGTAAACTATGATATAACACAATCTGATACATTAAATAATATTATCCACAAATTTATATATATTGATGTTTTAGAAAATTCTAAATTTATGAGTTTGATATTAAAATATTTTAATATCAAATATAAAAATAAAAAACAATATATTAATTTTTTATATAACAATAAATTTCTAATTGAAAATTATAAAAGATTAATTTTAACATTTATTAAATTATTAAAATGTAATAATTATGAATTAGAAAATTTCACTGATTTTCTAAAAATAGCAAAGAAAAATATTTTTACATTCAAAAAAGAAAAAATATTTTTAGTGATTTCACTAAATATTTATCTAATATATACTAAATATTTAGAAGATAATAATGAAATAGATTTTGATGATATGTTAATAATCGCAACTAAATTAATAGAGGAAAATGGTACAGATAGAAAGTACAAATATATTATTATTGATGAATATCAAGATACTTCATATATAAGATTTAGACTAATTGAGAGACTATTAAAATTCACCTCATCAAATTTGTTAGTTGTAGGTGATGATTTTCAATCTATATACCGATTTACTGGATGTGATTTATCATTATTTGTTAATTTTAATTTATTTTTAAAAGATTCTAAAATTATGAAAATTCAAAATACATATAGAAATAGTCAAGAATTAATTAGTATAGCAGGTAACTTTGTAATGAAAAATAAGATACAAATTGTAAAAGATTTAAAATCAGAAAAACATTTAAATAATCCAATACAAATAATATATTATACTAATATTAAAGAAACATTTTTGAAGTTAATTTTAAATTTATATCAAAAATTAAAATCATCAATAATGGTTTTAGGGAGGAATAATAATGATATTGATTTAATATTAGATAAGAGATATTTCAAATATAATAATGATAAAATAATTTTTTTAGATAATCCTGATATAGAGATAAAATATTTAACTGTTCATAAATCTAAAGGATTGGAAGAAGAAAATGTAGTTATTATAAATTTAGAAAATAAATTGTTGGGATTTCCAAATCAAATTGTTGATTCAAAAGTATTAAGATTTGTATCTTATATTTCTGATAAATACCCTTATAGTGAAGAGAGAAGATTATTTTATGTTGCATTAACACGGACTAAAAATTATGTTTTTTTATTAGTTCCTAAATATAATGAATCAATATTTGTTAAAGAAATAAGGAAAAATTATAAAAATAAAATAAAAATATATAAGTGTTAAGATGAGTTTATGATAAATATTATGTTATAATTAAGATGGTGGTAAAAATGGATATAAACAATTTAATAATTACTAATAATACATTACTTATTATTCCTAATAATATTAAGAATAAAGTAATTAAAACATTAAGTAAAAAAGATATATTATTAAATATTAAATTTATGTCTTTAGAAGAATTTAAAAATAAATTTTATTTTAGTTATAAAGAAAAGTCCATTTATTATTTAATGAATAAATACGGTTATAAATACAGTATCGCTAAAGAATATTTAGATAATTTATATTATGTGGATGATGTTAATTATAAAAATGAAAAGTTAGATTTTTTAAATAACTTAAAATTAGAATTAATTGAAAATAAATTACTTGATATTGATAATAACTTTATAAATTATATTAAGGATTTTAAAATAATTGTTTATGGATATGACCATATAAATAAGTTTTATAAAAAAATGTTTGATAAAGTTAATATATATTCAAAAGTAGAAATAATAAATAAGTCAAATAAGAATAAAAGGGATTTTGTTGTTTATGAATTTAAAAATATTGAATTAGAAGTTTCTTTTGTTGCGCAAAAAATCATAGATTTAATAAAAAGTGGAGTGGACATTAATAAAATATTTATATCTAATATTAGTACTGAATACTATGAAGTTATAAAAAGAATATTTGAGTTTTATAAGTTACCTGTAATTTTAGATGAGGATAAATCTATCTATGGAACAAAGATTGTGTCGGGTTTTTTAAATTGTTTAAAAGAATCGGCTAATATTGAAGAATCAATTCAAAACATTATAAAAAATTATGATTTTAATATTAGTGAAAATAATAAAATTTTTAATAAACTAGTTAATATATGTAATAGATATAATTATAAACATATAGATAATACAGTTATTAATTGTATAGAAGAAGAATTAAAATTAACAAATATTAATAAAGCTAATAGGTCTAATTCAATTAGATGTATTAAACTTTTAGATAATATTTTTGAATCTGATGAACATATCTTTATTTTAGGGTTTAATCAAGGTATAATACCAAAGTTATATAAAGATGAGGAGTATTTAGGAGATAATATTAAACATCTGTTAGGTTTAGAAACATCAACAGAAAAAAATATTATAGAAAAACAAATTATTTCAAATATAATTAATAATATTTCGAATTTAGTTATTACTTATAAATTAGAATCACCTTTTGATAGTTATTATCCTTCAAGTTTGATTGAAGATTTAAATATGAAAGTGATTACTGTACAAAATGAAGATTATAATTATTCAAATTTATATAATAGGGTAGAATTATCAAAAAAATTAGATACAATGATTAAATTTAATACAGTAGAAGATAATCTAGATGTTTTATATTCTAATTATAATGATTTAAACTATTTAACATATAACAATAATTTTACTGGTATTAATAATAATAATTTAAAAGAGTATTTGAACAATAAACTGTTACTTTCTTATTCTAGTATTGATAATTATTTTAGATGTGCGTTTAGATATTATATAAATAATATTTTAAAGTTAGATAAATATGAAGAAACTTTTCCACAATTTATAGGTAATCTATTTCATTATATATTATCAAAGGCATTTGATGATGGTTTTAATTATGATGAAGAATTTAATAGTTATTTAAAAGATAAAACATTAAGCAATAAAGAAATGTTTTTAGTAAATAAACTTAAGGATGAATTATTATTTGTAATTGAAACAATTAAGCAAAATGACAAATATTCTAAATTAAATAATTCATTATATGAACAAAAAATATATATTGATAAAAGTAGAGACATCAAGATAACTTTTATGGGAATAATTGACAAAATTAAATATAAAGTAGATGCTGATAAAACATATATTTCAATTATTGATTATAAAACTGGTAATACACCTACAAATATTAATAATGTTGTGCATGGACTTAATATGCAGTTACCTATATATCTATATCTTGCTAAAAATTATAAACAGTTTCAAAATGTTGAATTTATAGGTTTTTATCTTCAAAAAATATTAAATAATGAAATTAGCGTTAAAAATGATGAGGATTATGAATCATTAAAAAGACAAGCACTGAAGTTAAATGGATATAGTATTAATGATGAATCATTACTTGAATTATTTGATTCTACTTATAAAGATAGCGAAGTAATAAAAAGTATGAAAATGAGTAGCAAAGGATTTTATAGTTACGCAAAAGTTTTAAGTAAATCAGAAATTGATAAATTAACAGATATTGTGGATAAAAATATTAATAACGCTATTGATGGAATAACAAATGCATCATTTGATATAAATCCAAAAAGAATTGGAAATACAAATTTAGGATGTGAATTTTGCAGTTATAAGGATTTGTGTTATATGAATGAAAAAAACATAGTTAATTTAGAAGAACATACCAATTTAGATTTTTTAGGATGTGATGAGTAATGGCAGTAAGGTGGACAGAAGAACAACAACAAGCAATTGATTTAGAAGGAAAAAATATTATTGTAAGTGCGGGAGCAGGTAGTGGTAAAACCGCTGTATTAACAGAAAGAGTTTTGAGAAAGTTAAAAAATGGAGTCAATATAGATAATCTTTTAATTTTAACTTTTACCAAAGCAGCCGCACACGAAATGAAAGAAAGAATTAGAAAAGCAATTAAGAAAGTTCCTAATTTATCTAGTCAATTGGATAAGATTGATGGCGCATATATTACAACATTTGATAGTTATGCTTTATCAATTGTAAAAAAATATCATCATATTCTTAATGTATCTAATAATATTTCAATATGTGAATCAAGTATTATTAATTTAGAAAAAGAAAAAATAATTAATGAAATATTTGAACAATTATATAACGAAAATAATAATAAATTTTTAAAATTAATTGGAGATTTTTGTGTAAAAGATGATAAAGAAATAAAAGATTCTATTATATCAATAAGTAATAAATTAGATTTGAAATATGATAAGGAAGAATATTTATTAAACTATGTAAAAATAAGATTTAATAATGATGCAATATATAATGATATCAAAACTTTTACTAATATATTAATTGAAAAAATTAATTCTATAGTCTTTGAATTAAAAAATTTAAATATGTATGTAGAATCTGATTATTATATTAAAATATATGATGCTTTAAATAAATTACTTTCTTCTAAAACAATAGAAGATATATATATAAATATGGATGTTAAATTACCTAGTATTCCTAGAGGTACAGATGAGTTAGGAAAAGCATCTAAAGAAAAGATTTCAAATATATTAAAAGAAATTCAAAACCTAGCTATATATAAAGATGAAGATGAAATTAAAAACTCAATTTTACATACTAAAGAATATGTTGAAATAATAATAGATATTATTTTAAAACTTGATAAAAAGTTAAATGAATTTAAATTTGAAAAAGATTTATATGAATTTAATGATATTGCAAAAATGGCAATTAAGATATTAAAAGAAAATCCTAGTATAGCGTTAGAATTAAAAAATAGTTTAAATGAAATATTAATTGATGAATATCAAGATACTAATGATTTACAAGAAGACTTTATATCTATGATTTCAAATAATAACGTATATATGGTAGGTGATATCAAGCAATCTATATATAGATTTAGAAATGCTAATCCATATATATTTAAAAACAAATATGATACATATACTAATGGAGAATTAGGAATTAAAATAGATTTAAACAAGAATTTTAGATCCAGAAAAGAAGTGTTGGATAATATAAATATTATCTTTAATTTAATAATGGATGATTTAATAGGTGGAGCAGAATATAAGATTTCACACCAAATGATATTTGGTAATTCTACTTATGAAGAAGAAGGTAAAACAACTCAAAACAACAATATAGAATTTTATAATTATGAATTTGATAAGGATAAAGGTTTTACAAAAGAAGAAACAGAGATTTTTATAATCGCCAATGATATTAAAAATAAAATTGACAATAAATATCAAATTTTTGATAAAGACACACTTGAAATAAGAGAAGCTAAGTATAGTGATTTTGTAATATTAATTGATAGAACTACAAATTTCGATTTATATAAAAAAATATTCGAATATATGTCTATACCATTATCAGTTTTAAAAGATGAAACGATTACAAATGGTACAGAAATAAATTTAATTAAAAACATTTTAAAATTATTAATTAATCTAAAATTAAATAATTTCGATGAAGATTTTAAATATGCATTTATGAGTATTGCGCGTAGTTATTTATTTAATATTAATGATGATGAGATATTTAATTGTATATCAAACAATAAATACGATGACTCAATAATTTTAGAAATTTCAAATAAAATTTTGTCAAAAATTGATAGTATTACTATATCTATGTTATTAGATACTATTATTAATGAGTTTGATTTTTATAACAAGATAATAACAGTAGGTAATATTAAAGAAAGTATTATTAGACTTGAATATATAGTAAATCTATCTAAAAATTTAGAAAAAATGGGATATAATATTACAGACTTTTATGAGTATTTAGAAAATATTTCTTCAAAAAATTATGATATTAAATTTTCTTCAAATAGTGAAAATAGTGATAGTTGTAAAATAATGACTATACATAAATCTAAAGGATTAGAATATCCTATATGTTATTATTCATCATTATATTCGAAATTTAATATTAGTGATTTAAAAGAAAAATTTATTTTTGATAATACTTATGGAATAATAACACCATATGTTAAAGAAGGTATTAAAAGTACAATATATAAAAGTTTATTGAAAGAACAATATTTAAAAGAAGAAATATCAGAAAAAATTCGTTTATTTTATGTTGCGCTAACAAGATGTAAAGAAAAAATGATTGTTATAAATAGTTTTAATGATTTAGATATTATTAATAATAATTGTTTGGTAAATAACGATATTAGATTAAAATATTCATCTTTTAGTGATATCATAAATTCAATTAAAAATGAAATTAGTGAATATATTCATAATATTAGTTTAGAAGATATTCATATGAGTAAGAATTATAATTTAATTAAAAACTCTAATTATAAATCTAAAATACCACATTCAAATAAAATAATAACTGTTGATGAATTAAATATTGAGAGTAAAGAAGTTGAAGATAAGAAATTTTCAAAAGTTTTGAATACAATTATAAGTGAAGAGGAAAAAGAAAAACTAGAAATTGGTTCTAAAATTCACTATGCGTTAGAAGTGTTAGATTTTAAAAATCCTGATTTTTCTAAATTGAATTTAAATAAATTCTATATTGATAAAATTAATACATTTTTATCTAATGAAATATTTAATCGCTTTGATAATACTAAGATTATTAAAGAACATGAATTTATCTATGAAATAGATAATATCGAATATCATGGTGTGATTGACTTAATTTTAGAAAAAGATAACGAAATAATTATATTAGATTATAAACTTAAAAATATTGATGATGAGGAATATATTAAACAATTATTAGGATACAAAAATTATATAAAAGAAAAGACAAATAAAAAAATATCAGTATATTTATATTCGTTATTAGAAGAAACGTTAAAAAACATAGATAATAATTTTGAGTTAGTGTAAAAGTGTATAATATGTGTAAATATGTATTATAAAAATTTATTGTTTTAGTTTATTTTGTTATAATAAATTTGTAAGATTAGGGAGGAATAATTAATTATGAAAGATGTAAAAGTTGTTCAATATGGTTGTGGAAAGATGTCAATTTATACAATGCGTTATGTTTTAGAAAATGGTGGACAAATTGTTGGCGCAATTGATATAAATGAAGATATTATTGGTAAAGATATTGGTGAAATAATTGGTTGTGATAATTTAGGAGTAAAGGTAACTAAAGTAGAAGATGCTGAAAACTTATTAAAAGAAATTAAACCGGATGTATGTATTGTTACTACAATGAGTTTAATGAATGACGTAAAAGATGCATTATTGTTATGTGCTAAATTAGGAATAAATGCTATTACAACATGTGAAGAAGCATTTTATCCAATGAATTCATCACCAGTATTAACAAAAGAAATTGATAGATTAGCAAAAGAAAACAATTGTACAATAACTGGTAGTGGATATCAAGATGCATTTTGGGGAAATTTAATTACAACACTTGCAGGAACTACTCATAAGATAACTAAAATAAAAGGAAGTTCTAGTTATAATGTAGAAGATTATGGAATTGCGCTTGCAAAAGCACATGGTGCAGGACTTAGTTTAGAAGATTTTGATAACGAAATTGCATCAGCTGATAATATTAGTGATGAGGAAAGAAATTTAATTATTGAAAAGGGTGAATTCGCACCAAGCTATATGTGGAATGTTAATGGATGGTTGTGTGATAAATTAGGTTTAACAGTTGTTAATCAAACACAAAAATGTGTTCCTCAAACACATGATGAAGATATTGAATCATCAACACTTGGAATGACAGTAAAAAAAGGTATGGCTACTGGAATGAGTGCTGTAGTAACAACTACTACAAAAGAAGGAATTGTTTTAGAAACAGAATGTATTGGTAAAGTATATTCAAAAGATGATTGTGATAAAAATGATTGGACAATTTATGGTGAACCAGATACTAATTTAGTAATTACAAGACCTGCTACAGTAGAACTTACATGTGCGGCTATTGTAAATAGAATTCCAGATGTTATATCATCAAGACCTGGATTTGTTCCAACATCTCAAATGGGTGAATTAAAGTTTATAAAAAAGTAAATATTTAAAAATATTTGCTTTTTTTGTTTAAAAAACATAAAAATATTCATAATAATGATAGGTGATTATTATGTTTTTAAATACTAATTGGATTGAAGTGGGAGATACAGTTGTTCGTGCATTAATATCATTAGTAACATTGTTTTTAATAACAAAATTACTTGGTAAAAAACAAGTTTCACAATTAAGTGTTTTTGATTATGTGATAGGAATATCAATAGGAAACTTTGCAGCCGAAATGACCATCAATGTAGAGTCTCAATATATGAATGGAATAGTAGCGGTTGTTGTATTTGGTGTAGTTGCGTATCTAATATCAATATGGACAATGAAAAGTATTATAATAAGAAGATTTTTTATGGGAACACCAACATTATTAATACAAAATGGTAAGTTAATGGAAAAAAACTTGAAAAAAGTTAAATTTGATATAAATGATTTATTAGAAGAATGTAGAAGTAATGGTTATTTTGATATTAATGAAATAGAGTATGCGATTATGGAAGCAAATGGAACACTTAGTATCTTACCAAAAGGTGAATATAAGCAAGTTACTGTACAAGATATGAATTTAAAACCACAAAAACAAGGATTATGCGCAAATGTAATTATTGATGGTAAAATAATGTATAATAATCTTGAACATATTCATAAGACAGAAAAGTGGTTATTAAAGGAATTAAAAGTTAGAGGACAAGAATTAGGCGATATATTACTTGGTACTGTTGATATTAATGAAAAGTTAGTGTTATATAATAGGAATAATAAAGAAAAATCATTTGACGTTTTAGAATAAGGACTTATATTTATAAGTCTATTTTTCTTGTTTTTTCAAAGTTAATCTGATATACTTAATTCATAATAATAGAATGGATGAATATTATGATGAAAAAATATTTGGATAAAATAGGAAAACTTAATAAAAAAAGTTTAATTGTTTTTATTGTAATAATTATTAGTTTTATTAGTATAATAGTCTTTCTGATTAATAAAAAGTTGAGCTATGAACAATTAGAAAATAAAATGAAACAAGTAGCGATTAATTATTTTGAAAAAAACAAAAAAGATTTA
This sequence comes from Bacillota bacterium, assembly GCA_015059335.1. Classification (GTDB taxonomy): domain Bacteria; phylum Bacillota_I; class Bacilli_A; order RF39; family UBA660; genus SIG205. Next base: position 1,835 of record SVAP01000005.1, on the reverse strand, counting down.
CCACCTAAAGGAAGTAGTATTATTGTTCCATATGACTATTTAGTTGAAGTAGGAGAATTAAAAAAATCAAAAGAATATTTAAATGAGTCATGTACAGGGAGAGTAGTAATTAAAAATAATGATAATAAATATTTTTATACTCCATATTTAGATTGTGGTAAAAATTATAAAACTATGGAGTTTTATAATAAAATATTAGCTGATAATCAAATAGTCACTGAAGGATCTGGATTATATATTCAATCCGATTTTAAAGTTTTTAGAGGAAATAATATAAATAATTTTGTTAAAATAGGAAATAAATTATGGAGAATTGTAAAAATTGATTCTGATAATTCTATAAAACTTGTAATTTATAGTGGTAAATATAGTACTACTTATAATAAATTTGAACAAACTCTTGATAGTTTATACAATGATAAATATTTTATTAATAAAGATATAAAAGAAAAATTAGTATCAAAACCATTATGTATTGGTAGTAGAAAAGAAGAAAATAATATAAACAATGGTAGTGTTGAATGTAATAAAGTTACAAAAAATAAATATATTGGAATATTAAGTTTATATGAATATATTAATTCAAGTATGGATATAAAGTGCGAAAGCGCTAAAACTAATGAATGCAAAAATGATAATTACTTATATGAAACAGATGAAAATATTTCATGGTGGTTATCTACACCTACAAATGAGGAATCAAATCAAAATTATTATATATTATCAGATGGAAAGATAGGTTTTGCGAATAATAAGGTTAATCTATATGTTAGACCTACAATATATTTAGATTCAAATGTAATATATAAATCTGGTAGTGGTACATTAACTGATCCATATATAATTAGATAATAAGAAGATTAGAAATAATCTTCTTTTTTGTCGTAAAATTTTTAACTAAAAATTGTGTGTCCGTAATATATTTAAGTAGGAGGACATGCTATGTGGAATATTTTAAATAATAGTAATACTAAAACAGGACTTACAGATAAAGAAGTATTAGAATCTAAAAAAAAATATGGAGATAATAAAATATCTTCCACTAAAAAAGATAGTTTCTTTGGACTATTTGTTGAAACGCTAGGAGATCCAATCATTAAAATTCTTTTAATAGCGCTTGCGATTAAAACAATATTTTTATTTAAAGATTTTGATTGGTTTGAAACTATTGGTATAGTAATCGCAATTTTTATTGCTTCATTTATTTCTACAATATCAGAATATGGAAGTGGAAAGGCATTTGAAAAATTACAAGAAGAATCATCTAAAATAAAATGTAGAGTTAAAAGAAATGGACAAATTATAGAAGTAAATATTGAAGATATAGTTTGTAGGGATATTGTGATATTGTCATCTGGTGATAAAGTACCTGCAGATGGTGTTTTAATAAGGGGAAATGTTAGTGTTGATGAATCATCATTAAATGGTGAGACAAAGGAAGCACATAAAGAACCAATTAATGTTGTTTCTAAAACCATAAATTATAAAAACAAAATATATCGAGGAACTGTTGTTTATTCTGGTGAAGGTGAAATGTTAATAACAGATGTAGGTGATAAAACATTTTATGGAAAATTAGCACAAGAAATCCAAGAAAAACAGCCGGATAGTCCTTTAAAATTAAGACTTAGACATTTGGCTCAAATCATTAGCAAAATAGGTTATATTGGTGCAGCATTAGTTTCAATTTCATATTTATTTTCTGTAGTAGTTATAAGTAATGGATTTGAAATTAATAAAATTATTTCAACTATTACTAATTTTCCAGTAATGTTTGGTCATATTCTATATGCATTAACGCTTAGTGTAACAATAATAGTAGTAGCAGTACCAGA
>SVAP01000013.1 GCA_015059335.1 Bacillota bacterium | reverse complement strand
CGCGGCATTGCTCGTTCAGGGTTTCCCCCATTGACGAATATTCCTAACTGCTGTCTCCCGTAGGAGTCTGGGCCGTGTCTCAGTCCCAGTGTGGCCGATCAACCTCTCAGTTCGGCTACGCATCGTTGCCTTGGTAAGCCGTTACCTCACCAACTAGCTAATACGCCGCAGGCCCATCTTTGAGCGATGCTTTAAAGGCACCTTTCAATATAGAAATGAAACTATATGTTATCCGGTATTAGCAGTCGTTTCCAACTGTTATCCCAATCTCAAAGGCAGGTCACCCACGTGTTACTCACCCGTCCGCCACTAGGTGGGAATCCAAATCCAATCTTGTGCAAGCACTCAATCTTCAATGGGCCACCTCGTACGACTTGCATGTCTTAGGCATGCCGCCAGCGTTCATCCTGAGCCAGGATCAAACTCTCAAAAAAATTAAAAAAAGTTTTGTTACAAACTTTTCATATTTATATGTTTTGTTTGTTTTCCTAGCTACTTGAAACTCTTATTTTACTTAGTTTTCAAAGATCATTTCACAGCCTCTTTTTCTCAGCTGCGTTATTAATATATCAAATTAAATTCGACGTGTCAACACTTTTTTTTATTTTTTTTAATTTTTTTATTTTTTTGTCAAATTTTGAAATTTGATACCGGATTTTTCAATTAAATATTGAAATTCCTATATAAATAATATATGTTGTTTAAACGAAAAAATTACTACATTTTAAATTAAATTATCAGTTGTTTTTTCGTCTTTTTTTGTTGACGTGTTTTATTATATCTAACTCATTTTAAAATGTAAAGACTTTTTTGAAAAAAAATAAAAAAATTAACAAATTATTTAAATTTGCTAATTTCTAACATTTTGTATACCTCTTGTGTACTCTAAATACACAGAATAATAATATTTTTCTAATCCCTTTTTAAATGGCCCCTCATGCTTTTTATATAGATCAATTAAGTTTGATAGCTCACTAGAAGTTATAGAATCTATTTTTTCACCATATTGCATTAAATTTTTGTGATATTTATATTCATCCCTATCTAATATTCTGAAGGCTCCATCTGGAAACACCCTCAAATCTAAATCATAATCTATATATTTAATACAGTTATCACTTATTATATATGGAGATGCAATATTGCAATAATAATATATTCCTTTATCTTTTAATTGACATATAACGTTATACCATTTATCCTTAAAAAAATATAATATAGCTGGTTCTTTTGTTTTCCAACGTCTTCCATCAGATTCCGTTACTAGTGTTTTACAATTTCCACACACAATATAATCTTCTTTAATATCTAATACTACAGCTTCATCCCATGTTCTATGAATTTTATTATTATGTTTGTAACTGTGTATTTCTAGTTTATCTCCTATCTTTATACTTTCCATTTTAATAATTCCTCGTTTCTTTTCATTAATATTATAACTCAATTTTTATAAATGTCAAAAGAAAAAACGATAGAGTTTTATTTTGAAAATAACTCTATCGCTTTTTGAAGTTGATTATCATCTTCTTCTAATAAGGTTTGATAATAATTTTCGTTTATTTTAACTTCTGTTGTAGGTTCTACACCTTTTTCATTTATCCAATTTCCTTTTGGCGTTAACCATTTTTGTGTAGTGAACTTCATCATACCACCTATACTTAATTCTTTTGTTTGTTGTACAGTGCCTTTTCCATATGAATTTACCCCGATGACTTCACCATTATAACTTTCTTTGATAGCCGCAGCTAATATTTCAGATGCAGAGGCACTATATTCATTTATAATAACACCTACTTTATAACTTCTAAATTCATTACTGTCATCCTTTATTAATGAAATATCTCCTTGGTCATCTAATTGATAAATAATATCATTCTTTTTCAAAAACATATTAAGTATTTGAGTAACAGAATCTAAATATCCACCAGTATTATTTCTTACATCAATTATAAGAGAATCAATTTTTTGATTTTCTAAATCTAATATAGCTTTTCTAAATTGTGAATATGTATTAGCTGCAAATATACTAATATTTATGTATCCAATCTTTTTATCATTTTTTTCATATAATTTATATGTAACAGAATCTAATACAATTGTTTCTCTAGTAACATTAAAGTCCATTTCTTTTCCATCTCTAGTTATAGTTATATTAACTTTAGAACCACTCATACCTTTAATCATTTTAGATATATCACTACTTGTTTTCCCCTTAACATCTTCTCCATCAATTTTTGTAATAATATCACCTTTTTTTAAACCTGCTTTTTCTGCAGGTGAACCCTCAAATGGATTGTATATTACAACATCACCATTTTCAGTCATAGTAATTTCTGTTCCAATTCCAGTATAATCACCATAAAGTCTTTCATTAAATTCATCTGTAATATCTTCATCCATGTACACGGAATAATTATCTAAACCACTTAACATCCCTTTTATTGCATTGCTTATTAATTCCTTTTTATCAAGCGATTCATAATATTTATCAGTCACATTTTGATAGGTATCAACAAATTCTTTTAAATATACATCATCTTTAATTTTCTTTTCTGTTTCACCCAAGGAAAACCTATTAGTCACTGCATAACCAATTATAATTCCAATAACCATCGTTATTATTATTATAATTATTACTTCAATCAATTTGAATTCTGGTTTTAAAACGATCTTCTTATTATTTATATTAATATTAACATCTTTCTCATTATTTAATTCATTTTCGTTCATTGCTTCACCACCATCATTATAAATATATCATATTTTAAAATCATTTAGAACATTACAAACAAAAAAACAAAACCTTTTTTAAAAGTTTTGTTTAAAAAATGTAAACTATTTAAACTGATTAATAATATTATCTTTTCCTTCTAAATACAATACGTTACTTTTATTACTTACTTTAATTAAAGTGTCAGATTTAACTTTTAACTCAGATGCAGTTTGTGCGTTAACATTACTTTCTTCAGAAATATATTTTTGATTTAACGGATTTGCCAAATCTACCAAATATATATTTTTATCTGAATTATTAGTTGCCATAACTTCATATGTTGAATAATTATTATCTTCACTATTTGAAAATATTACATAATATTCATTTGTTTTTTGATTAAAAGTTTCACCTGCTAGGATATTTGTATATTGAATAGTAGTTTCTGTTGTTTCATTATCTTTTTGAAACCAGTTGATTTCTTTTGTAACAAAAATTCCTATTATTAGATATGCAAGTGAGAAAATAGCTAAAACAATACCAACAATAATAGCTAAATGTTTAACTTCGTTATTAAAATAAGCGTCTTGTTTTTCATAGTTAATTTCATTTTTCTCTATGTTTCTTTTTATTTTTCTTTTTGTCATAACCATCACCAAGTTAATTATAACATGAATTAGTTAAAAGGATAACAAAAATTAACAAAAAGATACTAGATTTTAAAATCTAATATCTCCATATTATTTTTCCATCGCACTAACCATCGCACTAACACTTAATGATTTCGCAATATTTATTAATTCTTCTTGCCCAACAACTTCACTAGCCACATAATATTCTATACCATTACTTACCCATGTTATAGATGTATCTGTAACAGCTGCTACAGTATCAGCTATTAACATTGGATCTCCTACTACTGGTATAATCTCCATTTCTTCTGCAACAGTTGCTGTTTCTTCTACTACCATAAATGGATTTTCACCTTCAAATGTTAATATTAATCTTTCTCCATTTTCAATATTAATAACATCTTCGCTAATCAAGTGTGTTTCATCTGGCATATACATAGGATAAATTGTATCATCAATGCTATTAACAGGTCTATATGTTTCATCTGTATTTGCAGTTTTTAAATTTTCGTCAAGTGCAAAGTGATTTTTATCAAAAGTTGCTTTCATGTCTATTTTATCAAATTTCATTTTTATTTGAGGAACACCATTACTATCTAATACGTGAACTTCTTTAAAATTCATACCTTTATCTATATATATAATTTGGCTAGTTAAATTATTATTATTCGGATAATTTACTGCACTTTTTAAAACATACAAACCATCTTTTTCTTCAAATGTTTTTTCTTTATCATTTGCTAAATCATTTATTAATGACTGTAATAGATAAACTTGTGAATTATTATACGGCCATTCGCTTTGGAATTTAAAACTTTTATTTAGTGCTGGTGTTACAACATAAACACCTTCATTATTTTTTAATATTATTTGTTCATGATTATTTGCAGTATTTGTTAAACTCACGCGATAGTTATCTTCCTTTTGATAAGAAACTTCTACATCATATGTATAAGTATCTTCGTTGTTGATTATTTTCATTTCACCTTCTAAATAATATCCGCCTGATTTTTCTACATTCTTAGTAATATCTTTTATTACATCTTTTTCAGTAGTTTTACCACATCCTACCAACATAATTGAACAAAACATTAATAATACTAAAACATATTTTTTCACTTTCTCACCTCTATATTTGTTTTACAATAAATTATATGGATTAAAAACACAATTATTCACGTATAAAAAAATTTTTTTGGTATATTATAGTAATAAGTGAGGATAAGGAGGAAAAACATGAACACATTACAAAAAACTGCACTTGTTTTAACAATTATAGGTGCATTAAATTGGGGATTAGTAGGACTATTCCAATTTGATTTAGTTGCAACTATATTTGGTGGTGCTGATTCATTACTAGCTAGAGTAGTTTATGTATTAGTTGCTTTAGCAGGTATAATAAACATTGGTTTACTATTCAAAGATTTAGATTAAGGGATTGCCTTGCAGTAATCCTTTTATTTTGATATAATTTATTAGTAGAAGAAAGAGTGATTAAATGAACGCAGTACTATTAATATTATTACTCCTTATTATTATAATAGGATTACTATCTATATATTATATATCTGCTTATAATACTTACCAAGATTATATTATTAGAATTAACGAAGTAGAAAGTTATATAGATAACGCAATTAGAGATAAATTTGATGCACTAAGCAAATCGATAAATGTAATAAAAGGTAATACTGATATTAAAGAAGAGTTATTCCCAGAAATTGTTAAACTAAGATCTAGAAAAATGTCTAGCTTTGAATTAAATAGAAAATTAGTTGATGAATTAAATGAATTTTATAAGATTAAAGAAGAACATCCTGAATTAAAGAAAAGTGAATCATTTATAGAAATATGTGAAAAATTAGAAGAAATCGAGTATAACTTAGATTCATATCAAGAATATTATAATTCAAATATAACTGAATACAACAAATTAGTTAGAAGTTTTCCAACAAATATAATTGCGATGATATGTAAATACAAAGAGAAGACATTCTTTGATGGGAAAGATATGAATGACGACAATATAAATGATTTTAAGTTATAAAAAAATTCCGAATTTATCGGAATTTTTTATTTTGTACCAGTTGATCCAAATCCACCTTCACCACGAACTGTTTCATTTAATTCATCAACAAGATTGTATTCTACTTTCAAAAATGGTGCAATAACTAATTGCGCGATTCTTTCATTTGGAGATATTTCTTGTGGAACATTTGAATGATTGTGTAAAGCAACCATAACTTCTCCCCTATAATCTGAATCTACAACACCAACTTTATTAGCAGGCGCCAATCCTTTTTTAGATGCAAGTCCACTTCTTGCATATATTAATCCTGCATATCCAATTGGTATTTCCATACTAAGTCCAGTTTTAATTAGTTTAGTTTCTCCTGGATTAATTATTTCATTATTTTCTATACAAGCGTATAAATCAGCTCCAGCAGAATATTCAGTACCATACGTTGGTAATACAGCAGCATCATTTAATTTTTTAACATTTAATTGCATCTTCATTTCTCCTTCTATTTTTATCACTCAAAATTAATTTATTATTCTTTAGAGACTCCTTAATATTTATTATCCTTTGATTAGATGAACCTCTAAACAATAAAGTAATATCTTTTTTATCTAATTCAAATTTCCCATCAACTAATATATCTATATAATCAAGTATTTCTTTTAAAGTTTTATTAGTTTTAGCTTGTTCTAATAAATATTCATATAAATATCCAGAATAACACCAAACATTTTTATCAGGAAATTCACTATTAAACTTTCTTAATAATTTTAAAATGCCTTCTTGATTTTTTGGATCAAGAGGTTCACCGCCTAACAAAGATAAACCATTTATATAAGTAGGTTTTAGAGCATTAATTATTTCATCAATGGTTTCATCATTAAAATCTTTTCCATAATTGAAATCCCATGCTTCAGCATTAAAACATCCTTTACAATGATGATTACAACCACTAACAAACAATGATACTCTAACTCCTACTCCATTTGCTATATCATATTTTTTAATATCTACGTATTTCATATATTATAAATGTGTAACTCTAGATTTAATTTCTTTAGTTTTTCCAACATTCCAGAAGTTTTCTCCAAGATATCCACAAGTACGTCTTGTAACATTCATTTTTGATTTATCTTTATTTCCACAATTAGGACAAACCCAATTTAAGTCATCATCAACTTCTATCTCACCATCAAATCCACATTCATGACAAAAATCAGATTTAGTGTTGAATTCAGCATATTGAATATTATCATAGATAAATTTTACTACTTCTGTTAATGCTTCTAAATTGTGTTGCATATTTGGAACTTCTATATAAGAAATTGCACCACCAGAAGAAATAGGTTGAAATTGGCTTTCAAATTTTAATTTTGAGAAAGCATCAATCTTTTCTCTAACATCAACATGATATGAATTTGTATAATATCCTTTATCTGTAATATCCTTAATTACGCCATATTTTTCTTTGTCAATTCTAGCAAATTTATAACACAAGCTTTCTGCAGGTGTTCCATATAATCCGAATCCTAATCCAGTTTCTTTTTTCCATTCTTCGCATTTACTTCTCAAATGATTCATTACTTTTAATGCAAATTTTTCACCCTCTGGGTCAGTATGTGGTACACCCTTAATTATTTTAGTTAATTCATAAATTCCTATATATCCTAAAGAAATAGTTGAATATCCATCTTTAAGATACTTATCAATTTTTTCACCTTTTTTAAGCCTTGCGATTGCACCATATTGCCAATGGACTGGTGAAATATCAGAAGTAGTACCTAATAATGCATAATGTCTACACATTAGTGCTTCTTTACATAACTCTAGTCTTTCATCAAATAATTTCCAAAACTCATCTTCATTACCATCAACTTCAAGACCTATTTGTGGAAGATTAATACTTACTACACCTTGATTAAATCTTCCTTCAAATTTATAATTACCTTTCTCATCTTTCCATGTTGATAGAAAACTTCTGCATCCCATTGGACTAAATACATTTCCTTCATAATTTTCTCTCATCATTTTTGCTGAAATATAATCTGGATACATTCTTTTTGAAGAACACTTAATAGCAAGTTCAGTTAAATAATCATACTTACCACCTGTTAAATTATTGTTTTCATCTAAAACATAAATTAATTTAGGAAATGCTGGAGTAACATATACTCCTTTTTCATTTTTAATTCCCTCATATCTTTGTTTTAAAATTTCTTCAATTATCATAGCATTTTCTTCAATGTATTCATCATCTTCTTTTAAGTACATGAATATAGTAACAAATGGTGATTGACCATTAGTTGTCATCAATGTATTAATTTGATATTGAATAGTTTGAACACCAGCTGATAGTTCATCCTTTAATCTATCAGTTGCCATTTCTTCAATTTGTTTTTTTGTTAATGTTTTTTCATATTTTTCAGTTAATTTTCTAATAAATTTTTCTTTACTTTTTCTTAAGTATTTTCCTAAATGCGCAATATTAACTGATTGTCCACCATATTGATTAGATGCAACAGCAGCTATAATTTGAGTCATTACTGTACAAGCCACTTGAAAACTCTTAGGACTTTCAATCATTTTTCCGTTCATTACTGTACCATTATCAAGCATATCACTGATATTTATTAAACAACAATTAAAAATTGGTTGAACAAAATAATCTGCATCATGAAAATGCAAAACACCTTCTTCATGAGCCTTAGTGATTTTTTCAGGAAGTAAAATTCTCTTTGTTAAATCTCTTGATACTTCACCAGCAATATAATCTCTTTGAGTTGATGCAAGTGTTGTACTTTTATTAGAATTTTCTTCAGCAAGTTCTTTATTTGTATTTCTAATTAATGATAATATTGATTCGTCTGTTGTGTTAGCCTTACGAACTAATGCCCTTTGATATCTATATAACATATAAGCTTTTGATAGTTCATATTTATCTAGAAGCACTAGTTGCTTTTCAATAATATCTTGAACTTCTTCAACAAGCATTCTCTCCTTTTTTAAACCCTCTATATATTTTACTATTTTTTTAATTTCATCATCAGTTACTCTTTCACTTTCATTAACCTCTGCATTAGCTTTAGATATCGCAACGATAATTTTTTGTTTATCATATGGAACTATTTTTCCATCACGTTTTACTATTTTCATACTTCTCTTTTCCTCCTACAATCTTCCTTTAAATAATCATTAAACATATTATATACACAGTATATCGAACATATGTATTATTGTCAATATGTTTTATCAATAAAATATTTAAATTTGTAAACCTTTAATTATCAATCTCATAATAACATATCAAAAAAAATAAATATGTTGCAATTGCAACAAAAACAAGATATAATTAAATTATTGTTATAGGTAGTGATATAATGAAGAAAATTACTGTTTTTGATGGAATTGATAAAAATGATATAGATAAGATAATAAATGTTTTTGAAGCAAGGAAAATGACTTTTAAAAAAGAAGCGACTATTGCAACAAACATACATAATATTAATTTAATAGGTATATTACTTGAAGGTAGCGCAAATATTGTTAGATATGAGGTTAATGGCAACAGAAATATTACTGAAAAGTTAAACCAAAATGATTTATTTGGAGAAATTTTCACATCTGACAGTAGTAATGAAATATCTGTTATTGCTACTTCTTTTTGTGAAGTATTATTTATAGATTATGATAAATTAGTATCCAACGAAAAAAAATCATCAATTTATCAAAATAAATTGATGGATAATATATTACAATTACTATCACTCAAAATTGTATATATGAACGAAAGAATTGAGGTACTAACTCAAAGAACTACAAGAGATAAACTTTTAACATACTTTAACATTTCAACAAGAAATAAAAGTTCTAAAACTTTCACACTACCATTTTCTTTTACTGATTTAGCTGACTTTTTATCTGTTGATAGAAGCGCTATGACTAGGGAAATCAAACATTTAAAGACCGAAGGGTTCATAATCATTAATAATAAAACTATTACATTATTATATTAAAAGGGAGATTAATTTTTAATCTCCCAATTTATTTCCTTAATATTATTATTTTTTAAAAACTCATTAGTTTTAGAAAATGGTTTAGTACCAAAAAAACCTTTATAGGCTGAAAAAGGCGATGGATGCGCAGACTCAATAACACAGTGAATTGGATTAGTTATTAATTCTTTTTTACTTTTTGCAAAGCTTCCCCACAACAAGAAAACTACGGGTTCTGTTTTTTCATTTACTTTTTTTATAACTTCATCAGTAAAAGTTTCCCAACCTTTTCCTTGATGGGATGCAGGTTTATCTTTTTCGACAGTTAAAACTGCATTCAATAACATAACACCTTCCCTAGTCCACGATTCTAGATTCCCGTGGTTAGGTTCTTCAATACCCAAATCATCTCTAAGTTCTTTAAATATATTTCTCAATGAAGGAGGTTTATTAACACCTTCTAAAACAGAGAAAGATAATCCATGAGCTTCTCCCATACCATGATATGGATCTTGACCTATTATAACTACTTTTACATTATCATAGTCAGTATATTTTAAAGCATTAAAAACATTTGGAAAATAAGGATATATTGTTTTTGTCTTATATTCATTATCTACAAATTTCATTAATTCTTTAAAATAATCTTTTTCAAATTCCTCTTTTAATATTTCATCCCATTTATTACCAATCATCATTACTACCACCTAAATACATTTTATCACATTTTTTTATTCTTTTGATATATTTTCCATGCTTTTAATATATCTTTTCTAAGATAAAATAACGCAATAATATTTATGATACCTAAAACAGCTACAAACATATCAACAAAATCCCATAAAAATTCTGCAGATACAATACTACTAAACAATAATATTATCAAAGTAATTATTTTTAAAAACGGAATTAACCTAGAATCTTTTGTAAAGAATTTTAAATTAGATTCCCCATAGTAATATCCTGCAACAATTGTAGAAAAAGCAAAAAGAATAATAGATATAATCACAGTAATATTACCTAAATCTCCTATAAAATATGAAAAAGCATAATTTGTTATTTCAATACCATTAATATTATTAAACATTTGAACATCATAATCTGATAATATAATAACAAAGGCAGTTATAGTACAGATAATTAGAGTTGTAAAATACACACCAAGTATTTGTAATAATCCCTGTTTTACTGAGTCATTAGTATCTGTAGTTGCTGACGCTATTGCTCCAGTACCAATACCTGCCTCATTAGAAAATATTCCTCTTTGTAGTCCAATTATAAATGTTGTTAATACTCCCATACCTAAAGCTCTAAAGTTAAAAGCCGATTTAATTATATCGATAATCATAATAGGTATCTTATCAATATTTATTATTAATATAAATAATGTTACACCAATATATATAACAGACATTATTGGAACAAGTTTACTAGCTGCATTAATTATTCCTTTATCACCTTTAAATATTATTAGTGATGTTATAAATGTTATTATTATTCCAATTATTATTGGTTTAATATTTATTACATTAGTTATTGAATTAGTAATTGTGTTAGATTGAATAGATAAAAACCCAAAAATATACGCAACAATTATTAAAATAGCGTATAGATTTGCCCACCCCTTCTTTTTCAACCCATCTCTTATATAATAAGATGGTCCACCACAATATATACCGTCCTCACTTTTTTTATGGTACATAACGCCTAGTAATCCTTCAGAAAAAGCATTTGGTGCACATAAAAATGCAGTAATCCACATCCAAAAAACAGAACCAATTCCACCAATATGAATGGATAATGCAACTCCAGCAAGTGAACCCACTCCTATTCTTCCAGCAAGAGCCATTGATAAAGTTTGAAATGGAGTAACGTTTGCCCCATCATTATCGTTTTTAATGCTTTTAAAAATATCTTTAAATTTAAACTGCACACCATTTAATTTTAATGTAAAATAAATCCCACTAACAATAATCAGTGCAGTAGTAATTGCCCATAGTATTTTATTTATTATCATGATTTTCACCTAGTAATAGTGTATGAAATTATCAAAAAATTATTTAAAAGAAAAACAAACAAATAAGTTTGTTTTAAATATATAATATTTGACCTATACTTAATATATCACTAGTTAAATTATTTATATTTCTAATATTACTCACTGTTGTATTATATCTTTTCGCAATATTCCATAATGTATCTCCTGCTTTAACTATATATCTAGTACCAGTACCTGAATTTGAAATGTTAGGTATTCTAAGTATTTGACCTATACTTATTAAATTATTATTTAAATTGTTTAAACTTTTTAATTCATCAACAGAAACTTTAAATTGTCCTGCAATACTCCATAATGTATCCCCTGCTTTAACAGTATACAAATTACCTTCTGAAACTTCCCCACTAGGTATTTGAAGTGTTTGACCTATTTGTAAAATATTGCTTGTCAAGTTATTCAATCTTTTAATATCGTCTACCGTAGTATTATATCTTCTAGCGATTGACCACAAATTATCCCCCGCCTTAACAACATATCTATTTCCTGCTCCTGGAACTACCATTCCAGTTGGGATTTCTAATTTTTGACCTATACTTAATATATCACTAGTTAAATTATTTAAATTTTTTAATTCATTAACAGAAGTGTTAAATCTATTAGCTATGCTCCATAATGTATCCCCTGCCTTAACTGTATATGTATTACCACTTGTTCCACCTAAAAAAGTTTTTACAACAGCATTAACAACTGCATCTGCATATCTTTTATAATTTGTTTGAACCCGTGAAATATCTATAGGATTAGTTATAAAACCATATTCAATTAAAACAGGTTGAGTATTACCAGTATTTCTTAAAATAAAATAATAGTCTTTAGTTGGATCGCTAGGTAATCTTCTTTGATAATATGATCTAGTTACTTGACCAGCATTTCCTAACTCATCTAGTATGTTTCTAGCAAGAGTACTGTCATTTCTTAATGCATAAATTACCTCGGCTCCCTCTGCTTCGGTATTACTTGCAGAGTTAATATGATTAGATATTACTACAACATTTGGATTGTTACCATATGCAGATAAAACTCTTTCTACACGTTCAGTTGGTGATAGTGTTTCATCTGTTGGTCTAATTAATGTCGCTGGTATACCAAGTGTTTTAAATCTTTCTAGCATATATTGAGACAATGCTA
>SVAP01000012.1 GCA_015059335.1 Bacillota bacterium | reverse complement strand
TATTAATTGATGTTAATGGAGTTTTTAATTGATGAGAAATATCTTGTAATGAGTTTTTTAAGTTAATTTTATCTTTTAATGAATTTTCAGCATTTTCTTTTAACATAATTGTTGTTTTATATATTTCCTGTTTAAGAATAGATAATTTATCTTCTGATAATTCATCCAAATCAAGTTCATAATTCTTGTGATTTATTTTTTCAATACATTTTATAATCTTATCTATTTCTTTATCATTTTTTAAATTATGTTTTATAAATAAATAGATTAATGAGATAAATGCTACTAATAATATTCCAAATTTTGTTATACCAAAAATCAAATTATAATTATCATTTTTAGATACATAAGAATCTTTATCCATATCATAACCATAATCTTTCAAAACATTATCTTCAATTTCTTTAGAATTTAATATTTCTACTAAATCATTTTGATCTAAATTTAGATATTTTTCTTCTACTTTTTCTAAGATAGCGTTTATTTTATAATTAAAGTTTCTTTTATATTGGTTATATTCAATAGTATTAACAATAACAAGCAATAAAGAAAAGATTGTTATAACAATTAAACTTTGTAGTAAATAATGTTTTAAATATTCCTTATTTTTCATCTATCCTGTATCCTATACCTTTAACTGTTGTAATTATATCTGTTCCTAATTTTTCTCTTATTCTCTTTAAATAAACTGTTGCTGTATGATCATCAACACAATTACTTGTCCAATCATATATTTTATCTAAAATTGTTTCTCTGCTTACTACATTTCCAATATTTACAAATAATAAATTAAGTATTTTTAGTTCTAAACTTGATAAATCTATAATCTCATTATTTCTACTAACACTCATTTTATTCAAATCAAAACTTATATCTTTTACCTTAATTACTGATTTCTTTTTATTTCTTAAAATTACTTTATTAACTCTAACTAATAATTCCATAGTAGAAAATGGTTTAGTCATGTAATCCTCTGCACCTAAATTTAGTCCTTTGACAACATCGCTTTCTTCATCTCTTGCTGTTAAAAAAATTACAGGAATATTTTTTTCTTTTATATATTTTTCATATAAGTCAAACCCATTTCCATCAGGAAGCGACACATCTAATATAATTAATTCTGGTTCATTAAATTTCAAGTATTCTACTGATTCTTTAACTGTTGTTTTGAAATCTAAATTATAATTATTCTTTTTAAAAGCATACACTAATCCTTCAGCAATACTTTCATTATCTTCAATTAATAAAATACTCATATTATTCCCTTTCTTTCACTTATAATTATACCATAAATAAAGGGAATATTTATCATATCCCCTAAGCATTCTAAATATTTTCTTTTCTAATTGTTTCTATGGTATTTTGTTTATTAATTTTACTTATAGAATATCTCATAATAATATATACAATAATAAATACAAATACTATACTTATCATAATTCCTGTTATTGGTAAATGATAAGGTGTTTCAACTTTCTGAGAAAATCCTAAATGAAGTGCATAAGATCCACCTATTCCTAAAATAATTCCATAAAATAAAGATTTTGAAGAATAGAATAATGTTTCTAAATTAATCATACGATTAAATTCTTTTTTAGTCATACCTACACTTTTTAACATAGCGAATTCTTTTTGTCTTAATTCCATATTTGATGTTAAAGTATTAAATATGTTAGTTACCCCAATTAATGTAATAACAGTTATAAATCCATATAAGAATATACTTATTACTATAACCATTGATCTTTCTGCTTCTGCTTGTGCATCAAAATTATTGATTACTAATTCACTATCTAATAATTCAATATCTTTAACTAAATTTGTAGAGTCAGATGTTTCTATCATCATTCTATAAGGTACAAATTTTAAATTATCATAGTATTCTTTATCTACTATTAAATATCCACCATTATAAAACACATTTTCTAACCCAATAGGTCTTTCATCAGTAACTGATGCAATTTCTACTGACATATTAGTATTAGTTTCTCCAGATTCAAGAGATAAATTCATATTATCCCCAGCTTTATATTTATATCTATCAGTTATTATCTCTTTGTTTTTTGTGGTACTCCAATATCTCAATTCATCAATTAAGATACCTTTTTCTTTAATATTTTCATAATTTAATCCTAAATCTTTTGCATACTTTTTAAATGAATTACTATCTAATGAATAAATGGCAACCGCAATATATGCTTCATTAAGATCAGAATCTGAATAATGATTAATTTTATTTTCATCTAATACTTTAGATAAACCTCTATGTTCATATAACATATAACTTTTATCAATGTTATCTAGTTTTCTTAATAAACTTATTTGTTCTTCACTATATTCAGGTAATGTTCCATTATAAACAATTACATTATAATCATAATCTTTATAATACATACCTGCTTGACTAAACCCCTCATTTACAAAGTAAAACATTGTTATAAATACAAAGATACTTACTGTTAATGATATTACTGTCGTACGATATTTTTTCTTACTTCTTTTTAAATTTTTATAAGCAAGAACACCACCTGTTTTAAATAATGAATTAATAATTTTAGGTGTTTTTAATTTTTTTGAAGTTATTTTAATATCTTTTGTATTTCTTAAATTCTCTATTGGACTAACACGACTAGCTCTTTTTGCTGATGAAATACTTGAAAAATATATTGTTACAAATCCTAATACAATTGATATTAATATTGGTATTAAAGATATTTTAAATACTATACCATCAATACTATTAAATAGAGTATCTCCTAAAATTGCATTTACCACTTGTATTAAAATAAATACAGCAATAATACCACATAATATTCCTAAAGGTATTCCTATTAAACCTAATATTATTCCTTCTAATATTACACTCTTTTTAATTTGTTTTCTTGTTGCTCCAACACTTGCTAACATTCCATACATTTTCATTTTTTCTGTTGTTGATATTGCAAATGAATTTCTAATACAAAATACACTTACAAAAATTATAATAGCAATAACTACACTTACTATTCCACTAAACATACTAATTGTAGAGT
Organism: Bacillota bacterium; assembly: GCA_015059335.1. Taxonomy (GTDB): domain Bacteria; phylum Bacillota_I; class Bacilli_A; order RF39; family UBA660; genus SIG205. The sequence continues at coordinate 12,310 of SVAP01000012.1, read as the reverse complement.
CTGAAAATGCAAATACTTGCCATCTTAATAATTCATGATTTACCGTATATTCAAAACCAATATCAAGTTTTCTATTAAATTCAATATCATCATAACTATTTGCCCCTAATAATTCTACAAAAGATTGTTTATAATCATGAGGATGCTTTAATGATATATAAGCATGAATATTATCAGTTGTTTCTCCTGTTGTTATTCCATATACTGCACGATTATTTCTTTCTCTATATGATATTCCTACAACTTTATATTTTTTATAAACAGGATTATCAATATATTCGTTATCTTCACCTTGATATGGATTATACTCGCCTAATTCATATCCATCATTTGTCTTTCTCTCTCCAACATTTAATTCTATATAATCCCCAACTTTTAATCCAGATTGTAAAGCCATTCTTTTACTTAGTACAATCTCATTTAAATTTTTAGGAAAATTACCTTCCACCAATGTATAAGATAATTTATCAAAGTCTTCTCTGTTTGTTGAATAAACTGTAATATAAGGTTCATCTTTATCAGCATTTACATAAGTTGATTCTCCCAATTCATATACAGCATTAATATCTTCAACATCATTATTAAGTTCATACTTTTTAAATTCATCTTTTGTTATTGTTTCAAAAGCTATATGAAAGTATCCTCTTTCATTTATTGCATTTTGTATTAAAGTTTCCCTAAAACTCGTAAACATACCACTAACAGCACAAATTAAAGCTACTGAAAGCATAATACCTATAACAGTACCTACTGCTCGTTTCTTATTAAGTTTAAGATTTCTTTTTGTTAATTTAGTTAGTATCTCCATAACTATCCCTCCTTAACAATTTTTCCATCTTCTATTTGAATTATCCTATCAGCACATTTAGCTATTTCCATATTATGAGTAATCATTATGATTGTTTGTTTATATTCTTTGTTTGATTTTCTTAATAGTTCTACGATCTCATCACTTGATTTAGAATCCAAGTTTCCTGTTGGTTCATCTGCAAGTATTATTGTTGGATTAGTTACTAATGCTCTGCCAATTGATGTTCTTTGTTGTTGACCTCCTGATAGTTCATTAGGCAAATGATTTTTTCTACTTTCTAGTCCTAACAAATTAATTAAAGAATTAAGATATTCTTTATTTGGTTTTCTATTATCCAAATCTAAAGGTAATGTAATATTTTCTTCCACATTTAAAATAGGAATTAAATTATAGAATTGATATACTAAACCTACCTGTCTTCTTCTAAAAATTGCAAGTTTATCATCATCAAGTTCATAAATATCTTTTCCATCAATAAATACTTTTCCTGATGTTGGACGATCCACTCCACCGATTAAATGTAATAATGTGGATTTTCCTGAACCTGATGCTCCGACTATTGCAACAAATTCTCCTTTTTCAACAGAAAAAGATACATTATTAAGAGCAACAACTTCAGTTGTTCCTTTTCCATAAATCTTTGTAAGATTTTCAACTTTTAATATTTCCATAAATATTCTCCTTCCGTTCTTACAAATTAATTATATAATGTCAAAGTTACATCTAAGTTACAAAAATGAAAAAAGTAGAATTTTTTCTACTCCTCTTCCATTGAATTAAAAATTTCACCAGTAATATTTATTATTTCCAAAATAGGGATTTTAGTTTTATCGATTAACATAACATATTGTTCTACCATATCAATCTTTTTAACAACACCTATTTTTTCAACATATTTACCACCTGTTTTTTTATCATCATAAACAAAATATGTAAAAATTATCTCAGGTTTTACTTTTAAATTTTCTAATATATATTGTAATTTATTATTTAAAATATTTTTTAATCCATCATCTATTTCTATTCTTTTATCCGTAAGTCTTGCTGTTTCTTTTATTGCTTCATCGTATCCTGTTAAAGCCGAGAAAGGTGCAAACTGTGCAGAACGAGCCTCAATACTCATTTGAGGATGTTTTTTAGATACATAGTGAGGAAGATTTATTATGTCATTATAATTCTTATCCATTATCCTTTATGACCTCCAATTTGTCCGTTTCTATCAATTGTAGTTCCACCCTCTTCTAAATTCATACCTTTTAATATAGCATTTTTACCATACTTACTTTTTATTGATAGCAAAACATTTTGAAGTTTATTTTCTTCTTGTTCTTCCTTCTTTTGCATTTTATTCTTTTCGTCTAATTCCTGATAATTAGTAAATAAATCAAATTGTTGATATTGTGGTTTATCTTTAACTTTATCCTTATCAATAACATTATTTGCAACAATATTAATTCTTCTAATCAATAAATCTTTATTAACTATTCTCTCATATAATTCTACCATCTTTTCAATAATAACTTTTGATGATGAAGTATGATGGTCTATATTAATTGTTCCATGCGAATGCTTAGGAATATCTCTTCCATAGTGATCGGTTGTTATCTCACCAATATATTTACTTATAATAGATGGATTTGTCAAATTCTCAATGTCATATCCTACTGTCATAACTAATTGATCTGTTACCAATTTTTTTGATACTAAATCTAATGATAATAAATCAGCCATCTCTTTAACTATTAATTTTGCTTTTTTATAATTATATGGACAATGTAATACCTGCCCTGACCCTAAACTCTTTCTATCTGGTTTATATGCTTTTATATCTTTTATAGTACATGGTTCCCACCCCCATGCGTGATCTATCAATAATTCTGCATTAATCCCAAATAACTTATATAATAAATCTTCATTTTCAATTGAGCATCTTGCAATATCGCCCATTGTATATAATCCATTGGGTTCTAATTTTTTTGCATATCCACTTCCAACTCTCCAGAAAGAAGTTAAAGGTTTATGATTCCACAATGTTTTTCTATAACTTAATTCATCCAGTTCTGCCATTCTTACACCAAATTTATCTGGTTCTGCGTGCTTAGCAACAATATCCATCGCTACTTTTGCTAAATACATATTTGTTCCTATTCCACCAGTAGCAGTTATTCCAGTTGTTTCATATACATCATGAATCATTTTAGTTACTAATTCCCTTGGTGTCATATTATTGTAATTAAGATAGTTTGTAATATCACAAAACACTTCATCTATTGAATATACATATATATCTTCTGGTGCTATATATTTTAAATAAACATTATAAATTTTAGTGCTATAATCCATATAATACGCCATTCTTGGTGGAGCTATAATATAATCTAATTCTAAACTTTTATCTTTTTTTAATTCTAAATCATTTACAGATTTATTTGTAAACGGTTTATAGTAATTTTCCTTTTTTCTTTGATAATTAACTTCCTTAACCTTTTGTACAACTTCATATAATCTTGCTCTTCCCCCTAAACCATATTGCTTCATTGTTGGAGTGATTGCCAAACAAACTGTTTTTTCTGTTCTACTTTCATCCGCAACAACCAAATTTGTAGTTAAAGGATCTAATCCTCTTTCTTTACACTCAACAGAGGCATAAAAACTTTTTAAATCAATACAAGCATATATTCTATTCATTTTATACCTCCCACATTTTATATTATACCATGAAAAAAGCAGATCTATTTCAGAACTACCTTATAAATTGTAATTTAGTAATGATTAAAATTCTTTATTTAAATTTATTCTTTCAGATATTTTATAAGAAATATATAACATTACAACCATAATAATTGGAATAATAATAATTATATAATTTTCTAGTAGCTTTAATAATTCTAACACTTTTCTAAAATTAAAGATATTACTTAATAAACCACCGATTATGGCTATACCAAATACACTTACAAAAATACCAATTCTTGCTTTTTCTACTCCAAATTTATATATTGTTGGATACATAAAAGATTCAAGTAGAATTGTAGCAAAAGAAGTCCCCAATATGATGCTTAATATTTCTTCATAATTAACTTTTTGTGTTTGAGTATATGTTATTATGAAAGATACAAGACCTACTATAAATGTCGTTATAATAATCATAAGTAATGTTGAAATATATTTCGATTTAACAACATTTTTTCTGCCATTAGGTAGAGTACAAGCATACGAATTCCATTTATTAAACTCATCATAACTAAAAGTTGAAATCATAATCATTACACTTATAAAAGGAAGTATAAATGATATGTCCATTATCCCTTTAAAAGCCATAATAATGTAAACCACAATTAATATGGCTAATGTTTTAAAATTACTTTTAAGCATAATAATATCTTTTTTAATAAATCCCAACATTATTTTACCCCCTTTACCATAATTAACATTAAATCTTCTAATGTTATATTATCAATAGTTTTTATCTTATATTTAGTATTAAATGCTTTTTTGTTTTCAATTAACACATCATATTCGCATTTTGTTTTTATGTATTTAACATAATCTTTTTTGTCTAATGTATCAAATTCCTTTTCAGTACATTTTACAATACCATATTCATTTAATAATTCATCACAAGTTTTAGATAAAACAATTTCGCCATTATTTATAAATGTTATATAATCAGCAATATGTTCCAAATCAGTAGTAATATGACTAGAGAAAAAGATAGAGCACTCTCCATTTTGAATAAAATCTTGAAATATGCTAATTACTTCGTTCCTTGCAATAGGATCAAGTCCACTCGTTGGCTCATCTAATATTAAAAGTTTTGGATGATGAGATAAAGCAGTGACTATTTCTAATTTTTTTCTCATACCCTTTGATAATGTTTTTATTTGTTTTTTCAAAGGCAATGAAAAATCTTTTATATATTTAAAATATAGATTAGAATCCCAATTCTTGTAAGTATCTTTCATAATTGTATTTATATCATTTGGAGTAAGTATCTCTGGAAAAAACATATCATCTAATACCACACCAACATTCTCTTGTATCTTTGTTGTCTCCTTTTTATTATCAAAATTTAATATTTTAATTTCACCACTATAATCTTTAATAATATCTAGTATTGCTTTTATTGTTGTAGTTTTACCTGCACCATTTTCGCCAATAAAACCCATTATCATTCCTTTTGGCAAATTAAAATTCACATTTTTTAGTTCAAATTCAAGATATTTTTTTGATAAATTTTTAACTTCTAAAATATTATCCATTATTTTTCCTCCTCATATAAAATTTCCATCATTTCTAATATTGTTTTTTTATCTATATTATTCAATTTTGCAATATTAACTGCCTCATCTAATAATGTTTCTATTTTATTTAATAATTCTTCTCTAACAACATCTTTGTTAATTTCGGCAACATAAAATCCTTTTTGTGGTACATTTATAACATATCCATCTTTTACTAATTCTTCATAAGCATTTTTAGTTGTTATAACACTACATCTTAAATCTTTAGCTAGAGACCTAATAGATGGTAATAACTCTCCAGCCTTTAATTCATTTGAAACAATTTTTACTTTAATTTGTTCTTTAATCTGTTCATATATTGGAACACCACTTGAATTACTTATTATAATTTCCATAATTCACTCCCTCTGTATATATTTACTATATACAATATATACAATTTTGTCAATATTAAAAAAAAGAACAGATTAATTATTCTGCTCCACAAATTACTATTTATCTGTCAGTTATATTATACCATAAGAAAAGCAAATCTTTTTATAGATCTGCTCAATAATTAATTGTTATTTATTATTTATAACATCAATTGGTTTTGTTCTTGTAATTTTAAATATTGGTATTACAAATGATATAGTAGTTAAAATAATTAAAACTATAAATAGAATAATCAAAATATCTGGCTTAAATATTATAGGCGAAACATTAACAAATAAATTAGATGAAATTAATTTATTAGCTACAACTACAGATAAATAACATCCTATTGATGACAATATCATTGCAAAAAAACCCATCAAGAAACTTTCCAAATAAAATATTTTATAAATATCGCTTGTTTTAGCTCCTAACGCTCTTAAAATACCTATACTTTTCTTATTGCTATTAACACTAGTCAATGTAAAAAACATAAATAGTATTATTGAAAAAACTAATGAAAAAATAGCAGAGTAAGTAGCAATTGTTGAGACTTTATCAACAACTTTTTTTACTGTATCCATTGTTGATGAATAAACTGTTCTAGAAATATATTTTGAACCTTGACTAGGAAATTCTTTGAATATCTTTTCCAATTGATTTTGTTCATGTTCTTCAAAATAAATAGAAATTGTTTCTGAATTTTCTCTCATATAATTATTAAATACTGAGTCCTTTGAATAATAATTGTGAACTTCTTCTTCTGAATATCCAATTATTGTAAAATCATTGTATCTTTTTGTCTTTTGATCTTGAATTCTTAAAAATAAGTCATTTACCTCTACGGAAATTGTCTTTCCAATAATTTGCTTATCATTTATATATTTATAAGTAAAATCTTTTTTTAATTTATCAAAATCTATTTCTTTTATTTCTGGTGGATATTCATAAATATAATCTGGATTTGTTTCTAATTCTTTTTCTATTTGTTTTATTTTTTCTTCTCTTACTTTTACTTGATATTCATAATCACTTCTTTTTTGTTGTAATAATTCCAAAAGTTGTTTAGAATATTCTCCATCAAATAATTCATCTAACATATTTACACCTAATATGACTTCATTTGATTGTAAATCTTCAATTTCAACAACTTTAGTTCCATTATACACTTTTATTTTCTTATTAATAGTTGCTATATTTGTCATTGGATAAAATTGTTTTTCTCCAAATATATAAGATAATTTATAAAAATCTATTGGCATAACATTATTCGGCTTTAATGTAATATTGTCAAAAAAATCATTAGTTACAATTACTTCAGACATTTTAGAACCATATTTTACTATAAATTCTTTATATAAGTCAGTTGGTTCTATTATCATATCATCACTTAAAGTTGTTTTTAAAGATTCATATTTATCCATATTTTCATCAATGATACCTGAAATAATCAAGTAGCTTGTACCATAAACTATTTTTTTATTATCATTAATTATGTCCTCATATGTTGTTGGATAATAATTACTTTCAATTAATTTTCCGTTTTTATCAGTTTCCCAAACTAACAAACCATTTTTTAGAATAAAATCTGCTAATACTTTATTTATAATGACTTCATTATTATTATTTGGTATTCTACCTATTAATTTGAGAGAATTTAATCTTTCTAAATCATAATCTAAAAACAAAGTATAAGATGGGTATAATTCATAATAGGCATAATTTTTAGTGTCAATATTATTAGGATTAGACTCTGATGCAAATCTCATTTCTAAATATGAATTATCTTCTACAGCTTTACTAACTTTAATTACATTTTTATTTAATTTATCTTTTACTTCTGTAACTTCATCACTAGTAAAAGTTATAACTGGTGAAGCAGTAGTAAAGTTTTTTTCTTTTATTTTTTTATTAATTTCAACTTGATATTCTTGTTGTTGAATTAGCGTTTCAGCGTGAGTTCTATCTATGTCAAATTTTGTCAACTGAGAAAAAAATCCAAACATTGTAAATGATATAGTTAGTAATAAAGTTATAATAACAAGTTTTAATTTCTTTTTCTTCAAATTTGAAACTGATAATGAAATTGATTTTAACAAAGATAATCTTGATTTTACTAACGAAAAACTTTGTAAATTAAAATCTTGTTCATCCTTGCTAGTATCGTTTACAATTTGTCCATCTTTTATTTCTATAATTCTATCTGCATACTTATTTGCAAATTCAATATCATGTGTTACTACAACAACTAATTTATTATTAGATATCTCTTTTAATAAATTAAATATTTGTTCACTATTTTCACTATCTAAATTTCCTGTAGGTTCATCTGCTAATATCATATTAGGGTTCTTTATAATAGCTCTACCAATGGCTACTCTTTGTTTTTGACCGCCTGATAATTCTTTGATTTTTCTTTTTCCTAAACCAGTTAAACCAATTTTGTTTAAAATTTCATCAATTTTATTTTGATTCTTTTTCTTTTTTTGCAAATCCAAAGCAATTTCTATATTCTTATTAACATTAAAATTTTCTAATAAATTGTATTCTTGAAAAACAAAACCAACATATGTGTTTCTATAATAATCTATTTCTTTTTGTTTAAATTTGTGTGCTAGTTTCCCATCTACAATTATTTCCCCAGAAGTTGGTTTATCTAATAATCCTAATAAGTTTAGTAAAGTAGATTTACCACTTCCGCTAGTTCCCAAAATAAAAACCATACCCTTATTCGGCAATTTAAAAGTTATATCTTTAAGTGCTAGGACTTTATTTTTATTACTAATTTTATAAGTCCTAGATACATTTTTAAACTCTATCATAGAAATACATACCCCTTCCGTCCTTATTATATATTATATCACATATTGGTGATAGTACCAATAAAATTAAAATAAATAAAAATTGTTTTTTCATTTTCATCTCCTTTCTTGTTTATAATTTAACATTTTATAAAAAAAAAACATAACCTCTTAACGAGAGAGTTATGTATCTTAAAAAGAGAATATATACATCAATTAATGAATTTTGAACTATTTTCTTCAACAGTAACATCTAATTTATATTCTTCTGTACTAATTTTTTCATCCACTTCATACTCAATTAATAATTTTAATTCTTTATCAATAAAAATAGAATTCTTTTCATTTGAAATGGTAATAGTTGAAAAATTTTCTAATATTTCGCTTATAAAATATTTTTTAACTTTTCCATGAATGTCATATTCTCTTTCAAAAATATATTCAAATATAGTTTCTTTATCATTTATAATATTTATTTTAAGTTGTTCTATTTTTAATTCATTTTTTGTACCTTTTTCTTTAGACTGATATACTAAATCATTTAGTATTATTAATTCTTTATTTGGATATATTGCAATATATCCGTTAGCATAAAAATTTGTATCAATTAATTTGTAACTAATTAATTGATATTTTTTGTAGTTATTTATAAAAAATATGAAAAGGAACATACAAATAATAAATAAAATAAATAGTGTTAGTAAAAAAATAATATTATTTACAAAAAATATTTTAATTCTTTCTCTAAAGTTATTCTGATTATTTATATTTGTTTTTTGTTTTCCCTCTAATAATTCGGTAGTGCTTATACCTAAAATATTTGATAATTCATTTACAATGGAAATATCTGGTGTCGTTAAACCGCATTCCCATTTTGAAACTGCCTTGCTATTTACACCTAACTTAGCTCCTAATTGTTCTTGTGTTAATTTTTTCTCTTTTCTTAATTTTGCAATTAATTTACCAATTTTTTCTTGATTCATCTTGACACCACCCGAATATATTTTATTATAAAATTTTAATAATTTTCAAAATTGAAATACATTTTTGTTTCAACCAATCCATGTTTAGCTGTTATTTCTACATGATATTGACCTTTTTTAGTTATAAATGGTGCTATATCTTCAACCATATTTCCTTGGTAAACAACTTCATGAGGATTCGTTATTCTTGTTATAGTTAATAACGAATATTTTTCATCATTGTTTTTTTTCATTTCCTGTTGATTATTTTTGCACTCTGTTTGAATATCTTGATAATAACAACTATAAGAATTAACATCTATTATGTATTCTTTAGAATCATCAGCATAATAACTTCCAACATCATTTTCATCAACAAGACTACTACCTAAATATACGCTGTTGAAATTAACTAAAAAAGGAATTATAGGTATTTTATGTGTTGATATATATGATACAGCCACTTGTTTATTGTTTACAGTTACATTGTAATACCTAGCTTTTGATGGGGAAGCACCAAAAATGTTATATAATTCAATAGTTCCAAAAAAAATTTTTATTATTACAATTACCAGAACAATTATTATAACCATTATCAGTTGTTTCTTTTTTCTTTCCTTTTTTAATTCGTTAGTAGTTCTAGCATATTCAACAAAGGCTTCTTTCCTATGTTGTTCAACTGTTTTTTCTTCTTGAATTTTATTCATAACTTTACACCCTTTTTTCACAAGATAAATAATTTCTTTTAAATTAATCTAGAATTATTATATCATAAAAAAGCAAATCTAATTATAGATCTGCTAGATATATTAAATTTATAATAAAATTACCCTATCAATATTTTCTATTATACTTTCATTATAGATAGTATAATAATTTAATGCTTCTTCTAAACTAGAATAATGATTCTTTCTATTGGAGTAAAGTAAGGGATAAACTTCTACACCATTATCATTTTTTTGAATGACATACTCTAAACTAAATAATTTAAATTTAACTTCATTATTCTTATCATATCTTTCTTTTAATTCATTAAGAACCATACTACCACCACAATTCACTTATATTTTACCATAAAAAAAGCAAATTCGTGTATTTTTTGCTTAATCTTTCAAGAAATCATCTAATTTTTTATTTAATATATATGAAATTTTTATTAAATTATCAAGTGTTATATATTTGCATTTATCATTTTCATTTTCTAATCTTTTATAATGAATTTTACTAATTCCTAAATAGGATGAAATGTTTTCAGTGCTGTATGGATTTTCACTACCCTCAACACCTTTATTTACTGATTTATATTTATTATATAATTCTAATCTATACTTTTTAATATTCCTACAAATTTTATTTCTTATTTCATAACTATCTAATTTTTCTAAAAGTTCATATATCTGATAAATTTGTTTAGTTTCCATCAGCATCACCTATATCTATTATCCCATTAAAAGGTGCATAATTTGGTATCATATCAGGACATAATAAAAATAATGTGCTATAATAGAACTATGAGTATTTTGGCACATTATAATTTTTATTTTTTACGAATAATAACTTCAACATCATGAGTTTTACATATTTTCAAAAATGTAGCTAGACTTACATTTATTTTGCCGTATTCGTAACCCTCAATTGTTTTTCGGCTACGGTGTATAGAATTTGCAAAATCATTCTGTGTTAATTCAGTCCATTCACGAATGATCCTAATAATATCTTTTGGTTTATGTTCATTAGCTTTTAATTGCACTCCTTTACACCTCCCACTCGTATAATTAATATCTCAACAATACTAATATATACGAAAAAGCCTTTTTATAGTTGGGATTTCCTATCGATAATAGGAATTACAAAATTATTTTCTCCAAAATACTCAAAAATATACTGAAGGAGGAAATATAAAAAATGAATAAAACAAAAGGTTCTTATTTAGACAGTAATGGAAAAAAAGTTAAAACTGATGATATTTTTAAAGATCCACGATTAATAAACATCATAAAAAATGGTGGCGAAATAGTTGTACCTGCAAATAGACCAGATATGATTAAATTTTTTACTGATATGCAAAAGGTAAATCCAGATATTAAAGTTACAACAGCTGGTAATATTATGGCAAAATACTATAAAGATAAAATTGTTGAAGATATTAATTATAAAGCAACATTAACCGCTTTTAAAAAGAAAAGTGCTGATGAAGTTGACCGATTAGAAACATTCTTTTATGACATATTTAAAGATAAAAAAAATATGGTTAATGGACTACATATTTTTATAAATAAAATAGATAAAGAATATATGGAGTTTTACGATTTAATAATAGACATTATCGTAAAAAATGTTTTGGTAGAATTATCGTCGAATAAAAATGTGATAATATCTTATAAAAAGCGTAAGGACGATTTCTTTGATAACCTACCAACTGATGAAGAAATAGCAAAAGTATTGTGTGCTGAATTATTAGTAATGTATAAAGATATTAAATTAAAAAACATAAATACATTAGATTATATAATTCAACAATTACCTAGAAATTATACTTATAGAAGAAGCAATATAGTAGTATTTGAATGTTTTAATTATCTGTTAAATTTAATTGAACAATCAAAGCATGGAGATTAATATGTTAAGTAAAAAAGAAATGAAAAAAGTAATAAAAAATGTAAGTAATAATTATATTGATGAAAATACTTTTATTACCCAGTCGTTAAAATTATTAGAAACTATATTTGATGAAGTTGAAAATTTTAATGTAAAAAAAGAATATGGAGAGGTATATTTAAATTTTAGAAATAGTATTGATGAAAAATATATATGTATTTTTACAGATATATTAGATTATTCTATTAGACTATTATTACATGAAACATATCTATTGCATAATTCGGTTATAGATATAAATATTGAATTTGATAAAATAAATAAAGCACCTGCATCCAATAGAAAACATTTTCAAACTGCTAAAGAAATCGCAGAATTAGTAATTAAAAAATATTATTTTTCTAATTGTGCTGATAAAAAAATAATAAATTATATTGATGAATATTTACCATCAAATTATACAAAAAATAAAGACATTAA
>SVAP01000011.1 GCA_015059335.1 Bacillota bacterium | reverse complement strand
ACAGGGTATACATTTAATGGTTAAAAAAATTAAAAAGTGAGTTTTTACCTTTGTTTATAAGGGTTTGTGAAGATTAGAAAAAATAGAGATTATTAAAAAAAACATAAAAATTAGTAAAAATTAAAAAAAATTACAAAAATTTCACCAAAAATTAGAGGGGATACATTGATGGTGGAAGAAAAAAAGTTTAAGACTCCTTGTCGCTGTGCTTGAAAGGAACTTAAATTATGTATAAATATGAAAGTAGATATCGTTATAAAGGTGCTAGTGTATATGGAGAGCCATATATAAAAATAATTAACAAGATATGTGAAGATAATAAAAAAGGATTTAGTATTTTAATTCCAAATTGTTTAGATGGAATAGATGTTTTACCTTTTTTAATGAGAGGTGCAAAAGTAGATTGTTTTGAAGAAACAAAAGAATTAATTGATGGTGGAGTTATAAATAAATTTAAAAGTGTTGGGTTAAAAAATAGAATAAAAGGAATTAATTGTGCTGACAAATGTAATATATTTTTATCTAACTTTTATTCATCAAAAATTAATAAGAAATATGATGTTGTATTTGTTTCAAGAACTTTACATTATAAAAGTAATAATTTTATCTCTTTAAAAAATAAAATAAATAAACTAAAATCTTGTGTAAAAGATGGCGGTTATTTATATATTAAATATTATTTAAATAATAATAAAAGACAATATTTTAAAAAAAATGAAATATTGAATATGTTTGATAGTGAAGATTGGGATATTATATTTTATCGTGAAAATTATGATAGGGAAATTTCCCATTCTCCTCATCCTTATAATTCTAAAAAACATTATCATAAAGTAGGATATATTTATTTAAGAAAAATTACTCATAATAAAAGTTTGCGTCATAAAAAAAGAAAACTGAATAGGGTTTATAGAACGGGGAGTGTTTTTGGAATACCATTAAAACAAATAGGACAATATAAAGATTATATATTATCAATTAATGATAATCCTAGAGTATTACTAGTAGATTGTAATGATGGATTAAATGTACTGCAATTTGCAAAAAGTAATTATGAAGTGTGTTGTTATGAAACAGATAAGGTATTGTTAAATGGTGGAATTATAGATGGATATAAAACTGATGGTTTATATAAAAGATTAAAAGATTATAATTTATTAGATAATGTTAATATTAAAAATTGTAATTATTATGAAATAAAAGAGCCTAAGAAATATGATTTTGTATTGTGTGATAGAACATTACATTATGAACGCAATGGAGAAATAACATTAAAAAAGAAAGTTAGAAAATTAATGTCATCAGTTAAAGAGGGTGGCTATTTATATATTTATTATTATTTAGCAATAAATGAAGATGATTATATAACTTATCCTATAAATCAATATTTTCGTAAAGATGAAATGCAACCTATATTTGATTTAGAAGATTGGGAAATTGTTTACTTATGTGAAAGAAATAAAACAACACCACATCATTCACACCCTATGAACAATAAAAAACATTCGCATAAGACAGGTTATATTTTAGCAAAAAAGAAAAGAAATAGACGAAAATATAAGTATAACTTTGAAATTTCAATTAATACTGAAATTTAAAATTAAGATTATTAAAAATAATCTTTTTTTTGTTAGGAGGTGATGGTATGTCAGTTTTTAGAATTGAAAAAACTAATAATTATACTACTATGTCAAATTACCATTTAAGAGATAGAAATCTCACACATAAAGCTAGAGGCTTATTATCTTATATGTTAAGTTTACCTGATGATTGGGATTATTCAGTAAATGGCTTAGTCAGTTTTAGTAAAGAAAATATAAGAGCAATTAGGTCTACACTAAAAGAATTGGAAGAGTGTGGGTATTTAGTAAGGGAAAAGAGAAAATTAAAAAATGGTAGGTTTGATTATGAATATTTTATCTATGAAATACCATATAAACAAAATGTGCATACGGAAAATGTGTATGCAAAAAAAGACATACAACTAAATACTAATATACTAAAAGATAAATTAGATAAAAGTAATGAGGTTATAAGTCATAATAATTTTACAATAGAATTAATAAAAAATGAATATATAGATAAAGATGAAAATGAATATGTTTTATGTTGTTATGATAATTTATTTAATTCATTATTAGAATATAATTCTTATCAAGATATAGCAATGATGGTTTATTATTTTTTAAAACGAGTAAAATTAAATGAATATAAAGATGAAAAAGGAGAGTTAATAATAAATAGATATGGTTATTTAAAAAATGCTATAAATAGTAATATAAAAAAATTACAAAAATTAGATGAAGAAATATGGTGATAAATAAAAGAGGTTATGATATAATACATGATAAGAAAGGTTAGAGGAGGTATTTAAATGAGTAGCAATGAAATACCATTTGGCTATAAATTTGATGGACAAAAAGGTGAAATAGTAGCAGAAGAAAAAGAAATGAAATTAGTTAATACTATTTTTGATTTATTTACAGAATATAATATAAATCAAATGGAAATTACTGATTTATTAAATGGATTTACAACAATAAAAGATATAATTATTTTTAGAATAGAAAAGATATGTGAAACAGCTCAATTCTATAATAAAGATTTATTAAAAGAATTTGATAATGTTGATATTGATAATATATTAACAAACAAAGAAGAAATTGATAAAAAAATTATTACTCCTTTATTAAACAATAAAGATGGAATAAAAAATTTAGATACAACAATGAATGATATTATTTTAAAGCAAATTGATGATGTAATATTGTTAATAAACAAACAAGAAGAAATAGAAAACAAATATGGGGATTTTACTCAATTAAAAAAGAATAATACGACTGATTTAGAAAGATAAAAGGATTGATTAATCCCTTTTTTGTAAAGCAATGTAAAATATAAAATAAAATAATTGCTTTATTTGTTAACTATATGTTATAATTTCAATAGTGTAGGTGGTTATATGAAAATGGATTTAAATAGTATAAACAAATTATTAAATAATAAAGATAATTGTTATCATGGACATGGCACAAATGGGGATAGAAATAAAATAAATTCAATTATTAATAAAGGAATAAGATGTAGTCATGACTCAATGTATTTTACCACAGATCCAATAGGAATAGGTGGAGATATAGATTTTGATAAGATTAATAATTGGCCTTTTTTAAAAGCTGATTATATTATAGTTGTATCTAATCCAATAAGATTTAACATTCTTGAATCTTCAAATCTTTATACATACCAAAAAGGTTTTGATGCTTTTTGTTATGATTATGAAGGAGATGAAGTTTTATCTCAAGGAAAATATGTTTTACCTGAACTTATAGTAGGTTGTTATAATGTTAAAGATAGAACTTTTGAAAAGAACAATAGATATTATGAGTTATTATCTGAAGAAGAACAAAAAAAAGTTTTTGATACTATTAAAAAGAATTATGCTCAAATAATAGAAGATGCTTGTGGATTAGATTATTATAAAGAAGTTTTAAAAGAATTACCTGAATGGGAATTCCCATTAACTGATGAAGAATGTGAAACTTTAATTAAAAATGATAGTACACCAAGAATGTATATTTAAAAATTACAAAAATGTGTAATTTGTAATGTAATATCAAAATATGGTATAATGTAAGTAGGAGGACGATTTAATGAGTTCATTAGATTTATTAAATAAATATGCAGAATTAACTGAGGCTTGGATGGATAAACAAGCAAAATTAGATAACTATGTTCAACAATGGTTAGATGGAACAACACAAATGAGTGCAGAGGGAGTTCAACAATTAGTTGATAGTTCTACTCAACAAATAGAGCAATTAAAAGCATCTGCTAGTCAAGCACAAGCAGAATATTTAAGAATAACACAAGAAGAAACGATGAGAAAAAATGCAGTAAGAAGTGTTAAACATAATTTAGGAGCTAGTCCCGATGAGTTAGTTATAAATGGTGGTGTGTTATCATCAAATGCTAAAGACTCTTACTTAACAGGTAGACAAAAAACACCTGAAGAATTAGAATTTGAAAGAAATCAATTATTAGCAAATATTAAATCAAAAGTTATGTCAAAAGAAATTACTTTAGCAGAGGCTTCTAAATTAGCCCAAGATGTAAATATTGCTTATGGTGTTAATACACAAATAGAGCAAGAAAACACTCAAGGTGGTATGAGAAGATAATAAAGTGTATAGTTTAGACTATATACTTTTTTTATACATACATAAAAAATCATCAGATGATGATTTTTGATTATATTTTTATTGAACTGGTATTTTGATTTATTTGTTCTTCTGAATTATTATATCTTACACCTTCTATTTCAGTATGTTTTGCTCTTTGTTGTTCTATATATTTTGTCATTTCTTCTAAATTTGTTTTCAACATATTGCCAACATCCATAGGTAAGTAGTCTTTAAAGTTTTCATATAATTCTACAAAATCTTGATATGATTTTTCTCTTTTTTCAAAAGAATTACACATAGAGGCTTGTTGTTGCCACCTATTTATTATTGTATTAAATCCTAACATAATAAAATCTCTGTATTTTTCTACATTATGGCTTTGAATACTTTGTAGTATACCATAAAAATTATTTGAGTTTATCAATACCATTATATCTTCTTTAGATTCTCCAATTTGTGCATTTAGCATTGGATTATTAGGGTCTTGAGATTTTGAGTTTCTCATTGTTAGTGCAACAATTTTATCAACTAATATTGTTAATTCAGTTTCAAGTCTAATATTAGTATCATAATATTGACTACCTTTCGATTTTTCTATTTGTTGTTTAATATTTAATAATTCAGTTAAATTATTTGTATTAACAATTTTTTTGTGTAATTCATCAACATTTACTTCTGTCATTGAGAATTGATTAAAACTTGTTGTAAATTGATTACTATACATATTATTAACTACATTTGTCATATTAGTAGCAGAAATAGAACTAGGTGCAATTTCTGAGATTATTTTCTCATAAAATAAATCCATATCTTTTATATCAGCATACTTACTCATTAAATCATTAGCATACTTACTTGCAGATAGTTTTTGAATTAGTTCAGTTAATTGTTTTAGTGCTTTTCTTATTTCTTCTTTTTCTAACATTATTTTACTTGAATTAATATTAGAAGTTGCACCAGAAGTTAAATAAGAAAATCTTCTTTGTAATTCATTATATCTATTTTTACAAGCATTTATTAGTCCATCTATTTTATTCATATTATTCATATCATCTCGTTTAGAATTAATATCACTTGTGATATTATCTAAAGTATCAGATGGTGCATTTTGTTTTGTTTCTTGTGATACTGGTTGCTTTTCCTTTTCACTTTTTAATTCTTCCATTAACTTTGGTGTTAAATTGATTAATGAGTTAATAATGCTTTGGTTATATGATTTAATCATATTAGCAATTTTTTCTTCTCTAGCCATAAAGTAATTATAATATTCATCTTGTGAGTGAAAACTATTAGCAATTTTACTTGATAAATCTTTGAAATCACTTTCTAAAGAAATATCTATATTTCTTAATCCCTTTAATCTTTCTATTAAACTACTTTCTATTAAAGCATAGTTGCCACTAGTTTGAAGTTTTTGCATTTCTTCTTTTATTATTTCTTGAACTTGATTAAGAAATTGAGTTTCTTGTAAATTGAAAGCAAAAGTTTCAATGCTTGCTTGTATTTGTTCTAAAAGTCTAGTATTTTCATTTGCATTAGGTAAAATTGTTTTACCTTCTAAATCAAGAAGTTTATATACTTGCATTTTTATTTCACTAGTTAAGTTGGCTTTATTATTTAAAACTATCTCAAATATTTTAGTTGCTTCTTTTTCCATAAATACCTCCAATAATTTACAGGATATGTAAACTATAATCTATCTATAATTAAATTATAGCATATTTTTTTTGTTTTATCATAAAAATATTTAAAAACTTGTATTTTTATGATAAACTTATTATAGATAATACAATAAGGAGTTAATAAATGATTACAACAATATATTTAATAAGACACGCAGAACCTTTTAAAATACATAAAGGAATAAGAAAAACTAATGAATCATTATTATTAGAAAATGAAAAGACACCATTGAGTATTAATGGTGAAAAAATGGCAGAGCAATGGTCTATTCATAATGAACTAAAAAATATAGATTTAGTATGGTCATCAAATTATGTAAGGGCAATGTCTACTGCAAAGTATTTTGCACATATTAACAATTTAAAAGTTAATATTGATGAAAGATTTAATGAGAGAATACATGGTGTAAATAGTTGGGATGAATTACCTGATAATTTTGAACAACAACAATTATTAGATTTGGATTATAAACTTAAAAATGGGGAATCTCAAAGAGAAGTAGCAAATCGCATGTATGATGCAACAAATGAACTATTAGAAAATTATAATGGAAAAAAAATTATAGTTGTATCTCATGCAACTGCTATTATGTTTTTATTGATAAAATTGTGTGAATTTAAAAATAATAAGTTATTATTTAAAAATAAAATTATTATTGATGAAAACTTTGTATGGGGAGCTCCTGAATTATTTAAGTTGGAATTTAATAATAAAGAACTTATTAATTTAGAAAATATAAAATATAATGATAAATGGTGGGAAAATGAATAAATTTGTTAAAGTATTGTTTGGAACTACAAGTGGAGCAGATAAAGATTTAGAATATAAAATTGGTGAAGTTAATGTTGCTAACAATTGGAATCCAAATGCAGAAAAGGGAAGAGAATTTGGTGGATTTAATTATGCCACAGAAGATTGCATATTAAGATGGCTACATAGAGGTAATGTTGTTTATGATGTAGAAATACCAGAAGATGCAGAAAACATAAAACTTGAAGGTGCTACAACAATATATAGGGCTAATAAAATTATAATTTCAAATCCCAAAAAAATAACAGATGAAATGGCTTTAGATTTTTATAAAAAATCTAATATACCTGAAATATCATATTATAAAGCATTAGCTGTTGTTTCAATTATGGGTTATACAAAAACTGCTATTCAAATTTTTAGAGATAAAGTTAATAAAGAAAATATTGATTTGGTTTTAGCAGAATGGAACGATTTTATGAGAAAAGGTGGCAGAAATGAAATTAATGATACTGTGAAACTAATTAATGAATATTTATTAGAAGTTAAATCAGATTTATTAATTTCAATTACTATAGATAAAGCACCTTTTATTAAAGAAATAACAAATGAAAAAGTTTTAAATATAACAGGCGAAAGTGGTAGTGGTAAATCTTACTATAGTAATAAATATGTAAATGATGATAATTATATAGTTATTGATACTGACTTGGTTTTTGGAGATAGTTTAACACAAGATAAATATAATTTAGAATTAAGAGAATTATTTAAACATAAAGAAAAAGATTACTTAATTAAAAATTTTGATGATTGTTATAGTGAGATTTTAAATTGTTTTGGAGATATAGAAAAAACTATTGTTATCGATTCAGCACAATTTAGAAATATTAAAGACTATTCAATTTTAAAAGGAAAAATAATAGTTATGAGAACTTGTGTGGATACTTGTTATAATAGATGTATTACTAGATGGAAAAATACAATGAAAGATTATACAAAAGAAGAACTAGAAACATATTCTAATAGAAAATTAGGTATGTATAAATGGTATAAATCATTAAATAAATTTTTAGAAAATATCAGTAATTATGATTATGAAACAAGAAAGTAGGTTAATAAATATGGAATTATATAAAGGTAAAAATTGGAATATAATTTTTGGATCTTGGTGTCAAGAATTTGTAGGTTATTGTATTATTGGAAATGATAAAGAATCATTAAGTGAATTATCTTCAGAGGCTTGGGAAGAATTAGGAAAATTAGAAAAAGAACTTGAAAGAGTTTGTAAAAAAGTGTTTGGTGCAACAATGTTTAATTTTGCTTGTTTAATGAATAATGCTTATAGAGATAATGAAAAACCAATGGTGCATTTTCATTTTGTACCAAGATACAAAAATAAATTAAAATTATTTGGAAAGATTTATAAAGATAAACATTTTGGATACAATTTTTGGAAATGGGCTTTAAGTAAATTTAAAAGCCAAAAAGATATATTTACAGAAGTAGAAAGAAAGAAAATATTTGAAATGATGAAACAAGAATTTAATATTTAATGTGGAGGAAAAATGGATTTATTAAAATCTAATCAAGAAGAAATACTTAATTTTGTTGAGTTATTAATTTTTAAAAGTTTAGAAAATAATCCTGATATAAAAAATAAAATTAATAAAGAATTGAAATTAGAAAATTTTAGAGAATTATATATAATTACTAATGGTACAAAAAAGAGATAGTAATAGATTAATGGAAAACTCAATTAGAAATGGTGATAGTATGAGAAAAGAATTAAAATATATGAATATTGAATACACAGACAAAGATAAATTATATATTGAAGAATTAGTAGATTATATAGAAAAAGTTTCTCAAGAAATTGTAAATTTTTTTGGTATTGAAGATTTTGGAAACAAAGTAGAAGTAAAATTATGGGAAGATTTATCAAAATATAGAACGAGTCAATTTAAAATATATCTTTGTGGAGCAGAAAAAATAGATGAACTTCCTAAATGGTGTTGTGGTTTTGCATACTCAGATAACAATATAAGTTATGTTGAAACTTTATGCTTGGAAGAATATAGAAAAACTCTAGGTCATCAAAATGGTACATTAGATGATTTAAAACACCTAATATTACATGAATTTACTCATGCAGTGCATTTAAAAATAAATGACAAAGATTACCAATGGTTAAGTGAAGGTCTAGCTACTACTATCTCACATCAATATGATAATTATGAATTAACATTTGATGCAACTTTAGAGCAAATTCAAGGTGAAGACTATACTCATTATACAAATTATCATACTATGTTTTATTATGTTTATGAAACATATGGTAGAGAGTATATTTTACAACTTGTTAATAATTATGAATTACAGAAACAAGAAACTGAAAGACTTTATAACGAAACAGTTGAATATATAAGTAATAAAACACCTAAAAGAAAATAATATAAAAATTATTAAATATCATTTTGTAGATACAAAATAGGGAGTGAGAGTATGTTTTTAATAACACCAGAATTGGAAACTGAAAGATTAATATTGAAAAAAGGTACAGCAGAAGATTTTATAAAAGTATATGAATATAATTTTACAAAATTAAGAGACATATGTGGAGAATTTGAATTTGTAAAAAATAATCCAAACTTTGTTGCAACTTTTGCTAATTATTCAGAAGAAACAGAAAATGTTTATGATTGGATTATGTATCTAAAAGAAACGATGGAACCTATTGCTAACCTAACTGCAGACCAATATAACAATGAGTTGAATAGTTTAGAATTAACTTTTAATATGCATCCAAATTATTGGGGAAAAGGGTATATGAAAGAAGCAGTTATAGAGGCTATGAATTTTCTATTTGAGAATGGATATGATAATGTCGTTTCAGGATATGATGAAGGAAATATTAAATCAAAAAGAGTTCATGAGAAAATAGGATTTGTATTTTATAAAGATGAGGAAAATAGTTGGCAAAAAAATGGTGTTTCTATAACTAAGCACATTCAAATTATGAGTAAAGAAAGATTTAATGAATTATATAAAAGTAAAATTAAATAAAATCAAGGTTCATAATTACCTTGATTTTTATTATATATTTTAAATAATCGTTTAAATCAAGTAAATATTCAATAGTTTGATTAAATAATTCTAATTACTTGTAAGTTGTCAAAAATTATATTATAATTAAATTAGATAATATGTGGTGGTGATTATAATGCAAAAGAAGATTGGCAAAGTATTAAAAGTTTTTATTCCAAAAGAATATAAAAATAATCAATTGCTAGATGAAATAAATTCTAATAAAATTGGATTTAAAGTTATGTTAGAAGATGGTATTATTGAAATTATACAAGAGCAAAATGAGCAAAATAGTGCAATTATGAAAAATGATTTAATATTAATTACAAGACAAACTATATCTGGGAAAAGTCTTATTGATATAGAGTTATATGATGGAGAAATTTATGGATAATAATGAATTTAATATAATTGGTTTATATGACCATAATGCAGATTCTTACAGAGCTGTAGCTAATGCTTTTGATAATGGAGAACAAGTTGTAGGTATAGTACATGCAACAGGAACAGGAAAAACATATAATGCTTTACAACTTGCTTATGATAATAAAGATAAAAAAATAATTTATGTTGTTCCATCAAATGGTATTATAGAACACATAAAGAAAGTTATAACTTCAAATCCTAATTTGGATATTAATAGAGATTTTCCAAATTTAGAATTTAGGACATATCAAAGTTTTATAGATATGTCTATTGATGAGATAGAAGAATTAGATGTTGACTTATTAATTTTAGATGAATTTCACCATATAGGTGCGCCCGTTTGGGGAGCAAGAGTAAATTCTATAATAGATACACACCCTAATATAAATGTATTTGGTATGACTGCTTATACAGTAAGAGATAGGGGAACATCTTATGAAAGAGATATGGCAGATCCAGATTCTGATGAATTATTCTCAAATAAAATTGTAAGTAGATATGATTTATGTGATGCGATGCTAGAGGGAGTTTTACCTAAACCTATATATAAAAGTGCTTATACAAACCTTATAGGATTAGAAAGTAAACTAGAGGAAAAAGTAAGAACATTAAATGCAACAAGTAAAGAATATCAAGAATATATATCAATATTAAATAGCGTAAAAAAGAGAATTGCAGATGCTCCTAGTATAGCAGATGTAGTAAGAAAGAATATAAAACCTAATGGTAAATATATATATTTTTGTCCACCTTTTTCACAAGAAGGAACAAATGATATAGAAACAATTAAAAAAGAGGCTTTAGAATGGTTTAAAAAATATGTACCAGAAGAAGATATAATTTTTTATACATCTACAAGTGATATGGGAGATATTGGTAAATTAAATCGAGATGCTTTTTATGATGATAAAACTATTGATGGAAGAAATGCTGATGGAAAATTAAGAATAATGTTTGCTATTAATCAATATAATGAAGGTGTACATGCTCCTAATATAGATGGTGTTATAATGGGACGAGGAACAACTTCTGATATTATTTATTTTGAACAATTAGGTCGTGCTTTAGCTGTTAGAGGCATAACAAAAGAGAAGTTTGAAGAATACGAAAAATATTCAATAGAACAATTATTAGAAATTTGTAATTTTAGAGACATTAGAGTTTCAGGTAATCTAACAAAAGAAGAAATAATAGAAAAATTAATAGCTCCCGTAATTATAGACTTAACTAATAATTATGATTTTATAAAAGATTTAGAAAATAATTTAAAAGATAGATTTAGAATGATTCAAGGTGATGGATTAGGTTCAAAACGAACAATCAAATTAAGTGATGCGTCTTTTGATATAGAAATAGAAAACCAAGATTTATTTGAAATGTTGAGATATGTAATGGATAGATTAATATTAACTTGGGAACAAAAATATGAACTAGCAAAAACATATTATGAACACTATGGCGATTTAAATATTGTTAGAAATTTTAAAACAATAAATGGATATGAATACGATGAAAATGGAGTTAATTTAGGGATTTGGATTGAAACTCAAAGAGATAATTTAAACATAAACGAAGAACGAAGAAGAAAGTTAGAACAAATAGGGATGAGTTTTGAAAGAAGAAAAAGAAAAACTTGGGAAGAAATGTATGAATTAGCAAAAGTATATTATGAACATCATGGTAATTTAGAGATTGAATCAAAATTTAAAACTTTAAATGGATACGAATATGATGAAAATGGATATGATTTAAAAGAGTGGCTATATAGTCAAAGAAGAAAAGTTAATTTATCAGAAGAAAAAATAAAAAAGTTAGAGCAAATAGGTGTTTTATTTAATTACATAAGTAATCAAAAAAAGTGGGAAGAAATGTATGAATTAGCAAAAGTATATTATGAACATCATGGTAATTTAGAGATTGAATCAAAATTTAAAACTTTAAATGGATACGAATATGATGAAAATGGAGTTAATTTAGGAATTTGGATTTATACTCAAAGAAAAAATCTAAATTTATCAAACGAACGAAGAAAAAAATTAGAGTTAATAGGTATGCGTTTTGAAACAAGAGATAATGCAAAATATTGGGAAGAAATGTATAAATTAGCAAAAATATATTATGAACATCATGGTAATTTAGAAATACCATCAGGATTTAAAACATTAAATGGATATGATTATGATGAAAATGGAGTTAATTTAGGTAGTTGGTTATATAGACAAAGAACAGAATATAAGAATAATTCTTTATCAGATTTGAAAAAAGAAAAGTTAGAGCAGATAGGAATACGTTTTGATACAAAAGATAATAATAAGGCTT
This sequence comes from Bacillota bacterium, assembly GCA_015059335.1. Lineage (GTDB taxonomy): Bacteria > Bacillota_I > Bacilli_A > RF39 > UBA660 > SIG205. Next base: position 3,576 of record SVAP01000011.1, on the reverse strand, counting down.
GGGAAGAAAAATATAAATTAGCTAAAATCTATTATGAACATTATGGTAATTTAAAAATTCCTACAAATTTTAAAACACTAAATGGATATGATTATTGTGAAAATGGCATTGATCTGAGTAGATGGGTAAGAAAACAAAAAGAAAATCCAAAATTATCAAATGAACGAAGAAAAAAATTAGAAATAATAGGTATGCGTTTTGATACTAAATTAAAATTAGACAAAAAAGGAATTGGTGAAACTTTAATTTTAGAAGAATCAAAAAAAAGAAAGTAAGAATACAATCTTTCAAATAAATATAAATAATAATATAAATTTGTTAAAAAACATCAATTTGATGTTTTTTTGTTTTTTAGAAAAAGATATTGACTCTCCAGTTAACTGTAATGATAAACTCATATCCGAGGGGGAGATTTCATGACTTGTTCAAGTTGTAAATATTTAAAAGAAGAAAAAAGGGTTGAAGGAAAAGTTTGTGGTGCTTGTTATTATTGTAGTAATTTTGATAAATATGTAAAGGGTAGTGACAACAAGTGCGAAAAACATGAGAGAAATTATGGAAGAAATAACTATAATTGTGATAAAATATATAATGAAGGTTTGGAATATTATGACGATGATAAGCCAATTGCAATATATATTGTAGAATTAGTATTGTTTGTAATACTTGCAATAATACTTAATATTTGTAGTTTTTAGTGAGGGAGAATAAATATGTATAAAATAGGTGATTTTTCTATTAAAGTTAATGTGCCTGTAAAAACATTAAGATATTATGATGAAATTGATTTATTTAAACCATCATATCAAGATTATTTTACAGGATATAGATATTATGAAAATTATCAAATTTATGAAATAGATAAAATAAAAAAATTGAAAGATTTAAATTTATCATTAAAAGAAATAAAAGACTTTTTAGAAACAGAAGATATTAATATTTTATTAAATAAAGAAAAGGAGTTTATAATGAAAATTGAAGCAATAAAAAATTATGTTATAGATGAATCTTATGAAATAGTTGAATCAAATTATGATGAATATATTAAATGGAATGGTTTAAAAGTTGTTGGAAATCCAATATCTTTGGAAATAAGAGATAACAATTGTAAATATTTTATAGTGTATAAAAATAAAGAATTTTTTTCTGAAGTGTTTTTATTTACAAAAGAAGAAAATTTAATAAATTTAAATATTACTAAAGGAATAAAAAACTATTTTGATAAATTAATAAATTATTTAAAAAAGGATTATGATTATTTGACATTCAAAGAAGACGAAGAATTCTATCATAATTTAAAATTAGTTAGGGAAAAATGTAATTGTATTGAAGAAAAACAAGAAGAATTCAAAGGATATGATGGGAAATTATTTAAATTAACTAGTGTTAAGGTAAGCTTAAAGTAATAAATTTTATCTAGTTTTGCTATAATATTTAAAATAGTGATAGTATTTTAAATATATAATCAAATAAAAAAGAAAAGGATCAATTTGATCTTTTTCTTTTTTATAGAATTAATTTAAATTAACTGTTGTTTTTTATATCTAATATTGCTTGAACATAAGCATCAACTTTAATCTTTTCTTCAGTGTTTAAGATTTTATAATTATTCAATAAATTATTTTCTTGTTCTGTTAATTTGAAATCACTTGGATTTGGGTTATCAGTTATATCAAGTAAATAATCAGTTGATGTATTAAAAATTTTAGCCATTTGAATTATAGTAGATGCTTTTGGTTTAATCTTACCACTTATGTATTGACTTATAGCTTCTTGTGAAACTTCTAATTCAACTGAAAGTGCTGTAAGTGATTTATTTTTAATTTTTGCTATCTTTTTTAAATTATTCATAGTCGTTTTTTCTTTTTTCATTATACACCTCTTTACATTTTTGAACTTTCTTATAAAAATTATATAATTATTACTTCAAAAATAATTGAAGTATGGTATAATAATAATTGAAGTATAACTTAAATAATGAATTAATGTTGAAAGTAGGTTTTAAAGATATGAAAAAAATAATTGGTTTAATAAGTTTAATTTTGTTATTTAGTTGTTTAACAGGATGTTTATCTGATGAACAAAAAAAATTAGTAAAACAATATGAAGAAGAAGCTACCAAAGTTATGAAAGATTATTTAGCTGAAAATTACTCAGGTGCTAAAATTTTAGATGCAGAACAAGTAGTAACATTTAATACTGGTTTTGGTTATACAATTTCTGATATTACTAAATTTTCTATTAAGTATAAAACTAAATATTATATATTTTATTATGATAAAGATAAAAAAATTGTTTATTCTAATGTAAATTATAATAAAATAACAGAAGAAATCAAAAACTATATAATACAGAATGATAGTTTTAATACAGAATCTTTATCAAGTTTTTCTGTAAAAATTGTTGGGGTAAATGGCATGGACTTTAGTTATGAAGTAATTAGAGATAGTGATAAAACATTAGAAGATTTTTTAAATACAAATAATATGGATAAATATGAGTACGAAACTGAAGTTGAATTTATATACAATAACATAAATAATTTTGTAGTTAAAGATTTTTTTGCAGAAAATTCATTTAGAGAATTTAAGAATCTAAAAATTATTATCAAAAATTATACAAATGATTTGTGTTCTGATTATATGCAAACTTATAATAGTTTACTTGAAGAAAATAAGGCATTTGTTGATTATGTACATAAAAAATCAATATTATATGAAGATGTTGAAGTAATTTATGATGATAGATATATTAACTTACAAATTGCTAAAACTGATAATTATGAACAAGATCCAGAGAGAAATTTCTATAAAGGAAAATCATTTGTTCCTATAAATTTGGCATATGCTTGGAATGCAGAAATAGTTAAACCTTTTGAGTCAAGTAAGGGTAATTATACAACTGAAAAGGGTTTAAATGTTGAGTATAGTGAATCTCAAAATTCAAAATTATATATAGTTTTACCGGAAGAAAAATTTCAAGAAACATATTATAAATCAATAAGAGAGAATATGTTTGATAAGATAGATTATCATCCTGAAAATAATGGTAAATTTAACTTAAACTGGAATCTTAATTCTAATTCTAAGAAAAATGAAGATGTTATAAGTTTTTATAAAGAAAAAGTGGAGTGAGTTTTATATGAAAAAGACAATTATATTTAGTTTATTAATAGTATTTGGATTGGTATGTTTAACAGGTTGCTATACTGATACAAATAAAGAAGAAGTTGATATATTATTTAAGCAGTTAGAAAAAGAAAAAATTGTAGATAAAGATTTAAAATTAATTGAGACATTTTATGAACAATCAAATGGTTATATTCCATATAGTGATATTTATTATGTATATGAAGATAATCATCAAAAACTAACAGTAATACATTATGAAACAAATCATTCTTCAAAAGATGATTATAATTATTTTATTAAAATATATTATGATGTAGATGTTAATAATAATGTTCAATTATATGACAATGTAGAATCATTAGATTATTGGGTTTTTTATTCTTATGGAGATGGAACTTATTCTACTGATAAAAAATATGTTTTGGATAATTTAAAACAATATAAA
>SVAP01000004.1 GCA_015059335.1 Bacillota bacterium | reverse complement strand
CCATAGGATTTGTATAATTTAATACTAATCTATATCCTATTATTTCTCCCTTATATGCAATATATGGACAACTAAATCCAAGAATATTAATAGTATCTTCTAATGCTTTTTCAAAACCTATATCCATGCATTCATCATAAGTTGAATATTCTACTTGCTTTAATAAATTTTCATATTCTAAATCAATTTTTTCTACTTCTACTTCTTCTATTTCATCCTCATTCGTAATTTCTTGTTTAGAATCTTCTTCTTTATTTACAACAACTTCTTTTTCTTCAATAGGTTGTTTTATAGAATTATTTATATCTTTTGATGTATCATCTTTAATAACTTTTTCTTCTTTTATTATTTCTTTATTATTTTCAATAATAGGTTTAGTTTCTTCTTTTTTTTCTTCTACTGGTTCTTCCTGTGGGATTTCTTCTTCTACTACTGGAACATCATCTAAATTTTTTTGTTCTATTACTTCGTTATGTTTTATTTCTTTGTTAGAAATAGTTTTATTATCTGATTTATATGTTTTATATGAATATATACTTATACCACATACACATACAACAAGAATAAGAACAAATACTTTTTTATACATATAACTCATCATCTCCAATACTTTCATTTCTAATATTGCAAATAAATACCAATAAATAAGATATTTTCATCATACTATTAATCACTCAAAAAATTAATTTTTGCAAGTCTTTTTTATAAAAAAAATTAAATTATGGTATCTTTTGTCTTTTAAACATATAACCACCTCCTATAAATAGTTTTTTTATACGAGTTCCCTATAAACTCAAAAATAATGTAACAAAAAAAGAGCCGAAGCTCTTAATTGGTTACTATGAATATTTTTATTTATAAACTATTATATTAAATACTATTCCAAATCTTACTATTGCACTATTTTTAATATTATTAAATGTTTCTCTACCTAAATCAAATTTCAATTTAAGTGATGATTCTGATTTTCCACTAATCAAACAATCATTAATATATGCATTCTCTTCCTTTGACATTATTGAATATAATTTATTAAGTTGTAAATTAAATTCGTTATACGTTTGTTGATTATCTAACTTATACTCTATTAAATCTCCAACAGGATCTGAAATATTGCCAGTAAAAGATTCTAGTCTAGGTCTATAATCGGGAGTTAATCTTGCATGAAATCCATTAATAAACTTATTTCTAGCAATTTTTAATTCTCTTAATTTTTCCATAACCTTTTCTAATGTAGCATTAATATCATAGATCTCAACTTCATCTTTTGTTAAAGTAAAATTATCTGCATATTCTTCTTGAATAACTTGTTCTACATTTAATTTCATAGTAACCACCCTCCTTGAATAAATTAAAAGAGAGAAAAAATGGGGACAAAATCCTTATCTTTCTCTCTTGTTTAAATTTGACATACTAATTTTAGGGGCATTGAAGCCATACGAATAATCATCATAAGATTTGTTTATACTTTTAAATTTTTTTGAATAAACAATTTTGTTGTAATTCATACCATCAACCTCTGTTCCAAAAAAAAGGGTGAAAAAGCTAGCACTAATTCTCAAAATAGAAATTGATACTGCTTCTTCTACCCTAACAATCAAAATATAACAGTTATAAATAGCCGAGCTATCAATAACTAAAACTTAATTGTTATTTATTCTAATTGTTTTGGTAAAATATGTCAATACTTTTTTTACAAAATGAATTAAAAAAGCAAGAAAATCAATACTTCCTTGCATAATTAATTCATTTTACTATATTATAGCACTTGACAAAACAGAGTCAAGTTTATTTTATGTCTAATTCATGTCGTTTTGTGCTTTTTTTATGTTGTTTTGATTTTTGATGTTTTTTTATAAAAATAACTCGTTTTTCATATTTTTTTCTACTTCATTTAATAATTCATCTTCCATTAAATTATTCAAACGATTTTTTAAATTATTATAATCTTTTTTTGCTTGTTCTTCATTAGAAACATAATTACTAAATACATCATTAATAGTAATGAATCCTTCTTTAATAGGCATTGTAATAATAGCACCATATTGATACATTATTTTTTCTTCTAAAGGTAGCACTTTATAATCATCATCTAATTGTGCTGGTTCAATATGCTTAAATTTCATTAAATATATATTAATTATTATGTTTTCTTTTTTTATTGTATCTTTAAATACTATATTATCTTCCCTATTAACTTCTACATTACTCTTTTGAATTTGATTATCAAAATATTCTTCAAATGTACCAATATTACTATCTATTCTTTTTATATTTTCATATTCTTCTTTATAATATTTTATTTGAAGTTTATAAGCCAAATCATATATTTTTTTATATTTATCTTCTTTCATTTTAATCCTCTTTCATAATCTGCATCTATTTTAATAAATACTTTTTAAGCAATAGTTTTTTATAGATTTAAATATATTCAAAAAATTCATTTAAATTATAAAATAATTTAGTTCTGCTTATTATATCTATTATATAACAAAATAATATTAATTCTATTACAAATAGTAAAATAATAATACTATTTTGAAAACCAGGACTCATAATTGTTAAACATAAATCTTTTGGGATACCACTTATTCTACATATATATGATGAAAATGTAAAGTTAAATTCACTTAAATATACAAAACCAATTATCAGTGGAGATAATATTGAAGTTAAAAACACACTTTTTAAAACAATATATAAATAATCTTTAATACTCATTAAATATCACATTTCCTTTCTTTTTTCATTATATCATATTTAGGTAATATCCCGACACTTTTTTAATAATTTATTTTTATTTGAGAAAATTATATTAATGAGGTGTATAACAATGATTTATGAAAGAATGAAAGAGATAAGAGAATATTATGATAATACTCAATTAGAATTGGCAAATATATTAAATGTAAGTAGATCAACTTATGCTGGTTGGGAAAATGGTATAGATAATATTCCTTTAATAAAACTAAATGCATTTTGTAATTATTATAAAATTAGTCTAGATTACATCTGTGGACTAACATCAATTAAAAAATGTAATATTATAAATGAAGAATTAGATAAAGAAATAATAGGTAGAAATCTAAAAGAAATTAGAATCAAATTTAATGATACTCAAGAAAATACTGCTGATTACATTAAGGTTGACCAATCTAATTATTCTAAATATGAACTAGGAAAAATATTAATTAATACCTATCCATTAATTGAGTTTGCAAGGCATTATAAAGTTTCTATTGACTGGTTATGTGGTAAAAAAACAAATAGTACAATTAATTAAATACTATTTGTTTTTTTTAATATAAAATATTATCATCATTATTTGGATATAGTAATTTATCTAATAAATCTTCATTCTTATCTAAACAAATTTTTATTGCTTCAATAGTTCTTTCTCTAGTACCACCTGGTTCTGCAATATATGCCTTTTTACCAAATCTATCTTGATATAATTTACAATATTTTTCAAACTCTTCATCAACAGGTGGTGTTGGTGTTGAAAGTATTTTATTTATATTTTCTTCAATAAAATTTTCGTTGGTCTTATTTCCATCATTTATTATCATCGTTTTTATTTCGTTAATAAATTCATCACATAAACTTCCTAAATCACTTACTTGTCCATTTACATTAATAACTAATTGTCCATATTTAATTTGAATGGAACGACTTTTACCACCTTCATACCCATTATTATTTAAATTAGAATTCGTTTGATGTTTAGACCACCCTATTAACACTTCTAAATTATCACTAACAAATTTTTTTATATTATTAAATAAATTTTGACTTTTAATATTGTATTCTTTTCCATCTATTTGTATTGAATACTCTCCAAGTTTAATAAAATCAAAGCTAAAAATTTCAATTTTAATTCTATCATTATTATAACTTGGATGTGTTGGAGGTATAACTGCTCCACTATAAATTTTAATAGCAAAATCAGCTCTTTTTAATTTATAAAAATCATTATCTTGTTGCTTTAAAAAATCATATTCTCTTTTTTCTATATATACTTTTTCTTCGTTCATATTTCTTTCTCCTTTTTTATTTACTTTTACCCATATAATTACTTTTATCAACAGACATTTGTTGGCTTAATTGCAATAAAGTTTCATTACTTAATCCAATAAATGAAAAATCTGGTGTTTGTTGTTTCGGAATATCATTTTTCATAAATTGTTTTAAATTATTTATACCTAATTCCTTATCATAATTCATTTGTTGTGATAAACCAAATGCAATAATACCTGATTGTATCTCCAATAATTGTTTTTTTATTTGTGGGGTTAATACTTCATTAATATCATCTAAAGCAGGATTTACACTTGCTTTTAAACCTTTTTTTCTAATTAATTGTCCTTTTATTTGAGTTAGTGTTAAATTTGCTAAATTTGCTAAATAACTACTTTTTTGTATTCGTAATTTTTCAACTTCGTTTGAATCAAACCCCATTTGTTCTAAATAATCAATTAACAAGTAATCTATTGTATATGTTGGGACTTCGTGAAATCCAAAATAATTTGTGCTTGGAAGTTTGGGATGCATATAAAAATCTATTCCATGCATTACTTCATGATTTAGTACTTGAATATCAAAAATATTAGAATTTTTAGTCATTGTACAATAAGATTTATTAAAAATAAAATCATTAAATGTTATTCCTCCAAATTCTTGATACCCATCTCTTGTTGTAGAAGTTATATTAATTGCAGAAGAATCATTTAATACCTTTGATGCACTATGAATTATTTCTTGATCTCCTAATTGTGAATAAAAACTACTAGATATTCTAATCAAATCATCATCTGACATATTTAAAGGTAAAAATTCTATTTGTTCTTCACTTACATTTGATGCTACATTTGTGGTCAAATTCAACAAGAATTGAAGATAATTATTATCAAAGTTTGGTATTTGATCATAAACTAACTTTCTTTCAATTTCAATATATGGAGAATTTCTTTGTAATGAAAACTTATCTTTTGTAATTCTATCCATTAAATTATAAAATTTAGTATATAGTGTTCCACTATTATTCAATAAGCTTATAAAAGATATCAAACTTAATTCTAATCTTTCTTTTTCTTCATTAGAAACATTATTTTTTAATCTTTCTAAAACATATTTTTGTTTCTTCTTAATCTCTGATATATTCCACATTTTATTACTCCAATCATATTATTAAGCATTTTCAATTTGTTCTTCCATATATAATTTTTTATAAAATTCATTATTTTTTAATAGTTCATCGTTAGTTCCTTCTCCAACAATTCTACCATTCTCCATTACAAATATTTTATTACAATCTTTAATAGTTGACAATCTATGTGCAACAATAATTATAGTATAGTCCTTTGTTATATTGTTAATAGCTTTCCTTAATTCATTTTGTGTTATATTATCTAATGCAGAAGTTGCTTCATCAAATAAAATAATTTTACTTTTCTTAATTAATGCCCTTGCAATAGCCAATCGTTGTCTTTGACCACCAGATAAATTAATTCCACCTTCTCCAAGTAAAGTATTATATTTATTAGGTAATGATTCTATATAATCATGTATTTGAGCAATTTTACAAGCTTCTATAATATCTTTCTTTTTTACATTATCTCCAACTAATTTTAAGTTTTCTTCAATAGTTAAATTAAAAATATATGGATTTTGTGTAATTATTGAAATATTATCTCTAATACTATCTCTTGTCAAATCATTAATATCTATATCATCTATAAAGATTTGATTATCATTTACATAATAACTTTTAACTAATAAATTTAGCAATGTAGTTTTTCCACTACCACTTGAACCCACTATTCCAACTGTATCATTTGGTTCTAACTTAAAACTAATATCTTTTAATATATCTTTTTTACTATATTTAAAAGATAAGTTTCTACATTCAATTTTACCATTAATTTGTTCAATTTTTTTACTACCAAACTTTTCTTTTGGATATTTTTCCTCATCCATAAGTTCAAATATTCTATTTGCTGATACTTTGTATTCAACAAAATATTCCTTAATAGTTGTATAACATAAAACAATATCAAACATATTTGTTCTATACATATATATAATTATTAAGTTTGTTACATTTAAATAATCATATTTTATTAAAGCTATACCTACTATCAAAACAACTATTTCAATTATACCTTTTATAACATTTACGACATCATATATAATTCCTCTTTTAACATTTTTTTCTATTTGAGCATCATTGGAAATATCTAAACTTTTATTTATTAAATTAGAAATAGGATTTATCATATTCAATAATTTAATATCTCTTATACCATGCATAGTTTCATTTAAAATTGTAGAGTTTTTTTCACTTAATACTTTTGTCTTTTCAGTTAATTGTTTTTGTTTTTCAAAAGCATATTTTTCATATAGAAAAACACAAAGTATTCCTAAACAATAAACTATCCCAATAATATAATTGATAAAAAATATATATACTAACACTAAAACATCTGTAATTAAATTAAAAAAACTATATTGGACAGCTGATAAAATCATTGAGATATTTTCAGGATCATTTCTTAACCTTTCAGCATATTCACCAGAAGTATGATTATCAAAATTAATAGTTTTCATACTAAGAATACTTTTAATCATATCTTTTCTTAAATTTAATAATACTTTCTTTTTGAAACCTTTCAAATAAACTACATTGCATATATAACCATTAATTCTTTGAAAAATTATTACAATTAATAAAATTAAAGAAAATGTTAATGCTTTATTAGGATCAAAAGCAGTAATATGAGTTAATATATTAGCTGTTACAACTGGTGTTATTACACCAAATACACAACTTAATATCATTGTAATTATAATTACTACTACACTTAATTTAGCAGTCTTAAAGTATTTTAAAATTTTTATACTATTATTTATTTCTTTCTTTTTTTTCATCTTTACTACCTCATATTTAAAAGTTTTATTTTAATCCAAATCTATATAAAATATATCCTATTCCTATACCTATTCCTACTATAAAACCTACAAGCATACATAACCCTAATACATCTACAAATCCTGCTTTTTTTAATAAAATTTTTGTTTTTTGTTTGGTTTGACTTAAACCTTGTTGTTGCATTAATTCCATCTCTTGTATATCTGCTAAATGATTTTTTATGCTTATCAACTCATCTTTATTCTTTGCATTTAAAATTTGTTCATCTAATGTCATTAAGGAATTTTGAGTTTTAAAATTTTGCATTTCTTCATCAATTTTCTTTTTTAAATTAACTGCTATTTGTGATTGATACATAAAATTTCACTCCTATCTTGACATTCCCACTACATCTTGATGCATTTGTTCCATACTATAATTTTTTTCTATTTCTGTTCTATTGTAATCTAATAACATTTGAATTTGTTGTGGTGTTAGTTCTTGTTGTAATCCTTGCACATATTGTTGAGATAACATTGTACTTCCAATTGTATTAGAAATATAATTGGCATTACTATTAGAAAAATCATTAAACATATTATGTAATTGACTTTCTACCTGTATCCTTTTACTTTCTACTATTCTTGTTATTTCTATAAATTGTGGAGAATTTTGTTTTATACCATATTGACTGCATATATCTCTAACTACTTTTCCAAATTGATTAGAGCAATTCAAATGAAATCCTCTTAATTGTGTAGTTTGTAAATATACATCTAAACATTGTTGAACTTCTTGTTCTTTTACATCTGGTTGCATTGAAAATGTTTGAGAAATAGAGTCCATTGTTGCATTATTTATATTTGTGAAAGTAGTTACCATATTAGCACTTAAATTATTATTAACTTCTTTTAACTCACTATTTAATTGTTGGATTATTTGCATAGTTATATTAGGATTATTTGGTATTCCATTTTGTTGTAATAAAATACTAACTTCTCTTAACATTTCATTAGAAACATTATCAATCGTTGTATCTGTTCTAGTTGCATACAATCCTATATCTTTCCAAACATGTTGATTCATTTGGTTCTTTACTGCATCAATAATTCTTATTTCATTATCAACTATAGTTGGTGCTTGACTCTGACTATTAAACATTTGTATTTCTTCATCAGTAAACATATTCTTTCTAGGATCTTGTTTCCACTCTATAGTTCCATCTTCTAAAATCCTATAATTTTGTTTTTCTTCATTTGATTGATTAGACATTTGTGATTCAAAAGATTTAAAACTTGGAGCATATAAAGTTTTATAATCATCATTATTTGTTTCTACTACTGATACATCATCTCTTTTTTCAGTTTGAATAGGACTTTGATATTCAACTTTTGGAGAAGTAGTAGTTTGTGTAATATTAGTTTCTTCTAAAGATTTATCTTGTTCATAAGATGTTTGTATTTCCCTATCAATTGATTCTTCAACTTTTTTAATTTGCTCAACCACTTGTTCAGGTTGTTCCATTGTTGTTGAAACATAATCAGTATGTTCGCTTAATCTTTTTGAACTTTCTATAATTAATGTAGTATTTGATGTAACAATTTGATTTCTTTTATCTTTTAAATATTCTTGAGCTGCTTTCATTTCAGATGTTAGAACTCTTTTAATATCTTCTACTGCTTGTGGTCTATCATACAAAGGATTTTCTTTTAATATTTTTTTAAATAACTTATTAAATTGTTCATTTAAATTTATTGTTATTTTTTTATACTCTGACATAGTATAATCCATTTTTTTCATCATTTCTTCAACAGTTTGCTCTTTTTTTGATTTATCAGTTTGCTGTTTTGCTTGTTGAGATATAAAACCTTGAACTGAAGAATTAAAGGTTGCTAATTTTTGAAAGTTTTCAACAAGAAACTTTTTATTAAATTGTTTTAATTCATTTGATAAATAATCTTCTACTATTCCTTCCAATTTATAAAGATCAAAAGAAATTCCATTATATGATAATATATCTCCTATTTTAGTTACAACTCTTTTTCTTATAGACGATATTTCTTGTTCGATATCTGATAAAGTTGTTTCAGAATTAGATTTTAATTTATACTGAATATTATCAAATAATTGTTTCAATTCGTTATCAAACATCAAATCACCACCAAACTTCTATATTTAATTATTTTTCTATAATATGTTGGATTTCATTAAATTGTTCTTTAATCAAATTTTTATTAGATATAGGTAATATATTTAATTTATCAATATCTTTAATATCAGTCCAATAAAACATTTGATTTTCATTATCTAAACAATTAAAACTAATTCGTTCTATTTCATCATTATATATTGCCTTATAGCAAAAACAATATTGCATTATATTAATATTACTTTTACTAACAAAGTTTTCTTGAATAGAGCATAACTCATATTCTAAATTATAGTTAAGTTCTTCATTTATTTCTCTGGATATTGCAGTTTTACTATCTTCATTTAATTCAATTCTTCCACCAGGTAACATATAAAAATCTCTACCATCATTTATTTTGAAAAGCAATACTTTTGTTTTATCCTTGTTATAAATAATTGCTGACACTCTTGCATTAAATCTATAATTCTCTTTTGTAAAATCTAAATTCATTTTTTACTCCATAATAACTTTTCCATCCAAATTACAAATATAGCAATTTTCAAAATGTTTTTTTATTTGTTCTAATTTTTCTTTATCATTCTCAATTACTCTACCTACAAAAATACCTTCTATAAAACAACTAGGTAATCCAAAAATTATTGCACTTTCTCTATTAGTAGTAAAATCATCTCTTTTTGCATATATGAAATTCTTTATAAACCAATCACTAATAAATGATTTTAATATTTTCTTATCAAAATTTAAATTAAAAATATCATTTTCAATTAATTTTTTAGCATACTCACTTTCAGTATTAATAATAAATGCTATTTGATTGTTATCCCTTATTAATGATGGTAAAAATCTTATTTCTTTTGTTTGTTCTGCAGTCCACATCCAAAAATCAACTTTTCTACTATCTTCTATTTCTTCATCAAGTTTATTAAAAGGTACTAATTTAGTTGTAGGTTTATCAGTAAAATCAGTATATTTAATTGTCATTCCACTATATAAGTTTACATATTCTTTTAATAGAATATCATTTTGAATGTTCCACATACTAACACAATAAGGTGTTTTTTGAGCTTTTGCATTTGGACTAAATATATTTGTACTCAAAAACCCATTATCTATAATTAATTCTAAACCATCATATCCTTTTCTTGTTCCATGCATAAATGTTCCTTTCTTCAAAAGAACATCATCTCCAACTTTATATGAATGTTTTTCAATTTTAAATTTTTCTTCAGCAAGTTCAAAATTTTTTATATGTTCTATAAATAAATTAAATGTTTTTTTATTAAACTTAAATTTTCTTTTAAGTTCTTTGATATAATTTTCTTTTTTTAATTTATCCATTTACTGCCTCCAATCATCTGTGTATATTTAAATTTTCTTGTTGTACAGAAGTTGGTAAATTAATAATATTCCCATTTTCTAAAATTGCTTGTACATTGTTGCTTTTACTAATGCTATTATCATCAATCATAATAATATCTCCATTATACATAATAATACTTTGTAATATTTTCTTATTTCCTAATTGACTAGCAATTTGTTTAAAAGCTTCATGTTGCCATATATCTGCAATCGAGATGTTTAATCCAACATCTCTAATTGCATATTTTTCAACTAAATCAGGTGGTAATTGTCTAGTAAGAGATTGTTGTTTCTTCTCCTCACTAACATTACCATGTGTATGCCCAATAGATACAACATCATAATTTGAATTAGTTACTAACTCTCTAAATTTTCCTTCGTCTATAGATACTCTTAAATCATCTAAATTACCATTTATGGAATATATAATTTCTTGAACAACTACATAATCTTGTCCATCAATATTTTTAGTATTACCCAATAAGAAAAATGGTATTTCTTGAGCTGTTGAAGGATTTTTAATTCTTTTAACTAAATTTTTATATTCTTGTAAAACTTCATTTGTAAAAATAATATTTTCTCCATTGTCATTAATTAAAGCAGGTGATAATGGTATATCACTAACTTCTTTACTAGAATCTGTTTCAAACGCCATAACGGCATCCAAAATTTGTTCTTCATATCCTTGTTCAAATAATTTATTTATTACAATTGATGGTACATCAAATCTCATCATTATCACCTCTATTAATTAATACATATTATCATCATAATGGTAAAAACCATTTGCCACATCTTCAACATTTTTTTTGTTTTCAATTGCTATCATTAAAGCAATAATAGTATCTTCCCATGTACAATGATATGGTAATATTACTGGCTGATTCATAACTTCTTTATATTTTTTATTTAATTTTTGAATAATTTTTCCATATTCAAACTTGTCTTTTATTCTTTCTAATATCATTTTATCATTGTCAAGCATATCGCTAACTTCTCTAGCACTAATCTTTTCTTCTAAAAATAGTTCAATAATTTTTTCTAATTCCATTATTTTACTATCTCCTTTCTTTGAACAAAACAGTATTAACTATTACTTTGTTCTAAATCATTTAATAAATCACTAAATATATCATAATTTTCATCTAATAATTTAGTTGTTCTTGTATATGTAGATTTAATTTGTTGTGGTAAAAAATTAATTCTATATGCCTCTGTTTGAAATTCATATATAAACTTATTATAAATTTGATCGTGCATATCATATATTGGTTTATATTCATTTTCTACAGGAGTTTCAGTTAATTGTAATCCACCATATTCAACAACAAATTTTCTATTTAATTCTACCATTTTTTTGATTTTTTCAAATAATTGGTCTAACTTATTAGTATAATCTAAAATGATAGTTTTGTATTCATTATCAAACTCATCTTCCAATTCTTTTAATACTTTTTCTACTTCTACTTTATCAAATATATTTTTTCTAGTATTAGTAAGCATTGCAACTGAAAAATCATTATCTTTTAAAGAAAATTCATTTAATAATTCATTAAATTCACTCTTTTCAGCAATTATTTTATTACCAATTCTTTTTGTTTCTTCAACAAAGTCATCTAGTCCTTTTTGAAAACTAGATACTGATATTTTTTCTTTCATATACTCTCTAAAACCTTGTTCACGATCAAGGATACTTTGAGTATCATTTAAATATTCTTCACTTTTCTTTTTATAAACTTCCATTAAAGTATTTGTATATTGTTTTCTTTTTTCAATTAATTCTTTCATTTTTTATTCCCTCTTTCTTATTTAAATTAAATTATATAAATGATTGTATAATAATGTTGCAAGTCCAACTAAAATACGATTGCCTAGATATTTATCAATTATACTTAAATCTTGTTTTGATTTTTCCAATAAATATGATAAACATAACATTAATTTTTCTTCACTCAAATCTAATAATCTTTGATTCAAATATTCATTTGCCAATCTTTCTTTATCGTAATCAAGTACTATATATAAATTATATTTTTCAAAAATTTCTTGAAGTTCAGTTATGTTTTTTACATAAAGTAAAACATCATTATTGTTTTTATCTTTAACATAAACAGTATTATAATTATCATCATTAAGAGCAATTATTAAACTTGCTAATCCACTTCTTAAATCTCTTTTCCAATCATATTTTCTTACTTTAGGAGTAAATTCTTCTTGTATTTTCACTTTTCCATTTTCATCAATATAATCAAACAATTGATTTGCTTGTTGTTGATAATTTTCTACTTTATTTTGAATTTGTTCTTCAGTATAAACATTATTACCATTTTGAATATCGTTTATAGTTTTATCAATAGAAGAAATCACTTCATCTATACTCATAATTGGTTCTCTTTCTTTGTTTGATTCTTCTATTTCTTCTTGTTCTTCTCTCATTTCTGTTAAAACGATTTTAACAAATCTTTTCAATTCTTCAGGAATTTGTTCCATACTATTACAATTTTCTAACATATCACAATAATCATGTTGAATTTTTAATGATATAGTAGGTTCCATCATTATTGCCATTTTTATTCTCATCTTAATATTTTGAAATTCATTCATTATTCATCACCACTTCCTTCTTTTTTATTTATTACACTCTCAGTACAATTATTATCAATTTGCATTTCAACTGGAAAAATTCCAGGATTTTCAATTACTCTTTTCAATTTTTTATCTTCCAACATTTGTATAATAGCATTATCATAACCTTCATCATTTATTTCTTTTATGTTAGTACAATTATTAAATAAATCTAAAGACTCTGGCCATGAATATTTAAGAAAATTCATATATTGTTTTATCAATCGTTTATCAATGATTTTATCATTAATATATTTATTACGAATTTCATTAAACAAACTTTCAAAATATTCATTATATGAATCACTAATAACATTACCCATATCTTCAAATAGCATATTGAACATTTTTTCAAAAATACTATCAATATTTGACAATATATATTCTTTTGGACTTATTATAGTATTTTCTATTTTCATAACCTTTTCATCATATAATAAATTATTTGAGTTTTCATATTCTTCTTTTATTTGCTTAATGATATCTTTTTGCCATTTTTGAAAACTTCTTGTAATATCATTACTTTGGTCATATAAAATACTTTCACCATTATTATCAAATAATTTGCCAAGTGGTAATAATGAATAATCTTTATCATTAACATTATAATAATTTAATATTTCACCACTTAATATGTCCTGTGTAAACCATTCTATTGGTCTTTTAATTCTATAATCATTATTAAATTCATCATTGAACTCAACAATTAAATATTCAAGACACAAATTTCCATCTTCAATTCTAAAGATAGGATCATATAATATAGTATTTTTATTTTTGACTTTTCTAGCATATTCTTTAGCTAATGCTATCAATTCATTAAATGTTTTCATTTTCCAATTCCTTTCTCAATTGATTTCTTGCTTTATAAAGATAATATTTAACTAAATTTTCTTTAATATTTAAAGTTTTAGCAATTTCTTTTATTGAAAGGCCTTCATAATAATAAAGAATTATACACTTTTTTGATGTAATATCTAATTTAGAAATATGATTTAGTAATATATCTTTTACTTCTGTCATCTCAACTTGTTTCAGGATATCAATACTCTCATCTTTTAAAATGCTTTCCATCTCATCTGTTATTGATACTACATTTTTATTTTTATTATATTCCTTTACTTTTTTACACCAAGTATAATATGCAACCTTCCAAATAAATCTTTCTTCATCAACAATCAAAACATCTCTAGAAAATGCAACTGCTAATTGATAATTAATTTCTTGCAAAAGGTCTTCAGCATCACTATAATTATTTGCTTTAGTTATACACCATCTAAATAATTGATTATGATACTTATTGTATAATTCATCATTCATATTACATCCCCTTCACTTTAATAGTATCTATTTTTTTTATTTGGTTAGTATATATTTGTTTTTATTCATTTATATTTGCAATATTTACTAAAACATTATTTTCATCAAATTCTAATTTAAATGTTTCAACATAATCCCATTTACCATCAAAATATTTATTTTCTTTATATGAATAATCTCCAGTATATTGAACATCACTAAACATTTTTAAAAGAAATGCAATAGCAGTTGAATGTGATATTATAGCAATTCTTTTTCCTTTATAATTTTTCATAACTTCAACTAATGCAGAATACATACGAGTTTGAACATCTTTTTGAGATTCTCCAAATCCTACTTTATAATTTTCATCTTCAAATTGATTAGATTCAAAATTCTTTGGTAATTCTTCCCAACTATCTACTCCATGTATTCTTTCATTAAATCTCTCATCTATATTTACTTTAAGATTATTATTATGTGCAAAATATTTAGCAGTGGACATTGCTCTAACATAATTAGAAGAATACACCACATCAAGAGCATTAAATTCAACATTAGTAGCCCATTTTTCAGCTATCTTTTCTCCATTTATACTTAATGGAGATTTTTCATTTTCTATCAATATTGACTCACTTACATTTACATTTCCCCTATGAACTTTAAAAGGTTCACTGTGTCTAATTAAATATATAGTAGTTTTCATTTTTACATCACCTCAATATAACTTCTATCCTTATATATATAATTATAACATAAAATCTTTTATTTTAACGATATTTTACATTTTTTGTATAAAATATTGCATTATTTAGAATAATATAAGTAATATTGCAATATTTTTGTGTAATTTTTTAATTTATAATTTTCAAATATAATTAAATTGGATATAACTTTAAAGTTTTATATTTTAATCAATAAATAATTAAAATATGAGAGGTGGAATTATGGATAATAATATTTATACATTAAAAGATTATGGGAAATTAGAAATTACTTTAAAAGAAGTATTAGATAAAAAAGATATAAGTAGAAATAAACTATGTACTATGATTGCAGTTAATTATGATTTAGTTAATCGTTATTATCATAATCGTGTAATTAGAATAGATATAGATATAATAGCAAGAATGTGTTTTGCATTAGATTGTGATGTAAACGATATTTTAAAATATAGAAAATAGTACGAATTAAATACTTAATTATTCTATATTGAATATTTAATATTAAACTTTAAAAAATTAATTATTGACAATATATTACAATTTATGATATTATTAATTTGTCAGATGACACAAGTAGTATTAAGTAGTGCCGTGAAATCTGACATAACCTATGCAGTAATGTAGTATATAGGTTAAGTAGTAGGTCGTCTGCTAGTAAAGAGACGATTTTTTTTGTGTATAATTTTATCTTTCTAAATCATCATTTAACCAATCATACTCATCTTCTCCCCATAAATCTTCGTAATCATAATTTAATTTTTTAATATTACTAATTATAGCATTTTTAAAATATCCAAATTTATTATTTATATCATTGCCATCTTCATCTTTAAACTTTCTATTTACAACTCTAGGAATGATGTAATGAATTATTTGAACTAAATCTTTATACGAATTACCTTCACTTAATAAATCTTCAAATAATTTATCATAATAAAATATTTGTGTATCAGTTTCATTTATATATCCCCTATTGACTAATTCTAATGTCAAAATATTGTGTTCTTCAGGTATAAAAAAAGATGAAATGGTTTTATCATCTTTATCTATTTGTTTATTAGTATTTATTATATTAGTATTTATTTGTGTAGTTGTTTCCACATTTGGATTATCCAGGTGTGGATTTTCCATATCTGGATTAGTTTTTTCTTTTTCTACTTCAATAAAATGTGGTATTTCATATATCAAATAATTATACTCAAAATAACCTTTATCCCCTCTAACCTTTTCTATTTCAACATAATGATGTTCTTGCAATTCTTTTAATATGGATCTTATTCCATCTCTACTTTCTTTACTAATAGCACATAACCCTGCAAGTGAGTAGTCCCAATCCTCAGGTAAGCTTAACATAAACGATAATAGACCTTTTGCTTTATAAGTTAAATTTTTATCTCTTAAATGATAATTACTCATTACTGTATAATTTTTATTCTTTTCAATTTTAAATACTGACATAATAACCTCCTCCTATGAAAAAAAGATGCTATTTAATAGCACCCTTTGTAGATTTATATAAAATATACTAAGTCAATTGTTATATATATAATTTCCAATAATATGTTATATCATAAGGTTTAAATGAGGTTATATTATTAAATCTTCTTTCATAAGTTCCAACTGCTATTCCGTAATTGCTAGTTCATTACCGCTTCTAAGCATAAGACCATACACTAAATCTTCTAATCTTATTTGTTCACCTATTTCAATATAAATACCAGAACCATACGCTTTTAAAATACTATCATCTACTACAACTATATCATTTAGCTTACCACTTTCAATCGCAACTATCGCAGTCATTATTTTTGTAATAGATGCAATAAGTCTTTTCTCGCTTTGGTTTTTACTATATAAAACTCTACCAGTATCCATATCCATAACTGTAATAGATGATGAAGACTCCCCTAGTGCATAAGTCTTATTAGGTATTAAAAATAATATTAAACTAATTATTACAACTAATTTTTTCATGTTTACCACCTATAAAATTGTATGAAAAAAAGGACTAAATTAGTCCTTATAAGTATTTATTAATTACTCTTTTTATTTCTCTATCAAGTTTTTCTTTTAAAATATAATCTTTAAATCCATCTTCTATGTAGTGTTGTTTCATGAAATCTTTTTTCTTATCTAGAATAACTACCACTGGAATATTAAATCCTTTTATTTCTTTTAATTTTTTTAGTGTTTCATATGCACTATATTCTGGCATTTCATCATTAATTATTATTATATCATATTTATAGTTATTGTTGATTTTATCAAGGCAATCTTTACTATATGTTGTGGATGTATAACTTATATTACTTTTATTTAAAATATTTTCAATTGTACTTAATTCTTCCATGTTGTCATCAACTAATAAAACCTTTGTTTTCTTTTGTACAAACGATGTATATTTATCAGATTCATTATAATTGCTATTTAAATCTATTTTTTGATCTAATACAATAATAAATTCAGAACCTTTTCCTACCTCACTTTTAATCATGATTGATCCACCAAGATATTTAATAATTTTTTTAACAATATTTAAATTTAAATCTATTTTACCTAAAGTTTTTAAATCATTTTCGCTCATTTCTTCATCATATTCCAATAAATCATTAACTTTTGCGATATCCATACCTATACCTGAATCTTCTATTGAGATTATTAGTCTACATACATCATATTTAATCATTGACGATACACTTAATTCTATAAAACCTTTATTGGTATATTTAAGTGAGTTAGAAAGTATTGTCATAATTATTTGTTTTATCTTAATTGCATCACCATATAATGATTCAGGAATATCTTGACTTATTTCATATCTGATATCAATATTTTTTGTGTTTTCTTGATTTGTCCTAGCTTGTATTTCACTAATGATATTATAAAAATTATATTTAGTATTAACTATTTTTAGTTTTTTAATATCAATTGATGATACATTTAATACTTCATTTATTAAATATGAAACTTTTTTTGAACTACTATTAATAACCGACATTGCTCTACTTAATTTTTCAGGATCTGTTTCATTAAGTAATGATTTACTTGTTTCATATATATAATCTATTGGATGCCTAACTTCTGCAGTCATTTTAAATAAGAAGTTAGATTTTTCTTCATTTGTTTTTTCAATTAATACTCTATTATCATTTAATTCGTTGATTAATTTAACATCTGGATTCTCAATTGTAAAATACATAAGTGTCGTAACAACTGAATTTGATAATAACAATAATGCAATATCTGGATTAATTTTTTGAATTGTGAATGCTAAAAAAGTCAAAATTACAAAGGCAAAAATTGGCATATATTTTTTTGATTTTATTTTCTTAATATTTATTAGTAAAATAATAATCATCGCAAAAGTAAGACCAAATACACATACATATCCTAAATTAACACTAGGCCCATATGAGAATGCTGTATTGTCTTTCATTGTTACACTAATTGGTAATATAAATACAATTGTACATAATACTGCAAAAATAGTAATAAATGTTTTTAAAATTTTATTTAAATTTTTAAATGATATATTATATACATAAATAGTAAGGCAAAAAATAAATGAAATATAATATATTAAATAAATTTTTGAGATAAATATATTTAATACATTATCTACCCCTAGTGCTTTAAAAGCAAAATATCCAGAAACATCAATACAAATTCCAATTAAATTTAAAATAATTAAAATTGAAAATATTTTATTATCCATGTTTTTTATACGTTTTTTTGAAAAATATACAATTGATATAATTGATAAAAACACTAAACAACAAATCGCAAAAGAAACACTAATCATTTTATAACACCTACCTTATAAAAAAATAATAACATATTACTAATTTTTTGTAAATTAAATAGGATACATTTCGTATCCTATTTATTAAATTTTATTTCTTTTTTTAATATTTTTTGATTTTTCATAAAATCGATATTAGATTCCTTTTTAATTTTTTCAACATCTATTTTTCCACCAACATTAATTGGGATTGAATCTACAATTACATAATCAACTGGAATAGATGTTTCTTCTAAATTTGCATAACATTGTTCACTTATTTCATGTATGATTTCTTCTTGTGTTTTATTATTAAGAACATTTGGTTCTAATTCTATAAATGCTACTGGTACATTTTGCTCTTCTGGATGTTCAAATCCAATTACTGCAGAATTTTTAACATATGGAATAGTATCTATAAATTCAGCAATTTGTGTAGGATGTACATTAAATCCTGTTCTCATAAATATATTTTTAATTCTATCAACATGGAATACTTTTCCATCTTCATTCATATAACCAATATCTTTTGTATGAACCCAGATTTTTCCATCACTATGTTCCATCAAAACTTTTGCAGTTTCTTCTGGATTATTTAAATATCCTTGCATTACACTTGGACCACTAACACAAATTTCACCATTTTCATTATAACCTAACTCTTCATCGGTTCCTGGCTTAAATATTCCAATTGTATTATATAACATAGGAATTCCAACACTTCCAAATGTATATGCACCTCTTTTTGCAATAGTTCCAAGTCCACAAGTTTCTGATAGTGCATATCCTTGTCTAACAATTATATCATTATTGACTTCATCTTCTGAATATCCGGCACCAACACCATTTAGTTTACTCTCTATATCGCTTGGTAATGATGCACCACCTGAAAGATAAATATTTCTTTTTGGCATTTGTCCATTTTTAAATTCCTCACTAGCGTTAATATTAATGTAATGAACAGGTCCACCTGCAAAAACATCTGCCTTTGTAGCGCATAGAGCTTTAGAGATATTTGTTGTTAATAATTCTGGCACTAAATACACATGTTTTCCATCAACAACTTGTAAGTGAGACATAACTGTTCCATAAACAATTGAAGGAAGTAATGCATCTAAATATGACCCTTCAAAAACTTTACCATTTATATAAGATAGTGCTGCTGAATTTAAATTTTTATCACTTAAACATACTCCCTTTGATGTTCCTGTAGTACCACTAGTTCCAACAATAATCGCAGTATGATTATCTTTATAATATGGTTTCAAATTTTCTTTAATTTCTTTGCTGTAATTTTGATATTCATTCCATGGAATAATTTGTTTATTAACTAATTCATTTTTAATTTTCTTTAATGCTTCTATACTTTCAGATTTAGAAGATTCTGCACTTAAAACCACAACATTTTCTAAACTATCACTTTGTAACGCACTTTTGTATTTATCATATAAAGCACTGAAAACAAAAATATTTTTAATTTGATTTTCTTTTAAAATTTTTTCTAATTGTTTTACTGGTAATAATGGTGAAATTGCATATGTAGTTGCTCCAATTATACTATTTGCATAAGTTAGCGTTCTAGCTTCAGGTATATTTGGTACTATCATTGGTACAATTTCATCAGTTTTAATTCCCATTACTGATGATGATTTTGCATTGTTATTAATTTCTTTAAAAAAATCATTATATGTCATTGTAAAACATTGTTCATAATTATTTATACACATTCTTAAATCAATTGCGATATTATTCATATTATATTTATTAGAATCTATTGCAAGTTGATATATTGATTTTTTAGGTATATCTTTTTCACTAAAATCCCCTTCATAATATTTTAACCATGGTTTTTCTATTGATGGTCTATTTTCTTTATTCATAACAAAACCTCCCTTGTATATTTTTAATACACATTAAGTATAACATTAATTAATAAAAATGTAAATTTTTTAATATAATTCATTAACATTTTTAATTAAATTATCAATTACTAATTTATCTTCTATTTTATTTATTGAAAAAGTTTTAGAACCTATTCTATTTAATGACGTTCCTGAGTGATATACTTTCTCTTTGTCTAATATAAAATATCTATCATGAAATGTATCGTTGTATATAACTTTTAAATTATTGTATTGCTCATTGTATTTATGAATATCCACTTTAGTTAGTAAACTTTTACTCTTAACTATCAATGTAACATTAATATCAAGACTTCTAATTAAATCTAAAACAGATTTATCTGCATAAGCATCAATTATGATTATTTCAGTTTTAGCTTCTTTTAATATATCAATTATCTTAGAATAAGCATCATATATTTGTCCATTAAAATATATTTCATTTATTTGTTTTTTCTCTTCAAGTTTAGATAATGATTCTTTTAATAATTTAATATCATTATCATGTTTAATAACCATATTTTTTATATAGTCTTGCTTTAGAAAATCTTTAGATATATATTTTTTCATGGCAATAAAAGTATCAACAATTTTTAAACTCATTTTAACTGCTACTTCACTTTTTAAAATACCAGCAAGCATTGTTATGCCATACTCTGTAAATACATATGGCAAGTATCTTCTTCCACCATAATTATCACTCAAACTTGAGGTGACATTTTGGCACCTCAAGTTTTCATATTCTTCTATGGTCAACTGAAAACAATAATTTTTTGGAAATCTATTAATATTTCTTTGAACTTGTCTATTTAAATATTTAGTCTCGTAACCAAACAACATCGCAACATCGCTATCTAACATTACTGATTTCCCTCTTATTTCATGGATCATATTTTCAATATTTATATTTTCTTTTACTACAACTTCATTCACAAACCATACCTCCCTCCTGATTGTTAACAACATAGTAACATACATTTGTTCTATAGTCAACATTTAAACATAAAAAAAGTCGAAACATTTTTGTTTCGACCTTGCTATTCAGCATCTATTATTTTTTTCTTTTTTCTACTCTTTTTAGGTTCTTCTTCTACTATAATTATTGCATTGACATCTTTTTTAATAATAGAACTTTGAACTATATCTAATATTGCATAAACAAATAAGAATAGTCCAATCATTTTAGTAATAAATACTGCTCCAGAAAATGGATTAAATATTAGAATAACACCTAATACTAAAGTAAGTATTGTTATAACCAATGAAATAATTCCTGCTTTTGTTTTTTTACTACTAACATTTATACTATATTTTAACTTACTTAGACTACTAATAACAATCCATACACCTATAATAAATGGTATTAATGATACAATTGCTTTAGGATTTAATATTAAAACAAATCCGCCTAATACTCCTAAAACACCATAAAACAATTCAAATCTTGAAACATATTCTTTACCCCTATAATAATTAATTAAAGAATTAGTACCAATAATTACTAAAATACCACCTATTGTATATGAGATTAATGATAAAGTACTTTCTGGTCTAATAAATAATAGTAATCCAATTACAAGTAAAACAGCTGATGACAATATTGATGATATAAACATCTTATTTATAGTTTCTTTCATAAACATCTCTCCAAACTATATTTAATATAACAAAAAAAGAAGATAATTACAATAATTATCTCCAATTTAAGAATGCTTTATACCCTTTATAAGCTTCATAAATATCAAATTTACTAGTAACTTCATATGGTGAATGCATTGATAATACAGGAACACCACAATCAATTACATCAATTCCTTTATTAGCAAGTATATATGCGATAGTACCTCCGCCACCAACATCTACTTTACCTAATTCACTAATTTGATAACTAACATTATTTGTTTCAAATATATTTCTTACTTTAGCTACATATTCAGCATTAGCATCACTTGCACCACTTTTTCCTCTTGAACCAGTATATTTATTCATATGAATACCGTGTCCTAAAAATGATGCATTGTTTTTTTCTGATACAGATGCATAAATAGGATCTAATGCTCCATCAACATCTGCAGATAACATCATAGATTTATTAAATATAATATCTATTAAATTTGGGGTATTAATACCAAGTTTATTTAGAATAATAGATACAAATGTATCAAAGCTTCTAGAATACATACCAGTATTTCCAACACTACCAATTTCTTCTTTATCAGCGAATATACAAATTGAGGTTTTTTCTGGATTATTAATATCTAATAATGCTCTTAATGAAGTATAAGCACATACCCTATCATCTTGACCATAACCAGCAACCATACTTTCATCAAGTCCTAAGCTTTTAGCTCTAAATGCAGGTACAGCTTCTAATTCTGAACTTGTAAAATCAATCTCTTTAATACCATATTTATCATTTAATAATTTTAAAATATTTAGTTTAACCAATGAACCATCATTATCTTTATCATAAGGGATATTGCCAATTAAAAGATTTAAATCTTCCCCATTAATTCCCTCACTCATTTTCTTTTGCATTTGATCCATTGCAAGATGTGGTAGTAAATCAGTTATAGTTAAAATTGGATCTTCATTTTTTTCACCAATAGAAATATTTATTTTTGTTCCATCGCTTTTAACAATAATACCATGTATCGCTAGAGGGATAGATGTCCATTGATATTTTTTTATTCCACCATAATAGTGAGTTTTAAAATAAGCAAATCCACTATCCTCATATATTGGATTAGGTTTTAAATCCAATCTTGGTGAATCAATATGTGAACCAATAATATTAATACCACTAGTTATATCTTTACCTATAATAGCAGCATAAATACTTTTTTCTCTATTCACAAAAAATACTTTATCATTAACTTTTAATTCAGTCACACTATTAATATTTTTAAATCCATTTGTAACTAATAAATTTTCAATAAAAGTTACTGCTTCTCTTTCTGTTTTAACACTATTTAAGAAATCTATATAATCTTTTGAAAATTCAAAAATTTCTTTTCTTTTACTTTCATCAACACTTTCCCAACCATTTTTATTGTTTAGAAACAACTCTTTCTTTAATTCATCTTTATCCATTTTTATTCCTCCTTATTCTATTATTTACAAAATTTAAAAAATTATAAATCAACTAATTCTTCATGTATTGCTTCTTCAATAGAATTAATATCTAACTCTTCAATTCTATCTACTCTACTTTTTTGTGATTCAATAATTGCATCAACAGTTTTAACTGAATCATCTAAATTATCATTAACTACAACATAATTATATTTATTAATTTCATTAACTTCTTTATACATAGATTTAAATCTTCTAAGCATAGATTCTTTAGTTTCACTTTTTCTATTTATAAGTCTAGATTTTAATTCCTTTATTGATGGAGGCATAATAAATATAAATACTGCCTCAGGATATTTTTCCTTAATTTGAAGCGCACCTTGTATATCTATAATTAATACTATGTCAAATCCTGATTCTAAAGTTTCTAAAACTTTCTTCTTAGGAGTACCATAATAATCTTTTTCATGTACAATAGCGTATTCTAATAATTCATCATCATTTATTTTTTCTTCAAATTCTTCTTTGGTAACAAAGTAATAATCTTTATTATTTATTTCTCCATCTCTCATATCTCTAGTAGTCATAGAAATAGATTTAACTATATTTTTTCTAATTTTAAAGATTTCATTACAAATAGTATCTTTACCACAACCACTAGGTCCTGAAACAACTATTAAATCACCTTTTACACGTTTTTTAATCATTTTATTCTCCCTTAAAAATATATTTATATACTCCTATATAATTTCTAACAAAAATAAATTTTATATCATCTACTATATTTTTAGGTATATCTTTAATATCTCTTTCATTTTCTATAGGTAAAATAATTGTTTTAACACCACTTCTATGTGCACCTATAACTTTTTCCTTTAATCCACCAATAGGTAACACTTTACCTCTTAATGTAATTTCACCAGTCATCGCAACCATATTATCAACACTTCTTTTAGAAAGCGCACTTATTAAAGCAGTAGTTAAAGTTATACCCGCACTTGGTCCATCCTTTGGAACCGCCCCTTCTGGTACGTGTATATGAATATCAGTGTTATCTAATTCATTTATATCGATATTAAATATACCAAAATTGCTTTTTATATAACTTAGTGCGATAGAAGCACTTTCTTTCATAACTTCTCCCAAAGAACCAGTTAATATTAAATTACCTTTACCTTTATAGTATGTAACTTCAATAGGTAAAATATCTCCACCATAAGATGTGTATGCAAGACCATTAACCACTCCAATTTGATTTACTTCAGCCTTATCCATATAGAAATATTTTTTCTTTCCTAAATATTTTTCTAATGAAGTATCATGAATTTTATATAGAACATCCCTATCATTATTTATAAGCATATTTTTTACTACCTTACGAATAATTTTAGATAATACCCTTTCAAGTTCTCTTACACCAGATTCTTTAGTATAATTACGAACAATTGCTAAAACAGTCTTATCAGGTATAAATATATTTTCTCTAGTAATACCATGTTCACGAATTAATTTAGGTATTAAATGTCTTTTAGCAATATCTACTTTTTCATATTCTGTATAACTATCTAACTCTATAATTTCTAGTCTATCTCTTAAAGGTTCTGGAATTTGTTCAATATAGTTTGCCGTTACTAAAAATATTACATTTGATAAATCCACTTCTTCTTCTATATAATTATCAACAAAATATTTATTTTGTTCCTTATCTAAAACTTCTAGTAATGCACTTGCAGGATCCCCTTTATAATCTTTAGTTAATTTATCAATTTCGTCAATCAAAAATACTGGATTCATACTTTTACTTTTCTTTAAAGTTTGAATAATTTTTCCAGGAGCAGAACCTATATATGTTCTTCTATGTCCCATTATTTCTGCTTCATCGTTTACTCCACCAACACTTATTTTAACAAAATTTCTATCTAAACTTTTCGCAATAGATGAGGCAAGTGTTGTTTTACCAATACCAGGTGGACCTACAAAACAAAGAATTGGAGCAGTCAAGTTTTTACTCATTTGTTTAACAGCTAAAAACTCTAAAATTCTTTCTTTAACTTTCTCTAAACCATAATGCGAATTATCTAAAATTTGTTTTGATTTTCTCAAATTTGTATTATCCTTTGTATAATTACCAAATGGTATTGAAATAAGTGTATCAATATATGTTCTTAACATACTATATTCAGGTGAATTAGGTGCCATAGATTGATATCTGTTTAACTCTAATTTTAATCTTTCTTTAATTTTATTAGGACACTTTAATGCCTCAATTTTTGTTCTTAATTCTTCAATTTCACTATCTTTAGAGTTAATATCGCCAAGTTCTTCTTTTATAATTCTAATTTTTTCTCTTAAAAAATATTCCTTTTGACTATCCTCTAATCCTTTTCTCAAATCTAAATCAATTCTATTTTCTAACTCAATAATTTCTAATTCATCATTGATATCTTGTAATAACATTTTTACCCTGACACTAGGATTTGCCTCTTTAATATAATCAATTTTTCTAGATGGTGTTGTTGGTAAAAATTGACATATAATATCTGTTATTACATTAATATTAGTTATTCCAGATAACTCTCCTAATATACTATTACTCATATATGGAGCCTTATTAATTAAATTTTCTAACTCCTTAAGTAACTTTCTTACAAGTGCAAATTCTTCTTTAGAATCTATTTCATAAATTGTAGTAGGTCCTATTTGGCATTCAATAGTATCTTTTTCTTCGCCATATTTAATATAACTATGAACCTCTGTTCTATTAAGCCCTTCTAAAATTACTCTAACATGATTATTAGCAAGAGTTATTTTACTTTTAATTCTAGCTACAACACCAGCTTTAGGTAAATTTTTAATATTAATATGTTCTTCTAATTCATTAATTTGTGTAACAACTAAAACATGATTATCAGAATAATCTGCAGCATTTTGTAAAATACTTTTATCTACTTCATTGGAAAATTCCACTCTAAGTTCACAATGTGGAAGCAGTACTATCCCCTTTAATACAATAACTGGTAAGCTAGTTTTAACCATAAGGGTCACCTCCACAAATTACTATTTTTTATTATATATGAAATGAAATTCTTTGTCTATCCATTTTGATAAAAAGGTAAATTTTTCTAACATAAATAATAAAAGTATAGATTTCTCTATACTTATTTTATCATTATAATAAATTTATATCTATAAAATTTAATTATTTTGATTTTCTTTTTCATCTAAATATTCAGCTAATCTTTTATATGCAGCTTGACTCCAAAACTTCCATCTTTCATCATCCGGAAAACATCCAAGTGTTTGAGTTTCTCCATCTGGCATAAATACAAAATCCCAACTCCAACCATATTCGCCGTGTTTTTCTTTTGTAATAGTTCCATTTGTAATATTAGAAAATATAACTGGTTCTTTACCATATTCACAATATGCTAAAACTTCCTTAAAATATGCTTTTCTATTTTCTATTCCTTCAAGAAGTTTTAATAATCCATCTTCACCTATTGTTTCTTCAACATATCTTGTATATGTTCCAGGAAAACCATTAAGAGCTTCTACAAAAAGTCCTGAATCATTTGTTAATACACTACACTTTAACTTTTCACTTGCCCATTTCGCAGAATATTTTGATACTTCTTCTACATCGTCTGACTGTATTTCTATTGTATCAAGTTTAATATTATTTATTTCATACCCAAGAGGATCAAGCGCTTGTTTAGCACTAGCTACTTTTGCCCAATTTCCTGTTACATAAGTTATTGTTTTCATATTGTTTTCACCTCTGATTACTGAATATATTCTATCAAAATATATTTTTATAGTCAATTTAAAATACCAATATAGAAATAATCTATATTGGTATTTTAATTACTTGCTTTTTTCTTCATTTTTTAATTTTCTTAATACTTCTTCAACAACATCTATAGTTTTTTGTTTAACTTCAGCTGCAGCTTTTTGTAAAATAGGTGTTCCTTTTTCTTTAGCTATATTATAAATATCTTCAGCTTTTTCTTTTAACTGATTTCCTTTTTCTTTAGCTATTTTCAAAGCTTTTTCTTTATCTAAATCTTCTAATTCAGTTAATAATTCATCTAATTTTGTTTGAAGATTATTTTTAACTTCTTCTATATCCATTTCTTTAACTTTTTTTACTAATTCATCTATTTTAATTTTTAAATCTTTTCTAGTTTCACTACCTTTTTTCGGTGCGAATAAAATACCTAATCCAGCACCAATTGCTGCACCTAAAACAAATTTTCCTAAACCACTATGTTTTTCTTTACTCATTTGTTCCCTCTCCTTTAGTATTATTTTTTCTACTACTTAACATTTTTGTAAATAATCCACTGATAAAATCTACTGTTTTATCACTTAATAGCGCTACTTTATCTGTAATTAAATCAACTAAACTAAAAAATCCATTTAATGAGTTTACTTTTTTAGTTATATCATCAGCAAGTATATTTATTTTATCTATTGTATACATAAGTTTAAATGCAAGTACTATTAAAACTAAAACTAGTATGGATGTCAGTGTACATAATATTATAGGCATTACAACACTTAAAGTTTCCAAAAAAATCACGTCCTATCTATCATACATAGAATCTATCAAATTAAATAAATCCTCAGTAAGTTCTACTTCTTTATCTTTTTTTTCTTTAACTTCATCGTTTTCTTCTTTTTTCGGAGCCTTTTTATCAGAATCAATTGATTCTGAATTATCTATTTTATATTCTACACCAAAATCAGAATAATTATACTCATCATTATCTTCTTCTACTGAAACATTATTAACCTCAACAGTTTTTTCTTCCAAATCACTAAGAAGATTATTTTCACCTAATATACTATCTATTTCTTTTTCAATATCATCAATATTTTTACTTCTAGGTGCAAGTTCATTTTCTATATCATCAGTTAATGATCCATATGCTTTTTGTCTTATAGTATCGAAATTAATTACCATTTCTTTAGTATCTTCTAAAGAAGAACTACGAGTTCTAGAATTACTGTTCTCATCACCTTTTTTATCTAAAACACCATACACTGGAGAAATTACTGGCGAAGGTTTGAATTTTTTAGGCTTTTCAATTACTTCTCTTATTACTTCTCTATCCAATGTTGGTTTCCTATATTTAGATGATTGTTGTTCTCTAACTTCAGGTTTTCTATTATTTTGTTCTTGAAGTTTCTTTTTTTCTTTTTCCATATCTGCAAAATCTTCATCTTCAAATATCACAGGAAATTTAAACGTAGTTTCACTTTTTAGTAAGTCTCTTTCACTAACTACTTCATCCATTTCATCTTTTTTTTCTTCATTTAAATCTTCTTTAATAATTATAGTTGCTTTTTTTTCTTCTTTAGGAACTTCTACAACTTCTTCTTCATAAAATAAATTTTTAATTTTATCTAACATTCCCATCCTTATGACACCTCGTTTTCAAAATATTTATTCATCAATATCACTAACATTATTCTTGATAGTATCTGTATCTTCTATTTTATCTTTACCATTGTATTTATCATATGTATTTACATAATCTAAAAATGTATTATCGTTTTCTGTAGGTTTTTCTATTTCATATTTTTCTTCCTTAAAATCTAGAACATTTTCTCCAACTAAACTATTTATAACAATATTGTTATATTGGATTGAAGATAAAATATAACCCATATTCATAATTGTTTCATTAACATCTTCTTCTTTTACTACAGCTTCCATTTTAGCATAATTATACTCATACAAAATATGATACTTATTATCTTGTTTTTTAATTTCTAAATATCCATTTTTATCATTATAATTAAGAATTTTAGAATATTCAGAATTATTATTTATTGTATATTTCTTTTGAGTTTTATAATGATAAGAAATAATGTCAATATATAAATAATATTTATTTGAATTAGAATATAATATTTCATTATATTCTTTATAATCTAATAACGATATACCCTTAGGTAAATAATATTTATATCCTTTAGATACCCTATTAAATAGATTAACGTTTCGATTTAACGTAATATTAAGTATATTATCTCTATCTTCCATATCAATTTTAGAAACTGTACAACCAGTTGTAAATAATAATAAACAAAGTAATATAACTATTTTCTTCATGTAGCCACCTACTCTTATATTCATTATAACAAAAACATATAAAAATTAAAATAGAAAGATAAACTTTTCATCAAATTGACATTATTCATCATTATTACTATTTTCTAATTTCACTAAAACTTCCCTAGGCTTAGAACCATTTTGAGGACCAACAATACCTCTTTCCTCTAATAAATCTATTATTCTAGCTGCTCTGTTATAACCTAATCTGTATTTTCTTTGAATTAATGATGCACTTATCTTACCACTATTAATTGCATAATCAACTATTTCATTATATAGCGGATCATCATATTCTTCTTGTGGAATATTTGCTTCAACTGTTTTATGTTCTAACTCCATTAATCTCTCATCATATTTTGCTTTTTGTTGTTCTATTGTAAAGTCAACAATTCTTTTAATTTCTTCTTCAGAAATAAAGTTACCTTGCATACGTATTGGAGCATTTTCACCCATTGGTAGGAATAACATATCCCCTTTACCTAATAATTTTTCTGCTCCGATCATATCAAGAATTGTTCTTGAGTCTATACTTGATGAAACAGCAAAACTTATTCTTGATGGAATGTTTGCCTTAATAACACCTGTAATTACATCAGTTGATGGTCTTTGTGTTGCTATAATTAAATGTATACCTGCCGCACGAGCCATTTGAGTAATTCTCATAATTGAATCTTCAACTTCTTTTGATGCAACTAGCATAAGGTCAGCAAGTTCATCTACTAAAACTACAATATATGGTAGTTTTTTTAGTTTTTCATCATCTGGTAAATTCTTGTTTTTTTGTTCTATTAATTCATTATAACCGGCAATATTTTTAGTTTTACTTTCACTAAATAAATCATATCTGTTTTCCATTTCACTAACTATTTTTTGTAGCGCAATAGAAGCTTTTTTAGGGTCTGTTACAACAGGTGCCATTAAATGTGGAACACCATTATACATACTAAGTTCAACTTTTTTAGGGTCCACCATAAGTAGTTTTACTTCATCAGGTTTAGCCCTCATTAGTATTGAACATATAATACCATTAATACATACTGATTTACCACTACCAGTTGCTCCAGCAACTAAAAGGTGGGGTGTTTTATTTATTTCTACATACTGTGCCCGTCCCATTATGTCTTTACCTAGAGCGGCAAGTAACTTACTATCTTTCATATTTTTAGGAACTGCACTTATTATTTCTCTAAATCCAACCATTGTTGTAACTGGATTAGGAATTTCAATACCTATTGTACTTTTACCTGGAATAGGTGCTTGAATTCTTACATCTTTTGCTGACAATGCTAAAGCAATTTCTCGGTTAATACTTAATACTTTACTAACCTTTGTTCCTGATTTTAATTCCATTTCATATTGTGTTACATTTGGTCCAACATGAATTTCTGTAACTTTACCAACAATTTGAAAATCAGCTAACACTTTTTCAAGTATTTCAATTGTCTTCTTTATTTGTTCTTCATTATGAGTACTTTTACTTTTCTTTGGTTCATCAAGTAAAGATATTGGAGGCAATTTATATCCTGCATTAGAAACTGGTTGTTCAGCTACTTGTACAGTATCAATTGTTAATTGTTCTTCTTGTTTGTCATGTACATGAATAAGTTCATCTACACTTGATACAACAATCTTATTATCTTTTTCATAATTTTCTTCTTTTTCTTTAACTGCTTCTTTGTCAGTTTTTTCATGTTTAAATACTGATTTGATTTTACTAAACATCCATTTAAATGCTTCAATTATTGAAACATTAAATAACAAAATAACACCAAATAGTACCATTGCACAAGATACTACAAAAGCACCATCACTACCTAATAATTTATAAAATGCAAATGAGAAAGCAGCTCCTATTATTCCACCACCATCTATTTCATCAACACTTTTTAAACTAAGCATCATATTATCGATAGTTTCTTTAAATATGTCTACACCATTTCCGCCTAGTTCTCTAACATAACTTAAATGTGAAAATAATAATATTGCAATAAATATTAAATATAGTCCTATCATTTTAGCATTTATAAATTCTGGCATTTCTCTTTTGATTGCCATATAAAAACCAATTATAAACAATCCTAATAATAATAGTTGAAACCATGAACCAACTAAAAATAAAGCAAATCCACGTACAATATCTCCTACTATTCCAAATCCACATAAACCTATTATTGAAATTAATACAATAATAAATCCTACTAATTCACTTGTATATTTAAACTTACTCTTACTAGTTTCTTTTCTAGACTTTTTCTTAGCCATACAACACACCTCACTAGATTATATATATAAATTATAACACTAAAACAATTATTTTCAAATATAATTGACACTAAATTGTAAAGAAAAAAACGCATAATAGCGTTCTATCTTTTTCTGAATTTATTTATAAAACTTTTTCTTAATGATTTTTCGTGTTGTTCATCTGTTTCAGTTATCTTTAAATCTTTACGATATTCCAAAACACTTTCCATAGTATCATATAAATTATTGTTGTCCAGTATTTGTTTTAAATCTTTAAATAAATCCTTTCTTTCCCAAAAAGAATGTTGCTTCCAGTTCATAATCAAACTTGTTTTTGCTAAAACCATAAAATCAGTTATAGTTAATGAATATTTTTTTATGAGAATATTTAGTGATGAATCTTGATTGTTTATATCTCGTAATATAAGCTTTAATAGTTCTTTTTCTTTATAATCATTTTGTGGTAGACTGTATGTTTTTGAAAAAACAAATTCATAATCTTTAATAGCATAATCCAACTCTCTTATTAACTCACCACAGTCACCATCATAATAACAAAAATTACCTTTTAAATGTGAACATAATAATCTAAAGAAAGAATCAACACTTAAGTTATGTTTTTTTATAAAAATTAATACTTTTAATAGTTTTTTATCATCGTTAACAGGCGTTGCATCGCATCTTATATCACAATTCCAATAACTGTTTGTTGGACATTGCTCTTTATCTTTTCTATTTAATGTACCTAATAAATATCTTAATTGTAAATTCTCATCTTTTATTTCTTCAATTTCATCTTGAAATAAACTTTCCATATTCAAAACCTCTTTTGTATAAATTATTATAGCATAAAATAAGTCATAATCAAATGCATAATCGATATTGTATTTAATATATTTGTAAAAACACAAAATTTTATTACATATTAAATTTGTATTTTATTTTGTTTACTTTATCATTATTGAATTAACAAGAGTTAAAATGTCTTTTCTTAAATATATAATGTTTTCATACATTAAATTGAAAAAATCTTCATTGCTCATATTACTATCCGTTGCCTTGTTATAAGATTCGATTGAACTAGGCATTTTCTCAATATTAAATTGTTTGTGTATTGAATCAAGTAATAGTGTTAATTTCTCAAATTCTGCACTTATTTGGTTTCTTTTTTCATTTTCATCTAAATTTTTATAGTACTCTAATAATTCTTTTTCTACCATTTCTTATCCTACTTTCATTGAATTTGATTCTTGTTCAATCATTTCTTTTTGCATTTTATTTAAATAATCTAATTCTAATCTTTCGCTTTGTGATAATTTTTCTCTACATTCTAAAAACTTTTTGTATAATTCTTCTGCTGTCATTACACTCTTTGTTTCTACTTTTTCATCTATAAGAGGATTTTGTTTAAATTCGTTAATAAGCTCATCCACATTAACATCATAGGTATTTTTTCTATGTGGAGTTTCTTTTGTTACTTTAAATTTTTCTTGTTCTTCTTGAATAACTTTCACAAATTCTTGCATTGATATAATTGCTTGTTGATTATTAGAATTTAAATTTGATTTAATTATTGAATATATAGTTTCTATATTATTTTGTCTATACTCACTACTAAAATATTTATCAACCAAATCTGGTCTTACTAATCTTAAGCCCGCTTTATTATTTTCCTGTTCACATATAATTTTAGATATTAATTCTGGGTTTAATGTTGATTTAAATTCCTGTACCATATTATTTATTTCTTGTTGATGTCTTCGCGCTACTTTTTCTCTATCTATAAATATAATGGGTATACCAAATTTTTGCGCAGCAATTCTACTTTCCTCATTAACATTATCAAAACAAATAATATATGAGGGTTCTACTTTCTTTTCTGTAAATTCACCATATCTCCGTCTTATAACTAATTCATTATGTCCATGCCTTGTTTTATTTTTAAGTTCATTAGATGTAAGAAATTCACTTGTTCTTTTTGCTGTAAATCCTTTTGAATATAAATCATTACAACTCATTAGTTCAAGATAATTTTCTGGTAAATCTGAAAACCCTAAAACTACTGAATGTTCATTAGTAGGCGCAATTCCCATATTATTATCTGATATAAAACTTGTACAAATTGATACTTTAGATGTTCCTTCCTTTGTATTCCATGAATCGTATACATCACCTTTAGGACTTTCACCATAAGCTCCTATTACATGAACTAATAAATTAAAATCTGTATTAGAATAATCAATTATTCCAGATTGATAATTTGTTTTTGTTAAAGAATCTTTAATTTCATTTGCATATGATGTTTTCATATTAGCAACAATATTTTGTATTGTTTTAAAATCAATATATATATTATTATTCGTAAACTCTTTATCAATATTATCTAAATCTTTATCATTACCTGATAATACAATTTTTTCTATTAACTCCTTTAAATACATAACTTCGGGATATTTTTGATATAATATTGAACTGTTCTTTGAACTAAAATATGAATGCAATAAATTCTTCGCCATTGGTAAACTAATTTGAAAATGTTTCATTAATAAAACCCATTTTTTATCTTGTAATCTATTATCTAATTTAGTTTTTATTTCAGGACTATTAATTTTATTTGAAATATTATTAAATTCTTTTAATTCTTCTAAATTATTAATTTTAATTATGTTGTACAAATCAGTTTGAATGTAATTATGTAAATTAGCAATTACATTATTATCTAGTGAATCAATATTAGTTTCCATAATAATATCGCATAAAGATTTGGTATTTGCAATTCTATTAATGATATCTATTGCATTATATGGATCATTAGTATATCGACTAAATTTTTTAAATAATTTATTAAACATATCTATATATTTATTATCATAATTAAACATATTTGTAGTACAAGCTAGTTGTAAAAACTCGACATTATCATCTGTAACGTTGATGTTTCTTAATCCTTCACCATATTCACTTTTTCTTAATTCAGCGTTCATAAACACTTTAAAGGCATCATTTAACTTGTTTTCTTGTATAGCTATTAATAAATTATAAATATTTCTGAATACTTCTTCTTTTGGGAACGTATTATCTAATTTCCCGTCATCTAATAAATGTTCTTCATCTATTTTACTTATCCATGCTTTTATTTCTTCCCAATCATTTGTTACTTGCATTAAAATTTGTTCATAAGATATTTTTTTATTAGTATATGATGATAATTCAAATAATTTTTTTGATAATTTTTCTGGACTATCAATTTCATTAAACGTTAATCTAGATATCTCATTTATCTTATTTATTGCGCTTATGTTTTCTTTTTTATCCCCTTTTGCAAGAAACATTTCTTTTTTGTTTATGTTTTCAAACATATTTGGACATGAAAATATTATTTGTTTAAATTCCTCTGCTGATATTTCAGATAATTTAATTATATTTTTTTCAATAGAATCTAATAACACAATATTATAATTTTTTAATCCAATTTTACCAATAAGAGTTTGTTTTATTGATTCTAATTTTAAATAATCAAATTCAAGAATACCAATATATGATGTTATTTTATTGCTTGGAATTTTTTTTATTAGTTCACAAACATACTCAACATTATTCTTTAAAGAGGAAGGTAAATAACCAATTAATTCTGGATTTTTATCGAAAAAAGATTTAAGTTCTTGTTCATTATAATTAATTTTATCCATACTATGAATAAATACATGTGGTTCTTTATTCATAAGTGACATAACATAATCTTTATCACTTAACAATTTAGTTCCAATGTGTTTATATACTGTATTTGGCACATCATCTTTTATTGTACCATTTTCTATTGATTCAATTAATGATTCAATAAAATGTTTATCGTTTCTAACTTCTTCACTTGCATGTGCAAACAATCTATGTTTTTCATTTATTAATTTTTTTTGAACTTCAACGTCCAATTTTCTAAATATTTCATCATCCATTTGTAATACCAGAAAATCTTCTGTAAAAAGAGAATTTTTTAATAACTCATTAAAAAATCCGATGTTATTTTTATTTTTTAAAAGTAATTTATCTATTTTAGTTAATTTCCCTTTTTGATAATAAGTTAAAAACTTTTCAACCATTTTATTATTCATAAGTAGTCCTCCCATGGTATCATTATTTTTTTTAATTTATTTAAATAATTATCTTGATTATATATTTCTAATAAAAAACATTATTTTTTTATGAATGGTACGTTGAAAGGCAAACCCACATCCATAACTTCATATTTCGAAAAATCTAATATTATATTTTCTGATTTACACATTTCTATTACTTCATTTGTAATTTCAAAAAGTTCCTTAGTTGTATAATCATTTATCAAATCATCTAACAAAAAAGCAATTGTGGTTTCTGTGCCAGACTCCATATCTTTAATTTTTTGAACTAAATCATCTGCAATAAACAGGTCTTTATAATTTTGAATATGATATTTCTCTATTATTCTATTATAACCCTCATTTTCCATATTTTGTTTCTCCTATCTTATAAAGTTATTGTACCAAATTTCTAACGAAAAGTCTTTTATTTTTAAAAAAAATTAAAATAGAGGCAAAAGCCTCTATTCTGATAATTCAATTATTTCTATAACATCACTTTCATTGGAATATTTTATTTTTATTGTTTGATTAGTACTTAAGAAAGGTACTCTTTTTTTATCTACTTTGATAGATATCCTATATTTTTGATTGTTAGTATCAGTTATATAATAATATGTATTTCCATCAATAACCGCACTAAGAATATTTTTAATGGTTATTTCTTTTTCTATAACATTATCTTTATCTACTAAATCTTCAGCATTATTTAAATAATTATTAGCAGCTACTTCTATTCCTTTTGAAGCATCTGTTACAACAACTTTTTGATAATCTTTAACATCTACAAATGCATACATTTTTACAAGTCCTGCATTATCTTTTAGTGATAATAAATACGTAGCTCTATTATTTAAATTAATTAATAATGGAAATGATGCAGTATAATTCATTTGTTGTACTTGACCCTCTGCACTTCTCATAGCAGAGTATTCTTCTGCTCCAGGAACCTTATAAAACACTGTTTCCTTAGTTCTCATATTACTTAATATGAATCCTAAATTAGCTTCATCAGCTGCAGCTGATGTTATACCTGTGTACATATAAACATCATCATTCATAACTGTATAGTTATAACCATCTGTTGTTTGAACTACATTTTTTTGACCAAATATTGAATTTAAAAATCCATTTTTATATTTTCCCCAATCATCAACTTGTTCAATTAATAATTCTGCAGAATATACATGATCTACCCATGTTGGTACATCTTTTGTTTTATATTTTTTAGATTCTCCTGTAATAGGATCTAATATTATAACACCAGTTATTTCTTTTTTTATTCCCACACCATCATATTTAACTGTTGGTATAATCCAATATGGATTACCTTCATTATCAATTTCAAAACATTCAACATCAAAAATTTCAGTTGGATAATTAAATCTTAAATGACGATATAAATCTTTAGAAAACATTGCTGAAGGCATATATTTCATACCTTTGTCTAATTTTGTTAACTCAGATTCTCCAGATACTGAATCAACTGTTATATACCCTTTAACTCCTTCTTTTCTGTTAGTAAAGAATTTAAAGAATCCATCATATTCTAAAGGGGTAACTCTAACTATCTTATCATTATAATTAATTTGAGTATATAAACTAGATACATAAAATTGTGATACTAATTCTGGCATTTGTCCCATAACTCTATCACCAAGTTTTTGACTTGATTCTTTATCTAAAAGTGGCAAAGCACTAAAATCAACTTCTTTAACATCTGTAATAAATTCAGCGTCTTCATTTATTGTAATTCTTTTTGAATAAGCATCAGATCTAAATACTGGGGATAAAATAAAATTCAAAACAAATATAAGTACGAATACACCAAAAATAATAGTTGGAACAACCGCTGTTTTAAAAACAGTTTTTTTAATATTAATATTAGTAAAAATATTGTTAAAATTTATTACATTTATAACTGCAGTTCCAAAATATACTATCACTACAAATAATAAATAAAACCAAAAATCCATACTAGTAACATTTATTGGTGGTAATGCTACATAGAAAAATAAGAAAGCAAATAACAATGTAATTAAAATTCTAAAAATTAAAAATTTATTTTTCACACTAATCATCTCCACCTTAATTATATCACATTATAAGAAAAAAAGAATACTAGTTTTATAAACCAATATTCTCAACTAATAATTTTTCTAATTCTTTACATCTAATTTTATCCATAGATTCAGTATCTTTCAAAGGATAATTAATATTTAAATCTTTGTATTTATTAACTCCCATTGTATGATATGGTAATAATTCTATTTTTTCGATATTTTGAACATTTTTTAAAAAGTCCGCTAATTTCATAATATATTCTTTTGTATCATTTATTCCAGGAATTATGACTTGTCTAATCCATAACTTTTTATTTTTCTTTTGACACAAATCTAAAAACGCTAAACTTTTATTAATAGATAAACCTGTCATTTTACTATATCCAACATCATCAATAGCTTTAACATCAAATATAACTAAATCCACTAAATCTAAAACCTCATCAATATTTGTTCCAACACCTGAAGTGTCTAAACAAATATTTATATTTTCTTCTTTTAATAGTTTACATGTTTCAATTAAAAACTCACTTTGTAATAAGGGCTCTCCACCTGAAAAAGTAACTCCACCATCTTCTCCATAATAGTTTTTATATCTTTTTATTTTACTAGCTAAAGCTAAAGGTGTATATTCATCACCTTTTTTTAATTCCCAAGTTTCTGGGTTATGACAGAATAAACACCTTAAAGCACAACCTTGCATAAAGACTACAGTTCTAATTCCTGGTCCATCTACAAGTCCCATTGTTTCAATTTTATTTATATAACCAACCATACTACATTTTTTCATGGAATGTTCTAGAAATTACCTCTTCTTGTTGTTTTCTAGTAAGTCTATTAAATCTTACTGCATAACCAGATACACGAATAGTAAGCAGTGGATATTTATCCGGATTATTCATTGCATCTATTAACATTTCACGATTTAATACATTAACATTTAAATGATGTGCTCCTTGAGAAAAATATCCATCCATTAATGTTACAAGATTTTTAACTCTCTCTTCATCGTCTTTACCTAAAGAATCTGGTACTATTGAGAATGTATTTGAAACACCATCTTTACAACATGTTCCATAATCTAATTTTGCAACAGAGTTTAGTGATGCAATTGCACCATTTTCATCTCTACAATGCATTGGATTTGCACCTGGTGCAAATGCTACACCTTTTTTTCTACCATCAGGAGTAGATCCTGTTTTTGATCCATACACAACATTAGAAGTAATAGTTAATACTGACATTGTTGGTTCAGCATTTCTATATGTCTTATGACTTGCAAGTTCACCATATATCTTTTTTAGTACTTCTTTAGCGATGCTATCTACACGATCATCATCATTACCATATTTTGGATAATCAC
The DNA here is from genome assembly GCA_015059335.1 of Bacillota bacterium. Classification (GTDB taxonomy): domain Bacteria; phylum Bacillota_I; class Bacilli_A; order RF39; family UBA660; genus SIG205. The sequence goes on along the minus strand of SVAP01000004.1, from coordinate 51,380 downwards.
CTTCAATTTCAAAATCAACAGCAATTCCATCTTCATCTCTTATTGGTTTAACTTTAGCATATTTAATTGCAGATAATGAGTCAGCTACTACTGAAAGTCCTGCAACACCATATGCCATATATCTATGTACATCTGTGTCATGTAGTGCCATTTGACCTGCCTCATAAGCATATCTATCATGCATGTAATGAATAATATTCATTGCATCAGAATAAATTTCTGCAACGCGTTCTAACATTCTAAAATATGAAGCTTTAACTTTTTCATAATCTAATACATCATCATTCATAATATCGAATCCATCAATTACTTTAGATTTTTTAATTTCATCAATACCACCATTTATTGAATATAATAATGATTTAGCTAAATTACAACGAGCACCAAAGAATTGCATATCTTTACCCATACGCATAGCAGATACACAACATGCTATCGCATAATCATGTCCATATATAGGACGCATAACATCATCATTTTCATATTGAATTGAATCAGTTTTAATACTCATCATTGAACAATATTTTTTAAAGTTTTCTGGTAACTTAGTACTCCATAAAACTGTCATATTTGGTTCTGGTGCTGGATCAAGGTTAGTTAAAGTATGTAATAATCTATATGATGTTTTTGTAACCATTGATTCTCCATTTTCATTTACCCCACCAATTGAACAAGTAACCCAAGTAGGATCACCAGAAAATAATTCATCATATTCTGGAGTTCTCAAATGACGTGCAAGTCTTAATTTAATTACAAATTGATCAATTAATTCTTGGATTCCAGATTCTGTAATTGTTCCTTCTTCTAAATCTCTTTCGAAATAAATATCTAAGAATGCATCTACTCTACCTAAACTCATAGCAGCTCCATTATTTTCTTTAATAGCTGCTAAATATCCAAAGTATAACCATTGAACAGCTTCTTTAGAATTTCTAGCTGGTTTAGAAATATCATATCCATATTTACCAGCCATATCTTTAATATCTTTTAATGCACGATATTGAATTGATAACTCTTCTCTTGTACGAATTACATCTTCAACCATTCTTCCTTTATATACATTATCCCATTCATATTTTTTACATTCCATTAAATAGTCAATACCATATAAAGCAATACGTCTATAATCACCTATTATTCTTCCACGACCATAAGCATCTGGAAGTCCAGTTAATAATCCAACATGACGAGCTTTTCTAATATCATCAGTATATGCATCAAATACACCTTGATTATGAGTTTTTCTAAATTCATTAAAATACTTATCAACATTTTTATTTAATTTATATCCATATGCATCTAATTCTTGATAAACCATACGAATCCCACCATAAGGATTAACAATTCTTTTAAGTGGCGCATCTGTTTGAAGACCAACAATCACTTCATTATCTTTATCAATATAACCTGCTTCAAAAGCATTAATAGCTGACATATGGTCAACATCTATATCTAGTACATGTTTTTCTAATTCTTCTTTTAATAATTCTGAACATTTATTCCAAACTTTATTTGTTTTTTCAGTTGTTCCAGATAAAAAACTTTCATCTTCATTATATGCTTTATAATTTTTTTGAATGAAATCACTAACATTAATTTCATTACACCAATTTCCTTCTTTAAATCTTTTCCATTCTTCCATCTTGATTACTTCCTTTCATGTAATGCTAAAAAACGCATTACTCAATTATAACATAAATTTAAAATATTGTACCAGTAAAATTACAATATTTACGATTGTTATACACTACTCATTACTGTATATTAATTATAGCGAACAAATGTACCTGTGTCAATATATTTCTCAAAATTAACGTACTTTCCTTATATATAAAAAAATTATTCTTTTACATATTTAAAAAGAATAATTCTAACCCTATGTTTTTATTTGTTTTACCACTTTTAATATTTATATCTAAATTAGCCAAATCCACTAAATATCTTTCTAACTCTTCCTTTTTAATAGATTTAGATTTTTGTAATGAAAGTTTAATTCTATATGGGTGAATCTTTAAATAATCAGCTATCTCTTTTTCACCCATACCATTATTATTTAATATCTTACATTGCAACATTAATCTAAATTGATTGGAAATCATAACTATAATTTTAGTAGGTTCTTCGCCATAATAATTTGTAAGACCTTCATATAATTCAAATATTTTTCTTTTATCATTTTCTACTACAGCATCAATTAAATCAAATATATTATCATCAACTCTTTTAGGTACTAATTTTAAGACATCTTCTTCTGTTATTAATTTCGAATCTAATTTATACATAACAAGCTTCTTAATTTCATTATTGATTGTAGTCAAATCATTTCCAACCCTATCAAAAATTAAATTAACAGAATTTGTATCTATTCTATATCCTACCTTTTGAAATCTTTTTAAAATATAATCCTCTATTTCGTAGTCTTTTAATTTATCACATTTAATAACATTACAATATTTCTTAATATCCTTAACAATTTTTCTTCTTTCATCAATATTAGAATTTGTAATAATTAAAACATTATTATTACTAGCTTTAGATAAATATTCAAGTAGAATATCAACATTATATACATCCTTCTTACCTTCACCAGTTAAAAAAATACTCTTTTCACAAATAACAATTTTATCATTATCAAACAAATCAAAAGTGTTTAATTCCTCTAATACTTCCTCTATAGTTACTTCACTCATATCATAATATATTACTGAAGTATTTTCTTTGTTTTTTGAATTTATTATTTTTTTAATATTATTTTTTATCAAAAATTCATCTTCACCATATATTAAAAAATTGTTATTCATACTACCACCTAAATAAATTATAACACATAATTGAATTTATTATTTGTAAATGTTATTATTATATTGGTGAGAACATGAAAATAGTTATTGATAATAAAATAATAAATATAAAAAAATGTACTTCTTTTAAAGATAGATTATTAGGTTTTATGTTCAAAAAAAACATTACATCAGGATTACTATTTGAAAAGTGTAATTCAATACACACAATATTTATGAAAGAGGCAATCGATATTATAGGTATTAATGAAGATAATAAAGTTGTAGGTTATAAAAAATCTATAGAGCCATATAAATTTTTAAAAATTAAAAATGCAAAAAAAATAATAGAATTACCAAGTAATTCTATTAAAAGTGAAATATTAAATACTAAAATTAATTTTATTGATTAATCAACATTTACACCCTTGTTCAATAATTTTATACCAATAATATATTCAATAAATAATATTACTGTATATATTATAATTGATATATAAACAATTAGTTTTGTTGATGAAAGGCTAATCATTTCATTTGTATACATTAAATTCATTATATCTTTATTAAATAATGCCATTAAAAATATTATTATTAATATAATTGTTTGACTAACAAGATATACTCCAAATCCAAATAATACTGAATAAAGAGTTTTAGTATTATTTTTTTTATGTCCAAGTATTATCCCAATTAAACCACATTGTAACATATTCATAAATTGAAGATACAAAACAAATAGTAATAAAAATAAAATTATAATTACCTTATTATTGTATGCATTGGCAAGTGGAAGTAACATACCCTTAATCAGTTCAATTGAATCTTTTGAATAATATGCAATAAATAATGTTAATGCTACTACTAATACACTTGTAAACAATGTAATAATTGCTGTAATTATTTTTGATAAATATAACGTTTTCTTTTCTATTGGTAAGGTATGTGTTAAATAAGATTCATCACCATATAAATTTTGTTTAAACCTAACCCACAATCTCATAAAATTATTGATTAATATACTAAACATCATAGATATTGCAGCACCACTACAAATTTGTCCAATTATATTTAATATAAATGAGTTTTCAATACTGAAAAAAATCCTAGTTAATATCCCAAAAAATATCGCTAAACTATAAAATATTATTAAAAATTTATAAATATTGATTAAATCATATTTTAATAACTTTTTTAACATTTGAACATCCTCCTAAATATTTCATCAATTGATCCATTTTCTTTTTTTCTAAGTTCATCAGAATCAGAAGTAAGTATAATTTTACCTTTATCAATAAATATTACCTCATCTAAAATTCTTTCTACATCAGAAATTAAATGTGTCGAAATAATAACACTTGCTCCCTCATTAAAATTACTAAGTATTGTATCTAAAATATAATCACGAGTAGCTGGATCTACACCACCCAATGGTTCATCTAAAATATATAAATCTGCTTTTCTTGACATAACAAGAACCAATTGAACCTTTTCTTGCATACCCTTACTCATTTTAGATAATTTTTGTGTGGTATCAAGACCCAAATCCTTAAGTAATTTTCTAGCTTTTTTAGAATCAAAATTATCATAAAATTCTTCAAAATAATTAATTACTTTATCAACTGTCATAGATTTATCTAAATATGTTCTTTCTGGCAAATAAGAAATAATTTTCTTACTCTCTACACCAATTTCTTTACCATTCACTAATACTTTACCAGATGTTGGAGTTAATAAATCATTTATAATTTTAATAAGAGTAGATTTACCAGTACCATTTTTACCAAGAAGTCCAATAATCTTACCTCTAGGTATTTTTAAATTTATATTTTTAAGTATTTTTTTATTTCCAAAACTTTTTTCTAGATTAATACATTCTAATAATTCCATTAATTGTCTCCTCCTAATTTTTCTAAATATTCAATAGCTTCTTTATTATTGTAACCAATATTATTCATACTCAAAAAATATCTATCGGATAATTCTTTAGCATATTCTTTTTTATATTTTTCTATTAGTTTTTTATCAATTGTAACAAACTTACCATTAGTTCTCTCTGTATAAATTAAACCTACATCTTCTAATTCTGTTAATGCCTTTTGCATTGTATTTGGATTAACTTTTGACTGCAGAGCTAAATCTCTAACTGATGGTAATCTTTCACCTGGTTTTATTCTTCCTGATATTATATACATTTTTAATTGTTCAACTAGTTGTATATATATTGGAAGATTATTATCAAATTCAAAATTCATATTATATCCTTTCTATTATTGTATTACATCACTAATACAATAATACATCACAACAAATTAATTGTCAAGAAAAAAAACAAATCCCGGTTTTAGATTTGTTTTAAAAAATTAACTATAAGTTATTGTGTCAAGAACAAATGTTTGATATAATAATTATAGGAATATTCAATAGTTGGGTGATTGCCAAACTTCTTGATGAAGGGAGGCGGTAAAATGAACAAGAAAGATTTTTTAATCTTAGCTTTAGTAATTCTTATCTTCCTATTAGTATTATTACTATTTATAGTTTTAATATAAAAAGAAAATCACCTAACTCAGCTTTGAATTAGGTGATAACCATTTCTATGGCAACACTCAATACTGCAATATTGAATGTTCCTTTTTTATTTTATGCAAGTTTCCTTGACATATTCATTATAACATAAAAACAAATTTTTAACAATAATAGAATTGTTATTATGTTTATATCACTATAATAGTTATTTATAATTTTATATAATGGTTAGAATTATCTTTTATTTTGATTTATAGTTTTCTTAAGTGTATGCTCTTTTTCTTCACTTATTTGATTCATCTTCTCAAGAAATTTTTTGTGATTTAGTTCAACTTGTCTTTTTCTTTCTCCTGTTAAAAATCCTGATGGTATAACAAAAGGTTTATTACATGGAATAGCATAAAAGCTAAAATTTCCATTATTCTTTTTTGTCATAAATTAAATCTCCACCTGTCTAATCTTATTTAATTTTCCTATATAATTTAAGTGCTTTTGGAATATTTATATTATCTAAATCATATTTAATTTTATTTTCTTCTAACACTTCTCTTAACGGTACCATCCAATCATAATAACTTTCATTTAGTTTATAATTGTTGAAATGTTCTTTATCTAATATACCAGAATTATATACTTGGAAATTGTGTAAATTATACAATCCTTTTTTTTGTTTTAAAAATAATGTATAAAAGTGTAAATAATCATATTCAACATTATTTTCATCAGCAATAGTTCCTGATATAGATGATAAATATGCATCACTTTTATTTAACATATACTTTTGTGGTGTATTGATATTTTTACTTCTTCTCTCTTCTAATTCTTTAGAATTACTTTTGCAACAAAGAGCCAAATTACCAACATAAAAGTCATCTAATTTATATGACTCACCGGTATAAAATTTTTCTATTTTATATTCGTATTCTATATCAAATAATTGTTTAAACATTCTAAGTGCAGCTTTGTTACTTATTTCTTTAGGACAATTATAACTGATTTTTGGTAAAAGACTATCTAATCTAAATAAATTTTCACAAAAATCTTCGCTATTTAATCTATAAGTATTTCCATTATGTAGACATATATAATTATTATTTATTTTGTAAAAAATTGTTAGAAATCCATTATACCATCTATTATTCTTACTTAAATGAAAATGATCGTTTATACTAATCGCACCATTCATTGTTGTTTTGTTTTGTATATCATATTTAATTTTATTTTCTTTTGTTATCTCCTTGTCAGGTGTTCCTAACGGTCTATTTATTCTAGTAGATATATACAATTCTCCAACATAAAAATTTTTAATATCATATTTTTGAGTTTTAAACATTTAAATTCCCCCTATGCCTTAAGTTCAAATAAATAATCTAATATTCTAACAGTATCTCCTTCTTGAGCTCCCATTTCATAAAGCTTATCATCGATACCCATTTTTCTAAGTTTATTAGAAAATCTTTTGATACTATCATCAGTAGTAAATTTAGTCATTTTAAATAATTTTTCTACTTGTTCACCAGATACTACCCAAGTTCCATCAGGATCTTTAGATATAGTAAATGGTTGTTCTTTTTTAAATTTATATAACACATGACTTTCAAATTTTTCTTCTTCATATATAGGAGTTTGTTGAATATTATCTAACATATTAGCAAGTTCAATTAAAACTTTATCTACACCAGTTCTAGATACAGCGCTAATTTCAAAAATTTTAACTCCAGGTACTTTTTTCTTGAATTCTTCTAAATTTTTTTCTGCGCCTTCTATATCCATTTTATTTGCGATAACTATCATTGGTTTTTTTAAAATTTTCGGATTAAAATCTTCTAATTCTTTATTTATAATTTTATAATCTTCATAAGGATCTCTACCTTCAAATGCACTCATATCTATAATGTGCGCAATTACTCTTGTTCTTTCAATATGTTTTAAGAATTGGTCACCTAATCCTTCACCTAATGAAGCTCCTTCAATAAGGCCAGGTAAATCTGCAACTACAAAACTTCTATTATCTATAGTTTTAACAACTCCTAAATTAGGACTTAATGTTGTGAAGTGATATGCTGCAATCTTAGGTTTAGATGCACTTATTACAGATAATAATGTAGACTTACCAACACTAGGCATACCTACTAATCCTACATCTGCTAAAAGTTTAAGTTCAACTTTAATTTCTCTTTCTTCACCAGGTTCACCATATTCACTGATTTCAGGTGCTGGATTATCATGAGTTGCAAAAGCTCTATTACCTCTACCACCACGACCACCTGTCGCAACTACTGCTGACTCACCATGTTTAGTTAAATCTGCAACAATAAGACCAGTTTCATTATCAGTAACAGTTGTTCCAGGAGGCACTTTAATAATTAAATCTTCTGCACCTTTACCATTCCTATTACTACCTTCACCATGCGATCCTTTCTTACCTTTAATAATTTTTTGATATCTCAAATCTATTAAAGTTCTAAGACCCTCATCAACTTCAAAAATAATACTACTACCTTTTCCACCATTTCCTCCATCTGGTCCACCCATTGGAATATATTTTTCACGACGAAAAGAAGTACAACCGTCTCCACCTTTTCCTGCAATAACCTTAATTACGACTTCATCTATAAACATAATAAATCACCTGCAGATATTATAACATAAAAAATAAGAAATAGTAAATTACTACTTCCCATTTGAAGAAAATAACGATACACCAATTAATAATATGATAAGCGCTAATAAAACAAATATAACAAAACTCATATGTGCAGGATTATTTACTGCAGTTTCTATAATATTAACAGTAAGTAAATAATCAGAACAATGTTCCAAATTTATTTCTATATAACCCATATTATCCACTGTATAGCTTTTTTTATATTTTAATATTTCTATATCCTCATCAAAATAATATATATTAATCTTATCATTTTCATTAAATTTGTCTCCAACATAAACTTTAACACGTGTATTATTAGGTAATAATCCCTCGTGATCAAATGATAAAATTTTCACATTATCTTCTACATTAATTGCTTTAGATAAAATTTCAGATTCAAAATCCATATCTAGATTTATCTTTTCATGATTTTCTATTTTATTTTTATCAAATGTCCAAGAATATATTAATTTACCTTTTTCATTTTTATAATTATAAGCAACTATGTTTTTATCTTCTGTTTTTTCAACAGACAACTTACCTGTATTAAATATTTGATTATTATTGGTATTGTTAAAGTCAATAAAAAAAGGTGTTAAAAATAAAATACTAACGATTAATAATATTGATAAAATTACTATCTTTGAATATTTCATAATTAACCTCCTTATTATTATATCTAGATTGTAACATCAAACATAAAAAAAGACAATAAATATTGTCTTTTAAATTATACCGAATGTAAACTAAATTGTTTCGTAAACACTTACTTGTTTTTTATCTCTTCCTAAACGTTCATATTTAACATATCCATCAATTTTAGTAAATAATGTATGATCATTACCCATACCTACATTTGTTCCTGGATAAATTTTAGTTCCACGTTGACGATATATAATGCTTCCAGCAGTAATGAATTCCCCATCACTAGCTTTAGCTCCTAATCTTCTACCAGCAGAATCTCTACCGTTTGAAGATGAACCTTTACCTTTTTTATGCGCAAATAATTGAATATTTAACTTTAAAAGTTGCATATCATCGCACCTCCTCTATTTTTACATATTTATTATAATCTTTCTCTAATTCTTTAAATAAATTAATCATGTTTTGTAATAAAGCATCAATAATATTAGAATGTTTATTTATTAAAATCTTGATATAACCATCACTAGTTTCATAATTAAGGGCTTCAGAATCAATACTAAGTATTCCATTAATTGTAGTTATTGCAATACTACTAACAGATGCACATACTATATCTTTTCCAGCTTCTTCATATCCAGAATGACCAGAAATAGTTATTTCATTTTCTTCATTAATAATAATCTTTATCATAACTAATCACTATGCTTCAATTTTTTTAATAGTAACTTTTGTATATGGTTGTCTATGACCTTGTGTTCTACGATATTTTTTCTTTGGTTTATATTTATAAACAACGATTTTCTTTTGTTTACCGTGTTTATCAACAGTACCAACAACTTTCGCACCAGTAACATATGGTCTACCAACGTTACCATCAACCATTAATACGTTTTCGAAAACAAAATCTTTTCCAGCTTCAGCTTCTAATTTTTCAACATAGATTACTGAACCTTCAGATACAACATATTGTTTTCCACCAGTTTCTATAACTGCTTTCATCTTATTACCTCCTTATTTAATATTCTAAGACTCGCCATTAAGGTACTAAAAGTTTCTAACCTTTTCTGTGCGGTTGTAGAGTTAGAGGCCCTACAAACATTAAAGATTTTACCATATTATAATGATTAAGTCAAACTTTTCTAAATATTTTTTTTAATTCCTTTTTTTCTGTTATGTATTGATTTCTAGTTTTAAATACATGTTTATAATCCCTATACATTTTTTTTAAATTTTCTTCATTAATAATTTTAGTTTTATTGAAGCTTAATGAATACATATATCTTTCAAATATAAATTTACTACAAAGCATATTATGATTCTTTTTTTCTTTAATTATCTGATTTAATAATACACCCACTATTAATATAAAATTCATACTAAGACCAAATATAATTGAGCTAAAAGTAAAAACAATAATAAATATTATTGATATTAATAATGATATATAATGTGCATATCTATATGGTATAAATTTACTTAATAATAAGTTTATTATTTTAATACCATCTAATGGATATATCGGAATCAAGTTAAATAGTAATATAGAATTATGATAGTGTTTAAATAATTCATAAATATTTGTTGAAATATAATTATTATTGTAAAGAAAATATATTATTAAAAAATATAATATTTGACTAATAGGTCCGGATATCACAATTATTATCTCTTCTTTGATTGGTTTATTCAATATTTCATTAAATTCTATGTAGCCACCATATGGATAAAAATTAATTTTTTTTATTTTCCATTTATAATATATTGCAGATAGAATATGACCTGTTTCGTGAAATATTATTATTGATGTAAACACTAAAAAATCTTTGAATAATCCTGTAATAACTGATGTAAAGGCTAAAAAAAAGAATATTGGACTAATATTAATCTTCTTCAATATATTCTTTATAATCAACATATTTGCCATCTTTCTGATATACTAAATATAGATTAGTATCCTTAACTTCTCCTAATAAGGAACCTTTTTCTACATAATCATATAAATTAACATTAACATTATTTAAATTACCATACCACATATCTATTCCATTAACTTGTTGAATAATAACAATATTTCCATATCCTTCTTTCTCACCAGTAAAAACTACTAATCCACTCTCTTGTATTGGTACTAAATAGTTTTGTTCAACTGTAAGTTTTACCCCATCCAAATATTTATTTGCCTCAGTATATTTTAATTTTTCTTCAAAAGTAGTTTTAGTTTCTTCTTTAAATATTTTAATATCCTTAAAAGGAAGTGCGGATCCTAAATATTTAGTATAAACCTCATTTACACTAGCAAAAGAAAAATTTTTATCAAATACATTTTGTTTAATTATAGCTTTATATTTATCTGATGCTTTAGCTATAATTAATACACTTAGTACTAGTACTGTCGTAATTAACGACTTATATAAAATTGATTTTAAATATTTACTTTTTTTTACTATCTTGTCCTTTTTATTTTTATTGTTTTTATCTTTCATTTTTAATTTTTGTACTTTTGTATATAATTCATCATTCATTATTATCACCAGTAAATAATATGCAAGAAATATTAAACAATTACTTATATAGTATAACTTTTATTAATAATTATTATAGTGGTGTAAAATTATGTAAAATGTATTTGAATAAAATTAAAATATGGTATAATGGAATTAAAAGTGAGGGATAAAACAAATGGATATTAAAGAAGAATTAGAAATACTAGATAGAATAAATAATTTACTAGATAAAATAGATGATTTATCAAATAATAAAGAAAATAAGGAAGTGAAATAATTATGGAAGAAACAAAAAAAATATTAGAACAATTTGAATTTATATTAAATGATTTTTCATATGGATCACAAGATTATAAAACTTATGATATTGGTTTAATTAAAAACACATTAAAGTTATTAGAATCAGAAATCAAATTATCTATTATGAAAAAAAGCATGGAATATGATGCTGAACCAATAATAAAAGATATAAACGAACAAATAAATAAATTAACATCTAAAAAAGATGACATAATCACTATTTCTGATAACCATGCAATTAGTTATGAATCAAAAATAGCTAGAATTGATAAAACCATTGAATCATTAACTGAATTAAAAAACTCTATATCAAACAAAGAATTTGATAAATTATTTGATTTCTATAAAGACGAAGATACAATCGAATCTGAAATGTTAAAATCGTGTCAGAAAATAAATGAATATCTTGGTAAAAATATATGTAAAGGATATAATGTAGATTTAGAGTTAGTTGATAAAACATATGAAATATTAATAGATAAAACTTTACTAAAAAAATTAGAAGAACCAGTAAAACTAACACATGAGAAACATTTCAAGGAGAAAGAAAACAAAAGAATTAAAGATAATATCAAAAAAATGAATTCTATACAACAAATAAATCAAGAAGATTTAGTTAATACATTACATTCTTATATGGAATACAAAGAAGATCAGGATGAGTACAGTAACACAAAAAATAAAATAGAAAGACTGTTTTTTAGATATGATTGTTATGACTATTTTATATTTAAAGAGCAAAAACAAAAACCTAACATTATACAATTAGGGCAACTTTACTTTAATGTAAAAAAACTAGGATTTTCAAATATACAAGAAGCTGTTAATTATATTAAAAAAGGTTTTAAAATTAAACCTCAACATAAAGCTTATCTTGATTCTGAAGATCTTTTGAAAACCAATATTTATTTTGATTCTAAAAACCAAGAATATTCATTACATGGAGTATTAAATGATTGTTGGAGAACAATTAGAGATGAAAACGATAAATTTGGAAAACTAAATGATACTTATACAGAATTTATCAAATCATTAGATGAGCAAGTTTTATTTCAACAAGAACAAGTTAAAAATAACGAACAAGAAATAGTTGAAATAGATAAATCACTAGAAAGACATTTTTCAAATATGGATGAGAAAGAAAAAGTTCTAGTAAATAATGAATTTGAAACCATTATTAACATTAATAATTTAAAAAGTATGAAAGGTAATCATTCACCACGTCCAATAGTTATTATATTAGCATTAAAAGTTTTAAGCGAAACAAAAAAAAGAGCTAAAAATAATTTTATGGAACTTATGTCTAATAAAGAATTTAATATAAACCAAACAGAATTATTAGAAGAATATCGAGATATAATTAATGGTTATTTAGAAGATATAGAAAAACAAAAAACTGACATTATTAAAAGCGAAGGAAGAACAAGATAACAAACAAAACACATGATTAATATCATGTGTTTTTAATTTTATTAAAAATTTAATTAACTCATAGAATGAACATTAATCCCTATTCTCTTATATAATTATATAAAACATATATTTGAAAACCAATATAAATTTGTAATTATTTCTGACATCTTGATATATTAAGTAAAATTCCCATACTTACCATTGTTATCAGCAAACTACTTCCTCCGTAACTTAAAAATGGTAAAGTAACACCTGTTACAGGAATTAATCCTACAACTACCATTAAATTTAAAATTGCTTGAAAAGAAAGCTGAAATATCATTCCAAATGCTAAATATTTTCCAAACAAATCTTCAGAATTTAATGCAATTTTTATTCCCCTATAAATTATAGTTAAAAATAATCCACTAACAATTACAATGCCTAAAAATCCTAATTCCTCACTAATTATCGAAAATATAAAATCTGTTTGGGGTTCTGGAAGATAAAAATGTTTTTGAATAGAATTACCTAACCCCATGCCAAGCAATCCACCAGGACCTATTGCGTATAATGATTGTATAATCTGAAATCCTGCACCCAATGGATCCACCCAAGGATTAACAAAAGATAAAATACGTTGTAAACGGTAAGGAGCGATAACTATTAAAATAACTACCCCAATAAGACCTACTATACCTATTTTCATAAAGAATCCCATTTTAACACCACTAACAAATAACATACAAATAATAGTCATAACTAAAATTGTTCCAGTACCAAAATCTGGTTGAAGCATAATAAGCGCAAAAGAAATTAAAGTTATACCTAATATAGGAAATACACCCTTTTTAATATCACCAATATATTTATTATTTTTTTCTAAATATTTGGCAGTAAATATTATGAGTGCAAGCTTCATAAATTCACTAGGTTGAATACCAAAAGGTCCAATACCAAACCAACTTCTAGAGCCATTTCTTACTGTACCAATACCAGGTATTATTACTAAAATTAATAATATAAAACAAACTCCAAGTATGATATTAGCGTGTTTTTTATATTGTTTATAATTGTATTTAGAAACTATAATCATTAGTACAATACCAACTATCAAAAATAAAGATTGTGATTTTAAATATTTGAATGAATCTCCAAATTTATACTCTGCCCAAACACTCGATGATGAATATATCATTACTACACCAAATATAGATAATATTATTACAGCAGCAATCAATATTAAATCAAAATTTATTTTTTTCACATTTCACACCTTACTTTCAAGCATCTATTAATTTATATGTAAAAATAAGACAAAGTATTTATATATAAAAAAAATTCCTATATCATATGATATAAGAATTTTTAATATTTTAATTATGGTCTAAATACTACATTGTATCGTTCAGTACAATCATAATCCTTACAATTCCAATTCTCATCAAATGTAGCTGGTGCACTTGTTTTACCACGCACTATTATTTCTGTTAAATATTCATTATCAGCAAATGCATTTGATCCAATAGTTGTTACACTTGACGGTATTTCAATTGAAGTCACATAATAATTACCAGATAATGCATAATCTTGGATTTCATTTATCCCTTCCATTAATATTATATTTTCTGCAGAAGATTCATTAATTGCACCTTCAGAAAGTGAAGTGATACTTCCAGGTATAACTGCTGAAATGTTCCCATAAAATGCATATGATCCAATAGTTGTTATACTTTCTGGTATATTTCTTGCAAGACTTGCTGAAAAACCGCTATTACCAATAGTTATTACACTTTCTGGTATTGTTATTTCCGATTCGCTCGCAGCAGCAAAATAATAAATTCCTTCGTCGTTAATTTTAGTGATAGTATCAGGTAAAATCATAGATTCTATATATTCATCTGTTCCCCAAGGAAGTCCATCACCAGTTGACCAAAAAGAACTACCAATAGTTGTAACTGCAACACCATCTATTGATTTAGGTATTACCACGTCAACACCAGCTACACCACATGTTTCATAATCATATGATGTAACTGTACCTGTACTTGAATTAAATCCAAAGCAACTTTCTGGTGTATAACTAATAGGTTCACCATCTACAGTAACTTTCGCACTGAATGTTTCTCCTTGCATGTAGTTTTGATTTGCTCCATCGTCATGTATCCATACTCTTAATGTATAGTTTTTTGTTATGTCTTCTTCATTTTCATCTAGTACTGCATCTATTATTGTATCTGTTAATAATGTTACACTTGTA
This sequence comes from Bacillota bacterium, assembly GCA_015059335.1. Lineage (GTDB taxonomy): Bacteria > Bacillota_I > Bacilli_A > RF39 > UBA660 > SIG205. The sequence goes on along the minus strand of SVAP01000004.1, from coordinate 36,320 downwards.
TTTGTACCGATATCTTTGAATATTCCAAATGCTATACCTAAGTCTTTATCTTTATTGTATAATCCCCATCTAAAGTCTACATCTTTTAAGTCATCTGATATTTCGATATCTGTTAGACTTATTGTTAGATTCATATGTTCTGTACCTTCGTTTGTTACAGAAAAATCTAATTCTGCTGCTTTTGTTTTGATTTCACTGTCTGATATTGGCATTAATGAATCTGCTCTTAAGAATTCTCCATTAGTGAATCCCATTGCCAATGATCCTGTTTTAATTTCTTGTTTAGCTGTACTTGATGAAGATGCAAAGTATGCATATGTTGCTCCTGCTACTACTACAACTATCAGTAATACAGCTACGATTGAAAATATAATACTTTTACTATTTTTATTTTCTTCCATTTTTATCACTCCTCCTATTATATTTAAATTATACATGACTTATCTATTTTTAGTCAATCCTTTTTGACGCAAGTTTACACAAAAAAACAGATAAATTATTATCTGTTTATAACCATACTCCAAAGAATATTCCAGCCATACATAATGTTAAGCCTATTGTCCAAAATAATTTAACTATATCCACTTCACTCCATCCAAGCTTTTCAAAATGATGATGTAAAGGTGTCATTAAGAATAATCTTTTATGAAATAATTTAACCCATAGTATTTGGATTATTACGGTTAATGTTTCTATTATAAATACTCCTGCTACTATAACAAGTGTTAGTTCTCTTCTAACAAGAATTGCTATAGTTGCTAAAGTAGCACCTAAAGCTAAAGAACCAGTATCACCCATAAATATTTTTGCGGGATGAATATTAAATATCAAGAATCCCATAAGTGCTCCACAAAGTATAAAACAAAATATACCAATATCTTCATATCCACAGTTTAGAGAAATAAGACCAAACGCAATAAATGCAATAGCTGATAATCCACCAGCAAGACCATCTAATCCATCGGTAATGTTAACTGCATTACTACCACCTACTAATAAGAATAATATAAACAAACCATAAAGCCATCCCATTTGAATATTTATTCCAAGAGTAGATATTACTAAAGAGGTTTCTCCACCTGTTTTTAGAAACATAAAGAAGAAAACAATCGCAATTATTACTTGTCCTAATAATTTTTGTACTTCTGTAAGTCCCTTATTATTATGTCTTCTAATTATTAAATAATCATCTATAAATCCTATAAGCGCATATGCAATAAGCACAAATAATACCATCAACAAATTTGTTGTTATTTCTATTTTATTCATAAAATAAAGAATAAATATAGTTGCAACAGTTGGTATTAGAAATATTAAACCACCCATAGTAGGAGTACCACTTTTTTTTCTATGTGCTTCTTCCATATATATACTAAGGCTTTGTTTAACATTTAATTTCTTTAAAAGAGGTATTAAAATTAATCCTAATGTTGTTGCTAATAAAAATCCAATCATTACAGATAGTACTGTTTTAGTAAGTAATAACATTTTTACATCACCTTATCTATATATTCTACTACACATTCTTTATCATCATGATGATGTTTTACATCACCAATTATTTGATAATCCTCATGACCCTTACCTAATATTAGTAAAACATCATTATCTTTAAGCATATCTATTCCTTTATGAATTGCTTCTACTCTATCTTCACAAATTTCATAATTAGTATTATCTAATCCATTAGTCATATCTTTAATTATTTCTTTAGGATCTTCAAATCTAGGATTATCATTAGTGATAATAACATAATCTGATAAATCAGTTGCGCCTTTTGCCATTAGTGGTCTTTTAGTTTTTTCTCTATTACCGCCACAACCAATTATTGAATAAATTTTTCCTTTAGTATACTCTCTAACACAACTTATAACATTTAATACTGCATCTGGAGTATGTGCATAATCTACTATTATTAATGATTTGTTATGTTTAACTGTATCCATTCTACCTGGAGGATAATTTATTTCACTAACAATCTCTTTAATCTTTTCTATATCTATCTTTAAATCATTTAATACCAATATAACACCCATCATGTTATGTATATTATATTTTCCTAATAACTTAGTAATAAATTTTTCTTCTTTTCCGTTAATTATTACATTAAAATGTGTTTTATAATCTATATACTCATAACCTAATATTTTATATTCTGAATTATTAAATCCAAAAAACAAATTTCTAGAATTATTATTAACTATCTTTTCATAATTAGGGTCATCAACATTTATAATTGATGCGCCACTGTTTTTTACCATTGTAAATAATTTTTTCTTTGACTCAGTATAATGTTCAAATGTTTTATGAAAATCTAAATGATCATCAGTAAGGTTTGAGAATATTGCATAATCAAAGCTTAATGTATCAACTCTACCTAAAGCAAGCGCATGACTACTAACTTCCATCACAACATATTCACAATTATTTTCTGAACACTCTAATAACATTTCATAAACATCTTGGATTTCAGGTGTAGTATTGTCTAAATCACGTACTTTTTCATCTATATAAAATCCTATTGTTCCAATATATCCGCATTTTTTATTTAACTTTTTAAATGCTTGATATAAAAGATAACAACTTGTTGTTTTACCATTTGTTCCAGTCATTCCTATTATTTTCAAATCTTTAATTTTATCATAATAATTAGTATATAAATACTCTCTTAAAAACTTATATGTATCAGGCACTACTACAGTATTAACACTATAATTTCCGTGTTCACATATAATAGTTGATGCACCATTTTCTATAGCTGATTCTATATAATCATGTCCATCTCTATTTAAACCTTTAATAGCTATAAATGTATCACCTGGTTTAATTAATTTTGAATTAGTTTTTATATTTATCATATTACTCGCCACCTATTAATTTATATGTACAAACTATACAAAGTAGTAACAAAAATTAAATTTCTACATATATATTATAACACTCTTTAAAATTCAAGTTTAGACTTTAATGATAATTATACACTTAGTTTACATAATTTATTTTTTTATTACAAAAGAAAAAAAGTGTATTTTCATACACTTTTAATTGTAATTATATACAAATCCTGAATATAAACCAACCCAAGTTCTAACCACTTGTTTAGTTTGACCAACTGTATTACAATAACCTAAATCATTAGTTAATTTATCTTCTGAATCTTGTAAATAGAAATCAACTTTATTTAAAGTTCCAGAATATCCATTTTTACTGTAATAGTATGTTGGATGATTATCAGCACTTGAAGAATATTGACCATTTGACTTATCAGTTGAAACTAAAGACCAACCATTTAAACCATATTGTCCTTCAACACTACATTGATAAGTATAAGTAACTTTATTTGTCCATTTATAATTATCTATAAATTTACTTTTCATATTATAATCGTAGTCATAATCATAATCATAATCGTAATCATAATCATATGAGTAATCTCTTTCAATAATTACTAATTTAGAAACTGTACCAACAACACCATATGATGTTTCTGCACTATAAACTAATACATAAGTATCTGGTGTTTCAATATCTACATAACCATCGATTAATTTTACTCTTAATTCTCTATTTGTATTAGGATCTTTTGCAGTAGGTTTTTCTACTTTAGAAGTACTACATTTTGTAGAACCTTGTTTACAAGTTACTGATTTTGTATTACTCCATATAGGTTCTCTATCATAGTCTTCATATCCAAATTGATTATCATAATCTATACTTCTTACAATTACATTTCTAGAAGTAGATCTACAATAATCTGAACCTGGATAATTACATACTTTATATACAACACTGTATGTACCTGGAACATCAGTATCAACATTGTTATATATTATTTCAATATCATCAGTCATATCACCGTATTTTGAATGACTAGCACTAACACCATTCATCGGATCAAAATCTTGATATTGAATTACAACACCAATAGCGTCTAATCTAATTGATGGCGCATTTTTATCATTATAATCATAATATCTGTAATCATCATAATATTTATTATTTACATATTTATAATCATAATCATAGTCATAGTCGTAATAATAATCTTCATCATCGTAATAATAGTCATCTTCATAATCATAGTAGTAGTCATCATCATAATAGTAATCATCTTCGTAGTCATAATAATCATCATAATAATCATCATAATAATAACCAGATAAATTTTTATTATTAGATTCTGATTTTGTAGTAGTATTAACTTTAAAATCTTTATGATTGTAAACCATATATCCTGCAAAAACTACTAATAATGCAAGTATAATTATGCCAACACACTCAGCTGAATTAAACTTCTTGAAAAATTTATTCATACAAACACTCCCTTTACAGCATCTATTTTAACAGTTTTTATCAAAAATGCAAGTTTTTTTTATTATTTTTATATTTTTTAAAAACACTAATTTTCCTTAATTTGTAACAAAGTTAAAGTTTCTACATGATGTGTCATAGGAAATAAATCATATGGTGTTATTTCTTTAATGTCATAATTAGCTTTTAATATATTTAAATCTCTAGTTAAAGTTACTGGATTACATGAAACATATATTATTTTCTTAGGTAATAATTCATTAATAATTTCTATACTATCTTTATCAATTCCACTTCTTGGAGGATCAAGTATAATAACATCCAAATTCTTATTAGCTTTCTTTATTACAGGAAGTACATTTTTAACATTAGAGGATATAAACTCAATATTATTACAATCATTAATTTCTTTATTAATATTTGCGGCATCAATAGCTTCTTTTACTATATCTACTCCTAATATCTTCCTACTCTTATCACCAATCAAAATACTAATTACACCTGTCCCACAATATAAATCTAATATATTTATATCATTATCTGTAATATATTTTTGAATATTAGAAAATAACTTTTCAATTTGTTTAGTATTTACTTGAAAAAAAGATTTAGGTGTTATTCTAAAAGTTTTATCCAATAATTTCTCAGTAATATATTCACTTCCATATATTAATTTATGTTTATTTTTATTTGAAGTATATATACTTTTTAAAACTTTTATTTTTGATTTTAAATCCTCTATCAACTTAAGATTCAAATCCTTATCTGTTTCAAAAATAACCATTAACTCTTTAGTGTATTCCCCATACTTCATTACAACCGTTTTTATATTACTATCCTTTAAATATTTTTTTATTACTTTTAATGCAATATTAAAGATAGGATTTATAATTATACATTCATTAATTTCTACAAGTTCATTAGTATCTTCTTTATAAAAACCAATTTTATTATTTTCAACATGAAATGTAACTTTATTTCTATAATAAAAATTATCTTCAGCTTTAACCACACTATTTAGCTTTATTAAATTAGAATTTACTTTAGCAAATTTATATAGTAACTCTATTAAATTCTTTTTCTTGAATTCCAAACTAGCATTATAATCTTGATGCATCAAATCACAACCACCACATTGATAATAATATGGGCATGGTGGTTTTACTCTATCTTTAGAATTAGTTATATGTTTTATAATTTCTCCATTAGCGTAATTTTTCTTTAATTTATTTATTTTAACTTCTACTAATTCCCCAGGTAATCCATATGGAATAAACACTGGAAATTTATTGTATTTAGCAACTCCATTACCTGTAGTTTCCTGTCTAATTATACTTAATTTATATTTTTTTCCCTCTTCAAACATTATTTTACCTCACTGACTACTATTTATATATATAGTATAACACGAAACAAAAAAAAGAGCACTAATGTGCTTAAAATTTAGTTTAATTTAATAATTCACTTTTCCTAATTATAAAAGTTTTTGACCCCTTATAAAACGCATAAAAAACATCATCAACTTTTATCCTCTTCTTATCTAATATATTTTGTATCCAATCTCTACTCCTATTAATTTCTTTTAATATATCATCTTGTATTTTGCCATCTACAATTATCGCAAAAGGATAATCTGTAGGTATCTTTAATATATTTTTTTTAAACAATGATAGATTTCCACTAGTCTCCAATATAGCGTATTCTACCTCTTCTAAATTCCTTACTCCATTTTCTCTTAACTGCATCAATAAGTCATCTAAATTATATTTTTGCCTACACATTTCTTTAAAATTTATTCTTCCATGTTTAATTAAGACAGAAGGCTTACCATCTAAAAAACTTCTAGTTTTAGGCACCTTTAAAGCTAAATATGCAAGCCCAAGCTGAAGAAAAGTTAATAGTACAATAGGAATCAAAGACATCAATATAGTATCATCATAGTTTTCTATACTAATCGCAACTAATTGTGAAATAAGTATTGATACAATTAAATCTACAATTCCAAGTTGACCAACTTCCCTTTTACCCATAACCCTATATAATATTAAAACAACAAAATAAAAGAATACAGTTCTAAAAATAACAGCCATATAATTCATATATATCACCTAATACAGTTATGGGTGGTGTAATATAAATTTATTCAATAACATACGATTTATTAGGTGATTTATATGTTAAAAGTTTATTTAAAAGATATTATGTATGTATTTTTAACTATTATAATTGGTATGTTTTTATTTACCTTGTTAAATTATTTTAATATTATTAGTGATAATTTTTTAAATATTATCCAAATGATTCTAATAATAGGTACATTTATCTTTAGTGGATTTTATCTTTCTAAAAGAAGTAAAAAAAGAGGAATATTTGAAGGTTTAAAAATTGGTTCTATTATTAGTATATTTATGTTATTAGTAGTATTACTAGGCTTTAATACACCATTTGAGTGGAAAAACTTAATATATTATTTAATACTTATCATCTCATCAATGACTGGTGGAATTATTGGAAAACAAGGCAAACAAAAAGAAGCATAAGCTTCTTTAGTTTTAATTATGGTCTAAATACTACATTGTATCTTTCAGTACATCCGTCATTTTTACAATTCCAATTTTCATCAAATGTACTTGGTATACTTGTTTTACCACGTACTATTATTTGTGTCATATCTTTTCCATAGTCATTACCATCAACAAACGCTTTTTCACCAATAGTTGTAACAGTTGATGGTATTTCAATACTTGTTATACCATAAGCACCGCTAAATGCTATTTTTTCAATAGTAGTAATACCTTCCATTAATATAATTTTCTCAAATCTACTTTCACCAAATGCACTTTCCACTATTGTAGCCATTGAACCAGGAATTACCAAAGTATCTGATTCAACAATCTCATCACCATAAAATGTAGCACTGAAACTACCTGATGTTACACTTTCTGGAATTGTAACATCAATCGCTACAGCGTACATACTTCCTATATCAGTAACACTATCAGGAATGGTTAAATGATTTAAAACATTATAACTGATAGCGCCATCACCAATCTGTGTAATAGTATCAGGTAATATCACTTTATTTATTGAATAATTATAGAAATCGACATATGGATTTCCTTCAACAAAATTCATAACATTTTCGCCAATTTTAGTAACAGTAACACCATCTATAGTTTTAGGTATTACAACAGCTAATTCATCTACTCCATCTACCTTATCTGTTCTACATGTCGTTCCTTGCCAATCAGTATCATATCCTGTAATTGTTCCAGTAGTTAAATCGAAATCAAAACATTCTTCTGGTGTATATTTAACTGGTTCACCATCTACAGTAACTTTCGCACTGAATGTTTCTCCTTGCATGTAATTTTGATTTGCTCCATCATCATGTATCCATACTCTTAATGTATAGTTTTTTGTTATGTCTTCTTCATTTTCATCTAGTACTGCATCTATTATTGTATCTGTTAATAATGTTACACTTGTTTGTGTTCCTATATCTTCAAATATACCAAATGCTATACCTAAGTCTTTATCTTTGTTGTATAATCCCCATCTAAAGTCTACATCTTTTAAATCATCTGATATTTCGATATCTGTTAGACTTATTGTTAGATTCATATGTTCTGTACCTTGGTTTGTTACAGAAAAATCTAATTCTGCTGCTTTTGTTTTGATTTCACTGTCTGATATTGGCATTAATGAATCTGCTCTTAAGAATTCTCCATTAGTGAATCCCATTGCCAATGATCCTGTTTTAATTTCTTGTTTAGCTGTACTTGATGAAGATGCAAAGTATGCATATGTTGCTCCTGCTACTACTACAACTAACAGTAATACAGCTACGATTGAAAATATAATACTTTTACTATTTTTATTTTCTTCCATTTTTATCACTCCTTCTATTATATTTAAATTATACATGACTTATCTATTTATAGTCAATCCCTTTTGACACGGTTTACATAAAAAAACAGTAATTAATATCACTTTAATTACTGTCTTTAAATTCATTAAAATCCTCTTTTGCTTCTTAAGAATGGAGGGATATCTAAATCAGAATCATCGTCATCATCATTATCTAATGGTAAAGTACTTCTTGTACTTCTTACTTCTTCTCTTTTTTGATTAGTATATGATTGATATAATGGTTCAGCTGGTTCTTCAAAACCTGTTGCGATTACTGTAACAATAACTTCATCAGTTAAGTTTTCATTAATTACTGCACCGAATATTGTATTGATTTCAGTATTAGCAGCTTCTCTAACTATTTGAGCAGCATCTTCTGCTTCAAATAACGTTAAGTTACCACCACCAGTAATATTTATAATAGCATCAGTTGCACCAGATATAGATGTTTCTAATAATGGACTTGATACCGCTTGTTTAGCAGCTTCAATAGCTCTATTTTCACCTACACCAATACCTATACCAATTACAGCGTTTCCTCTATCTTTCATAACTGTTTTAACATCAGCAAAGTCAAGGTTAACTAACCCAGCTACTGCTATTAAGTCAGATATTGATTGAACACCACGTCTTAACACGTTATCTACTTCTCTAAATGCTTCAAGCATTGGAGTAGATCTATCAATTATTTCTCTTAATCTATCATTTGGAATAACAATTAGTGTATCTACATGTTTTTTTAATTCTTCTAGACCACCCATTGCGTGTTCCATTCTTTTTCTACCTTCAAAACTAAATGGTTTTGTAACAATACCAACTGTTAATGCACCTAAATCTTGTGCGATTTCAGCAATTACAGGAGCAGCACCGGTACCAGTTCCACCACCCATACCGCAAGTAACAAACACCATGTCAGCACCTTTTAAAATTTCTTCAATTTCCTTTTTAGACTCTAATGCTGCTTCTCTACCAACTTCTGGGTTTGATCCAGCACCTAATCCATCAGTTAAGGATACACCTAATTGAATTTTAATTGGAGCTTTTGAAGCATTTAACACTTGTAAGTCAGTGTTTGCAACAATGAACTCAACACCTTTAACTCCAGATTCTATCATTCGGTTTACAGCATTATTACCTCCACCACCAACACCTATTACCTTTATTTTTGCTAATTGATCCATTTCTAATCCAAACATAACGTGCCTCCCTAATTATCTAAAAAATGACCGAATACTTTTCCAATTATTGAATTACTAGAAAAGTTATTTTTCTTTTTAATTGATACTAATTCTTCTTGTTTTTCTTCATCTAACATTGAATAATTTCTACCTCTAAGTTTCATCTTTTCATTGAAGTATTTTATCATTCCAACACAAGAAGAAAATCTATTTTTTCGTACGCCAATAGTATTCATATCAGCTATCGTAATATTTTTATTAATAAACTCATTTAATAATGTGTTAAAACCAGAGAACTCACTAGTTCCTCCTGTAATAATTATATAACTTATTTCTTTGTTTGTTAAGTCTTTTATTTCATTTTTTACAATTTTTATAATTTCCATTAATCTATCCATACAAATTTCAGAAATTTCATATTGATTGATTTTTAGACTTTCACCTTCATTATTAATGATATCAAACGTTTCATTAACTTTAGAAAATCTCTTATGAGCTACTGCAAAACTTTCTTTTAGTTTTCTACTATCTCTTAAATTTAATCTATATACATAAGTAATATCTTTATCTATATTTTTACCACCGATATTAATTACTTTAGTATTCATTAATATTCCCTTATTAAATACTGATGCAGTTGTAGTTTCTGCTCCAATATTTATTATTCCTGAAACACAAGAATCTATATTTTGATTTTTAAACTGATAGTAATCACCTATTGAATTAAACACAACATCAATGACTTCTAATCCTACATTTTCTAAAACACTAATTACTGAATAAACATTCTTTTTAGGAGTAGTTATCATTATTGCTTTAACTCCTAATCTTTCACCAATTAAATTTTTAGGATCTTTAATTCCAGTTTCACCATCCAACGCAAACTCTATTGGTACAACAGTAATTAATTCCCTATCTTCTGATATTTTATTATAAACACAGGCTTGTAAACATCTAATAATATCGTTTCCTGTTACTTTTTTCTCTTCATTGGTAATTGTTGAGTATCCATCTACTAACGCAAACTCTGCACCATTAGCAGGGACTGACGCAATTACTTTATTTATTTTGATACCCAACATATTTTCTATACTTGTTAATGCTTCTTTTATCGAAATAATTGCTTTAGCAGCATCTACAATTAACCCTTTTTTGATTCCTTCAGATTTTATAGCAGTTGAAGCTAAAATATTTATTTTACCTTTATATATTTCAGCAGTTACCATTTTGATACTATCTGAACCAATATCTATACTCGTATATATTTTCTTCATAGATAGACCAACTCTCCTCATTTATAATATTTATTATACAATAAATTTAAAAAAATAAAAATAGAACATTTATACGGGGCATTATTCCTATGAAATATATTATAACAAAACTACTGCAACTTGTACAGTAGTTTAATTTTATTTATTTTTAATAAAATATGCGTGATACTCTTCAAACGTAATATTGTGTTCTTTAATATATTTAGCTACTTCTAATCCAACATATCTATAATGCCATGGTTCAAATTTATAACCAGTAATATATTCTTTACCCTGTGGATATCTAAGAATAAAACCATATTTATATGAATTATTTATTAACCATTTATATTCTTTAGTATTTTCAAAATGATCAGAAGAATTAGCTGTATTTATATCTGTTGCAAGTCCTGTTTGATGTTCTGAATATCCAGCACGTGCTGAAAATGTATCAGCTGCTTTTTTTCCATCGCTATTAACATAATTATTATACAAATAATTTTGTGTATCATAACTTCTATATGATGAAATATTATATAACTTTATTCCATCATCTTTAGCAGAATCAACCATTTTTTTGAAATATTCATATGCAGTTTTCTCCATCTGCATATTACCATATGAATATACATTACTCATAGTTACTAGATTTGGAATATAATTTTTGTCTAACTTTGTATATTTATTTACTAAAATCAAGTGCCCTTCAGTCATATCAGTCGCAGTTACATTAGTATAAAATTCATAATCAATATTAGAATTAACACATCTAATAACTTCATCAATATTCTTATTTGGGTTTTCATTTAAATAATTTAAATATCTATCAATGTTAGCGTCAATATAATATTTAGCAGTTTTAAATTTAGTTTCTACATCATTATCTTCTTGTTCTATAATCACATCATTATTTTCTTTTTCAACATAATAAATTTCATCCAAAGTTTTACCATCTTCAATCATAGTAATATACTCATCAAATTTATTATAATCATATCTTTCATCATTAATAACTAATACTAAATTTTCTAAATATTTACTAGATAAAACCTTTTTAATTTCATTATCGCCTAACTTATCAAATATAATTTTTATTTCATTATCTGTATAACCTATATATTTTAGTTTTAATGGTTCATAATTTAAATATAAAAAACCTAATACTACTATTACTATAATAATTACAACGATTATTAATTTAATCTTTTTTTTCCTTTTTCTTCTTTTCTTCATTTACTTCACCAATTTAATTTAATATTTCAAAATAATTTCCAGAATCTAAATATAAGACTCCTTTTTTATTGTTTAAAGTACTTAATACATCTAAGTATTTATTAACTTCTTCTATTTTAGTTAGTGTAATATAAACATAATTTCCATCTTTCATTGAAAATAAAAATCTTTCTTTATCTACTTCATTTGGTATATAATTTATTTCTGAAATTTTTTGTTTAACTTCATCATTTATTTTTATAAATTTTGTTATTAAATTTTTATATACAGATTCATCAGTTACAGGATTAATAAGTGTAGGAATATCATCTATCATTTTCTCAACAACTAAATCTTTATTAGTTTCTAATATTAATTTTTGATTATTTCTATCATAAAATAATGGATTATATTCAGTAATATAAATGTATATTTGATTTCCAAATTTCTTTTTTACATCTACTTCCTTTATAAAAGGATTAGTCTTGATTCTTCTTTCCATTTCATTTGATGATATGGAAAGAAATCTAGGATAATTATTAATCTTGGCAAGTTCAATAATTTCATAATCTTTAGTATATTTATTTCCGATTACATATATGTTTTTAATTCTATCATCTATTGTATTTTCAAATAAATAGTAACCTAGATATGCAAATAAGGATAACATTATTAATACTAAAAAAACTATTCCAATTCTTAATTTTTTTCTTTTAACCTTTACTGTAGCCATTATTATCTACTCCCAATTAACAAATTCTTGTTCTTGTTTTAATTCTACCCCCGTTTGTTGTTTTATTTCATTTTTCACATAATTAATTAAATTATATATATCTTCACCTGTCGCATTATTGTAATTTATTATAAAATTTGCATGTTTTTCACTAACCATAGCTCCACCAATCATTTTACCTTTTAAACCTGCATCTTCTATTAATTTTCCAGCTGGAATATCTTCTGGATTTCTAAATACACTTCCAGCTGAAGGATATTCTAATGGTTGCGTTTCTAATCTTTTTTGTTTTCTCTTATTGATTTTTTCTTTTATCTCATCAACATTAGCTTCTACTAAGTTTAAAGTAACTTCTATGCATATATAATCTCTATGATTTTGTAAAAATGAATGTCTATAGCTAAAATCTAATTCTTCTTTACTCATTTCAACAATATTTAAATTATCATCTATAAGTTTAACTTTTTCAATTAATTCTCCAATATCGTTTTTATATGCCCCAGCATTCATAAATACAGAACCACCTACTGTACCTGGAATACCAGCTGCAAATTCTAAACCTGAAAGTCCTCTCTTAGCGGTTTCTAATGATAGTTTTACTAAACTATATCCAGCACCTACTGTTATTTTAGTTCCATTAATTTCAAGTTTATCTAATTTATCAAGTTTTATTATAATTCCATTGTATTCTTTAGATGAAAAAATCAAATTAGAACCCTTACCTATTACTTTATACTTAATATTATTTTCTCTTATGATGTTCATCAATTCTATTAATTTTTCTACATTTTTAGGAATGACAACTAAATTAGCTACCCCACCAATTTTATAAGTATTATATTTTTTTAGCGATTCATTTTCTAAAATTTCACCTATGTTTTTATCTTCAAGTATCTTTTTTATATTCTTCATGTTACTTCTCCTCTACAAGTTCTTTTAACATTTTGTAAATTTTTTCTGAGCTTCCTTTAACTCCTATATCTTTTAAATTTTCTTTAAGTTTATTATATTTTCTCTTATCTCTAAATAATTCATCAATAGTTCTAACTAAAATATCACCTTTTAAATTTTCTTCTTCAATTAATAATGCCGCACCAGTTTTTACTAAATCATTTGCATTTTTATATTGATGATTATCAGTTACATATGGACTAGGTATAAATATAGTTGGTACCTCTAAAGACATAATTTCACTCATAGTAGAAGCTCCTGCCCTTGAAACCATTAAATCAGTTGTCTTCATAACTCTAGTCATATTATCTATATAAGGAACAATCTTAACATTTTTAGGAACTTTTAATTTGTTAGTTATCTTTTCATAATAATTTTTTCCAGTTACAAATAAGATTTCATAATCACGTTCATTAAACATAGGTAACATTGTAGTAATAATATCATTTACCTTAGATGAACCAAGAGACCCCATTACTATTAAAACCAGTTTTTTATTTGGAGTTAAACCAAGTTCTTTCTTATCTATTTTTTTTGCTTGTAATGCATTTTCACCACATGGATTACCTGTATATACTATTTTTTCTGGATTTTTAAAATACTTTTTAGAGCTTTCAAAAGATATCGCAATTTTATCTGCGAATTTTTCTAAATGTCTATTTGATAAACCAGGAATACTATTTTGTTCATGTATAAAAGTTTTATAACCCAGCTTTTTTGCTGTAGATATTACTGGATCAGTTATATATCCACCTACACCAATTACAACATCAGGATTAAAATTTTTGATTACTTTTTTACACTTTTTAAAAGCATTCATATAACAATATAATGTTTTAACATTAGATATAGATAATTTTCTTTTTAATCCATACATTTCTATTCCAACATAATCTATATCATATTTAGGTATTATATCTTTTTCCATTCTATTATGAGTACCTATATATAAAAATTCACTATTTGGTTCTTTTTCTTTTATCTTGTTGATTATTGCAAGCGCTGGATATATATGTCCACCAGTTCCACCACCACATACTATTGCTCTCAATAGAATCACATCCTCATTAGTATTATATCATATAATGCCCAATTTGGTGAAAAAAGAAATAATTGTTAAAATATGAGAAAAAGACAAGTTTAAAACTTGTCAAAATTATATTCTCTAGTTAAAATTCTTTCATCATTACAAAGCGATTTGTTTATTTTAAAAGAAGACATACATATTCATGTTGTTATTTATAACAACATAATAGTATGTTATTATAGTGGCAATTCAATCTATATTATTACCCATTCAATACTTTTTCTACCTCGTTTATTAATTCATCTTTATTTGGAATGTAATAAGTATAAGTTGATGCAAATATATTGTTAGAAAGTCCACCTAAAGCATATTCCATAGTTACGCCTTTTTTACCAGTACAAAGAATAATACCTATTGTTTCATTATCAAATTCATCTTTAATTTCTTTAGAATAATAATTAACATACATATTCATTTGTCCTACATATTCTGGCTTCATATCATCCATTTTCAAATCAATTAAAACGTATGACCTTAAAATTTTATTGTAAAAAACAAGATCAACATAATAATGTTTATTATTGTCAAGTGTTATTCTTACTTGATTTCCAACATACATAAAACCCTTTCCTAATTCCATTAAAAAAGCAGATAAATGATTTATTAAATTTTTTTCTAAATCACTTTCAAGTAATGGTTTATTTTCTTTAATACCTAAAAATTCAAATACATAAGGTTCTTTTAATATATCAGTAGGACTATTTATTGTTTGTCCTTTTTTTGATAATTCTAATACTTTTTTCTTATTGGTTTTACCATCTGATAATAATAACCTTTGAAATAGTGATGAATCAATTTGTCTTTTTAATTCTCTTTTTGACCATTTAGAATTAATACATTCTTTTTCATAGAAACTTCTTTCATCGTCATCTTCTATATAAATTAAATAACAATAATGGCTCCAACTCAAATTTCCAGCCAGTGGTTGGAAATTTTTATATCTATTGTAAAATAATCTCATGTTATATAAACCAGATAAACTAAATCCTGAACCATATTCATTAGTTAATTTTTTAGATAATTTTTTTAATATATCTTTTCCATACTCTGCACGAATATTTCCATTTTGTTCGTTTTCTACAATGATTTTTCCAATCATAAAATTTGTTTCCACTAAAGTATTATTTATTTGGTAAATCATTTTTGTTTTATTTTCAGTAATAACATTCGATATTTGATGATACATACTAGTTATTAATTTTTCATCATTTTCTACTTTTTCTAATATATTTATTTTCACTAAAATTCTCCTTTCTAAATTCTTCAGACATGTCCGAAGAATTTATATATATCATTTTATCCAATTATAATTTAGGAATTATGAAATCTTATATTATGTCTTTTCGCTATAAATTTATTATCTTTTTAAATTATTTCTATTATAAATCTTATTTTCTTTTTCTCTGATCTCCATTTTTCTTGTCTGTATAGCAAAATATGTTTGAGCAAATGCAATAGTTTTCTTTCTTGAATCCCCATTTTGGGCAATTAAATAACAAGCGTATCTAGACAATTTATAATCAATTATCTTTTTTGATGCTTTTTTAGGCATAGATATCGTTTTCTTGACCTCAGGAAAATGATCGTAAACAAGATAACCACTATTCTCGCAAACTATCATTGCCTTTTTAATAACCTTATGAAAATTCTCCCATTTATTGTACCTTAAAACTATCATTAATTCTCTAGCATTCCAATATTCAAAACCAAATTCATCAATATGTTTAATGTTTTAAAATACATCATAATTAATTATAAAATCATTCATTTTTTCAACTCCAATCTTTTTCTTATATTATTTATATAGACGTTTTTTAATTAAAATACTTTTTTTACAACAAAAAAATAACAATAAGTCATTACTTATTGTTATTTTTTATCAAATATTCTATTTTTCTTTTAACACTATCAAAATCAAATTCCATATATTTCAATACATCATTCATTTTACCACTAACACCAAACTTATTTAGTGTTATAAACTTTATATCACCATTAATCCTATTATCAATATTTCTATCACTAGAACTTTCAATTAATATTTTGATAATACCTTTATCAAATATTTCATTTACATACTCATCACTTTGTTTTAAAAGTAATTCTTTAGAGGGCATACTTACTACCCTAATTCCATACCCATCACTTTCTAATTCATTTGCGATATTTATTACATTATCAATATCTGAACCAGATGATATTAAAACACAGTCTAATTTATTTTTTTCTTTTTTTATTATGTATGCACCACATTCAACTTTTTTATAATTAGAATTTTTTTGTAATTTAACTTTGTTTCTAGACAAAATAATACATGATGGATTTTTAGACTTAGAAATAACATTATAACACCCTATAATTTCTTTGGCATCACATGGTCTATATACGGTAAGATTTGGAATGTTTCTAAGCATAGATAATTGTTCAATTGGTTGATGTGTTGGTCCATCTTCTCCGATATTTATTGAATCATGAGTAAATATATATGTTACAGGAAGATTCATTATCGCACTCATTCTTATTGCAGGTTTTAAATAATCAGAGAAACTTAAAAATGTAGAACCAAATGTTCTAATATTATACGTTGATATACCATTTAAAATCGCACCCATTGCATGTTCTCTTACACCAAACCATATATTTTTACCTTTATAATTATCTTTAGTAAAATCACCTTGATCATTTAAATATGTTTTAGTAGAACTAGATACATCCGCACTACCACCAATAAATAATTTTGTGTTTGAACATAACAAATTTAAAATACTTCCATTTGATATTCTTAACGCTTCATCTAAATCCTCGCTTACATGTTTTTGTAAAATGTTAAAATCAATATTGGTGTCACCCTTTAAAATATTAAAATCTCTTTTAATATCATTATCTGAATTATCAATAAATTCATTATACATATCATTCCATCTATCATATTCTAATCCTACTCTAGATTTAATCATATTTCTAAAACTTTCAACTGCATCACTTGATGGAGAAAATGGAATATTTCTAATATCCAGTTTTTTTGATAATTGTTCAATATCTTCAGAACTTAATGGAATTCCATGTACCTTGTTAGAATCTTCTAATAAAGAACCATTTCCAATTGTAGTTTTAATTTCAATGATAGTTGGTTTATCACTCTTTTTAGCATGGATAATTGCTTTATCAATCGCATCAACGTCTTCCCCATTTTTAACCAATATATAATTCCAATTTTGTGATTCAAATCTTTTACAAATATCCTCACTAAAAGTCATATTTGTTTTACCATCTAAAGAAGTATTATTTGAATCATATAATATAATTAAATTGTCTAGTTTTAAATTACCTGCTAAAGAGCTAGCTTCATAACTAATTCCTTCCATTAAATCTCCATCACCACATAAAACATATATGTTATGATTAAATATTTCATATTTTTTATCAACATTATAATTTGATTTTAAATACTTTTCTGCTATTGCCATACCTACAGCAGAAGCAAATCCTTGTCCAAGTGGACCTGTAGATAAATCTACACCTGGAGTTACATTTAATTCTGGATGTCCAGGAGTAATAGATTTTAATTGTCTAAATCCTTTTAAATCGTCTAGCGTAATATTATATCCCGCCATATAAAGACATGCATATAAAAGTGCAGACCCATGCCCTGCAGACAATACAAATCTATCCCTATTTAACCAAGTAGGATCATTTGGATTAATGTTTAAATGTCTAGAATATAATGCATATATAATTGGTGCTGAACTTAATACAATTCCTGGGTGACCACTTTGCGCAGAGTCAATCATATTTATTCCTAACATTTTAATGTTATCAATAATTTTTTTATCAATAGGAGTCATACGAATACCTCACATTCTATATTTATTATACAATAGTTTAAATAAAACAAAAAGTATAAGTACTTATTTACTTACACTATTTTTATACTATTTTTTGTTTCGTTTTTCATTTCTCTTATTTTTTCTACTACTGCTTTAGAATATATTGGAATATACGTTTCAGGCAAATTAGCTGAATTTACATGTTTCTCATAATTATCACTATATCTAGAAAATGCAATCATTATTCTTTTTATATCCCCATAGTTTGACATATATGCACTCATACCATTTTTAGTTTCTTCAATAGTTATATTATTATGGAAAGCAACATTATCAATAATAGTAGATATGTCTTGTATATCAGTAAGACAATACTCAATTATACAATCTTTTACTAACTTATAATTTTTAGTCATTTTGTAATTATCAGTTTCTAATCTATTAACTGGATAAGCTAAACTTTCAAATAATGCATCAATTGTTTTATCGAATGTCATCTTTGTTCTAGAATCAATATATCTATAAGTATATTGATCTAATAAAGTTAATAAATATCCATTATTAGGTTGATATACTTTTAATATTTCTTTAAATTTAACTAAATCTCTTCTTCTGATATTATTATCTTTCATTATTTTTTCCATACTACTATAATTACTATCCATACTAAACCACTCCTCTATTCTATTTTTATTATATAATAAATCAAAAAAAAGTAATCATAAAAATTCAAGAGTTTACGATTATTTGTCACTTAAAATAAAAAAAATAGTTGATTAAATCACAACTATTTTCTTTTTTTATTACTTTTTTTTGATTTATTAATATTTTTATTAGGTTTTGGTTGTTCAAAAGCTTTTTCAATCTTTTTGTCTTCTTTTTCTCCGAAAATCTTATAAACACCATATCCCACAAGCGCAATTCCTACTACAATAAGGAATACAGTTAAAGCACTTAATCCTTCTTCTTCTACTTCCTCATTATATTTTTCTGCGCTATCACTTGTATTTTTAACTTCTTCTTTTTCTTCTTCAACAGTTTCATTTGAAGTATTATTAGTTAATGGTGTTACTGTAGCTTTATTAGTAGATTTTACTTCTGTAGTAGTTACTACTGGTGCTTCAGCTCTAATAACTTCTATTGTATATTGTCTTACTTCACCATTTTCCGCTGTAACTAGAACAAGCACTTGATTTGTTCCAACTTTTAAATCTTTTCCATTTAATACTTCAACTTTTGAATTAGAACTAAATTGTTCAAATAATACTTTTAATTCAGTAACATCGTTACCTACATATACTTTGTATGTTTCTTCATTAACATCTAATTCAATACCATTAACAATTAAGCTTGTTAATCTATTTTCACAAGATTTACTATATTTTTCTCTTAATTCATTAATTTTTGTAATAATTGGAGAAATTATACTATCAATATCATTTTGATCTAATAAATTATCACTAGATACCTCAACAGATAATTCGATTAAGTCTAATTTATTTAATATTTGTAATCTTTCTTCATCAGTTTTTGAAGTGTTTTCAATAGAATCTAATGCTTCTATATATCCATTATCTGAACCAAATATATCATTTTTAATTGCATCTTTAATATGCGCAGTAAATTGTGAACCTAAATCACTATTCAATTCAGTAACTTTATCTAGAATTCCTTTATGAGTATTAATAATTTGCGCATATGCATCTAATACTTCGTAGCTTAATTCTCCAGAAATTAATTTTTCTGATAAGTCATCAGCGTCCATTTTAGAAACTAAATCTTCAACATTTGTTGGTTCACCAGGACTAGCATTTAATAAACTTCCAATTAATTCTATTTGTTCTACAGTAATATTTAAACCAAATGTTTCTTTTAACATATTGTTGATTTCTTCAGTTTTTGTTTCAATATATTTTTCTGGATTATTATCCTTTTCATAATCTAACAATAAATTATTATAATTGTTTAATAGTGTTTCATAATCACTTGATAATAAATTATATGTATCAGCTTCTAACAAACCAATTGAAGTTTCTGTAGCTGTTACGATAACATCCATTCCAGGAATTGTACTATTTGTCGCTAAATCTTTTAATTCAGCAAATTTTTCTTTTAATCCATTTTTCAATATTTCTTTTATAGAACTATCATACACAGTTAAATCATTAATTAATTTTGTTATTTTTGTTGTATTTTCTTCTAAATCATCATCAGCAATCATAAGAGTTGCTAATTCTTCAACATATGTTTCATATAAATCTTTGTCATAAGTAATTTCTAATTCATCTAATTTTTCAACAAAGCTTGTAATTGTTTCGAATTTTGAACCCGCTTCATTGATAAGTACAGTATATTCTTCACTTTGTTGTAAATATAAATATACAAACTCTAATTCATAGTAATAATTTTGTAATAAACTATATGTGTCTTTTAAAACTTGTTGTTTCATAGTTTCATTTGTTAATGTGATACCTAAATCTGGAAGTTTGAAATCTACTATTACAGTTATTACATTGTATTCAGTAGTTATAACTTTTAATGTTTCGTGTTCAATAGGATCTGACCAAGTATTTTTAAAAGTTTCATTTAATTCATCAAGATAAGCTTGTGCTTCACCTAATGCAACTAATTTTGCAGCAGATACACTTAGATTGCTAATTTCATCAATTTTATCAGCTACTTTTTTTCCTTGTGTTTTTAAATCGTTATATGCACCAACTACTTCTTCTATTGTTGGGGCTTCGTTATCTTCTGGTAGTGCAGCAAATACTGGAAATACATAACTACCAAACGATATTGCAAATGTTAGTATAAGACTTATAAATCTTTTTAATATTCTCTGAGTTTTTTCCATAAAAAAACATCCCCCTATCTAATTACTATATTTTCTACTAACAAATAAATTTACACTTATTGACACACTGTTGTAAACTTACAATTTAATATTAGCACAATTAAATTATTTGTGTCAATTTTTTCTACACTTTTTGCAAATTTTTCCAAAAAAAAGGAAATAAATATTATTTATCTCCTATATTAACAAACCAATTTCCAATAATATCACAACTTGTTGACTCTGGCATCGGATCAGGCAATTCAAATCTTACTATTAAAGGAATTTTAAATGAAGATCCAAATCCAACACACGTTCCTTGTTGAAGTGTTTTTAGTTTTTTAGTTATTTCACTAGTAATATTTGGAACCATTGTTTCAACATATTCTAAATCTTTAGGATGTAACATTCTAAAAATCAAAAAGTTAGCACATTGACTCATAGCTGTTTCACTTAACTCCGATGGTCTTTGTGATATTAGTCCTAAAATAACTCCATATTTTCTACCTTCTTTGGCAATTCTATCAAATATATTATAACCAAGTAAATATGTATCGGTATCATTTTGAATATATCTATGAGCTTCTTCAATTACAATATGAAACGGGAAAGATGCTCTATATTTTAATCTTGTAGCAAAATCAAATAACATTTTAGAATATATCTTAACAATCACCTTAGCCATTCTATCATCTATATAATTCATATTAAAATTTATTATTTGAGCTTTCTTACCATCATTAGTAGTTAATAATTCTTTAATATAATTTTCTTTTGTTATATATTGTCTAGCAGAAAAGAATTTAGATGTTTCGCCATTTATTAGTTCATCCATACGCACTCTTAAAAGATTTGTTTGATCATATATTTTATCACTTTTTAAAATCCCTTCAGAAATTAATGCAAAATCTAATGCTTCTTTAAATTGTTCTAATCCATATGCATATGATGATTCAGGAAAAGAATAATCTAATTCCTCATTAATAAAACTTTTAATAAATTCACTTACTAATTCCATTTCATTAATCTTACCAGATGAATCAATTATTAAACATTGTTTTAATGTTCTAATATATCCGGGTTGTACAATTTTACTTTCACTATTTAATTCTTTAGTATTAAAACTAGTTAAAACTGCTAGTATTTGGTCTCTTATTTGTGAAGGACTTTTACCACTATATAATATTTGTTGAAGAGCTTTAGCAATTATATTATTTTTATGTTTTATTACTTCCTCTTCTTTTCTACCAAAAATTTGAACCAATTTTAAAGCTTTTTGTAATATAGGTAATTGTATTGGATCAGTAGCTCCAAGAAGCAATGCGATATCATCAAGTCCTAGTAACCAAAATGGTATATTTATAATGTTATGTTTAGTTTGATTTAAATTTGTAGAATACACTTTAGAATTAATGTTTGGATACTTTTGATTAATATTTTCAAAAGCATTATTATATTCACCATATACATCAAACACAAAGATATTAGCTTTATATGCTATTGGATTTTTTTTATCAAATATATTTTGTATTATTCTAGCAACAGAACACGATTTACCACTACCTGTATTTCCAAATATTGCGAAATGATTACTGAAAAAGTCATTATATTTAACATTAATTGGATAATTATCATAAATGTGAGTTTTACCAAGATAAAAATACTCATCTTTTTTGTTTTCATCTATTCCAATTATTAAACTTAATTCATCATTATTTACTTTTCTAATTATTGAGTCTAATTCTGGCTTCTTTATTGCCCCTGGTAAAAATCTATTATCAAAAATTTCTCCAATTAATAAAATTCTTGCTATACCTCTATCAATAGATAACATTTCCCCTACTAATTTACTATTTTTACTTTCAAACACAATGTGATTATTAATAAGACTACTTTGTTCAGTAGGATTTATCTCTAATTTCACACTTATTTTACCTTCATCAACACTTGTTATTTTTCCAATCATAATATTTCCCCTCCTTAGTTTATTTTCCTATTCTAACAAAATTATATAATATTTTTGATATTAGTCAATGAATTTAACAAATTTTAATTATTGTAATTTATATAATTATGTAAATTAGATTTTATAAATTATTAATTTAGTGATGCATATTGTTAAAAATACAATTTTGAGTTATAATTATAACAGTAAAAAATTTGGAGGTATCATATGTTTAAAAAATTTAAAAACTTTATAAATTCAATAAAAGAAAGGAAAAATAAACCTTTAATATACATATTAATTTTTCTAACACTATTAAATTTTATAGCAGCAGCATATTTTATTTATTCACTAGTATTGCTTAGTGGGATTGAAACAATAATAAGATATGGAATAATGGCTTTTACAATAATAATGGCTATAATATTCTTTAATCTATTAATGAATACAGTAATCAAAAATAAAAGAATATGGAATATATTATTCATATTATTTATTTCAATTAGTATAAGCGCACAAGTATTTGTAGGATACAATATTATTAAACTCTATAATCCAATAAGTTCAATAAACAAAGCTAATATTACATATACATCAAGTTTAATTATGCTTAAAGATAACGAAGTAAATGATATAAAAGATATTAATAAAATGACAATTGGTCTAATTAGTAAAGATGAAGGTTATGAGGATAATACAATTGGTAAAGCAATTATAAGTGAACATAAATTAAAAGATAATAACGAAATAAAAGAATATACTGATTATGTTGAAATGTTAAATTCACTATACGCTAAAGAAATTGATGCAGTTATAATTTCTTCAAATTATAAAGTAATGTTTAATACAATTGAAAAGTTTGCGAATATAGAAAATGATACAAAAGAAATATTAACAAAATCAAAGAAATTTGAAAAAGAAAGCACTACTTCTATTTCTAAGAAGAATATGATAAAAGAACCTTTTACAATTTTATTAATGGGTGTTGACTCAGAACATGATGGATTAGATAAAGATGCAGCATTTAATGGAGATTCATTAATGTTAATAACATTTAATCCAAATACTTTAAATACTACAATCTTAAGTATTCCAAGAGATACATATGTACCAATCACTTGTTTTAGAAATCAAAAGAAAAATAAAATAACACATGCCGCATGGCAAGGTGTTGATTGTATGGAAAAAACAATAGAAAACTTTACAGGAATAGAAATTGATTATTATGTTAAAATGAATTTTAAAGGTGTTGTTAACCTTGTTGATGCCCTTGGTGGTATTGAAGTTGATGTGCCAATAAAATTCTGTGAACAAAATAGTGATAGAGCTTGGGGAGGAAATACTATATGTTTAGAAAAAGGTGTACAAACATTAACTGGTGAACAAGCACTAGCATTAGCAAGACATAGAAAAACATTAACTCTAGGAGATATCCAAAGAGGTCAACATCAACAACTAGTTGTACAAGGAATGTTAAATAGATTAAGCTCAATTGATAGTTTAGATAAAGTTAATAATATACTAAGCACAATAGCTAAAAACATGGATACAAATATTAGTACAAATCAAATTTTATCATTTTATAATGTAGGTAAAGATATATTATTAAAAAGTTCAAAAGCAACTTCCGAAAGTTTAATTAGTATGGAAAAACTATATTTAGATGGATATACAAAAATGATATATGATGAAGGATTTGGATTAAATCTATCTAACTACGTTTATTATAAATCAAGTTTAAAAGCAGTTACAGATGCAATGAAAGTAAATTTAGGACTTCAAGAAGCCAAGATGGAAAAAACATTTGATTTCTCTATTAATGAAATATATGAAGAAAAAACAATTGGACAAGGTGAAACTGATAGTAATTCTACTATAACTACCCTACCAAGTTTTATAGGGGATTCAAAAAGCTATGTTACTAGTTGGGCAAATGCGAGAGGTATAACAGTAAGTTTTACCGATGTTAAAAAAGGAGATAAGTACTACAACGAATCTTATAGTGATGGTCAAGTAGTTTCACAAAGCATTCCTTCTGGTACAGAAATGGATAAAGTAAAATCAATAACATTTGGAATTATGGTGAAAACTGAGGAATCCCAAATTCCTACAACAAGTAGTGCGTGTGAAAAAGGAACAACAAATACTAAATGTTATATTCCAAAAGATATCACTAGTTGGACATATAAACAAGTTACTGAATGGACTAGTACATTACCTGTTAGTGTGAATTTTAACTTAATAAATAACAGTTATAAAGAAACAGCAATAGTTGAAAGTATTTCTAAAACTGTTGGATCATTATTAGAAGAAGGATCAACAATTACAATTAAATTTAAAACTGATGAAACATCTAATAACGAAAACACTAACGAAGAAACACCAACTAAACCTGAAGAAGAAAATAAAAATGATAATGAAGTATTAGGACCAATTACAGGTGTTGGTGATAATAATAGTCCTACTGAAGACAATAATTCGAATGAAGAACAAAATGCAGATTAATATCTGCTTTTTTTATTTTGAAATCATTAAAACATCAAAATTCTCTTTTGTTACTTTCAATATTGTATATTCATCATTATTTATAGTATATAATTCTGTCCAATTTTCATATATTAATTCCTGAGTTTTAACTGGTAAAGGATTATGTTCTGTTTGAAAAATAATCTCAGGATTTCCAATTAAATCATTTAATATCCCAGTCTTAAATTTAAACATATATAAAAATTTACACAAATTTAAATCTGGTTTAGTTTGATAATCTTCAATGTATACACAAAAATTATTATTATAAAAATTAAACATTATCAAATTATTATCAGTTTTATAATATTCACTTTTAATTCCAAATATTTCAACTATTGTAGGAAAAACTGTATATAATTTATCAATGGTGTTTATATCATAACTTTTTAGTGCCTTTTCCAAATTTTTTATATCATTTTTATAATCTAATATAACCAATGTATTAATATCATTATTTTGTATATATAAACCATTAATATAATCATTTATAATAAAATTAATTAATATCTCATTATTTTTCAAACTAACATCAAATTTATTTACTTCTATAGTCTTTGGTTTAATAAATAACAAACTTATAATTATAATTGTTAATATCCATTTTAATCTAATTTTAGCCATATAAAAACACACTCCTAAAAAAGAGTATGTTTATTTATATTTTTTTATAATATATTGTTTAATATTATCTTCTGTATTTTTAATTTTTTTATATACAATTTGCTTTTCAATATCTTTTATAACTTCACTAACCCATTTACCAGGTTTTGTATCTAACAATTCTATTATCTTGTCCCCAGTAATATTGATTTCTGATCTATTATATATATCTAAATTTTCATATATAGAACTAATTTTATCAACTTTTACACCTTTGATTTTAGCAACAATAGTAGTTATATATCCACCATATTTATATATAATATATTCATCAGAACAATCTAATTTGTTAGATATTATTTTTTCAATTTGTGTAATAATTTCAGTTTCTCTTTTGTTAAATTGATAATTATCTAATACATCTAGTTGAGCCCATATACCTAAAACATCATCAACTAATTTCAATCTTTTAATATTTTTTAATTCTAATGGCTTATCTAATCCGTATTTTTTAATTAGGCTTATACCATATTTAGAATTTTTACTAGCAAAAATCATATCTAATTCATCTTTTTTTCTTTTATATGATAATTTCTTAAGTAAATGTCGATTTTTCTTTATAGCTTGAGATGTTTTATAATCGATTTTAAAATTTAATTTTGTAGCGAATCTAATACATCTTAAAATCCTTAATGCATCCTCTTCTAGCTTCTTATTTGCATCTCCTACTACTTTTATTACTTTATTTTTTAAATCTTGCATTACACCCAAAACATCTATTATCTTACCATCACTATTCATACATAATGTATTAATTGTAATATCTCTTCTAAGTAGATCCTGTTTTAAATCATCAATATATTCAATTTCTAAAGGTTTTCTATGGTCAATATATTTAGTTTCTTTTCTAAAAGTAGTAATCTCAAATGTCACCTTTTTATAAACTAATCTAACACTTCCATATTCTTCATTAGGAATAGCATTATCAAATATTTGTAACAATTCCTTAGGAGTTGCATTAGTACATATATCAACATCAATAGAAGGTATATTTAAAACATAATCCCTAACAAATCCACCTACTATATACGCTTTAAAAGAATGTTCTTCAATTTTTTTTAATACTTCAATACTTGTATCAAGCATTAACATCACCTTTATAATTATATCATTTATTTAAAATAAAATACATAATAAAAAGACAATTGAATTGTCCTTTTAAATTTATTAGTTTAAAGCGTCTTTTAATTTACTTCCAGCTTTGAAAGATGGAACAACTTTTGCAGGAATTTGAACAGTAGCACCAGTTAATGGGTTTCTTCCTTCTCTAGCTTCTCTTTTTTTAGCTTCGAAAGTTCCGAATCCAACTAAAGCAACTTTACCTTCTTTTTTTAATCCTTCTTTAATTCCTTCCATTGTAGCATCTAATGCACGAGCAGCATCAGCTTTTGTTAATCCAGCTTTTTCAGCGATAACTTCGATTAATTCTTGTTTTGACATTCTTTCTACCTCCTATTATTGTCAAGTTAAAATAAGCATGTTATGCTTACATTTATAAAATATCATGTTTTCCCTTTTAAATCAATGACTTAGGGGTATTTTATTAAAAAAATTAGTACTTTTCTATAAAATTGCTACTGGAAGTGTAATTTTAACTAATGTTCCCTTATTTTCACTTGAAATATATTCTATTTGACCATTATGTCCTTCAATAATTTCTTTTGATAAACTAACACCTAATCCTGTTCCACATTTCTTAGTTGTATAAAATGCATCAAAGATTTTAGATTTTATCTCATCGTTCAT
Organism: Bacillota bacterium; assembly: GCA_015059335.1. Taxonomy (GTDB): domain Bacteria; phylum Bacillota_I; class Bacilli_A; order RF39; family UBA660; genus SIG205. The sequence goes on along the minus strand of SVAP01000004.1, from coordinate 8,143 downwards.
TCCAACACCATTATCCATTATACTAATTATTAAATTATTGTTATATATATTATAATCAACACTAATCTTTGAATTTTCAATTCCCTCTAATGCTTCTATACTATTTTTAATAATATTTATTAAAACTTGTTTTAATCTATTATAATCACCATTGATAAAGATTTCATCATCTTTTACATCATAAATTAGTTTTATACTCTTCTCATTTAATAAATTAGCAAAAGTCTCTAGAACTTCAGATAAAAGTAATTCGATATCCATAATCTCAAGATTAAGTTTAATTTTAGAAAATTCCATAAAATCATTCAATATAGTAAGAGTTCTATTAATTTCTGATTTAATAATTGGAATAAACTTATCAACATGTTTAGTGTTATTTTTATCAAACATATCTAAGTATCCTTTGCAGACAGCAATAGGATTTTTTATTTCGTGAGTTATTTTAAACAATGAATTTCTAATTTGTTTTTCTTTTTCTATATCTTTTAAACTCATATGAATACTAGCAATATCTAATGCTTTTTGCAATAAATATAAAATTAATATAGAAATTAAAATAAATAATATACCATTTATCAACGCTAAATTAAGATTACCATAATTATATACATAATTCATAATAACTTTTAATATCAAAAATAAAATTATAAAATATTTTTTAGTTAAATTTCTATCTTTATAAATTAAATATATAAAATAATAAAAGATATATTCTGCAATCACTAACACTAAATTATATTCTAATATAACAATATAATAAGTCATTATTAGTAATTCTAATACTATACTACAAACACTTCTTTTCTTAATAAAGCTGATAATTAGTGGAATATTTATAAGTAATACTGACTTATTACCCATTTTCATACACAAATACACCGATGAAAAAAGCGCAATTTCTAAAAATAATTCATTATTTTTCTTAGAAAAGTTTTCATTATGTGAAACATAAAATAGATAACATAATACTGGGAAAGTAATATAAATAATATTAACAATTATTGTGTCGATAAAACTCATTAAATCATTCTTCCTTTCATATTTTGTATTATACTCCCACATTATGTTGTAATTTGTCGATTAAAGTCGAATAGAAAAAGAAGTAACACAAATTACTTCTTTCTGTCTAAAATATATTCATCTATATATTTTTTTAAGGTTCTAGCTTCACTACCAAGAATGATTTTTAGTTGATTATCAATCTCAACTATACCTCTAGCACCTAACTTTTGAATTGCTTCTTTATTTACTTTAGAAACATCATTTAAAGTTACTTTACATCTAGACTTATTAACTTCGACATTTAGAATGTTATCTTTTCCACCTAGATAACTAACTAGTTTATTCATTTCAATTCTAACATCTTTTTTATTAAGTCTAACAATAGCTAAAGCAACAATTAGTAGCACTGCTACTATAATAATATATTGATAATTCATATAATCACCATATTCATTATACTATAAATTGGTAAAATTTCAAAACATTTTTAATATCTGATACTATAACTATATTTTATGTTGTATTTTAATGTATTAAATCTAGGTATTAATAATACACTCTTTATCACAATTAGAATAAATTAATATTGAAAATAGAAGAAGGGGTGGAATATATGTGTTGTAATAACAACAATTCAAACAATAATAGAAGCACAAATTGTATTACTGAAATTTTACAAGTGATTTTAGTTTTACAACAAAGCGCTTGTGGGCCTGATACTTGTTTAGAAACTTGTGATAGACCTATGTTAGGATGTGGTACTCCTATTAATTGTAATACTAGACCTGTAACACTTTATACTTGTTGTGGTAATGGTACTCCATGCCCTGTGCCTTAAAGTGATACAAAACAAAGCAAAGTTATAAAACAAAAGGGAAAATCAACGGTTTAAGTCTACCAAAAAATGATTAAATTTTATAGTAAAGGTGGTAAAAATGATTAACGAGTGGAAAAATTTTAGATTTATCTTAACTGAAGACTTAAATAATATGATGATTGAACTTTTAATAACTAATCAAATGTTAGAAGAAAACAAATTATCAAAAAACGATAAAAAACTTTTAGAAGAACATAAAAATAAATTATTATTAAAATTTAGAGATGAATTTAGGAAACATAATGTAGAACAATTAAAAATATACAATGAACTTGTAAATAAGTAAAAAATAAAGAGATAAGCAAGTATTTAATTATACTTAACTTATCTCTTTTTAATGTTTGTGATTTTTAGGGTATTTAGCATATTGTCCTGAAACATCTAATCCCATACAGAAACCACATCTATAAATAAAACCATCTTGAATTAGTTTATTTTTAATCTTGTTATAAACATATTTATCATCAAAATTTTTAACAAACGCATTTTTCTTTTGGAACTTCTCATATTGATTTTTATAATAATCTATTTGCTCTTGTTTCCTTTTTTCTTCATCTATTTTTTTAAAGTAGTTATTTATTTTCTTTTCAAGCATTATTTGTAAATATTCATCATCAGCAGTTAAAGTAATAGTTCTATCATTTAAACCTAACATATTTAAAATATCTTTATCTTTCATATCTCACACTATCAAGATAATTATTTAAATCTTGTTCCTTAACAATATATTGTCTTCCTACCTTATAAGCAATTATTCTTTTTTCTCTTATCATTTTTCTAATGAATTGAATTGGCGTTTTTAATAACAAACTTATTTCTTTTGTTGTGAAATAATATTCCATATCTTTATCACTCTCCTTACTTATTTAGTAGAGCAATAAAGGAAATAATCAAATAATAGCAATATATTATATAATTAGTGCTATATAGTAAAAGTTATTTATTTTATCAATTATAATTCAAACTTAAACAACCTGTTTTTAAGCATTTTAAGGTTGTTTACTGTTAAATTTATTATTGATTAGTATAAATAGATTATCAAAATCAAATCGAACAGGAACAACCTTTAAAATCATTTTTATTAGGTATAGGGGTTGGGTTGCGTAAAAAAAGATATTTACTCATCAAAAAAGGAGCATTGCTCCTAAATAAAATTAGAATAATAAAAAAGACAGAATTAAATCTATCTAAATTTTTTTACCTTTGTTATTAGTTCTTTGTTCAACCATATTACAAAAATTGTGTTTTTCTTGTTCTAACTTACTAATTTGTTCATTATAATTAGCTATATGTTTTGAAGAACGTTCACATACTAAGTCAAAAATTGATTCTATATCTTCACTTATAAATGGTTTTAATGATTCAAAAGCAAATAAAATATCTCTCTTTTCAATATTTTTCATATTTGTAAAAAACATATAAAATAATTCAATATAGGTTTGTACATTAAAATCTTTTAACGGAATACGTCCAACTCGTTGTGGATTTTGAAGTTTAAGTTCATAAGCACTTCCTAATTGAGATATTTCTATACTATCAAAATATTCTAACTTTTTATTAGAAACTTCAATATTAGCAAAACCATCGGTTTTTGATTCTGGTGTAGTTCCAATACAAATAGAAACTGTACTGCCATCTTTTGTATCAATAATATATTGATTATCAGTGTAATCAAAACTTGACTTTATAGTTATTTCATCATTTAGTTTTATAGATGTTTCAGATATATAATCATTATAGAATTTAATTGTAATTCCATTTGAAAATATATGAATACCATTTTCATCAATACGAGATATTAAAAAATCTTTGTTTTTTATATCTTTAATTGTTATTGGATATTGTGGATTTTTATAATTATTTATTTCATAACCGAAGTTTTCAAGGAATTTTATTTCTTTATTATTATTTTCCATATAATACACCTCACATCCATTATATCATATATTTTAAAAATGTCATAATTTTTATAGATTTTTTTAATTAACACTTTACAAAAGGTACATAATATAAATTATAATATAATTACTAAATATAATAAGAATAATATATAGTCTTATGAAAAGAAAAAATAACTTGTATTATATTATGCCTGTATTACATAAGTTAATTATTTGAATATATCTAAGTTCCATTATATTTAAGATATATATTATTTATTAAATATAATTATTATATATATTTTATTTAATATACTTAATAGTATTTAACTAATTAAAAAAATACAATTTATTTAAATAATAAAATATACTCTTGATAATATTATATATTTAATACTTATATATAATAAAAGAAGTAGTCCATTTAAAGACCACTCCTTATTTAGTTTTCTTCATCAAAATACAATTCTTTATTTTTTAAGTATGCATTTATTGTTTTGTCATCAGTTTTTAACCCCTTTAATTCTTTTTTTATAGAATAAATATTTTGATATAGCAGTTTGGTACAAATATCATAACAAGCCAAATCAAAACCTTTTTCTTTTTCTACTGATTTAAAATAGTTTGGTGTATAAGATATCATTTCAAAGAATTTCTTATTAACGATTTTTAATAACCACAGACTTTTATATTTTGTTAATGTGTCATTTGAATTTAAGTCAAATTCAAAATTAAAATTATATGGTTTAATATCATCTTCTAAAAATGGTATTATGTTTAATGATATACACTCTTCAAAATCTTTAATACAAGATAGAAAATTATTTTTTCTAATAGCATATTCATTATTATAGTCATCTTGCAATAGTTGTAATATGTTATACTTTTTCATTAACTAACTCTTTCATATAAATTCATATCATCATTAACAATTATGTGGTTTATTTTTTCAAAAGCATCATCAAGATTATTATTAACCATATCTTCAAATATAATATTTAATTTTTTGAATAATGTGGTATAGGAGATATCTTGTATAAAAGATATATTAGTTTTTAAGAAAATACTTAAGTTATGTTTTGTTATATTTAAAGTTGTTTCATCTTTGTAGGTATAATAATCTACAAAAGCATTATCAAGTTCTTCAATCTTTTTATGAATATCAATTATAAAATTTCTTTGTTTAATATCTATATTTAAATCAATACCTGTTTTATCAAGATATTTACAAAAGAAAGCATTATTCATAATTTGCATTTTATTGTTATTAAAAATTAAACTATCTTGTATTTCTTCATCAGTATAAAGTTTGCAAGCATATTTTTTAGGTAATTTTTCATTAACTTGTCTTTCATAAGTCATACCCTTGCAATCGTATAGTTTATCAAATCCTATCATATCTAACATAGTAATATATGTAGATACTCTTGAACCAATACTTTTAATATTTAGTTTTGTCCCTTTTTCTCCTTTTTCTTTTCTAACCCTTTCTAATTCTTTCATTTCTTTCAATTCATTGCTATAACCAATCAAAGTATGAAATAATTCTATACAAGTTAAATCTTTGCACTTATCAATTTTGTTTTGATATTTAAAAACATAAGTATCAATAATCAAAATCATTTTATCTACTTTATCTCTTATAGGTATATATTTTTTTGAATATATAATATTATTTACATCAAGATTAGTATTATGAGTTTCATAAATAAGTTCATATTGTAAAGGTTGTTTGGAAATTTTAAAGCCATAAACTTCTTCAACTTTCTTAATATAAACAGATTTTTTGAAACTTCTTTTGTTCAATCTGTTATGGTAAGCTTCCATTAGTTTATTTCCTTTCTATTAAAATTTTTTCACAACCTTTTCAAAATATATGCTTGCTATTATAGCAGAACCCTACATTTTTGCCTACCCCCTAAAAGCAAAAAATGCAAATTTTTAGTATAAACTCAGTTAATTTTTAGTTATAACTGAATTTATTTTTCTATAATCTCTGTAATACTCTTTTATAGAATTGTATAAACCTAGTATTCTATTGTTTAAATTATTTCTAGATTTATTAGTCTTTACTATTACATTTAAATAATTTGTAAATCTTTCTATTTCTTCACGATTTGCCTTACCATTAGTAATTTTCATTATCATTGATTTAACCATGTCGCTTTTAATATCACATATATCAAGAACTGCCTTGGTTTTCTCATCTATCATTTATTTAACTCCTTTCTTACTTTTACAAAGTCCGCGGTGCTTTGTAAATTCATCATACTATTATTTTTTTGAAAAAAATATAGTTTCTCATACATTTTTCTAACTTGGGTTTTACTTATTTTTTTCCTAAATAGCAAATAAAATTGTCGTTTTTCCTAGTATTTCCAATAGGTGTATTTGAAAAAACCACTAATTTTTACAAGATAGACCTAACTTTGAAATACTGCTATTGTATGTGCTGTGTTCAAGCAAGAACGCTTATAAGTATGCATATATTAAATAAAGGGGGGGTAATAATTATGGTTAATAATTATTTTAATGAAAAAGGAAAATCTTTACAGGCAATGTTGGAAGAGTTAATCACTATTTATTACTATGATTATATAGAAAATAATGCTTAAAAATGGTATAATATATATAGACTTAAATAAAGATTTTCCCAAGTATTAAAGGAGGTAAAATGAATACTGGGGACACTTTTAAAGTTGCTATTTATTTAAGATTATCTCGTGAAGATGATGATTATGAAATTGAAAGCGCAAGTATTTCTAATCAAAGAAACTATATAATGGATTATATAAAGAAACACGATAATTTTATTATTGTAGATGAATATGTTGATGATGGATTTAGTGGTAATACTATTGATAGACCAGATTTTAAAAGATTATTAGATGATATAGAAAATAAGAAAGTTAATTGTATTATTGTTAAAGACCAATCAAGATTTGGAAGATTTGATAATGCTTCATATTATATAAATACTTTATTTGCTAAAAAAAGAGTTAGATTTATTGCACCATTAGATTTTATTGATACATTTGATGATAAAGCATTTGGAAACAGAATGATTGGTTATAAAGCAGTATCAAACAATCAATATTGTATCGATACATCTTATAATGTAAAAAGTGTTATTTATTCTAAAAAAAGACGTGGTTTGCATTTAGGGGGAACTGCTTTATATGGTTATAAGAAAGACCCAAAAGACAAATATCATCTTGTTATAGATGAAAATGTTGCTCCTATTGTTAGAAGAATGTTTGAAATGTTTGCAAATGGAAATAGTTTAAATATGATTGCTAAAACATTTGATAAAGAAAATATTCCTATTCCAAGTGAATATAAAAAATTAAATCGTGGGAATAAATCTTCAATGTATGGTCATTGGCAGACAAGAAGTATTGGAGAAATGCTTAAAAATGAAACTTATATTGGTAATTTGTGTCAATGTATGAGAAAAAAAGTTGCAGTTGGAGATAAATTACTTGTAAGAAATCAAAAAAAAGATTGGATTATAGTAGAAAATACTCACGAGCCAATCATAGATAAAGAAACTTTTGATATAGTGCAAAATATATTTGAAAAAAATAGTCATATAACAACCAGAACACATAACTATTTATTAAAAGGTTTTATTTATTGTAAAGAGTGCGGACATACAATAGGAATTAACACACGTGGTAAAAAAGGTTATTGCGTATGTAATTATTATCGTAAATATTCAAAAGAAAAAGCCTGCACTCCACATCATATTCATTATGATATATTAGAAAAAAAAGTGTTAAGCGAAATTAAGAAAATGTTTAGAAAAATAAACTCATCAAAATTTGAAGATAAAATTAAAAATAGCAATAAAGTTGAAAAGCAAATTATTCTATTAGAACGTGAAAATGCAAAATTAAAAGTTGAAATTGATAGCTCCCAAAAGAAAGATGATGATGCTTATATGGATAAGTTAAATAATTTAATAACTTTTGAAACATATAAGAATATACATAACAGAATTTTGGAAGAAAGACAGCTTAATAAAAATAAATTAGAAGAAAATTTAAAACAAATTGCAGAACTAAAAGGTAATACTATCAATCGAGATTATGAGAAAATAGTTAAAGACTATATTTCACTAAAAAAACCTAATAGAAAAGTCCTATCAAACATTATTGATAGGATTGAATTAGATGAAAATCTTAATATTGATATATATTATAGGTTTAAGAAACCTATTTAAAAATAAATTATGTATCACTCTACTGCACAGGGTGGAGTATGCCAACTACTAGAGAAGCAGATTGTACTGCTACAGGAGATACATCTTGTGTATTTAGAATAGAAAAACTAGATGGAAATTGTGCTACATTCCGTGTTTTAGTACCAAATACAGATACTA
>SVAP01000003.1 GCA_015059335.1 Bacillota bacterium | reverse complement strand
CATAATTAATTTATCATAACTTTCATTTTGTCCTACACGAGCACTTTCAACATCATAACTAACTCTTTCAATTGGAGAATAAATTGAATCTATAGGAATAACTCCAACTTTTACATCTCCTAATAATCTTTTTTGTTCGTCAGAACGTACATATCCTCTACCGTTTCCGATAGTAGCTTCCATTACTAGTTTTCCACCTTCACTTACATGAGCAATAACTAAATCCTTATTGATAATTTCAATGTCTGGATCGGTTTCAAAGTCACCAGCAGTAACTTCTTTTTCGCCAGTAATATTTAAACGAATAACTTTCTTTTCTTCTGGTGAATGATTTTTAACAACAACACCTTTAAGATTTAATACTATTGAAGTTACGTCTTCTACAACTCCATCGATTGTTTGGAATTCATGCATAACTCCATCTATTTTAACACTAGTAATTGCACTACCTGGTAAACTTGATAACATAATTCTTCTAAGAGCGTTACCAATTGTAGTTCCAAATCCTCTTTCAAGAGGTTCTAATTCAAATTTTCCATAAAAATTATTTTCTATATAGTCTGTTACCTTGTATTCTGGTTTTTCAAATTTCAACACAAGCTACATCCCCTTTCTTAATTACGTGGACGTTTTGGTGGACGACATCCATTATGTGGTATTGGTGTCACATCTGTTATTTCAGTAATTTCTAACCCAGCAGTTTGTAAAGAACGAATTGCAGTTTCGCGTCCTGGTCCTAACCCTTTTACTTCAACTCTAACTTTTTTCATTCCGCTTTCAACAGCAGCTTTACCAGCAGCTTCAGCACTCATACCTGCAGCAAAAGGAGTACTTTTTTTACTTCCTTTGAAACCTAATGTTCCAGCAGAAGCCCAACTAATTACATTACCTTCAACGTCAGTAATTGTTACAATAGAATTATTATAAGTAGATTTAATATGTGCAACACCTTCTGGCACATTTCTTTTTACTTTTCTCTTTCTTGTTTTATAAGCCATTATATTTCCTCCTTAACTATTTCTTTTTATTAGCAACTACTTTTCTTGGTCCTTTTTTATTTTTACAACTTCTACAGTTTCTACCTGTTCTTTGTCCTCTAACAGGTAATCCCTTTTTATGACGGTTTCCTCTATAACAACCGATTTCCATTAAATCTTTAATACTTGTGCTAACTTCACGTCTTAGATCACCTTCGATTGTATATTTAGATACTTCATCACGGATTAAATTTAACTCTTCTTCGCTTAAATCTTTAACTCTTCTAGAACCATCTATTTTAGTAGCTTCACAAATTTTTTGTGCAGTTGTTCTACCAATTCCAAATATATAAGTTAAAGAAATTTCTAATACTTTATCATTAGGGATATCTACACCTTTAATACGTGCCATAACTTACACCTCCATTATCCTTGTTTTTGTTTGTGTTTTGGGTTTTCACAAATTACCATAACTTTTCCATTACGTTTAATTACTTTACATTTTGCACAAATTGGCTTTACTGATGGTTTTACTTTCATATAAAATCCCTCCTACTATTTTCTATAGGTTATACGCCCACGTGTTAAATCGTAAACGGACAACTCTACAAGTACTGTATCACCTGGTAAAATACGAATGTAATTCATTCTTATTTTACCAGAAACGTGAGCGGTTACAATACACTTGTTGTCTAATTCTACCTTGAATTGTCCACCTGGTATGATTTCAAGTACTTTACCTTCCATCTCAATAACATCATCTTTTGCCATCTTATCACTCTCCTGTTAATATTTCATATCCATCTTTGGTAACTAAAACAGTATGTTCATAGTGTGCAGATGGTTTGCCATCATAAGTAGATACTGTCCAATCATTATCCTCTAATACTACAAATCTTGTTCCTAAATTTAACATTGGTTCTACAGCAATTACCATTCCAGCTCTTAGTATAGGACCTTTGTAATTAGTTACATAATTTGGTACATCAGGATCTTCATGAACACTCTTACCTACTCCATGACCAACTAATTCTCTTACAACTGATAGCCTATATTCTTTAGCGCAATCTTCTACGGCTTTAGATATATCATAAACTCTGTTACCTTCTTTTATCGCATTTAATCCTGCGTATAAGGCTTTTTCAGTTCCCTCCATTAAACGCGCTATATCACTTGGAGGATTTGTTCCCACATAGTAAGTCCATGCAGAATCACCATGATAACCATTATAACAAGCACCAATATCTATTGATACTAAATCCCCCTTTTTAATAATTCTGTTACTAGGAATTCCATGTACTACCTCATTATTAATTGATATACATACAGTTTTTGGAAAACCATCATAGTTTAAAAAGGACGGAGTAGCATTTTTGCTTATTATAAAGTCATATGCTAATTTATCTATTTCATCAGTTGTCATTCCAGCTTTAAGCTTTCCTTTTAAATATTGATGTGTTTGATAAACTATTTTACCAGCCATTCTCAAAAGTTCTATTTCTTCATCGGTTTTAATTGTAATCAATTAACTCACCCCTATTTATTTAAAACTTTATTAATTTGTTCACTGGTATATTCTTTACTAATACTACTATCAACAGTATATAGTAAATTTCTTGATTTATAGAAATCAATCAATGGTTTTGTTGATTCCATAAATGTCTCAAATCTTACTTTAAATGAATCCTCATTATCATCTGCTCTATGTGTAAGAGTAATATTACATTCATCACACATATTTTCAGATTTTGGTTTAGATTCATCAAAATATTTATTATATATCTTTCCACAATTATTGCATTGAAGTCTTCCACAAGCTCTTTTCATAGCTGTTTCAGAGTCAATATCTAAATAAATAACATAATCAATCGGTTTGTTAATATCACTCAATAATGTATCAAGTGTTTCTGCTTGAGATATATTTCTTGGATATCCATCTAATATATATCCATTATTAGTATCGTTTTCTAGTAATCTCTTTTTTAATAATTCTGTTACTATTTCATCACTTATTAATTTACCAGATTTCATTTGTTCTGATAATTCATTGCCCAACTTTGTACCCTTTTTAACTTCTTCTCTTAATAAATCACCGGTAGAAATGTGAGCAATATTAAATTTATCTTTTAAAATTGCTGCTTGTGTTCCTTTACCCGCAGCAGGGGGTGCGATAAAAACAATATTTCTCACTATGCTTTTCTACTCCTTCTTTGATAATTTGTTTTTTTGTAATTTCTAGACACAACTGAACTTTCTAATTGTTTATATGTTTCAAGTGCAACACCAACAACAATTAAAAGTCCTGTTCCACCAATTGTTATACTTGATGGTAGTTTTGACAAGTTAGTAAATATTATTGGAAGTCCAGCTATAACAGCTAAGAATATAGCACCAACTACTGTTAATCTAGATAGTACTTGTTTAATATATTTACAAGTATCTTTCCCTGGTTTAATTCCTGGTATATATCCACCGTTTTTTTGCAAATTTTCTGCTAATTGTTCAGGATTAATTTGTAAGAAAACATAGAAATATGCAAAGAACAAAATCAAAGCAATATATAATGCAAAACCAGGTATAGTATTATAATTTAAGTATTTATTTACAAATAATGTGAAACTTTCATTTTTAACAAATTGTGCAATAGTTGCTGGTATAGCAATTATACTTGATGCAAATATTACTGGAATAACACCAGCAGAATTAATTCTTAATGGCATATAATTTTGTTGTCCTCCATAAGAACTAGTTGTTCTATTTGCATATTGTATTGGTAAACGTCTTTCTGCTTCTTGTACAAATATTACTCCAACAATTATTAATAAATAAATAATTACAAATACTATAAATGATATTAAACCAATAAATATAGCTTGTGTTGAAGTAAATTTAACCAACTCATTAAATGCATCTATAAACATTGTTGGAATAGTTGCTAATATACCTGCCATAATTATTAGAGAAGTACCATTACCTATTCCTTTTTGAGTTATTTGATCACCTATCCATAATAAGAATGCAGTACCTGCAGTCATTATTGTAGCAACTCTTAAGTATTCCATGACACCAACGCCAGTACCTAAGAATGCAAATGAATATGCAATACCTTGTACAAAGGCAAATATTATACCAATATATCTTGTAATTTGGTTTTTCTTTTGTCTTCCAGTATATCCTTGTTTACCAAGTTCTGATAAGTAAGGAATTATATCCATAGATAATAATTCTATTATAATTGATGCAGTAATATAAGGCATAACACCAAGTGCGAAAACTGAAAATTGTTTTAACGCACCACCACCCATTGCATTAATTAATTCTAGAAATCCTAAATTATCTGTTACATTTTGAGTTCCAGGAATACGAATTACTGTTCCTATCTTGAAAACGAATAACATCGCTAAAGTAAATAGTAATCTATTCCTCAAATCTTTATTTGTAGGTTTAAACATTTGCTTAATAGTAGCAAACATATTAGATCACCTCTACTTTTCCACCTGAAATTTCTATTTTTTCTTTAGCACTTTGACTAAATTTATGTGCTTTAACTGTAACTTTCTTTTCTAAAGTACCATTACCTAATACCTTAACACCACTTAATTCTTTTTTAATAATACCCATTTCTTTTAATAATTCTGGAGTTACAACATCTCCATCATTAAATCTATTTAAATCACTTAAATTAATAACTGCATATTCAGTTTTGAACATATGATTACTAAATCCTCTTTTTGGTAAACGTCTGAATAGTGGTATTTGTCCACCTTCAAATCCTGGTCTAACTCCACCACCACTACGAGCGTTTTGTCCTTTATGACCTTTACCTGAAGTTTTTCCTGTACCGCTTCCTGGTCCTCTACCGATTCTTTTACGGTTTTTTATTGAACCTTCAGCTGGATGTAATTCATGTAATTTCATTACCCTAAAATCTCCTCTACAGTTTTTCCTCTTAATTTAGCAACATGTTCAACTGATTTTTGATTTTCAAGTGCTGATAAAGTAGCACGAGCCATATTAATTTTTGTATTTGATCCAAGTGATTTAGAAACGATATCACGAACTCCTGCAAGTTCTAGTACTGAACGAACAGGTCCTCCAGCAATTACTCCAGTACCTTTAGGAGCTGGTTTAATTAATACTTTTGCAGCACCTTTAATACCAATTGCATCATGAGAAATAGTTCTGTTATCAACTAGTGGTATAGTTACAATATTTTTAGTTGCAGCTTGAACTGCTTTTTTAATTGCATCAGGAACTTCGTTTGCTTTACCAGTACCTAATCCAACCTTTCCTTTTCTATCTCCTACAACAACTGTTGCACTAAATCTAAAACGACGTCCCCCTTGGGTAACTTTAGTAACACGATTAATCGCAATTACTTCTTCGTCATAAACTTTCTTTTGTGGGTTATATTTCTTTTCCATTCCGATATTACCCTCCTTCTAAAATTCTAATCCATTTTCACGTGCAGCTTCTGCTAAAGCTTTAACACGTCCATGATATAGGTATCCACCTCTATCGAAAACAACTTTTGTAATTTTTGCTTTTTTTGCTTTTTCAGCAATACTTTTTCCAACTAATTTAGCTGCTTCTATATTGGAACCATTTTTAATATTTAATGATTTGTCTAATGATGAAGCACTAGCTAAAGTAACACCATTAACATCATCAATAATTTGTACTGAAATGTTAGTGTTTGATCTGAAAACGTTTAATCTTGGAACTTCAGGAGTACCAGAAATTGATTTTCTAACTCTAGCATGTCTAATTTTACGTACTTCATTACGAGATACCTTATTTACCATAATCTTATCTCTCCTTTACTTTATTTTGAAGCTTTCTTTCCTTCTTTACGACGAATATGTTCGTCTTTGTATTTGATACCTTTACCTTTGTATGGCTCTGGTTGTCTTACTTTACGAATAATTGCTGCAAATTCACCAACTGCTTGTTTGTCAATTCCAGAAATAGTGATTTCTGTATTACTAACACCTTCAACTTTTAATCCAGCAGGAACACTAAGTTCAACTGGATTTGAATAACCAGCATTAATAACTAATTTATCACCTTTAGGTTGGAAACGATAACCAACACCAACAATTTCAAGAGCTTTAGAATATCCTTCTGTAACTCCTTTAATTAAGTTAGCGATATTAGCGTTTGCAGTACCATGCATTTGTTTTGCTCTTTTTTCATCGTTTTTACGAGTTAATGTAACTTGATTACCTTCAACATTTACAGTAACATATTCTGTTACATCAGTACTTAATTCCCCTTTAGGTCCTTTAACTGTAACGATTGTTTCGTTAACATCAACAGTTACACCTTCAGGAATACTAAGAATTCTGTTTCCTATACGACTCATCAAGACACCTCCTTATATTACCAAATATAAGCTAGTACTTCTCCACCAACTTGTTCTTTACGTGCTTGTTTATCAGTCATAATTCCTTTTGAAGTAGAAATTATAGCGATCCCTAATCCATTTAAAACACTAGGAATTTCATCAACTTTAGCATAAACACGTAAACCAGGTTTTGAAATACGCTTAAGTCCAGTAATAACTCTTTCTTTCTTTTGTCCGTATTTTAAAGATAATACTATCATATCATCTTGTTTTTCATGTTTTTCAATTGTATATCCACTAATGAATCCTTCTTCTGTAAGGATTTTAGCGATTTCTTCTTTAACTTTAGAAGCTGGAACTTCTACTTTTGTATAACGCATAACATTAGCATTACGAATTCTTGTAAGCATGTCTGCGATTGGGTCAGTTAATACCATAATAATCCTCCCTTCCCTTTTTACCAACTAGACTTCTTAACACCTGGGATTTGCCCCTTTGATGCTAATTCTCTAAAGCAAATACGACATATTTTAAATTTGCTCATAACTGCATGTGGTCTTCCACATCTTTCGCATCTAGTATATTCACGAACTTTATATTTTTGTTTTCTGTTTGCTTTCACAATCATACTTTTTTTTGCCATATTTTATTCCTCCTTTACGAGACTACTTCTTAAAAGGAATTCCGATTCCGTTTAATAAGTCAAATGCTTCTTCATTAGTCTTAGCTGTTGTAACGATTACTATATCCATACCACGAACTTTAACTACATTATCAAATTCTATTTCAGAGAAAATAAGTTGTTCTTTAATTCCTAATGTATAGTTTCCTCTACCATCAAAACTTTTTTTAGAAACACCTCTAAAGTCTTTAACACGAGGAAGTGCGATACGAATTAATTTTTCTAAGAAATTATACATATTTTCCCCACGTAATGTAACTTTACATCCGATAGGTTGACCTTCTCTTAATTTGAATCCAGCGATAGATTTTTTAGCTTTAGTAATAACTGGTTTTTGTCCAGTGATTGTCGCTAAATCAGCAACTGCTGCATCCATTAATTTACTATTAGTTGTAGCGTCTCCTACACCCATATTAATAACTATTTTTTCTATTTTTGGAACTTCCATAACAGATTTATAGTTGTGTTTTTCTTGTAAGCTTGGAACAATCTCATTTAAATATTTTTCTTTTAGGCGGTTCATAAATACCCTCCTTCCAATTAATCTAGTTTAGAATTAGACTTTTTAGTAACTCTTACTTTTTTACCGTTTTTATCTAATTCTTTACCGATTCTTGTTCTTTTATTTGTTTTAGGATCAATTAACATAACATTAGAAACATGGATTGGTGCTTCAACTTCAATAATTCCACCATCATTACCGTTTGTAGGTTTAATATGCTTTTTAATAATATTAACACCTTCAACAACAACTTTATCTTTGCTTCTTAAAACTTCTGTAATTTTTCCTTGTTTATTTTTATCTTTTCCACAGGTAACAATTACCTTGTCTCCAGTTTTTAAATACATGCTTTTTCCTCCTTTTTAAGGGTTATATAACTTCTTTTGCTAGAGATACAATTTTCATGAAATCTTTATCTCTTAACTCACGAGCTACTGGACCTAATACACGTGTTCCTATTGGAGATTTATCATCTTTAATAATTACACATGCATTGTCATCAAATTTAATATAAGATCCGTCGTCTCTTCTCGCACCAGCTTTGCTACGTACGATAACTGCTTTAACTACTTTTCCTTTTCCAATTGTTCCATTTGGAATTGCTTTTTTAACTGTACCAACAACGATATCACCGATGTTACCAGTTTTAACTTTACTTCCACCTAGTACACGGATAACCATAAGTTCACGAGCACCAGAGTTATCAGCAACTTTTAATATACTTTGTTGTTGAACCATTTGATAATCCTCCTTCCACTAAAGAGTTATAAGATAACTGCTTTTTCAATAACTTCTACTAATTCATATCTTTTTGTTTTAGATAATGGTCTTGTAAAAGCTATACGAACTTTATCACCAATTTTAGCAATGTTTTGTTCGTCATGAGCAGCATATTTTTTAGAATATTTTACTCTTTTTCCATATAATGGATCTTTTTTATATGTTTCAACTAATACTGTGATAGTTTTATCAGCTTTATCACTAACTACTTTTCCAACTAATTCACGTTTTACATTATTCATAAGGATTAAGCCTCCTCACTTTCTTTTAGTTCACGTTCAACTAATACAGTTTTTAAACGCGCAACTGTTTTTCTTAATTCTCTAATTCTTGAAGGTTTTTCCAAGTTTCCTGTTGCTTGTTGGAAACGTAAATTGAATAATTCTTCTTTTGTTTCATCAATTTTTTTATTAATTTCTTCAGTGGTCAAGTTTCTTATTTCATTAACCTTCATTAGTATCACCACCATCTTCTTTTTTTACAAATTTACATTTGATTGGTAATTTATGACTAGCAAGTCTTAAAGCTTCACGAGCGATTTCTTCTGAAACCCCACCAACTTCAAACATAATTTTACCTTCTTTAACAACTGCAACCCATTCTTCTGGATTACCTTTACCTTTACCCATACGAGTTTCAAGTGGTTGTTTAGTTTTTGCTAAATGAGGGAAAATATTAATCCATACTTTTCCTCCACGTTTCATATAACGTGTCATAGCGATACGAGCAGCTTCGATTTGTCTACCTGTAATCCAAGCTCCTTCTTTAGCCATTAAACCAAATTCTCCAAAGTTAACTTTAGTATTCCCTTTAGCTTTACCTTCGTAAGAAATTCTATGTGGTTTTCTATATTTAGTTCTTTTTGGCATTAACATTTGCATTACCTCCCTTGTTATTTTTAGTAGGAAGTATTTCACCTCTGTAAATCCAAACTTTAACACCGATTTTTCCATAAGTAGTATCGGCTTCAGCTGTTGCATAGTCAACATCAGCTCTTAAAGTATGAAGTGGAGTATTACCTTCACTATAACCTTCAGTACGAGCCATATCTGCTCCACCTAAACGTCCTGAAACTGCAGTTTTAACACCTTTAGCTCCAGCCTTCATAACATTACGTATTGCTCTTTTTTGTGCAATTCTGAATGATACTCTGTTTTCGATTTGGTGAGCAATGTTATCAGCAACTAATTTAGCTACTAAATCTGGATTTTTGATTTCCATAATTGAAATAGTTATATCTTCATTTACTAATTTTGAAATTTCTTTTTTAAGTTTTTCTATTTCTTCTCCACCACGTCCGATAATCACACCTGGTTTAGAAGTATGAATGGTAACTTCTGTATTCTTTGGATTTCTTTCAATTAAAATGGTAGAAATACCTGCATCTTTTAATTTCTTTTCTAAAAATTTACGGATTTTAACATCGTTATTTAAATATTTAGCGAAATCTTTGTTATCAGCATACCATTTAGATTCCCAATCTTTATTGATACCGATTCTAAGTCCTATTGGACTAACCTTTTGTCCCATCAGTATACCTCCTTATTTAGTTTTATAACCAACGACTACAGTTATATGACTAGTTCTTTTATCATGACGATCTATATGACTACGAGATCCGAAACGGATTCTTTTTAGTACTGGACCTTCGTTGATATATGCTTCTTTAACATATAATTTATCTTTTTCAAGACCTAGATTATTTTCTGCATTCGCTACTGCAGAGATTAAAACTTTTCTTATTAATCTTGCAGATTTTTTATTTAAATTATTTAAAATATTGTCTGCTTCACTAACTTTTTTACCACGAATTAAATCAATTACTATACGTGATTTAATAGGAGCAGTCAAAACTGTATTTGCAGTTGCTCTTGCTTCCATTTAAGCACCCTCCTTTTGGTTATTTCTTTTTCTTGTCATCGCCATGACCACCAAATTTACGAGTTGGAGAGAATTCACCTAATTTATGACCAACCATATCTTCAGTAACATATACTGGGATGAATTCTTTTCCGTTGTGTACCGCAAATGTGTGACCAATAAATTCAGGATAAATTGTTGAACGGCGTGACCATGTTTTTATAACTTGTTTTTTATTTGATTCATTTAAATCTTGAACCTTTTTAAGTAATCTTTCAAATACATAAGGTCCTTTTTTTAAACTTCTTGCCATTTATTTCATCCTTTCTTATTTTTTCTTACGGCGGTTAACAATTAATTTGTCAGAAGCCTTTTTGTTTTTACGAGTTTTGTATCCAAGAGCTGGTTTACCCCAAGGAGTAAGAGGCCCTTTTCTACCGATTGGTGCTCTACCTTCACCACCACCATGTGGATGGTCATTAGGGTTCATAACAGAACCACGAACTGTTGGTCTAATACCCATATGACGTTTACGTCCTGCTTTACCATAATTAACTAATTCATGGTCAGCATTACCAACTTCACCAATTGTTGCTATACATGTTCCTAAAACTAAACGTGTTTCACCACTGTTTAATCTTAACATTACATATTTTCCTTCACGTCCTAATATTTGAGCGCTATTACCAGCACTACGTGCAATTTGTGCACCTTTACCAGGTTTTAACTCAATATTATGAACTACTGTACCTACTGGAATATTCATAAGTGGAAGTGCATTACCAACTTTGATATCTGCTTTTTCACCACTCATTACTTTATCTCCAACTTTTAAACCTTTAGGAGCGATAATATATCTTTTTTCTCCATCTTTATAATTAATTAAAGCAATGTTAGCTGTTCTATTTGGATCGTATTCAATTGTAGCAACTGTACCTTCAATATCTCTTTTATCTCTTTTAAAATCAATAATACGATATTTTCTTTTAGCTCCGCCACCATGATGACGAACAGTAATTCTACCTTGATTATTACGACCAGCTTTTTTACTTAATGATACTAATAAGCTTTTTTCTGGTGTAGAAGTAGTAATTTCATCATTAACTAATCTACTCATTTCTCTAGTACCATTAGTCATAGGTTTTAATTTTCTAATTGGCATAAAAATCCTCCTTGTCTAGATAGCTTATAGTTCTATTGAAGAACCTTCTGCTAACTTAACAATTGCTTTTTTATATTTACTTGTCATACCAGTATATCTACCAACTCTTTTTTGTTTTGGTTTAACATTTATGGTACGAACTTCTTCAACTTTAACATTGAAGATTTTTTCTATTGCTTGTTTAATTTCAGTTTTATTTGCTTTTGTATCTACTTTGAATACATAGCTTCTTCCATCAGCAGCAATATTTGCTGATTTTTCAGTTATTATAGGAGCTTTAATAATATCTCTATAGTGATTCATTACCCAAGCACCTCCTCTATTTTAGATACTGCATCTTCTGTTACAACCATATAATCTGCATTAACTATATCTAATGTATTAATTTCATCATTTGCTAAAACTAAAATTTCAGATAAGTTTCTAGATGCAAGTAATAAGTTATCTTCTAATTCTGAAGTAACAAATAATACTTTTTTATCGTTTAATTTTAAGTTATTTAACACTTCAATAAATTCTTTAGTTTTTGGAGTTTCAAGAGTTAAATTATCAAGAACAATTAATTCTTTTTCTCTTAATTTATAAGAAAGTGCTGATAATAAAGCTAAACGTCTTTCCTTTTTATTCATTTTTTTGCTGTAATCTCTAGGAGTTGGTCCGAATACGATTCCTCCACCTCTCCATTGAGTTGCACGGATACTACCTTGTCTAGCACGTCCTGTTCCTTTTTGTCTCCAAGGTTTTCTTCCACCACCACTAACTTCTGAACGAGTTTTAGTTTTATGAGTACCTTGTCTTAATGATGCAAGTGATAACACTATATGATTGTGTAATACTGCATCGTTTGGTTCTATATTCCAAATATTGTCATTTAAATTAATATCTTTAAGTTTTTCACCTTTGTTATTTAAAAGAGCTACTTTAGCCATTTAAATTCCTCCTTTCATCACAAATAAATTTTAATTGTTTAAATTATTATTCTGCTGTTTCTTCTTGTGATGATTCATTTACTTCTTCAGTTGTTTGTTCTGCCACAACAGTTTCTTCAACTGTTTCAACAACTTCAGGTTCATAACTAACAAGTTCATTTACTTCATTAATTTTACCTGGATTCTTAACAGAGCTTTTAATAACAACAAAAGATTTTTTAGCACCTGGAACATTACCTTTAATTAATAGACAACCATTTTCCATATCAACAGCTACAACTTCAAGATTTTGAATTGTAACAGTTTCCATACCCATGTGTCCTGGTAATTTTTTACCTTTGAATACACGCATTGGTCTCATTGTTCCCATTGAACCTGGACCTCTGTGATAATGTGAACCATGTCCCATTGGTCCACGACTTTGATTGTGGCGTTTTATAACACCTTGGAACCCTTTACCTTTACTAGTTCCTTGAACATCAACAACTTCTCCTGCTTCGAAGAAATCTGCATGAATTTCTTGTCCTAATTCAAAGTTGTTAACATCTACACCTCTAATTTCTTTTAAGAAGCGCTTAGGTGTAGTGTTTGCTTTTTTTAGATGACCAAGTTCTGCTTTATTAGAAAGTTTTTCTCTTTTTTCACCGAAAGCCAATTGAATAGCTTCATAACCATCGTTTTCTTTTGTTTTGATTTGTGTTACTACGTTAGTACCAACATAAACAACAGTTACAGGAATAAGTTTACCTTCTTTATTGAAAACTTGTGTCATTCCTATCTTACGACCTAAGATTCCTTTCATATTTTTTCCTCCTATTATAATTTGATTTGTATATCAACACCACTTGGTAAGTCTAAGTGAGTTAATGCCTCAACTGTTTCCTTACTTGGGTTATTGATGTCAATTAATCTTTTATGTGTACGCATTTCATATTGTTCACGTGAATCTTTATATTTGTGAACAGCTCTTAAAATTGTATACTTTTGGATTTCAGTTGGTAGTGGGATTGGTCCACTAACTTCTCCACCAGTTCTTTTAACTGTTTCTACGATTTTGATTGCTGCTTGATCTAAAATTCTATGATCATATGCTTTCAATCTAATACGCACTTTAGTATTTGACATAAAAAATCCTCCCCTCGCCTATATCATGTATAGACTAGCTCCGCGCAAAAACCTAACATTTTCGATTAAATTATATATCAACTTAACCTGGCGTGTCAGCAACCTTGCACATCTAAGCCGTCAAACATTTAACATTTTACCATAAAAACCTTATGAAAATCAAGTGTTTTTTAGAACATTTTTTACAAAAAAACTATTCTTGTAAATGTCAAGAATAGTAAAGTTACTTTATTATTTAATTAATTTATCTATTATTTTTATAGAATAATAATTTTTTCTTATGTACATCATTCGAATTTACTTTGAGATAAGTTATAAAATCATACAATTGTTTTTTATAAGTATCGTCATCAACTTTATCTATTACAAATAAAGGAATATTCTTTTTAATGAATTCTATTACTACATATGATGATGAATATTTGCATGTTTTATCCAAACAAATATAACATTCATCTTCTTCCAACATTATTTGAAGTTTTTTAGAATTCACTTCCACAATTGTTCCAAGCATAGATTTACTAACATAGTTGTTTGGTATTTTACTAAGTAAATCATTTATTTGTTTTTGTTCTAAATGTATTGTACCTAAAATTGAAGTAGACATATTGATACTTTCAAGTTTATCGCTTTCTATTTCAAAATCTTCATCACCTTTACGTTTTACTTGTATTGCCTTATATTTTTGCCTTTTATGATCTATATCAATAACAAAGTATAATTTTTTAGATTTTGAATCAAAATCATTAATTGAAATAATATCATGTTGTTTTATATTCATCTCTTTTATTATCGTTTCCATAAAAAATTTAGCAGATTGTTTTGGGAAATCATGCATAAACGAAATGTTATAATATAAATCATGAACAACGTTTTTATAATCAGTATCTGTTAATTTATCCATAATTTTTTCAACATCTTTTTCTTCAATACACACTAAATTGTGTTTAACTTTTCTATCATATGTGTAATTAGGATATTTTTGGTAGTAAAGAGTATAAGAGTTACTATTAGTTTGCGAAGAAACAGCAAAAGCATATATCTTATTATCAATTATCTTCCATATCATATATGGGCGATTTTCTTTTTTTGGATCAGTATTAACTCTGTTTTCTATATATGTATCTAATAGTTTTCCGGTGTAAATAATATGTCCTGGTTCTAATGATTTACCACTCAATTTAAAATGTATATAGTCTGTTTCATGAAATATATCTTCATTATTTTTATATTGTTTTATTTTTCTGAGATATTCATATGCCATTTTCTTCTTTATAGAATTATTTGACATGGATAAAAAATGTTTAAATAGTGACTCTGACAAATCGTATATTTCCCATAAAAAACATATTTTAGCAATATAATAGTATTCTATTAGAGGAAGTTTTGCAGTTGAAATCATCTCTTTTGCTTCTTCAATTTTTCCAAATTGAATATACTTATTAATTAAATTACTGGACGGTTCTGGAAATAATTTTTTCATCATTTCAGTGTTTTTATATGCATTTTCAAACATACCTAAACTTATTTGGCAATCTATATATATATCTAATAATTTTGTATCAATATTATTTTTTGCTTTTTTTAAATATTC
Organism: Bacillota bacterium; assembly: GCA_015059335.1. GTDB lineage: Bacteria > Bacillota_I > Bacilli_A > RF39 > UBA660 > SIG205. Next base: position 82,971 of record SVAP01000003.1, on the reverse strand, counting down.
ATCAAAATATTTCAATACATTTTTGTAATTTTTTTTATTATAATTATCAATAATTTTTTGAACAATTTCCATTTTTTATAAAATCCCCCTTTAAACAGGAGTAATTATACACTATCTTGTAAAAATAAGCAAATTTATCCCATCTTAAAAAAATTATGATTTATTTTTAAATCATAATTTTTTTATTATTATGTCACCAGTCATCTCACTAGGAACATTAATATTATTTATAGATAATATTGAAGGAATAACATCACCTAATTTCCCGTTATTTACTTTATAACCTTTATCACAAACAATTAATGGCACCTTATTCATTGTATGAGCTGTAAAAATATCCTTACTATCATCTATCATGTATTCAGCATTACCATGATCAGCAGTAACTATTAATAGTCCACCAATTTCTTTAACTTTTTTGTGTATTCTACCTAAATTATAATCTACTGTTTCAACTGCTTTAATTGTTGCCTCAAAATTACCGGTATGACCCACCATATCACAATTGGCAAAATTTAAAATCACAAAATCATGTTTTTTCTTATTTAACTCTTTTAATAAAATATCAGTTATTTCATTACAACTCATTTCTGGTTTCAAATCATATGTCGTTACTTTGGGAGACGGAACAAGTATTTTAGTTTCTTTTTTGTAATCGATATTTTTATTACCATCAAAAAAATAAGTTACATGATTATATTTTTCAGTTTCCGCTATTCTAAGTTGCGAGTATCCTAATTTAGAAACATATTCGCCAAATGTATTATTTATTTCTTGAAGTTTAAAGATTGATCTAGTATTAACACAATTACTAACAGGCATCATACTTATAACCATAAGATTATTAAAATTTTTAACATCAAATTTATCAAAATCTTTATTTGCAAAACTCATTAATATTTGATTAGCTCTATCACTTCTAAAATTAAAGAATATTATACCATCATTATCTTCGATTAGACCATTATCATCTAAAAGGCATGGTTCTATGAATTCATCGTAAATTTCATTTTTAAATGAGTTTTCCACAAAATTGTTGATAGATTGTTTTTGGTTTGGTTCACCATATATGACGGTATCATAGTACTTTTTAATTCTATCCCATCTATTATCTCTATCCATAGCATAAAATCTTCCACCAACACTTGCAATCTTCCCTACACCAATATCATTTATTTTTTGTTCTAATTTATTAATATAAGTTAACGATTCATCAGGAAGTGTATCCCTACCATCTGTTATTACATGAATATATACATTATTTAAATTATTTTTTTTACATACATCTAATAACGCAAATAAATGATCTATGTGTGAATGTACTCCACCATCGCTAACTAATCCCATTAAATGTAGTTTTGAACCATTTTTTTTAACATGATTAATTATTTCTAACATTAAATTATTTTTATACAACTCATTTTCATATATTTTTTTATTTATAAAAGTTAAAGGTTGATAAACAATTCTTCCTGCCCCAATATTTAAATGACCCACTTCACTATTTCCCATTTGACCTATAGGTAATCCCACAGATTCTTCGCTAGCGCTTAATAATGAATGTGGATATTCCTCAAATAAATAATCAAGTGTTTTTGTATCAGCTTTTTGAATTGCATTACCATTTATATTATTACTATATCCAAATCCATCTAAAATTGCTAAAACTGTTGTTTTCATTATATTACCTCCATCCCCTTATAAATACATAATTGCATATAGTGGAATATTTTTAATATTCCCTCTTTTACTAAAATTATCAAATGATAAATTGATAGAATAAAGTATCTCATTATCTTTAGTAAATCTTGTAATATTTTTTGCTTTTCTTCTTCTTTCAATATCTATCGGAATAACTTTTCCATTTGTTTTTTGAATTACAAATGGTATCTCAGCCTTACCATCACTTTCATAATAATATACTTGATGTCCATTACTATATAATGTGTCCGCAACATAGTTTTGTAAAATTGCATCTAAATGACGCTCCCATTTTTTATCTAATATGCTATTATAATCAATTCCATATTGCGATGAAAGCAATCCATTATCATTAAAAAACAGTTTAAAACTAGAATCATCTGAACTAGAAGAAATACTTCTATTAATTTTATTAACTTTTAAACATTTAATTAATATATCTGATTTCTTTAACCATTCGATTGGTTCTTTATACTCGCTTTGACGAGCCCCTTTTTTAATAACACCATATTGAAACTTTTTATTTTCTTTAAATAATTGAATTGGTACAGAATTTATAGAATTTAATATTTTTGAAGTGTTTCCTTTATAGTTTTTAAATATATAATTATTTATTGCTTTAAAAACCTCATGTTGCTTTATTAAAACTAAATTGTAATCATTTGTTTCAATATATTTATTAACAACACTTGGATATCCACCAATAACTAAATATTTTTTAAAATACTCTAGTGCGACAGCATGAAATGAATTTTTTCTACATTTATCAAAAGATACTTTTATAAAATCAACTAATTGATTTTGATTATTTGCAATTAAAAACTCTTCAAAATCCATTTTATACATTTTTTTAAACATAATCTTTCCAACATATGAAGTGTTTTTAGGAGGTATTATTACATTATTACCAATACATATTACATCATATTCTTGATTCCATTCTTTAAATCTTAATAGTACATTTATTATTTTTTCATAATAATCTATATTATCGAATATTAATAAAGTGTCTTCTCTTTTACCATCTATGTGATATAAAAGACATAATTTTTCAAATAGTCTATCAATATTTGTTTCCTTATTAAGAAGATTTGAAACTAAAGGATTATACTCTAAATTAATATAAATATAATTTTCATAATTTTGTTTACCAAAATTTAAAACTGAATAACTTTTTCCAACCATTGTTGGACCTGTTAATATGACTGGATTTTTGTTTTCTGTGTTTTTCCATTCTAAAAGCCATTTATCAATTTTTCGTTCCATAAATTGTATACTCCTCTCACTATTTATAATTTAATTATAAAATTCTAAAAATATATTGTCAACAAAATGTTATAAAATCATAAAAAAATTCTAAATTTTTTTATGATTTTTTCCTTTGTTTAATGATTCAATATAAATGGTATTAAATTCTTTGGTTAATTTCTTTAAATGTTCAAATCCAATTTGATTTATAACCTGTTCTAATAAATCTGATATATCTCTATTATATTCAATTGATAACTTAATTTTATCGCTTAATTCAGATGATACTATAGAATTATCTAAAATATACATTAAATGCATTTTATTAATTTCTGCACTTTTTTCATTTCGAGCTAACGCATCCTCATAATTAATATTAGAATAAAAATGTTTTTCTTGAGGAATATTATGTTTGTTTGCAAAAGCATTAATAAAATTATACATTTCAAATGCCATACTATCCTCTTCTATTCCATTAACATATCCATGCGAAGATACTAAAAACGAATCATAACCCATATCATTTAACGCTAATGATACAGCGTTTTGTTGATTACCTTTATATACGTATACCTTAAATTTTGACAAATCATCAGTATAATTAGGATCATTAGATATTTTATTGTACGTGTTTTCATCTATTACTAATGCACTTTCATCAGACAAGGATAAATCACTATCAAAATAAGTATCTTCTACTCTTAATGCTTTCATAGATTTATCAATGTGATATTTTAATGGTTCTAAAATAACGTAGGGTCTATTATCAAAATTTCCATATGCAGTTGAACCTACTAATCCATTTATTGTAAAATGCGTTGTTCTTCTTAATGTTTCAAAAACAACCGAATATTCTTTTAATTCTTTAGAATATTCTTCCGAAACTTTTTCATCAATAAAATAATTAGGATATTTATTTTGTAGCATTTTGATAACAATTTCATTAAAATATATTGAGTTATTAAATTCATATGCATTACCATTTATTGGTGTTTGAACTATTCCATCAAACGGAAAAACATCTGTTGTTCTAACCATAACACAATCATTTATAGAATATGTTTTATTTGTTTTGCCTATCAAATCTTCAACGATTTCTAAATTTGTAGCATCAATATATTTTACTTCACTCATAATTTTTCACCTATTATAATTTTAACATATATTTTAAAAAAACAAAAATCATTTGATCTTTGTTTTATGAAATTCCAATTTTAATTTATCTGAAATAGTAACTATAAACTCTGAATTAGTAGGTTTAGCTTTATCAATATCAACACTGTGACCAAATATTTCTTCCATAAGTTCCCAGTTACCTCTATTCCAACTAACTTCAATTGCATGTCTTATTGCTCGTTCTACTCTAGATACTGTAGTATCAAATTTTTTACTTATCTCTGGATATAATTCTTTTGTTATCGCACCAACCATATCAGGATTTTGATATAAAAGTGTTATCCCTTCTCTAATATATTGATATCCTTTAATATGTGATGGAATTCCCAACTCATGCAAAATCTTTGTTATACATATTTGAAGATCATTATGTAACAAATCTATTACTTTACCATTTTCTTTTTTATTTGTAACATCTATAATTCTTTTTTCTAGATCAGAAAGCTCAAAAGGTTTTAATATAAAATAATTAACTCCATATCCAGACACTTTTCTAATTGTTTCTTCCTCATTAAATGATGTAGAAATTATTACCTTTTTATCTATACCCCTTTTTTGCATTTCCTCTAAAACATACATTCCATCTTTTTTAGGCATAATTAAATCCAAAATAATTACATCATATTCATTCTGTTTATTTTGGATTACTTCTATTCCTTCTAAACCATTATAGGCTTCTAACACAACTTTTATATTTGAATGAGTACTAAAGTACTCTTTAACCATACTGCATAAGTTTTCATTATCATCAATCATAAGAATTTTTATATTTTCCATTTTGCTCTCCTTCCATTCTTATTACTTCTTACTACTCATGCATCATTATTATATAATAATTCAATATTACATTACTAGAGTTTTTTTTAGCTTAATTTGTATTGTTCTGTCGAATTTACACGAATTTTACAAGCAAATAAAAGATTGCACACTTATTTGTGCAATCTAGCTTATTAATTCAACTATTTTAGAAAATTCTTCTACATCAATTGATGCTCCACCTATTAAATAACCATCTATATTATTTAAACCTATAAATTTATGCATATCACTTAAATTTATACTACCACCATATAATACCCTAATATCAACTTTATATGCACTTCTAACTAAATCCTTAATATAATAAGCTGTTTCTTCTATTTCCTTTGGTGTTGGTGTAATACCTGAACCAATAGCCCAAATAGGTTCATAGGCAACAATTATGTCACTTAACTGTTCTTTAGTAAATCCTCTAAATAAGTCTAAAATACTTCTGCGTAATATTTGTTCAGTTTTCATCATAAGTCTTTCTTCTTTACTTTCACCAATACACACTATAGGCTTAATATTATTATCAACGCATTGTCTAATTTTTTTATTAATAATATTTTCAGTTTCTCTAAAATTCATTCTTCTCTCACTATGTCCTAAAATTGAATATTTAACATTCTCACTTTTTAATTGCATAGCGCTTATTTCCCCAGTATATGAACCCATATGATTAGCTGAAACATCTTGAGCTCCTACTTTAAATTTAATATTGTTGTTTAAATATGGTATATATATATAACTAGGGCAAAGAATAATTTCGTTTTGATTAGGATTAAAATTAATATTATTTATATATTGTACATATTGAGCAACATCTTGTAGAGTCATATTCATTTTAAAATTTCCAACAACAATTTTACTCATCTTCATTCCCCTTTATTATCTTTTTAACTCTACCAAATATATTATATTTATATTTTGGTTGATTCATAATAGCAATTTTATAAACGTCTAATACTCTTTCTGCATAATATTTAGCTGAATGTTGTTCTGCATTTCTTCTTGCTTGTTTGGATAACATTTTTAATTCATCTTTATTACATAATAATTCACTAATTTGTTTTTTATATTGTCTTTTATTCTTAAATATTTTACCGTTTAGTCCATCAACAACAACATTTCTAAAACTTTCATCATCGATACATACTGGCGTAATAGAAGCTGCCATAGCTTCAATTACTGTTAAACCTTGTGTTTCTGTTACAGAAGCAGTTGCAAAAACATTTGCGATTTGATAGTAATTAGGCACTTCTTCCCAAGGAACTTTTCCAGTAAATATTACATTATCGGATATTTTCAACTTTTCTGCTAACACATGATATTTATCAGCATCTGGTCCATCCCCAATTATTAATAATTTACAATTAGGATATTTTTTTACCAAATCCTTTTGAGATTCTATTAAAAATTCCACGTTTTTTTCTTGGGCTAATCTACCCACAAACAAAATTACAAAATCGTCCGAATTTATTCCAATTTTTTTTCTGTACTCTGTTTTCATTGATGTTGTATATTTTTCTTTATAAAATCTCTCAACTTCTATCCCTGTCGGAATAATATGAACGTTTCTTCTTACTTTATATTTTTCTTTAAATAAATCATATGTTTTTTTTGTCGGAACAATTAATTCTGAAATAGTTTTATCACAATAGAACAGTGTTAAATACTCAACAATTTTTTTACTAGCGTGATCGAAATATCCCTTAGTAATATAATGAATGTAATCTTCATACATTGTATGATAAGTATGTACTAGTGGTATATTAAATTGCTTAGCGATTATTCTTGCAAATGTTCCTACACCAAATTCAGTATGTGAGTGTATTACATCTAATTTCCATTTTTTAATTTTATTTATACATCTTACTGGATAAATACCGGTTAATCTATAATCATAAATTCCAGTAGGGACACCTGGTATTCTTATTAATTTCCCACCATCTTCATAAGAGTATTTTGCAATTTCATTATTAACAGTAACAACAAATACTTGGTGCCCTTGTTTTTCTAAAGCATGTTTTAGCATTGAAATACTAGTCGAAACTCCATTTATATATGGAGGATAAGTATCTGTAAATAGTCCGATTCTCATATATGTCATCTCCTCTTATTAGTACTTAATACAATTGCACCTAAAATCATTCCAAGATAATATGTAACAAATCTCCATATTATTACAAGTGTAGATATTATATGTCCTGATACATAATTACTAAATAATCTTACAAAAGCATATTCCAACCCACCAGTACCACCTGGTATTGGAATAAACGATCCAATTATCATAACATAACTACACGCCACTATTGATGTTATTATATTTAATGAGGTAAAATTCTCCATACTAAATAATAATATTAACGGTATAGAGTATAGAAACGGAAATGCAACTAAATTATATAAAAAACATTTTATATAAGTTTTTTTATTATTTCTTATTTTTTTAGCGCTTTCGTAAAATTTATCAATAGTTTGATTTAATTTATTTTTAATTCTAATTCTAAATTTTATTAACTTTATTTTATATAAAAAATCAATAATTTTTTCAACAGTAAACTTACTTGCTTTTTTAGCAAAACTGATAATAAGCAAAAATAACATAACTGCTGTATTAACAATAAAACCTAATAGTATAAATTGTTTTAAAAATGTTGTTTTAGGAAAAAAATCAAAAAAGAAATTTAAAATTATTGCAAGTAGCCCATATAATATTAATACTGCTTGATAAATCACAAAATTTTGAACAACAATACTTGTACTTGTTGGTAAATTAATTCCTTGCTTTTTTAAAAAATATATTTGAGCTGGTTGACCACCAGATGCAAAAGGAGTAGTACCGTTAAAAAATTGTGTTATAAGCATGTTTTTAACTGTATCTTTTAATTTGAAACCTTTATTAAAATCTTTAATTATTGAATGCAAAGACAAGGTTCTAAATAGTCCATATAATCCCATAAATATTAGCGCAAGTATTAAATACCAAACATTTATATTTAAAATTTGATTAACAACTAAAGTAAAATTATCCTTTAAAGTAAAGTATAAAACAATAATAGCTAAACTAATTAAAACTAGATAAGTTTTTTTTTTAATATTATTTACATCGTCTTCTTTATCCGGTATAACATCAATACCAGGTAAAATTGTTCCCTCGAAAAGCGCAAGTGATGCACCACCACCAGTAGAGATATGCGTAACCTTATCTCTATAACCGAATTTAATTATTGCAGAAGCACTATCTCCACCACCAATTATTGTAGTATTAGGATTTTGTGAAACTATTTCACAAATATTTTTAGTACCAGTTTGATAGTGTTTGAATTCAAAAACACCCATAGGACCATTCCAAATTATTTCTTTAGCATCATTTATATATTTTTTAAATAGTTCAATTGTATTTGGACCAATATCCATTCCAATGTCCTCATCAGTTATTTCATTAATTAATTTAATTTTACCTTTAGTATCTTTAAATTCGCTGTTTACAACAATATCAACCGGTAATACAATTTTATCACCATGTTCTTTTAATATTCTTTTACAAAAATTTATATTATCATTATCAACTAATGAATTACCCATATTATAGCCTTCGGCTTTTAAAAATGTATGACACATTCCACCACCAACTAAAATATAATCTGCGATTTCAACAAGATTTTCTATAACTTTAATCTTATCAGAAACCTTTGCACCACCTAAAATAACAACAAAAGGTCTTTCTGGTTTACTAATAGCTGGTTCTAATATCTCTAATTCTTTTTCAATAAGCATACCTATACCACTATCAATATGAGACGCAATACCAACATTTGATGCGTGAATTCTATGTGCAGTACCAAAAGCATCATTTATATATATATCTCCAAGTGATGACCAATATTTTCCTAATTCTTCATTATTTTTACTTTCTTTTTTATCATCTAAATCTTCAAATCTCGTATTTTCAATTAAAATTATATCTTTACACTTCATTTTAGAAATAGCGTTTTCAAGTTCCTCACCACGTGTTTGATTAATAAAACTAACTTTTCTGTTTAATAATTCTTCAAGGCGTTTCGCAACTGGTTTTAAACTTTTATTTTTCTTGTCCTCTTCTGTTTTAACTTTTCCAAGATGAGACATCAATATAACTTTTGCATCATTTTTAATCGCATATTCTATTGTTGGAAGACTTTCAACAATTCTATTATCATCTGTAATTTTACCATCTTTTATTGGAACATTAAAATCACATCTAATTATTACCCTTTTCCCTTTTAAATCAAAATCTTTGATGTTTTTCTTCATAATGTTCCCTCCTTACTACCAATTAAGATAAGTATATCATATTTTAAAGTAATATAAAATTAATTTTATGAGTAATTTTTAAATAAAAGTTAATACTATTATTGTGATGAGTATGAAAAAAGAAAGTTATTGGTTAAAAGAAAAAAGAAATTTTAAATTTAATTCTAAAGAAATTGATAATACTGATGTATTAATTATTGGTGGTGGTATGAGTGGGATTATGACTGCATATGAATTATCAAAAAACTCAAATATTAATATAACATTGATTGATTCAGATAGATTAGCAAGAAATGTTAGCTCTAAAACAAGTGCGAAAATAACACCAATGCATAATTTAATATATCAAGATATAGAAAAAGTACATGGAATTAAAAAAGCAAAAGATTATTATAATTCACAGGTAGAAGCAATGAATTACATAGTTGATATTATAAACAAAGAAAATATTGATTGTGACTTAGTAAAAGATAACAATTATATGTTTGCTGAAACTGATTCAGGATTAAAAAAACTCGAAAAAGAAATTAATACATTATCAAGGATGAACGTTAAGTTTTCTGTTGTAGATAAAATACCGCTTAATATTAAAATAAAAAAGGCTATTAAATATGAAGAAAATTATCTGTTTCATCCTATTAAATATTTAAATAAAATAATAGATATTATAAGCAATAAAGAAAACGTTAATATAATCCAAAATACTAAAGCAATTAATTATGAGATAAAAAACAAAAATTATTATATACATCTCGATAATAATAAAATAATTTTATCGAAATATGTTGTTGTTTCTACTCACTACCCAATATTTAATTTAGCTGGATTATATCCCGGAAAATTATATCAAGAAAAATCTTATTTATTAGCATTTAAATCATCAATTAATATCAATGGCATGTATATCAATGCTGAAAAACCTGTTAAGTCATTAAGATATAATAATGATGAAATAATAATGGTAGGAAACAGTCATACTGCAGGGAAAAGCGTTAATTACGAAAATAACATAAAAAATTTAATAAAAGCAGCCAAAAAAATTGATAACAATATAGAAATTACACATATATGGAGCAATCAAGATGTAATGTCAATTGATTATTTACCTTTCATAGGTCAATACTCTAGATTTACACCAAACATGTTTGTACAAACTGCATTCCATACATGGGGAATGACAAATTCTCATGTGGCTGCACTATTAGTTTCAAGAGAAATATTAAATAAAAAAAATCCATATAAAGAATTATATAATCCACTTAGATTCTCACATATTAATTCTTTACCAGAATCAATAAAAATTATAGGAAAGAGTATAAATGGTTTATTAATATCAAGAATTGTTAATGATTGTAATGAGTTAAATAAACTAAAAAAAAATGAGGGTGCTTTAATAAATTATAAAGGAAGTTGTTATGGCGCATATAATAATGGTGATGAATATTTATTAGTTAAACCAAACTGTACTCATACTTATTGTTTTATGCAATGGAATAACGAAGAAAAAACATGGGATTGTAAATGCCACGGTTCTAGATTTGATGTATATGGTAAGGTAATTGAAGGACCTGCAATTAAAAATTTAGAAATGATAAAAATCAAAAAGAATTAACTAGTTTAGTAGTTAATTCTTTTATTATAAACTCATCCAATATTTAGCTGTTCTAACCATTTGTGCTGAATAACTCATCTCATTATCATACCATGCTAAAACTTTTAACATTTGTGTACCGTCTTCTGTTTCCAAAACTTGAGTACTTAATCCATCAACTAATGAACCATAACGTATTCCAATTATATCACTTGAAACTATTGGATCTTCTGTATAACCAATTGTTTCATTAACATTATTTTTAAATACAGTGTTTACTTCTTCGTTAGTAGTTTTTTGATTTATTTCTAAACTCAAGTCCACAATTGAACCAGTAGGAACAGGTACACGAAGTGCCATACCATCTAATTTTCCAGCAAGTTCTGGTAAAACTAATCCTAATGCACTTGCAGCTCCAGTTGTTGCAGGAACAATATTTTCAGCCGCTGCTCTACCCCTTCTTGCTTTAATACCTTTTTTATGAGTAACATCTAAAGTTGCTTGATCATTTGTGTATGCATGAACTGTCGTCATAAAACCTTTTTTAATTCCAAAATTGTCATTAATAATTTTAGCTACTGGAGCTAAACAATTTGTAGTACAACTAGCAGCTGATATTATTTGTTCAGTACCATCTAGAACATCATGATTAACGTTATATACAATTGTTTTTAAATCACCTTTAGCGGGTGCTGATATTATAACCTTTTTTGCACCAGCATTAATATGTGCCATTGCCTTATCATAGGAAGTAAATAATCCAGTACATTCAAATACTACATCTACATCAATCATACCCCATGGTAATAATGACGGATCTTTTTCTGAATAGATTTCGACCTCATTATCTCCAACAATTATTGAATGACTGGTATTTTTAATTTCATTATTTCTATATCTACCGTGTGCTGTATCATATTTTAACAAATAAGCTAAACTTTCTGGATCACTTAAATCATTAATTGCAACCACATCAAAATTAGGATCTTCTTCCATAATTCTAAAAACTAATCTTCCTATTCTCCCAAATCCATTAATTGCTACTTTTATTGCCATAATCTTTATCCTCCCTAAATTAATTTTATCAAATACTATTCATAAAAACAACTTTTACCAATAAATTCACGTAATATTGAATCTTGTGGAACACTATCCGCTGGTATCGGTAAAAATATTTTTAAAAACCTAATTAATCTTCTTGCTTCCCCATAATATTTTGAATCAGAATTTATTGCATAAAGTAACGGTTCTACATATACTTTTAATACACCTATTTCATATATAAATGCTGTATTAAAAATATAATCCGCTTCATCTTGATACGGGAACACATAAATTTCTTCACCACGTCTTACTTTATCCCAACTCATTAACGTTTCTTCTACATTACGTCCCCTTGTTCTATTATCCCTAACAATTCTACGAAGTAACCTAATATCACTAGTTGATATATGGTTATAATTGTCTATGCTAAGCGGGGTAAATGGGCTAATATATATTTTGATTTTATTGTCTTTTGATATTGATGCAGTAAGTTTTTCATTTAATGTATGTAATCCCTCTATAATTAAAATATCATTTTTTTCTAATTTTAATTTTCTAACTCCAAACTCTTTTTCACCTTTTACAAAGTTAAATCTTGGTATATCTACTTCATTACCAGCAATTAAATCTGTTAATTGTGTATTAAACAATTCTAGATCAATTGCATTAATAGTTTCAAAATCATATTCTCCGTTTTCATCTTTAGGGGTATCTACTCTATTATAAAAGTAATCATCAGTAGATAAAATGTGTGGATTTAATCCTTTTGATTTCAAGTATAGACAAAATTTATTAGCTGTTGTAGTTTTACCTGAAGATGAAGGTCCTGCTATTAAAACTAACTTAATATTATTGATATTATTTGAAATGGATTCACAAATATTCATTAAATCATTATTTTGAACTATCTCATTCATTCTAATAAAATTTGCGATATTACCCTTATAAACAATTTCATTTAAACTACCAACATTTGATACCTTCATTATATTTATCCATTTACTGTATTGTTCAAATACGTTGATTACTTTTTCATGATGTTGATATTCAGGTATATTTCCATCACCTCTAACAACTGGAAATCTTAAAACTAATGTATTATTTTCTAAAAATGTGATATCAAACTTTTTTAAATAGCCTGTTGATAATGGTAATTTACCATAAAAATATCCATAATGACTTTTACATTTTGTAAGCGATGCATAATTATCTGTTAAAATTTCTAAATTTTTTAATTTTTCAGTTTGATTTGTACTTTTATAAAATTCAATCAAATCTTTAACTTTAACACTAATATTTTTAAATGGTAAATCTAATTCTACAATTTCATTCATTTTATTAATTATTAAATTATAAGTTTTATCGTTAATTATAGGATGATTTACAATTCTACAGAATATTCCTTTATCAATTGAATTTTCAAAATTAACATCTGCTATATTACCTAATACTTCCTTAATAGCAATTATTAATAAAAATTTTAGTCCATTAACATATATTCTATTACCATCTCTATTCATGTAATCAATAAACTCAACAGAAGAATTTTTTAATATTTTTGTATCGAGTGTTGAAACACGCCCATTGATTTTCATTGCAAGGATATCGTTAGTAAACAGATTTTTATAATATTTACTTAATTCTATCCCACTTATACCATAAGAATATTGTTTTGTTTCACCATTAATTGTAATATTTATAATATTATTCATAGTATCCCTCTTATTCTCTATTTATATTCTATCAAATAATTATAATTTTGTCATATTATTTTATGAATAAAAAAATAAATTTAGACTAAATTATAATTGGGTGATAAAAATGAACTTAATTCCAACAGTTATTGAGAAGAGTAATTATGGGGAAAGAGCATATGATATATATTCTAGATTGTTAAAAGATAGAATAATAATATTGAGCGGAGAAATTAATGATACCCTCGCTAATAGTATTATGGCACAAATATTATATTTAGATTCAATAAATCATGATGATATTCATATGTATATTAATTCCCCTGGTGGTTCTGTTACAGCAGGTATGGCAATATATGATACTATGAATTTTGTAAAAAGCGATATCTCAACAAATTGTTTAGGTATTGCAGCAAGTATGGCAGCATTTTTATTATCTTGTGGAAAAAAAGGAAAAAGATTCATATTGCCAAATGCAGAGGTTATGATTCATCAACCATTAGGTGGAGTACAAGGTCAAGCAACAGAAATTAAAATTGCAGCGGAAAGAATTATCAAGATGCGAAATAAATTAAATAAAATTTTAGCTAAAAATACAAATCAAAATATAAAAAAAATTGAATTAGATACTGAAAGAGATAACTTTATGAGTGCAGATGAAGCTTTAGAATATGGAATTGTTGATAAAATTTTAAAATAAAAAAAACGAGAAATCTCGTTTTTTATTTTTTATAAGGTATTAAACCTATGAATCTAGCTCTTTTAACTTGAATTGAGATAAATCTTTGATGTTTAGCACATGCACCAGTAACTCTTCTAGGTAACATTTTACCTGATTCATTTATATATTTTTTAACTATATCTACATCTTTATAGTTTACGTCTTTTCCAGCACACATTTGACATATTTTTTTTCTCTTTCTATAAAATTCTGCCAAAGTTCATTCCTCCTTTTTAAAATGGTAAATCATCATCACTAATTTCTATATCACTACCGAAATTAGCAAATGGATCTTCTTCCTCTATACTAGTAGGTTGTGGCATATCTTCTTCCATAGGTCCCATTGGAACATCCATTCCATATGAACTATTTCTATTTTGCGATTGACTTTTAGATTCTAAGAATTGAACGCTATCAGCAACAACTTCTGTAACATAAACTCTTTTACCGTCTTGTCCTTCGTAATTTCTAGTTTGAATTCTACCTTCAACTGCTACTAAACTACCTTTTCCAATATATTTTTTTACATTTTCTGCTTGTTTTCTCCACACTATAATGTTGATAAAATCAGCTACTCTTTCACCATTTTGATTTTCAAATGGACGATTTACAGCAATAGTAAAATTAGCAACTGGCACATTACTTGATGGATATCTTAAATCTGGATCCCTAGTTAATCTTCCTATTAAAACTACTTTATTCATGATAATACCTCTTCTTTTATTTATCTAAGTTAATAATTAAATGACGAATAATATCTTCGCTAATTAGAGCTAAACGATCAAATTCTTTAATTGCTTTATCATTTTCAGCTTCTAAATTAATTAAGAAATAATATCCTGTTTTAAATTTTTTGATTTCATAAGCTAATTGTTTTTGTCCTAATTCTTTAGATTCAGTAACTTTAGCTCCATTGTCATTTAAAAGTTTAACAAAACTTTCATGGATTTTTTTAATTGAATCTTCTTCTAGATTAGGTCTAACAATATACATTATTTCATAATTTGTCATATATTCTAGACACCTCCTTTTGGTCTTCCGGCTTTGTTCAAGCAAGGAGTAAATTAATACTCGTTTAATATTATAACAAAGTAAAAAAAATATGTAAAGTTTTTTTACATATTAATTTTAAACGTTAAATCTAAAATAACAAATATCTCCATCTTTCATTAAATATTCTTTACCTTCTAAGCGCATTTTACCAGCTTCTCTTACTAGTTTTTCACTTCCACAAGTAATTAAGTCATCATAACTCATTATTTCAGCTTTAATAAATCCTCTTTGGAAATCAGAGTGGATAATTCCAGCACATTCAGGTGCTTTCATACCTCGTTTAAAAGTCCATGCTCGCACTTCTTTTTCACCGGCAGTAAAATATGTTGCAAGTCCAAGTAAATGATATGTTGCATTTATTAATTTATCTAATCCACTTTGCTCTATTCCTAATTCTTCTAAAAACATTTCTTTTTCATCATCATTTAACTCACTTAATTCAGATTCTATTTTAGCACATAAAACAACAACTTCAGCGTTTTCTTTTCTAGCATATTCTCTAACTTTTTCCACATATGGATTTTCTTTATAAGAAATTTCTGACTCTTTGATGTTAGCAACATATATAAATGGCTTCATAGTAATTAAATTAAATGCTTTAATTATATCTAATTCTTCTTTTGTATATTCTAAAAATCTTGCAGGAATATTTTTTGTTAATGAATCTTTAATTCTAACCATCAATTCATATTCTGCAATTACATCTTTTTCTTTACCGGTTTTTGCTCTTTTTTCTATTCTTCCAATTCTACCTTCAATAATTTCTAAATCGGACAATATTAATTCTAAATTGATGATTTCTATATCACGTATTGGATCAACAACACCTTCTACATGAGTAATATTTTCATCTTCAAAACATCTTACAACTTCGCATATTGCATCTACTTCTCTAATATGTGACAAAAATTTATTTCCTAAACCTTCACCTAGAGAAGCACCTTTAACAAGACCTGCAATATCTGTGAATTCAAATGTTGTCGGCACAAAATTTTTAGGCGTATACATATCAACTAAAACTTCTAGTCTCTTATCTGGTACTGTTACCATACCAACATTTGGATCAATTGTAGCAAACGGATAATTTGCTGCTAAAATATTTTTTTTAGTAATTGCATTAAATAAAGTTGATTTACCAACATTTGGTAAACCAACTATTCCAGCTGTTAAACTCATATTAAAACCTCCTATAATGTAGGATAAACTCCTGGAGCAATTGGTGCTCCTATTATATACCAAATAATAATAAGTATCAAGAAGGTAACTGCAAAAATCATCCAATATGGTCTCAAATACCTAAATGATTCACTGATAGTAATTGTTTCATCTTTTCTATTATATATTTGTAAGTATCCTAAATAAATAACATAATAGGCTAATAATGGTGTAAGTAAATTTGTTGTTGAAATTGCTGTTCTATATACAATCTGTGCAAATTCAGGTGTCATATTAGCTTGCATAAATAATGGTACAATTGCTGGTGCCATTATTGACCACTTTAATGCTGGTGATGGCAAAAATATATTACCTACCATTGTAAATATAAAAAACAATAAAATTAATGGTAATCCACTTATACTAGTTGCCTTTAATATATCTAACATCCAAATATTAACAATAACACCAATGTTTGTTTTCTTAAATATTGCTATAAATTGTGAAGCAAAGAATATCAATACAATTAAATATCCAATTTTATTAAATGCAGAACAAATGAAGTTAGTAATAGTCTTATCACTATCAATAGTTTTAGCACCAATACCATAACATAATCCCGCAACAAACATTATAATTGATACTATTGAAACTAACCCTTGTTGGAAATATGAATTTGATCCAAACAATTGATTAGTATAACCGTTAACCGATAAATCTAAAAGAAGTCCAGAAAAAGGTAATCCAGGTATTATACAATATATGAATAACACTACTAAAATAATAGTAGAAATACCTGATAAAAATAATCCTCTTTTTTCTTTTTTTTCAATTATAAACAATTCATCAGTTTCTTCCAATTTATTAGATAATCTAGTCATTATCATTTTTTCAGTAACTA
Source organism: Bacillota bacterium (assembly GCA_015059335.1). Taxonomy (GTDB): domain Bacteria; phylum Bacillota_I; class Bacilli_A; order RF39; family UBA660; genus SIG205. The sequence continues at coordinate 65,587 of SVAP01000003.1, read as the reverse complement.
CTGTTGCAATTATTGTAATTAATATTGTAGCTACAGCAACAAAGAAATAGTTGCCATATAATGCAATATTATATTTAGAATCTAATATTTTAGCAGCAGAAGTTGTATAAGTAGTTAAATTCATATCCATTGTACCTAGCAATAAATTTATACCAACTCCACCAGCAGTACCAGCAAACGCTGCTATAATTCCACCCATAGGATTTCTTTTATTTAATGAAAATAAAATCGCACCTAAAGGAATTATAATAACATATCCTATATCACTACAAAAAGTTGTAATAATACCTAACAAAACTATTATAAATGTATAAACATAATTTGGAGTTTTAGGACTAAACATTGCAGAAATAGTTTTAATTAAACCGGATTTTTCTGCCACAGAAAAGCCTATTAAAGATATTAATAACATAGATAGTGGCGAGAAGGAAATAAAATTTGTAACAATATTACTTATAATATATTGTAATCCAGTTCTAGTTAAAAGAGATTCAACCTCAATAAATTGGTTTTCTAATTCCCCAGTTACAGAATTTATTGTACTATATGTACCTTGTGATAAAAATGAAAACGGATAAGTATTATTAATTTTTATTTTTCCTAGCCCACTCATTAATGCACTTAACAAAATGGTTCCAAGAATCAACAATAAAAATATTGTTATAGGGCTTATTTTTCTTATTTTTCGTTTTTTTAACATTAGAAAACCTCCACTTTTTTAATTTTTTTATTAAATTCTATTCTTGGTAGCATAATACTTCTTCCACAGTTTATACATTTTATTTTAATATCGGCACCAACTCTAATTATTTCAAATTTATTTTCACCACATGGATGTTGCTTTTTCATAATTACAATTGATCCTAATTTGTAATTTTGTTCCATTATACACCTCCACTTGTGTATATTTTTAATCTACTTTTATATTAATTATTTCTAATATTCTATTTAAATCTTGAGGAGAATCAAATGAAATTTCAATTTTTTTATCAGTGATTTTAACTTTTGTTCCTAAATGTTCTTTCATTTTATCTTCAACATATGTGTATGGTCTAGCAACAGTTTTTTTAGATTTTGTTACTGGCATACTTTTTTTGTAGTCAGCATTACTAGTTAATTCTTCTAATTCTCTAACACTTAAATCTTCGGCAACTATTTTATTTGCTAATTCCTCTATTTGCTCATTACTTTCTAATTTACTAAGAACTCTTGCATGACCCATTGAAATCTTTTTATTATTAATAAGATTTTTAACATTAAGTGGTAATCTAAGTAAGCCAATCATATTTGTAATATGACTTCTGCTCTTACCAACACGTTTCGCTAATTCATCTTGTGTAATACTTAATGAATTAATAATATCATAATATGCTTTTGCTTCTTCTATTGCACTTAAATTTTCTCTTTGAAGATTTTCAAGCAATGCTATTTGCATCATTTCTTCATCAGTGAAATCTCTGATTATTGCCGGTATTGTCTCTAATCCAGCCTTTTTGCTGGCTTTAACTCTTCTTTCACCTGCAATTATCTCATATCCTTTGATACTTTTTTTAACAATTATTGGTTGAAAAACTCCGTGTTCTTTTATAGAATCTGATAATTCTTGTAATGCTGCTTCATCAAAATATATTCTTGGTTGATATGGATTACTACGTAATTCAGCTAGTTTAATATTAACTATTTCATCTTTCGATGCTTCTTCTACTATCTTTTCTTCAATTTGTGAAAAATCTAATGATTCACTATTAAATAACTGTTCTAATCCTTTACCTAATGCTCTACGCTTCTGTTCCATTTCTTTCTATGACCTCCTTAGCCAAATTTATATATGCTTCTGTACCTCTACTTTTCGGATCGTAAGAAATTATTGGTTTTCCATGTGAAGGAGCTTCTGTAAGTCTAATAAGTCTTGGAATAATTGTGTCATACACTCTTTCTTTAAAATAACTTCTTATATCCTCTACAACTTCTAATCCTAAATTTGTTCTTGAATCAAGCATTGTTAATAAAACACCCTCAATATCAAGATTAGGATTTAAATTACGTTGCGCAAGCATTATACTATTTAATAATTGCATAATACCTTCAAGCGCAAAAAATTCACATTGAACTGGTATAATAACAGAATTACTTGCAGTTAATGCATTAGTAGTTAAAATACCCAGTGATGGCGGACAATCAATTAAAATAAAATCATACATATCCTTGATTAATTCTATTTTATTTTTTAATTGTTCACTTTTAGAAAATCCAGTTTCAAATCTACTTTTTTCTATTAATTCAATGTCAGCACCTGCTAAATTAATTGTTGCAGGTATAATATGTAGATTTTTAAATTTGGTTTTTACAATAACTTCCCCAATACTTGATTCTCCAATTAATACATTGTATATGCTTTTATCAATGTCTCCTTTGTTTATACCAACTCCAGTTGTTGCATTTCCCTGTGGATCTAGATCAATTAACAACACTTTTTTGCCTAAATATCCTAATGATGCAGCTAAATTAATGCTGGTTGTTGTTTTTCCTACTCCACCTTTTTGATTTACCATTGATATTACCTTACCCATTTAAAACACCTCTTTGGATTATCTGCATATCCATTTTATCAAAAAAAAAGGAATTTTGAAATCCCTTTTTCCACTTTTAGATAAATATTTATTTTTCTAATTCATTTTTAAGTTGTTCTTTAGTCATTTTAGTATATCCTTTGATACTTTTATCCTTAGCCAAAGATTTTAATTCATCTAGTGATAAATTATCTAAATCTTTGATTTCTTCTTTAACTTCTTCATCGCTAGGCATTTTACCATTTTTAACTAGGTAATCAATTTGTTCCTTAGTTAATGTTTCATGTTCCAATAATGAATTAGCAATCAATTCTAATAAATTTATGTTTTCTTTAATGATTTTTTTAGTTATATTATAACATTCATTAATAATTTTTCTTTGTTCTTGATCAATTTCAAATGCAACTTGACTTGAGAAATTTCTACTTTTAGTATAATCTCTTCCCAAGAATACATTTCCTGATTCTCTTTGTTCAAATTGAACTGGACCTAAATCACTCATACCATATTCGGTTACCATAGCACGAGCTATTTTTGTTGCTTTTTCAAAATCGTTATGTGCACCTGTTGTTACTTCATTGAATATTGTTTCTTCAGCAACACGTCCTGCAAGAAGCCCACTTATTGTATCAAGTAACTCTTTTTTAGTTGAAAAATAAGTTTCTTCTTTAGGTAGCATTAAATTATATCCACCAGCTGCTCCTCTTGGTACAATTGTTATTTTTTGAACCTCGTTGGCACCATCAAGTTTTAGTCCAATAACTGCATGACCTGCTTCATGATATGCAACTATCTTTTTTTCTTTTTCAGTATATTTTTTGCTTTTCTTTGCTGGTCCCATTAAAACTCTATCTTGAGCTTCATCTATTTCAGCCATTGTAATATGTTCTTTATTTCTTCTAACCGCAAGAAGTGCTGCTTCATTTAGTAAGTTTTCTAAGTCAGCACCACTAAATCCAACTGTCCTTTTTGCAATATTTGATAATTTAACGTTTTTAGCGAATGTTTTATTTTTAGCATGTACCTCAAGAATTTCTTCCCTACCTTTAACATCCGGAAAATTAACTGTAACCTGTCTATCAAATCTACCTGGTCTAAGTAATGCTGGATCAAGTACATCTGGACGGTTTGTTGCAGCAATAATAATAATACCCTCATTAGCGCCAAATCCATCCATTTCAGTTAGTAATTGGTTTAATGTTTGTTCCCTTTCGTCATGTCCTCCACCGATACCAGAACCTCTTTGGCGACCTACTGCATCTATTTCATCTATAAATATTAAACATGGAGCATTATGTTTAGCTTGTTTAAACATATCTCTAACACGACTTGCACCAACACCAACAAACAATTCTACAAAATCTGAACCACTTATATAATAGAATGGAACATTAGCTTCACCAGCTACCGCACGCGCTAACAATGTTTTACCTGTTCCTGGAGGACCAACTAATAGTACACCCTTAGGAATTCTTGCACCTAGTTTTTGAAATTTTTTAGGATTTTTCAAGAAATCAATTAATTCCTTAACTTCTTCTTTTTCTTCTTGTAAACCAGCAACTTTATCAAATTTGATTTTTTTTGAATCTTCATTCAATTTTGCTCTACTTCTTCCAAAATCCATTGATTTATTTGCTCCACCCATTTGCTTAGTGAAAATTAAGAATGTCCCTCCAACTAACAATAATATAGGTAGAACATTAATTATTATTAACCAGAATGAACTAGACCCAGGATCAGCTTCAGTAACTAATTTAAAATTATATTCATCATTTGTATCAATTATTTTAGATATTATTTCATCTGAAAGTGGCACCCTTACAAAGAAGCTTTCATTTTCTTTATAATTCTTAAGTTTACCTGTTAATTCATAAACACCAGCCCCACTTTTAGGAGTAATATCCATTTCATCAATTTTTCCTTCGTTTAGCGAAACGATAAATTCGTCATAACTTAAAATATTTACTTTATTATTCATATTAGAAACAAAATATAAAATTGTTAACATAATTAGAAATAAAAATAAATATGGTAATAACCCTTTTTTTGCTTTCTTTTTCATCATTTTCCTCCTTTTTCAATATACCTTATTATTATATCACAATTTCCATCTTTTGATTTATCATATTTTGACTTTTTTAAACCTGGCAACCACAAAATATTATCATCACTATCAACTAATATTGGTAATCTGTTTCTTTTTTCTTTAGGGATTTTTAAATCTATATAAATATCTTTAATTTTTTTTGAACCATTCATTCCTTTAACATACATTTTATCAGATGTATTTATATTTCTTATATATAAAGGAAGTTTAATATCATTTTTATTTAATCTAATTGTATAATTAGAAAAATCATTTGATTCAGAAACAATTTTTATTTTATTGTTGTCAATATTAATTTCATCTTCTAATAATATTTTAAAATCCTGTTTTTTAAAATACGGATTATTAAAATATAGTTTATTATATTCTTTTATGATTTTAATTCCTTTTGGCAAATTAATTGATGCATTTGGTTTATTAGACATTATCAACAACAATATTTGATTAATATGTATATCAGAAAGATAAGAAATATCATCTTTATAAATTTGTTCTAATATATGTCCTATAATTTTTTCTTTAATAACAATATCTAAATTATTGAATAAATCAATATTTAAAACATTATTAGATAATACTGATGGCATAATTTTATTAACTTCATTTTGAATATAGTTTTCATATTTTATAAGTTGTTCACTGAATTTAAGATATTTTAAATGAACATTTTTATTTTCTTGCTTCAAAAATGGTAACATATTCTTCCTATATCTATTTCTAGTATATATTGTCTTATCGTTTGATTTGTCAATTGCATATTTAATATTGTTTTCTTCAACATATTCCAATAATTGTTGTTTTGTAACACAAATTAGAGGTTTAACAACGTAATAATTGGATTTTTTTGTTATTTTACTAAATCCACTATACCCATTTACAGTTGACCCTCTTGTAATTCTCATTAAAACAGTTTCAATCAAATCATCACCATGATGCGCAGTAAATAAATATTTTGCATTATATTTTTTCATTAATTCATCAAAAAATTTATATCTGATATTTCTTGCTTGTACGTGAAAGTTATCATTATTGTATTTTTTTATTTCCATATATTCAAAAATAATTTTATTTTCTTCACAATACTCTTGAACATCTTTTTTTTCTTGTTCACTTTCTAATCTAAGTTTATGATTAACATGAGCGCATATAATTCTAACATTTCTCTTTTCTTTAAATTTTAATATAACATCTAAAAGTGCCATAGAGTCTGGTCCTCCAGAACACGCTACTACGACTGACAAATTTTCTTCATCAAAAATATCATTTTTCAAAAATTTAATTACTTCATTCAATATAATCGCTTCCTTTAACAAATAGATTAGTTTTAATAAAAATTTTATATATAAATAGATTTAAAATATATAACCAAATAGATTCATATAATCTTTTATAATTATATACAATTGGTTCGAATACATTTATTAAAACTAAATAAATAAAAAATGTCAATAAAAATATTCTATATTTCCCTTTTGTATTTATTTTGTGATCAGTTAGAATTATTAAAAATATTTCAAACATTATAAAAAATATTATATTTTTAAAAAAATAAGTAATATTAAACTTTAAAAACATAGTACAACTTAGAAACAAAATAAAATATTTGTTTTTGTTAAAAATAACATATAAAATGAATATAAAAATTGGTTCATTATATATTTCATATTTAAAAAGAAACAAAACATTACATGTTATTATAATCATTCTTAATATTTTTCTAATACTCATGTTAATCACCTGTTGCACTAGTTTATGATATTAAAATAGTAAAAAATGTCAAAATAAAAAGATAGTCATTAATTTGACATATCTTTTATGGTAACTTAATAATATATTCTCCATCTTTTGAATAAGAATATTTTTCTCTTGCATATCTTGCTATATACTCAGGGTCTTGTAATTTTAAAACTTCATTCTCCAATTTTTCTTCTTGTTCATTTAATTCTGCTATTTCAGTTGTTAACGTTTCCTTTTCCTTGTGTATGTTGTATATTTCTAAAAAGTAAGTAGTAAAAACATATGTTGAAACTATAATTACAACTAACGACACAATAGTTAGTAATATAGTTTTGTTCTTTATTCTTCTTTTTTTCTTTTTCTTCGGCATATAATACACCACCCCTAGTATATATAATTATAACATTTATACTTAAATTGTAAAATATGCTTTTTATATTTTTTGTTTAAATAGTGTTAAATGATGTCAAGTGTTTTTATTCTTATTAAAATTAATAGTAAGTTTTTTTATTATAATTTTTAGCTTATATCCAAGTTTAAATATATATTTATCTAGAACCACACCAAATAAAACCATCATTATAAAATATATATGAATAATTCCGTTATTAATATTTTTGATACATATAAAGTATAACAAGCAAAAGAAAATAGATATTAAAAAGGTATTAATAATTTCAAAAATAATTTTCTTATGATAAATAATTTTTTCTAATATACTTGTTGTGATAGAAAAAATAATTCCAAAAACAAACGAGAACAAAAGAGATTTTATTTGTATTATTAATTCCATTATTTAAACAATCTATTAAATAGTCCCTCGTCCTTTTCTCTAGTTTTTTCATCATCTACATAAGTTATTGAATTTATTTTTCCTTTAATTGCAATACTTCCCTGATAAGTATCTAATTTTATTATTTCTAATTGTTCCCCTTTAACTACTACATATCCCATTAATGTTTCAATAATAAATTCTTCATTATCAAAGCTTTCAATTTTTTTAACACCGGAAATTGTGATGTTTTTTCTTTCTGTTAATGCAATTGTATGAGTTATAATTGTATCTAATTCTTGTACTTTGTCCATTAATATCTCTCCTTTTAATATAATATATGTACTATAACTAAAAATATGAAAAGACTTTAATACTAATTTGATACAAATTAAAAAACCTGGTAATTACCAAGTTTTATTCTTCTTCTTTATTATATTCATCTAATATAGCTTGTTCAAATAATTTACGAACTTCTGGATTAATTGGATGCGCTATATCTCTATATCCTCCAGTTGGAGTTTTTCTGCTAGGCATTGCGATAAATAGCCCATTATCTCCCTCTATTATTCTAATATCATGAACTGCAAAACTATCATCAATTAATACTGATGCAATTCCTTTCATACGTGAATTTTCTTTTTCAATTTTACGTACTGTAACAGATGTAATTTTCAAGACGACCCTCTCCTTCCGAAGCATATATGCTCCTATACTTAAATTATATATAAAAGAAAATAAAAATGCAATTGTTTTTTTAAATAAAATGTCGTTTTTTTATTTTTAATATGCAATTACTGTTGTTTAAATTGTATTTGTACAGTTTTTGTAAGCACATCAGAATAGCTAAATGATTTATTTTCGTTTTCAGTCTCAACAACAAAGATAAATCTATATGTTTCTTTTATTATGGCATCAAACTCTTCTATTTTATTTCTTCCTACATTAAATGTAATTTTAACTCTATTTCCTAAATTTTCAGTTAAATCCTCTTTAATTTTTGATATTGTCATATTTTCTCCTTATCTTGGATAACCTACATACATGGTACCTTTTGTTTTTATACCACCAATCCCATCAGAACCATACTTTGTTTTAGATAAAATTCCTATCAAATCAATATCGTCACCTTTATCTGTTAATCCTATCATCGTGGCAATTATAGCTGGGTCTAAAGCATGAATATTAATTCTTTTAGGGCTAGAAGCAAAGTTGGCGCCAGCTTTAATTAATTCTTCGTAATCTGATTGACAAGCTCCTGCAATTATTATTAATTTATCGTGAGCTTTTTCATATTTCCTAGCTTCTTTTATAGATTTAACAAAGTTATCGCTATTTTTATATGCATTTAAATCAGTTTGTGCCCCCTTTTTTTTATAATATGCATCGTGGCCAGTAATAACAACGATATCCGCATTTGTTTCTTCTAAATAACGTCTAATATTTTTTGAGACTTCGTTTTCTTTCGAATGTACACCATAAGCTAAAATGTTATAATCTTTATAAAATTTGAGACATCTATCTAAATACTCTTTATCACCATCTATATGTAATATTCTTCCTGGTAAGTAAAAATATTCATTTCTATCAAGATTAAGTGAATCCTTAATTTGTTCAAATTTTCTATTGTCGCTTTCAATTATTTCTGTTTCTTTCTTATCATATGGCGCTAAATCTGAAACATCACTATCCGCATACAATCTTATAGTTACTCCTTTTAAATATACATTGTTACTATCAATTTTAATAACTTTGAATACAGTATCATTGTTATATGAATTTCTGGTTACTAAATCACCAATTTTTAGATTCATTTAATTCACCCATATAACGATATGAAAAAGCCTTGTCAATTATGACAAGGAATTAGATATATCAGCAAATATTTCTATATTAAGATTTTCTGCACGTACATTAAGATCTAAGTTGTATTTTTCTAAAACTTTAGAAATTATATCAAGATTATAACTTTTTAAATTATTTCTTAAAGTTTTTCTTTTATAAGTAAAGGCGTCTCTTATTAGTTTAAAAAATATTTTTTCATTATTTAGTGTTACCCTATAATTTTTTCTTTTTTTCAAAGATATTATTGTACTATCAACATTAGGTTTTGGATAAAAGGAATTTCTGTTAACATCAAATAACTTATTGACTTCAAAATAATAATCTATAAAGATTGTTAATGAGTTATATTGTTTAGTACCAACCTTTGCTTTTAATCTATCTGCAACTTCTTTTTGTACCATGAATATACAATTATCAACCAATAATTTATCATTTATTATTTTTTCAATAATTGGAGTAGTTATATAATATGGAAGATTAGCAATTATATATAAATTTTTATATTTATATTCATTAATAATCTCAATAACATTTTGTTTCAAAAAATCACCATATACTATTTTTGCACCCATTGATTCATATATTTCCAGATATTTTTTTAAATCTGTGTCAATTTCAAAACAAATCAATTTTTTTGATTTTTTTATAAGTTTTTCAGTGAGAGCTCCACTACCAGGTCCTATTTCTATAATTAAATCGTCATTGCTAATTTCAACGCTATTAGCAATTTTATCTAATATATTGTTATCTTTCAAAAAATTTTGACCGTATTTTTTCTTAAAATTATGTTCCATAATATTTCTCCAATCAACAGATTAATTATATATTATAAATATCTTATAATCAAGTACATTTTAAATAATAAAAAACTCTAGTTTTACTAGAGTTTACCATCCTAATCTTATAATATCTAATGTTATATTTTTTTGTGTGGTAATACCTGGAACGCTAGCTTCTGATTCAAATAATAAATCTATTTTGTCTCCTTTAATAGCGCTTCCCCTATCCATTACTATCGCTAATGTTGGTTCACCTAAAACTTTACTATTAGATATTCTCATAATAGTACCATACGGATATTTAGCATCTGCAGCAATTATTCTTATTTTTCCATATGTTTTATCATTATAATATATATTTCCGTTTCTAACATCTTGTCCAGCGCCAACACGTCCACTACATCCTACACAATCCGGACCATAACCTGTCATAGACCCAACAACTGTAGAAATAATTTTTTTACCTGTTTGTATTATCTTTGATTGTGGTTTTTGAACATTAACTTTCACACCATTATATTCTATTGTTAAACCATTAATACCTTCTTGAATAACCTTTCTTTCACCATAATCAAGATTAGCGTTAACCTCTTCATAAACATCATATGGTATGATGTTTTGAACAATATTAGTGTCTAATTCTGGTGTTGAAAGGGAATGTACTACTTCAACTTTACTAGTAACTACAACGTATACTGAGAAAGCAGAAATAATTGAAATCTTGATGATAGTTCCAAATCTCTTTGGTAGCTTATGCTTCATTTTTTCACCTCTTAGTATAAAATTATTCTAGCATATTCATATCTAAAAGTCAAACAACTTACAAGCATTAGATGTGGTAATAATTTCTATAGTTTTCAAATCAATATTTTTAATTTTTGATATTTTTTCCGCAATAATACCCACATAATAAGGATAATTTCTTTTTCCTCTATATGGTTCTGGAGTTAAATATGGACTATCAGTTTCTAATAAAATATATTCAAGGTCAAGTTCATTTATAACTTCTTTAATATTTTTAGAATTTTTAAATGTTGATACTCCGCCTACACTGATATACAATCCAAGTTTAACAAACTCTTTAGCCATTTCAACACTACCACTATAACAATGCATTGTACCTTTTAAATTACTATATTTTTTAACAACATCATAGCAATCTTGTATTGCTTCTCTACAATGTATTACAATTGGCTTATTATATTTTAAAGCAAGTTTTATTTGAGAAATAAATAATTTTTTCTGTTCTTCTTTGTTATCTTTATACCAATAATAGTCTAACCCAATTTCTCCTATACCTACAACTTTTTTGTTTTGTAATAATATTTCAAGATCATTTAAATCATAAGAATTCTCTTTTTGCAATACTTCAGGTAGAAACCCAACTGTAGCATAAATTGCATCATACTTATCAGCAAGTTTTACAGCTTCTTTACTACTTTCTAAATCATAACCACTAACTATAATTTTATCTATACCATTTTTTTTACAATTTTCTAATATTTGTTCAATATTTTTGTAATCTTCTATCTCAATATGACAATGTGTATCTATCATTTTTTATCACCAAGACAAGTATATCATAATAAAAGAGATATTAACAAACTAATATTTTGTAATATCTCTTCTTTCTACCCTAATTAAGTATAAAAATCTTATAAAGTAAAATATTAAAATTACTAAATAAATAATATCATAAACACTAAAACTTCTAATACTAATAATACCCATCGTTATGATTCCTAGTATAAAACAGCATATACTTTTTACATTACTGCTTTTTTGTTTTGGCATCATGATTCTCTTTTCTCCTTTTATTATAAGCAACGTTACAAATATACCATATATATTTGTAAGATTACAGAGAAAAAAGTCGAAAACTTATATTTTTACATTAAACTTTACATAAAATTAGTCGTTTTTTGAATAATAAGCTTCTATTTCTTTTAATTTTGCTTCTTTATCTATTCTGATAAATAGTGGCGTTGGAGCATTAACCTTTTCTGTTTTTTTCATACCATCAAAGCTTTTTATAGTTGAGTAGTCTGTTTCTGTAGTATTGATTTGTTCAAAAATGTTTTTAGCTGTTGCTGGTAAAAATGCTTGTAATAATACGGATGAGATTCTAATTGACTCTAATAAGTTATATAAAACTGAGCCTAATCTATCCTTTTTAGTTTCATCTTTAGCTAAAATCCATGGTTCTGTTTCATCAATATACTTATTACATCTTCTTAGTAAATCAAATATATTATCAATTGCTGCTGAAACCTTTAAATCGTTCATATTTTTTTCTACCAATAACGGTGTGTTTATAGCCATTGTTATTAAATCATCATCAATTTCTTCTCTATTAGAATTATCAGGAACAACTCCATCAAAATATTTGTTAACCATCGAAATAGTTCTATTAACTAAATTTCCTAAAACATTTGCCAAATCTGAATTTATTCTTTCTATTAATAATTCATATGTGATAGTACCATCATTTGCGAAAGGTATTTCATGTAATAAATAATAACGTACAGCATCTAATCCAAATAGATTTACTAAATCATCCGCATACATTACATTACCTTTACTTTTACTCATTTTACCATCACCCATTAATAACCATGGATGTCCAAAGATTTGTTTAGGTAATTCAATATCTAATGCCATTAACATAATAGGCCAATATATGGTGTGAAATCTTAATATATCTTTACCGATTAGGTGAACATCTGCTGGCCAATATTTATTAAATTTGTCACTATGATTTCCATCAATGTCATATCCTAAGAAAGTAATATAGTTACTTAACGCGTCTATCCATACGTAAACAACATGTTTAGGATCAAAGTCTACAGGCACTCCCCAACTGAATGATGTTCTTGAAACACATAAATCTTGTAATCCAACTTTTAAAAAGTTTTGAATCATTTCATTTTTTCTTGATTCTGGTTGAATAAACTCAGGGTGTTCATTAATATATTCTATTAATTTGTCTTGGTATTTACTTAATTTAAAAAAGTATGCTTCTTCACTTTCCTTTTGTACTTCTCTACCACAATCAGGACATTTACCATCTTCTAATTGAGATTCAGTAAAAAATGATTCACAAGGCACACAATACCATCCCTCATATTGTCCTTTATAAATATCACCTTTATCATAAAGCTTTTTAAAAATTTGTTGAACCTTCTTCTCATGTTCTTTATTTGTGGTTCTAACAAATTTATCATAACTCGTATCCATTAAATCCCAAATTCTTTTTATTTCCGTTGCAACATCATCAACAAATTCTTGTGGTGTTATTCCTTTTGTTTCAGCTTTTTCCTGAATTTTAATTCCATGTTCATCAGTACCAGTTTGAAAATATACATCATATCCTAACAATCTTTTATATCTTGCTATAGCGTCTCCTAAAACAATCTCATAAGTATTACCAATATGAGGTTTTCCAGAAGTATATGCTATTGCAGTTGATATGTAATATTTTTCTTTATTCATTTATACCATCTCCTATTTATATAAATATTATTAATTTTAAATTAAAATAGACTCATCCACATAAGGACGAATCTATATCGCGGTACCACCTTAATTTATAATTAATATTATACACTCAAATATTTAACGCATACATACGATTTGCTCCAGAGCCATCTTCTATAACTTTACAATGTCTATTTTCACCATACATAGACTCTCTAAAAATGTAAATATTATATACTCTTTCCTTCTTCACAAATAAAATATATGCTAATTATACACAAATTAAAATTAATTTTCAATATATTTTCCTAAAAAGTTAGCTGCCACTTGAATAACATCCATATTCTCTTTTGTTATTTCCTCTGTTTTTGATAAAAGTATAATTGAACCAATTGGTTCTAAAGACGAAATTATTGGATAAATTATATAATTACCCGAATATATTTTTCCATTACATAATTCGATTTCACCTTTATCTCTTTTAACCTCTCTTCTATCAAGCGTTCTAATAAGAAAATCACTAATATCTTTTTGTTCACAATCTTTTTTTAATTCACTAATACCTGATATAAATTTATCTCTATCTGTTATTAATATATCTTTCTTTAAAGTTTCATAAATTGATTCTACATAACTTTCAATAATTACTGTATAATCTTCTGAAAAAGAATATTTTTTTAATATAATTTGGTTTAAATTATCTGTAAAAATTTCAATTGATTCACCATCTCTAATTTTTAATTTTTTTCTAATTTCTTTCGGTATAACAATACGACCTAACTCATCTATTCTTCTAATTACACCTGTTGCCTTCATTTTGTTACCTCTCTTTCTAAAAATTATTTTGTTACTTTAATAGCAAAATATACCAATATATAAACAAATATTTTATTTTTTTCCTTATTTATGATAAACTGTTATTAGACATAGAAAGAAGTGAAAATATGAACAATGTTGTTGAAGCAATTATAGAAATTCCTATGGGAACAAAAAATAAATACGAGATAGATAAAAAAAGAAATAGAATTAAATTAGATAGAGTTTTGTATACTACAATGAGTTATCCAGCAGAATATGGATATATTGATAAAACTTTATCACATGATGGTGATCCTTTAGATATTTTAGTATTATCTACAGAAAAAACATTTCCTGGATGCATAATTGATGCAAGAATTGTTGGGTATTTAGATGTAATTGATAATGGCGAAGCAGATCAAAAAGTCATTGCAGTAGTTGACAAAGATCCAAGATATGATCACATACAAGAATTAAGTGATATACCTGATACAACACTAGAAATAATTAAAGATTTCTTTACAACATACAAAACTTTACAAAAAATAACAGTTGAAACAAAAGATTATCATGGTAAAGAAGATGCTTTAAAATTATTACAAGAAAACAGAGACTTATATATTAAAAGCATAACAAAAGAAAGTTAGAATTGAATTCTAACTTTTTTTATATGTTTCAAAAACACTTAATAAGTCTACCATATAATAAATCCAGTGTTTATCAAGTTTTATTGTATCTAGTATCACTTTTATTTTTTTGTTTGAATAAGAAAATCTAAACATCCTTGAAATAGAATTAGCTTCGTAAAATAATTTTTCACCATCGATTTTTTCACTAGTATCTTCACTAAACACGCATTCTACAAACGTTTTAGTTTGATTAAATTTTTGTATTCCTAGTTGTTTTGATAATTTATCCAACCATTCTTCATACATGTATATTAACATTGTTTCAGTTATTTTTCCAAATCTATCTTCTAATTCTTGTTTTACAGAGATAAGTTTATTATAAGAATCTATCTCATTAATTTTTTTATGAATTTCAATTTTCAACGCTTCTTCAGATACATATTCATCAGAAATATGGGTATCGACTTCTATTATAGGTTTTTCATCAGTTTCATCCTCTTTGACTTCTATACCTTTAATTTTAGCAACTTCTTCATTTAACATTTTAATATATAACTCTATACCAATTGTATCAATAAATCCAGATTGTTCACTACCTAATATATCACCAGCACCTCTTATAGATAAATCCCTCATCGCAATACTAAATCCACTTCCTAATTCTGTGAAGTCTTTAATAACTTGTAATCTTTTAGAAGCAATATCATTTAATACTTTTTTTTCATCATACATTAAATAAGCATAACCAATTTTATTAGCGCGACCAACTCTACCCCTTATTTGATATAATTGACTAAGTCCAAAGTGATCAGCATCTAAAATAATTAAAGTATTTGCATTAGGAATATCAATACCAGTTTCAATAATTGTAGTACATATTAAAATATCATATTCATGATTAATAAACGACTGCATTCTATCTTCTAATTCTTGTCTACTCATCTGTCCGTGTGCATAAGTAACTTTAGCATCTGGTATCATTTTTGATATTTCATAATACTTATTTACAATTTGTTCAACACTATTAAATAATAAAAATACTTGTCCATCTCTACTTAATTCTTTATATATTACATCTTTAATTATACTTTTATTTTCAGGTAACACATAAGTTTGAACTGGATATCTATCAACAGGTGCTGTTTCAATTAAAGATAAGTTTCTTATACCTACCATTGACATTTGTAACGTTCTAGGAATTGGAGTAGCAGAAAGTGTTAATACATCAACGTTATTTTTAATTTCTTTTATTTTTTCTTTATGTGTAACTCCAAAACGTTGTTCTTCATCAATAATTAGCAAACCTAAATCCTTGAATTCTATATCATTACTCAATAACCTATGTGTACCAATAACGAAATCAACAGTACCGTTTTTAAGTCCTTCTAAAGTATCTTTTACTTTTTTAGGTGTTACAAATCTGTTTAACAAACTTATATTTATTGGAAATGATTTAAATCTTTCAAGTGCATTTTTATAATGTTGACTAGATAAAATAGTAGTTGGACAAAGATATGCAACTTGTTTACCACTTAATATTGCTTTAAAGGCAGCTCTAAAAGCTACTTCTGTTTTACCAAATCCAACATCACCACATAATAATCTATCCATTGGTATTTCTTTTTGCATATCTTCTTTAATTTGTTTAATTGCTAATAACTGATCACTTGTAGGTGTATAAGAAAATTCATTCTCAAATAGTATTTGCTCTTCAGAATCCGGTAAAAATGCAAAACCTTTTTTAGCTTCTCTTTCTGCATATAATTTTAGCAAATCTTGTGCAATATTTTTTACTTTTGATTTAACTCTTAATTTAGTTTTTTCCCATTCAGTACCACCTAGTTTATTTACTTTTGGAATTGCTCCTTCATTAGATGAATACTTGCTAATTAAATCAATTTTTTCAACCGGAATATACAATACGTCGTTACCTTTATATTTTAATTTTAAATAATCTTTTTTTATATCACCTTTAGAAAGTGTTACAATTCCACAATATACTCCAATACCATGTATATTATGTACTACATAATCCCCAATATTTAATTTATTAATATCCTTTATTTTAGTACCATATTTATAATTGCTTTTAATGTTACTTCTATTTGTTATATTACCAAATAGATTATCTGTTCCTAATACCACATAATTATTATAAGAAAAACCATTAATAACTTGTTTCAATATTAAGTTTATTTTATTTTCAATAATATTATTTTCACTAGTAATAATGGAATTTTCTAAAATATATTCATTAAAATTCTTTAATTGTTTTTCTGTATTAAAACAAAGAATAACTGTTTTATTTTTATCAATTACTTCATAAATATAATTTTTAATATTTTCTATATTTCCATTAAACATTGGAATAGAAGATGAGTAAAGTTGTACTTTATCATCCAATTTTATACCATCTAACACATTATCAGTTTTAAATACAAAGATTTCATCATTGATTGATAACTTATCAAAATCATGCATATATTCTTCGTTTGAATTATTCCGTTCATTATATTCAAATATTTCTGATACTAAACTAGTATAACTATTTTTAATTTTATTATAATCAAAATAAATTAATATAGGATTCTCAACATAGTCAAGTAAAGAACTATGTTCTTTATTGATATTAACTTCATTAAAAGGTCGTATTTCAATGTTATTTAATTCTTTAATAGATAACTGAGTTTCGGGATTAAAACTTCTTATAGATTCTATTTCATCATCAAAAAATTCAACACGAATTGGATTTTGCTCATTTATTGGAAATAAATCTAATATATATCCTCTAACGGCATATTCACCAGTATTTGTAACAATAGTATCTCTATTATATCCTAATTCATCTAAACTATTTAATAAATTTTCCCTTTTATAGTTTTTACCTTTTTGAATTTGTAAGATATTTTGTTTACTAGATTCTTTATTAGGTAAAAATTTAAGAAATCCCATTAAGTGAGTTATTACTATTTTTTTACCATTATTTAATAATTCATTTATTGTTGAGAGTCTTACACTTTTTAATTCAGGACTTATAGTCGCAATTCTGGTTGTCAGAAAATCATCCATAGGAAAAAGTAAAACATCATCAGTATAACAATATAATGAGTTATATAATTTATTAGCTTCATACAAGGATGAAGTAACGACAAAAAGACCCCTATTGGTCTTTTTATATAAGTTATATAAATATAGGGGTTCTATACCATTATTAATTCCATCAATAGCAATTTTGCCAGATATGTACGAAATATCTATTAAGTTGTCGAATAAACTCATACTTATCACCTCAAATATAATATCAATTTTTAGTGTTGTATTTTGTCATTAATTTATTAAAATCAGTATTTATAAAGTCTAATATTACTTCAGTACCAATCTCAATAACTTTATTTATAATATTTCTTTCTTCTTTGTTAAATCTACCTAATACATAGTCAACAACATTGTCTTTATTACCATTATTAATACCTATTTTTAATCGCTTATAATCTTTGGTACCAATATTTTGTTCAATGTTTTTAAGTCCATTATGTCCACCAGAAGAACTATTACTTTTAATTTTATAACTACCTATTTTTTGATCTAAATCATCAACAATCACCAATATATCTTTTATATCAATTTTAAAATAATCTATAAATTTTCTAACAACAATTCCACTAAGGTTAACATAACTTTGTGGTTTTAATAATATTACTTTTTCACCATTTATTAATGTTTCATAGTAAACACCATTGAATTTTTCTTTACTATTAAGAATATTTAATTTACTAACTAACATATCAATAGTATCAAAGCCTATATTGTGTCTAGTATTTTCATATTCTTTACCGGGATTACCAATACCTATTACTAACTTCATTTCTATCATCACCTTTTATGATACTCTTTATACACATCATTTTTAGCAAGATTTCTATCTTTAGCAACTTTTTTTATTGCCTCGTTTGAAGAAAGTCCATCTTTGATGTATTGATTTATATGTTCTAAGATTGATATTTTAGAATAATCTATCTCTTCTTTAATATATTTTTCTACAACAATTACAAATTCACCTTTCAAAGTATCTGCTATTTCTATAATTTCAGATATATTTCCTCTAAGCACTTCTTCATGTAATTTACTTATTTCTCTAACAAGGGCAATTTTTCTATCACCAAAGACTTTACATATATTTTCTAAAGTCGATTTTAATCTATGTGGGGATTCATAAAATATAATTGTTGATTCATTATGTTTTAAATTTTCTAATTCTTCTTTTTGTTTTGAACTTTTACTATTTAAAAAACCATAAAATAAAAATGGTTGAGCTTCTATACCAGACATTACAAGTGCTGGAATTAGAGCGTTTGATCCAGGTAAACATACCACATTATAATTATTTTCTATCGCACATTCTACCGCAATAAATCCTGGGTCACTTATCCCAGGAGTACCTCGATCTGATACTAATGCAACAATCCTATTATTATTTAAATATTCTAATATTTTTTCTTTTACCTCATATTCATTATATTTATGATTTGAAATAAGTTTTTTATTTTCAATATTTAAATGATTTAAAAGTTGTCTTGTTATTCTAGTATCTTCACAAAAAATAACGTCTACTTCATTCAAAACTTTAATAGTTCTATAAGTTATGTCATCTAAATTACCAATTGGTGTAGGTAATATGTACAGTGTTGGTGTATTATCATAACTTTTTTGTCTTTGCATATCATCACCTACTTAAACATATCTAAGATTTCTTTTCTATAATTTCCATTATCTTCATGAACAAACAGTGGTTTTAATATTTTTAAACCTTTATTACCATTCTTTTTACCTTCGATTAAAATCATATTTGATTCTTTTGATTCATTTGGATATATAAATTGTAATCTTTTAGGTTCTATATTATATTTTTTCATTGTTTCAATAATTTCTACTAATCTTTCAGGTCTATGAACAATCGCAACCACTCCGCTATTTTTCAATAGTTTTTTTGATATTTTAAATATATCTTCTAATTGCATATGTATTTCATGACGCGCAACGGATTTTATTTCATTATCATTTTTCCTATTTAATCCATGATTTTCAAAATATGGTGGATTACAAGTTATTACATCAAATGTCTCTGTTTCAAAGTCATTTACAATATCGTTGATATTTTTATTTACTAGTGTAATACAATCAGTTAATTTATTTATTTCAATTGATTCTCTTGCTAAATCATATATTTCTTTCTGTAGTTCTATTCCATATATTTTAGCATCAGTCTTTGTTGATAATATCATTGGAATAGGTGCATTACCAGTACATAAATCTAAAATGTTAGAAATATTTTTATTTAATGTTACAAAATTTGGTAACAATACCGAATCTAACGAAAAGTTAAAATAATCAGTATCTTGAACTATTTGTAAATTATTATATTCTAATAAATTATGTATTACTTTCATTTTTTGATTCCAATTCCAATTTTAATTCTATAATTCCATGTGAAGGAACACTAACTTTATATTTTCTATTACATATATCAACAGATTCAACAATACCCTTACCAAATTCAGTTTCAACTTCATTACCAACAAGAGGTAACCCTTTTTTCAACATAGAATATTGTTTGTCTTCATATTTGAGACAACATAATAATCTACCACAAGCCCCATTAATCTTACTAGGAGTTAATGCTAACTTTTGATTTTTAGCCATATTAATAGATACAGTATCCATCTCATGTAAATATTGTGAACAACATAATTCTTTACCACAAATACCAATTCCACCTACACATTTAGCTTTGTCACGTACCCCAATTTGGCGTAATTCTATTCTTGTTTTATAAATACTTGCTAATTCTTTTGCTAATTCTCTAAAGTCTACTCTGTTTTCTGATGTAAATTGAAAAACTAATTGTTTTTTGTCTAATGTATATACTGCGTCAATTAATTTCATATCTAACTCATATTTTTTTATTAATTTTTCACATTTTTTTAATGCATAATTTGCTTCTTCAATATTTTTTAAATTATTTTCAATATCTTTCTTTGAAGCAATTCTAACTATTTCTGCCTCATATTCTTTTTTACTATTTTTTTGTATTTGAATTACCTTACCAATATTTATAGTTTTATCTATATCGTATACAACATAATTTTCTACTTCCAAATCAATATTTTTAAAACTAGCAAATACTAATTTACTTTTATTAGATAATTTGATTATCGCTACATCCATCACTATCAACTCCATTAAACATAATAATAAACTTGTCCATTAACATATCAATATTTACATTAAATTTCAAATTTTCACGTATATCATTTATTAAGTTAATTTTTTTCTTTAATGAATATATTGAATTGTTATTAACAATTATTTTGATATATTTATCACTAACTTCTTCAACTTCTAATTTATACTGTAATGCATTAAAATATAGTAAAAACATTATTTCAAAAGTATTTTTAACACACTCTCTTTCACCAAATATATTATTCCATAAAACATGAATTTTAGCAATAATATCATTGTTATTTTGCTCTAATTCATTAACGAAATTAATTACAGTATCCACTTGTTTTTCATCAAACAAACCATCAACATCATATACTGTTGATTTACAATTTATTGTTTGACATCTTGATACTATTGTATTCATTACTCCATGTATATTATTAGTTAATAGAATAGCAATAATACCAGGCGAAGGTTCTTCTAAAAATTTTAATATTGTATTTGCAGCAGAAGAATTCATTTTTTCTGATTCATATATTACATATATCATTTTTTTTGATTCAATTGCCTTTTTACTAAAATCTTTTTGTAACTCTAATAACTGTTCTTTTTTTATCCACATGCCATCTGGTTTAATAATTTTAATTGATGGGTAATTATTGTTATCAATTCTATTACATATTGAACATATATTACAATTTTCAGAATAATTATTAGGACATATAATATTTTTTATAAAAGAAAAAACAATCTCATCATTATTTTCTTGCAATTCAAATAAATATGCATGAGATAGTTTATTATTTTTTATTGAATTTTTTAATATTGTAGTTGAAATTCCTATATTATTTGACATTACTTCATCCCCTAAAATTAAAGTGCGATTAACATTATCACAATTAATCCAAATAGGCCTGGAAAACCTAAAATAGTAACAGCTGAAACAGTAATAATATTTATTGGTACAATTACTGATAATGGAGACATAAGTAAATTGAATCCATATAAAATAAAAGCCGCCAATATTATTTTTTTAAATATTCCAAATATCATTTTTAACATCTTTGTCCACCTCTTAATAACTATTATGTTGGACAAATTATTTTTATGATATTTTTTTTCTGTCTTGTAATGCTAATTCAAGAGTTAACGAATCGATATATTCCATATCTACGCCTAATGGTATACCGTGCGCTATTCTTGAAACTGCAACATTTTCATTTTGTGAAGTGCTATTATATTCTTCTAGTAATTTTAAAATGTATAATGATGTGGTTTCTCCTTCAATTGTAGGTTTAATAGCTAATATTACTTCACCTATATTTTCATTTTTAATTTTCTCTAATAATTTATCTAAATTAATATCATCTGGTCCTATTTTATCTAGTGGTGAAATTAACCCATCTAGTACAAAATATAAACCATTATATACTGATAATTTTTCAAACATAATTACGCTTTTAGAGTCTTCTACTACACATAATGTTTTTTTATCCCTAGTATTATCAGCACATAAATCACATATTTCGTTTTCTGTTATATGATTACATTTAGTACAATTTTTTATATTATTTTTTACAGATAAAAGTGATTTTGAAAACATCTCAACATCATCATCATCAAAATCAATGATTGAAAATGCCAATCTTTCCGCACTTTTTTCACCAATACCAGGCAATTTTTTAAAACTTTCTATTAAATTTAATATACTTTCTGGATACATAATTCATCACTCTTTGCTATTACATTAGTCCTGATAATCCTTGACCATATTTACCTAATGCTTTTTCAGTTTCTTCATCAACCTTTTTAAAAGCATTATTAATCGCTATCATAATTGTATCTTCTAACATTTCAATATCTTCTTGGTCTAATTCTATATTTTTATCAATTTCTATTTTTTTAATTTCTTTAGCCCCATTCACTTGAACAGTAACAGAAGAATACTTTTCTTCAAATATTTTTTTATTTAAAACTTCTTTTGACTTTAATACATCATTTTGCATTTTTTGTGCTTGTTTCATCAACGCTTGTATATTCATCATTATCTCTCCTCTATATCACTTGAACAACACTATTTCCAAAGAATTCTAGTGCCTGATCAACTATTATATCATCTTTTTTATTAAATAGATTATCATAATCAACATTTTCTTCTATATAACTATATTTCTTGTTATTTTTAATGCTTTTAATATACTCTGATTTAAATTTATTCCATTCTGACTCATCCAATGCAATAAATTTATACTCAATATCAAATGCCATTTTTAATATTTCTTCTATTCTTGGAATTATATTATTAGCCCTTTCTGCCATTGATTGATATGGAAATACAACTAATAATTCTTTATTTGAAACAACTGTGAGTGTACTATCTAAAAGCATACCAGCTGCAACTCCGTATACCTGATTAACAGAATATTCCGAAATTTTATTCCAATTATTTTTAAGGTTATTTAATAAATTTTTATCAGCGTTACAAAGACAATTATTTGCTCTTACTTTTTTTAATTTTTCAATATTCTCAATCGTTTCTATTTTTGGCTCAGGCAAATTATATTTCGAATCATTATCATTAATATTTTTTTCTACCATAATTTCTGATTCCAGTGATTGAATAGAAATATTATTTATATTTTTAATATATTCTGATTCATCTTTTTTATTATTTTTTTCGTTATTCTCTAAAGGTAATTCTTTTTGAATTTTTGGATTAAAATCTTTATTAGCACTTATTATAAATGTTTCTAAAATTATTTTTGGATAGTTAGTATTTTTCATTTTAAATGATATATCATTTAGTTGATTTATATAATCTAAAACAACTTTTTTATCCATTTCTATACTATTATCTTCATCAATTAATATATTTCTTAGATATAACATTATTTCATCAACCAATTTATTTAAATCTTTTCCTTTATCATCTAACGAATCTATAGTTTCAATATACTTTTTAATATTATTTTGATACACATAATTAATTATTTTATGTATATCTTTTTTTGTAACACTATAGTTTATTTCATGTATAATTTCAGTGGTTATTTCATCATCGGTATAAGCAACTGCCTTATCTAATAACCCTATCGCATCCCTTAATCCTCCGTCAGTTAAACTACTTATTTCTTCTAGCGCCTCATCATTTATTTTTATATTTTCCTTTTCTGATATAAATTTTAATCTTTCAAATATTTTTTTATTAGAAATCTTATTAAAATCGAATCTTTGACATCTTGATACAATTGTTATTGGAATTTTATTAATTTCAGTTGTTGCTAAAATAAAAACGACATGTGCTGGTGGTTCTTCTAAAGTCTTTAATAATGCGTTAAATGCACCTATTGATAACATATGAACTTCATCAATTATATATATTTTATATTTTGAGTTAGCAGGTAGTAAATTTACTTTATTTCTTAACTCTCTTATTTCATCAACACCATTGTTTGAAGCTGCATCTATTTCAATTATGTCAACATTATTTTTATATGATAAACAACTCTTACACGCTTCACATGGAATACCATTATTTTGATTTTCACAATTTATCAATTTTGCAATAAGTTTTGCAATACTTGTTTTTCCTGTACCTCTTGGGCCACAAAATAAATATGCATGTGAAACTTTATTATTATTAATTTCATTTACTATTGTTTTTTTTATTACATCTTGACCAATTACTTCACTAAAATTATTAGGTCTATATTTTCTATATAACGCTTGATACATATTAACACCCCAATCATGCTGTATATTTCAATTATAACATGTTATAATTTTTTATCGAACACATTTCTTTCTTTTTTCAGAAAAAAATTTTTTTAACATTGAAATAAATTCCAATTCATACATTTGTTCGTTAATTATTTGAAAACTTGTACTATTCTCTGCTTTTTCAAATTTATTTTTTTCATTATCATTTTTTATATAATAATATATTTTTTTAATTCTTGATTCATAAATAACATTTTTACACATTTGACATGGAATCATACTTACAATTAATTCACATTCACTTAAATTCCAACTTTTAATTTTTCTTGTTGCTTTTTTAATTGCAATTATCTCGGCATGATCTAACGGATTTTTTGTTTTTTCTTTTTTATTATAACCTCTTCCAATTATTTTATTATTTAAAACAACTACAGCCCCTACCGGAACACAATCTATTTTCATTGCTTTTTCACACAATTTTTTTATTTCTTTATAGTACTTTTCACCCATATATTATCAACTCCATAAAAAAAGCACACACAAACAGAGGTTGTTAAGGCTGCTATTTTCCAATCCTGACCTGTTTCCAACATATTTGTTGCGCATATTTATTATATTATATTTTTAACAATTTATGCAACATTTTATCAATGTTTCACGTGAAACATTGATAAGCAAAAAACAAATACAAAATTTAAAAATCATTTTTTATTAATATGTCGTTTTATAATAATTCAAAATATAAAAAAACAATTTAATGTTTCACGTGAAACATTATTAGAAAAACATATTTAATATTCAAAATCAAAATAAGTTATCAAATTAATTATAACCGTGTTTTGTTTATAATAAAATATTTAAAATTACTTATATATATTTCATTTTAAGTAATGTTTCACGTGAAACATTACTTAATTTAATTTTGTTTTTGTATATAATTTCATATTAAAACTATGTTTCACGTGAAACATAGTTTTAATTTTATATTATTTATTTTTAATATTTGTTTAATGTTTCACGTGAAACATTGATTAAATATTATTATTTTGTTCTTCACTAAGTGTTTCGTTTTCTTCTTCATCTTGTTTTTGTATTTTGGTTACAGTGGAAACTTTTTGATTTTCTTTTAAATTAATTAATCTAACACCTTGTGTTACTCTACCCATTAAAGATACCTGTTCAATTGGTAATCTTATAATAATACCATTATCAGTAATTATCATTAAATCTTCATCACCATTAACTATTTTGAAAGAAACAATTGTACCGTTTTTATCAGTAACATTTAAAGCTTTAACACCTTTACTACCTCTTTTTGTTTGTCTAAATTCATCTACATTTGTTCTCTTTCCATACCCTTTTTCTGTGACAATCAATATTTCATCATCATTATTAGAAATTTCTGCACCAACGCAATATCCATTTTCTTCTAAACTAATACCTCTAACACCAGAAGCAGTTCTTCCCATTATTCTAACTTCAGACTCATTAAATCTAACCATTCTACCTAAATTTGATCCAATTAAAACATAATTATCACCAATTGTTTTTTTAACACTTATTAATTCGTCGTTATCTTTTAATGTAATAGCGATTTTACCATTTGTTCTAATATTATCAAATTCAACAAGATCAGTCTTCTTAACAATTCCATTTTTAGTAACAAATAGTAAATATTTATTTTCTTCAGCATTTGCTTTTATAGTTAACATTGTGTTTATATACTCATCTTTTTCTATAGATAACAAGTTAACAATTGGTAAACCTTTTGATTGTCTACTAAATTCTGGAACCTCGTATCCTTTCATTCTATATACTTTACCTTTATTTGTAAAGAATAGTAGATAATCGTGTGTTGATAAATTAATAATATGTTCAACAAAATCTTCCTCATTTGTTGTCATACCTTTTATACCAACACCACCTCTTCTTTGTACTTTAAAGGTATCAGAAGTAGTTCTTTTAATATATCCATTTTTAGTCAAAGCAATAATTATATTTTCTTCTGGGATAAGTGATTCATCTTCAATATATTCGATTGCTGTCATATCGATACTTGTTTTTCTTTCATCACCATATTTTTCTTTAATTTCAAGTAATTCAGTTTTAATAATATTTAAAACTTTTTCTTCAGAAGCTAATATTGATTTTAATTCTGCTATTAATTCTAACAATTCTTTTAATTCTTCTTCTATTTTGCTTCTTTCTAATCCAGTTAATCTTCTTAACTTCATTTCAAGAATTGCATTAGCTTGTGCATCAGACAATCCAAACTTTTCCATAAGTCCAGTTTTAGCTTCTTCATCTGATTTAGAACCTCTAATAAGTTTAATTACTTCATCAATATTATCTAAAGCAATTTTCAAACCTTCTAATATGTGTACTCTTTTTTCTGCTTTATCAAGGTCAAATTGAGTTCTTCTAATTATTATTTCTTTTTGAAAATCAATATATTTAGATATAATTTCTTTTAATCCTAATGTTTTTGGTA
Source organism: Bacillota bacterium (assembly GCA_015059335.1). Classification (GTDB taxonomy): domain Bacteria; phylum Bacillota_I; class Bacilli_A; order RF39; family UBA660; genus SIG205. The sequence continues at coordinate 38,437 of SVAP01000003.1, read as the reverse complement.
CACCTTGATCTAACATTAAGAAAATAATTCCATAATTCACTTGGAAAGATGTATGTTTGTATAATTTATTTAATATAACTTGTGCATTTGCATCTTTTCTAAGTGTTATAGTTATTTTTATACCATCTTTTAAATCTGAATGATAGTCAGTAATACCCTCAATTACCTTATTATGTACTAGTTCAGCTACTTTATTTTTTAATTCTAAAGTATTAACGTTATATGGTACCTCGTCAATAATTATATATTGTCTACCATTTTTTTCTTCTATCCTTGCCCTACTTCGAATTGTAATTGTACCTCTACCAGTTTCATAAGCTTTTTTTATACCACTATTTCCAAGAATAGTAGCACCTGTTGGAAAATCTGGGCCTTTAACAAATTTCATTAATCCATCAACGTCAATATCTGGATTATCAATATATGCAACACATCCATCAATAACTTCACCTAAATTATGTGGTGGTATATTTGTTGCCATACCAACAGCAATACCCATTGTTCCATTTACTAAAATATTAGGAAATCTAGATGGTAAAACCTTTGGTTCGTTTTCTGATTCATCAAAGTTTGGTGAAAAATCAACAGTATTTTTATTAATATTTCTAAGTAATTCTAGAGAAATCTTCGATAATCTAGATTCTGTATAACGCATTGCTGCAGCACCATAACCTTCTATATTACCAAAATTTCCATGACCATCAACTAATTCATATCTATAACTGAAATCTTGTGCCATACGAACCATTGCTTCATAAATACTTGAATCACCGTGTGGATGATATTTACCCATAACATCCCCTACAATTCTTGCACTTTTTTTATGTGGTTTATCAGGCGTATAACCAGATTCATACATTGAATATAGAATACGACGATGAACAGGTTTTAAACCATCTCTTAAGTCAGGTAATGCACGCGCTACAATAACACTCATAGAATAGTCTAAAAATGAATCTCTTACTTCTTTTACAATATTATTTTTTTCTAATCTGTCCATTTAAAAACCTCCTAAACATCCAAATTTTCAACATATGTAGCATTTTTTTCTATAAATTCACGACGTGGTTCTACTTCTTCGCCCATTAATTTAGAGAATACATCATCTGCTGCAATTGTGTCTTCTACTGTTATTTGTCTTAATATTCTTTTATTAATATCCATTGTTGTTTCATTTAATTCTTCAGCATCCATTTCTCCTAAACCTTTCATACGAGCAATATCATATTTAGTATTTGGAGATAATGTTTTTAAATATTCATCACGTTCTTTTTCATCAAGAACATATTTAATTGTTTTACCATGTTTAATAACAAATAATGGTGGCTGAGCAGCATATACATGTCCTGCTTCAACAATTGGTTTAAAAAATCTATAAAATAGCGTTAATAAAAGTACTCTAATATGACTACCATCAACATCGGCATCGGTCATTATTATAATTTTATTATATCTTAATTTACTTAAATCAAAATCTTCACCAATTCCTGTACCAAACGCAGTAATAATAGTTCTTATTTCTTCATTCGATAAAGCACGATCTAATCTCGCTTTTTCAACATTTAAAATCTTACCTCTTAATGGAAGAATTGCTTGTGTCATTCCATCTCTACCCTTTATAGCAGAACCACCAGCAGAATCCCCTTCCACTAGGAATATTTCTGATACACTTGCATCTTTACTCTTACAATCAGCAAGTTTTCCATAGAAATTAGTTACATCTAAATCACCTTTACGTCTTGTCATTTCACGAGCTTTTTTAGCAGCAAGACGTGCACGAGATGCAGTCATACATTTTTCTATTATTAATTTAGCAGATTGTGGATTTTCCATTAAAAATCTTTCAAAACCTTCACTAAAGACATTAGATGCTATTTTCTTTACTTCACTGTTTCCTAATTTAGTTTTTGTTTGTCCTTCAAATTGAGGATCTGAAATTTTACAAGAAACAATCATTGTTAAACCTTCTCTAACATCTTCACCCGCTAAATTATCATCATTATCTTTTAAAAATTTATTATTTCTTGCATAATTATTTATTATTCTTGTTAAAGCTTGTTTAACACCATCTTCATGTGTACCACCTTCATGAGTATTTATATTATTAGCAAATGAATATACATTTGAAGTATAACTAGAATTATATTGTAATGCAACTTCTATTGCAATGTCATTTTCTTTTCCTTCTAAATGAATTATTTCTTCATGAATTGGTGTTTTATTTTGATTTAACAATTCAACATATGCACTAATACCACCTTCATAAACAAATTCTTCTTTTTGTTTTTGATTAGGTCTATCATCACATAAAATAATTTTAAGACCTTTATTTAAAAAAGCTAATTCTCTTATTCTAGTTTTTAATGTTTCATAATCAAAAATTGTAGTTTCAGTAAATATTTCTGGATCCGGTTTAAATGTTACAGTTGTTCCTGTTCTTTCAGATGAACATTCACCTATAACTGTTAAAGGTGTTACTGTATGACCTCCATTTTCAAACCTTACCATATGAATTTTACTATTTTGATAAACCTTAACTTCTACCCAAGTACTAAGCGCATTAACTACAGATGCACCAACACCGTGTAGTCCTCCTGATACTTTGTATCCACCACCACCAAATTTACCACCTGCATGCAATACAGTATATACTGTTTCTACAGTTGATAAACCAGTTTTTTTATGGATTCCAACAGGAATACCACGTCCATCGTCTTTTACAGTTACTGAATTATCTGGATTTATAATAACTTCAATATCATCACAATATCCAGCTAATGCTTCATCTATTGCATTATCAACAATTTCCCATACTAAATGATGAAGTCCTCTCGCACTTGTACTTCCTATATACATACCTGGTCTTTTTCTTACCGCTTCCAATCCTTCTAATACTTGTATATCGGATGCATCATAATGTTGTTCATTCATATTATCACCATTGCCTTTCTACTTTACCATTATCTACTTTATATATATATGAATCCTTTAACAATTCTTCGCTTATTTGATTTATATCAGTAGTGGTTATAATTGTCTGAATACCATTCTTAATGTATTTAATAACATTATTTTTTTTAATATCATCTAACTCACTAAATATATCATCTAATAATAATATTGGAGTTTCATTTGTATTAGTTTTAAATATATCTATTTCAGATAATTTTAAGGATAATACAGCGCTTCTTTGTTGTCCTTGTGATCCAAACAATTTTATATCTCTATCATCTATCATAAACGAAAAATCATCTTTATGAGGTCCAAATAAAGTAGTACCTAAAATAATTTCACGTTTAAGATTATTTTTGTACTTCTCTTGTAGTGTATTAGTTATATATTTTTCATCAAAATTATCAACATTTAAATAATTTAAATATTTAATAAATAGATTGTCATAGTTAGTAATATCCTTGTATATACTTTTTAAATTTAAATTAATTAAATTAACAAACTCGAATCTTTTTTTGTAAATATACAAAGCCTTTTCTATTAATTTTTCATTCAAAACTTCTAAATATTTTAATTCTGAATTAGAATTAGTATCTATTCTTTTTAAAAATTCATTTCTGTTTTTTAATAACTTATTATAATCATTTAAAATATTTAAATATTTATTATCTATTTGACCAATTTCTATATTCAAAAATTTTCTTCTAACGTTTGGTGATCCTTTAATTAATTCCAAATCATCTGGCGTAAAAATAATAATATTAAATTTTGAAATATAATCAGTAAATTTTTTTATTTGAATCTTATTTATAAAAACTTTTTTTTCTTTGTGAGATAAAAAAAACTCTAGTTTTCTAGATATATTATTAATCTTTATATTACCCTTTATCTTACAAAAATCCTCATTATTTTTTATTAAGTTATTATCAATAAAGGATCTATGAGATTTTGTAATTGCTAAAACATAAATAGATTCTAATATATTTGTTTTACCTTGTGCATTATTACCTATAAGAATATTAACATTTTCACAAAGTGATAAATTTAAATTTTCATAATTTCTGAAATTAATGAGATTAATATCATTCAAAATCATTTTAACATCATTTTTCTCAACATAAAACCACCTTCATATATAATTAATACTCCTATACGCATTTTAATTATATCATAAAATCGAGCTTAAAAGATAAAAAATAAGCAATTTAGCTTATTTTTTTATTTCTAATGATTGATTCTAAACGAGTTGCTCTTAATATTTGATTGTCAAGTGAACCATATGAAATATTTAATTGAATATTTTTACCATTATCAAAATATATTATTGAATAATTATATTTTCTTTTATAATCAATTATATTTCTTAATGATATCCAACAACAATTATATTGTCTTGGTGAATTAGTAGGAAAAAATATGATATTTCTACTCTCTTCTATTATTATAGGAGATTTATACGATATTCCTAATAAATATTTTGTTGCAGTATGTCTACCATCGTAAGAACTACCAAAATATAAACAACTATCTTCTATAATTTCCATTGGTGTTTTATTTACTATTATTTCACCATGTGTTTCGATAACTTTAGATTTTCCATTTTCTATTGGAATAATTGCAAGAGTATCTTGACAAATTTCGTAATTCATTTTAATTTTCACCCCCTGTCCCAAATTTTAGTTACACTATTTATATAGACTAAAATCTGTTCAAATACTCTTTTATCATAAAAAAAAATCGAATTTTATCGATTTTTGTCGTAAAAATTAACTTTTTAGTAGGTTCTTATTGGTAAAATTAATTGAGTTAATTTTTCATTATCTGTTTCTTTCAATATTATTGGTTTTACCTCACTATTAAATAATAATATAATTTTATCACTATTAAATGATTTTAAAGCATCCATCATATATTTAGAACTAAACGATATTATAATATCATTATCTGTTTCTTTAACAATTTCTAATGTTTCTTCTACTCTACCAATTTCTGGTGAATTAGATGATATTATAAGTTTATTATTTTTAGTTTCTAATTTAATTATATTTTTATCTCTATCACTTGCTAATAAAGAAGCTCTGTCAATTACTTCAAATAATTCACGTTTAGGAGCAACCATTTTTATTAAGAAATCTTCAGGTATTAATTTTGATGTATCAGGATATGTACCATTTAATAATCTTGATTGAAATAATATATTATCAAACTTAAATAATACCCTATTACTAAATATATGGATTTCTAATTTTTCAGTATTGTCTTTTAATATTTTTACTAATTCAAGTAAATTTCTACAAGGAATAACAATATTTACTTCATTTTCTAAAGAATTATCCACAGGAATAATGTTTTTTGCAAGTCTATATGAATCAGTTGCAGTACATTCTAAAGTATTACCATTAATTCTAAAATTAATACCTGTTAATAAAGGTCTTGATTCTTGATTTGAACAAGCAAATGATGTTTGAAATAATATTTCTTTAAATTTTATTCTATCTATATATATAGGATTTTTAGTATCATTCATAGAATTTTGTGGAAATTCTTGTGGGTTAATTGCATTTAAATTAAATTCTGAAGTGTTACTATGAATCCATACTTTATATTCATCAACAACTTCTAGAGAAATAACATCACCAGGAAGTTTTCTTATAATTTCTACAATATATCTACCTTGCAATACAATACTACCAGTCTTTTCTATTGATTTAATATTTTCTTTTCCAATAAAACATTGAATTGTTATATCATTATCACTAGCTGTTAAATATAATCCTTCTTCTTTTAAATCAAATTTTATACCAGATAATACTGGAATAATATTTTTTGAAGAAATTGCTTTTGAAACATTTAGTAAATTTTCTAATAATATATCTTTATCAATTTTTAAATTCATTATTCATACCTCCCCAAATTTTTTTATTATATTAATGAATTTTGTTATTATTACTGTTGAAACTGTGGAAAACTGTGATTTTAACACTAATTTTAATAAAAATCACGAAAATAACCTGTGCAAAACTTGTCGAAATTTGTTATTTTATCCACATAACTGTTATTTTATTTGTTCTTTTAATGTTGTAATTAAATTTTTTAATTGTTTATTTTTCTTTATTTCTTCTTCTATTTTATCAACTGAATGAATAACAGTTGAATGATCTCTACCACCAAATTCAATTCCTATTTTAGGAAATGACTCGTCAGTTAAAGTTCTAGTTAAATACATTGCGATTTGTCGTGGATATGCAATTGAAGCATGACGTTTTTTAGATTTTAAATCATCAACGGATATTTGATAATAATCTGCAACTACCCTTTGGATTCTTTGTACACTATTTTTAACACCAATCGATTTATTTAAATAATCTTTAAGTGCATCTATAGCTAAATCTAATGTAATGTCACTACCACTCATCATTGTGGCATATGCAAACAATCTTGTAACTGCACCTTCTAATTGTCTAACATCTGATTGACAATTATTAGCGACATAATCAATTACCTCATCTGGTACATTATTACCCATGGATTGACCAGCAATCTTTTTGATTAGAATATTTCTTCTAAGATCAAAATCAGGCGGAAAAATATTAACTGTTAAACCCCAACTAAATCTTGTTCTAAGCCTATCCTCTAATATTTTTAAATCATCAGGAGATCTATCAGAAGAAATAATAATTTGCTTATTATCATCATATAATCTATTAAATGTATGAAAAAATTCCTGTTGTGTTTGAGTTGCACTACCTAGAAATTGAATATCATCAATAATTAAAACATCAACATTTCTATATTTATTTTTAAAATATTCAACATAATCAAAGTTAGTACCCTTATTATCTTTTTTATTAATACCTACAAAGTCTTCTATAAATTGATCACTTGTAACGTAAAGTACATTTTTATTTGAATTATTAAGAATATAATTACCTATTGCGTGCATTAAATGTGTTTTACCTAATCCACTTTTACCATATATAAATAAAGGATTATACATTTTACCAGGGTTTTCTGCTACAGAAAGTGCCGCTGCATGCGCAAATCTATTACTTTCCCCTACAATAAAATTTTCAAATAAATAATTTGAGTTTAAATTAGAATCAATTTTATTTTTAACTGTGGGAACCCCTATCATATCTACATCGATATCAATTTCACTATCAGTATTAAGTTCCTCTTCTAATATAAATTCAATATTAAAATTAGTACCAGTAATCGAATTTAGAGTACTTTCGATCATTTCAGAATAATTTTCAATTAAATGTTTTTTATGCACATGCATTGGAACAACAATTTTTGCTTTTCCGTCTTTTAAATCAAGTAATTTAGTATCATTAAACCATGTATCATATGCTAAAGAAGTAATCTGTTCTTTAATTGTTTTTAAAAAATTAATCCATATTACATCGACATTCATACCATCACCTCCAATAATTAAGTAATAATTCAATTAATATTTTAAACTAAATCTGTGGAAAAATAAATACAAAAAAGAAAAATGTTTAAATAATTTTAAAAAAAAATATAATCCACAGAGTTATAAACATAAAATTTGTATATATATAAAGGAAAATAATAGATATAAACATATATGTGGAAAATATTAAAACATATGAGGAAAAAGTTATTAACACAGCTGTTGAAACTGTGGAAAAGTATATTAAGACAATCAAAAACAAGGAAAGTTTTCCACAGATAATTGTGGATTGTATAAAAAAATATTTCCCGGGAAATATTTTTTATGTTGATAATTGTTAAAATTTAGAAAAAAGGAAAAATTTAAATTTATTTCTATTGACAAAATTTTATATTTCCTTATAATTATATATGCATTCAAGCAATTATTTAGTAGATCTGGAGGTGTTTATAAATGAAAAGAACATATCAACCAAATAAAAGAAAAAAACAAAAAAAACATGGATTTTTCGCTCGTATTAAAACTAATGTACTATCTAGAAGAAGAAGAAAAGGTCGTAAAAGACTTAGTAAATAAAATAGACCACTGTTAATCAGTGGTTTTTTACTATTGAAAAGAGGTGTGATAATTGAAAAAAAGAGATATTGTCACTAAAAATCAAGATTTTAGTAAAATAATTCAAAATAGAAAATATATTAAAAACAATTTATTTATCATATATTATATGGAAAATAATTTCCCAAATGCAAGATATGGAATTTCTGTAAGTAAAAAAATTGGAAATGCAGTAGTAAGAAATAAAATTAAAAGACAATTAAAAAATATTATAGATAAAAATAAAAATATATTTAAAAAAGAAACAGATTATATTATAATAATAAGGAAGGGAATATTAGATTTTGATTACCATCAAATTGAATCAAGTTTAATAGCCTTATTAAAGAATAATAATTGGAGATGAAATAATGAATAAATCAAAAAGAAAAATAATAATTTTATTAGTATGTATGATGTTTGTATTAACAGGATGTACAAAAACTTTAAAAGGAAATGATAAAAAAGTTGTTACATATGAAAAAACTGGCCAATCACTAACTGAAAATATTTTATGTAAACCTACAAATCAAGAAGTTATTAAATTATATGAAGAAAATAATGTAAAAGTAGAGAAATTAGTAGAATGTAAAAATTTTAAAGTTACATCAGGTGGATATGAAGGTTTATGGACAAGTATTTTTGTAAAGCCCTTAGCATGGTTAATTATTAAAATAGGTAATTTAATAAATAGTTATGGAGCATCTATTTTAATTGTAAGTATGTTAATAAGAATAGTAACAATTCCAATAACTAAAAAAACTGCAATGCAATCTGAAAATATGAAAAAAGCGCAACCAGAAATAGATAGATTAGAAAAAAAATATAAAAACAAACCACAAGATAACCAAGAAATAATGATGCAAAAAACACAAGAACAATTAGCGATATATAAAAAATATAATATTAATCCAATGTCTGGATGCTTATTTTCAATGTTGCAAATTCCAGTATTCTTCGCATTTTTAGAAGCCGTAAATAGAGTACCAGCATTATTTGAAGGAAAATTTTTAGGGTTGCATTTAGGAACAACACCAATGGTTGCATTAGCAAAAGGACAATACTATTATTTAATTTTAATAGCATTGATAATTTATACAACATATCTATCATTTAAATTAAATTCTACTGCAACATCTGCAGATACAGAAAAACAAATGAAATTTATGTCTAGATTTATGATAATATTCATTTCAATTGCATCATTTAGTTTACCAACATCAATAGCAATATATTGGGTAACTTCATCAGTATTTACAATACTACAAAATTTATGGATTAAAAGAGAGGTATCTAAATAAAATGAAAAAATATGAATTTATAGGTAAGACAAAAGAAGAAGCAATTGAACTAGCGATTGAAGAATTAAATATTGAGGAACATAATTTAATAATTTCAGAAAAGGAAAAAAAACAAGGATTATTTTCCTCAAAAAAAGTTGAAATAGAAGTTATAAAAAAAGAAGATATAGTAAAAGAAGTAAATGATTTTCTTATTAATGTAACTAAATATATGGGAATTGAAACTCAAATAAGTATTAAAATTAGAGAAAATACTATAACTATGAAAATGTATTCTGATAATAATAATATATTAATAGGAAAAAACGGACAAACATTATCAGCACTTCAATTGTTAATTAAACAAATGTTAATAATAAAATATAATATTAAATTAAATATATTATTAGATGTTGAAAATTATAAAGAAAAACAAATTAAAAATTTAGAATTTTTAGCAAAGAAAACCGCAAAAGAAGTATCAAGAACAAAAATAGAAGCAAAAATGGATCCAATGAATTCGTACCAAAGAAGAATAGTACATAGTGCATTAACTAATTTTAAAGGTATATATACTGAAAGCATTGGAGAAGAACCAAATAGATGTATAGTTATTAAACCAAAAGAAGATTAATTTCTTCTTTTTATTATTTTGTGTTATAATTATCAAACAAGGAAGGGGATTATTATATGGACGATACAATAGTTGCGATATCTACTGCATTAGGTGTAGGTGCAATATCAATAATTAGAGTCAGTGGTTCTGATTCAATAAATATAGTAAATAATATATTTAAGGGAACAGATTTAACAAAAGTTAGTTCTCATACAATTCATTACGGATACATTTTAGAAAATAATATAAAAATTGATGAAGTATTAATTTCTATAATGAAAGCACCAAAGACGTTTACAAAAGAAGATGTAGTTGAAATAAATTGTCATGGTGGACTAGCTACAACTAATAAAATATTAGAAATTCTTTTAACAAACGGATGTAGATTAGCAGAACCTGGTGAATTTACCAAAAGAGCATTTTTAAACGGTAGAATAGACTTAGTTGAAGCTGAATCAATAATGGATATAATTAATTCTAAAACCGAATTAACAAGAAAGATGGCAATTAATGGTATCGAAGGTAAAATATCTAATATCATTAGAGAACTTAGACAATCAATAGTAGAAGTTTTAGCGAATATAGAAGTAAATATAGATTATCCAGAATATGAAGATGCAATATTAATGACTAATAATTTATTAAAAGATAAAGTAAATCATATTAAAGTAAAACTTCATGAAATATTAGAAAAATCAGAAAATACAAAAATGATAAAAGAAGGTATAAATGTTGGTATATTTGGTAGACCTAATGTAGGGAAAAGTAGTATTCTCAATAGATTATTAAATGAAGAAAAAGCAATAGTAACAAATATTGAAGGTACAACAAGAGATATAGTTGAAGGTAGTTTTTTACTCAATGGTATATCAATAAATATTATAGATACAGCAGGTATTAGGGATACTGATGATATAGTTGAAAAAATTGGAGTAGAGAAGAGTATTCAAATTTTAGATAAAGTTGAACTAGCAATTGTAGTTCTTAATAATAATGAAAAACTTACTAAAGATGATTTGGAATTATTAGAAAAAACACACAATAAAAATAGAATAATAGTAATTAATAAAAATGATTTAGAATCTAATATAGATTTAGATATAAATAATTATGAGAATATAGTAATATGTGATACAACATCAACTGATGGACTAGATTCATTAAAAAATAAAATAATAGAATTATTTAATATAGGAACAATAGATGATAGAGATTTAACATATTTAAGTAGTGCGAGAAGTATATCTATATTAAAACAATGTCTTAATAAAATAGATGAAATAGAACAAGCAATAATTAATGATATTCCAACAGATATAATAGAAATAGATTTAAAAAATATATGGGATTCACTAGGTGAAATAATTGGAGAAACATATCAAGATGAATTAATAGATCAATTATTTACACAATTTTGCTTAGGAAAATAATAAAAAGAATCAATAACGATTCTTTTTATTGTTAAATTTTAAATATTCTAGTATAATATGTACGTCGAAAAAAAGAAGGTAATATATATGAAATATGAAATTATAGTAGTAGGTGGAGGACATGCGGGTTGTGAAGCCGCATTAGCTTCTGCAAGAAAAGGACATAAAACATTATTAATAACAGGAAATATAAATAATATTGCTGATATGCCATGTAATCCTTCAATAGGTGGAAGTGCGAAGGGTATAGTAGTTAGAGAAATTGATGCACTTGGTGGAGAAATGGGTAAAAATGCAGATAAAAGTCATATCCAAATCAAGATGTTAAATTCATCTAAAGGCCCAGCAGTAAGATGTCTAAGAGCACAAGCAGATAAGATTACATACCCTAAAACTATGCAAGAAACATTAAAAAATCAAGAAAACCTTGAATTATTAGAAACAATGGTAGAAAATTTAATAGTAGAAGACAATAAAATTAAAGGTGTAGTATTAAAAGATAATACAACTATATCATCTGATATTGTAATATTAACAACAGGAACTTATTTAAAAGCAGATATACTAGTGGGAGATACAAGAACTAGAAGAGGACCAAATAATCAAGAACCATCATTATTTTTAAGTGAACATTTAAAAGAATTAGGTTTTGAAATACAAAGATTAAAAACAGGTACTCCACCAAGATTAGATAAAGAAACAATAGATTATTCAAAAACAAGACGAGAAGATGGAGATAAAATTCCAGTTACGTTTAGTTTTGATACAAAACCCATGTATGATGTTGAAAAACAAGAACCATGTTATTTAGTATATACTAATCAAAATACACATCAAATAATTAAAGATAACTTATCTAAATCAAGTATGTATGGTGGATATGTTGAAGGAATAGGACCTAGATACTGTCCATCAATTGAAGATAAAGTAGTACGTTTTTCAGATAAAGAACGTCACCAATTATTTTTAGAACCAGAGAGTTTATATTATGATGATATATATTTACAAGGGTTTTCAACTAGTATGCCATATGATGTACAAGAGAAAATGGTACACAGTATAGAAGGATTAGAAAATGTTAAAATTTTAAAATATGCATATGCAATAGAATATGATGCAATTAATCCATTGCAAGTAAATGCTTCGTTAGAGACTAAAATTATAGAAAACCTATATACTGCAGGACAAATAAATGGAACTAGTGGATATGAAGAAGCGGCCGCACAAGGTTTAATAGCAGGAATAAATGCATCATTAAAATTAGAAGGAAAAGAACCATTAATATTAAAAAGAAATGAAGCGTATATTGGTGTATTAATAGATGATTTAGTAACTAAAGGAACACAAGAACCATATAGATTATTAACTTCAAGAGCTGAATTTAGACTTTTACTAAGACATGATAATGCTGATTTAAGACTTAGAGAATACGGTTATCTTGCAGGATTAATTGATGAAGAAAGACATAACAAATTATTAAACAAAAAGAAAAATATAGAATTATTAATTGATGAATTAAAAAACAATAAAATAACACCAATAAAAGAAGTTAACGAATATCTGAAAAATATACCATCAACTATATTAAAAGATGGAATAACACTATTTGAGTTATTAAAAAGACCAGAAATTAATATGGACCATATAAATCATTTTTATAAATTAAATTACGATAAAGAAGTATTAGAACAGGTTGAAATTAATATTAAATACGAAGGATACATTAATAAATCATTAAGAGAAGCTGAAAAATTATTAAAATTAGAAACAAAAAAAATACCTAGTGATATTGATTATAATAAAATACCAAATTTAGCTTCAGAAGCAAGACAAAAATTAAATGATATAAAACCAACATCAATAGGACAAGCAACAAGAATTAGTGGTGTTAATCCATCTGATATCGCAATTCTTTCAGTATATTTAAAAAAAGGTGAAAAAAATGGAAATTAATGAATTTATTAATAAAATTAAAAAATTAGGTATTAACATTACTGAATCCCAATTACAACAATTAGAACAATATTATGAGTTATTAATAGAAGAAAATAAAGTAATGAATTTAACTAGAATCATAGAAAAAAAAGAAGTATATTTAAAACATTTTTATGATTCTTTAACATTATGTAAAATAATACCACTTAATAAAAATAAAAAACTATGTGATATTGGAAGTGGCGCAGGATTTCCAGGTATAGTATTAAAAATTGTTTTCCCAAATTTAAATATTACATTATTAGATTCATTAAATAAAAGAGTAGTTTTTCTAAATAAAATAATCAAAGAATTAAATTTAAAAGATATTGAAGCAATTCATTGTAGGGCAGAAGTATATTCTAGAGAAAATGTGGAAAAATATGATATAGTTACAGCTAGAGCAGTGGCAAAAACAAATATACTATTAGAAATTGCCTCACCAATGATAAAAATAAATGGTTCATTTGTAGCAATGAAAGCAAATATTGAGGATGAAATAACTAATATTAATCACACATGTAAAGAATTAAATTGTAAATTAGAAAAAATTGAAACATTTAAATTACCAATAGAAAATAGTATAAGAAATTTAATAAAGTTTACAAAAATTAATAGTACAAATATCAAATATCCAAGAAAATTTGAACAAATTAAAAAAAATCCATTGTAAAAAAACATAAAACAAGATAAAATAAAATATAGAATAAAAATAAGGAGGGGTCCTTAATGAACACAGAAGTTCAAAAAATTAGTGTAGATAAAATAATTCCAAATCGTTTTCAACCTAGAAAAAATTTTGATGAAGAAGCACTAGATGAATTAGCAGACTCAATAAGACAACATGGAATAATTCAACCTCTGGTACTAAGAAAATTAGGGGATAGTTATGAAATTATTGCAGGTGAACGAAGATATAAAGCTGCACAAAAAGTATCATTAAAAGAAGTACCAGCAATTGTAATGGAACTAGATGATACATCAAGTGCAGAAATTGCATTAGTTGAAAATATTCAAAGAAAAGATTTAACTGCTATAGAAGAAGCAAAATCATATGAAAAGATTTTAGAGCTTGGACAAATAAATCAAGAAGAATTAGCAAAAAGAGTGGGAAGAAATCAATCTACAGTTTCAAACAAATTAAGATTATTAAATTTAAGTGAGGAAGCTCAACAAGCATTATTAGATAATAGAATTTCTGAAAGACATGCCAGAAGTTTATTAAGGTTAAAAGATAATGTACAACAAAATGAAATGTTAAATAAAATTATTGAAAACAGAATGACCGTTAGAGAAACTGATAAAGAAATTAAAAATCTTTTAGGTGAAAATCAAATTGATCAATTTGAAATAGAAGAAATAATTGATATAGATTCAGATATACCAGCTGTTAGTGATAATCAAGTCAATCCTTTTGATGAAATTAAATCTAACCCAGTTATTGAAACTGTTCAACCAATACAACAAGAAAATAATAATAATTCAGTATATATAAACCCAGAGATTGTTCCATCAGAAGAAACCAAATTAAATGTTCCAATAGAAATTCCAACATTTGAACAAAATACAATAGAATCAAATAATCAAGCTCCAATAGGAGGAAGATTCTTCAATTTAGACGATGAACAAGTTAATATGAATATGGGGAATAATGAAACAGAATCAAATAATTATATTGATCCTAGTACATTTATGCCAACTAATTTACCAAATTTTGATGAACATCAAATAAATCCTCAAAACATATTACAAAATAATTATACTGAACAAATAAACCAATCTAATAACATTCAAAATTCTCCACAACCTATAATTCAAAGACAAGATATAACAGGTGCGGTATCAGTTATTAGAAATACAATTATGAATTTACAAAATAATGGCTATATTATTAATGTAAGTGAACAGGATTCAATAGAATCTCATCAAATAATAATAGATTTAAAAAAATAGAATATCCAGAAGGATATTCTTTTATTGTGAAATAAAATTATCTTTAATTATTTGATCATCAGAAGAAATTGAAGGTTCAGTACCTTTAATATAATAACATATATGTTTTTTTTGATCTGTTTCACTAGCCAATTCACCAGTAATAGGATTAACTAGAACACCAATAACATCATCAGGAATTTCATACCAAGAGGTAGTTTTGTCTTGAAAATATCCTTCAATTGCATCAGCCCATATTTGTTTGCTAACTTTAGACTCAGTAGAGTCTATTTTTTTATTATCATCATATCCATACCATACTGCAAGTACTATATCTTTATTATATCCAACTGTCCAGTAATCAGTATCAGTACTACCACTTTTAATTGCATATTTATTTTTGAGTTTAGGAGCAATGCTTATGAGTGTAGGTGTCGAATAATCAATAAAATCATAACTATACGTATTTGATAGTAATTCATTTAAAATATATGTGGTATTTTTATTAAGTACTCTAGATTTTTTATCCTTATATTCATATAATACATTTCCGTTTGCATCTTCAACTTTTCTAATAAGATGTGGAGTAATTTTATATCCTTCATTAGCTAAAGCACCATAACCACCAATAAAATCTAATAAATTTATTTCATTAGTACCCAATGGTAATGATGGAATTGATTGTAACTTTGAATCTATTCCAACTCTTTTTGCGGTTTTAACTAATACATCTTCGCCTAAGAACATATGAGTTTTTACAGCATAAATGTTATCAGAATATACAATAGCAGTAGCTAAAGATATTTCTTTATCAGGATATTTATCTGCATAATTTTTAGGAGAATATGTTTGATTAGAACCAAATGTAAATGTTGTGGGAGAAGACATAAATCTTGTTGAAGCTGTAAATCCATTTTCTAATGCTGAATAATATAAAAATGGTTTCATAGATGACCCAACTTGTCTTTTAGCATCTGTAGCTCTATTATATTGGGATTTTGTGTAATCAGTCCCACCAATTAGGGATACTATTTCACCGTTACTTGGATTCATCATTGCTCCCATACTTTGCGCTTCTGGAAAATTTTGAATATTTTTTTGCATCGATTCTTCAAATGTTTGTTGAGCACTTATATCTAATGATGTATATATTTTTAAACCACCAGTGGAAATAAAAGATGTTGGAATACTTTTAATTGTTTTTAATTCTTCCATAACTGCATCTTGATAATACATTAATGTTGCAAGATTGTATTTATCTTTTTTTCCATAATATGCTAATGAGGTATTACAAGCAGAAATATATTCATCTTCAGTAATATAATTATTACTTTTCATTGCTTCTAATACTATTTTTTGTCTTTTTTTAGCACTATATTCATCGATAAGTGGTGAATAGTTAGAAGGTGAATTAGGAATACCAGCAAGCATTGAAGCCTCTCCCACACTTAAATCTTTACTGCTTTTATTGAAATAATATTTGGCAGCATTTTCAATTCCATAAACTCCTTGTCCATAATTAATAGTATTTAAATATCCTTCTAATATTTCATCTTTAGTATAATGAGTTTCTAATTTTAGAGTAATCCACGCTTCATCAATTTTTCTTTTCCACGTTTTTTCCATATTTAAATATAAATTTCTAGCATATTGTTGAGTTATAGTTGATGCACCTTGAACAATATTTTGATTTTTTAAATTCAAATACATTGCCTTTAAAATTCTTAAATAATCAAATCCCTTGTGTTTATAAAAATTTTTATCCTCTATAGCAAGCGTAGCGTTAATAAGATTTGGTGATATTTCATTTAATTTAATCCATTCTTTATTATCATTACCAGTAAAAAATAAATTATTATTCATATCATAGAAACTAAAACTGTTTGCGGTTTTTATTTCAATTTTTGAATTAAAATATGCAAGTGTATAAAATAAAATATGAATAAAAATAAATAAAAAAGTACTCACAAAAAGTAGTTTAAATATCTTTTTTAGCATCTTCATAATTCAATACCTCACATTTCTTTTTTAGTATGAAGAAAAAAAGTTAAAATATGAGTGCAAAAATGATAATGTTGTGGTATAATGTCAGTTGAAATTTGTAGTGGTGATTTTTATGAATAAAATTGAAATAAAAGGATATTTTAAAAACGATGATACAAATACAATTATTAATTATGATTGTCATGGCGAAAAAAATAGTAATAATATTAGTTTCAAAAGCGAAAATGATATATTAACAATTGATATAAAAAAAGATGAAATAATATTTAAAAGAGAAAATGATGACATAGTAATGATTTATAATTTGATATTGGGTAAAACTACTACAAATAATTCGTATAAACTAAAAAAGGAAAATATGGAATTTAATTTTGAAATAACTACAACAAGAATAATAATTGAAGAAAATAAATTAAATATTGAATTTGAATTAGTAAATATTGATAAAAACTGCAAATATCAATTAAATATAAATTATAAGGTGGTATAAATATGGATATAAAAGAATATATAAAACAAAGGATTAATGAAAGTATAAATATTGATTTAGAGGAAATAATAATTGAGATACCTAAAGATAAAACACATGGTGACTATTCTAGCAATATTGCTTTAAAAACAGCACGTATATTAAAAGATAGCCCAATGAATATTGCACAAAAAATTAAAAATGATATTGAAAAAGATAATAATTTTGAAAAAGTTGAAATTGTTAATCCTGGATTTATTAATATTTTTGTAAAAAAAGAATATTTATTCGAGAATTTATGTAAAGCGATTAATGAAAATGAAAATTATGGTAGAGCAAAAAACAAAAATAATATTAAAATAAACGTTGAATATGTAAGTGCGAATCCAACAGGATTATTACACGTAGGAACTTGTAGAGGAGCAGCATATGGAGATAATATTTGTAGAATTTTAGATTTTGCGGGATATGATGTAACAAGGGAATATTATTTTAATGATGCAGGTGTACAAATAGAAAATTTAGGAAAATCACTTAAAGTTAGATATAGAAACATATGTGGTTTTAATGAAGAATTGCCTGAAAATGGATATCATGGACATGAAATCATTGATATCGCACAATCAATATATAATGAATATGGTAATAGTTTAATAGACGAAGAATTAAAATTTTTTAAAGAATATGGTACAAAAACATTAATTGAAATTATAAAACAAGATTTAAAGGATTTTAGAACAACATTTGATGTTTGGACTAGCGAACAAGATATTAGAAATTCTGGAAATATTGAAAAATGTTTGAATATATTAAGAGAAAATGATAATCTATATGAATGTGAAGGCGCAACATGGCTAAGAACTACTAAATATGGAGATGATAAAGACCGTGTTATAGTAAAAACAGATGGCAACTATACATATTTAGTTCCTGATATAGCATATCACTTAAATAAGATTAATAGAGGATTTGATGAGATTGTTGATGTGCTTGGAGCTGATCATCATGGATATGTAAGCAGATTAAAAGCAAGTGTAGAAGCATTAGGATATAATAAAGATAAAATTATAGTTAAATTACTACAAATGGTTAGATTATTAAGAAATGGTGAAGAAATAAAAATGAGTAAAAGAACAGGTCTTACCATTACAATGAGAGAACTTATGGAAGAAGTAGGAATTGATGCTGCAAGATATTTCTTTGCTAACAAAAGTTTAGATACACAATTAGACTTTGATATGGATTTAGCTGTTAAAAAATCTAATGAAAATCCTGTATATTATATTCAATATGCACATGCAAGAATTTGCTCTATATTAAAAGATGCAAAAGAAAAAAATATAAAGATAGCTGATAAATTTGAAACTATTTCAAGTGAAGAAGCATATGATATTTTGAAAAAAATATATGAATTTGAAAATATAGTTAAAGATAGTGCAGAAAGAAAATTACCACATTTAATTGCAAATTATGTATATGAATTAGCAGGTTTATTTCATACATATTACGCAAAAGAAAAAATACTTACTAACGATGAAAAATATTCAAGTGAACGTTTAGCGCTTATAAAGGGTGTACAAATTACTATTAATAATGCACTAAACTTAATTGGTGTATCCGCACCAGATAAAATGTAGGAGGAATAATCATGAATATTAATAAAATGAAAAAATCAGAATTAGAATTATTATCTTTTACAGATATAGCATATGAAATTTTAAAGACAGAAAAACAATCAAAATCAACAGTTGAAATTTTTAGAACAATATCTGAATTATTAGAATTAAGTGAAGATGAATTCACATCTAAAATAGCTGATTTTTATACAAGTTTAACAACAGATAAAAGATTTATAGCATTAGAAACGGGCAATTGGGATTTAAAAGAAAGACATTCAACAAAAATGGTTATCGATGATGATGATGACATTGATATAGAAGTAGAAGATACAACAGATGAGGAACCAGAAGAAGAAGATATAACTACAGAATATGATGAAAATGAAGATTACGCTGATGATGATTTAGAAGATTTAGTTGTAATTGATACAGATGAAAATGAAGAAGAATAATATTTTCTTTTTCTTTTTTTGAATTAGTGATATAATTTATACGGTGAGGAGGATTCCTATGATAGAAAGATTACAAAGTATAGAAAACAAATATAATGAAATTACTAGTGAATTAATGAAACCAGAAGTATTAAGTGATATAAAAAAAACACTAGAACTTAATAAAGAACAAGCAGAATTAACTGATGTATATAATGCTTATCAAGAATATAAAAGAGTAGATGAAGATATAATTTCTGCAGAAGAAATGATTAAAGACCCAGAAATGGAAGAATTTGCTCGCGAAGAATTAAAAGACTTAACTGAACAAAAAGATAAACTAATTAAGGATTTAGAAATTATGTTGCTACCTAAAGATCCTAATGATGGAAAAAACGTTATTATAGAAATAAGAGGAGCAGCTGGTGGTGATGAAGCAAATATATTTGCTGGAGATTTATATAGAATGTATACTAGATATGCTGAAAAACAAGGATGGAAAATAGAAGTATATAACGAAGAACAAGGAGAAGCAGGTGGTTTTTCACAAATTGAATTTCTAGTAAAAGGAGATAATGTTTATTCAAAATTAAAGTACGAAAGTGGCGCACACAGAGTACAAAGAGTACCTGCTACAGAAACACAAGGTAGAGTGCATACTTCAACTGCTACTGTACTTGTTATGCCAGAAGCAGAAGAAGTAGACTTTCAACTAGATATGAATGAAGTAAGAATAGATATTACACGTTCTTCAGGATGCGGTGGTCAAGGTGTTAACACTACAGACTCAGCTGTAAGATTAACTCACATACCTACAGGAATTATTGTTTATTCCCAAACTGAAAGAAGCCAAATTAAAAATAAAGAAAAAGCTATTAAAATTCTTCAAACAAGATTATACGATTTAAAATTAAAAGAACAAGAAGAAGAATTAGGTGCAGAAAGAAGAAGTAAAATTGGTTCTGGGGATAGAAGTGAAAAAATAAGAACATATAACTATCCACAAAATCGTGTAACTGATCATAGAATTGGATTTACAACAAAACAACTTGATAGAGTTATGGAAGGTGCAGTTGATGAAATATTAGATGCACTTATAACAGAAGATCAAACACGTAAGTTAAGAGGGGAATAACAAAATATAATGACCAATATTGAATATTTAGAAAAATATTATAATGGAGATATTGAAGAAGCAATTCAAAGATTAAATAATGGAGAACCTGTTCAATACATAGTTGGTAACGTTAATTTTTATGGTAATATAATAAAAGTAAATAAGGATGTATTAATACCAAGATTTGAAACAGAAGAATTAGTATCTAGGACAATATCTTATATAAAACAATATTTTAATACTAAAATAGATATTGTAGATATAGGTACTGGTAGTGGATGTATAGCAGTAACGTTAAAAAAAGAAATAAATTGTGATATGGATGCAGTTGATATATCAAATAAAGCAATTGAAGTTGCAAAAAATAACGCTAAATTAAATAATGTAGATATAAATTTTTATTTAGGAAATATATTAGAACCACTAAATAAAAAATATGATGTAATAATTAGTAATCCACCATATATTAGTCATGATGAAGAAATTATGGATTTGGTTAAAAATAATGAACCCCATAGTGCCTTGTATGCGGATGATAATGGTTTATACTTTTATAAAGAAATATTATCAAAAGCTCATAAATATTTAAAAAAACAATCAATTATTGCCTTTGAAATAGGATATATGCAAGGTAAAAAAATAATGTCAATTGCAGAACAATATTTTCCTAATTCAATAATAAAATTAGAACAAGATTTACAAAATAAAGATAGATTTATATTTATTTTTAATAATATTGAATAAAATATATAAGCACTACCCAATATATAATAGAAGGGATAGTGCTTTTTATGAAAAAAATATTAATTATAATTTCAATAATACTAGCTTTTACATTAATAACGCAAAATGTAAAAGCAGAGGATGTTATGATACCAAATGAAGCAATAAGATTTAGAGTTTTAGCAAATTCAAATAGTGTATATGATCAACAAGTTAAAATGGATGTAGCAATGTCAGTCCAAGATGAAATATATGAAATATTAAAAAACCAACACAATATTGATAATGCTAAAATAATACTACAAGATAATATTCCAAGAATTGAATCGGTTGTAGAAAAAATATTCAAAGAAAAAAGCTATTTAAATACTTTTAAAGTAGAGTATGGATATCATTATTTTCCTGAAAAAGAATACAAAGGTATTAAATATAACGAAGGAGAATATGAGTCATTATTAATAACTTTAGGTGAAGGAAAAGGGGATAATTGGTGGTGTGTGTTGTTTCCACCATTATGCTTAATAGAAGCTGAAGAATCAAGTGAAACAGAATATAAATTCTTCATCCAAGAATTAATTGAAAAATATTTATAGTATTAATTTAGTCTCTTATTAATAAAATTTGATAGGAGGCTTTTTATATGAGTACACTATTTACCATTTTTTTAGTAGGCGTATCACTAAGTATGGATACATTTTCGTTATCATTATGTTATGGGACATTAAATTTAAATAATAAAACAACAATAATATTGTCAGTAATAGTTGGTGTATTCCATTTTCTAATGCCATTATTAGGAATTACAATTGGTAATATAATCATTGATAATCTACTAATTAATGGTAATTATTTAATATTAATGATATTTTCAATAATAGGTATAGATATGATAATAGAAGCATTTAAAGAACAAGAAAAAAAATTATTAACTTCTTTCTTCGGCATATTGATATTTGCCTTTTCAGTAAGTATTGATTCTTTTTCTACAGGTATTGGATTAAAATTAATGACGGATAACATATTAGGAAGTTTAATAATATTTACCTTAACTAGCTCAACATTTACTTATTGTGGTATTAAATTAGGTAAAATAATTAATACTAGACTAGGAAAAATATCTAATATAATAGGTGGTATAGTATTAATATTTCTAGGAATATACTTCTTTTTTAAATAATAATACAAAAGTAGAACACATTTTGTTTTATGTGTTCTACTTTTGTATTAATTCAATTTTAATTCCTAAAACCCCATATTTATTTTGTTTTTCAATTGGATAAAATTTTTCTAATTCATTAATCACATCAGTTCTTGAAATAGAACTATCAGCAAGTATAGAGATATCATAATTATTAAACATATCATTAAATGTATCATATCTTAACAAATCTATAACTTTTGTAGTAAAACTTTCTATTAAATCTGGTTCTTTAAAAAAGGTAATTGTATCACCAATTTTAATTTGTTTTCTTTTTTCGTCGTTTAATCTAATTTCAATTCTCTTAGTGCCATTTAACATATAATTATAATAATTTGGTTGTAACTTCATTTTATGATTCATAATTGTCACCTCTTTTATTTCCTTTATATTATAATTTTTTATAAAAAAATTCAATATTTATATCTGAAATTTTTTATTACTTTTTTCGTTGAATAATTTATATTTTTATTATAATATTATATTGGGTGATTTACATGTTAGTTAATATTAAAGAAATGACACAAAGAGCATTAAAAGAAAAATATGCAGTACCTCATTTTAATATAAATAATCTTGAATGGACAAGATATGTTTTAGAGTCATGTGAAGAAATGAGAAGCCCAGTCATATTAGGTGTTAGTGAGGGTGCTGCAAAATATATGGGTGGTTTTAAAACAATTGTTAATTTAGTGAAAGGTTTGATTGAGGACTTAAAAATAACTATTCCAGTATGTCTACATATTGATCATGGAAATAGTTTTGAAACATGTAAAAAAGCAATAGATGCAGGATTTACATCAGTTATGATTGACGCTTCAAATTATTCATTAGAAAAAAATATAAATATAACTAAACAGGTTGTTGAATACGCAAAAAAATCCAATGTAACAGTTGAATCAGAAATTGGTCACATAGGTGATGCAGATGATAATACTTCTAAAGAAATTGCGTACGCAAATGTTGATGATGTTTTAAAATTAGTGAATGAAACAAATGTTGATTTAGTAGCCCCAGCTTTAGGTAGTGTTCATGGTTTATATAAAGGTGAGCCAAAATTAAATTTTGAAAAAATGAAGGAAATAAGTAATTCAGTAAAAATACCTTTGGTATTACATGGTGGTACAGGATTATATGATGAACAAATAAAAACATCTATTTTATGTGGAGTGGCAAAAATAAATATAAATACCGATTTACAAATTGCATGGAGTAATGAGGTAAAAAAATATATTAATGAAAATCCCAAAGTATATGATCCAAGAAAAATTATAGGTTCTGGAAAGATAGCGATACAAGAAAAAATTAAAGAAAAAATAATATTGTTTGGTTCAAATAACAAATATTAAGTAACATAATTATTAAAAAATTATATAAATATAATAGGAAATATTCATTATATGATATAATAATTAACTATGGAGGTAGTATTATGCAAAAAATTACTATACATGGCGGACAAAAATTAAGTGGAACAATAACTATAAGTGGTGCGAAAAACAGTGCAGTTGCGCTTATTCCAGCATCTGTATTATGTGATGAACAAACAACAATTTTTAATGTTCCAAACATTTCAGATACTGATGCATTAAAGGAAATATTATCATATTTAAATGCAAAAATAGTACAAGAAAAAGACACAATGGTTATTGATTCTTCTAATATTATAAATAAAGAAATTCCTGAAAGTATATCAAAAAAATTAAGAGCTTCCTATTATTTTATGGGAGCGTTATTAGGTAAATATAAAAAAGTTAGTATGTACTTTCCTGGCGGATGTCCAATCGGAGAAAGACCAATTAACCTTCATCTAAAGGCATTTGAAATGTTAGGTGCAAAAGTTACAAATGAAGGAAATAAATACACAGTTGAAGCTGAAGAATTAAAAGGTACCGAAATATATTTAGATTTTGCAAGTGTCGGAGCTACAATAAATATTATACTTGCTGCTGTAAAGGCAACAGGTGTTACAACAATTGAAAATGCTGCTAAAGAACCAGAAATAGTTAATGTTGCAACATTTTTAAATAATATGGGAGCAAAAATAACTGGAGCAGGAACTAGCAAAATTAAAATTAAAGGTGTAAAAAAACTTCACAGTTGTGTTCATGAAGTAATACCAGATAGAATAGAAGCTGGAACATATATGATAGCAGGAGCATTATTAGGTGAAAACCTAAAAATAGCAAATGTTATTCCAGAACATGTTGAAGCTTTAACATCAAAATTAAAAGATATTGGTGTAGATATCAAAGAAGGTACAGATTATTTTATAATAAATAAAGTTAATAAACTAAAATCTACTAATATTAAGACATTAATATATCCAGGGTTCCCAACAGATTTGCAACAACCAATCACAACACTATTAACTCAATGTGAGGGAAAAAGCAAAATTAAAGAAACAATATGGGAAAATAGATTTTTAAATACTGAATATTTAAATTTAATGGGTGCTAAAATAGAAACAAAAAATGATACAGCAGTTATATCAGGACCAACACCTTTAAAAGGATGCGAAGTTAAAGCTACAGATCTTAGAGCAGGTGCATGCCTTGTACTTGCGGGATTAATCGCAGAAGGTATAACAACAATTACAAATGTTGAACATATATTAAGAGGGTACGACCAAATAATTCAAAAACTTACAAATGTGGGTGCTAAAATAGAACTTAACTAATATAATTAAACAAAGAGTATTCTTTGTTTTTTATTGGAGGAATGTTCTATGAAAAAATTAAAAAAAATTGTTATATTGTTAACAATATTAATTCTTGTATTTGCTATATATATTTTAAATATAGATAAAGAAATTTATTATATAGCGTTAGGAGATTCACTTGCAGCAGGACAAAATCCATATAATCAAATTGGATATGGATATTCAGATTATGTATCAAATTATTTAAAAGAAAACGGATTATTAGAATATTATACAAACGATTATGCAGCAAGTGGATATAGAATAACTGATATTGAAAAGGATATAAACGAAAATAAAAAAATCACCGTTAACAATGAGATTCATGGAATTAAAGAAATACTTAGAAAAGCGGATTTATTAACATTATCAATTGGAGCAAACGACATATTTTATAAGTTAGGTATTACAAACATCAGTAATATTGATTTAACTGAAGTTACTAATTTAAATGTATATATAAATGATACATTAAATGATTTAGATAAATTAATAACAAATATTAAGAAATACTTCAAAAAAGATTTGGTTTTGATAGGATATTATAATCCACTTGCTGCAATATCAAGTGAGTATTGTAGAGAATTAGAACCAATATTTACACAAATAAATAGTGGTATGAAAAAAATTTCACAAAAGCACAATATTTATTATGTGGAAATATATGAAATTTTTAAAGAAAATCCAGAATATCTACCAAATCCTAAAGATATTCATCCTTCGAATAAAGGTTACCAAGTTATTGCTTCAAGTATTATAGACATTATTGAACAAAATATTATTAAATAATACTTGTCAAGTAACAAAAATGTTGTTATAATATATTAGCAAACGAATTACTATAGTCTTTTAAAAGATTATGGCGGAAGGAGAGTATATATGAAAAAAGGAATTCATCCAGATTATAAAGAAGCAACAGTAACATGTGCTTGTGGTGCAACATTCACTACTAAATCTAACAAAGATAAAATTGTTGTTGAAGTATGTTCAGAATGTCATCCATTCTATACTGGAAAACAAAGTAGAGCATCTAAAGCTGGACGTGTTGAAAAATTCAATCAAAAATATGGTTTCAATAAAGAAGACAAATAGTTGTCTTCTTTTTAGTTGCAACAAATCATAGTGTATGATAAAATAAATTTTATACAGGAGGGTAAAATATGTTTTTTAAAAAAGTTAAAGAAAAAATAATTGGAAAATTACAAGAAAATGGTTTAATTGCTACATCACAAACATCATCTATAAAAGTATTTAATATATTACCAGATACACGTGAAACAAATGAAAATGGTATTGTCAAAATTAAAAATTTAACACAATACAGAGAAGAACTAGAAAATGGTTGTGTGGATTTAGATTTTAGTGAACTTGATGTAACATTTGAAGATATACAACAATTGGATTTAGAAAATTTAAATTTGGATATTAATATTAGAAAAGTATTTGTTCCATATAATGGTAGTGTTAAATATGGAAACAATATACTTAATTCAGTATTTAATACATATACTGGTGATTATTTTTTAAAAATTAATAAATCAAAACTAGCAGGTAATAATGTAACTGGTGATTTACGTTTTTTTGAACCTGAAAGAAAAAATATAAATCCCGTTTATGTTTGGTACAGTGAAGAAACTTTTGATAATAAATATAAAACGCAATATCCACAATTTTTCTTATCAAAAGATGCGCCAACAGAATTACGAGAAAAATACTATAATCCTCAAATATTAACAGAAAAAGTTATTGATCCAGCTGCAGTATTTCATGATTTAGAAAACAAATATAAAGAAATCACAATATTAAAAAGACAAGAGCTATCATTAGATGAATATATTAAATATTATGAATTTTTAAATGGTAAATATTTAGGTAATTTTAAAATTAATAAATTTGATATGCAAAAAATAAATATAATTGAAAATTATGGACTAGATCGTGCACAAATAATATTTAATAATATTGATAAAGTTATTGATGACATTTCTAAACAAGAATATGATAGTTTCGGATTAAAATCATTTAACATAAGTGACATTAATAATGAAAGTATAACATTATCTTTAAATTTAAAATATAAAAATGATTAAAAAGAAAAATTTAAATAAATACATATAATTAAATTTTTCTTTTTTCTTGTTAAAAGCACAAAAATAGTTTAAACTAATAATAGGTGATAATATATGAAATATAAAGTTAAAAGTTTATTTGTATACTTAATTATATTTTTAATATTAATCTTTTTAGGATTTATTACTTATTATAAATATTTTGTAGATGAAAAATCACCCAACACAGAAAAAAACAATATTATAAATCAAAACCTAAATAATAAAAATAATATAAGAAGTATTAATAATTTTGAAGATTTAATTCTTGATAATTTTTCAATTACAAATATAGATTTAAAATTTGATGACGAAAATCAAGTTATAACTATAAAAGGAGATATAAATAATTTAACAAATAGTGAAAAAGAATATACAATAATATCCATGATGTATAACAAAGATAAATATTTAATTCATTCTAAAAAAATATCAATTGATACAATCATTCAAGCAAATGATACAATACCATTTTTTATAAATCATTATTATGAAGAATTAGATGTTGACAAAGAAAAAATAAAATATTATGAATTAAAAATAAAAGAATAGGAGTGTTATTATGAATATAGGAATTGCTAATGATCATAGAGGTTATGAACTAAAACAAAAAGTGACAAATTATTTGACAAAAAAAGGATATAATGTTATAAACTATGGAACAGATTCAAAAGAAAATGCAGATTATCCTGACTATGCTTTCAAATTGTGTGAAGGAATTACACAAAATGAAATTATATATGGAATTGCAATATGCGGCACAGGAATTGGAATTAGCATTGCGTGTAATAAAGTAAAAGGTATCAGATGTGCTAAAGTTTGTAACGATAAAGAAGCAAAATTATGTAGATTACACAATGATGCAAATGTAATTGCTTTAAACTCTAGTATGAATATATTAGAAGTAAAAGATATATTAGATGCATTTTTAACAACTAAATTTTCAGAAGAAGATAGACACATCAAAAGGATAGAAAAAATAACTAAATACGAGGAAAAAAATGAACGTTAAACTTTTATTATATATATTAGTAATACCTTTTGTTATGTATGCATTAGATGGAGTAAATATAAACTCAATATTTAAAAAGAATAAAGTGATACAAGCAAGAATATTATATTTAATGATAATTTTCGCACTATCATATTTATTAGTAAATTTTATATTTGATTTTTATGATGTATCTAAAATATTTTAAAAGGTGATAATATGAGAAAAATGATACTATTAACAATCTTTATAATATTAATTCCATTTTTAGTAGTATCGATTTTTATCAAAGAAAAAGAAATAGATTTTAACTTAGTAAGTAGAAATACAATTAGAGTTATGAGATATGAGACTAATGAAATAGAAGTCTTACCTTTTGAAGAATATATTGTTGGAGTAGTAGCAGGTGAAATGCCTGTTTCTTTTCATATTGAAGCATTAAAAGCTCAAGCTGTTGCGGCAAGAAATTATGCATATAAAAAAATACAATATAATAAAGAAAATGATTATGATGTAATAGATACTACCGCTAATCAAGTATATAAAGATTTGGAACAGTTAAAAAAATCATGGAAAACAAACTATGTATCAAATATAAATAAAATAAGACAAGCAGTGAGTGAAACTACTGATGAATATTTGGTATATAATGATGAAATAATAAGCGTATTTTACTTTTCAACAAGTAATGGAAAAACTGAAGATGCTCTACCCGTATTTAATATTGATGTCCCATATCTAAAAAGTGTTAATTCCCCATGGGATGAAGAAGAAAACTCTAAATTTAATTATAAAATAGTATTTACACTTACTGACTTTTGTGCATTATTATCAATACAATGTAATAATAAAATAGAAATTAAAAATATTGTTAAAGATACAAGTAATAGAGTAACCTCAATAACAATAAATGATACTGATTTTAAAGGTACTGAAATATATAAATTATTAAAAATAAGATCAACAGATTTTGAAATAGAGCAAAATAACGGAAAAATATATATAAATACTAAAGGATATGGCCATGGTGTAGGAATGAGTCAATATGGTGCTAATGGAATGGCAAAAAACGGATATAAATACAATGAAATATTAACACATTATTATCAAGGAACCAATTTAAAAAAATTTTAAAAATCATGTATAAAACCTTTAAAAAAGTTAAAACTTTTATTAGAGGTGAAAGATATGAAAAATAAAAGAAAATTAAAAAAAGCAGTAATTCCTTCTATTATTGGTGTGTTAGTTGTAACAATTATTACTACATTGTTTATAGTTAATAATAACATGAGTGAACCTGTATTTGAAGATGATGTTGAATTTAATTATACAACAAATAATATATTTTCAAATGAGTTACCAACAATTGCAGAAGAAGTAGTTATTATAAAACCGTTTGTTGATGAAACGGTAAAAATTAATAAGGCATATTATGATTATAAAGGAGAAAAAGAAAATCAACAAAATGCATTAATACTATATGAGAATACCTATATGCAAAATTCAGGTATTGATTATAATTCTGACAAAGTTTTTGATATAATCTCTATTTTAGATGGAATGGTTGTAAACGTTGGAGAAGACGAATTACTCGGTAAGTTTGTAGAGGTTAGACACTCAAACGACATGATTAGTATGTATCAAAGTTTATCAGAAGTTAATGTAAAAAAAGATGACACAATTAAACAAGGTCACATATTAGGTAAAAGTGGTAAAAACAATATAAACCCAAAATTAGAAAATCAGCTTCATTTTGAATTATCATATAAAGGACAATATGTTAATCCAGAAGAATATTTCGATAAAAAAGTACAGGATTTATAGTACTTTTTTTCATAAATAAAATACTCACCTATATAATTTATTAAGGGGTTGAGTATAATGAGAAATGAAATTATAAAAAGAGTGCTAGAAGAAGCAAATTATATATTAAAAACTAACAAAACTATTAGAGAAATAGCATATGAAAATGCTATAAGCAAAAGTACAGTACATAAAGATTTACATGATAGGCTAAAATTAATTGATATTAATTTATATAGAAAAGTTAACAAAATATTACAAGAGCATATAGACATTAGACATATCAAGGGTGGCGAATCTACTAGACAAAAATATTTAAAAATAAAAGAAATTTTAGAGATTTAACTATAATTATTTAGTAATATATGGTAAAATAAATGTGAGATTTTTAGAAAAGGAGATGGTACAATGTTTAATAAAGATATTGGAATAGATTTAGGTACTGCAAATATATTAATTTACATCAAAGGACAAGGCATTGTATTAAATGAACCAAGTGTAGTTGCAATAGATTCAGAAACTAAAAAAGCACTTGCTGTTGGTAGGGAAGCCAACGAAATGCTTGGTAGAACTCCTGGTAAAGTAAAGGCTATTAAACCAATGAAAGATGGTGTAATAGCAGATTTTGAAATTACTGAAATTATGTTAAATCATTTTATCAAAAAAATTAACGGAAAAAATTTCTTTTCAAGACCTAGAATATTAATTTGTTGTCCATCTAATATTACACAAGTAGAGAAAAACGCTATAAAAGAAGCAGCAGAAAGAACTGGTGCAAGAAAAGTATTCTTAGAAGAAGAACCTAAAGTGGCTGCAGTTGGTGCTGGTATGGACATATCAAAACCTAGCGGTAATATGGTAATTGATATTGGTGGTGGAACAACAGATATTGCAATTCTTTCACTTGGTGGTATTGTTACTTCTTCATCAATAAGAATTGCCGGTAATGCTTTTGATAATGATATAATAAAATATGTAAAAGATAAATATAAACTTTTAATAGGAGACAGAACAGCTGAAGATATAAAATTAACAATTGGTACAGTATATAAAGATAATAAAAAGGATAAAATGGAAGTTAGGGGTAGAGACTTAGTAACAGGATTACCACATACAATAACTCTTACTTCAGAAGAAGTAGAAGAAGCACTAAGAGAAAGTGTATATGTAATAATTCATGCTACTAAAAATGTATTAGAACAAACTCCTCCAGAGTTATCTGCAGA
Organism: Bacillota bacterium; assembly: GCA_015059335.1. Classification (GTDB taxonomy): domain Bacteria; phylum Bacillota_I; class Bacilli_A; order RF39; family UBA660; genus SIG205. The sequence goes on along the minus strand of SVAP01000003.1, from coordinate 6,852 downwards.
TATTATCGATAAAGGAATAGTATTAACTGGTGGTGGTGCACTAATGGATGGATTTGATAAACTATTCGCAAGTGAATTAAAAGTTCCCGTATTTATAGCTGAAAGTCCATTAACATGTGTAGCAGAAGGAACCGGTATATTGCTTGACAATTTACATTTAATTGATTAATTCAAAACAGATAACTCATTTACTAGTTATCTGTTTTTTATTTGCTAATTTTTAGAGATAATGGTAAAATATGGTAGAAAAGGAGAATTTATTATGGTAAACATTATTATATGTGAAAATAATGAATATTACAGAAAAACAACTTATCAAATTGTTGATAACTATATGAAGAAAACGAATATTAAATACAAAATATCAATGTTTAGTAATTATACAGACAAACTAAAAAAGATTGTCAAAAATCCATTAGATGGTCATAATATTTATATTATTGATATACATTTATCAGATGAACAGTCTGGTATTGATATTATAAATGATATTAGAAAGAAAGATTATGATAGTCAAATAATATTAGAAACTGGATATGAGACTCTATTAAGTGAAGCGCAAAGATTAAGGTTATCAATTTTAGGGTACGTTTTAAAAATGGTTAATTATGAGAAGAATATATTAGAATTATTAGAAACATGCCTAAATATTTTTAATCTCCAAAGTTCATTAAAATTTAGATATGATAAAATTGATTACAATATAAAATATGATGATATTCTTTATATAACATCTGATTCAGTAGAAAGAAAATGTTTGGTTACAACTAAAAACAATGTATATGATGTTAGAAAACCAATATATTATTTTGAAGAACAACTGAATAGTCATTTTTATAAAATTAATAGAGGATGCATCATTAATACTGATAATGTAAAAAAGTATAATTATCAAGAAAACATTATAACATTTTGTAATGATCAAGATTTAAGTGGAATGATTTCAAATAAGAAAGTGAAAGGATTAAAAGAGTATGTTAGAAGTAATTAGTTTAATAACATCATGTATATTACAAACAATAAGTTGTGCGTATGTTGTAGGAAATTTAATGAATAAAAAGGCAATACTAAAAAGCAAATCAAATATATTAATATTAATAATAGTTACAATGCTGTTTTATTCATTTATGTCAATTGATATGGGAATATCAAAACCATTATTAATATATTTAATAGTTATAGTGGCGTTTAAATATTTTTATGATATTTCATTTAATGACTCAGTTATAGTGAATTTTATAAGTATGATATTAAATTGTATTGGAGAAGTAATAGTTACATTAAGTGTAGTATTATTTAAAACTCCACAACACGTAATTGATAAATATTTAGTGAATACACCAATTTCAAATATTATGGTATTTATATGTATAGTAATCATATTAAAATTATTTAGAAAACAATTGCTTTGGATAAAGTCAATAATGGAAAAGGAAAAAATAGCCTATATTTTCTACGGAATATTAGCGTTAGGTATAGCATTAGTTATAAGAAGGAATTATTATTGGACATTTAATAAAGACTTTATAATAAATACAACAATAATAGTCATATTTGTATCAATAATTATATCCCTGTTTTTAGAAAAATACAAAACAAAGAAAAAAACTGAAGAATTTAATAATATGTATGAACAAGTACAATCAATAAAAACACTGCTAAATAGATATAAAAAATATAATCATGAAAATAAAAATCAATTAATAGTAATAAGAGAGAACTCAAAAGGTAATAAAAAAGTGACAGAGTATATAGATTCAATATTAAATGAAAGCATGGGACATGAAGATAAATGGATAAGTGAATTATCTTATATAACAGATCCAGGAATAAGTGGATTTTTATCAGTAAAAATAAACGAAATGATAGATAATGGAATAAAAGTTTCGCTAATAATAAGTCCTAAAGTAAAAAATTATAAATTTGAAAAAATAAATTCAAAAGAATATAAAGAAGTATGTAGGGTATTAGGAGTATACTTAGATAATGCGCATGAAGCAAGTAGTGGGACTAAGAAAAAAGAGGTAACAATAGAGATACTAATAGATGATAACAGATTATTAATAATAATATCAAATTCATATAAAGGTAAAATAGAATTAGATAAACTCGATAAAGAAGGATATACAACTAAAGGAAAAAATCACGGAGTAGGATTATCTTTGGTAAGTGATATAATAAAATCAAATAATCATCTAGAACAAAAAAGAGAAATTATAAAAGATTATTATTTTCAATATTTATATATTAAGAATTAAAAAAATTTAGAATACAATGTTCTAAATTTTTTTAATTTATTATCTTTCGATTAATGATTTAGGCATTTCAGGTTCATCAGCTAACCAGAACCAAACACATCCAACTGTGCTAGTTGCAGCAGTAGCTAATCCGATAATAGCTAGAGCTGTAGTCCAGAATTTTGACATGAATTCATACTCCTTTCTGATATATATTTAAATGCATTTAAAACAAATTAATTTTTGAAAACATAGTTTTTATAATTGTTATATGGCAATTTAAATATCTTATAAGATATTGGTAGTACCATACCTACCTCTATTAATAATGCGCACAGAATTGCGTTTGATATAAATGTGTTTGTAGTGTATAAACAAATGAATGTATATATTAATGAGAATACAACAGTAAATCCTCTATATAATGCTCTTTTTCTAGGGTGTACTAGAGGATGTTTTTCAGTATCTGCTGGAGCATATAGATAAAATGAGGCAACACATAATCCACATATTATAACTTTTAATATAGTAGGAATTGTAACATAAATAGCTAAAAATGGACATCCTATAAAAATAATTAATGAAGATACCAGGCACATCCAACTTTTTTTTGCGTGAATACCAAATCCCGTTATTCTAAGTACATTATAAAGTAACATAATTATAATCATTTCTTTAAAGATTTTTAAAATTATTGCAACAGCAAATACGATTATTAACTTTGTTATTGTAAGATATATTGCTTCTAATCCATATCTTATTTCAGCAAGCTTTTCATCATCATATTGTGTATCACTGTTCTTTTTTATTGCATTAATGCAATAATCTAAAATCCTTTTTTTCACCTAAATCAGTACTCCTTTTTGCAATTCTCTTGCTAGTTAAAATTTACCATTTATAAAGGCTTTTTTTTGACTTTTCGAACAAAAATAACATTTAGCAAACACTCATGAAATTTCAAAAAAAATATATTTTGAAAAATGCAGTTATGTATGTTTTAGAGTGCATTCGCGCAAAAACATACAAATATTTTCAAAAATATGATAGCATAAACACATGATTCAACAAACCATACGAAGTTCTGGACGTCAAAGAGTCATACTAGCAGTACTTGAGAATTAAAAAGGAGGTGTAGAAGTATGACAATGAAAGGAACTGTTAAATGGTTCAATAACGATAAGGGGTATGGATTTATCCAGTATCAAGAAAATAATGATATATTTGTACATTATTCAATGATACAAGAAGATGGTTATAAATCTTTAAATGAAGGCGATGTTGTTGAATTTGACTTAATAGAAACTGACAAAGGATTACAAGCAATAAAAGTTTGTAAGATTGATACTAAAACTGCTACAATGTAGTAGTTTTTTTCTTTAGTATGTGATATACTTTAAATAGGGAGGATGATGTTAAAAATGAAAATAAATACAAGAGGAGATAAGCTTTTAGTTACCGAAGGAATTAAGAATCACATCGATTCAAAATTACAAAAATTAGAAAAATATTTTGATAATCATGAAAGTCTTTCAGCTAATGTATTAGTGCGTGTAACAGGGAGAAATCAAACAATAGAAGTAACTATTCCAACTAATCATTTTACCTTAAGAGCAGAAGAAGCTCATGATGATTTATATGCAGCTGTTGATTTAGTTGTAGACAAATTAGAACGACAAATTAGAAAAAACAAAACTAGAATAGAAAAAAGATCTAAAAAAGATAAATTTAAAGAAATAAATTATGATTTTAATATTGAAATTGACGAAGAAGATAATGAAAAAATAGTTAAAAGAAAAAAACTTGATATGAAACCAATGAATGAAGAAGAAGCAATTTTGCAAATGAATTTGCTTGGACATGCGTTCTTTATATTCAAAAATATTGATAATGAAAATATTTGTCTTCTTTATAAGAGAAACGATGGTAACTACGGTATTATCGAAGTAGATTAATAAAAATAAAATAAAAAGGGTATATTTACTATGAATATCCCTTTTTTTTTGATAAAATAAAAGTATGTACTAAAAGGAGATGCATAAAATGAATATAATAAAAAGTTTATTTGACCATGAATATAAACAATTAAAAATATTTGAAAAAATAGCAGATGAAATTGAAATGTTAGATGAACAATTCCAATCATTATCTGATGATGAATTAAAAGCAAAAACAGAAGAATTTAGAAAAAGACTTTCTCATGGTGAAACATTAGACGATATAATGGCAGAAGCATTCGCTACAGCAAGAGAAGCCGCTTTTCGTGTTATTGGTGAAAAACCATATTACGTTCAATTATTAGGTGGACTTGCAATTCACTATGGTAACATTGCTGAAATGAAAACTGGTGAAGGAAAAACATTGACGTCAGTTTTGCCAGCATATTTAAATGCATTAAGTGGCGAAGGAGTACATATAATTACTGTTAATGAATACCTAGCAGATCGTGATGCTAATTGGATGGGTAATATATTTAGATTTTTAGGATTAACAGTTGGTATAAACTTAAGAGATTTGACACCATCTGAAAAAAGAGATGTATATGCATGTGATATAACATATACAACAAATAATGAATTAGGATTTGATTATCTTAGAGATAACATGGTTGTTAGAAAAGAAGATAGGGTAAATCGCGGATATAATTTTGCAATAATTGATGAAATTGACTCAGTACTAATAGACGAAGCTAGAACACCATTAATTATTTCAGGAGGTCAAATATCTTCTGCAAATTTATATGTACAAGCAGATAATTATGTTAAAAGTTTAAAGGAAAATGAAGACTATACAGTTGACGAAAAAACTAAGTCAGTTTCACTAACAGATAGTGGTGCTGATAAAGCAGAAAAAACATTTAAAGTTAATAACTTATATGATTTATCTAATACTGCATTAGTGCATCATATTAACCAATCATTAAAAGCTAATTATGCAATGAAAAATGATGTAGATTATGTTGTTCAAGAAGGTCAAGTAGTGATTGTTGACCAATTTACAGGTCGTCTAATGAAAGGTAGAGCTTTCTCTGAAGGATTACATCAAGCAATAGAAGCTAAAGAAGGAGTAGAAATACAAAAAGAAACAAAAACTTTAGCAACAGTTACATTTCAAAACTTATTTAGAATGTATAAAAAATTAGCTGGTATGACTGGTACTGCTAAAACAGAGGAAGAAGAATTTAGAAACATCTATAATATGTATGTTATTCAAATTCCTACTAATAAGGAAGTGGCAAGAGAAGATTTACCTGATTTAGTATATCCTACAATAAATGGTAAATTCAAAGCAATAGTACGCGTTATAGAACAAAAACATAAAGAAGGACAACCTGTACTCGTAGGTACGATTGCAATTGAAACTAACGAATTATTAAGTGAATTATTAAGAAAAAAAGGAATAAAACATGAAGTATTAAATGCAAAAAACCATGCACGTGAAGCAGAGATTATTGCGAAAGCTGGTGAAAAAGGTTCAGTAACAATCGCAACAAATATGGCGGGACGTGGTACCGATATTAAATTAGGTGAAGGTGTTAAAGAATTAGGTGGACTATGTGTAATTGGTACTGAAAGACATGAATCAAGACGTATAGATAACCAATTAAGAGGACGTTCAGGTCGTCAAGGAGATCCTGGTATGAGTCAATTTTTTGTATCAATGGAAGACGAATTAATGGTTAGATTTGGTACAGATAAAATTAAAACAATGATGCAAAATTTTGGGTTTGAAGAAGATCAAGCAATTAGAAGTAAAATGTTTACCAAATCTATCGAAACTGCACAAAAACGTGTAGAAGGTAATAACTTTGATATAAGAAAACAATTGCTCCAATATGATGATGTAATGAATCAACAAAGAGAAATTGTATATGCAAAAAGAAATGATATAATTGATAGTGATTCAATCCATGATGATGTACTAGATACATTTAAAAATCATATTAGTGATTTAGTAAACTCTCATATTATGCCTGAAGGTTATTTAACAGAACATGATTACAATGAAATATTAGAAGCTGTTAATACAAACCTTTTAGGTAATAAAAAAATTGACACAAAGAAAATTATTGACAAATCACCAGATGAAGTTATAGAAACAATATATAGTTTAGTTCTTGAAGGATATGAATCAAAAACAAAAGAATTACCAGAAGAAATCAGAAACGAATTTGAAAAAGCTATTAGTTTAAGAGTAATTGATAATTATTGGATGAATCATATAAATACATTAGAACATCTAAAAGAAGGTATTGGACTACGTGGGTATGCACAAACTAATCCGTTACAAGCTTATACAATAGAAGGATTCGATTTGTTTGAAGAAATGCTGCAAAAGGTGGATAGTGATACTTCAGTATATTTACTAAAAGCAGAAATCAGACAAAATTTAGAAAGAAAAGAAGTTTCTAATGGTAAAAAAATGACTAATGAAGATAAATCAACATTAAAACATAAACCAAAGAAAACGGATAAGATTGGAAGAAACGAACCATGTCCATGTGGCTCTGGTAAGAAGTACAAACAATGTTGTGGAAAATAAGCGTTTAGCCCTTATTTTATAAGGGTTTGCGAGGTTTGAGATAAAGCTCAAAAAGTCCAAAAAAAGCCCAAAAATA
>SVAP01000010.1 GCA_015059335.1 Bacillota bacterium | reverse complement strand
TTTCTTGTTTTTCATTGTTCAACTACCACCTGTCTTATTTTATTTTAGGAACTGATGTATCATTTCTATGGCAATAATACATATTATAACTATAAACATTCATTAATATTGCTTCATCAGTACCATTAATTATTCCCATTTCATATTCTGATTTATATGGCTCTGTTTGAACTACACCGTCACTAACAAATTCTTCACCTGTTAATTTTAAAGAGTAATAATTAGCAGAACCATTGTTATTAGTCTTGTGTAGATCTTCAAACTCATAAGTTCCTATTACATAATTGTTTTTTTCATCATTATATTTATTCCATTTAAATTCATCATCATTATTTAATTTCATAGTTATAACATAATCTAAATGTTCATTATCACCATTATTAAACGCCTTGCAATCCCATGTTCCTACTGTCGGATTAGCTAAACCTGAATTTAATAAATTGTAGTATAGTAATAGTATTGGTATAGCTATTACAAAACTTATTATATTTAATATCAAACCTGCTTTATGTTTTTTATTATTTTTTACACTAAGTATCCCAAATATTATCCCTGCAAAAGATAATGGCATTGTAAATATTTGAAAAATAAATACTAATACTAAACTTATAATTCCTATTACTAATGCTGTTGTACTCTTCCAAGAAGAATTTTTAGGAATTTGATTTTGATTTCCATTATAACTATTTTGATACTGTATTTGCGTGTTTTGTTGATTCATATTGAAATTTGAATATTGGTTATTTTTATTTTGTTCAAATGATTGATTTTGTGGATATGATACATTATTAGAATTAAATTGTTGTATTGGTTCATTAGAAAGAATTTGATTTTCTATAACATTTCCACACTTGCTACAAAACTTTTGATTTTGTTCAATTTGATTTCCACATTTACTGCAATACATTTTCTATTCTCCTAAATACCAATAATCAATTTCTGTAATCTCTTCAACATTTGTTCTGATATTCTTTTCAGTATGAACTTTAATTTGCCATTCATCATCATGGTATCCATAACTTGATGAAATCAAACCATCATGCTCATCATCCATTTCCTCAATTGTTTCACTAAAATAATTATAATATATATTTAATGGGGTTGTTTTATATATATTCTTTACATCTTCTATATTTGTATTAGAAGTCACATTTCCAGGGAAAACAACTTTACTAGCTATATTTCTTTCGTTTGCTGGCATAATTCTATCATACTCGTCTGCATCACTATGATATATATCCATCATTATACCTGTGACTACATTATTTTCTATATCAACTTTAAACATAAGTTTTGAACCAGTAGTTGTATTTAGTTCAACAATACCATCATAAATATCATCACTTTTTATTTTTGTATTCAATGTACTTTCAAAAGTATTTACATCACAAGGCAATTGGATATTCTTTCCCATTATTTGAATTTGACCACCTGCCCATACTTTTTCTTTATTTTCAGAAATTCCAAATAGTACAAGTAATGTAGCTATTCCTAAAGCTATTATTCCTACTATTGACAAAACAATAGTTAATTTTTTACTTTTCTTTTTTGTACTACCAATTGACGTATTATTATAATATGCTTGATTCATTTTTTACTCCTCCTAAATATTAACTGTAATTACCCTTCTTAAAACGGAAATAGGGTTGCACACTTATTGTGCCAACCCACTTATTCCACTCATATCTACTTTTTCAAATCCTGACATATTGTTAGTCGCATTATTGAATTCGGCAGTTTTTAAAATACTTGACACAGTTTCTAATAAATCATAATCAAAATCATTTGCTTGTGTATATGCTGTAATTCCAAATACATTCATTGAATTAGCTTTAGCAAGACCTAATAAAGCGTTTTGACCACCTTTTGAGATTTCTAAAGTTATGAAGTCAAGTCCACCAACTGTCTTTGTTGCTGCTGCTGATGAAGTAAATCCTTGTTGTTGATAAATTCCTTGAAGTTGATTTTTATTTGATAATAATTGATTATATGAACCTTCAATTACTTCTATATAAGAAGCCCATGTTCCATCTTCATCACCTAATAAAATTGCATCTGATTGTGTTTCATAAACTAAATCAGTAGGAATTTTAAATGTAAATCCTTTAAAGTTAACTGTATAAGTAGATTTATTATTTATAGTAGTACCACCATCATTTGTACCACCATAATTGCCACCTGCATTATTATCATTACCACCTAGTGCAAAAATTAATATCGCAACAACTACTACTGCTACTGCTACACCAATACCGATTAAAATAAATTTAGTATTATTACTTTTTGGTGGTTGATTATACATTGGTTGTGAATTATAACTATTCATATAACCATTTGTTGGTTGTTGATAGTTATTCATTGGTTGTCCACCCATTCCATTATTCATTGGTTGTTGAGCACCTCCAAATTCATTTTGAGTAAAAGTCGGTTGACTTCCACCAACATTGTTTTGAGCACTTGTTTCATTTACTGCTGCTCCACAGCTTTTACAAAATTGATCATTCTCCACTAAAGGAGCACCACATTTTTTACAATTCATTTTTCTAACCTCACTTCATTATTAATTTTTTATTTCAAAATTAGTTATTTCATTTAATAACTCATTACTAATTTGATTACCATTACCCTCTAATTCTATAGTTAAATATCCACCATTTTCTAATTTATAGAATAATACTTTTACATTAACATAATATCTAACTCTATTTGTAGATGTAAACATTATTCCAGAAATATCAGTATATCCACCATCATATACGACAAAATTTTTACCATTAATATTTTGTTCCCCTGAATATGTCAACTCTTTATAATCGCCATACGCTCTTGGGAAGGAGCTACTTATATTACTTACTTGACTTTCAAGTTTTAGATATTCACTTGTTAATGAATATTCAACATCATAATTATATATTTCTAACTCATCATTATAATCTAAACTATAATTTCGTTTTTCATATACATTTAAATTTTTATCTATTTCCTTATATTTTTCAGGAAGTTTAATTGTTATTTCTTCAAGTTTATCTTCATAACCCACATGTCTTTTTAGAACACTTTTTATCATTCCATTTTCTTTTGTTGAATCAGAAAAACTTGAATAGTTATTAGAAGAATCTATCTTAATCATATCTATTAATTTTTTCGGAATCGCTACCTTTGATGATTCTATTTTAATTAACAATATATGGTTTCTATCTAAAGCATAGATAAGAATGATATTATCTTTTAATTCACTTGTATAATTTATTTCAAAATTTTCACCATATTCAATTGCCTTATCATAATAATAACTACATTTATATATATAACTTTCAAAATCACTATCAAATTTATCAATTGATTCAGTATATTTTGAATATTCTTCATCTGTTTTATAATATTTATATTCACTATAAACATTTAGTGATTTTTCTTTATCTAAATATTCATAAATATTTCTATTATATAAATTAACAGTTATGGACATTTTTCCTTCTTCAAGTCCTTCAAAATTGAACGAACCTATTTGAGAATTTAACATTGATACTTTAAAATTACTTGGTATTGAATATTTTACATGATAATTATTTGTAGCTATTTCTTGTTGTGTTGTGTTTTTTAATAATGATACTACTGTTTCATCTTCACCATAACTTATTTCTTTTGTTTCAATATTTAAATTATGAGTTAAATCAAATTTTTCTTCAACAGTATCAAAATCATAAATAATATTTTGTACACTATCTAACAAAATATCAAAGTAATTATTTTTTGCTTCATAAGTAAACATAATTAATTTATCACTTTTCTTAGCAACTACTACCATTGCTTGACTGTCTGCGTTTTCGTATAACATTCTATAACCTTCATATTTATTTTTTGTTATAGAATCTTTTTCTTTATAAAGCAACTTAAAATCTTTGTTTTGAGTTTCTATATCATAAAGCAACTCATCTAACATATCTTCCATATTAGAAAATTTATATTCTTCTTGAAGTTCAATAATTTCTATACTTAATTTACTTCCTCTTTCATGTTCTAAAATTATTAAATTATCTTCTTTAGAATTTATTTTCCAACTATTATCATATTTAACAATATAATTATTATTTTTATACTCTTTAATGGATGAGTTATTACCTAAAGTTAAAAATAATATTATTCCGATCAAACCAACAACTATTATTGATAATCCAATAACTATTGCTAGTTTATATTTTCTGTATAATTCAAATAATTTATGTTTCATAGTTTCACCATCACCACTATCAAATAATTAAACTCATCCATAATTATTACTTGATATTTATTATTTTTATAAATACATTTTTTTGTTCCAGATAATACTTCTTCATATCCTTGTTCCACTAGTTTATCTTTAAATGCCCCTGATAATTGCATACTGCTAATATAACTAGATATTCCATTTTTATATCTTAGACTAACAGCTCCATCTTCATAACTTGCTTTTATTAACTCTAATTTTATAGTTTCTTCTACATCTCCAATTTTAGAATATTGTTTCCATTTACTTGAAGATATACTATTGCTTATCAATTCATCATTATATTTAACATAATAAAATTGTTCTTTTAATTTAGTAAATGATATAACTTCTATTGAGTCAAATGCTACTAAATTAAATTTATCTTGAACTTCTTTTAATATTTCAGAACTAATTGCTAAAGATATACTTGTATTAGTCTGTTTTGCTGTATTTATACCAACTACATTTCCATTTTTATCAAATAATGGGCTTCCTTCATCAGTTGGTGTAAGTGGAATAGTACTTTGAATATATCCGTCATTTGATAAAACTATTCCTTTTTGAGTAGTCAAACCTACTCCTGTTTTACTACTAATTGTTATTACAGGATCTTCAACTTTTAATTTTTTTGAATCTCCTAAAACAACTTTTTTATTTGTTTTATTTTTTAATTTTATAACTGCTATATCAGTTTCTGGATTAGCAGTCACTATACCGTCTATCTCAAAAGAATTTCCATTGTTATCCTTTATTGCGATATATTGTGCTTCAATCAATGATTTTTCAATAAAATTCCAAGTTGTAATTACTAATCCATCATTGATAAAAAAACCATTCGCTGTTGCCACAGAATAATTGTTATAATACGAATTTAATATTACTATATTATTTTGATTTGTATTATATATATTTGTTATCTCATTATCTGTTAAAGCATCTAATTTTGAATAATCATATAATTCTCTTAAATTAGAATCATAAGACGGTGCTACTTGCATTGCTGTTTTTGTTTCTGTGTTTTCAAGTTCTGTGAAATAACCTTCTAATTCTTCACCAGATTCCCCAAATAAATATGCTAGTTTATATTCATCACCGATTTTAATAAAGTAATATGTTATTACTAAATTTGTTTCTACAACGTCATATTTCATAGAATCTGTGGAATTTTCTTCTTTCATTTTAACATTTGGTAATGATAATGTACTTATTACCAAGTTATTACTTACTGTAATTCTAATATCACCATAATAACTATATTGAATATTTAATTCATTAAATTTCAAAAATAATTGTGGTACTGCTAACTCTGAAATAGAAGCGTAAGAATAATTTTCAATAGTTTCATCATAACCACTTGATGTATTTTCATCTCTTGGAAAACTATTATAAGCACCCATTGCTAAATAATCTTGGTGTCTTTTATAATATTCTTCACTTCCTTCATTATCATTATTAAAATCACCTAACAATAAATATGTTGTTTTTTTAGTTAATTCTGTTATTTCTTTTTCTAATTCTGCATTATTATTTGATATTGAATGAGTTAATGTATAATCATCATTAAAGTTATCCAATACTAATTCTTTTTTTCCACTTGCAGAAAACGAAAGTTTAGAAGAGTCAATTGAAAAGTTATTTGTCAAAGCATAAACAGAAACAGCACATAATAATATCGCTATTATTCCTACTAAAAACTTCTTCATACTTCACCTAACTTTCCAACTTTTTCTTTAATACATCTACAACATATTTACTAGCGTCTTTTGCATTATCTCCATTTAGATAAACATCATGGAAGCCTTCAGCAATAGTTTCATCATATATATAATCACCACTATTGTCTTTTGCCACTGCATAACTTGATATTGTCGCTCTCCATTCATCTAATGTTAATGTTGTATTTGTATCTTTTTTATAATTGTTATACGCTTCTTGGATCATAGCTAACGAAAAATCACCTTTTCCAAAATCATCATATAACTTATAAAGTTCATCAACATTATTATTATCAATTAACAATATAGATTCAACATCATAATGTCGCATCATTGCTAAGAATGATAAATAATGTCCTAATTCATGTGCTACTGGAGAATACATTGTCGCATTTGGAGGAAAATGTCCTGAGTTTGAGCCATCTGTGACAGACGCTTCTAATCTTGTTGGATTTAAAAAGTATGTTGTATTTAATAATACTTGAGTTTTTATAATCCATGGATACCCAGAAGACGAGTCTGCTGTTGCAAAATTAAATACTGGCATAAATGCAGCTATATATCCTTGTTGCATTGAAGCATTTATTAACGACAAATTAGTAAGGTATCCTCTTACACTAGGATATTCTTTATAAATAACCTCAAATACATTTGCAACTTCTTTTGCGAATTCTACATCCATCTCACATAAATTAACAGCTGTTATTCCATAATCTTTAATTATTTGTTCTTCTATCGCTTTTATTTCTGATGAACAACTACTCTTTTGATCAGTAGAATCTTTTGCAATTAATTTTATTGCATCAGAATTATTACTTATCTTCATTCCAGAATATGTATTATCTGTAATTATTACCGTGCTATATTTACTTTTCTTTTGAGCAGTATTATTTTCACTAGTATTTATAATTTCATTATTATCATCATAAGTTTCATTAGAAAAATAATAATTTGTTTTGCCGAATGTTAATACACAAACAAGTACAATTATCAAAACTCCAAGTCCTGCACCAGCACCTATAAATATCATTTTCATTTGATTCTTATTATCATTTGAATACTGATTATTTGGGTACTGATTATTTATACTGTATTGATTATTAAAATTTGATTGATTGTTAGTTTGATTGGTATTAAATGTTGGCACATTTATGTTTTGCTGTTGTAAGTTAGGTGAAGTTCTCAATTGATTTCCACATTTATTACAAAATGTTTCGTTTGATTCAATCGGATCTCCACATTTTGGACAAAACACTTACCTTTCACACTCCTTCCCTATCATATTAAATTATACCATAATAAAGTGTAAATGATAAGACTTAAATGAAAAAAATAAAAGATTTATAGTTTACATTAAAACATATAAACCATAAATCTTAAAATTTAGGATAACATGTGTGTTAAAATAGACAAATTTACTCTATATTATCAAATTCTTTGATTTCGTTTGAAACACGATTATAGTCAATTTCATTATCTATTTCATCAATATAATCATCTTTATACGACATACCTTGTATATTTAACATCTCAGTTATTTCATTTAATGCATTTTCTGCATACACTTTTACATTTCCATTTTTTACAAATTCAGCAACCTTATCTTTCCAAATTTGTAAATCTCCTTTGTCTAATTTGTATAACGGTTGGAAAGCATAGCAATCATCATCAAAAATATTTACTGATACCTCCAGCAACTTGTTATTTTTAAATCTTCCTTTAAAATCTTTTTCAGGAAGTTCTTTTACTTCATTATAAAGACATACAGACTTATTTTTATTATCTAATATTTTCTCAATCAATCTTTTATTAAAAACTAAATCTCCGTGTAAAAGTAATACATCATCATCTAAATACTGACTAGCATTATTCATTGACACAATATAATTTGTACATTTGTATTCTTCGTTTGCAACAAATTGAAAATTAAGATTTTTAAATTTTTCTGAAACTTCATATAATTGTTCTTTAAATGGACCTGTTGTAATTATAAAATCTTTTATACCACAATCACCCAAAATTCTTATTTGTCTTTCAAATATAGTTTCACCATTATACAATTTAACCATACACTTTGGATTATTTTCAGTAAGTCCTGCCATTCTGCTTCCTAATCCAGAATTGAATATTATTGCTTTCATTTTTTACTCCTCCTTAAGTTTACTTGACATATTAGTCAAAATAAGTATAACAATATATAAACATCCTATTGTAATAAATATTGCACTCCAACCAAATGTGTCCTTTATAAAACCAAACATAAATGCTTGAATCGCTGCACCCATATAGACAGACCAATCTAATATACCAGCTGCCGTTGATGAATATTCAGTACCACCAATATCCCCAGCAACTGACCAAATAACACCAGTAATCATACTAAAAATTCCTACTACTAATAAAATAAGTGAAGCTATACTTTGCGAATGAATAAATGGAAATGCTATCATACTAATAAATGTTAAAATTGACGCTAATGCCAACATAGGTTCTCTCTTTCCTTTAAATACTTTATCTGTAAGAAATGGAAATATAAACATTGCAAACGCCTGTCCTATCGGTAATAAAATAGAACTAAAAATCCCCTCTTTTATAGAAAGCCCCATAGACTCCATAAAATATGTTGGAATCCAAGTCAAAAGACCATATCTTCCTATTCCAGCAATTGCAGAAATTACACAAAATAAGATCATTTTTGGATTACGAAAAAGTTTTTTATACGGATAAAAGAAGTTTTCACTTTTTTTATTTTTCTTATGTGTTTGATTAAGTGGTTTTAATCCTACATCCTCTGGTTTTTCTTTAAATAAAAAGCTAAATGGAATTAGTAAAAATAATATGGGAATTATAGGAAATCTAAATCCTGCTCTCCATCCTAATTCTGGTGCTATTTCTATACATAACGAAACACTTAAATATGTTATAACTTGTGCTAACCCAGAAAAAGCAGTTGCGATGCCTGTTGCAAATCCCCTTTTATCTTTTGTCCACCATTTATTTAAAACTCCAAGTCCGTTTGACCATACCATAGATTGAAAATAACCATTTAATCCCCAAAATATAGCTATAACAATTATAGAATTTTGAAATGATATTAATATATTCATAATCGTTGACATTATAATACCAACTATCATAAATTTTTTATGTCCAAAATAAGCTCCTAGTCTTCCATTGATTAATTGTCCAAAAGCATAACACCAAAACAATGATGAAGAAATAATACCTATTGTTGTGGTAGTTGAGCCAAAATCTTCAGCCATTTGTGTCATTACTAAATTAATATTTTGTCTTCCATTATAAAAGAATAAATAAATAAAACCAAAACTCAATAACATTTTCCAAGCATATTCTTTAAACTTTTTAGAATTTAATTTATTACTCATATTTTTCTTTCCTTTTTACGATCATTCTATATATCAATGCTGCATTTAGTTTAATAAAATACACTATATTCTTAACGATACTAACATACTTCATATATTCTTTTTGTTCTATTTTTATCTTTTTAAAATAGGCTTCTTTATAAAAATATTTACTTAGTAAATTATCTATATCTTTAATATTATATTTATAATATTCTTTTGACATATCAACAGAATCTGTTAATTCAACTACTTTACTTACAAAAGACATACAATTATGTGCTTTATAAATTTTAAATCCATGCAACATTGTCATTGTAATCATTGAAAAAAAGTTAAATACATATTCAGAATCGTTTGATATATTTTCTATATATTTTTCTATTTTATTTTTATTAGTTTTAGACACAGGCACTTTAAAAACCTTTAATTTAACTTCTTGATGTTTCCCAAAAGCATAACAATCTAATGTTTCTACCATATAGCCACAATCAAAAGGAGAATAATGTTTTTTTCTTGAAAAAGTATAAAATTTATCTAATTTTTCGTCCAAACACACAGCAATGTGCGTATATTCATAATTGCCAGTTAGTCTGGCTAATTTTCCTAATCCTGTTAAAGCCTTAACCAATACTACATATATATGGTTATTTGTTTTTTCTGTCTTCTGCATCTTTTTTACTCAACCTTTTAAACAATTGTATTTGCAATCTAATCATTTCATAGTACATAGGTATTCCACCAACTATAAATACTATATCAGCAAATTTTAATTTCCAACCAAAAACTTCTAATAATGGATTTGGTCCACAAATCATACTTCCTATACATATAGCCACAAAAAATAAATGTGTTTCAATAGGTCCAAGCCTAGGAAATAAAAATTCTTTCAAATATAAAATATAATTCATTGCTGTAAATATTATTAGTGCATAAACAGGTACTAAAAATATTGATATTTCAAAACTTACAAAACCTGCAAAAGCTAAAGCAATAATTAAATATGTAATATGTAATATATCCGTTAATAAATCAAAATATCCTCCTGCTGTTGACTGCATATTTCTAGTTCTAGCAACATAACCGTCAAGATCATCACAAATCAAATGACATAAAAGTCCAAATATTGTTCCTATCAAAAATAAAGGATTAAACTTTGATAAAAATGCACAAATAATTCCTAGTAATCCACCAATCGCACCTATTAAAGTCACTTGATTAGGAGTCATATTTTTAGGAATATGAACTCCTATTGTTTTATATAATAATTGTTGAAACCCAGTTTCCAATTTACTAGGTATTATTTTTTTTACTTTTTGTTCTGTTTTGTTTTCTACTTGTTTTTCTACTTTTTTACTCATCATCATTACTCCTTTTTGTTTTAAAGATATTTGCTATAAATGATTTTATATAATCGCCATAGTCTATAAAATCATATACGCCTTCTTTTTTAGCTTTTAAAAATAATTTAATTAACAATAAATAATAATTTAAATAATATCTTTTTACGCTCATTTTCGTTGGTTTAGCAACTACATGAAGATAATCCCAATGTGAAGGATTGTCTGTAATAAGTTTATCTTTATACATATCATAAGTTTCTATACCAAACTCTGGTGTAAATATAGAAATTGCTACGTGTTTTAAATTATGTTTTTTTATCCACTTATACAATTCTTTAAAATCTTTAGTTCCAAAATCTAAGTCAACAATAAACATTCCCATAATATTTATTCCTAATTTATTACAAATATTTATGCTTTTAACATTGTTATTTACATTAGATTTTTTATTATAACTGTTTAGATTATCATCATTTATTGCTTCTAATCCAACCAAAACATAATATAGCCCAATTTCTTTTAATTCACCCATCAATGCTTCATTTTGAGCTATAAAATCAGATCTTCCATAACAGATATATTTCTTATTAATCTTTTTATTTTTGATTAAAGAAATGAATTTTTTTAATCTTTCCTTGTTAAATAAAAAGTCATCATCTACTATGTAAATATTATCTGTTTTTATTTCAGCTATTTCATTTACTACATCCTCTATATCTCTATAAACATATTTACCACAATTCATTTTGTTTCTATGACAAAACTTACAACGATATGGACAACAATATGCCGTTCTTACCCAAGCAGAATGTTCTAATTCTAAATAACGATAATTACTAGGATGTTCATAAAAATACGTTCTATCAGGCAATGGTAATTTATTTATATCAAATGGTTTAGATTCATTTTTTATCCACTCACCATCTTTTTTATAACAAATCCCATCTATAGTTTCTAATTTTATCTTCTTTTTATTTATATTATAATCTACCATATCTAGTATTTTGAAAATATCAAAGGTAGTCAAAATATAATCAACATAATCTTTATACATTCTTTCATAACTTAATTGTGCATGTAATCCACCAATAATAGTTAAAATATCCTTGTTAAATTTTTTTGCTTCTTCACAATATTCAAGCATAAAATTCTCTTGACGTGTTCTTCCACATACATAAACAACATCTGGATTAATTTTCTTTATTTTAGTTTTAACATCTATTTTTTCTACTTGTCCATCATAAATATATACATTATAATCTCTTTCTTTTAATACACTTGAAATATACTCTAACTCTAAACACTCGTTTTCTATTACACCAACAAAATTATATTTTGTTCTAGATATTTCAGGATGAATTAATAGAAATGTCAATTTTTTATTTTTCATCTTCATCCTCCTCAAGAAGTTCTGTATATGCAACTTTACCCACTAATGTTTTAGGAAGGTTCTTTTTAAACTCAATTTCAGCTGGTAATGAATACTTAGCTAAATCTTTCATACAATAATTCATAATTTCCTCTTTTAATTTTTCAGTAGGTTCTATCCCATCTTTCAATACAACAAACGCTTTCGCCACTTGATGTTTATATGGATGTTTCTTTGCAACTACACATGACATTAACACATCTGGATGACTATCAATTATATTTTCAATATGTTGTGGATAAATATTATAGCCAGAAGAAACTATCATTCTTTTAATCCTTTGTTTAAAATAAACAAAGCCGTCTTCATCCATATATCCCAAATCACCAGTATGCAACCAAACTAATCCATCTTTGTGTTTCCTTAATGTTTTTTTTGTTGTTTCTTTATCATTTAAATATCCCAACATTACACTAGGTCCACTTAAAACAATTTCACCATCCTCATTGTATCCTAAATCATCTTCTGTATTTGGCTTAACAATTTTATAATAAGTATCTGGATATGGTATCCCTATACTTCCTTTTTTATAATAATCTATAGGTGTCAAACAACTTCCTGTGACACATTCAGTCAAACCATATCCTTCTCTAACCTGAATATTTGCACCATGTGACTGTAAAAATGAATCTAATTTTTTCTTTAAACTGACTGATAAAGAATCACCACCAGAAATTACACATTTTAAATAAGATAAATTCATTTTTTGTATTTTAGGATTATTTAACAATGCTTCGTAAAGTGTAGGCACTCCTGCAATAACATTTGGTTTATATTTCTTTAATAACTTATCAAATGTTTTAGCACTAAATTGTGGTAATATAATAGCACATCCACCAAAATTAAGTACGGTATTAATACATATTCCTAAACCAAAGCCGTGAAAAATTGGCATTATAGATAATACTTTATCTTTTTCTTTTAAACAACTACATGCTTCTATGCTTTGAAGTGCAAGTGCATTAAAATTTAGATTTGACAATACAATTCCCTTTGGATAACCTGATGTTCCACCACTATATAAGATAACTGCTTCATCTTTGCCTTTTTGTGATACTTTAGTTCTTTTTTTATAATCTTTACCTAATTTAATAAAATCATCCCAATAAATAATTTTATTTGATCTTTGGGGCTTATTTATTTTACCATCTTTTGTTAGATTATAACCAAATTTTAAAAAGAATGGCATTTGTTCTTTAACAGAAACTATTATCACTTTTTTTACTGGTGTGTTTTTTATTATTTTACTTATTCTATCCCAAGCCAAATCAATTGCTATTAATACTTTACTTTCTGAAACATTTAAATAATATTTGATTTCATTTTCAGCAGATAGTGGATGTATCATACTAGCAATCGCACCTATTTTATTTAGTGCATAGAAAGAAATTATAGACTCAGGAGTATTAGGCATACACACAGTCACTTTATCCTTCTCTTTTACACCAATTTTCTTTAGTGACTTTGAACAATCCTCTATTTGTTTAAATAATTCATTATATGTTGCTTTTTTACCAAAATAATTATATGCTATGAAATCCATTCTTTTTGAGCTGTTATTCTCTAACATCTCATATATCGAAACATCAGGGTAATCCAAATGTTTTGATACATTATTGTAAAATTTATACCAATTAGTTTCTACTTTTCTCTCGTCATTTTTAAAATTAAGATTTTTTTGCATTAACTACACCTCTATACTTACTGTTCTTTTTTGTTTTTAATTCATTCTTATCCATATTCTCTTTTAATAATTTTTTTATTGAATTAAATAACTTTTCATTTGCTGTTTCAATATCTATATCGGAAATATCCATTGGTTTGCCAAATACAATTTTTAAATTTCTTGAAAACAATTTATAATCTCCTGTTATTGAATAGGGCACAATAATGCAATTAGTCTTTTTAGCCATTGAAACTGCACCATATTTAAATGGTAATAACAATTCATCAGTATAATTTCTCTTCGCCTCTGGAGATAGATTAATCAAATTACCTTCTTTTAATTTATCTATAGCTGTATTTGACGCTTCTTTGTTTGTTGAACTTTTTAGGTCAACAGGTATTGTCCCTACAGCTTTAAAAAAGAAGCCAAACTTTCCATCATGCAAATCTTTTTTTGCTAAAGTAAATACCATCCTTTTAGTACAAACATCAACTAATATCGGATCTAACGCGTGTTTATGATTTCCAGCAATAATTGCTGCTCCTTCATTTGGTATATAATGTTTATTAATAATTTTAGGTCTGTATATAAATTTGAATATTGGTAAAAAAACAATTCTAAATATTTTATATAAATAATACTTCTTCATAAAAACTCCTTTTGGTTATATAAATATTATAACACACACTAATTAAACTCACATAAAAAGAAGTAATCTGATATTTCTAACTACTTATAATAAAACTTTTAATAATAAGTTTATATAAAATTAAAATAAAAAATCAGGTGAATATCATATTACTTTCGCTTAAACTTTTTATTCCTTTGTCTATATTAATTATAACATATTTATTTACACTTTTTAACACTAACTTAAAAGTATATAACTTTTATATAGTATATATTTTTATACACATAATATTAATGCAACTAAAATATACATTATAAATTAATTATCACTTTTTTGTGATAATGTAATTACCCTAAAAAAGCTATATAATTAAAGAGGATTATACATTAAAACTTGAATCATTTGATTTACATGAAAAGGAAGTGAGTTATATGAATGATAACAGTATATATATTTTAAGAGATTACGGAAAAATTAATATCAAATTAAAAGAAATACTAGACAAAAAAGGTATAAGTAGAAATAAATTATGTAATATGATTGCTACGAATTATGACTTAATAAATAGATATTACAATAACAAAGTGACAAGAGTAGATTTAGATATATTATCCAGAATGGCTTTTGTACTTGAATGTGACATAACAGATTTATTAGAATATAAAAGAACCTCAAAATGATTGAAGTTCTTTTATTTTTTAAAGTAAAAATAAATTAAGTAAATCAACTATTAATACTAGTAATGCACTCCCTAGCATTAAATAAAACATATTCTTCTTATTGCAATATCTTAAAACATAAGATAATTTTGGATTTGACGGATCATAAAATACATCAATTTCAGAATTAATTGGAAATATACTTTCTATTGGATTTCTTTGTATCGCAACAAACGAATTATTCTCTCTCTTGATAGTTAATATCTGTCCTTTTTCTTGATATTCCATTTTATTTTTATTCATAGGACTAGTTTTTGTAATAGTCTTGTATGCTCTATATTCAGGTCCAACAACTTTATATTCCTTACCGTTAACATTGTAAAAAACTATTGGGAGATGAACTCCACTATCTTCACCACCACGACTCGCTAATGTATATCTTCTGATTTTTCCTTTTGTTTTTGCTGTACACCTTTTTTCTTGAATTAAATATTTATAATACAATTTAAAAGCTAGAATAAATAAAACTAGTGCTCCAAGAGATAATAATATTCCGAAGATGATTTTAATTATTGTTGTTTCACTCATTTTATATTCTCCTTGTTTTATTCACAACTTCCAGTTGTGTTAGTGCTAAACCATTGTCTGAATTGAGTAATATAAGAATCTATGCCGATTTGTTCAGCCACTTTCTTTTGTCCATCCATATCGTAAGAAATACCATTAGCTGTATAACCAGTTATTGTTTTATCGTTGTACATAATCGTAATATTTCCTTCATCTGATTTACAAACTAATTTGTTTGAAGTTGCAGATGTTATTGCAAATATAACAACAAATAAAACTGCAATTCCTAATACTATTCCTCCAATAATCATTAAAACTTTTTTCATATTTACTTCCTCCTAAATTTTTTAAATATTTTTGAAATTATATAATAATAAAGCATTCCTATAAGTAATAATAATATAAAAATGAACAATCCTAAATATATATTTATTATAATACCAAGTAAAACAGGTACTACAACTAAAATGATACCATATATTGTTTTAAAATATTTCATAAACCAATTATATGATTCATTTGTAAATACACTAGAAGTTGCATCTTTAAATCCAGCACCTATAGTATCCTTTACTTCCTTTTTTAACTGTTCTTTTTCCTCAATGGAATCAACAGTAACATCATACCCTTTTTGTTTTAATTCTTCGGCTTTTTTATCAATATCTTTTTTTGCATTTAATAAAGCAAATATTCCTGTTGCCGTAAATATTATTCCAAAAAACCAAGAACGAAACAATAACATAATAATTCCTATTATTATGAATATTCCACACAATGTATATGCAACTGGTCTTGTAATTCTCGGATCATCTGTAGTATATGTAAATGTTTTTGAATATCCTTTATGATACATAGTACTATCTTTTCCATAATGTTGCATTTTTGTTGGTCTTATTACACTCCCATGAACAAAACCATCTTCTGGTGTTGTTTCTACTGTTTCAACTACAGTTGTAGTTCCGTTTTTATTATCAATTATTTTTCTCTCTTTTTTCATAATTCACCACAGCATTAATATAACTAATTATGTTTTTTTACAAGTTGTTTTAATTTTTGTAAAAATCCCTCACAAGTTCCCTCGGTAAATCCAGCCTTACTAAAAGCAATAGTCATACTTCCTTTAACCATTAAAACAATCAGATTTTTTGTTTCAACAAAAGATTCTATTGCATTTAATTCAACACTTCTTTCCCCTTGAGAAGTAGAAAGTCGTATATTATTATCAAATATAACTTTAATAAAAAGTGGTTCGCCTTTATATACAACATCCATTCTTTCTAATTCGGTTTTAATTGCAATCTTCTTTTTCAAACTCAACAATATTATTGGTAATAAACATATTAAACTTATCAACAGCCATTTAATTTTCATTGTAATTAAAAATATAACTATAAGAATAATCATCAATGTACACATTGTTATTAATGATTTTTTGAATTTAGTATTCCACCAAGCTGTTATAGCTTCTTTTACAAAATCCGAATTATACTCATATTCATTAACAAATCTTTTATTCTTTTCCACTTAGCACCTCCTCTATCCTAAAACAATTATAACACATTTTTCATATATATCTTTAAATTTTATATAAAATTTAATATTTTAACAAAAAATATTATATAAAAAAGAACACTTCATTCTGAAATGTTCTTAAGAAAATAGGTTTGGGTACTACTAAATTTTTTACTACTTCATTACTGCTAATTTTAAATTATTTACTAACCTCGTTATAATCATTGTGTTTTAAGCAATAACATACAGAAGATAGTTCTAATAATATAAATAAAAGGGTTGTTTGTATATCTTTTTCTTTAACCAAATTATGAATACAATATGTCTTTAAATATTCTATTTCAATCGGCAAAGGTAATTTTCTACCATTGTGATTTATTAATTTCATTATAAGATCAAATGCCACTTCACTTGCCTCTTCCATTATTTCTTCTAAACCATCATCTTGGTAAAAATCAATAATTTCATCAGTATCGTGTCCTAACTTTCTTATTTGATTCTCATTTAAAGTATATTTTTGTATTTCAGTTAAACAATCATTTATACAAATTTCTAATACCTTATCTTTATCTTTTTTAGATAAAGTTTTTATTTGTTCTATTAATTTTTTTACATCATATTTATAGACAACAGATGTAATTATTTCAATATTATTTTTTATATTGTTATTAACAATATCAGCACTACTTCGTAAATCTTTCTTTTGCATTTTTAGCTCCTCATTTTCTTTCATTAAACCTACTTTCTAGCACTTGGTATATAATATTCTACACGAATCCACAAACTATAACTTACTACATAGTTGATATGGTATAAAATTCGTAAACTTATTACAATAGTAGTAAGTTAATTGGAAAGGATGTGGAAATATTAAAAATACTAAAGATGCACGTCAGATTCTAGCAAATAATATTGTTTATTATAGACTAGAACGTGGATGGTCACAAGAAGATTTTGCCGATAGACTTGGGACCACACCTACTTATGTATCTAGCCTTGAAAATGCTAAAAGAAATACTAGAATTGATTATATTAATCACATCTGTAATATTTTAGAAATTGAACTATTCCAATTATTCATTAACAGAGAAAAAATTGAGAATAATAGAATTCCTAGACGACCAAAGAATATGTAGAATGTTCTTTTTTTTATGTGCCAATTTAATTATAACACATATTTTAAATTTTAAATATTATTTTTTGCTCCTTATCAAGGAGCAGTATTAAAACAATATTTCCTATAAAATAGTATATGGGAGGTATTATAGATGAAAGACACTTATGAACTTTTTAATTTAATAGGCAAGAATATGAAATCCATAAGAAAAGACATCATTGGAAAATCACAAGAAAAACTTGCTGATGACGTAGATATGAGTAGAAGTTTCATTTCACATGTGGAAAGTCCAAATGTTGATATTGGCATTTCACTTGATACCTTATTCTTTCTAGCACAAAAATACAATTTTGATATTAGAAAATTTTTTGACGGATACGAAGAACTTATGGATGACAAAAACAAAAAAGATGAATGATCATCTTTTTTATATTATATTTTGAATTCGTGGTTCGTTATCTCTTATATTTTCATTGAATATTGTATAATTATCTAATAACTCATCAATAGTTGAATAACTGTTTTTTTTATCTGGATACAATATTGCATTAATTATATATCTATTATCAACTTTCTCTATCAAATAATCTAAGCTATATAATTTAAACCTTACTTGATTGTTTGTATTTAATTTTTCTTTAATTGCATCAATATTCATGAATTTCACCACACTTCTAGAAATAATTTAATAATAGCTTAAACATCTAGCATTATTATAACATATTTATTTAATTTTAGTAATCCATTTTAAAAGACATTACAGCATACCAATGATTGTTTATTTCGTATACACTAGCAGCTACTGCTGTATTTTGTTCTCTTAGCATTGCAGCATTATGTGATGGGCTATTTTTCCATGCTACAAAGAAATCAACACCGACCGAACCTTCACCAATATTTTCACCGAATCCGTATGCTACTCCTTCGTGAGAATAATAAGTATATATCTCTTTTGCTCTTCTATCAGCTTCTGCTTGTGCTTCTGCTGTGACTGGGAGTTCATTTAATCCATTTGCTTTTCTATATTCGTTTAATTTGATTATATATTGATCAGATATATCTTTTCTAAATCTTGGAGAGGATTCTGTTGTATTACTTGATGAATTAGATTGAGAGTTATTAATTGAATTAGAATTATGATTATTATTTGATGAAGAAGAATTATTTGAACTACTATTATTAGTATTTGGAATTACAGTTTCCTTCTTTGGTTCTTCTTTTTTTGTAATTTCAATTACTGCTTTTCTATTTGTCTTATTACCACTTTCATCAACAGCAATGACCTCTACTTCATATTCACCAGGAACTGTTGAATCGTATTCACCTTCAATTATAATTTTTACATCAGTTAAATCTGTTGCTTCAAATTTTGATTCTAATTCTGATATATCTGTATTTTGTTCATATTTTAATTTTTCTTCAAATTTAATAAATTCTGGAGAAGTTGTATCTACTACTTTTAGTATAAATTTCTGTGATTTCTTTTTATAAATAACTTCTATTTCATATTCACCAACATCTACAATATTTGTATCATCTAAAACAAATTTATTATCTATATTTTTTAAGATCTTTGATGATAATTTGTAATCTTTTATATTCTTAGTAGAATCAGCATCTTGTAAATAATAAGATGCTTCTGCACTTATCTCCTTGCCTAATTCAAATATAAATTGATTATCTTTTAATTTTATATTATCTGTATCCTTGTATAGCACAACAAATCCTACTAAGAATACAATTAAAATCATTGCAATTATTAAAATTATTTTTTTCTTCATACTACTCCTCCAACTTCTATGTCTTTAATGTGGCATAGCCACATTAATATTATACACTCTATTTAATCAAGTGAAAAATGATAAGTTTTTTCGTAAATAAATTCCACTTGATTTGCAAATACAGCCAAATGATAATAAGCACGAGATTTATATTTTCTTATCGTTCTTTCAGCTATATTTAATTTTTCTGCTATCTCTTTATCGGTTAAACCATATAAACATTTTAATTTTAAAAACTCTCCTATTGTTTTATCCTTCTTTTGAATTTTTAAAACATATC
>SVAP01000009.1 GCA_015059335.1 Bacillota bacterium | reverse complement strand
TAACCCTTTTTCCTCTAACACCATATTTAGAATGAGTATTACTTACATCCCATACATACCTTAATCTACTATATCCATCTTCTTCAGTAAGTAATGCAATACCTGCACCTTTTACATATCTTTTAAAAGTATCATTCCAAGTATCATAATCTGCACAAGCTACTGCATTTGGTTTTTGTGCATATATTAATAATTGTTCATTAAAATCATATTTATAATTCATAGAGGCACATTTTAGAAATGATTGCCAACTATTTGAATTGCTTGTAATATCTGAAATTGTTTCATCAAACAATTCATTAATAACTTTTAATGTTGTTGCCATTTGACACCCCGCTTTCTTATAAACAATAATTAATAATTTCTTTTAATCTTTTTATTTTCAGACAGTATATCAAAGTAAGTATCATTAATACGTTCAACATTTATTACTTTTATTAACTCTCTTATAATCTCTCCTGCTTCACTAGGAAAAAACCTAACATCAACATATTCTTGATTATCATTTCCACTAAATCTTGGAACACTATAATTAAGAAGTTTATCTTTTAATGCTGATGTTTTATTTGGATATTCTAAATAATCATCAAAAGATGAATTAATAAAATCAATTATTGTTATCAATTTATTAAATTCATCTTTAGTTACTAATAATTTTATTGATGGTATTCTTTTTTGATATGCCATTATATTTCAATTCTTTCTATTACTTTTGGTCTTATTGCAAATTCATCTTCTGCACCATTTATATATAAATCATGTATTGATTCGATTTCACCAATAATTTTTATATATGAATCTTTTTTTAATAACTCTTTTTCTTTTAAGTTATTTAAATCAATTATGATTATGAAAACATTCCTTAATTCATCATCCTTATTTATTTTTCCCTTATTTAAGGATTGTGAAATAAAAAGTTTACATCTTTTTTTTACATCCGGATGCAATAAAATTTTTTCTAATTTTCCAGATATAATTACCTCATTTGATAATATCATTAAGTTTTCACCACTCTTTCTATTTGATTTACAATTATTTCTATTCCATCATCCATTTCTACTTCATTTGTAATTTCACTATAATTACTCCACAATTCTCCTATAATTTCATAATATCCATTTATTTTTAAGTTTGGATATTTCTTTTTTTCCAATAAGTTTAGAGTTAAGAAAAAATAATTAAAATGTTTTTCACCCTCACAATCTATAAATGAAAGTTTTTCTAATATAACTATAACCATATTTTTATTTTTGGGATGATTTTCTTTATGTATTATTTTTCCCGATATTCTAATTT
This sequence comes from Bacillota bacterium, assembly GCA_015059335.1. Classification (GTDB taxonomy): domain Bacteria; phylum Bacillota_I; class Bacilli_A; order RF39; family UBA660; genus SIG205. The sequence continues at coordinate 22,649 of SVAP01000009.1, read as the reverse complement.
CGTTCATTATCTTTCTACCTCCTTTTCTTTATTTTTTAAATAAAACAAATGTGATGATTTAGCATCATTAACTTTTACATTTTCCTTTTGTTCAAATAGATATTTATATTGTTCTTCAATACTATCAATAGTATCGTTTAATATTCTATCTGCGTTTTCTTTATCCTCTGCAATAACTGTAATATCCATTCTATAATGGATATCAGCTTTATAATTAAATTCTTGTTTTTCCATTTTCCTCATTCCCTTCTTCTATCCCACTAAAAAAAGCAATTAATTTTTTACTTTTAATTGCCTTTTTCAAATCTACTAAAATTTTTATATCTGTACCTGAAATACCAGGTATTTTTTGTAAGTCCTCTAAATTAATTAATAATATTTCTTTTTCAGTATTAAAACCTGCTTTAAAAATTTTATCTAATAATTTAGCAATTTTAATAACATTATATTTTTCCATAATTTTATCCTTTCTCTACTAATTCAGAAATTATTATAATTTGATTATCTGTTCCTTGCCTACAAGTTATAAGCGTTAAGGTTGATTTATCAATATTTCTTTTTATTTTTGCTGTACCTGTTTTGGGTATATCATAAATGTTTACAATTTTATATTTATACTCTGATCCTTGATAGAAAATACTAATACTATCATTAGTTTCTAATTTATATAAATTTTTAAAATATGAAACTTTAGAATTTCCACTATGTGCTGCCAAAATAACATTACCTTTTTCTTTATCTGGCATATCTGAATCATCTAATATTTCAATGTTTTTATTAACATTGTTTTGATAACTATCTTTTCCAAAGAAACCTTTTTCCAATTTTATTTTGGGTATTTTTATTATTGCAATGTAGTTTACACTTTTAGAATGTTTTTCTTCTGCTTTTTGTTGTGTTTGCACACTTATAGGAGTTTTTTCAGTATTTTCATATTCAATATAGAATTCTTTTTTTAAATTTAATTCTTTATAACTGTCATTTATATATACTGATAGAAAATATATTAATATACATAATCCTAATATGATAAAAGAAAAACCGACTAAAATTAGTCGGTTAAATTCTTTTTTTCTTTTTAGCATAGATTATCACTCCTATACCAAATAAAATTAATGAACCACTAATTAATTCAATAATAGGAAATTCATTCAATTCTGTTTTAGGTACTTCTATTATTTTTTCATTAGTCATTACTGCTTTGATTACTTGTCCATTTTCAAGTATTTCAAATTCTATTATTTCATCTGTTATTTGATAACCATCTGCTGATTCTTTTTCTATGATATATCCTTTACCTACAAATAAATCATTAATAATAATTTTACCATTTTCATCAGTATAACCACTGAATATTAATTCATCTTTATCAGTATAAATTTCAATCCATGTATTAGGTATTGGATTTCCACTTACTAAATCTGTTTTAGTAAATTCTAAAGTCCCTTTTGGCAAATAATTTTTAAAATCAAATGATAAAGAAATAATATCAGTATATTGGTCTTTATATTTTAATTCAAAATAAAAAGGTTTTGAATCAATCACATGATTTAAAACACTATCTTTTTCAATTAAATAATATTTACCAAGATATAAATTTTCTAATTTATAATATCCATCAACGGTTTTGAAAGTGGTAATTAATTCTTTATCTTTATATATCAATGTACCATCTTGTGAATATATATCTCCATCAGCATATAATTCAAATTCAACGCCATCAAGTTTAATTTCATTATATTTAAACTCTCCATTGCTAATTTCAACTTCTTCACCATATTTATTTATTTCAATTTCACCTTTAACTTGTTTATTTGAAAATTTTACTTCTTGTATTACCCCATATTCATCATCATATATAAATTCACTATCATCAGTAATTGAAAATCTTAATGGATTAGAATTCCAAACATACCCATCTATTATTTGTTCTTCTAATTCCTCGATTTGATAATTACCAGAGTTTAATACGTATGGTGTAATAAACATTCCATTGTTAGTTTCAAATACACAAATTTTTTCTTGTGTAGGATATGTAATTGTTTGACATACATACTCATTAGTATCTATATTTTTTATTTTAAACTTTATACCATTTCTAATAATAATATTATTTGAATCATTATCAATCTTAACTAACTTTAATTTAGCTTTAATTTCTGCATTTGATATTACTTTATAAATTGTTTTACTTGAGTTCTCATCAATTGTTATTTCAAAATCTTTAACCTTTTCATGGTTAGGTGTTGTATTTATTTGTTTAAAAATATAAGTTCCGTATGGTAATACAGTACTCATATATCCATTTTCATCAGTAGTTAATGATACAACTTTCTTATTGCTTGATTTAAGGAATACATCAAAAGTTATATTAGGTTCACCTTTAAGTATTTGAGTTTTATCACTTGCAAATACCTTGAACATCTCTACTTTTCTTTCTATTACTTTTTCTAATACATCTATTTTTATATCTAAATTATCACTTGTAATGTTTATAATATATTCATTAGTATCTAACTCATACCCATTACTTGCTTTTGTTTCTTTTAAGATATATTTTTTGTTTGGTAATAGTATTTTATCAGTTTTATATGTTCCATTCTCGTTAGTTATCAATTTAGTAACAAAATTTCTATTTTCATCTAGCAAATCATATTCTGCACCTTTTAATGTTGCATCACCCTGTGGAATAGATAAATTTGTATCCATATCTTTTTTATTAATTTCTAAACTTCCACCTATTAATTCAAAGTTTAATGAAATCAATCCAGGATCTCCCAACATAAAAGTTCCAACATTTTGGCTACCTGGTTTTATATATACAAAACTTGTTCCTGTTGTAATATTTTTTTCTTTTAACATTATTCTAACATCTTTTGCAGTACTGTTGTGAATATTTAACTTATTACCATCAATATATGCATTATCTGCATTACTATAAACTATATCATAATTCTGTAATATCTTGTTTGAATCTTCTAAAGTTACAGTACCTACGTTTATTTTAATTTTTTCATTTGTAGTAAAAGAAGGTAATTTTGTTCTTTCTTCAATTAGTCTCAATATTTCATTTTTTTCTTTACTTAAATCAATTGTATCTCCACCTTGTTTTTCGGTAGTCCAATAAATTGTTTTTAATCCTAATTCTCTCCAAATTAGTTCTTGTGTAGCAGCGTAGTATTTGTCAGTTCTGTGATTTGTTGTGTTATATCCATAAGTTGCAATTAATTCTAATCTTTGCTTTGTTTCCTCACTAATATTTGCAACACTAAAGTCTGTACTTGAACTATATGTCCCCTCAAACAATTCTACACCTGGTTCAATACAATATGCTAAAACACCATTTGCATATATGTATGATAATTGTGAAAATTTATTTATGTCATTTGTTTTATGACTAAAAATACCTGGAACCCAATAATGAACAACATTAGTATCATTTGATGCAGCATTTACTTTTATAAAGCTATTTATAAAAACATTACACATAATAAGTAAAAACATACTTATTTTCATTAATTTTTTAATCATTTCATTTCCTCCTCAATATAAAAAAACTTGATTGCTCAAGTTTTTATTATTCATAAATCTCTAAATATAAATAAAATCTTATTTCACTATTTACTTCTTTTTGTCTGCATGAAAATCTAATATTTAAATTTTTTTCACTTTCTAGTGCAAGTCTAATTTGTTCTTGTTCTCCAAGTCTAAAACATTCATCGTATGAATATGCATAAATTTCTGGATAATTCTCTGAATTAGTTGTATTATCCAATTTATTGTTGGATTCCTCTTTAGGAACATCTTGTTTATTTGTATCACTTACATCAGGATTTTGATTGTTATTTGTGATTTCTGTTTTATCCACAGGTTCTGTGGATAAAGTATTTTCACTTGGACTAGATGGCTTACTTGTAGTGATTTCTTTATCAACTTTATTTTCAACCTTTGGTTCTGTTACTTTTCCATTGTTTGTTGAGTTGTTTTCACTTTTTTCATCTTTTTCAACATTATTGGTTTTTTGTTGTTCATCAACAGTTGTTGTGGAATTCTCATTTAAATTATTGTTTTCCACAGTTTTTTCTTCCTCACTGTCTGAAAAAGTATTTGTTGATGATTTTATTTCTTTAATATCATTTGATTTGACTTTAAAATCATCTTTTTCCACGGGTTTGTTAAACAAAATATAAATAATTCCTGTGATAATTAGAAACACAACAATTAAACATACCTTAATTATTTTATTTTTCATTACTACACCTCTTTCTAGTCAAATTTTATTTTGAATTATATATTTTTTCAAATGTATAAATTTTACGTCTTGATAGTTTATATATTCTTTCTTTTTTTTTCAGTTAGTAATAATAGTTAGTATTTTTTTAGGGAGGATTGTAAGGAGGGACTTTTTTGTAAAAGTTACTCCCACTATCTTTCTTGTTCCTTTTCTTTTTTTCGTTTTTGATACCTATCATAAAACTCTACTGCTTTTATTACATACTCCTCTCTTTCTCGGTCGTTCCTTAAAGTAATTGGGAGTACATTTTTTAATCTATTCATACTAACTCTTAATTTGGGAGTCTGATTTGGTTTTTCTTGTTCTAAGATTTCTTCCATATATTCTCTATATAAATTTTTATCTTTACTCAAATTTTTTATTTTTATTGCTTGTTCTAAAGACGGTGTACAAACAAATTGTTCCATAACATCTAATAACATTTTTTGTTCATCTTTAGTAAGATATGATATTTCAACTGCTGGTCTTAATGATATTTTTTCACTATCTACCATTTGTAATATTTGTGGTATTAATTCGGTTAGTCTTATATATCGTTGAACTTGTCTTCCACTTTCATTATTCTCTTTACCAATTATTTCAGCACTATTTAACTTCTCGACCATTGGTCGGGAAGTTTCTTTTCCTTGATGATTTAATGCTTCCATTTTCATTTTGTATGCAAATGCTTTCTCACTTGGGAGTATCTTTTCTCTTTGCATATTGCTATCTACCATTATAATTGTTGCTTCATCATCAGTCAAATCTCTAATTATACATGGTATAGTTTCTAATCCCACTTCTTTACTAGCAAATTTCCTTCTATGTCCAGAAATCATTTCATATTTATTATCTTTTTTTCTTACTAATGCAGGTACTAATATTCCATTTTCTTTAATACTATCAACCATTTGTTTCATTTCATCATTATCTATTACTTTAAATGGATGTTTAGGGAAGTCAACAATATCATCAATTGAAATATCAATTACCTTTTCTAAATTATCTTCATCTCTTTCTTTTTGTGTTGAAAACAAATCATCTATCTTTGGTAGGTGCATTTTTATTTCTGTTTTTGCCATCACAATCCACCTCCTTTGCAAGTGCTAAATATGCTTCTGCAATTCTACTCCTCTTATCATAAGAAAATATACTTTTACCAATGGATGTTGCCTCTGCAACTTTAACTGCCATTGGAATTGTTGTATTATATATTGGAATAAAACTACTGTAAGTATTAGTTAATTGTGATTGAGTAGATTTAGAAATATTCGTTCTATTATCTACTAATGTAAGTAACATACCACCAACTTTTAAATTGGGATTTATTTGTCTTTTTATTTTTGAAATAGTTTCCATTAATTGTCCCATAGATTTTGCTGCTAAATATTGCGTTTGGACAGGTATTATGACTTTATCAGCACTTGCTAATGCATTTATAGTAATCATACCTAAAGACGGCTGACAATCGATAATAATATAGTCATAATTGTCCTTTACTTCCTTTAAACAATTATTTAATACAAATTCTCTATTCATAGCACTCATTAATGGTATTTCCATTGCCGATAAATCTAAATTAGATGGTATTAAATCTATATTTTCATCATGATGCAAAATAATATCATCTGTATTTATAGGTATATCGTCAATTGAATCTTTAATCATGTTTGCAATGGTTTTCATATTATCTTGATCATAATATCCCATACAAATAGTTAAATCTCCTTGTGGGTCAGTATCAACTAATAAAACTTTTTTTCCTAACTTCGTGAGTGCTACACCTAAACTTAATGATGTTGTTGTTTTACCAACTCCACCTTTGTGATTAGATATAGCAATAACTTTACATTTTGACATTGTTTTTCTCCTTTCATAAAATTTAAGCATAAGAAAAAGACCAATTTAATAATTAGTCTTTAATGTTTTAATCAATTAATATAAATTTTTAATATATATAAGAAATGCCAAACCCTTGTATTATAAGGCATCAAATCTTATTTGTTTTCATTTGGTATTAGGCGTCCCTCCATGACCAGGATCGATGTATATTAATTTGCCTAATAGTGGTAATTTATATTCAGTAATTTTTGCATCTACTCTGTAAAAAACACAAAAAACAAATATAAATATTAATATAAGTAAATGTTTTTTAATTTTCATAAAATCCCCCATTTACTAAACTATTAAATTATATTCAATTAATAATATATAATTCTTTTATTAAATATTACCAAATAGCTTATTCATCTTTTTTAACGCAACATAATATGTTATTGAAGGGAGAGAAATATGAATAATTTTGAAAAAAAATTAGAACAAATTAGAAAACAACGAACACAATGTTGTTGTTTTATGGGACCAACTGGACCCACAGGTCCTGCTGGTGGTCCAACTGGTCCTACTGGGCCAACAGGTCCAACTGGATTAACTGGTGATGTTGGTGCAACTGGTCCTACTGGGCCAACAGGTCCAACTGGATTAACTGGTGATGTTGGTGCAACTGGTCCTACTGGGCCAACAGGTCCAACTGGATTGACTGGTGATATTGGTGCAACTGGTCCTACTGGGCCAACAGGTCCTACTGGATTGACCGGTGATATTGGTGCAACTGGTCCTACAGGTCCTACCGGTCCTACTGGGCCTGCAGGAACAGACGGTGAAACACCAATTTTAACAATAGGTACTGTTACAACAGGTGCACCAGGAAGTGATGCATCAGCTAGTATAATAGGAACTGCACCAAACTTTGTACTTAATTTAACTATACCACAAGGACCTACTGGACCTAGTGCATAAAACAAGCAATATTAAACTATAATTAATCTATACAATTTAAAAAAAGAATATATTTTGATCAAACAATATATTCTTTTTTATAATTCAAATATCAGTAATAAACTATTACTTTAATCTTGATGAAACTAGTCAAAATATGATATATTATTATATAGAATAAAGAATTGGTATCAATGTATGAAATGATGTGTTGTTTGAAATGAGGAAGTCATATGAAGATAAATAAAACTTTGATGATAATATTAACAAGTATAATAACAGTTTATTGTATTTATACCGGTTTTAATATAGTAAATAATACATTATCAACAGATGATACTGTTTCAAATAAGCTTTTTGTTGAGAACGTTAATAAATTAAACAATATTTTAAAAGAACAAAACAACACTAATAATACAAATTTTATTTCTGAAATATTGGATAAAGATGGAAATGTACCAGCATATTCCTATTATAAGAGTGCATCCTTAACACCATCAAGAGCAATAAATGATTTAAAAGCATATGATGATAAAATTTTTATGGGTTTAGGTGACTATGACGCAAATACTGGACCAGTAAAAATAATATATTATGATACTAAAACAGAGGAAATAGTATCAAGTGGTACATTACCTGATGAAGAAGTATTATGGTTTAATCTTTTTAACGATAAAATTTATACTACCGGCGCAGATCCAAAAGAAGATTGGGGATACGGAAGTTATTACACATACAATAAAGAAACCAATTTATGGGATCAACATTTATTTAATGATGGTTGGATACATGTTTATGATGTTGAAAAAATTAATGATGATGTGTTTATGTGTGGTTCAGTAAATACATCTAGTAAATCAACAATACAAATATCTAAAGATAATGGTAATACTTTTACACCTGTAGAATTAAGAAAAGATGGTACTAAAATTGGACATAGTTCTGATTTAAGATGTTATAATGTTTCAGGGTTTAATGGAGACGCATATGCATTTGTATATAATGGTAAAACATACTCTGGAATTTATAAATACGATAAAGAAAACAATATATTTAATCACATTTCTGCATCACCTCCATATATATCATTTGAAAATGTTGTAACACCATCTATTTTTCATAATTTTATGCATTTTACAACAACAACATATAAGGATACATTCTTATATGTGGCAGGTAGTTATATGTATAAAATTAACGTTTTAGAAGATGACAAAATATCATTTACCAATTTAACAAAAAACTTACAATATGCTGTAGTTGACACCGTTACAATTGATGATGTATTTTACTTATTAACATATCAATATGATAGTAATAATAAGATGTTTAAAACTAATATATATACAACCACAGATTTGACAAATTACAAATTATTTTATAGTTTCACAATAGATGCTTTACCATTTACTATGGAATATCACAACAATAAATTATATGTGGGTACTGGATATTATGAGAACGCCATTGTTGAAAGAACTGGGGCGCTATATAAAATTGATTTAAATATGTTTGAAAATAATTTAAAATTAAATAATGAAAATAAAACAATTGACATCACAAAAGATGGTGTGAAATATCCAGTTAATTTTAACGAAAAAGATAATAATTTTATTTTTGAGACTACATTAACATTTGAAAAAAATATGACAAAAACAATATGGCAACAAGAATATACAAAATTTAAAAATTTAAATTTAATGTATACTTTAGTTGATGATCCTCAAAATATCAATTTAGATAATTCAGTTGCGTATTATGATGATGTAATAAATAACTACATTACTGAATCAACTAACGAAAACGAAAACGCAATCGAATTTGCTAAAAGTATATTTAAAGATGGTGAAACTATAAAAGATGATCGTTTTAATATTAATTTTGACGTTAAAACAGATAACGAAGATAAATATGAAGTTAGTGTTACATTAACAGTACCAAATATTAGGACAATAACTTCAAGTAAATACCTGATTGATGATGAAAATAATTATATTTATATTGGTAAAGATAAGAATGTAACTACAATAGAAAAAAATATTACTAAACAGGACTTTATTAAGACTAATATTGATTTAGACAATAATAAGTTAACTTTTACATATAATGACACAGTTATAAAAGAATATAAAATAATCAGATTTACAACAACTAGAAGAATAGTAAATAATTATATATATATGAGTAATTTTGACGATAACAAGATACTTAATAATATTAATGTTATAAACGCTGATGAAGTAATCGATGGTAATAAATTACAAATAAAATATAAAGATAAAATTCTTGATGAATATAACATCATAAAATTTAGTACAAATCAAAGTTTGATATATAAAAATATATATGTTGGTATTTTTACTGATGAAGAGATACTTTCAAGTATAAATGTTATAAACGGAAATGCAATTATAGAAGATAATAAAATACGAATAAAACACGGAAATATAACTGTTGATACTCTTAATATAATTAAGATTATTACTGATCAAAAAATAGTTGATAAATATATATATATGAATAATTTTACTGATGAAGAATCACTAACTAAAATAAATATCACAAATGGTGAAGCAACAATCGAAAATGATAAACTACAAATAAAATATAATAATAACATTTTAGATGAGTATGATATTGTAAGATATACGTTAGGCGATATAAATGTCATGGATAACATGGTATACATAGGAAATAACAAAACAGAGGAAATTGAAAAAGAATTAAAAGTTATAAATGCTGAAGGTACTATTTTTGATGATAGAATTGAAATAAGCAAAAATAATGTAGCATATGATACTATTAATCTATTGAAAATAAATTTTAATATTCTAAAAGAAAACAAAAAAACAGTTCTTATACCAGAAGAATATTCATATAAAGATTTAATGAATACAATAGTATCAAGCAAAGAACTTAGTTTAAAAATATTTAAAAATGATAATGAAATAACAAGTGGCAATATAGATGCAGATATGAAATTAAAAGTATATTATAATGATATTGAATTAGATAATTATGATTTCATATTAGAACATTTAAAATTTGATAATCCGATTATGATCGAGAACAATCTATATTTAACAAATATTTATGCAAACACAAAGGTTTCTGAATTGTTAAATAGAATAAGTACTAGTGGTGATATAACAATTAAAAATAACAAAAATGAAGTTATTTCAAATAAAGATTTACTAGTTGGAACGGGTGTTAAAGTATCGATTAAATTAACTACTAAAACAAAAGAATATACAATAATAATAAAAGGCGATATAAATAGCGATGGTATAGTAGATTTAAAGGATATTATAAAGATGAGCAACTATATTTATATTGATAAAAATAACATTGGCGAGGAATTTTTAAACGCAATAGATTATGATGATAACGGGAAACATAACTTATCTGATATAATGAAAGCTGCTAAAACATTAATTGGAGGTAACTAATATGAATAGAAAACTATTGTTTATTGTCATAATATTGTTACTATTTAATGTTAAAAGTGTTCACGCAATGACATTAAAGCCAACTGGTAATAATGAAACATCAAGAGGAAAAAATTTATCAGTATATCTGACTTTAATTCGTTCTGATGAAGAATATAGCATATCTGCTATAGATGGAGAGCTAGATTATAATAAAAACGCTATAGAATTAATTAGTTATACTAATTTATTAAGTAATTGGAGAGAACTTTCAGGAATTAAAAACAATAACAGATTTGCATATGCAAACTTAGAGTTTAATAATCTAATTAATGTTACAAACCAAAAAATAATAAAGTTAGATTTCAAAGTAAAACAGAATGCTGATTATGGAAACACATCAATATCAATTTCAAATCCAACTGCAACCGATGAATTAGGTAATGAAGTTGAAATAAAGGGTGGAAGTCACATAATAAGAGTTTTATCTGATATCAATACACTATCAAATATAATAATTGATGGAATAAAATTTAATTTTGATGAAACAAAAGAAGAATTTAATTTAACCACAGAAATTGATAAAATTAATATAATTGCAACAAAAAAAGATAATAATTCAACAATATCTGGCGATATTGGAATACAAGAATTAGAATATGGTATTAATACGTTTAAAATTGTTGTAACAAGTGAGTTGGGTACAGAAAAGATATATACAATAAATATTACAAGAAAAGATACTAGAAGTGAGGTAAATACATTATCAGGACTAGTATTGACACCAGAAATAATTAAATTTGATAAAGATATATCAAATTATGGTGTAACAGTTAAAAATAATATATCAGAAATAAAATTAGATGCTACATTAACTGATAGTAAGTCATCATTTGTAGATGGTTATGGTCCAAGAAAAATAAAATTAAATGTTGGCAACAATTTAATATTAATAAAGATAAAATCTGAAAAAGGACAAATAAAAACGTATTCACTAAATATAATTAGAGAAAAAGAAGTGATCAAAGAAGACATTCCAGAAAAAGAGGAAATTCAAGAAATCGAAAAACTTAGTGATAATAATTATTTAAAAAAGATAATTATTAATGACACTGAGATAGTATTTAATAAAGAAGAATATGAACGTAAAATAACAGTTTCTAATGATACAGAGAAAATTAATATAAATATTATTGCAGAGGATGAAAAAGCAACATATACAATTGATGGTGATGAGAATTTAAAGGTTGGTAATAATACATACTCTGTTAAAGTTAAAGCACAAGATGAAACAATAAGGGAATATAAGATAATTGTTCACAGAAAGGAAGAAAATATTCCTTTATCTAATAATAGTAAACTAAAGGATTTATATATTAAAGGGTATAAAATAAACTTTAATAAAGACACTAATGAATATACATTAAAAATAAATAAAGAAACACAATTAGAAATTATATATACATTAGATGATTCAAAAAGTGATGCTATTATAAAAGGAAATAATAATCTTAAAAATGGAAGTATAATAAAAATAATTGTAGTCGCTGAAGATAGAACAACTACAGAATATATAATTAATATTGTTAAATCTTCATATAATCCAATTATTATTGTTTTGTTATCAGTAATATCTGGTATAGTACTTGCATTAATAATATATCTATTAATAATTAAAATTAAGTTAAAATTTAATACAAAATAAAAAGCCAATGAATTTTCATTGGCTTTTTTGTAGCAAAAAAGCCCATAAATGGGCTTTGAAATATTGAAATGCTTCTTAACGTTTACTAAATTGAGGAGCTCTACGAGCTTTTTTAAGACCGTATTTTTTACGTTCTTTAACTCTTGAATCTCTAGTAATAAAACCTTGTGCTTTTAGAATTTTTCTAAATGAATTTTCAGAATCTGAATCTGTTGTTGAATCATATTCTAATAATGCTCTAGTGATACCTAATCTTATAGCACCAGTTTGACCAGAGAATCCACCACCATGTACATCAACAATTACATCGAACATTTCATTTGTATTTGTATAAACTAATGGTTGAGTTAAATCCATTACTAAAGTTTCAAATGGAAAATATTCGTGAACATCTCTACCGTTAACAGTAATTTTACCTTTACCTGGAGTTAGAGTAACTCTAGCTATAGAACGTTTTCTACGCCCTGTTCCATAATATGTTTTTTTATTAGCCATACCTTTAACCTCCTAGTTTATATTCATTTCTACTGGTTTTTGTGCTTCATGTTTATGATCACTACCAGCATAAACAAATAATTTTTTACCCATTTGACGTCCTAATCTTCCGTTTGGAAGCATACCTTTAACAGCTCTTTCAATCATTTCAGTTGGATAATTTGCTCTCATTGTTCTTGCAGTTCTTTCTCTTAATCCTCCTGGAAAACCACTATGATTATAATACATTTTCTTATCTAATTTGTTTCCAGTTAAAAGAACTTTCTCTGCATTAACAATGATTACGAAGTCACCACAATCAACATGTGGAGTAAATGTTGGTTTATGTTTACCACGCAATACTGTAGCTGCTTTAGAAGCAACACGTCCTAAAGGTTTACCAGCAGCATCGATAACATACCATTTACGATTAACTTCTTCCTTTTTTTGCATAAATGTTGTCATTTTCAAATCTTCCCTTTCATTTATCAGTAATAAGTAAACTTTCCCAGGGTTTACCTAATACGTGGGATAAAAACTAAATGTACCAAATAAAATTATACTAAAACATACTATGAAAGTCAATTAAATATGATACAAAAATTAAAATAATAAGAGTATTACTCTTATTATTTATAACTAACACCATATATTTCAAATATTAATCTAATATTTTTAATAATAGATATTATTATATTTAACATTATTATCCCTCTTCACGGGAATATATTCTATCAAAAAACATTATTTTTGTCAAATTTACGAACTAATACCTTTTTATCACTAACTTTGTCTGTAGGAAAAATCGGTAATTTTTTTCTTAATCCATTTGATATATTTGCTTTCCATACTCCTGTAAATTCTTTATTCATTCTTTCTTTTACAATTGATATATAATTATTATTTATATCAACAACCATTCCATTCTTTGTTATATAAACAATAATCGCAATTGAGTTTTTTGAAGAATCATTCTTTGGAATTTCAAACACAAACTCTATATTATTATTATTTTCATTTGATATAGTATATTTTACAGGAGTCATATATTTTCTGCTATAATCTGAAATATAATCAGTGGCAAGTACAAGACACCATCTTGCATATTCCCTAGGATTTGCCATTAATACTTTATTAGAATCATGTTCGTTTACAAATTTCAATTGTTTTTTATTTGCTGTAACATCATTTAAATATTTACAAATTAATGTATCGATCGCTTTGTATTTTTTGTTTGTAATATTTTTTGAGAAAACTTCTGCAATCTCTATATCTGTCATTTCTTTTTTCAAAATAAACATCTCCATCTATTAACTAATTTCTATTTCTAGTAAAATACATTTTTTAAATATAAGCCTTCAGGACTAGATGTTGGACCAGCTGTTGTTCTATCCTTTGCTTTAATTATTTCAATAATATCTTCTGCTTTTCTTTTGCCTTCACCAATTTCTATTAAAGTACCAATCATATTTCTTACCATATATCTTAGAAATCCTGTACCTAAAAATATAATAGTAATCTTATTTGGATTTTTTAAATCTCTGATCAAATTGGTCTGTGATATTGTTCTAACATAATTTTCCTTTTCATTGTTTGCAGGTGAGAAAGATTCAAAATCATGTTCTCCTTCTAAATATTTTAAAGCTCTTTCTATCGCAACAACATCTAATGTTTTATTATATTGATATACGTAATTTCTATCTAGTGGATTATATTCCCCAATATTAATTATATACATATATTCCTTTGCCTTAACATTATATCTTGCATGAAATGTATCTGGTACAACTTCTACAGTTTTTATATAAATATCTCTTGGTAAATAACTATTTAATGCCATTTTCAATTTGGATTCAGTAATAGTAACATCCAATTCAAAATGTGCTTTTTGATTTAAAGCATGAACTCCTTTATCGGTTCTACCAGATGCTTGAACATCTACCTTCTTATCATTATTAATTTGTTTTAAAACTTTCTCTAACTCACCTTGAACAGTGCGATGCTTCGGTTGTTTTTGATATCCATCAAAACCAGATCCATCGTACGAAAAAGTTATCAAGTAACGAACCATACCCCATTACCTCCTTATATATAAACATTATAAGTATTATAAGATGTAAAAACACAATAAATGTATCTTTAAATCCCCAAAACTTAGTTCTATAACTAGTTCTTTTATTGTATACAGTATACATTCTAATTTCCATCGCTGTTAATAATTCATTGGTTCTTCTATTTGAAATCCTAAATACTGGACCAATTAATGAAAAAAACGCTTTCATCCTTCCAAATAATCCAGAATTATCATAATCTATACCTCTACTCGCCTGTGCCTTTTTTATTCTTTGTGTTTGTTCTATCATAATTGGTATGTATCTTATTGTCATTGTAAGATCAAGCGCAACTCTACTTGTTGGAATCCCAATTAATTTTAATGGTGCTAAAACTTTTTGAAAACCATATGTAATCTCTGTAGGTGTTGAAGTAAATGTTAATATTGATGTGTATAAAACAATTAAGATAATTTTAATTATCCAAAACAATATTAAAATATAATCAATACCTAACAACAATGTTGTTATTATTACAATTAATAAAACAGGTGTCGTACTTTTTATAGTCTTTCCATATAATCTTAACGGCACATTGCTTCTCAATAGCATTATCAAATCAACTATTATTAATAATAGTATTACACTAAAACTATTTGTTATAACAAGTGTTAGAATAAAAATTATTGTACATAACATTTTAGCAAAAGGATCCATATCATGCATTTTTGATTTAACCGGAAAATATCTACTTAATAAAACATTATTATACATTTTGAATTATCTCCTTTGTTAAATCTTCCACATTATCAATATCACCTAAATATTTACCAGTTTTACATTCTGTTTTATGTAAAAATTCTACAATTCTTGGAACTTTTACACCGTTTTTTGTCAATATATCAATATTTTTAAAAACACTATATTTGTCACCTTGAAATAATACTTTACCGTTTGAAAGAATTATTACATTATCAACAAATTTATATATTACATCAACATCATGACTAACTACAATTATAGTTTTATTATATTTTTCTTTTAAAGTCTTGATTAGTTTTACTAAAGATTCTTTACTAGTTGTATCAAGACCATTTGTTGGCTCATCTAAAACAATTACATCTGGATTAAATGCTAAAACTGATGCAATAGCTACTTTTCTTTTTTCTCCGCCTGATAATTCAAATGGATTTCTAGATGCATAAGTATTATCAAGACCAACCATTTTTAACGCATCTTCAACACGCTGATTAATTTTATCAGTCTTATACCCAAAATATTTCATACCAAATTGTATCTCTTTTTTTACAGTTTTTTGAAAGAATTGATCTTCAGGATTTTGAAACACAAAACCAATTTCAAAACGTAATTTATTAGCATTAACAATTCGTATATTATTTTTTAATTTATGTTCTCCAACATATACTGTACCTTTTGTAGGTAATTTTAAACCATTTATTAATTCTATTAATGTTGATTTACCGCTCCCAGATGGTCCAACTAGTGCATTAATTTTATTGGCTTCTATTGTCAAATTAATATCTTTTAATGCATCTACTTGCAATGGTGTACCTGCTAAATATGAATAACTAACATTTTCAAACTTTATTTCCATATTTTATCCACCAACTTATCCATATTTAATTCTATATCATCTATTAAACCGTATAGTTTTAATTTTGTTGCCAAAGCAACAGTAAAAGGTAAATCAAGGCCTAATTTTTTCATAGCTCTTTCTTCATTCAATACACCTTTAGCTGGGCCATCAATACCTAGTTTTCCTTGATATAAACCAACAATCCTATCCGAATAAACAGTTTCTTCAATATCACTGGTAAAATTCAAAATTGTAGTATCATTATCTTCGTGATATTTTTTCAACATTTTCATAATTTCATCTTTATCATATGGGTCTATCATAGATAATGCTTCATCTAAAATTAAAATTTTAGGTTTCAATATAAGTGCAGAAGCAAGGGCCACCTTTTGCATTTGTCCACCACTAAGTCTATGAGGTTCAATATTTAATAAATCTTCAATATTAAATAACTTAGCAATTTCTAATATTCTACTTTTGATATCTTCTTTTGAATATTGTAAATTTTCTAAAGTAAATGCTAACTCATCTTGTACAGTTTCGGCAACAAATTGAATTTCAGGATTATCAAAAACCACTCCCATTAATTTTCTAATTTGTTTAATACCACCTTTGTTAAGTGTTATTTGATCAATTATTATACTATTATTACTTTTAAATAACCCTATTAATAGTTTAACCAAAGTTGTTTTACCTGCACCATTTGCGCCTAAAATTGAAACCCATGTTCCACTTTCAATTTCTAAATTAAAATTTTCGTATAATTTAGTATTTCCATAATTAAAGTTTAAATTATTAATGTCTATAATTTTTGTCATAAAATCACCATACACATATTATACTAAATATTTATAATAATATAAAGGAAACTATTTTAATTTCCTTTTTTGACTGTGAAATATTATTATAGATAACAATTTATCTGGTAATAATTTACTAAAAATCTTTGCTAATTTCATATTAAAACCTGGTACAATAGTTAATTTATTTTTAAACATCATATCAATCGCATATTTTGCCACAAATTTACTTGATTGTGGTTTAAATGCAAATTTAACATTTGCCACGTCATTAAATTCAGTTTCAACAGGTCCAGGACATAATACACTAATATGAACATTACTTTTACTTTGTTTTAATTCTCTATAAATACTTTGTGATAATTTAAAAACATAACTTTTTGTTGAATAATACGTTGCCATTAATGGACCAGGTGCGAATGCCGCACTACTACTAACATTAAGTATATATCCATTATTCCTTATTTGCATATCTTTTAAAAACAATTTAGTCAAAATGTGTAACCCTTTAATATTTAAATCTATCATTTCTAGTTCTTTATTTAATTCAGTATCAAAGAAATTACCACAAAGACCAAAACCAGAATTATTAATAAGAACATCAATATTATAATCTTTAGTTCTCTCATACAATTCCATACAATTATTAACATCAGATAAATCTATTGAAATTACTTCAACATTTGTTTTACATATTTTTTTTAACTCATCTAATTTTTCTTTTCGTCTTGCAACGACGATTAAATCATAACCTAAACTTGATAAATATATTGCTATGTCTTTACCAATACCACTACTTGCTCCTGTAATAAGTGCTTTCATATGATTTCTACTTTCTTAAAAACATTGAAAGTAAAGTAATAAATATACCAGATGATAAACCACTAATAAATGATATTACAACATAACTTGCAAACGCAGCTTGGTTATTTTTTAAAACTAATTTTTTAACCTTTGGATCAAGATCCATTGTATTTCTAACATCAATATTTCTTTCATCTATATTTTCTTTCGCAATATTATTATCATATACACCATATAATTCAAATATTTTTGTTTTATCTTCCTGACTTAATTTTTTCCATTCAACATTATCTTTATTTAAAACTTTCTCAATTTGTTGTCTTGAATAACCACGACTTGCTAAAAATTCAATATCGTTCCCTAATTTTTTGCTTTCATCTTTTTTTTCTACAAGATTAATTTTATTATTATCTTTATCAAATGCAATTCCATTTTCCAAATCAATTTTGAAATCATCTTTTTTATCAATAATTGATGCAGCTGTAATTAAATCTTTTTCAAATTCTTCTAAATTAACAATATCATCATGTTTAAATGTATTTACAGATTTTAATGTTGTATTGATTTTTTCTTTTTCAAAATCTTGATATATTTCATTTAAACTTTTATTATTTCCTAAATTTTGTTGTTGAAGCGACACTAATCTTTCATCTAACGATAATATATCATGATCATTTTCTATAACACTTAATTCTTTTGTTTTATCATCTACATTACTGTGAAATCTATGACCAGTCTCATTATAAAAAGTATTTGCATTTACTTTTTCTTCTACTTCTTTTCTTTCCTTTTTAAATTGCGCATCTTGTTCTATTTTTTGTTTTACAGCATCTTTATTAAATTTTTCTCCTAAATTTCTTTTTATGTATTCATCTGTAATATTAAAATCTACTTTTTGACCGTTAATCATAACACTACTACTAATTATCTTAGGAATTTCATTGTTATTATTTTTCATTAATTTTATTTTTTCAACGGAAACAAATATTGCAGCCTCAAATAATTCATTGTTTAAATATTTGTCGTCAATGTTATTTTCATGTAATCTTTCAATTAAAACATTAACATCCTTATTACTATCAAAAGTTAAATTAACCATTGAGTATCCATCTATAACATTACCCTTTTTTGAAATAATTATTTCTCTATTCTTAATATCTTCAATAGTTAATAAATCTTGTTTTTCTTTTTCTCTCAATTCATTTTCAACAGATAAAACATATTCTAATTCTTTTTCATCATATAATGATAAATAATATAAATCAACTTTTTCATTTTTAATTAAATTCGTCATAGTAACACACTCCATATTATATTTACATTATACAACATTTAAACATAAATTAAAATAACAGCTTTATGAAAACTGTTATTTTTTATTTTTAATTGATAAAACCTTTTCATAATTTTTGTTTAATGCATTTTCATAATTTTGTTTCATTTTTTTAATATCTTTTGATTGTTTAATTATTTTTTGTTCCATTTCATTTATTAACCTTAAATTCTTTTCAAATTCTTCACTATTATGAAATGATGAAAAATTAATTATATATTCTTCTTTTAAATTACTAATTTGATATAACGAATCATCAATCATGTAATCTACAAATCCAAAACTATTTTTGTATTTTAATATTTGATTAGTATAATCTTCACTAGCTATATAACTAATACTTTCTGTCGTAGTAATTTTTCTCATACTTCTTATTGAATTATTTATTGTAAATAATCCAAATGTAAATAATGGGATATTTTTAGGTTTTTTTAAAAAAGGAATGCTTAAAAATGTACTTAATAAACAACCAGTATTATATAACATTGTAGATATGAAATTATTTTGCACATGAATTATTTTTTTTGGAGAGATTTTATTTATTAGTAAATTAAAATTTTTCACAATATTTTTGTGTTTTTCTAATTCAGCAGATAATCTATTATTAATTTCACTAAAATCTCCTAATTTATCATTAACATTTTCGCTTTTTATGTTTTTATAATTAATAACATCTTTTTGATAATCAGCACTATATAACATAGTAACACTATTAACAACATTATTAGATAATTCGTTATAGTAATCTAAATTAGGCGAAATTTTATCGATGATATATTCAAAATTGAATTCAGGACTAATTTTTTTGATTTCTTCCATTAACTGTGTTATTTTTTCATTATTAAGTTGTTTTAGATTAGTATTTTTTATATTCGAATAATTTTTAACTAATTCATCCAACTTTCTTTTTATTTCTATTAACTTATTTTCAATTTCGTTAATTTTTTTTATGCTTTTTGCTTCGTCTATTTCAGATTTTAATTCGTTTATCTGATAGGTTATACTGTTAATCATTTCCCTATTATTATTAACGATCTTGTTAAGCTCAGAAATAAGTTTTTCTGTTTTAAATTCTAATATTACATTATTATTATTTATCTCTTTATCCTTAATTGTGTCTTGATTAACACTAACTTGTTTTTCAATCTTTTTTGATGTGATCCCTACTTTTTTCTTAATGCGTTTTTGATTAAATTTAATTACCTTATTTATAGTTTTTTTATTATCTTTAATTGCTTTATTACTGTTTATTTTAGGTGTAGTTTTAATCTTAGACGCAATACCTTTCTTATATAATTTGACTGTTCTTTTTTTAGATTTCAAACTAAACACTCTATTAAGATAAATTTCTTCATTCTTTTTTATTTCTTTATTTTTTAAATTATCTAAATTTTTTTGAATTATCTTTTTTTCTTCTCTGATTTTTTTCAATCTTCTAAGACGAAATCTTGATAATAATCTATCCCAAAATCCACCTTTTGAACCCCTCATATCATCACCTACAAATTCTAAAAGAATCTATTAAATAGATTCTTATATTAACCAATTGTATATTTTTTAGTTTTTAACTTATGTATTTGTTCATTCAATACACCTTTAGTATAGTATACCGCTTCATCAATTGTAACATCTTTATCTAAAAATTCATATTTTTTACTCATTGAATCCCATAAGTTTCTATGTTTATCAATAAAATCTCTATTAATATAATCACATGATACTACTTCTGGATCAATCTTATTTCTTTTTGTTAATAATAATCTATAATAATAAGAAAATTTGTCAACATCATAATTTCCACCATGTAATTTATAAATATCATAAAAATCTTTTATTCTTGTATTCAATACATCTGTTCTTACACTTTCTGAAACAATACATAGCTTTTCAGCAAGATGTTCTTCAAACGAAGGTGTATTTACATAAAATCTTTTATCATCAATAAATACCCTAGGAACATCTTTATATTGTATTTCCAAAACACTATTAGAAATAGGATTAAAATCTATATTAATAGCATGACGTATTTTATCAAATTTAGCTATTGGTCTTATTTTAATAATACCAGTTTTTGTAGATTTAGGATGTGTGATTAAATCGTATATAATATCATTTTCATCTTCTGTATACATCGCTCTAAAAAGTATTATTAACGCATCATTTTTATTTAATGTAGTAGACACTAAATCAATATCAGTTACTGGTCTTACCATTTTACCAGCATGTACCATTTGTGAAAAACTTCCTTTTACAATTATTTGTCCATAACTTAATTCACTTATTCTTTGTAATAAATTTCTGGCAAAAAATGTATTATAGCAGTTTTCAATAGAAATACCAGTTCTATCTGACTCCTTTTTTAAATAACTTTTAATTTGATTACTATTTTTAAACATCATAGTTATCAACCCCTTGAATGTGCATTATTATACATCATTTATTATAAAAAATCAAACATTATAAAAAAAGAGAAGCAATTATTCTGCTTCAACTTTTTCTTCCTTTTCAACTTTTTTACTAGTTTTTTTAGTTGCTTTCTTTTCTTCTTTTTTTGGTTCTTCTTCTTTAACTAATTCTAAAATAACAGTTAAAGCGTCATCACCACGTCTTTCAGAAAGTTTTAAAATTCTAGTATATCCACCATTTCTTTTAGCATAACGAGGTGCTAATTCATTAAATATTTTATCAACAACAACTTTATCATTATGTAAGAAAGCTAATGCTTTACGTCTTGAAACTAAATTTCCGTTTTTACCATAAGTAATCATTTTATCAACAAATTTACGAGTTTCTTTTGCTCTTGTTTCAGTTGTTTGAATTGATTCATACATAATTACATTTTTTACTTGACTAGCAAGTAAACTTCTTCTATGTTTATTATCTCTTCCTAATTTTCTATAAGCCATAATTTACCTCCTTTTACTAGTCATCATCTCTAAATTTAAGTCCCATATCTTTAATTTTATCAATAACTTCTTTTAAAGATTTTTTACCTAAATTACGGATTTTCATCATTTCATTTTCACTTTTATTAGTTATGTCTTGAACAGTTAATAGTGATGCTCTTTTTAAACAGTTATATGCACGAACAGATAAATCTAAATCCTCAATTGGTGTTTGTAATGTTTTTTGTTTTGGATCTTCTTGTTTTTCGTTCATTAAACCTTTAACATCAGCAATTGAATCTATTGCAGTAATAATTTCTAAATGTTCAATTAAAATTCTACTAGCAAGTGCGATTGCTTCTTCAGGTTTCATTGCTCCATTAGTCCATACATTCATAATTAATTTATCATAACTTTCATTTTGTCCTACACGAGCACTTTCAACATCATAACTAACTCTTTCAATTGGAGAATAAATTGAATCTATAGGAATAACTCCAACTTTTACATCTCCTAATAAT
>SVAP01000008.1 GCA_015059335.1 Bacillota bacterium | reverse complement strand
TGGTGCCGAAAGCAGGACTTGAACCCGCAACCTACTGATTACAAGTCAGTTGCTCTACCAATTGAGCCATTTCGGCAAAAATAAATGGTGGGCGATATAGGACTCGAACCTATGACCCCCTGCTTGTAAGGCAGGTGCTCTAACCAACTGAGCTAATCGCCCATCTGAGATATTAATTCCCTCGGACAAGAACTAATATACCATTTAATGTATCTGTTTGTCAATAGTCATTGATACATTTTATTAATTTTTTTTAAAAATTATACGTTTTTGTCGTTATTTATTTCTTTTATTTTGTTTTCAATCCATATTGGAAGCATGTTTTTTAATGGTTTAAATCCGCTTTCACTTTCCTTAATTGGTGTTCTTTTTCTTCTTACTTTATAGTCAATATTTTTAATACTTAATTTAACTTGATAATTTTCATCATCGATATCTAATATTTTTACATATATAGTTTCACCAATTTCTAAGAAATTATGAATGTTGCTAACAAATCCTTCAGATATTTCTGAAATATGTATTAGACCACTATAATATTCGTCAAGGCCAACAAATGCACCATAATTTTCAATTCCGGTAACACAACCTTTAACGATTTCTCCTTTTCTATATTTATTCACGTTAACACCTCTCGCTTGTAAATTATAACACATTTATTATTAAACTCAAATATTTATAGACAAAATGATTAAAATTTTATATAATTATATAGCGATGAAATATTATATTAAATAGAGAAAGGAGAAAATATGAAACTTTTTAATAATAATGACGATACTAAAGTTTTTGCGCTTGGTGGATTAGGCGAAGTTGGAAAAAACATGTACGTTGTTATGCATAATACAGAAATAATAATTATAGATTCTGGTGTAATGTTTCCTGAAGATGAATTATTAGGAATTGATTATGTAATACCAGATTATACGTTTTTAAAGAAAAATCAAGAAAAAATTAAATGTCTTATTATAACACATGGTCATGAGGACCATATTGGTGGAATTCCATTTTTATTACAGTCGGTTAATATTCCTACAATATATGCACCTAATCAGGCAGTCCCATTAATTAGAAAAAAATTAGAGGAGAGAAATATTCCTTTTAAGGGATTGGTTACATATAATGAGAGAACAAGAATAAAATCTAAATTTTTTGATGTTGAATTTTTCTCAACAACTCATTCAATACCAGATTCTCATGGAATAGTTGTTCACACACCTAATGGAACAATAGTTGCGACAGGTGACTTTAAATTTGATATGACTCCTATTGGTCCAAATGCAAACATTCATAAAATGGCTTCAATTGGTAAAAAAGGTGTTAAATTATTATTAAGTGATAGTACTAATGCATTATCAGAAGGATTTAGTTTGAGTGAATCAAAGGTGGATGAAACATTATCTGATATATTTTCAAAAGAAACTGAAAATAGAATAATACTTGCTACATTTGCATCTAATATATATCGTTTGAAACATATAGTTGAAACTTGCAGAAAAAATGGAAGAAAAATAGCTCTCTTTGGTAGAAGTATGGAGACCTCTATTGAAATAGCTATTCAAGGTGGATATATAAAAGATAAATCTATATTTATTACCCCAGAAGAAGCTAGAAAAACCACACCAAATAAAGTTTGTTTATTATGTACAGGATCTCAAGGAGAACCTTTAGCGGCACTTTCTAGAATTGCGGATGGTTCTCATAAATTAATAAAATTATTACCAAATGATGTAGTAATACTATCTTCATCGCCAATTCCTGGTAATGGTTTATCTGTTTCTAGAGTAATCAATAAATTATATTTAAAAGGCGCTAAAGTATATAACAATACAATGTTAAGTGAAGTGCATACTTCTGGTCATGCAAAAGAAGAAGAATTAAAACTAATGTTGAGATTAATTAATCCAGAATATTTTATGCCAGTACATGGTGAATTTAGAATGTTAAAACAACATGCTGATATTGGTATAGAACTTGGAATACCTAAAAATAAAACTTTTGTACTAGAAAATGGTGAAGTTTTATCTATTTCTAAAAATGACATTAAAAAACAAGGTAATGTTCCAGCAAGCGATGTATATGTAGATGGAAATAGAATAGGTGATATTGGTAACTTAGTTATTAAAGATAGAAAAATCATGTCTAATGATGGAATATTAGTTGTAATTGCATCTATAGATGTAGATAATAAAAAATTATTAATCACACCAAATATAACAACTAGAGGATTTGTACTAGTTAATGAAAATGTAGAATTAATAAAGAAAATCGAAGAAATAGCTACTACAATCATTCAAAAACAATTAGCAACTAAAGAAACATTTAATTATAATGATTTAAAATATTCTATTGTAAGTGGAGTATCTAGTTTTATAAAAGAAGAAACTGGTAGAAATCCAATTATATTACCAATAGTAATGAATACAAAAAAAGTTGAACAATAATTAATTTTATGTTCAACTTTTTATATTGATTTTTTAATATTTAGTTTGTTTGATAATAAATTAGTTATTAAATAGATTGATGTTAGATAAATTGTATTTAATAGTATAGATTTACCAATTTTTATAACTAAAGTTAATACACTATAGTCGATGTAATTTAACAGTAATAATATTAAATAGGTAATTACGTCATAAAATATTATTATTAGCATCATTTTAATTATTAAACTTAATAAATTATTAGACAATACACTATCTAACGATGAAATCAAATACCCAATACTAAAGAATAATGCAATATTAAGTCCTAATGTATTTGTAAATGTAATATCATATAATAAACCAAATATTAGACATATTGTTAAATAACCTTTAATATTGTTATTAGAATAGGGATATATTATTATTAATGAAATTATTGTAAACATTGGTACTAATATATTATTATTTGTTACTGATATTGGGATATACATAGATATATATGAATCTAAAAGAAATGATAAAGTTGTAATGATTATACAAAAAATCATTTGTCATCTTTCCTTTTTAATACAGTAACTAAATTTAATTCTCCTAATTTACTAGCAGGTTCTATATAAACGATTCTAGATAAACCATAATTATCTTTTTCAATTTGTTTTACAGTACCAATTCTAATTCCACTAGGGAACAAATCATTTAAACCACTTGTATAAGCAATTGCGTCTTTGGTTATTTCTTTATTATCACTTATTCCTTCTATAGTTAGTAAATTTTCTTTTTCATCATATCCAGATAATATTCCATATGATTTTTCACCATTGTTATCAATAATTACTGATATTCTATTATTTGAATTGCTAGAAGTAATCAATTTTACTTCGCTATTAAAAGAAGTTGTTTTAGTTATTTTTCCAACTAATCCTTTACTAGTAATTACTGCCATATTCTTTCTTATGCCGTCTTTTTCACCTTTGTTTATTGTAATGGTATCATACCAATATCCTAAATTTCTGTTTATTACTGCCGCATTTAAATATTCATAATCTGTTAGGACATAATCTATATTTGTTATTTCTTTTAATTCTTCAATTTGTTTTTTTAATTCTTGATTTTGTGTATATATTAAATCATATCTATCTAAATTTTTCTTTAAAATTTCATTTTCTTTATATACATCTTTTAAATTGATAAATTCATTTATTTCTTTTGTAATATATCTAAATGGAGATAATACAATATTTTCTACAAATAAAACACTATCTTTTAATATCTGTTCTGCTTTATTTAGATTTCTTTTATCTTTTATTATATATGCATATATTGATAATAATATTATTATTGAACCTATTACAATTAATATAATATATTTAGTTTCTAATTTATTCTTATTTTTATGCATTATACCACGTCCCATTTTAAATTATAATATATATTTAATTTTTTTAAAACATATATTTACCATTTTCATAGTAACTATAGTATTTACCATTTCCAATTATTATATGGTCTCTTAGTAATATTTTTTGCAATTTTCCAATTTTTATTAATTCAATTGTATTAATATCATCTGATTTTGATGGGGTAACATCTCCACTAGGATGATTATGTACACAAATAAAAGAATGTGCGCTAAGTAGGTGTGCATGTTTAAATATTTCTCTTATATCAATAATACATTCATTTAATCCACCAACAAATAATAATTTTGTTTCTATTATATTGGATTTGGTATCTAAATATATTACATAAAAATGTTCCTTATTTTTATGTAATAATTTATTTTCTAAGTGTAAAAATGTATCTTCAGGATTTTTAATTTTCTTGCATGTTTTTTCTTTTTTTAAATAAACTCTTCTTCCAAGCTCAATCGCACTAATTAATTCTATTGCTTTAGTTTTACCAATTCCTTTAATAGACATAAGTTTATTAACCGTTATATCTTTTAAATCTTGGATACTTTCTATTTCACTTAATATTTGATTACTTACATCTTTAACAGAAAAATCTTTAGAACCTGTTTTCAATATAATTGATATTAAATCTTCGTTTGATATATTATTCGGACCATATTTTAAAAATCTTTCTCTTGGTTTTTCTTCATCAATTAAATCTTTAAATTTAGTTATTGCTTTTCACCACCAATTCATATTCGCTTAATATTTGATTTTCTAATTCTAAAATTACACTTTCATCATTTGAGTTTTTAATTATTTCATCATATTGTTTTAGTTTTTCTACAAATGCCATATCACTAATATTTCCTTCTTTAATATATATATCAACTCCTTTATTATTAAAAATATTTTTTATTTTCTTAGCATTTTCCATGTCTGTTGTTATACTTACAAAAACTCTATATTGATCGTTATCTAAAGAATATATATATTCACTAAGTAGTTTTGTATTATTTTCCATACTTTCCTTTGATGAATATACACCTTGTTGTAAAAAATAAATAGTTCTTGTTTCAGAAAACACTGTTTGACTAGTATTTTTATACTGATTAAAAATTATATAGCCAAGATATAATCCTACAAATATTGATAGAATAGTTGGAATAATTATTTTATTTTTCATATGAATCACCTAAAATTATTATATTCTATGTGATTGTCGAATTTTAGAATTAATAGTGCCTAATATATATATAGATAAAATAAGTACAAAGTCTTTAAATTTGTTTGCTAATAGGAGAAAATATGTGATAAAATGATAGAGTAGGATGTAAAGGAAAGTGATAATATGGTAAATATTATTATTGTTGAAGATAATAGAAATTATAGAATGAGAACAAAAACTATTATAGAAAGTTACATGATGGAAACAAATATTAATTATACAATTAAAACTTTTGAAAGTTATACTGATAAGTTAAAAAAAATTATAGAACATTCTGATGATGGACATTATATTTATATTTTAGACATTGATTTACAAAATGATGACTCAGGTATTGATATAGCAAATGATATTAGATCAAAATGTGATTATGATAGTATAATTATTTTAGAAACCGGTTATAAAGAGTTACTTAGTGAAGCTCAAAGACTTAGACTATCAATTTTAGATTATGTTTGTAAAAGTGTTAACTATGATAAGAATATTAAGGAATTACTTGACTTATCACTTGAAATATTTGGATATAAAAAGTCACTTAAGTTTCAAATGGAGAAAATTGATTACAATTTAAAATATGATGATATATATAGAATTGAAACTGATACTTTAGAAAGAAAATGTGTTGTTATTACAAAAAATAAAAAATATGATCTTAAGAAACCATTATATTTTTTTGAAAAACAATTAAATAAAGATTTTTATAAAATTAATAAGGGATGTATTGTTAATGTTACAAAGATTAAAAAAGTCGATTATAATAGAAATGTAATTACGTTTGATAATGGTGATGTATTAAGAGGTAATATTTCAATTAGAAGTGTTAAAGGGTTAAGAATAATATTAAAAGCAAAAGAATAATCTTTTGTTTTTTTCTTGAAAGTAATTTATTTTAGTGATTAAAGTAATATTTTTAAATTTATTCTTTTTGTATGATTAATTGTTGTATATTAAATGTTTCGTTAATGCATAAAATATATTCTTTTTGTGTATTAAATGCTAATATTAAAAAGTACTCCATATTGCTAGCGTCGGAGTAGTTATATACAGCAGTTTGAAATGTAAAAGGAGAATATTATGAAAACAGGAATAGTAAAATGGTTCAATAATGTGAAGGGATATGGTTTTATTGTTGACGAACAAGGAAACGATATATTTGTTCATTATTCAATTATTCCAGGCAAAGGTTTTAAGAGCCTTGAAGAAGGACAAAGAGTAGTATTTGATTTGGTGGAAACTCAAAAAGGTTTTCAAGCAACTAATGTTAGAGTTATTGAAGAAAAAATTAGTAGTTAAGAACTAGAAATAGTTCTTTTTTCTTTGACAAAACATATTTTATAGTGTAAAATTTAAATATAAATAAATTATTTAGTGATGAGAAATTACTAGTAGTTATTAAATATATTTGTAGAGAGTCAATGTTTGGTGAAAATTGATAAGTGTTTAGTAATGAATTACAAATTTTGAGCTAAAACGTGTAATTGCGTTAAAATTTTGAGTGCATAGATAACTATGAATTAAGGTGGTACCGCGACAATTCGTCCTTAATTATAGTTATTTTTTTATTTAAAGGAGGAATATTATGAAATTATATGAAGAGTTGAAATGGAGAGGTTTAATTAAAGATGTTGCAGGTGATGATATTGAAAAGAAATTAAATGATGAAAAAATTACATTTTATTGGGGTACTGATCCAACTGCTGACAGCTTACACTTAGGACATTATTCATCATTAATTACTGCAAAAAGATTAGCTAAAGCAGGACATCATCCGATCTTGTTAGTAGGAGGTGCTACTGGTCTTATTGGAGATCCTAGACCAACGGCTGAAAGAGAAATAATATCTTATGAAACAATTAATAAAAATTTAGTTGGTATTCAAAAACAAATTGAAAAAGTATTTGAAGGTAAAGCTGAAGTAGTTAACAATTATGATTGGATTAAAAATTTTGACTTTATAACTTTTTTAAGAGATGTTGGTAAATATATTAATGTTAATTATATGCTTAACAAAGATATAATTAGTAGAAGACTTGAAACAGGTATTACATTTGCTGAATTTAGTTATACGCTTATCCAAGGATATGATTTCTTGCATTTATTTGAAGAAAAAAATTGTATACTTCAAGCTGAAGGTTCTGATCAATGGGGAAATATCACAACAGGTTTAGAGTTAATTAAAAAGAAAACTGGAAAAGAAGCATATGCTTTTACAATGCCTTTAGTATTAGACTCTAACGGAAATAAATTTGGAAAAAGTGAAGGTAATGCTTTATGGTTGGATAAAAATAAGACTTCTAGCTATGCTTTATATCAATACTTAATAAATAGTGATGATAAAATGGTTGAAGACTATTTAAAAATATTCACTTTCTTAACTCCAGAAGAAATAATTGACATCATGAATAAACATAATCAAGAACCACATTTAAGACTTGCTCAAAAAACTCTTGCTTATGAAATAATCAAAGATTTACACGGTGTGGATGAATACGAAAGTGCAAAAAAAATAAGCGAAGCATTATTTAGTGGAAATATAAAGAATTTAACTAGTAAACAAATTGAAGAAGGATTGTCACAAGTTCCAACATTTAATATTAATTCAGATGTAAAATTAATTGATTTATTAG
The DNA here is from genome assembly GCA_015059335.1 of Bacillota bacterium. GTDB lineage: Bacteria > Bacillota_I > Bacilli_A > RF39 > UBA660 > SIG205. The sequence goes on along the minus strand of SVAP01000008.1, from coordinate 17,500 downwards.
TGGATAATAAAATTGTTACAAGTAGAAGAGAAGCAAGGGAATTTTTAAACAATAACGCAATAAGCGTTAATGGAGATAAAATTAATGATGAAAATTTAATAATCAACAGAGAAACTGCAATAGAAGAAAAATATGTTGTAATTAAAAAAGGAAAGAAAAATTACTATTTAATAAAGATACAAAAATAAATTTGTATCTTTTATTTTGAAATACTAATGATTAGTGTTATAATATGCTGTACATAAAGGGGGATTTTATGGAAATATATATTAAAAACAATGATAGTTATATTAATATTGATACTAATTTATTAGAAAAAATAGGAGATGGATATGAGGGGATTGTGTATTCATATAATGATATGGCAATTAAAGTAAAAACAAATTTTGAAACTACTTTATCATACGATGATGCAATTAAACTAAAAAGAATTATAACTAATAGAATATTACTTCCTAAAAATATTGTTTGTTATAATAAACCCCAAAACAAATATACTTATATTGGATATACAACTAAATTAATAGACCCTATTGATAAAAATAAAGTAATTTATATGAATCCAAACACATTATATAATGAAATATTACTTTTAAATAACGATATTAAAAAATTATCTAATAACAAAATATTAATATCTGATATTTCAGAAAACGATGATAATTTTATTTTTAATGGACATTTATATTTTGTTGATCCAGGTTCTTATATATATGATAATAATTGTTCAGTAAACGAAGTGTTAAAAAATAATATCAGGGAATTAGAAGGTGGAATATTTTTAAATGTTATTGGATTTGGATATTGTTTAGATAGTATTTATGAAGAATTAGTTAATATAATGAAAATTGATAAAAACTATTTAACTGAAAAATTTTTAATATATATTCGTAATATATATTATGATTATCATTATAAAAGATTAGAAAATTATGAAGATAGTAAACAAATTGATTATTTATTAAAAGTATTAGAAAAATATGGTGATTTACAAAAATATTAATACTCATTGCTAAATGAATATTTATATAACAAAAATCATAATTCAAATGATGATAAAATACTTAGAAAAATAATAAAATAAAAAAATTGGAAAATTTCCAATTTTTTTATTATCTACTATAGAATTCAACGATTAATGATTCGTTAATATCCATGTTAAGTTCATTTCTTTCTGGTAATCTAACATATGTAGCTTCCATTTTGTTTTCGTCGTAATTTACAAATTCAACACGGTTTAATTTGTTTTCTAAACTTGCTTTAACAGCTGGATGAGCTTTACTAGTTTCTTTAACTGAAATTACATCTCCAACTTTAACACTATATGATGGAATATCAACTTTTTTACCATTTACAGTAATATGACCATGGTTAACTAATTGTCTTGCAGCTCTTCTTGTTGAAGCAAATCCAATTCTATAAACTAGGTTATCTAATCTACTTTCAAGAAGTCTTAAGAAGTTTTCACCATGAACACCTTTCATTTTAGAAGCTCTATCAAAAGTTTTTCTAAATTGTTTTTCAGTTAAACCATACATAAATCTAACTTTTTGTTTTTCAGTTAATTGTACACCATAGTTAGATGGTTTACCTTTTCTTCCTTGTCCATGTTGACCTGGTCCATATGGACGTTTAACAAGTTCTTTTCCAGTTTCTAATGTTGAGAAACTTACACGACGACTTTTTTTGTAAGCTGGCCCTGTGTATCTTGCCATAATCTTTCCTCCTTCTCGCAGAAGGCTTCATATTTCATTGTTATAGGGTGTTTGTTTTAATATTTTCACTTGCAGCAAAAGCTACTTATAAAACAAAAGTAACAAACACGTTATAATTTAAAATATGTGCTGCCTAATAAATCTGCAGTTAAAATTATATATGTTTTTAGTGATTTAGTCAACAAATATAATATATTTTATGAATAAATAATATCAAAAATTATTAAAAATTATTAAATTTGATAATAATATAATAATAATACTTAATAAAATTAGTATAAAATTAGTGTTTTTAACATTAAATGTAAACTTTAGATATTTATAAACAAAGTATAAACTAATTATACAAAAAACAAAAACATTAAATATCCAAATAGATGAAAAAATGATTTCAAGCCTTTCAATAAAATAAAAGTATTGAATTTGTTTGAAAGCGATAAATTCAGGATATTCAAAACTAACTATCAAATGTTTTCCTAAAACTAATAATGTTGTAATAAAAATAATAATGGTGACTATAGAAGAAAAAAGGTATCCTAATATAATACTTTTATTATATTGTTCTTTCTTTAAAACAATATTCTTTGGGAATATACTTAATAAAAATATTGGTAATGTCGAAATTAATGCATAATATAATGATGATAATAATATATTACTTACTTTGTGTTCTAAAATAGGAAATATGTTGTTAATATTAAAATTATAAGCATTTAATGTAAATGCACTTATTAATAATATTATACTAATTATACTAAAGATTTGAGCTGATCTAAAAATAGATTCAATTCCTTTTTTTATTGCATAAATAATGACTAAAATAAAAGTTATTTGAATTATTAATAGTGGCATGTTTGGTAAGTAATTAACATTTATAAAAATACAAAATTTTGAAAATAGTGAAACCATAGTAATTATTATCATAAATACTGTAATAAAATTGATAATATTTCCTAAAAGTTTTCCAAATTTATATATATTATATTCTAATATATTTTTATCTTGTAGTTTTGCTTGTAACAATAAAAATAATTTTATTATTACAAAACCAATTCCTGTACCAATTATAGAACATATCCAAATTTCTTGTTCGACATTTTTGTATAAGGGATGTGAAGCTAAAGGGAAAAATAATGCTTGACATAAGAAAAAAACTATAATTCCTAGTTGTAGTGAACTAATCTTTATATTTTTCAAAAAATCACCATCCTTTTAATATTAGATTTCCTTTAGTTTCTATATCGGTATTAACATTAATTACAATATCTAGATTTGAAAAAATTTCATTCCAATTATTTTCAATACTTTTAAAATAATTGGGGTTTTTCTGATATATTTTATTTCCAAATCCAAAAATATCTATATGATAATTTTGTTTAATTTTATTTATTGTTGTATTAATTAAATATTTTATTTCACTTTCAGTTTTTTCTTTTATATTTTTTAAATCAAGATCACAATTTGTTTCTTCAATGTTTGCTTTACTATTTACATTAATAATTATATTTGGATTATTGTTCTTTAATTTAAAAGTTGTTTTTGTATTTATATTTTTTAACTTTATACTCATATTTCTATTTTTATTACACTTAATATTAATGATAGTATTATCGATGTTATTAGTTATAAAGTTATATCCTATAATTTCATCTTTATTTATGTATCCAACTAATTTATCTTTGTTAAATATTGCCATATCAGAAATTTGTAAATTCTTTTTGTTTTTTTCCTCACTTTCCACAATTTTAATACTAGACATTACTGGATTTATTCCCTTACTTTTTAAATCATTAATAAAGTTAGTGAATTTAATATTATTTGATGCTCCACTAAGTGTTGAGGATACTTCTATACTGCCTAAAATGTTACCTCTTGGGAAGTTTACTAATGAAGTAGGAACATTTAATACTTCTTCTGGTGTATTATCCTTTGAAATTAATATTGTAAAATTCTTATTTATTTCATTATTTCTAAGAAAGTAATCGGTAAAATCATTAATACCCATTTTTGCAATTTTTTCGGATATTAAAACCACTTGTAAGTGTCCCAGGTATAAAATATTGGGTGATTTTAAATTAATATTATTTAATGCATCGCTAATATTTTTACCATTTGAGCTATACACAATTGGGTTATTTAAATTTTCTTGTTCATTACTATTTTTTTCTGTATTTACAATTTGTACTGAAACTTTATAACCATTATCATCTGTATCAATACCAATCGCACTTACTATGGCTGTATTATTTAATTCCCTATAATTTTGACATCCTACTAAAAACAAAGAACATAGTATAATTAAAATCTTTTTCAATTATTATCACCTGTTTCCATTTTTTTTAATCTAGTAAGATTTTTTTTAGCTGTTAATGGATTTCTATTCCATAATTTATCCTTACTCATTCTAATAATTGCATCTTTTTGTTCTCTTAAATTAAATGGTGCGAACGGAAAAGTAAAGGGTTTTCCAAACGATGAAATGGAACATAGTTTTATGATAAAGAATATACCCAAAATAATTATTCCATATATTCCTAAAGTTGCGGCACTAAAAAGAAATATTATTCTCCATACTCTAATTGCATTTACTACATCAATTGAAGAGAATACTAAAGATGATATAGCAGTAATAGAAATTACTATTACCATAATAGGGGATACAATACCTGCTGATACTGCAGCGTCCCCAATTATAATTCCACCCAATATTGATATCGCACTACCACCAACACTTGGACTTCTCGTGTCACTTTCTTTTAAAATTTCAAAAGCAATCATCATTAATAATGCTTCAACAAAACCAGGGAAGGGGACACCTTGTCTTTGTGAAGCAAAATTAAGTAAGAATCCAGAAGGAATCGCGGACTGGTTATGTGTAGTTATCGCTACATAAAATGCAGGTGTAAGAATTGAAATTAAAAAAGCAAAAAATCTAATTATTCTTATAAATGATATATTTGATGATTTTTGATAATAATCTTCTGGAGTATGAAAGTAATCTACAAAAAATGTTGGAATAATAAGCGCGAAGGGGCTGTTATCTAATATAATTACTATTTTACCTTCTAATAATGCCATACAAGCTCTATCAGGTCTTTCTGTACTCATGATTGTAGGAAAATTAGATTTACTATCTTTTTCTATTAATTCTCTTAAATAACCACTATCTATAATTGCATCTATATCAATTTTATCTAATCGTTTATTTACTTCAAAAACTAAAGAATTATCCACAATATCATCCATATAAAGAATACCAACTCTTGTTTTAGTTTTTCTACCTATTTTTTTCTCTTTTGCAAACAATCTAGGGGTTTTTATTCTTCTTCTAATAAGACCTAAATTTTTATTAAAGTTTTCAGTAAATCCGTCCTTTGGACCTCTAACAATTGCTTCACTAGTTGGTATAGACACACCTCTATCTAATGAAGCACGCATTTCAAAAGCTATACCTTTTTTTGTTCCTTCTACTAAAATAATTTCAAAACCAGAATATAAAAAACTATATACATCTTCAAACGTATTTAATTCTTTTAAACTACCACTAGGAATAGTATTATAAAAATATTTATATATATCTTTAAAGTTTAAATTTTCTTCATCAATAATTGTTTTTCCAATACTTTTTAAAACATAATTATTAATTTGTTCACTAGATGTAATTGTTTCTAAATATAAAGACACTAATCTTTTTTTACTAATGTAAATTTCTTTTATATTTAAATCTACACTTTCACCAGAATCTTCTTTAATTTTTTTTATACATTCATCAATATTTTTATATAGCTCCACATAATCACCTACTATCTAACTTTATTTTGTTCTTTATATTAAATTTAATTCAAAATTGTATTTTCAAAAAATATATTTAATAGTATAATTAAACTATAATAAGAGGAGTGTATTATGAAGAAGTTTAAAAGTGTTATTATTTTAATTCTTATTTTTATTGGAGTTATTTTGTTAGGAATAGGACTTGGTTGTAAAGATATTTTTAAAGAAATAATTAGACATGATAAGAAATATATTTTAACGGATAGACCTGAAGAACCTAAATTACAAATTATTGACTTAGAATCTACTACAAGACCTGTTGGAGTTATGATCGATAATCATAATGATGCTTGGCCACATGCTGGTTTAAATGATGCGTATTTAATTTATGAGATAATTGTTGAAGGTGGATATACAAGATTATTCGCATTATTTAAAGATGCAAATACAAGTATGATAGGTCCAGTTAGAAGTTTGAGACATTATTACATTGATTATGCACTAGAAAATGATGCTGTTCTAGTTAGATTTGGTAATAGTCCAAAGGCAAGTAGTGATGTATATAGCCTTAAAGTCGCAAATCTAGATGGATTAATAAATCCGGGTAATATGTTTTGGAGAGATAGTAGTATGACATATGCGCCCCACAATGCTTTTACATCAATAGAAAATATTCGTACACAAGTTACAAAAAAAGGGTATGAAAAAGAAGTTACTGACACATTACTAAAATATAGTGTAAGAGAAATAAAACTTAATAAAATGGAAGGAAGTATACCTGCTAATAATATAAACATTAAATATTCTTATATTCATAATACATCTTATACATATGATGTAAATAGTAAAAAATATTTGAGAACTATGAATAAAACTCCACATAAAGATAGAATTACTGGTGAACAATATAGTGTTAAAAATATAATTGTTATAAAAGTTAAAAATTATAACTTAGTGGATCCAGAAAATAAAGGAAGGCAAGAATTAGACAATATTGGTATTGGTGATGGATATTATATTACTAATGGTTATGCAGTACCGATTAAATATGAAAAAACTAGTAGAAGTGGTAAAACAAAATATACTTATTTAAATGGTGAAGAAATAAATGTTAACGATGGTAATACATATATACAAATTCAACCAATAAATCAAACATTGACAATAGAATAGGAGAATAATATGCAAAACAAAAATAATAAAAATGTTGTTTTTGTTGTAATTTTAGTTGTTAGTGTAGTAACCTCATTTTTACTTGGTCAATTTCTTGAAAGTAAAAGTATAAGTATGTTTAATTATAGTTTGGCACAAGTAATTGATATAAATAAAATAGATAATAATAAAGAAATAGTTTACAGTGGTAAAACTTACATTCCAAATAAATTACCAGTTGATTTAAATATTGATGAAGTAAGAAGTGAACTACCTATTATTAATTTAAATTATGATAGTGTTAAGAGTATTAATGAGGAAATTAATAAAAAGTATAATGAGTTAAAAGATGATAACATTATTACTGAAGATATGGTTAATATTAATTCTGTAAAATATAAATATTATGTTAATGATAATATTTTATCTCTTGTTATTGAATATAAAAATTATAATTATACTGCTGGATATGTTAGTTATGAGTATAAAAGTTATAATATAGATAAAAACAATGGTAAAGTTTTAACAAATAACGAATTAATTAATTTAAAGAATTTAACAAATGATAAAGTATATAATAACATTGTTAAAAATATTGAAAATGAATATGAAGATTTAGGTTATGATGATTATAAAAACACAGACTTTTATAGAGAAACAATAAATAATATAGGAAAAAATAATAATATTAATGTATCATTGTTTTTAGATGCAGATAATAATTTAAGTACTTATTTAAATATAAGAATGAATATGGGTCCTGGTACAATAACAAGAAATTTTATATTAAAATAGAATCCAATAGGATTCTTTTTATATTGTATCTAACTTATTAGATATTATATAGCCTATAAATAATAGTATTACTCCAATAATAACGCTATTAAAATCATTATTATTATTAAATGTTTTAATAAACATAATAAATACTGAGGATAAAACTAAACCAATTATTCCAAAATTGGTTTTTTCTTCATGATTTTTTAATAAATAATTCATCATTCTTGAAACTACAATAATTCCAAATATAAATCCTATCATAATTGGTAATGCAATATTAATATTTGATATTGTATAACTAATGTTTGTAAGATTACTTATTAAATCTAATATTACTCCATAATAACCAATCAACATCATAATAGCAGTACCACTTACTCCTGGGATAACCATTGTTGCAGCATATATTATTCCAACAATAAATAATGTAATATATTCAAAGACTGATATTGAATCAAAGCTAATGTTATTATTACTTTTAAATAATGATAGTGTTGTTACAGTAATAAATACACCTAATAATATCATAATATTTTTTTTGTTGATACTAGTTTTCACTTTATTTATAAATGATGGGATTCCTCCAATTATTAGCCCTATAAATAGTAACATTGTAGGTAAATAATATATAGTTAAAAAATGTTTTATTATCTTGCTGGTATATAAAATAGAAGTTATTATACCAATTCCTACTGGAGTTAAGAATTTTATATTTTTTTTAACATTAATAAAAAAATTACTTATTGCATCTATACCTTTTTCGTATAATCCAAGTGATATTGCAAGCATGCCTCCACTTACACCTGGAATTATTTGACCGATACCTATAATTAATCCCTTTAAAAATAATATAAATGTTTCTTTCATATATTATCCCTCAATCTAGTTTATTAATTATAAAAAATAATATTCTTTTATTTTGTCGAATATAACAATTCTTTTTTCTTTTTGTTAGTTATGTTATACTTGATGTAAGTAGTTTAATATGTTGTTTCTTATTAAATAAAAATGAGGTGAATAAATGAAAAAATATCAAATTTATATGGATCAAAATATTTTTAATCCAAAATATTTATTCCATGGTAGTCCATATATAATTAAAACATTAGAACCAAGACAATCTATTGATGTTTCAAATAAAAAAAATGAGGACAATGCAATATTTCTTACAAGTTGGTTCATTAATGCTGCGGCATATGCTTTTAGAAACAAGTTAAAAGAAATAAATGAACATTGGTCATTTTCAATAAATAACGATGGTAATTTACCGGCGATGTCATTCGAAGTTGATATTTTACCAGAAGATTTATATGGATATATTTATGTTTTTGATAATAATGATGAAATAATAAAAGATAATTTTGAATATACAACTCAATATCGCTGTTATCATAATTTAAACCCTATTGATGTTATAAAAGTATATTATAGAGATTTTGCTGATTATTTTAATAGAGAAATAACATAAAAATTAAAGTAAGGTGATGATTTTGAAAATATCAGATTTAAAAGCGGAATATGATAGAATGCAAAAAAAGTATGGAGCTAAAGAATTAGATTCTATATATAATGGGGGATGTGAAGAAAATCCTGATATTTGTTTTATTTTTATGAATCCGACTGGGAGAAATATTGCAAGTAATAAATCTTGGGTTGGTAGAAAATCTCCTTGGCTCGGCACTAAAAACATATGGAAATTATTTTATAATGTTAACTTATTGAGCATAGAAACCTATAATAAAATTCAAGAAAAGAAACCAAAAAATTGGGATTATAAATTTTGTGATTATGTTTATAATGAAATAGAAAACAATAAAATATTTATAACTAACCTTGGTAAATGTACACAAATAGATGCAAGACCATTATCTGATGAAGTGTTAAAAAAATATCTCGATTTATTATTTAAAGAAATTGATATTATTAAACCCAAAGTAATTATTACATTTGGAAATCAAGTTAGTTCAATTATTTTAAATAAAAAAATATCAGTATCTGAAAACAGAAAGATTTATCATGAAATAGAAATCAATAAAAACAAATATAAGGTTTATCCAGTTTATTATCCTGTTGGGAACGGAATATTTAATATTGATAAATCAATAGAGGATATAAAGTGGATAATAGATAACGAAATTAAAGTTGTAACGTAAAACAGTAATTAATATATAAATTAAAGAGTGGATTCGAAAATCTACTTTTTTATGTTATAATAATAACGAGATTTCAAAAAAAGGGAAGTGATTTTATGAACGAAAATAAAACAAACATCAACTGCTTGACATCAATTTATTTAACCCCTTTCACAAACCCTTATAAAATAAGGGATTGCTAGAAATTAGATGATGCATATTTTGATGCAAAAATGCTAAAAAAAGGCAAAAAACAGCAAAAATACGCTAATTTTAGCAAAAAAAGGGGTAGGAATTATCAAGGTGACATCAGCGTTTAACCCCCCTATTAAAAAAACAAGTAGTTAACAAAAATCTATATCTTATTATAAGAAAGTAAACTGACAAATGTCAGTTTTTTTATGCAATAAAACAATTAATAATTCTAAATATGAAAGGAGAATAAAATGTCAAAATGTAAAGTGATAGCAATATCAAATCAAAAAGGTGGAGTTGGTAAAACAACAACTACCTTAAGTTTAGGTGTAGCACTTTCTAAATTAGGAAAGAAAGTATTGTTAGTTGATACTGATCCTCAAGGTGATTTAACAATTTGTATGGGTTATTATAATCAAGATGAAATGAATACAATTGCTAATTTGATTGATAACAGTATTAATGATTTACCTCTTAATGTAAAAGAAACAATTTTACATCATCAAGAAAACATTGACTTAATACCATCCAATTTAGATTTATCAGCAATGGAGATACCTTTAATGAGTGCTATGAATAGAGAGTTTGTATTAAAGAATTGTTTAAAAGAAGTAAAAGACAATTATGACTATATTATAATTGATTGTCAACCGTCTTTAGGAATGATTACTATAAATGCATTAGCGACAGCAGATAAAGTTATTATACCTGTTCAAACGCAGTATTTAGCTGCTAAATCAATGGGACAATTAATGCAAACTGTATCTAAAATAAAAAGACAAATAAATCCCCATCTTAATATAGGTGGAATATTATTAACATTAGTTGATGAAAGAACAAATTTATCAAAAGATACTCAAAGAGAATTAAAAGAAAATTATGGTAACTTTATAAAAATATACGACACAAAGATACCTAGTGCAGTAAAAGTTGCTGAATCTACATCAGCAGGAAAAAGTATATTTTCTTATGATAAAAATAGTAGAGTAGCAGAAGCATATTATAAATTTGCAAAGGAGGTAGATAATGATGGCAACGACAGAAAGAAAAATGCATTTACCTTCAATAGATGATTTATTTACTACACAAGAAGAAAGAAATAATGCAAATTTAGAAAAAATTATTAACATAAAAATAAGTGATATAGAAGATTTTCCAGAACATCCATTTAAAGTGGACATTAATAATGAAATGCAGGAAATGATTGATAGCATTAAAGAAAAGGGAGTATTAGTCCCAACTATTGTTAGGCAAAAGGATAATGGAAAATATGAAATGATATCAGGTCATAGAAGAAAAAAAGCAAGTGAATTGTTAAATTTAGAAACTTTACCATGTATTGTAAAAGATTTAACAAATGATGAAGCAACAATTATAATGGTAGATAGCAATTTACAAAGAGAAAAAATACTCCCAAGTGAAAAAGCATTTGCTTACAAAATGAAAATGGAAGCACTAGGTCATCAAGGAAAAAGAAATGATTTAACTTCCTGCCAACTTGGCACAAAGTTATCAAGTGCAGAAGAATTGGGAAAAGGATTTGGAGATAGTGAAAGACAAGTTTATAGATATATAAGACTAACATACTTAATACCAAAATTATTGGAATTTGTTGATAATTCTATAATTAAAGATAAAGAATTATTAAGTATAGCGTTAAGTCCAGCAGTTGAAATATCTTATCTTACTGAAGAAGAGCAAAAATGTTTATTAGATTATATAGAATTTAATCAAATTACTCCATCTCAATCTCAAGCAATAGAATTAAAAGAGATGAGTCTTGGTAAAAAATTTACCGTAGAAAATATGGAAATGTTGTTGGATAAGGAAAAACCTAACCAGACTCCCAAATTGAAAGTAAGTATGAATAGGTTAAGTAATGTACTCCCAAAGACATTACGAAACGATAGGGAACGTGAGGAATATGTTATTAAAGCGGTTGAGTTTTATGATAAATATCAAAAAAAAATTAAAGAAAAAATTCACGAAAGGTAATGGGAGTAAATTTTACAAAAAAATCCCTCCTTACAATCCTCCCTAAAAAATACTAACTATTATTACTAACTGAAAAAAAGAAAGAAATAATAAACTATCAAGACGTTAAATTTATACATTTGAAAAAAATCAAACTTCAAAATAAAATTTGACTAGAAAGAGGTGGAATATGAAAAATAAAATAACCAAAATTTTTTTACTTATTGTTTTTCTAATTATTACAGGAATTACTTACAATTTGTTTAATAAACCTGCAAATAAAGAGAATACAAAACCTAAACAAGAAGTTATTCAACAAAAAGAAAATATAACTACTAATACTTTTTCAGACAGTGAAAAAGTAAAAAACAAGGAAGAACAAAATTCAGATAATGAACCAACACCAAATGCGCAAGAAAATAAAAGCACTAATGATATTGTTCCAAATTCAAATATTGAAAATGAATCATCAAAAAATGAAAAGAGAACAGAATCAAATGGTGAAAATAAAGCTGTTAATGGAAATACTAACATTACTATTACTCATCAAAACGAAAACAAGTTATCCACAGGGGTTGTGGATAACTCAGAATCAACAAATAATAATCACAATCCAAGTATAGACGATACAAATACACAAGATGTACCTAAAGAAGAATCTAGCGATAAACCAGATAATTCTACCTATAAACCGGATAATCCCACAAATAAAGAAGATTATCCAGAAATTTATGCATATTCATATGATGAATGTTTTAGACTTGGTGAACAAGAACAAATTAGACTTGCATTAGAAAGTGAAAAAAATTTAAATATTAGATTTTCATGCAGACAAAAAGAAGTAAATAGTGAAATAAGATTTTATTTATATTTAGAAATTTATGAATAATAAAAACTTGAGCAATCAAGTTTTTTTATATTGAGGAGGAATTAAAATGATTAAAAAATTAATGAAAATAAGTATGTTTTTACTTATTATGTGTAATATATTTACAAATAGTTTTATAAAAGTTAATGCTGCATCAAATGATACTAATATTGTTCATTATTGGGTGCCAGGTATTTTTAGTCATAAGACAACTAATATAAACAAGTTTTCACAATTATCATACATATATGCAAATGGTGTTTTAGCATATTGTATTGAACCAGGTGTAGAATTGTTCGAAGGTACTTATAGCTCAAGTACAGATTTTAGTGTTGCTAATATTAGCGAGGAAACAAAAGAAAGATTAGAATTAATTGCAACTTATGGATATAACACAACAAATCACAGAACTGACAAATATTACGCTGCTACACAAGAACTAATTTGGAGAGAATTAGGTTTAAAAACAATTTATTGGACTACTGAAAAACAAGGTGGAGATACAATTGATTTGAGTAAAGAAAAAAATGAAATATTGAGATTAATTGAAGAAAGAACAAAATTACCTTCTTTTACTACAAATGAAAAAATTAAAATAAACGTAGGTACTGTAACTTTAGAAGATTCAAACAATATATTACAGAATTATGATATAGTTTATAGTAATGCAGATAATGCATATATTGATGGTAATAAGTTAAATATTCATAACAGTACTGCAAAAGATGTTAGAATAATGTTAAAAGAAAAAAATATTACAACAGGAACAAGTTTTGTATATACAAAACCAGGTAGTCAAAATGTTGGAACTTTTATGTTGGGTGATCCTGGATTGATTTCATTAAACTTTGAATTAATAGGTGGTAGTTTAGAAATTAATAAAAAAGACATGGATACAAATTTATCTACTCCACAGGGTGATGCAACTTTAAAAGGAGCGGAATACGATTTGCTAGATGAAAATAGAAATTTTGTTACTAAATTGATAACTAACGAGAATGGTACATATAAAACTGATAAAATGCTATTGCCAAATAAAAAATATATCTTAAAAGAAACAAAAGCAAGTAATGGGTATGAGTTAGATACCAATGAATATATTATAAATATTACTAGTGATAATTTAGATATAAAAATAGATGTATTAGAAAAAGTAATAGAAAGAAAAGTAGAGATGTTCAAAGTATTTGCAAGTGATAAAACTCAAATACTTAAAGGTGAACCTAATATAACTTTTGATGTGTTTCTTAAATCAAGTAATAAGAAAGTTGTATCATTAACTACTGATGAAAATGGATATATGAATACTGTATTACCATACGGAACTTATATTTTTAAACAAGTAAATACAACACCTAACCATGAAAAAGTTAAAGATTTTGAAATAACAATTGACGAAAACTCAAGTAAAACAATTTATAAAGTAATATCTAATGCAGAGATTAAAGCTAAATTAAAGTTAGTTAAGATTGATAATGATTCAAATAATATTATTATTAGAAATGGTATAAAGTTTAAAATAAAAAATATAGATACTAATGAATATGTATGTCAAACAATTACATATCCTACACAAGAAAAAATTTGTGTATTTGAAACTAACAATGGAATGTTTATTACACCACACGTATTAAACTCAGGTAATTATCAAATTGAAGAATTAGAAAATCAAATAATTGATGGATATGTTTGGAATTCTAATCCATTAAGATTTTCAATTACTGATGATAGCGAATTCATATATGATGATGAGTATGGAGTAATACAAGAAGTAAAATTCTCAAATAAACAGGTTAAAGGTGAAATTGAAATAAATAAATATGGTGAAGAAGTTGAAATTAGCAATGGAGAGTTTAAATATAATGAAATTAAACTTGATGGTGTTGAATATGAATTATATGCTAATGGAGATATATACTCACAAGATGGGACATTAATATATAGAGACAAAGAATTAATTACATCTTTCAAAACAGTTGATGGTTTTTATAAACTAGAAAATTTATATCTAGGTAAATATTATTTAATTGAAAAAGATAGCGTTTTAAATCATGTAATTGATTCAAAACCTTTTTATTTTGAATTAAAATATAAAGACCAATATACAGATATTATTACTTTATCATTTGATTTTAAAAATTATTTACCAAAAGGAACTTTAGAATTTACGAAAACTGATTTAGTAAGTGGTAATCCAATACCTAACACATGGATTGAAATTTATACTGATAAAGATGAATTGATATTCAGTGGTTATACAGACGAAAATGGTAAAATAACTATTAACGATTTATTTGTAGGTAAAGGATATATCATTGAAAAAGCATCAGCGGATGGTTATCAAATAACAGATGAAATAATAGATTTTGAAATACTTGAAAATGGACAAGTCATCAAAGCAGTAATGACCAATGAAAAAATCATTGAAGTGCCTAAAACAGAACTACATGACTTTCCTGTTATAGAATTAATAGGTGGTACATTAATTCTATTTGGTATAGGAGTAACAATCTATGCTAAAAAGAAAAAAAGAATTTAACCGACTAAAAATAGTCGGTTTTTCTTTTATCCTATTAGGATTATGTATATTAACATATAAATTATCAATATATATAAATGATAATTATAAAGAATCGAACTTGAAAAGAGAATTTTTTAATAATTATCAAGAACTAACTGAAACCAATCAAAGTAATCTAGATAATACTACTGAAAGCACTATTCAAAATAGTGAAGAAAATAAAAGTTCAAAATATATAGCGATAATAAAGATACCTAAAATCAAATTAGAAAAAGGTTTCTTTGGAAAAGATAGTTATCTAAATAATGTTAATAGAAATATTGAAATATTAGATGATTCAGATATGCCAGATAAAGCAAAAGGTAATGTTATTTTAGCAGCACATAGTGGTAATTCAAAAGTTTCTTTTTTTAGAAATCTCCATAAGTTAGAAAAGAATGATAGTATTAGTATTTTTTATCAAGGATCAGAGTATAAATATAAAATTGTAAACATTTATGATATACCCAAAACAGGTACAGCAAAAATAAAAAGAAATATTGATAAATCAACCTTAACTCTTATAACATGTAGGCAAGGAACGGATAGTCAAATTATAATAATTTCCGAATTAGTAGAGAAAGGATAAGGATAAATTAAATGGAAAAATTTAATATAATGAATATAGCAAAATTATTAGAAAAATTATTTAAAGCAGGATTTAACACAGAAAAAGAAATATTATCTATACAATTAGATGACTTACAAAAAATACCAGATATATCTGGAAATGATATAAAAATATTAATTGAATTAAAAAAAGCGATTAGAAATAAAAAAATAATTGCTTTTTTTAGTGGAAAAGAAGAAAGGAAAGACGAAAATGGAAAAACAAGAATTTAATTATAAAACAGATATCCATTATAGAATGGATGTTACTGTTATTGCAGAGGATAAAGAAAATGCAGACAGAATATTAAACGATACTATTAATAGTATTGAAGAACAATATAAATATCTATTTGAAAAAGAAAATGTAAAAGTTAATGCTGCAACATCAACACATAGATATTATTCAAAAGAAATTGACAGAGAGGTGGAAAGATAATGAACGAAATTAGAATATCAGGAAAAATAATACATAAAGAAAATCATCCTAAAAATAAAAATATGGTTATAGTTATATTAGAAAAACTTTCATTTGTAGATTGTGAGGGTGAAAAACATTTTAATTATTATTTCTTAACTCTAAATTTATTAGAAAAAAATAAATATCCCAACTTAAAAATAAATGGTTACTATGAAATTATAGGAGAATTATGGAGTAATTATAGTGAAATTACAAATGAATTAAAAATGGATGATGGAATAGAAATAATTGTAAACCAAATAGAAAGAGTGGTGAAAGCGTAATGATATTATCAAATGAGGTAATTATATCTGGAAAACTAGAAAAAATTCTATTTCATCCAGATGTAAAGAAAAGATGTAAACTTTTTATTTCACAATCCTTAAATAAGGGAAAAATAAATAAGGATGATGAATTAAGGAATGTTTTCATAATCATAATTGACTTAAATAACTTAAAAGAAAAAGAATTATTAAAAAAAGATTCATATATAAAAATTATTGGTGAAATCGAATCAATACATGATTTATATATGAATGGTGCAGAAGATGAATTTGCAATAAGACCAAAAGTAATAGAGAGGATTGAAATATAATGGCATATCAAAAAAGAATACCATCAATAAAATTATTAGTAACCAAAGATGAATTTAATAAATTGATGACAATAATTGATTTTATTAATTCTTCTTTTGATGATTATTTGGAATATCCAAATAAAACATCAATATTAAAGGATAAACTTCTTAATTATAGTGTTCCAAGATTTAGTGAAAATGATAATCAAGAATATGTAGATGTTAGGTTTTTTCCTAGTGAAGCAGGAGAAATTATAAGAGAATTAATAAAAGTAATAAATATTGAACGGATTAATGATACTTATTATGATATACTGTCTGAAAATAAAAAGATTAAAAGTAATTATTAATTATTGTTTAAAAGAAAGTGGGGTGTCAAATGGCAACAACATTAAAAGTTATTAATGAATTGTTTGATGAAACAATTTCAGATATTACAAGTAATTCAAATAGTTGGCAATCATTTCTAAAATGTGCCTCTATGAATTATAAATATGATTTTAATGAACAATTATTAATATATGCACAAAAACCAAATGCAGTAGCTTGTGCAGATTACGATACTTGGAATGATACATTTAAAAGATATGTAAAAGGTGCAGGTATTGCATTACTTACTGAAGAAGATGGATATAGTAGATTAAGGTATGTATGGGATGTAAGTAATACTCATTCTAAATATGGTGTTAGAGGAAAAAGGGTTA
>SVAP01000001.1 GCA_015059335.1 Bacillota bacterium | reverse complement strand
AATGAACTTTTTAAAGAGATTATATATAATAAAAAGGAAAATGCTTTATATGTGACATTTAATTCTCAATAAAACCACTATATTTAAGTGGTTTTTTTAACTTACACCAAATTGTCTTTATATCAATAATATCTGGTTTCATAGTTTCTTCGATGTATTTTGCAGCATAAACAAAACTTTCTTTATCACTACCAAATATTTGTTGTGCGATAGGTCTTTCAACATCAGTCATATATAGTAAATCATTAGTTTTTTTATCTTTATAATAAAGTGCTTTATCGCTAACCATTTCTGCATAAATTAAACCACAGTTCATTTCTTTAATGATTCTTCTAAATGCACTATTTGAATATCCCGCCATTGGCGCTAAAACTACTCTGTTATTAATTTTTACGTTACCAATTTTAAAACCCATAACTACTACCTCTTTTATAACAAATAAAACACTTACTTGGTACATCTTAACATAAAAATGTACTTTTTACAAGAAAACATTGATTTATTCACTAACTAAATCTGATAATAATCCAAAAGATGCAGTAATTGCTTTTTTAATATATCTTTCAATATTTAAAGAAACAGTTAAACCAGTATCTGATATTGTATTACCATATTCTTTTTTTGTATTCGCAACATAATCTTTAATATCAATTTTTTTACCTGCCTTCAAATCACTTTCAAATTCCTTTATTTGTTCATTAGTAAGTGCAACTTTTTTGTATTCATTATACTCATAATAACCATTTACTTGCGAAATAAACAACGCAATAAATACTATGAATAAAAAGACTATAATATTTTTAAATATTTTACCTGGATTCATTATTATCTTCCTTTATATATTTAATTAAAGCGCTAGATAATACATCTATACTATTATTTACTTCTTCTATTGTATTTTCAAATCCTCCAACTTCAATTAATAAAATATTAGAATTAATATCTTGATTGTATACCCCATTTACACTTTTCCCTTGTTTTTGTAATATACCCTTACTAATACCCTTATGAGTACTATTTAAAATAGTATCAAGTTTTTTAGCGAATTTCATATTTTCCTCATAATTTTTATTTTCTAAACCTATTACAAAGTAAAATTTTGCATATTTTTTATCATTTATAGTAATAGTTGTTTTATCATATGAAACCGAATCTCTATGAATATCTATAAAATACTTTAAACTTTTATTTTTTTCTATTGCATCATTTATTAACATTCTTGTTACATCATAAGCCTTACTACCTTTCCAATTATTTATTCTAAGTATTTCTGTAACATTTTCTTCCTCAACTATAGTCCTAATATTAGCATTATTTAGTTTTTCTCTTAACATATATGAAGCCATCATTACATTTGGTTTAATATTATATACTTCTACATTATTTGTATTATAATTTTCTAATTGATGTGAATTATAAATATATACTATTGGCTCATTAACATCAGTTGGATTTGGATCTTCTATATAATTTGATATTTTTTCTAATTCTAAAACATTATCATAGTTATCTGTATGTGCATCATCTGTCTTGATAACATTTGACGAAATATTATAATTAAGCGCAGTAACTGGACTACTAATATCTACATTGGTAAATAATTTAACTATACTATTTATTATTTTATTAGAATCATATTCTTTTTTAGTGATATTATCATTAGATGATAAAAGTGTTGTAAGAAAACTTTTATTATCAACATTAATTTTCTTATCTTTTAAAAAAGAAAAAGTAAGATTAGAAACAATATAAACAACTAAAATATATATTATATATTTTATCATTTTTGTTTTTTTGTTTCTTAATTTCTTACTTTTAAATTTCCTTCTTGGCATTATAATCACCTCTATTAAACTATATGATGATTATATAACGTACCATTAATATATTTTGTCATTTTTTATTATTTCTATCAATAATTTATTAAGGTATTAAAATTGCTCTCCAAGAACTACTTGAATATGAAGCTCCTCTTTGTCCATTAGAAGCAAACACTCCACCTGATTCTTCATAACTATACTTTCCACCTTTTCCCATCCATGGATATGATGGATCAACTGTGTAATAATAGTCAGAATACCAACGCAATGTTTCCCATGTACCATCACCTAAAATCGCTAAATCTTTAGTTATAATTCCATCTGTGTTTATTCCAGAATAACGATCGTAATATTTAATTTCAGGCATTGCAATACCATCAGTTTTTTCTCCACCAACTGATAATAAACCATTAAAATCTGATGTATTTTGTTTTTTGCCCCATTGATTTACAGTAGTATTATCTCTTCCAGTATATCCATCCCAATTTCCCATTGTATATTCCCATGAACCATCATTCATATCATATACACCATAAATATTACCAGTAGTTGAAGCCCCTGTTCCAGAATTATTAACTATATCTCCTGTACATTCTGCTGAAGTAGAACATGTTTTATTATTATATGAAAATGTTCCATAATTAACACTTACAGCTAATGGTGAACCACCACTTCTTCCCGTATAAAAACCTACGCCTTGTTCGTTTGTATCTCCATATCCTGAATTATTTATATAAACTTCCTTATTTGATGAAGAATAATTACTATTTCCATACTTTCCATATTTACTTTGTGATAAATATGCAACTGCACTCCATTCAGTAGTTTTAGCCATATGAGATACAGTTGTTCCTTCAAAACCAAAAGTTTCATTACCATTATATGTAATTCCACCAGTTTCAACATTCATTACACCACCTGAGAATTTTAATGCTGTAATAAATTGTGAACTAACATCTTGGAATCTTAATGCAGGGATATCTGGTTTTATTATTGGATCAACTTCATTACAAATTGGTTCAGTAGTAGGGGTAGCAACACCAACTATTGAAGAACAAGAAACATTGCTTGTTCCTGATTCAAATTTACCAACCCAAAAACCTTCTAATTCGTAATTCCATCCACCTATATCATATAATGAATCATTAAATACTAAACTACCATCCCTAAATGCAGGATGTGTGTAATAATTAGTATTTGTTCCATCAGTTGATATATTATTTCTATATGTTGCTTCGTCTACACCAGTGGTTTCAATACCATTTTCAAAAATCACATTAATTTCTGGCGGATTTGAAACAAAATCACTACTTCCCATATTACTTGGAATATTATATTTAAATCTAGGTATCCAAACCCACATACTGTTTATATCATCCATAGGTATTTCAGTACCTGCTAGCGCACGAAGATATTTACTCCTACTAATACTTGATACAGTTACTGCATTTGCCCACTTTTGTTTAGAATAATTGTACCATTCTTTTGTGATATCAGCTTTTTCCCATACATTTTTAACCTCATTATATACAACTGGTATCATCCCGTTTGCCAAGTCCGGTGCATTTACACCACTTTCAACGTATTCGTCTTTTTTAATAAAAGATTCTACTAATATATTGGCACTAAAAGATTTTTGTTGCAAATTATTTTGATTATCGTAATTTTCTTGTAACCAAAGCATTACCTTATAAGTATTGTCTTCATTTTTATTTATTGTGATTTTATCCATTAATCTAGAATTACTAACTCCAATAAAATCTCCCTCATTAATTACAACATCATTTTCTAATAATCTCCATTTAAAATAAGTATCTTTTAATTCGTCTGACATAACAATATTATTGAAACTTATCTCACTAACAACATCATCAGTACTATTATTATCTAACGAGAACGAAATAGTATATGCCTTATTGTTTATTTCTTCTTCATGTAATGGTACAATAAAATCATAATTTATTGTATCCCCTTCTGTAAAAGCTACATCAAGTTTAGCAGTAGTTATTTCTTGGATTCCAGTACTCTCTGATGTACTAAAATATGCATATGTACTTCCTGATAATATAATTATCAATAGAAAAATCGCTATAATAGAAAATGTGATATTTCTTTTTATTTTCTTTTCCTCAAACATTATCTTTCCTCCTATTATATATAATTTATTATATATAACGATAATTATATTGTCAATATAAAATAGTATGTTTATTTTATAAACATACTATCTCCAAATGAGAAAAATCTATATTGATTTTTAACTGCTTCATTATAAGCTTTTATTATATAATCTTTTGTTGCTAAAGCACTTACTAACATTAGTAAAGTTGATTTTGGTAAGTGAAAATTAGTTATTAAAGAGTCAATTGCTTTAAATTCAAATCCTGGATATATAAATATATCTGTTTCTCCGCTACATTCTTCAAATTTATTATATTTATGATATATTGTTTCTAATGTTCTAGTGGTTGTTGTACCAACACTAATTATTCTTTTTCCTTCTTTTTTTGCAGTATTTAATGCTTGCGCAACTTCTTTACTCATGGAATATTTTTCACTGTGCATTTTGTGTTCTAAAACATTATCAACTTTCACTGGTCTAAATGTACCTAATCCAACATGTAGTGTTACAAATAAAACCTTCACACCTTTATTTTGTAATTCATCTAATAAACTAGTTGTAAAATGAAGACCAGCAGTTGGAGCAGCAGCACTACCAATATTTTTTGCGTAAACAGTTTGATATCTATCTTTATCCTCTAATTTTTCATGAATATATGGAGGTAATGGCATTGAACCTAATTCATCAAGAATCTCCATTAATATTCCATCATATATAAGTTTAAATTCCCTAATACCTTCATCTTCTTCTTTAACACACTCAAATAATAGTTTATCATCACCAAATGAAATAATTGTGCCAACATGCACTCTTTTAGCCGGTTTAACTAAACATTCCCAGATGTTATTACCTTTATCATTTAAAAGTAATACTTCAATTATTGCGTTAGTTTCTTTTTTTATTCCAATTAATCTAGCGGGTATTACTTTAGTATCATTTAATACCAATACATCGTTTTCATCAAGATAATTAATTATATTATGAAATACTTCATGTTTAATATTACCAGTTGATTTATCTAAAATCATTAATTTTGATTCATCTCTTTTTAAAATAGGTGTTTGTGCGATTAATTCTTCTGGTAATTCATAATTAAAATCATCTGTTTTCACTAACATCACTCCTTAGCGCATATATATTATAATTTAATTCAAAATTTTATTCAAGAAATAAATATTTAAAAAAAATACAATAAAAATTATTGTATTTTAAAATAAACTATCTTGTTTGTTGATTTTTAAATGTTCGTAAGCTTTTTGAGTGGCCACTCTACCACGTGCAGTTCTTTTTAAAAGTCCTGTTTGTAGCAAATATGGTTCATATACATCTTCAATAGTTGTTACTTCTTCACCTATGGAAGAAGCGATTGATTCGATTCCAACTGGACCACCATTAAATTTTTCTATAATAGCTTTTAATAGTTGGAAATCTGTTTCATCAAGACCTAATTCATCAACTTTTAATCTACCAAGCGCTAGTTGTACTATGTCTTTATTAATAACACCATTACCTTTTACTAGTGCAAAATCCCTAACACGTTTAAATAATCTATTTGCAATTCTAGGGGTTCCACGACTTCTTTTAGCTAGTTCTAAAGCTCCTTCATCTTCTATCGGTACATCTAATACCCTTGAAGTTCTTTTAATTATCTGGATTAGTTCATCAACTGTATAATATTGTAATTTTGATATAATACCAAATCTGTCTCTTAAAGGACTCGTTAAATCACCAGCTCTTGTTGTCGCACCAACTAAAGTAAATGGTGGTAAATCAATTTTTATATTTCTAGTAGATGAATCACTACCAACAATTATATCTAAAGTAAAATCTTCCATTGCAGGATATAATATTTCTTCAATGTATCTAGGCATTCTATGTATTTCATCAATAAATAATACATCCCCTGGTTCTAAAGTAGATAGTACTGCAGCTAAATCACCACTTTTTTCAATAGAAGGACCACTAGCAGTTTTTAAATTACTTCCAAGTTCATTTGCTATAATATTTGCTAAAGTAGTTTTACCAAGACCTGGCGGCCCATAAAGTAACACGTGATCTAGTGTTTCATTTCTCATTTTAGCAGCATCTATAAAAACCTTTATATTTTCTTTAACATCAGTTTGTCCAATATATTCATCAATGCTATCAGGTCTAATACTAGACTCAAAAGTATCCTCTTGTAATTCCTTATTTGTTATTACTCTTTCATCCAAAATAATTACCTCCTTTTTACATCAATGTTTTCAAATACCTCAACTAAATCTTCATCAATTTTAACATCTAATATATTATTTTTTTCGTATGTGACTTTACCATCACATTTTAGTTTAACACCATTGCTAACCACAATATTATCTATATTTTTTAACCAAGTAAATTTATTTGTTTTATCATTAATTTCGCTGTTTTCCTGGCATTCTAATATATTAGATTTTATACTTGAATTGTTAAGTGTAAGTAAAGAATTATCATTTAACCCGATGTCTTTACATTTTAAAATATTTGAATTTATTAAATTACACTCATCAATAAATTCCAATGAATTGCATTCAACAACTAAATTGTCGATTGTAGAATTTTCAATTAATGCCATATTAATATTTAATGGCTTATCATTAACAAATTTTACTTTGCTATCTGAAATATGTAACACATCAATATCAATATTATTATACAATTCAAAATTACATTGTTCATTTACTTTATAAAATTTTAATTTTTTTGAGCACGTATCAATAATAAATAAATTGTTATTAGTTGCATTAAGTTTATCAATTGTTACTTTAGACTCAGAATTTTTTCCTAATTCTATTTCATTATTAGAATCAATATTATTAATATTACATGATTCTAAACATACATTTGATGTTTTGATAATTGTATAACTATTATTTGATAATTCGATATTACAATTAATAAATTCAGTTTTACTATTTTCTGATTCATATATTTTTATATTTTTAATGTTACAGTTATTAAAATATATTTTTTTATTTCTCAAATTATCCAATTGAATAGAATTTAAACTACAATCTTTAAACATTACATTACATATGTGATTATCTTTTATAATATTAGCTATATGATTAACTATTTCTTCTTTATTTTTCACTAATTCCATATCAATATTACTAATCACTAATTCATTATTAATAATATTAATTCTTCTTTTAAATTTATTTAAAATCTCTATTTCTCTATTTTTCTCTATATGATTTATATATATACTTTTTATTTTTTCAACTATTTTCATTTTTACACCTATTTCATTAATAATTTTAATGCTTCCTTTACCTGATTTCCAATTTCTTCTTCATGATTAACATTTGGTAAAATACGTTTAATATCTGGCATTTTATATCCTAATCCTAACAACACTTCAATTAATTCATCAGTATTGTTATTAATGTTGGATTCTAATACTCCAGAATTTATATTTAATTTCCCTTTTAAATCTAATATAATTTGTTTTGCAACTTTATCCCCTATTTTAGGAAATTTTTTTAAATACAATATATTCTCTCTTTCAATTGCATCGATAATCCCACTAATACTTCCAGTTGCAAGTATTGGCAAAGTCATTTTAGGGCCAATTCCTTTAACTGACATCAATTTTAGAAACAACTCTTTTTCTTCTAATGTTTTAAAACCATATAATGAGTTTTCTTCTTCTCTTATGTGCTGATATATATATACTTTTACTTCTTCTTCTTCTTTAAATGAATATGGATTAGGAGTAAAGATTAAATAGCCTATACCACAATTATCTAAAACTATAGAATTTGAATCTAACTCTTTTACTATACCTTTTATATATGAATACATGTTTTCACCTCATAATAATAATTATACCATAATTAATGTATAAAATATCTATAATATTTCAAAATATAAATGAAAGGATGATAATATGGACAATATTAATATTAGAAATTATATCAAAGAAAACTTTAAAAATTGTGAAATTAATGATATAAAAGAGTCAATTGTTAGTAGTATTGATGATAATGATGAAGTTACTTTACCAGGACTTGGGGTACTATTTGAAATTCTATGGAAAAATTCCAATGACAAATTAAAAAATGAAATACTAGAGATATTAAAATCTAATCTCTAGTATTTTAAATTTAGTGTTTTTACATCTTTTTCAATATATTCTAAAAAATCTTTTGAAAATTTAAAATTTGTTTTTCTTTTTATTATATGATCAATATAATAATTTTTGATTTTATATAGTTCTAATATTTTAATTGTTCTTTTTATTGAATGATCAAATATTGGTGAATATTCGTCAAATAATACTTCTAATATTAACTTATTGTATTCATATGTCATATAATCATATAATTTTTTATTAAATTGTTTTGTTATTTCTAATCCATTTCTATCAACATCAATTATTTGAACATCTAAATTATTTCCAGTTAATAAAACATTAAATGAGTGTAAATCAGTAGTATATAAATTGTTTTTTGCTAATTCAATTAATCTACTCATTAATACTCTTAATTTACTAATTTTTACGCTAAGGTTTTTAATATTTTTTAGTGCACCAAAAGGATATGAATTATTAAAATTCTTTAATAATGCACCACTAAATTGTTCATCGATATACACTGGTGCTAAAGGCATTTTTGTTTTTAACTTACTACCATAGTTAAAAATCAAATATTCAAGTTTTTCTAAATCATAATCATCAGGATTATTATATCTTTTAATTAATTCATTATTATTATATCTTCTTAATTCACCTTCGCTAGATTCAACATTAAGTTTAAATAATTTATTATACTCACTACTTGAAATATCTATTAATCTATCCATAATTTTTCCACCGGTGCATATTATATAACAATATAATTAAAAATTCAACTTTTATTTATTATAATTTAGCACCACACATAAAACACTCTTTATAATCCTCTCTAACTTTTTGACCACATTTAGGACATTTTTTATATCCAGGATCTGTATCATAATCCAAATTTGTATGAAGTATAACATCATTTACTACTTTTTTATGTTTTTTTTCTTCATTACTAGATTTTTTATTATGTAATTTTGATAATGCATCACCAATATCTTCACTATTTTTAATATTATCTTGTATTTGTTCCATATTATCCATAATTGGATTATATTCATAATTATTTATATTATTTACTGGTGAATAATTATTATCATTAACATTATTATTGTATTCATTTGTATTGTCAATTTGAACATTTTCATCTATTAAATTTGTATTTTCGTTATTAGTTTCTTCTATAACTGCATTTGTATCAAATGATTTAATTTCATTAATTTTAGAATCTTGTAATTCAAGATCACTAATAGTATTATTTCGTTCTTCTTCATTTATTGCTTCATTAAAATTACTATCAAACGAAGTAATTTTATATTCTTCTGCACTACTGCCAAAATCTTCAATAATGTCGTTTTTATTTTTTGAATCTTGAAATTCCATTTCTTCTTTTTTCTTAAAAAAATTAAATGCCATTTTATCATCTCCATTTTATATAATAAGTATATATGATAATAAAGAAAAAAGCAACAAATGTTGCTTTAAACTGTTTTATTTATCTCTTAATTCAGCATTAAATCTACTTTTAATTTCATTTATAATTTTATGGAATATTTCCATTACTTCTTCATCTGTTAATGTTCTAGTAGAATCTTGAAATTTTAAACTTAACGCAATAGATTTTTTATCATTATCAACTTTTTCTCCAGTATATACATCAAATATTTCTATATCAGTTAAAATTCTACCTGCAACTTTTTCAATCTCTTTAATAAGACTTAATGCAGTAATATCTTTATCAATAATGAACGCTAAATCTTTGGAAATAGCTGGATATTTAGGAGCTTCTTTAAATTTAATTGGTTTAATTTTCTTTTCATACAATTTAGTCATTGATAATTCTGCTACAAATATATCATCTTTTTTATAATTTGGATGGACTCTACCAATAATACCAATCACTTCTCTATCCAATTTTATAACAGCGCTCATACCTGGATGAAGTTCATTAATTTCATTAACTTCAAAAGTATATCTATTCTTAAATCCTAAATAATCAAGTAAGTTTTCAACTATTCCTTTTATGCAATAAAAATCACACTTTAAAGTTGTTCCTTGCCATTCATTAGTAATATAATTACCTTTCATAAGAATTGCAATTTTACTTTCTTCGGTATAATTAACATCGTATGTTTTTGCTATTTCATAGATAAATATATCTTTAACATTACGCGCTTTATTATATTCGTACACATTGATTAATGAAGGTAATAGACTTGTTCTTACAACTGATTTATCCATACTCATTGGATTTGGTAAAATAACTTGTTCTTTATTGTAATAGTTAAATTTAGAAGCCATTTCCTTACTAACTAATGTATAATTTTTAGTTTCATTCAAACCAAGTGTTCTAAGTCTTTTAGATATTTGTTTACGTATACCAACATCACCAACATATACTCCACGTTTTGTTGTAACACGAGGTAAAGTAGACACTAAATTGTGATATCCATATAATCTTCCTATTTCTTCTGCGATATCATTAATATTTGGATCAATATCTAATCTTCTTCTTGGTATTGTAACAACAAATCCCAAATTAGTTATTTCATATGGGAAGTCTAATCTATTTAATTCTGTTTCAACATCATCATCGCTAAGTGTTATACCAAGTAATGTATTAATTTGTTCAGTATTAAATGTAACTTTCTTTTCAGTTTTATCTACTTTATCATGTACTAATTTACCAGATAACACTTTAGCATTAGCATATTTTTCAAGTAAATAGCAAGCTCTATCTAGCGCTAAATTAGTATATTCATAATTCAATCCTTTACCGTATCTTATTGATGCTTCACTTTTTAAATTTAAATTAGAAGCAGTATATCTAATACTTACAGCATCAAATATTGCACTTTCAATTAAAATGTTTTTAGTGTTAGAATCTACATCTGTGTTTTCTCCACCCATAACACCAGCAATACATACTGGTTTACTTCCATCAGTAATTACAATATCAGATTCTTTTAATATTCTAGTTTGACCATCCAATGTAACAATTTCTTCATTATTGTTTGCGTTTCTAACAAGAATTTTATCTCCTAATTTATCCTTATCAAAAAAGTGAAGAGGTTGACCATATTCTAACATTACATAATTAGAAATATCTACAACATTATTAATTGGACGCATACCAGCTGATATTAATCTATTTTTAATAAATTCTGGAGATTCACCAATTTCTATATCTGTAACCATCTTAGCAGTATAATATGGACATTTGTGAGTTTCAACATTTAGTGTTATATAATTTTTAACATCATCATTAATTTCTTTGTAATTACTTTCTGGTAAAGTAACTTTTTTATTTAAGATGGAAGCTATTTCATAAGCAAAACCAATGTGATAATAACAGTCATTATTACGATGTTTATGAACATCTAATTCATATAATGTATCATTTGTACCTAAATATATATTAGCATCGGTACCAGGTTCTAAAGTAGTATCTAATTCAGCTATACCTTTCGAATAATTTTCTTCTGTTTTTTCCTCTAAACCAAGTTCAAATAAAGCACAAATCATACCATTAGATTCCACACCTCTAATTTTACCTGCTTTAATAGTAAAATCACCAGGTAAAGTACAACCAGGAAGCGCAACTAATACTTTAATTCCTGTTCTAACATTTGCTGCACCACATACAATTTGTGTTATCTCATTACCAATATTTACCTTACATACATGTAAATGGTCACTATCAGGATGATCAACACATTCTATTACTTCACCAATTACTAAATTTTCAATTCTTTTGCTAATAACTGCTTCAACGTTTACTCCGGCTTTTGTAATTTTAACAGCTAATTCTTTTAAATCTTCATTTTCTATATCGATATAATCTTTAACCCAGTTTAAACTAATCACAATTACACATCCCTTCTATCGAATGAGCTCAATTCTCTCAAATCTGTTTGATAGAATGTTCTAATATCATTAATACCATATTTTAGCATCGCTAATCTTTCGGCACCAAATCCGAAAGCAAATCCTGACCAAACATCTGGATCATAACCACAATTTCTTAACACATTTGGATGCACCATTCCGGCACCACTTACTGTAATCCATCCGGTTTGTTTACATAATGAACATCCTTTACCTTTACAAACAAAACAACTAATGTCTGTTTCAACTGAAGGTTCAGTAAATTGATAATAACTTGGTCTAAATCTTGTTTTACAGTCTTCACCAAATAACTTTTTAGCAATCATATCAAAAGTACCTTTTAAATCAGATAAACTAATATTTTTATCTACTAATAATCCTTCTATTTGCATAAATTGATGAGAATGAGTCGCATCATCCGCATCCCTTCTATAAGTTTTACCAGGACATATCATACGTATTGGTGTATTACCATCAGTTGATAACATAGTACGTGCTTGAACAGGTGATGTTTGACTTCTAAGAAGAATTGTTTCATCTTCAATATAAAATGTATCTTGTGCATCACGTGCAGGATGTCCCTTTGGAATATTTAATAGCTCAAAATTATATCTATCCTCTTCTATTTCTGGACCATCAATTACATCATATCCCATTGACATAAACAATTCTTCAACTTCCTCAATAATATTTTCTAATATATTAGGAGCACCAACTTTAATGCTTGTAGCAGGTAGTGTTATATCAATTTTTTCACTTGACAATTTTTCATTTAATATTTTTTCTTCTATTTCATTTCTCTTATTATCTATTAATTCATTACAAGTGTTCTTTAATTCATTTAAATTTTTACCAAATTCTTTTTTTTCTTCAATAGATAATTCCCTCATTAAAGAAGATAATTCAGTAATTTTACCTTTCTTACCAAAATATTCTGCTTTTAAACTATTTAAATCATTTGTATTTTCAATTTCTTTAATTTTATTTCTAACTTCTTCGATTATATTTTTTATTTTTGTATCCATCTTAATCCTCCTCTTATGAAATTATATATGCATAGAACAATTTCATCTTTTTTATCACTAAAAAATACCCTGTGTTTAACACCATCAAATACTTTTAAATATTTTTTATTACTTTTAATACATTCAAATGCTTCTTTACTTGATTTTAATTTAACTATTTCATCATCAGTACCATGTATTATCAATGTTGGACATTCTATATTTTTAACACATTCTTTATATTCGTTTACTAACTTTCTAAACTCATTTAAAACAAATGGTGAATATCTTATTAATTTAGTTGCAAAATCTTTATACATAGTATAATTATTTTTTTCTTTTACGATGCTTTTAATATCTTTTAAATCTTCTATATTTTGACTAAAATTAAAATAATCAAAAGCTGGTGAAATTAGTATAAGTTTTTTTATTCTATACTTTGTTGCTAAAAAAGAAGCAATCACACCACCCATAGAATGACCTATTAGTATGACTCTATTATATTTACTAAGTAATTCTTTTAGATGCTCTTCAGTATCTACAATCCATTCATTATAATCAATTTTTCCTAAAAAATCTTTTTCATGACCTGGTAATGTATATGCAAAAACATCTAAATTTCTATGTTGTTGTAATTTATTAACTAGATATTCATTTTCCCATAAACCACCACAAAATCCATGAATTACCAATACAGCAGTTCTAAACATATTTATTCCTCCAATAAAAAAAATCTTCCATCCAGCTAAGGACGAAAGATTCCGTGGTACCACCTTAATTCATAGTAAACTATGCACTTAATTTCCATTATCGCTGGAATCACGGTATATCTCTATACTACTAAAAGGTGAATTCATAAGGAGTTATTACTAGTTTCCACTAACCACTAGCTTTCTATAAATAACTTTTCTTATTACTACTCCTTTATCATCGCTTTATACATTTATTATACCACATATATTTATTCAAAGAAAGATAATTGATTCTTATCTATTCTTTTTTTTACTTTTTTCTTTACACTTTTTTTATTATCAGTAACTATATTTTCTATATAATCCTCAGTATTAACATCTATAATTTGTTCATTTTTTTCGACATATTCGTTATATAAAACTCCGTTAACTCTTAATCTTTCACAAACGTTACTACCATATTTTATTTGCTCATCAAACTCATCAATTTTTTCTGAATTATTTACAATTATCTTATTAATTGGTAAAGTCTTGCCCCAGAAATATGTATCAAAATACATTTCACGTTCTTTACTATAACTATATACTCTCTTTTCCAAAGCATTTTGAAGATCTTCAAAATTATCATATGTTTTATTTTTAATATTACCTTCTACTTTTTTTGAAACAAGTGAATAATATAATTTACTAAAAGTTTTTTGGTTCATATTATATAAATAATCTCTAGCACTATCCACTAACGTTATATTTTTAGTTACATTAAGTAATTTATTGATATATTTTTTATCAAAATTATATTTAAATCTCTTATCTTTAACTAATAATTCATAAATATATGTATCCTTGTTATCACATTTATTAAAACTAATTAATTCATCACTAAATAGTAATGGTTTATTTTTTATTTCCCCACCATGTTTATATTGAATAACAAATTCTAAAGTATCGTCATTTAAATCAAACTCTATATTATCGCTAATATAATCATATAAATCATTAACTTTGCTTATTTTGTTCTTAATTATAAAATTATCTACTTCATTTAATTTACCAGTTGTTACAGTTAAAATCACCTTATCATTTAACATAGCATTCAAATAATACTTTGACACGCTAACACCCCCATTTATTGCTTGCTATTATACCATATTTATTAACAAATGTCAAAATCACCGTATTATATATTAAGCAATATAATCTTTTCTAAACTCTCAATTAGTTTCTTATCATCTTCAATACATCTTTTCTTGGGTCCTTTAATTCTCTTTCCACTACTTCTAAGTTTTTGATTAATATATCTATTTAACATCAAATTATCAATATTATCTTTTGTAAAGATTAATCCTTTAGGACTTATACAATATGCATTTTTTGCTAAAACCATTGATGCTACACCATAGTCTTGAGATATTACAATATCATTATTGCATACTTCATTAACTAACTTTATATCAACACTTTGACTTTCTTTATCAGTTATTACAACCTTAGAATAAATACTACTAATATTATGAGAAGTATCACAAAATATTATGATTGGAATATTATATTTAATTGCTGTTTTCTCTATCAAAGAAATGCTTGGACATGCATCACCATCAATTAACATTTTCATGTTATCACCATTTCTATTATTTTTTAATATTAAAAAAATCTCATATAGAGATTTTTAAAATTTTCCACTAACTGTTGCTGGAACTAGTGTATCAATATACATTTTATTTTTACCACCAACTGTTTTTAAAGTTGGTAATGGTATATTTTCTTCTGTAATTGGTTCTTTTAATACACCATACACAGTAACTGGATTACCAGAATCATATTCTGATTTCAAATAAGCTTTCCAACTATCTAAGTCTGGAGCCAGTGAATCTGGAATAGCAAATATTAATCCTCTCCATGTACCATATCTTATTGAGAATTGTGGTGTTGTTTTAAGTACTAAATTTGAATTTACCAATTCATTTCTAAAGTGTGAACACATACCTGGTCCCATGTGATTTATATCGGCACCATGATATAATTGCGACATTACTAATCCGTATGAATTTAAACCTGATGAAAATTTACCAGAAGAAGCCCAACCATATCCATTGTATTTATCGTCACCATTTAAAACATATTTAGCTATATTTCTAACAATTTTTTTATTTTCGAAATCTATATAATCTGCATAATCTCCAACTTTTCTTAATGGTTCGTTTAATATAATATTATATGATTGTGGTTCTTTATAAGATTCATAATCTGTTGCGGTCGAACCTTCTTCAACCTGAACTTTTTCTAATAATTCATTTATATTCAAAGTTTCACTAATGCTTTGTAAATATAAACCTAAATATTTATCATCTTCTCTTGTTGTATAAGTTATTTTATTTACTCCATTAATAACCATATCAGTTTGACACTCAACATCATTTGCAGGAATTGATTTACTGCTCAATACTCTTATAACACTACCTATTTCTTTTGATATTGTATAAGTTGTATTGGGGTTACATTCTATATAATATATTCTTTGAATAGCGTTAGTACTAGATTTATATTTACCTGTTTTTACACCTGTTCCCGAACCGTTAAAACCTAATTTTTCAACAACATTATAGTTATCTTTATTAAATAAATTCTTTCCATTTATTGTAAGTGGGATACTATATTTACCGTATGGTACGTAATCATGCGCTATAGAACCCTTTTCTATTTGTAAATCTTTAAATTGTACATTGGTTGAAGAAATACTATAATTCCAATAAATGTAGTCAATATCTTTCCCGTTTGTAGTGAATTTATATGATAAATATTCACCTGTTGAAGCTTTATAACTATCAGTTGTTGTTCCGTCAGTGTATTTAACCGTTATTCTATAATTTTTACCTACTTCTGATTTTATTTTTGCAGAAATTGTATATACTCCTTTTAAATTTTCCATAAGGTGATAAGTAGTAATTTTTGTGTTACTTAAATATGAACCATCTTCTTGTTTGTCAAAATATGATAATGCGTCTGCATTAAATAAATTTGTATTTCCAACACTTTCAATTTCAATAGGCGCATC
Organism: Bacillota bacterium; assembly: GCA_015059335.1. Taxonomy (GTDB): domain Bacteria; phylum Bacillota_I; class Bacilli_A; order RF39; family UBA660; genus SIG205. The sequence goes on along the minus strand of SVAP01000001.1, from coordinate 561,824 downwards.
TGGTTCTGGGGTAGTATTTACAACCTTCAAATTAAAATTATTTGAAATTGTTTGTAGGTATAAAATACCTAATTTAAAGTCTTTTTTAGCGGTTATTTGACCTTCAGCAAAACTATTATTATAAGACACAGTTGAAGTATAATAATCAGTACTTCCATTTGTTATTGTTCCAACAACTTCGTTTGTATCATTATCAATATATCTTATTCTTCCATTACTAGAAGTTGATCCATAAGTTTTGAATGTTTGTCCTGCCTTAATGTCTATTATTTGATAACTAGAATTAGGATATGAACTATTTGTAGTTGGATATGCTCCACTTGATGGTAAAAATCCACTTATCATGGTTGTTTTATCAAACAAATTATCAGTTTCTTGAACACTATTACCATGTATAATAAAATCTCCAATTTTTTTATTTGCGATAGTATTTGCTAATAGTGGATTTTCTGCTTTTTCAAAACTGTTATAATATTCAACAGTTTGACTACTATCTAATACAATCTTACCATGCCATTCTTTACCGATCACACTATTTGGAGCGTCTTCTATAATCCATAATCTTAAATTATATGTTTTGCTTTCACCAGGCGCTAATGTTCCAGAATCAAGTGGAAACTCTTCATATGTCTTTATTGATGTTCTTGTAATAGTTTTTGCGCCATCTAAACTCATATATATATATTGTGTATCTAATGTATTTGTAAACGCATCATCAGATTTAATTTTCAAATCATAATTTGATGCAATAGAACCTGTATTTGTTATTGTAAATGTATAGGGTGTTAATGATGCTTCTTCTGAAGCTGGAACTGGGTAATTTAAACCACTACCTAGTGGTTCTGATGCTGAATCGATGTCCAGTTTAACATTACCTGAAACTATATTTTGTTCCTTAAGTGAGTTGTCACTCCATACAAACGCAGAATAAGTTACTCCTAATACTGAAACAACTGTAAAAAATATTGATACAACTATTACTACTAATTGCTTATTAATTTCATTTTGTTCAATACCATCTTTTGTATGAAACCATTTTTTAATATATTTCTTTAGTTTTTTCATCATATTCACCCTCGTATCATATTCTAAATAAAATTATACAATATAACAACTCTAAAATCAATATTGATAACAAAAAAAGCGAAATTAATTCGCTTTAATTCTGTCAATGTATTTATTAACTTTTTCTGACCATGCAGTATCTGCTGCATATTTTTTATTCATATCTTCTGGAGTAGTTAATCCATAATCATAATAGTTTCTTTTAATATTATCCATATAACCTTTGATACCATCTTCTAAAGTATCATATTTTTTATATGAACCACCATTACAGCTAGGACTACCTTTTTGTCCACCCACATTATTACATTCTCTTACTAGTTTACTACATCCGTTTGTACCATTACATCCTGTTTCATGTAAAGTAATTGCAAGAGCTAAATATGGATCTATACCTATTTCTAATGCATATGATGCATATATGTTACCCATCCCACTAATATTAGAATTCATATTCCTGTTAAGTTTTTCAACTAATTCATTCATTGTAAGACCATCATATACAATAGGGTCTACAATAATTTTCTCTTTAACTTCAACAGTTTCTTCCTTTTCAGGTTTAATATTATCTATCTTTTCTTCAATAATTGTTAATGAACCAGTTTCATCTGATGTTATAGTTTTCTCATCAGCTTTAATATTTACTAAAAAAAGTTTATCTGGAACATATTCTTTCGCAACAGTTGTAACATTATATGCTATTTCTTTTGTTTCTGCTTTACTAACTGCATTAAACCTTTTTTCATGATAAGTATCTGCTGCAAATAGAATTCCTGTGGCAAGAGACATTATTACTAGTCCTATACCGAGGGTAACCTCTCTAGATTTCTTTTTCACAAATTTCACCTCGTCACATATTAATCAATATGTATATTCATTTTATCATATTTAGAGTAAAAAATCAAATTTGAGGACCTACATATATATTTATACCAATAATATAAGGTTTTATGCTAATAGTGTAATATTAGTTAAAATTAGATTTTATTTCTTATTAAAAACGTTAAAAATAGATCAATTATAAATATAATTGAGAACATTATAATGAATATATTGGTTTTTTTGTATGATATTTTTTTTATATATTTTACAATATAAGGTTCAATAACATAAAGTAAAAATATTGTTGCAATTGCAAATGTTAACAACGATCTCAAACATATGTAACCATCAACATTTAGAAATAGACCAGTATAATCCCACCATCTTCTATGCCAAATTTCCCACATAGCATATCCTGTTATATATTCTACTATACCAGTAATTATCATTGATAGTCCAAAAATTATCAACGGATGTTTTTTTAATGGTCTTAATAGTAAAGTTAAAAATATTGCGCCAACACCATACACTGGTAAATATGGTCCATATAAGAATCCTCTATTTACTATTTCATTTTCTATTACTAAATGGAATATTTCTTCATATACATAACCTACTATGCATCCAACAACAAAAATTAAAAACAAAACTTTTAATTTCTGAGTTAAATTTAATTTTACTTTTTTACTATCATTATTAATTTGTTTGATTTTCTTTAATACTTCCATATTGTACACTCCTACTATATGAGTATAGCACAAAAACACTATTTTTTAAAATAAAAAAACTCTTGATATACAAGAGTTAAATAACAAATGGTCGGAAAGACAGGATTTGAACCTGCAACCCCTTGGTCCCAAACCAAGTGCACTGCCAAGTTGTGCTACTTTCCGATTATGGTGCGCTCGAAGGGATTCGAACCCCTGACCTTTTGGTTCGTAGCCAAACACTCTATCCAGCTGAGCTACGAGCGCATAGCTAACTATTTATATAATAATAAAAAAAATCATAGATGGTGGCTCCGAATGGAATCGAACCATCGACACGAGGATTTTCAGTCCTCTGCTCTACCGACTGAGCTACAGAGCCAAAAATAAATGGCGGTTCCGACGGGAATTGAACCCGCGATCTCCTGCGTGACAGGCAGGCATGTTAACCGCTACACCACGGAACCAATGGTTGCGGGAGCTGGATTTGAACCAACGACCTTCGGGTTATGAGCCCGACGAGCTACCAGACTGCTCCATCCCGCGATATATAAACAAATGGCGGAGGAAAAGGGATTCGAACCCCTGCGCCGCTCACACGACCTCCCGGTTTTCAAGACCGGTCCCTTCAACCAGACTTGGGTATTCCTCCAATAAAGTGGTGCCTAAGGTCGGACTTGAACCGACACGGGCTTTGACACCCGCAGGATTTTAAGTCCTGTGCGTCTACCTATTCCGCCACTCAGGCACAGAGTGGTGTCTCACTACTAATTTCGTTAAGACTTCTCTAGTATATATTATTTTTTTGTTTTTGACAATACTTTTTAATTAATTTTTTATTAAAAATATTAATTATATAAATATAATATGAAAAAATATTAATTAAATACTAATTTTTTCTATATAATTATATACTTCTTCATGAATTTCATCAATTGTTTTAATATTGTCGCTTTTTACACAACTAATTTTTTTGTAATCATATAAATCCACTAATTCTAAATATGTTTGTTCTGCAGATTCTAAATAATTTCTATCCAACTCATGTACATCAAGTTCGGTTCTATTCTTTCTTAACTGTTCAATATAATCAACAGGCATATGAAGAAATAAAATTATATCAGGTCTTGGCAATTCTAATAATTTATACTCTAATTCTTCGATCCATTTATATAATTCTAATCTTTCTTGTTTTGATTCTATTTTACATCCCTGATGAGCCATGTTGGATGGCGTATATCTATCTAATATTACAATATAATTCTCATTTAAGTATTTATTTATAGTTTCAAAATTATATCTTCTATCTGCTGCATAATATAATGAAGCAATTTTAGGATCTAATTTGATTGGATTATCAAACCAAGTATTACATATACTTGGTTTACCTAGATATGGTCCACCAATTATTTTACCAGTTGGACTATCATAATTAGGAAATGAAAATTTTATTACTTTTTTGTTTTCACCTTTTAATCTTTCAACTAATTTTTTAGTTTGTGTTTCTTTTCCTGAACAATCTGTTCCTTCTATAACTATTAATTTTCCCATATTTCACCACTACTTTCGTATATATTTAACATGTTTATATTCTATATTATTATCAGTATTACTACCTATAACATTTTTATTCCATTCGTCTTTATTAAAGCAAGGAAAAAACACATCAGCTTTTTTATCCTCTGCATTAATTTCAGTAAGATACATTATATTCACCTTATCAATAAACTGTTTATATATTGAAGCTCCGCCTATAACAAAAATATCTTCATCACTAGTTTTATATTTTTTAATAAAATCGTCAATACTATTAAAAATTTCTATTTCATCATTTTTGAAATCTTTTGAAAAGTTAAATACAATATGTTTTCTATTAGGCAATAATCCTGGTAACGAATCAAAAGTATTTTTACCCATTAATATAGTTTTTCCAGTAGTCATTTTTTTAAAGAATTTTAAATCATTTGGCAAGTGCCATATTAAGTCATTATTCTTGCCTAATTCATTGTTCTTGCCTATTGCAGCTATTATATTTAGTCTCATACAGCTACCTTCCCACTTATTTTTTCATGATGTTTATAGTTTAGAAGCTTAATATCTTTTAATTCTTTAGAATTATCATATTCAAAAAAATTATTTACTGCTGGATTTAACCATAGTTCTGGAGCATCATATGCTTGATCTAATCTGCTTATTTGTTCTTTTATGCCTTCTATATGATTTTCATATATGTGTGCATTATTTATACACCAAGTCATTATACCTGGTTTTAAGCCTACTTCTTTAGCTATCATATTAACTAAAACTGCATATTGTGTAACATTAAATGGTAATCCTAAAAACACATCACAAGATCTTTGTGTCACCATACAATTTAACTTTCCATCAGTTACATCCCATTGTGTATTCCATACACATGAAGGAAGTGCGGCACTTTCTAAATATTCATTTTGCCATAAACTCATTATCATTCTTCTATCATTTGGATTAGTTTTTAATGTATCAATTAGATTTTGTACTAATTTATATTTATTTACTATATAACCGTATGCTGTTCCAATTGTATGTGCATACTCTTTTCCAAAGTGTTTGCCCATATAATCGCCATTTTCATCTATTTGCCATTCATTCCATATTTTTACATTTCTTTCTTGTAACCATCTAACATCATTACTTTGAACTTGATAAAACCAAAGCATTTCTAATACTGCTGATTTAAATGCTACAAACTTTGTAGTTAAAATTGGAAACTCTTCTCCTAAATCAAATTTAAAAATTTGATGAGGTAATTTATAAGTGTTAATGCCTGTTCTATTTTCAGATTTATATCCATTTTCTAAAATATTCTTGCACATATTCAAATATTCTTTATCCCATTTTGACATTTTACTACCTACTTTCTATATATATTTTAACATACAATTGTTCCTTTACAATATAAAAATAACAATTTATAAAAATTGTTATTCAATTATTTCATTCCCGTTAAAATTTATATTTAAAAACTTTTTAGACGACAATAAATCGCACATATGTACAAATCTTTGATGTTTTGTTTGTGGTAAAGGTAATACAACATTTCCTCTATAATCAGTATTAAATTCTCCCATATGTGTATTAATACATTCACATATATAGTTTAATTCTTGATCACTAAATGTAAATTTATCTTTATTTTCTTTTAAAAAGTTTGTAACAATTAATGGATGATCTACTCTACAATATTTTTCTTCAATAACTCCTGATTTAAACGAATCATGCAATATTAAAGAAATAATTATTAAATCTTTTTCATTGTCAGTAAAATTATTCGTTGTTTTACTTTGCAACAATGTATAACCGATTTTAACAGCAACTTTAGTATGTCTTACAAGACCACCCTCACCAAGCGAAAATGATGGATGATATTTACCTGTTGAGCTTGCAGGTATTTTAAAAAAATAATCTGGTATCATTGATAAAATGATTTTAGTATTTTCAATATATTTATTATTTTTGATATATCCCAATTCTGTATTAAATGTTTTGATTTTATCAATTGTTTCTATCACTTTCATCACCACTCATTAAAGTATCTATAATTATTTGATTTGATATAAAAAAATATTTTTCTGGAATAATAATATTATCGACATTATCTATTATTAATCCGTTTTTTATAAGAAAATCAAAATTATAAATATCTGTTATATCTTTTTTAAATTTATTTCTAAATTTTTCTTTATTTATTCCTTCTCTTGTCCTTAGATTTAACATAATTTGATTTTCGATATCTTCTTTTTCATCTACAATATATTTATTTAACATATAATTTTTATTAATATATTTAGTAATACTTCTAGTATTTTCATATCTTATATTATTTATATAACCATGTGCTCCACAACCAAATCCATAATAATTTTCATTATTCCAATATACTAAATTATGTTTTGATTCATAATTTTTAGTTGAGAAGTTACTTATTTCATAATGTGAATAATCATGTTGTTTTAAATAATCACATATAAACTCATATTGTGATGCACAATCATCATCATTTATCTCTTTATATTTGCTTATATATAATTGTGTGTTTTTTTCTAGAATTAACGAATAATAAGATATATGCGGAATATCTAATTTAACAAATTCATCTAAATCATTTTTAATGTCATTAATAGATTGATTATTAATGCCAAATATCATATCGATATTGATGTTATTAATACCATAAAATTTTAAATTTTTTACTAACTCTATTACATCTTTTTTATTATGTTTTCTATTTAATAGTTTTAATATATTATCATTAAAACTTTGAACACCTATACTAACTCTATTAATGCCACGATCTTTTAATAATTTGATTTTTTCAATTGTCATATTTTCAGGATTACATTCAAAAGTATATTCTATACTATCACTTTTTTTTATCTTTTCTAGAATAGAAAACAACTTTTTAAGTTGTTCTATTGTAAGCGAAGAGGGAGTACCCCCTCCTATATAAATTGACGATATTACATCATTTTTGTAGATTTTGTTTATTTCATATTCTAATGATTGTAAGTAGTTATCAACTATAGTTTTATTGTAGTAAAATTTACTAAAATCACAATATGAACATATTGAATCACAAAAAGGAATATGTATATATACTGCTTTCATTACATATTTTTTGACCAGTAACTATGCCCTTTTACCTTATCATTATACGAATTTAAAAATGCAATTTTTTTCTTAAAGTCTTCATCTAATTTATTTTCTCTACTGAGTATCATATCATCGGTAATATCAGATCTTTTTGAAATATATGTTTTAGGTAGTGCATATTTATATCTATATTTTGTTATAAGTTCAAAATCTTTTTCAGTTATATTATCTCTCGTTTTATTCATAATTTTTTCTATTTCAGAACTATCATTTAATTCCATAATAACGTTATATTTTTCTTGAGGTGTATTAGCCTTATGAAATTTTAGCATAAATTTTGAAACATCAGCTCTAGCTTTTGATTGATCAACTAATCCGGCTTCTACTGTTTCATAATTTAAAACAAATATTAAGGCATCTTTGATAATAAGATTTTCTGTATTCATTAATTTTGCATATATATCATCTGCTTCAACATTAAAAATTTTACATACGTTTTCTAATGATAGTCTGTACTCTAATATTAAATTTGTAATAACATTTAAATATAATTCTTCTTTACTCATAATTCATCTTCCTCTTCTATTTTTCATTCATATTTAATACTGATAAAAAGGCTTCTTGTGGTATTTCTACACTACCTACTCTTTTCATTCTCTTTTTACCTTCTTTTTGTTTTTCCAATAATTTTCTTTTTCTTGTAATGTCCCCACCATAACATTTCGCTAAAACGTTTTTTCTCATTGCTTTAATATCAGTTCTAGCGATTACTTTATTTCCAATTGTTGCTTGTATAGGAACTTCAAATTGTTGCCTTGGGATAATATTTTTCAAATTTTCTACGACTCTTTTACCCCTATCATACGCAAAATCTTTATGTACAATTGTACTTAATGCATCTACAACATCACCATTAAGTAATATATCCATTTTAACTAAATTACTTGGTTTATATCCAATTAATTCGTAATCAAATGATGCATATCCTTTTGTTGATGATTTCAATCTATCAAAGAAATCATAGACAATTTCTGATAACGGTATTTCATAGTGTATATTAACTCTTGTTTGGTCAATATATTCCATATTAATATATGTGCCTCTTTTATCCTGACATAATTCCATTACTGCTCCAATATAATCTGTTGGAACAAATATATTAGTTTTAATATAAGGCTCTCTAATTTCTTCAATTTTTTGTTTATCGGGTAATTTATTTGGACTATCAATAATTATTTCTTCTTTATTTGTTAGTGTTACTTCATATATAACAGATGGACTAGTCGCAATTAAATCTATTTTAAATTCTCTTTCAATTCTTTCTTCTATTATTTCTAAATGTAGTAATCCAAGAAATCCACATCTAAATCCAAATCCTAATGCCTCACTGGTTTCTGGTTCAAAACTTAATGATGCATCATTTAACTTTAATTTTTCTAATGCCTCTCTTAAATCTGAATATTTATTAGCTTCAATTGGATAGAGTCCACAAAATACCATAGGTTTCATTGGTTTATAACCTGGTAATGGTTCATTTGTAGGATCATTTGAAAGAGTTATCGTATCACCAACTTTAACATCTTCAATACTTTTAATTGATGCACTAATAAAACCAACATCACCAGCAACTAATTCTTGTCTTTTAACTTCTTTAGGAGTATTTATCCCTAATTCAACAACATCATATGTAGCAGATGTACTACACATTTTTATTTTATCACTGGTTTTAATTTTACCATCTACAATTCTTACTAGCATTATTGCTCCCCTATATGGATCAAATACACTATCAAATATAAGTGCTCTAGTTTTCTTATTAATATCACCCTTAGGAGCAGGTATTCTAGTAACAATAGCTTCTAATAGTTCATTAATACCTATACCCGTTTTCGCACTGGTTAATATAATTTCATTTTCATCAAATCCTAGTGAATCAACTAATTCTTTTTTTACCTTTTCTACATCAGCATTTGGTAAATCTATTTTATTTATAACTGGTATAATTGTTAAATCATTTTCCATCGCTAAATATAAATTAGCTAAAGTTTGTGCTTCAATTCCTTGTGCGGCATCTACAACTAATATTGCTCCCTCACATGCTGCTAAACTTCTTGATACTTCATATGTAAAATCTACATGTCCAGGGGTATCAATTAAATGTAATATATAATTTTCATTATTATATTTATACTTTAATTCTACAGCGTTTAATTTTATTGTAATTCCTCTTTCACGTTCTAAATCCATATTATCTAAAAGTTGTGCTTTCATATCGTGACTACTTACAGTTCCAGTACTTTCTAATAATCTATCAGCTAAAGTACTTTTACCATGGTCAATATGTGCAATAATTGAAAAATTACGAATGTTTTTTTGATTCATATAACCACCTACATATATTCTATCACAAAAATAAAAATCTGCATATAAGCAGATTAAATTATTCTAACTCTTTTACTTTACATGTTCCTTCACCAGGATTTTTACTTTGAACATATTCTTGATCCATTATAGAACACGATGTTTTAGTTATAGCGTCTTTAATATAGCCACCTAAAAATTTAACACCAGCAACTGCTACTACTGTTATTAATGCAATAATAAGTACATATTCAACTAATGCTTGCCCTTTTTTATTTAATTTAAACATAAATATCACCTATTCTATTTATAATTTAATTCTATATAAAAGTAAGTGATTTGTCAATTAAATATACAAAAATATTAATAAAATATTTGACTTATTGCGTATAATATGTTAAAGTTATTAAGTACAAAACAAAGCGAGGAGGATTTCTTATGGCAAAAAAAGTAACAACTAAAAAACCTATGTTTGGAAATAATCGTCCATTTTCTTTAAAAACTTCAAGAAAAATACAAAAACCAAACTTACAAACAGTAACTGTTAATGGTGAAAAAGTAAAAATGAGCGCTAGAGAAGCAAAAAGATTTAAAAAAACTGAAGAAGTTGCATAATTATTGAGAAGTAAGAAATTACTTCTTTTTTTATCGAAAATTTGACTTTATTTCAAAAATGTTATAGTATATTACATCGCAAAGGGGAGAAAGCAATGAATAAAGATGATATTCAACAATCTAAAGCCTTAATTAAACTAAAAAATATAAAAAGAACAATAAATTTATTACAAGAGTTAAATTTATCAGAAAACGAAAACAATATGAAAGAATACAATATTGTTTTAGATTACAACAAAGATGTAAATGATGAATTTACTACATTTATTGTTAAGGTTATTGCAGAAGGATATAACAATAATAGTATGAGAATTGATAAAACATTATATGATTTTAACTTTAAACTAATGGATGAAGATACAGGGTTTGCTATATTTAAAGAAATAAGAGAATATTTTGTCAAAAAGAATAATTTACAGTATCCATCATTTGTAAGAGATGAAGGATATAATAAAAAACGTGATACCAAATATACTAGTTATCAAATAAAAACTAATCATCACGTTACATTAGTCTCAATGATTCACAGTAAAAAAGACGAAGAAAAATTAGAAAAACTTAATGATAGAATATTTGAAAAGTATGGTACTTATATAAGAAAAATACATATAGTAAATTCACAAAAAGATGAAATACAAATATTTAAGGCTGAAAAAAAACGTGAGTTAGCATTTATAACTATAGATATGCTTAATGAATTAAATGAAATTTCTGATAATTTCAAAAAAACATATGATATTATAATTGATCATGAGAAATTAAATGATTCGTATAAATTTAAAATTAAAATATCAAAGAATAATAAAACTATACCACTTAATATTAATTTTAAATTAAAAGATAAAAGAAGCGGTATAGAGTTACTTAACGATATCGTTAAATATTATTTACAAAATTATGATATTATCCTTAACAATTATGAAATCTCAAAATCTGATAATACATTAGATTATGTAATAATTGGAACAAATAACGTTAATATTAATTACAAAATTCCAATGGAGTTTGGAGAAGAAGCTATTTCACAATTTAAAAATACTATAAATAATAGAAAAGATATTAAAACATTAAAAAAGACTATGTAAATTTTACTTAGTCTTTTATTTTGTAATTATCTTCTAATGAGAACTCAACATTTTCTTCTATCCATTCTTTTCTTGGTTCAACATTATCACCCATTAAAACACTAACACGTTTTTCAGCAAGCGCTGCATCAGTAATTTTAACTTGGATTAAATTTCTAGTATCAGGATTCATAGTTGTTTCCCATAATTGGTCTGCATTCATTTCCCCTAACCCTTTATATCTTTGTAATTGATAATTTTTCTTTTTAGCCGTTAATTCATCTAATTCTTCTTTGGTCCAAGCATAATAGAATTCTTTTTGTGAATAACTAATTTTATACAAAGGTGGCATTGCAATATATAAATGTCCTTCTTCTATTAATGGTTTCATAAATCTATAGAAGAAAGTTAATAGTAATACTTGAATATGGGCACCATCATCGTCTGCGTCAGTCATAATTATTACTTTATCATACTGTGAATCTTTGACATCAAATTCTGGCCCAACACCAGCTCCAATTGTTGTAATCATTGTTCCTATTTCTTCGTTTTTTAATATATCTTCCATTTTAGCTTTTTCACAATTTAAAACTTTTCCTCTTAATGGTAAAATGGCTTGAAATTTTCTATCTCTACCTTGTTTAGCGCTTCCACCAGCAGAATCCCCTTCCACTAGGAATAGCTCGTTCTTTTTAGGATTTTTACTTTGAGCAGGAGTAAGTTTACCGCTTAGTATTTTTTCTTTTTTATTGCTCTTTCCTTTTCTCATTTCATCTCTAGCTTTTCTTGCTGCTTCTCTTGCTTGTTTACTATTAATTGCTTTTTCTATTATTTTAGTAGCGATTTCTTTATTTTCTTCTAAGAAAAATCTCATTTTTTCATAAGTAACACTTTCTACTACTGTTCTAGCAGCTGGTGTTCCTAACTTACCTTTAGTTTGTCCTTCAAATTGCAGTAAATTTTCTGGAATTTTTAATGATATTATTGCGGTTAATCCTTCTCTAACATCATTACCATCAAAATTACTATCTTTATTTTTTAAATAATTATTATTTCTAGCATATTCATTAAATACTTTAGTTAAAGCGGTTTTAAAACCGACTTCATGACTACCACCATCACCTGTTTTAACATTATTAACAAACGATACTATATTTTCGTTATAACTATTTGTGTATTGCAAAGCAATTTCTACTTCAATTTTATCTTTTGAATCAGAAAAACACAAAACATTATTAATTGGTTTTTTGTTTTCATTTAGATAATTAATAAATGCCTCTAAACCATTATCATAGTGAAATATTTCTTTCTTTTCATCCTCTATATCTTCTACTTCAACAGTAAGTCCAGCAATTAAAAATGCTGATTCTTGCATTCTTTCGCAAATTGTAGTAAAAGAAAAGTTAGTGGTTTGAAATATTGTATCATCTGGCATAAATGTTACAGTTGTACCAGTTTTTCTAGTGTTTCCAATTTTTTTTAGAGGAATTGTTGTATGTCCTCCTTTTTCGAAACGGATGAAATATTCTTCTCCATCTCTTCTTGTTACTACCTCCATCCATTTAGATAAGGCATTAACTACTGATGCACCTACACCGTGTAATCCACCTGATACTTTGTATCCACCTTCACTAAATTTACCACCAGCATGTAGTACAGTATATATTACTTCAGGTGTAGATTTCCCACTTTCATGCATACCAGTAGGTAATCCTCTACCTTCATCTGTAACACTAACACTTCCATCTTTATTAATTGTGATTTTTATATGAGAACCATATCCATTAATACATTCATCAATACCATTATCAACAATTTCCCATACAAGATGATGTAATCCTCTTTTATCAGTTGAACCAATATACATCCCTGGCCTTTTTCTTACAGCTTCTAATCCTTCTAATATTTTAATCGACTTTTCATCGTATTTTGTTGCCATATAATCACCTTCTAGCTCATTTTTAACTAATAATAGTATATCATAATTCATTAAAAGCAACAAACTTTTCTTTTATAAGAATTAAAAAAATATTAAATCATATATTTTATTAGAAAGGATTTTTATATGAAAAATATTTTGAGAAGCATTTTTTATTTGTTTTTTCCATTATTAGTAGGTACAATAGTTGGTATAGTTACATCGCCTGGTACAGAATTTAGATTATTAAACAAACCACCATTATCACCTCCAAGTATTTTATTTCCAATAGTATGGTCCATATTATATTTATTAATGGGGATTTCCTATTACATATTTAGAAAAAATAATAATGATGAAACTATATCATTAGTATATTATATACAATTATTTATAAATGCAATGTGGTCAGTAATTTTCTTTTTATGGGAACTAAGATTAGTTGCAGTATTTTGGATTATAATACTTGATATATTTGTTGGATTATTAATATATTTATTCTATAAAAAAGAAGAAATTTCTAGTTATTTAAATATACCATACTTTTTATGGTGTTTATTTGCAACATATTTAACAATTGGATTTTATATCCTAAACTAATCATCAATTAATGTTTCTAAAGAAACATTTCTATTATGTATTATTGGTTCCCAATTTAATGTTCTTTTAAATAAACATATTAAATTTATTGGTATCCATGAAAATAGAAATATTGGAAATGTTAATATCCCTAATATAGTTTTAAAAATACTTTTATTATTAATTATAACTACTAAAATTGAAAACAATATACTAATTAAATATGTTAGAATAAAAAATATTTCATTATGCGCAAACATATAAGCAAAAATATCATATAATTTTATATCGAATATTGTATATATTAATAATAATAAGAAAACTATACATCCAATTATTTGAATAATTGGTGCCATAAAGAAAAGTAACATATCTAAACAGAAAATGTTTTTATCTTTGATTATTCCATTTAATAAAGGCTTATAATATGTAAATAAACATTGATATGTACCAGTTGTCCATCTCATTCTTTGTTTCCATGACGTTTTAAAATTTAAAGGTTGTTCATCATATGTAATTGCATCATGTACAAAAACAATTTTTTTATTATTTATCGCACATTGTGCGGTAAATTCTATATCTTCTGTCATTGTTACAGTTTTAAATCCTATTTCATCTATAATATTACTCTTTATCATAAATCCAGTGCCATTAATTGAAGCAGATGCATCCATATTCATTCTTGATTTATTAAAAAAGAGATTTTGTCCCCAATAATATAATGAATAACTACCGCAAATCCAAGAATCACTTGGATTTTTACTATCTCTAAAACCTTGAGCTAATTCATAACCATAACATAATACATCATTCATTTTTTTTATAAAATCTGGATGGACAATATTATCTGCATCAAATATAATAAATGCGTCATATATATTTCTCTTATTTAATAAATTTAAACTATATTCTAATACATCACCTTTACTTTTCACTATATCACTACATTCAATTATTTTAGCGCCATGCTTAACTGATATTTGTTTAGTATTATCTGTACAATTATTTGGTACTACAAACACATCAAATTTATCGTTAGGATACTTCTGTTTTTTTAAACTATCTATCAAGTGACCAATTACATTTTCTTCATTTCGCGCCGCTATTACAATTGCAAATTTATGTTTTTTATTATTTATTTTATTTTTTTTAGGGATTTTTTTAAAAGCAAATAATCCTGTTATTAAAAAGTATAATCCATATATAAATACTGGTACAAATAATGTATAATATATAAATTGATACACATAATCACCTACTTTTCTTAGTAGTTTTATTATGTGCTATAATATGGAAATTATTAATTTTTACAATTTCTTTTTTAATATCGGTCCAATTTCTATAATTCCTAGTTTTTCTAATTTTAATCTTAATTTTATTATATTTTCTTTTAGTATTCTAGATACGCGAGATTGTGAAAGATTTAATATATCCGCAATTTCTTTTTGCTTATATCTTTTGTTAGTATTAAAACCAAAATATAATATCATAACCATTTTATCTCGACCTTGTAAATTATTAATTTCTTTTCTTAGAATTTGATGTGTTTCGTTATCAATATAGTTTTTTTCTATATCAATATTATCACTTATTATGTCACTAACATTTAATATATTACTATCTTTATAGTTAATGGTTCTATCTATACTATCAATGTTTTGATGCTTCTTAAGACTTCTTATAAACATTAATATTTCATTGTCAATACATATTGTTGCATATGTAATAAATGAAATACCTCTTGCTGGATTAAAAGTTGTAACTGCTTTTATTAATCCTATATTACCTATTTGAACTAAATCTTGCTTACAATAATTATATGTTTTAAATCTTTTTGATACCCTATACAATACAAATTTAATATTATGTTCTATAAGTTTTTTATATGTTTCTTTTTTATTATTAGATAAATTATTATATAATTCAAATATTTCTTTCTTTGATAATGCATCAGGTAATTTATATCCCTCAATAAATAAGTCGTTGTTTATCATTGTGTTCACCTTTTTCTATAGCTGAATTTTAATTATAACATATAATATTCTTTTTATTTAAATAAATACACGAACAATCATATTTTTATGTTTAAACGGAAAGATTAAAAAACTGTCAAATTAATTGACAGTTTTAACCAGTAATAATTGAAACAATAATTGGTCCTAATACTAATAACAACATTAAGGGGATAAAAAATATTACCGAAATTATACTAATTTTTATAGGTAGTTTATTTATTTGACCTCTAATTTCCTGTACCCTTTTATCTGACATAAAATCAATTTGATTGTACATTGTCTCTATAATATTACCCCCAAATATATTTGTCTGACTAATATTTAAGATTATGTTATTAATGTTATCAGAAGGAATTCTTTTCCTCATACTATCTAATGCTTCATCTAGTGTTTTACTAAAATTAACTTCATTTATTGTTTTTTTAAATTCATCAGAAATTTCTGAATCAATATTTTTACATGTTATTTCTAATGCACTTTTCAAGTTTCTCCCAGTTTCTACTGATAAAGTTAATACTTCAAAAAAATACACCGCTTCATTTTCCAGTTTTTTAGCCCTTTTTTTAATTTGATAATCAAGTACAAAGTAATATAAACCATAATAATATATTATAGAGAAAAATGGTGCATATAAGTAGCCATAATCTGGTACAAAATATAAAATTATGAAAAATAAAAGTATAGTTGTTAATAATCTGGTATTTAAAAATAATATAGGATCTAAATTACTATGTAATCCTAATAATTCAGATTTATGTACTGTCTTTTCTATTGTCTTTTTAGAATAAATTTTACGCGCTAAAGAAAATTCTTTCATAATTACACCTTAATCCTCATAATTCTTTTTACAAAATAAACGTACAGTACAAAAATAATTATAATTAATACCAAAATTATTAGTCCAATTTGTGTAGTAAACAGTGGGGTAAAATACGATGGATTTAAAACATAAATCAGCAAAAAGATAAAGAATGGTGCGGATACTAAAACTTTAAACATAACATCTGCAGATGATGTAAGTGTTTTTAATTCATGTTGCAACTTTCTTCTATTAAAAAATGATTTTTCAATTGAAGAAAACACTTTAACAATATCTCCACCAATTTTATTCAAAATCGTAAGTGATGCAGAAATATATCTTGCATCTTCACTATTAATTCTTTTTGAAAATCTTTCAAATACTACATCTAATTCTAACCCAAAAGTAATATCTATATACATTTTTTCAAATTCTTCACCAATTGGTCCGTTTAATTCATTTTTAACAATCTCTATTGCTTGCATTGTAGTTCTACCACTTTTAAATGCACTATTCATTATTATAATTGCCTTTAACATATCTTCTTCAATTTGTTTTTTTCTTCGAATATTTTTTAACCAAAGTAATATATCAATTGTGAAAAATCCGACTATAAATACTAATAAAAATTGAGAAATTGTAAAATTTCTATATTGTAATACATTAAATATTACAACAATAACAAGTAAAATTAGTATTAATAATATTTTTGAAGAAAAATAATCTATTGATTTTATTTCATCTTTTTTTGCATATTCAATATATTTATCATATTTTTTTACATATTTTTTTATTACTTCAGAACGATTGAAAAAATGAGAAAATGATTTAATAATTTTTTTTATTCTATCTTCACCCTTATCAAAGAATGAAATTGTATTATTATTAATTGGGGAAATGCTATATCTACTTATTTTTCTTTCAAGGTTAGATGCATGTTTAAATATTAATATTTGTACTAATATAACGATTAATACTAATATTAATAATAATTGTAGTATAAATAGTGATATATTCGCATTTGACCCCATTTTATTCACCTACTCATCAAATATATCTTTTAGACTGTTAATTCCTTGTGATTTAATTTTATTATAAACTTTAGGAATATAATTATATAAAATAAATTCACCATCAACTTCACCGTTTGAAGTTAAACCTTTTTGTCTAAAAGCAAAAATTTCTTGTAACTTTAATGTTCCATTACTTATATCTGTAATTTCACTTATTGAAGTTATTTTTCTTCTACCATCATTTAATCTTTCGATATGAACAACTAAATCTATAGCATTGTAGATATACTCACGTATTGCATTTACAGGAATATCTAATCCAGACATTAATACCATTGATTCAAGTCTATTTAATGCATCTACTGGAGAGTTAGCATGCATTGTTGTAAGTGAACCATCATGTCCAGTATTCATCGCTTGAAGCATATCAAAAGCTTCTTTTCCTCTAACCTCACCAACTATAATTCTATCCGGTCTCATTCTAAGTGAATTAATAACCAAATCTCTTATAGTAATTTCTCCTTGATGTTCATAATTTACAGTTCTTGTTTCTAATGATATTACATGTTCTTGTCCAAGTTTTAATTCAGCAGCATCTTCAATTGTAATAATTCTTTCATCACCAGGTATAAAACTCGATAAAATATTTAACAATGTTGTTTTACCAGCGCCAGTACCACCACTAACTATAATATTTAAATTAGCTTCAACACATGCTTCTAAAAATCTAGCCATGTATGGTGTTAATGTACCACCCCTTAAAAAATCTTCAATGTTCGTCATATTTTTTCTAAACTTACGAATAGTAAGTACTGGACCTTTTAATGATAATGGCGGAATAACCGCATTAATTCTCGAACCATCTGGAAGTCTTGAATCCACCATTGGATTAGTAGCGTCAATTGTTCTTCCAAGAGGTTGTATCATACGTTGTATAGTTCTTAAAATATGTTCATCATTAATAAATGAGATTGATTCATCTTTTAACACTTTACCATCTAATTCAATATATATTTCATTGGGACCATTAACCATTATTTCAGTGATATTAACATCTTCAAGTAATTCAGTGATTGGTCCATATCCATTAATTTCATTTTCGATTAAGTTAAAAATATGTGAACGCGCAAGATTTGATAAATCATATCCTTCAAGCGTACTATCAATTTCATCATTTATATAATCTTTTAATTGTTTATCTTTAGGAATTTTATCATCAATTATATTTTGAATAATTTGATTTCTTAAACTATCAAGTAACGTTTTATCAGGAAATATTTCATAATCAGTTAATTCACTTGTTCTATTATGAACTGGTTTAATATCAAAGGCTTCAGTTAATGTTTTCTTTTTCATTACGTTTCACCTTCTTTTCTTCTTCCTTAATTAAATCAATAGCCATATTTCGATAATTATTAAAATCTTTTCTTTTAGTTCTCTGTATTTTTGCATCAAGTAACAATATTTTTCCGTCTATTGTATAATTATCTATTTCTTTTATATAAAAATTTTGACTTATTGTATAATCAATATTTGCTTTAATTATTGTTTTTATGTCATAAACACTAAAATATTCTCTACCAGTATCTCTAGAGTTGTTATATAAAACTTTATAATTATTAATCTCATTATCATTAAATATAGAAATTATTGATTTAGTATTTTTTAAATCAATTGGATCATTAGTAATTACAAATAAGTTATTATAACATCTATCCATTATTGTAAGGTTTACTTCGGTAAGAATGTGTGTAGTGTCAATTAATATAACATCATATTTATTTTCAACATTATATAACATTAAATCAATATATTTTGCATCAATTTTCATTGCTTGTCTTGGATCTTTAGGTGCACAAATAACATCAATATAATCATTATATGAAGTTATATAATCACTAATATGTGTAAATCTATTATTCATCATATCATCTACCACATTGTATACGGTTTTATTATTTTTTAGATTCAATGATAAAGCAATCCCACCACCATATAAATCTAAATCCAATATTAAAACTTTCTTACCTAATAATTGATATGTAGCCGCTAAATTAAGAGTGATTACAGTTTTACCAACTCCACCCTTTGTAGAAGTTACACATATAGTTTTTGCTTTTTTAATATTAGGCATTATCTCACCTTCTAACCCTTTTTTATTTCTTTTTTCTCTTTATTAATTATTCCAATATATTTAGAAGTAATTTTATAATTTTCAATACCAATAATCTTACCAAATGTACTCTTTGTAGACTTTGAAATGATTATTGTAATTTTATTATCATTTATAGTAATATTATCCATTTTAATTTCTTTGTCATTTTCTTTTATTAATTCTTTTAATTTTATTTCTAAATCATTTTCTTCTAAATGATCAATCCCATATTCTATTACCATTAAATTAATATTATCTAACTTGTTTTTCTCATAATACATAAGACTAACATCAATAACAGTAGCCATTATTATTAATAATAGCGGAAGAAAAACAGCAAATATAACTAATGTTTGACCTTTATTATTTATCATATATTACCCTACTAACTGAAATTTTATATGGATTATCTAATACTATATTTAATCCTGGTGTGATTATTTCTACTGAAGTAAATAGTTTAATAGTAGTATAATCATTGTTATCAATTATTCTAAAAGTAGTTTTTCTATCTGAATCTTTATTTATAAATTCAACGATTTTTTCTTCAGATTCATTGTTTTTAATCATATTAACTACATCATTAAGTTTACTTTCTAATTTACTTTTATTATAAATGATTAATCCAAAATCTATCGTAGCGAATAGTACCATAATAAGTATAGGTAAGACAATAACAAATTCAACTAATGCTTGCCCCTTTTTATTCATGACTATCACGCCCCTATTTTACTATTAAAGTATATCATATATTTAAAATTTAAACTAGATAATTTAGTAATTCTATAATTGATAAATTAGTTGTTTTTAATAAAATCAATGATATTGCAGTTAAACTTATAAATGGACCGTATGGAACAACATTATCTTTCTTCATAAGCATAATACTAATTGCATATGGCAAAGCAAAAAATGATGCTAAAAACAATATAACAACAATAGTATCAAAATTAAATACTAATCCTAACATAAAGAACAATTTAATATCACCACCGCCAAGTGATTCAGCTTTAAATATAAAATCACCCGCTAACTTTATCACATACATTAGTATAAAGCCAAATAATCCACCAATAAATGCATGTAATCCACTATTCCATCCCTTTAATATTATTGTTTCAATTAATATTAATACTGTCCCAATAAACAATACTTCATCAGGAATTATCATATATTCAATGTCACTAATTATAACTATAATAAGTGCTGAAACTAGAGTAAGTGGTATTATAATATCAGTTGTAAATCCAAATACAACATAACAAAGTGCAAAACATATACCGGTTAATAATTCATATAACGGATATTTTATCGATATATGTTTATTACAATTTCTACATTTCCCTGACTGAATTATATATGATAATATCGGAATAAGTTCATACCATTTTAATTTTTTATCACAGTTTGTACAATGTGAAGCTGGCTTAATAATTGATTCACCTTTAGGTAACCTAAGTCCTACAACTTGAAAAAATGAGCCAAATATTAAACCGAATATAAAGAAAATTATTGTTACTAACATAAATTCACCCCACTATAATTGACTATACATACTAAACATTGGCACTACTACTGCTAATAATAGTCCACCAACAAGGAAAGCAAGAAAAGCAATCATTATTGGTTCAATAAAACTTTTCATTTGAGTAATTAAAGTAGCATGTTGTTCTTCATAGAACGATGATACCTTACTCATCATTCTTCCTAATTCCCCAGTTCTTTCACCAGTAAGAAGCATTTCATATGCAACAACCGGAAACGCCCAGTGATTATTAAATGCTACAGATATACTTTCCCCTTTTGAAAGGTTTGTCATTGTATCATATATTATTGCTTTATATATTTCATTATTTGTTATTTTACTAAGTATTTCCATACTATCAGTAATAAAAACATTATGATTTAATAACGAAGCAAAAGTTTTAGTAAATGTTGTAACTTCGTTATATATTATTATTTTCCCAAATACAGGTATATGCATTGCAATATATTGTAATATCATTCTAAATAGTTTTATCTTTTTATATAATAAAACAATGATTCCTATAACAATTGCAAGTCCACCAAATATAAATAAATAATATTTTCCTATAAATCCACTAACATTTATAACTAATTTTGTAATCCATGGTATATCTGCACCAATATCTGCATAAATATCTACAAATTGTGGTATTACAAATAACATAATAAATGTCATAATTGCTACTGACATAATAAAAATTATCGATGGATACATCATAGCGCTTATCATTTGTTTTCGTGTTTTTTCTAACGTTGTATAATAATCTGCCATATCATCTAAGGTTTCAGGTAATTCACCAGTCATTTCAGCACTTCTCACCATATTAACTAATAGTCTAGGAAATGCTTTGCCTTGCTTATCTAAAGCGCTTGAAAATGATTCACCCATAACTAACTCATAAACAATTGATTGTAATATTTTTTGTTTACTACTTTTTCTTTCTTGTTTAGCAAAAATTCTAATAGAATCTATTAAAGAAATTCCAGATTTTAAATATGTAGATAATTGAGTTAAAAAGAATATTAATTCTTTTTTAGAATAATTATCACTAGCTATAGAACTACTTCCATATAGAAAATTAATCCATGCTGATGTTTTAATTGAATATACTTCAAAACCTTCATTAAGTAAGAATGAATGCACATCTACTTTAGAAAAAGCATCAAATTTTCCTTTTATATATTTACCATCTTTATCTTTTGCTTCATATATGTATGTTCTTTTTTTATCACTTTTCGCAACATCATCTTCTTCAAAATTCATTAATAATATTTCTTTTTTCATTTCTTTATGATTTCTTTGATTTTTAACAATTGTATTATTATTCCATTTGTCTTTCATAGTTGTTTTTTCTAAATTCTTTTTCTCTAATTTAGCTTTTTTACTAGCTTCTTTCAATTCCAATTTTTGAATTCTTTTTAATTCAGCATTAGTATTAATTGTTTGTCTTTCATTATACAATTTCGCTTCTTTTAATTCTTCTTTAAATGTATTTTGAAATTCTTGTTCGATTTTTAATTTTTCTTTTTTCTTTCCTTTATTATTACCCAATGATTTAAAAGGCAAACATAAAACTGCCCATAATCCTACAAAAAAATGAGCAAAAAAACTATATATAATATAAAGTATTGTTCCAATTCCAATAAATAGATATTTAAATATTGAGGCAATAAATCTATAAAAACTAGAAAATAATAAAGTAACAAAATTCATATGTAAGCCCCTTCCTATTCTATTCATATATATTAGTATAACATAGTTAAATATTTTTTTAAATATATTTTTATTAAAGTATCATAAAAATGTGTAAATCATATAATGTTGTAAGGGGGATTATAATGTTTGGAAGAAGTGTTTCACCGTACGGTACCTATGGAATTGGTACAGCTGTAAAAAAAGGAATAAATTGGTCTAGTCTTTTATCAAATACTCAAAAAACACTTGGTATAATTAATCAAGCTATTCCGGCATTTTATCAAATAAAACCAATTTTTAGTAATATGAGAACAATGTTTAAAGTAGTAAATGAAATTAATAAAGATGATACTAAAACTAGTAAGTCAAATAATAATGTAAATATTAGCGATTCGATAAATTCATCTAATAATTATGAACCAATTAATCAAGAAACTTACTTTAGTGATGACGGGCCAAGTTTTTTTGTATAAATAAAGTAGTATGGAAAAACCATACTACTTTTAATAACTAAAATCAGGCGTTATATCATATAATTCTATACCATATTCTTTATTGTCTTTTATATATTTTATTGGTACTTTTACTTTTGCAATACCATTATCTATAGCGCATATAATACCGTTCTTATCTACTTTCATTTTTTCTGATATATCTATTCTTTCTTTGTTATATTCAATATATTCATCAGTTACAACTAATGTATTTGTAATGGTACCAAATTCAATTGTACAAGTATTAGTTGTACCATCATAGGTCATTTTAGAAACTTGTCTATTTATAAAATCTTCACCAATTTTTTTATTAAATATAATTTGTTGCGAAACACCTTTATTATCAACATATAAATTACTTAGTTTTTTATTTAATGTTATTGTTGTATTAAATATTACTATTAAAATCACAAAAGAAAGTGAGAAACTAATAATTAATTCACTTAATAAATATCCTTTTTTGTTCATTTCATCACCCTCTTTACTATAATAAGTATAATATATATATTAAAATATTTCAAGACACAAAAAAATAGAGGGTACCCTCTATTTTACTACTATATTTACAATCTTACCTTTTATAATAATTACCTTAATTATTTCTTTGTCTTCAGTATGTCTTTTAACATTTTCGTTAGATAATGCAATACTTTTAATTTCGTTTTCATCCATATCGTTATTCACTAGTATAGTCGCACGAACTTTACCATTTACTTGAACGCCAATTTCCTTTTCGGATTCAATAGTTTTAGATTCGTCATATACTGGCCAACTACTATCAACTAATGGACAACCTAAATTACATATTTCATTTAATTCTTCTGTAATGTGTGGCGCAAAAGGATTTAGTAGTTTTAATAATGTTAAATAGTCAGCTTTTGTAATACTATCATTATTAGAATATGCATTAAGCATAGTCATCAATGTTGATATTGCTGTATTAAATTTCATTGACTCTATATCATCACTAACTTTTTTAATTGATTTATGAATCAATGCTTCTAAATTTTTACTATATCCTTCATTATTGTTTAACTTATCTTTTAAACTATATATTCTATCGATAAATCTTGATACACCTTTTATAGATGATTCGTTCCATGGTGCTTCAAGTCCATAATCGCCCATGAATAATATATATGTTCTTAATGTATCCGCACCATATTCATCAACTATATCATTAGGATCAATAACATTTCCTTTACTTTTACTCATTTTTTCACCGTCAGGTCCTAAAATTAGACCTTGAGCAGTTCTTTTTTGATATGGTTCATCAGTAGGTACTAATCCCATATCATATAAGAAATGATACCAGAATCTTGAATAAATAACATGTCTTGTAACGTGTTCCATACCACCATTATACCAATCAACATTCATCCAGTATTTTAATTTTTCTTGTGATGCAAATTCGTCATTATTATGTGGATCAATATATCTTAAGAAGTACCACGATGATCCAGCCCATTGTGGCATAGTATCTGTTTCTCTTTTTGCATCCATTCCACATTTAGGACATTTACAATTAACAAATGATTCGATTTTAGCAAGTGGACTTTCACCGTCTGTACCAACTTCAAAATTATCAACATCAGGTAATCTTAATGGTAATTCACTATATGGTACAGCAACATCACCACAATGATCACAATGTACTATTGGAATTGGTTCTCCCCAATATCTTTGACGATTAAATGCCCAATCTTTCATTTTGTATTGAACACCTTTTTCACCAATACCTTCTTTTTCAAGATATTCTAACATCTTAGCAATAGAAGTTTTTTTATCACTTAGTCCATTAAGAATGCCGGAGTTAACCATTTCACCATCACTAGTGTAAGCACTAACTGTAATATCTCCACCTTTAATAACTTCTATTATTGGAATATTAAATTTCTTAGCAAAATCATAATCTCTTTCATCGTGTGCAGGTACTGCCATTATTGCACCAGTACCATATCCCATCATTACATAATCTGAAATATATATTGGGATTTCAGCATTGTTAACTGGATTTATAGCGCTAATACCATCTATTTTAACTCCAGTTTTATCTTTTACTAATTGTGTACGTTCAAACTCACTCTTATGACTAGCCATTTCACGATATTCAATAATAGAATCCATATTATTTATAGCATCTTTATATTTATCAATTAATGGATGTTCTGGAGCGATTACCATAAAAGTAACACCATATAATGTATCAGGTCTAGTTGTGTATATTCTTAATTTTTCATCAATACCATTTAATCTAAAATTAACAAATGCACCAGTTGACTTACCAATCCAATTTTCTTGTTGTAATTTAATATTTGGTAAATAATCAACTTTTTTTAATCCTTCAAGTAACTTATCAGCATATTCAGTAATTCTTAGATACCAAACATCTTTTTCTTTTTGGATTATATCACTGTGACAAATATCACATTTACCACCTTGGCTATCTTCATTTGATAAAACAACTTTACATTCTGGACAATAATTAACTAATGTTTTATCTCTAAAAACTAACCCATTTTCAAACATTTTCAAGAAGATCCATTGAGTCCATTTATAATAGTTTTCATCAGTAGTATCAATTACTCTATCCCAATCAAATGAGAATCCTACTTTCTTTAATTGTCCAGCAAATACGTCAATATTTCTATCAGTTAATATTCTTGGATGAATATTTTGTTTAATAGCGGAGTTTTCAGTTGGAAGACCAAACGCATCGTATCCAATAGGAAATAATACATTATATCCTTCTAATCTTCTTTTTCTAGATATAACTTCCAATCCTGAATATGCTTTAATGTGTCCTAAATGCATACCAACACCTGATGGATAAGGAAATTCTACTAATGCATAAAATTTCTTTTTATCACTATTATCTATTGCTTTAAAGCTACCTTTTTCATCCCAGTATTTTTGCCATTTTTGTTCTATTTCTTTAAAATTATACATCTTTAATCAATCCTTTCTTTTGATAATATTTTCCTATTATCATATATGAAACAAGTATAAGTGGTATTAAAATAATAAATGCAAGTAATGTTTTAAATAACATTGATTTCACAATGTTTACTATTACTAAAGTAAAAGATAATATAAAACTATTTGTAAGTGAAATTATATTTAGAAATTTTTTATATTCTTTCTTCTTAAATTTTTTGAAATCTATATTATATTTACCAATTAAATATGATTCTTCAATTCTTGGTTTTTTGCTTTTAAAATTATTTTTCTTTTTTAAAACAACAAAGAACAAATATAATAGATAACAAATCACATAAAACAAAACAAATTCAATTAAAACTTTAATCATAATATCCTCCTAAAATAAAAATCTTTCATCCATATAAGGACGAAAGATTCCGTGGTACCACCTTAATTCATAGTTAAACTATGCACTTATTCTCATAACGCGAGTAGACGTTTACCTTAACAAAGAAACAAGTTCATAAATAATTTATATTAGTTTACACCATCCACTAACTCTCTATGCTAAATTAATTTATTACTACTTTTCTTTCGGTAATAATATGAATATAGTATATAAAATTTATTAAAAAAATTCAATACTAAAATAAAAAAATGCTAAATATTATTCAGCACTTTCAGTTTCAATAACAGTTTTACCTTTGTATGTACCACAATTAGAACATACTCTATGTGGACGAATAGCTTCACCACATTTAGGACATTTTACTGTACTATTTTCAGTAATTATATAATTACCATTTCTTCTCATTCTTTTTTTTGTTTTACTTGTTCTTCTGAATGGAACTGCCATGAATTTTCCTCCTATTCTTTGTCTAACAACTGATTTAATGCTTCAAAAGGATTATTTTTATTTTCCTTTTTTTCTTCTCCATTAATAAGTTGCCATCCTTCACCCTTATATTCTTTCTTATAAGCATTTTCACTTACAATACGAAGTGGGATTTCTACTAGAATATTTTCCCACAAATACGGTTTTAATTCAAGTGTATTTGTATCTTTTTTTAAATTATTTTCATCATTTTCATCAATTATTTCATTTATTTCAAATGAAAATGGATATTTTACTGGTTCTAAGGTAATTGAGCATGGCAAAACTAACTCACCTGTTACATATATACTTAATTCTAAATCACCTATATCATTTTTAGAAATTTCACCATTAATGCTAACTGGAGAGATTTCTATAATGTCAGTATTTTGTAAATAATTATCTTCAAATATTATCTGTTCGTCAATTTTAATTGTTTTTTCAATATTAGATAGTAGTTTACTTATATCAAACATACACTCACCTAATTTCTATTCAATAATTTACGTTTAGTCTTAATTTCAGCAGATGTTTCTTTTTCAATTAATATATTATTTAATGTATCAAAAATATCTTTAATATTATCTTTTACAAAATCACTTGTTAAAAAATCTTTTGATCTTAATAACTTATAGTTGCTAACATCATTAACATCAATTATCTTTCTAGCTTTATTTATAATCATAATTGTCATTAATATCTCAGCGTGATTTTTTTTGAAAAATTCACTTTGTAAAAACTCAATATCACATATATTTCTGGTATTAATAAATAAACAATTTTCAAAATTAGTTATATCAACTATCTCATCTGTTCTAGCGTCTCTATATATGTAATTACTACTTAAATATAATTTATGTAAATTTCTATCTATTTTCTTTGTAAATTTTCTTACCTCTTTAGAGTTATTCATTTCTTCAATAATAAAATATTCATTATCTTTTTTTATAAAACATCTATTTACTACTGCTGTATTTAGTTCTTCTTTCATGTTATCTTGGATTTTCATTATTTCACCTTTTTCTATATTTCAAATTAATTGTTTCATCTAATTTATAATTTTTTTCATAAAAACTGATACATGCATTAAGTAATGATACTCTTAAATTAAACTTTTGTAAAGTAAATAATATATTATCCATTGAATTACTTGGTAATATTTTTCTTATATCAACTCTATATGCATCAATATTTTCATAATATTTGTAACAAGAACCTTCAGGATTATTATTTTTCTTTTCATAATATTTAATTATTTCTGGATCACTTGAACATGCATTTGTAAAAATTGCTTCACTTACATAATAATTTTGTTTGTTTAGAACATATTTTCCACTTGTGGCAATTGTTCTAGTACTTCCATCTTCACCTAAACTCATTATAGGAGATAGATTACTGTAATATCCTTTTTGTTCAATTTCAGTTGGAACAATTGATTGTCCTGCAATTCCTCTACTTATTTTTAGTGGATTTCTTGTATAAAAATCAGAATTTGATTTTATTAGATTTCCTTTTAATAAATTTTCTAAAATAACTATTATATCATTTGTAGAACAAAATAATCCTGCACTACCAGGATATCCTTCTAGTATATTTGCTTTTGGATCATTGCATAATCCTCTATCCTTATTTGGACTCCCAGTAATATCTAATTTTTCTAAATCAATTTGATTATTAACTGCTATATTTTGAATGTTTAATGGTTTAATGACTCTTTTATTTAGTAATTGTTCTAATGAAGAGTTACTAATTTTTTTAACAATCTCACCGCATAATATAGGGACAATATCATTATAATTATATGAATTTAAACTTTCACTTTCTTGTACAACACTTTTTAATAATTTTAATGCCTCTTTTTTATCTTTTGCATCATCGATACGCCCATTGGTTAAATATTTACCCCTATAACTCAATAAATCTCTTATATATAAATCCTCAGATAGATTATTATATTCCCTTAAAATATTTTTAACTTTCTCATTCATGTTTAATAATTTTTCTTCAATAAGCTGATAAATTAAGATTGCTGTAGGTGTTTTTGATATAGATGCTATATCAAACATTGTATTAATATCTAATAACTCTTTTTTGGTAAAATCTTTATATCCAATACTAAAATTAATTATTACATCATTTATTTTTGATGTGATATTCATCCCGGGAACAAAATCATATTTTTCAAAAAATAAATTTACTTCATTAATAACATCTTTAAATAGATATTCAATTATTTCTTCATAACTTTTATCTTTCAAGCTATTTTTTTTTAACATTACATTAAAATTTTCAAGTTCCTCTTTTATAACTTTTTTATCAGCATAAACCTGCCTATCTAATTCATTTATAAATCTATCAAACATATACTACACCCCTGAACATGAATTATTTATTATTTATTAAGTATTCGATTGTATCATCAAAAGTTTTAGCTTCATATATTTCAATTTTATAATCATTTTTTTTCTTTTCTTTTTTTACTTCTTCGAAATTACTAGATGGCGCAATAAATATATCACACTTATTATCAACCGCACCTCTTAATTTATATTTAACTCCACCAATTTCTCCAACATTACCATCAATATCTATAGTACCAGTACCACATATTTTTTTGTTTTCAGATATTTTTGAATTTGTTAACTTATCATAAATAGCCACTGTAAGCATTAAACCACCGCTAGGTCCAGCTTCATTACCTTTAAAGTTAATTTCAATATTTGGATTAGTATCTATAACATAATTAGTAAGTATTCCTATTCCTACTTTTCTTTCGCCATCAATATCAATAACCATAGCTGTTCTTATTTTTTTCTTTTCTTTACTCATTATTTCTATTTTCAATTCGGTACCAATTTCATTTTCACTAATTATATTTTGAAACTCATCTATATTATGAATTATATTATCATTAACTTTTATGATTTGGTCTCCAACTTCTATATCAGTATCAGCTTCATCTAAAATATAAGTAACTAAAACTTTTTCACCAATTATATTTACTTCTTTGTTAGCTTTTTTATATGCATTAATTGTAGAGTTATTTATTGATTCTTCAAGTAATATTTTGCTTCTATATAACTCTTCTTCATAATCATATTCTTCATCACTAACATGTTCTAAATCCCAATGTGGAATTACATATGATAGTAAAAATGTCGCAACATTACCTTTTAACTGACTAACATAACTAAGATTAATATCTTGTTTATTATTAATGCCATCGATTTTTATTCTATCATTTATTTCTAAAATTCCACCACCACTATATATATAATAAGGAAGCGGAAAAGTAAGTGTAATATATATTATAAACAATGATAATAAAAAAGTAAAATTATCTTTTATAAATTTTTTAATTTTTACATATAATTTATTAAACATGATGACCTCCTATAATTTAATTATAACAAAAATCGGGTGAATATATGAAAAAATATCTAAATTCCTTTTTAATTTTATTAATAACAGTAGTTTTAACAATTGAAGTAATTATAAACTCTGATGCAGTAATAGATAGTGCTAGATTTTCATTTACAATATGGAAGGATAACATATTTCCTACACTATTTCCTTTTTTTGTAGCATCTAACCTACTTATAAAATATGGTTTTGTTGAATTAGCCGGAGAATTTTTAAAACCACTAATGTATAAACTATTTAAAATAAATGGCGAAAGTTCTTTTGTGTTAATACTTAGTATGTTAAGTGGATTCCCATCAAGTGCAAAATATACTAAGGAGCTTTTTGATAACGGTTTAATAAACGATAAAGAAGCTACTAAACTTCTTACCTTTACACATTTTCCTAATCCATTATTTGTTATTGGAACAGTTTCGGTAATTTTTTTAAATAAAAGAATTATTGGTTTTTTTATACTAATTTCAATATATTTATCCAACATTATTATTGGTATAATTTTTAGAAATTATCATGTATCTACATGCGAAAGTTCTAAAATTTCTTTAAAACGGGCAATTAATAATATGAAAGCTAGATATAAAAAAAATAAAAATTTTGGTATAATACTTACCAATACGTTAGTTGAAAGTATTAATTTACTTCTTTTAATTTTAGGAACTATTTCATTATTTTTAATTATTAACAAGATTCTTACTACTACCTTTAATATAAATGATTTTAATAGAGCAATACTTTCTGGTGTTTTAGAAATGACTGGTGGTTTAAAATACTTTTCTCTTTTAAACATACCTCTAGGTATTAAGGCAATATTTTCTACAATGATTCTAGCATTCGGTGGATTATCTGTTCACACACAAGTTTATAGTATTATTGCTGATACTAAAATAAAATACATTCCATATTTATGTGCAAGAATAATTCATGTTGTACTAAGTGGAATGTTTATGTATATTTTTATGTTATTTATTTAACGATTTTTAAACTAGCAAAAGTATTATCGTTAAACCATACTATCAATCTTGAATCTGTACTACTATCTGGTAAATTAATCCATTTTAAATAATCAATAAATGCTTGTTCAGTTTTATTATCTAATGAATTCTTTAAACTATTTTTAGCAGTTTCAGTATTAGAAATAAGATAAGTTTTTTTAATATCTAAATTATTAGGATCATTTATTATTCCTAATATTTCTTCAGGAATCTCATTACTAGAAGAAACAGTTACATATTCTTTAGTATTTAAATATTCTTTTAATACATTAACTTTGTACAAGCTTATTATATTTTCGTATGAATCTCTTTCTTCAAAACGTGATGTGGTTTTAGATACATATAAATACATAGATGTAGCAAGTGTAGCTATAATGCTTATTGTTACAATAGTTTCAGCAAGTAAAAACCCTTTATTATTTTTCATAATTTCACCCCAATATATTATTCTTAAAATAATTATTGTAATTATTACAAATCTATTATATAATATATTCAGAATAAAATCTATAACAAGAATAGTAAAAGGGGCATAAATTTATGTTGAGAAAATTTGATTATGATAAAATACCTGTTGTTGAAGTTGTAAATGATATTATAGTTGACTCTGCAAAAAGGAGGGCCAGTGATATTCACTTTGACCCACATGAAAAATTTTTGTTAGTTAGAATCCGTATTGACGGTGAATTAATTGACTATGCAGAAATACCTAATACACATAAAAAGAATTTAATAACTCGTGTTAAAATAATATCTGGTATGAATATAACTGAAAGTAGATTACCACAGGATGGTGCGATTAAAACCAGATTGAAAGATGTTGATTTGGATCTTCGTGTATCATCTCTACCAACAAATAATGGTGAAAAAATTGTTATTCGTATTCTAGATTATACAATGAGTTCTCAAGGGTTAGAAACATTAGGGTTTAGTGAATCAAACTTAGAAAAAGTTAAAAATATGATAAAAGTTCCAAATGGTATTATATTAGTTACTGGTGCGACTGGTAGTGGTAAAAGTACGACTGTATACTCTATTCTTGGAAGATTAAATAAAGAAGATATTAACTTAATGACAGTTGAAGATCCAATAGAAATGGATATTGAAGGGATTAATCAAATTCAAGTTAATAGCGAAATTGGACTTACTTTCGCAAACGTACTTCGTTCTGTATTAAGACAAGACCCAAACATAATAATGATTGGGGAAATAAGAGATACTGAAACAGCTCAAATAGCTGTTCGTGCATCTATTACAGGACATTTAGTATTATCTACGCTACATACTAATAACTCTTTAAACACTATTGAAAGACTACTTGACATGAATGTTGAAAGATATTTGCTAGGTAGTGCGCTGACTGGAATTATATCACAAAAACTTGCTAGACAATTATGTGATTGTAAAAGAAAGAAAGCTACTAATGAATATGAAAGAAATTTATTTAAAAAAGTTTTAAATAAAGATGTTGATGAAATTTATGTTCCTGGTGTATGCCCAGAATGTAATAGTGGTTATAAAGGAAGAACCGCAATACAAGAAGTATTGATGATAAATGAAGAAATTAGAGATGCTATTACTAATAATGTTAGAAAAGAAGAATTAAGAAAATTAGTTTATGACCGTTCTGGTACTACTACACTACTTCAAGACGGACTTATGAAAGTTGTAGAAGGAAGTACTTCATTAGAAGAAGTATTAAAATTAATTGAACTCGATGATAGTATGGAAGAAAATGAACAATTAAAAGTTGGTGAATTAATTTCTTCAAAACAAAAAGAAACAACAAATGAAGTTAATCCAATTGAAATTTCTTTAGAAGATATTGGAGAAGAAATATTAGACTTATAATGTGTACTAAAGTACACTTTTTTTCATATAATTTAATGGTGATTATTTATGTATGATTTCTTAATTAGCGAATATATTAATAGATTAAGTATTGATGAAATTAAAAATTTTGCATTTAAAAAAGGTATAGAACTAACTGATGAGGAAACAGATATTATTTATGAATATACAAAAAAACATTGGAGAACATTTGTGCATGGAAATCCTAGACCAATTTTAGATGAATTAAAAACAAAAGTAAGACCTTTTACATATAATAAAATTGAAACGCTTTATATTGAGGCAAGAGATAGATATTTAAAATAAAATTACTTTTTCACATAATAATTAATTTATCATAAAATACTCTGAAAGGAGTAATAAAAATGTATAATGAATATTATGAAAGTTGTCCATCATGTAATTATAATACTGTAGAAAATCAATCAGGTATTACTACATATACTTATAATCAAGGTAATGATGATAGATTACTTGGTGGTGGATTTGCTGGTCCATTTATTTTAGGAGGAATTACTGGAGGATTACTTGCACCAGCATTCTATAGACCTAGACCATATTATCCACCATATTATGCACCGTATCCTTATTATAGACCACCATTTTATGGAAGATGGTAAAAAAATAGCTACTGTGTAGCTATTTTCTATTAATCTTTTTTTCCAATATATATGCTTTATCATTTTCTAGTTGTGGCTTTACAAGTTTTATACTTTTGTATTCACCGGCATATATTCTAAACATCGCACTGCTTATATAATTATCAAATACTGTTTTTAAACTTCTCGCACCGTTATTATTTTTTGCCGCTTCTTCTGCAATCCAACTAACAAAATCATTTGTATAATTAAAATCAATTTTTAATAATTCAAATAGTTTTTGATATGTTTTTAATGGACTAAAGTTAGATGTAACAAGTATCTTTTCTAAATCTGATTTAGATAATGGATTCATCGGTATAGTTTTAGAAAATCTTGCTATAATTTCTCTCATTATTCCATATTTTATAAAATCATCAGTAGTTACATTTTTATAATTATTATCTTTAATAATTCCAGTAAAAGCTCCAAGACCAACAACTGTAAGTTTTGAAGTATCAAATTTTTTATCATCAAAATATATTGTTGTACCATCTAATATTTTTAATAGTTCTCTTTGTACCCCTTCTCTTGATACGTGAGATTGTGTTTGATCTTTTTCTGCTAATTTATCAAATTCATCAATAACCAAAATTCCTTTTTCTGCTAATTCTATATTATTGTTTGCGGCAACACATAAATTCTTTAACATATCTGATACTTTTCTACCTTGATATCCTGTTTCTGATAATGATGTTGCTGCTTCAATAACTATAGGTACATTATATATTTTTGCAATTCTGTTTAAAATCTCTGTTTTACCTGTTCCTGTTGAACCATATATTATTATATTTTCTTTCAGTTTTGATATTATATCATTATCAAGATTTGAATTAATTACTGTTTGATTTTTAAATAGTGATGTTAATATTTTCATTATTTGTTCATCTTGCGAAACTATCGTTTCTCTAATTGAATTATACATTGTTGAAATATCTGTCTTTTTTTCAAATAGTTGTTCATTAAAATCACTACTTTTATTTTGTTCTTTTATAGCATCTATAATATATTTATCTGTAAGAGTTCTTATTCCATCTTCTACTCTTTTATAGTAACCTTTTTCAAACATTTTTTTTAGTAAATTTCTAATCTCTTGAAAATCAACATGATTATTATTTTCTTCTACAGCCCTTTCAAAATTAAGTGGTTGAACAACATGTATACCTTCTTTATAATTACTATCAATTATATGTGGCATTGTATGAGTATAATCACCTGTTATAACATGAAAGCAATTTCTATTCATTGAATTTGTATATTCAACACCAACTACAATATCTAAAAATTTAAAATACTCTAATTTTCTATCATTATAATTTAATTCTTTTCTTTCAAATAAAGCCCCATATCCAAATTCCATATTAACACCTCATGACCTATTATTTTATCACATAATTAAAAAAAATCAATCAGTGATTGATTTTAATATTTTGCTAAAAAATAGGAATAATTAATATCAATATATTTAAATACAACATTAAGAATTATTATTGATAAAAATATATATTCAATGTTTAAAAATATAGTTAATATACCAATTGTTATTCCAAATATTATTTGAATAAATGCAGTATTAGGAGTCGATTTAAACTCTGGAATAACGTATATAGACATAAATAATAATATATAATCTATTTCAGATATTGATTGATTAAATAATAATTTAATTATAACAAATAATATATATGATATACATATTCTAAATTTTACTGAACGATTTATAACAAGTACTATTAACGAAATAAACAACAGTAATGAATAAATATATATATTATAGTTATTATATATTAAGTTATTATTAGTAAATTTTGTAAATAAACAAATTAAAAAACTAGAAATAATATATATATTAATAATATCATAAAATTTTGATAGCGTAGTTACTATAATATTTACAAGTAACAATACAATATATGAAGTATTACATGGTAATATAATAGTAATAATAATACTAAAAGTTATATCTTTATAATATTTATTAATATTAATATTTTTATATTTAATGTAATCAAAAATTATACTTGTTCCTAAAATAGAAATTATTGATAATATAAATATTATTATACTATTGATACCAGCTATATAAAATTTATATATAATAAATGGTATTAGTAGAAATAAATTAGTTAATAATATTTTTTGAATATTATTTTTATCTTTAATAAAAGGTCCATTATTTACTATAAAATCCACTATTCATCACACTCCTTCTTTTTAGAAGTCACTATACTTCTCAAGTCTATTTTTGAAGGACAGATATACGAACATAACCCACATTCTACACATTTATCTGGATTTAGCTTTTCTAATATTTTGTTATTTTTGCTGTTCATAATAAGTACTGGTGATAAACGTACAGGGCAAATATTAATGCATTTACCACAATTGATACATTTATTTTCAAAAGTTGTTTCTATATCCATTGCGACTATACCACAAAGTTTTTTATTTACTACTATATCATCACTATCTAATGCATTACCAATCATAGGTCCATTTGAAATTAGTGTTACTTTATTCTTGGTGTATCCACCAATATAATTTATTATATCTTTAATTAAAGTACCATCTTTCACAAGAATATTTTGAGGATTTTTAATATTATTACCACTAATAGTTATAATTCTTTCAACGACTGGTTTTCTATATTTTAATATTCTAAATATTTCATAAATTGTTGAAATATTATTTACTATAATACCTTTTTCAATAGGATTTTTTTTAATATCAACGTTATATAAATATTTTATTAATGATTTTTCATATCCAATTGGATATATATCAGGAACAGTTTTAATTGTTATTTTAGGATATGATCCAATATATTCTATTAAATCATTCATAGAACTTTGATTATAATCTTTTATTGCAATTACACATTCATTAATTTCAAAGATTTCCATTAATGAGTCTATTGTTTCTAAAATTTCTGATGTATGTAATTTTAGAATAGTAAAATCTGATGTTATATATGGTTCACATTCTACTGCATTAATTATTAATTTGTTTATTTTTAATTCCATACCATATTTATAATATGTTGGATAATAACTACCACTCATTCCAACAGCACCACAAGTTTTTAATAGGTCAATTACCTCTTCTTTGGTGTATTGATTTATTTTCTTTTTTGCGCCTATTTTTTCTTTTTCTTTTTCTCTAAAATCATTTTCTATTTTAATTGTTTTTACGATTTTGTTATCAATGTATTTTTTATCTACAAACTCTTTTACTATACCACTAACACTACTAAATATTGGGAATTTATATTTATCATTTGATATAGCAATAATTTGATTTTTATATATATAATCTCCTTCTTTAACTAGAATTTGACAATTATTATTGTTATATGTAACAAGTGGGATGTATATGTTGTCTACCTGTTCCATAGTAGATAATTCATTTTTTAACGATATATTTTTATTATTAATAATTTTTTTGCCTCTTATCATATACAACCCTCCCAATAATCCAATTATACACATTTTTTGCATAAAAGAAAAGAGATTTAAAATAATCTCTTATACCATTGCATCTCTTTTTATAACACTAACCCCTTTTGGCGCTAAAATATCTATAGTACCAGGATTAGTTATTTTAATATAACCTAATCCATTTATTACAATATCTTCCCTACCATTGATATCAAATCTATGTTTAATCAAATCTTTATATTTTTCTTCATGTGTTGTAATATTAACTTGACTTACTTTAAGTGATGGAGACATGTATATTGTAAAACTATTTTTTGGACCACTTATATAATTAAGTCTTGCATATTTATCTAATTCAATAGCTTTTTTAGAATTCAGTTGATAAGTAATTGGTTTAATTTCTTTTTTAGGGGTAATCTTTTTTAAATCTTTAAAATCTATATAATTTATTATACTTGTTTCATCTACAATACCAGGTGTATCAATTAATGTTAAATCATCATCTAATACTACATTTATTTGATTAAGAGTTGTAGATGGCATTAAACTTGCAGTAATATTACTTGTAGCAGTAGAATAATTCTTTACTAATTTATTAACTAGTGTTGATTTACCAGCATTTGTACTACCAACTACATATACTTTTTTGCTGACTTGGTATTGTTTTATTTTTCTATATAATTCATCAAGTCCCTCATTATTCATCGCACTAACTATTACAGTGTCCATTATATTATAATTTTTATTTAAAGTTTCAATATAATTAATTAATTTTTTATTATTTATTGATTTGGGCATTACATCTCTTTTAGTTATCACCAATAATATATCATTTGATAAATATTTATGTATTATTTCGATGCTGTCTGAAAGAGTAAACAAATCTACTACATATAATACTAAATCATTGGTATTGTTTATACTTTTTATTATATCAATAAATTCATCATTTTTCTTTTTTACAGCATAATATTCCCCATAATATTTCATTCTAAAGCATCTTTTACATATTAACGAACTATTATAATCTTTTTTGTCTACATATCCTTCTAATTCTGGATTATCGTATTGCATCACACTTCCACAGCCAAGACATTTTTTAGTCATAATACTTACCTCTTTCAAATAACCCTCTTTTTTTCAATTTTTTTTCAACTATTTTTTCTAATTTTCTATTAAATTTTGTTACTGTAATATCATTTTTACTGATAGGATTCACAAGTATAGTAATAATACCTATTCTATTACCACCAAATATATCAGTCATTAATTGATCACCAATAATTGCAGTTTCACTTAGATCAAATTTATATTCTTTTAATATTTTTAAAAATTTAGTTTTAGATGGTTTCATTGATGATGCACTACAATCTACTATTAATTCATCTTTAAATGGAACTAATCTTTTTTTAGGACTATTTGACATAATTATTACTTTAAAATCTAATTCTTTTAAATTATCAAATAGGTCTCTTATTTTTTTATTTGGTATTTTAACATTTGGTGGAACTATGGTATTATCTAAATCAAATAATAAACACTTTATTCCATCCTCTTTTAATTTTATATAGTCAACTTGATATATATTTTTATAGTATCTATCTGGCAAGAAAATATCCATAATTTCACCTTCCTAACTACCATTATACTATACTTTTTAATTTTTAAAACAAAAAATATATCTATTAAGATATATTTTAATTTTTATTATTCCAAAAATACATTTTTAATTTTCTTTTGCCTTGCGTTGCTTTTTTATTATGTTCTATATTTTCTTTATTAATAACTGTTAAAATAAATTCAAGTAATTTAATCATTTCTTTTGAATGATATGTATTAAGTTTAGGAGAAAACTCTTTATATATTTTTATATATTCATTAATTTCATTATTTAATTTTTCAAATTCATTAATATCAATTTGTGGTATAGAATATGTATTAATTAATTTTTCTAATTCGTTACTGTATATTTTACTATTTTCAACTGTGATATTTGTATTAGAATTTAATATTGTTATTAACTCATTATATTTATTAATGAACGATTTTATATCTCCATGTATTTTGACATAGTTACTTTCATTTGTAGAAACTTTACTATTTGCATTTTTTTTAATTAATAATATTTTTTCATCTGTTTCTAAATTATATTCAATGGATATATTCTTATATGAATTACTATTTGACATTATTCCTTCTCTAATTATGTATTGTGTAGTTTTATTTACTATTTTATCCTGACTAATTTGATATACATTATTTTCTTTATTTGTATATTCTATTTCATTTTTATTTTCATTATTCAAATAATGACGTAGTTTATATTTGTTATTTTGGTCATTAAAATATATGTTCTCTATTAATTTAATATAATTAAAATGTGTATATATAAATTCTGAATATAAATTATTGTTTATTTTAATACTTGTTATTGCAAAATCACTTTTTCCATTTGCATGAATACATTCAACATCTATTTTGCCTATTTTTGTATCTAAACTATACTTCCCCTCATTTAAATTACAATATTGTTTTATTAATTCTTCTTTTGTCATAACCATCATTCCTTAATTATATGTTTTAATTATTTACACCATGCGCTATTTGTGGAGTATTACTATCAATTGCAGCAAAAGTATATCCAGCATTTTTGCATGTTGTTATTATATCTTTAAGTGCATTTAATGTTTTATAATTATTTTCAAAATCATGCATTAAAACCACATTTGTTTTTGTAGGTGATATTCCTTTTATAACATTATTATAAACATCATTTTTATTAGAAGCACCACCTGCATCACCACTACCTACATTCCAATCAAAATATGTAAATCCTTTTTCATTCATTTGACTTACTAACCTACTCATAATACCACTATTATATTGTCTGCTAACAGTATTAGAACTACCACCTGGAAACCTTGTTATTTTGCTTTCAACACCAGTAATACTTTTCACTTTATTACTAATTGTATATAAATCATCAAAAAATGCAGTTTCAGATTTGTATATTTGTGAATAGTTATGTGAGCATGTATGTAGCGCGATAGTATGTCCTTCATCATGAGCTCTTTTTATTAAATAATTTAGTGAGTCACTTTTACATGTCACAAAAAATGTTGCTTTGACACCCGTTTCTTTTAGTATATCAAGAACTTTT
This sequence comes from Bacillota bacterium, assembly GCA_015059335.1. Taxonomy (GTDB): domain Bacteria; phylum Bacillota_I; class Bacilli_A; order RF39; family UBA660; genus SIG205. Next base: position 521,065 of record SVAP01000001.1, on the reverse strand, counting down.
GGTGTTATTGAAGCACTAGGTCCATCATCAAATGTCAAATATATCATAGATGATTTATATATTCCTTGTTTAATTTGTACTTTATTATTATATACTTTTACAGTTCTTGTTATAGATGTTTCATTACCACTTTTATCAATAACTGTATATTTTATTTCATAATTACCAACTTTATTTACATCTATATTATTGGTTACTTTTACTTCTTTATTTAAATCTCCATCACAATTATCAATTGCGCTATAACCTGGTTCTTTATATGCTTGTCCTAATGGTAAAGATATAGATTCATTACCACTTAATGTAATAATTGGAGATTCTTTATCTTCGTATTTTAAGTTTCTTTCAATTGTTGTTGTATTTGATGAAGTATCTTTTACTGTATATTTAATTAAACTATCAGTTTTAGTTATTTTAACTTTATCAGTAATATCTCCATCATAATTATCTGTTGCATTATATCCTAATTCTTCATATTCTGTATTTGGACAAACAAATACTTCTTCTCCACCTTCTAGAGTAATAATTGGAGATTCTTCATCAATCACTTTAACATTTCTAACAACTGACTTTTTTATTAATCCATCTTTGTAAGTATATTTTATTTTATAAGTACCAACCTTATTTGTATCAACTTTACCCTGAACTTCTATTTTATAATTGTCTTTACCAAATAAATTTTCTGCACTAGCACCTAATTCTTTATATTCGTTATTTAATACAACTTTTTGATTCTTACTTCCTTTTAATTCTAAATTAGGTATAAATGCAAAATAAATACTTAATGTTAAAGGGATTAAAATACCCAACACAGTTATAATTACAATTAAAAATTTCTTCATACTACTACACCTACACTATCTCAATTATAACACTATTTTATCTATTTTTGTCAAAATAAATTGTATTTTAAATATAATTAATTGGGAAGTGATATTTTGTTATTTAATTTATTAGTTGAGTTGATTAAAAACAGTATATTTTTAACTGGTTCTTATAGTAATAATGTTTTTCCAGATCCATTATCAAAAGAAGAGGAAGAAGAATGCATTAAAAAACTTCAGTTAGGTAACAAAGATGCAAGGAATAAACTTATAGAACACAATTTAAGATTAGTCGCACATATTGTAAAAAAGTTTGAAAAAAATAATAATGATAATGATGATTTAATTAGTATCGGAACTATTGGCTTAATTAAGGGAATTGATACTTATAAAGATAAACATGGTACTAGAATCACTACTTATTGCGCTAGATGTATCGAAAATGAAATATTGATGTATTTTAGAAGCAACAAAAAAAATGATAAAAATATCAGCATAAATGAAAGTATTGGATATGATAAAGATGGTAATGAAATCACCTTCATAGATATATTAAAAACTCCTAATCCAGATTTTGTAGATGATATTTATATTAAAGATAATGTTGCATTATTGAAAGAATATATGAGTATTTTAACTGAAAGAGAAAAAATAATAATTGCGAAAAGATATGGGTTATTTGGAAGTGATGAAATGACGCAAAAGGAAATTGCTAAAGAGTTAAAAATATCTAGAAGTTATGTTTCTAGAATAGAAAAAAGAGCACTTACTAAAATGCTAAGAGAATTTATTAAAAGTAAAAATATTGAATAATGATTATTTAACCTCTATTTGTTTATTTTCATTTATATATTGATAACTTAAAGCATTATTCTTTGTAATTACACTTTCGCCAATTTCAGTTTCTAAATCAATCCTTGTATTGTTTGCTATCTTTCCACCACGTTTTGCAACTGCAATATTTTCTTTCAATCCTTGTGGCCTATGTTTTTTAGCAATTTCCCTTGTTGCTATTTCTCCTAAATCTGCAAGTGTAACTTCAATATCACTCATATTATCTCTTAAACTTTCTTTTCTAAGTCCTTTATATTGTTTATATTCTTTAGCTGTCATCCCAGACCATTCTTGATAAATCTCGTTTGTTAGAATTGCAAATTCCTTACCCTCTTTAATGCCACCATCTTTCCAAACATCAGTTAATTTTTTTCTATCTTGCATTCCTTTAATTCTTTTTTGAATCCAAGTTTCATCATAACCTTTAGTTCTATATAAATCAATTCCACGTTGAACACTTATAGATGGATCAAATACTTCATCAATTCTTTCTTTACCTAAACGTGCTAACCATTGTTTTATAGGTTCAGCATTTTTACTAGGAATCGATTCAATTATTCGAAACATACCTTCTATATCAACCACATCAGTCAAACGATATTTCCCATCTTGAGCTTTCAATTTCAACTGGTGACAATTTGTCACCGTTTCATTTCCTTCCACATTTAATCTTTGTTTTAATTTATTCCAATATTTTCTACCATCTTTACTTTCACTAATAATACTAACAATATCAACGACGCTTATATAATACTTTTCATCATCCTTATCCCAAATAGTTCTTATTGTTTCATTATTAAATATTTTATTTATTAAATGCATTTTATCTTGTTTCATTTAATCACCGATCTCTTCTATTAATTACTAACTATTACAAAATATATACAATTTAAATTTAAAGCACTTTCAACTGTACGATATTTTCGTGCGGTTGACTTTCATCTTGTTTTAATTTATTTTGATTCATAATTAACATCTCCTTACATCATATTTCAATTATATCAAGCGAACATCTGTTTGTAAATGTTTTTTTGTTTATTTTAAAATATAATATTAAGGATTAGCAAGTCAGTTTAAACTTACAATAAATATCAACATTCTTTTCTTCATCAATCTCTATTCTATCAATCAGTAAAATAATTAATGCTAAGAGAATTTATTAAAAGTAAAAATATTGAATAACTGTGTTATAATATTCACAGGTGATTTAAATGAATTATTTTAAATATACTTTAGATAATAAAAGATATCATACACTTAATTATGAATATAAAAAAATTTTTAATAGTAAAGTTTTTAAAGTTAGTTTAAATGGTGGTTTCACCTGTCCTAATATAGATGGTAAATTCGGATATGGTGGATGCATATACTGTTCTAAAAATGGTAGTGGTGAATTTGCTGGCGATAAAGAAAAAGATTTGATTACCCAATTTAATGAGGTTAAAACAGTATTAGAAAAAAAATGGCCTAATAGTAAATATATCGCCTATTTTCAAGCTAATACTAATACTTATGCTCAAATTGATGTTTTAAAAGAAAAATATGAAACTGTTTTGAAACTAGATAATGTTGTAGGCCTATCCATTTCAACAAGACCAGATTCTATTAGTGATGAAGTATTAGATTATTTAGAAGAATTAAATACTAGAACTTATTTAACTGTTGAATTAGGACTTCAAACTATTCATGAAAAAACTTCTAAATTAATTAATAGATGTCACACTTTAGAATGTTTTGATGAAATGGTAAGGAAATTACATAAAAGAAAAATAAGAGTCGTTGTACATATTATAAATGGACTACCATATGAAACTAAAGAAATGATGTTAGAAACTGTTAGACATATAAATAAATTACCTATTGATGGAGTTAAAATACATATGCTACATATATTAAAAGATACACCTCTTGAAATGTTATACAAAAAAGAAAGATTTCATGTATTAACTAAGGAAGAATATGTTAATATAGTTTGTGATCAGTTAGAAATATTAAAAGATACTATTGTAATTAATAGAATTACAGGAGATCCTAAAAGTGAGGATCTAGTTGAACCAAATTGGTTAACAAAAAAGTTTGGAGTTTTAAATGATATTGATAAGGAACTGGAAAGAAGAAATACATATCAAGGATTTAAAATAAGTGTTTTAAATAAAGTTAGACAACTTGCAGACTATGTTGTTAAACCTAATGATATTGTCATTGATGCAACATGCGGTAATGGTAAAGATACACTGTTTTTATCTAAATTAGTACCTAATGGTCATGTATTTGGATTTGATATTCAAGATATAGCTATTAGTAATACTAAAAATTTATTAGATGAAAACAATATTAATAATTATACTCTATTTAATTTTTCACATGATTTAATATTAGAAAAATTAAATGATTATCAAGGTAAAATAAGTTTTATAGTCTATAATCTTGGATATTTACCTAATGGTAATGAAAATATTACTACTCATTATGAAAGTACAATATCATCAATAAAACAATCATTAAAATTATTAAATAAAAAAGGAATGATTGTTATTACTGTTTATCCTGGTCATAATGAAGGTAAAAAAGAAAGTGTTAAATTAAAAGAGTTTTTAAATACAATAAAAGATAAATACAATATTGGTGAATTTCATAATACTAATAAAAATGATTCACCATATGTTATATATATTAATAATTATAGAAAAATTAAAAACCTATAAGGAAATCCTTATAGGTTTTATTAGTTTAATTTGCTTTTAATTAGTTCATTAACTACTGACATATCTGCTTTACCTTTTAGTTTAGGCATAATATCTTTCATTAATAATCCCATTTGTTTTTGAGTAGTAACTTCAAGTCTAGTCATTGCTTCAGTAATAATTTCCTCGATTTCAGAACTATCTAATTGTTCAGGCATATATCTATTTAAGATAGATATTTCTTGATTATTCTTATCAATTAAATCTTGTCTATTACCTTTTTCAAACTCACTATTTGCATCTTTTCTTGTTTTTATTTGTTTTGAAATCACTGCGATAACATCATCGTCTTCTAATTCTTTTTTCTTATTTATTTCTTCTAATTGAATACTACCTTTTACCATTCTAAGTACTGATAATGTTTCTTTATCTTTACTTTTCATAGCAGTTGTCATATCATCATATATTTTTTGTTTTAAACTCATAATCTTTCCTCCTATATATCAAAATCTTCTAAAAAGTCCCCTATAGTCATCATTTTATCATCAATATCCTTTAATGATACTTTTTTAGGTTCTTCTTTTTTTTCCTCTTTATCTTGCTTATTATTAGTAGTTATATCTTCCTTTTTCATTAAATTCATTATTTCAAATGAATCATCAATACCAGATTTGTGAATTAATGAACCTATACTATACCTTTCCATAATTGGAATTTCAGTTAGTTTGATGTTCTTAATATCCTCATCCTTTTTAATTCCTATATATTTTTTAACATCTAGTAAAAATGCTTTAATTACATGTTGAGGATTACTTTTAACTTCTTTAAATATTAATAAACCACGAGAAGCTCTTCTTCCTTTTTCTAATTCAGATAATTTAATTCTTTTAGCATTTCCTTTATCAGTAATTATAGTTAAATATTCTTGGTTTTCAAAACATATACCACTTACTACATTTCCATCTTTTAAATTTATAGATTTTACTCCTGCAGCTTTTACACCAACTACTGGTACACTATCCATATCATACCATAATCCATAACCATTATTTGTAACTATGAATATATCTTCATTACCATTTACTTCATATACATTAGTTACTAAATCATCACCTTTAAGTTTTATAGTTGAAATAGGTTTAGAATATCTTTGTACTTGGTAATCAGATAACTTACTACGTTTAACCATACCATCTTTAGTAAATATTGTAATATAACTATCTTTTTTAAAATCATATACTGGAATACTTCCAATTATATTTTCATCTGATTTAATACTAATTATATTACTAACATGTTTTCCTAATTCTTTCCACTTTATATCAGGTAATTCGTGAACTGGTATGTATAGGTAATTACCTTGATCAGTAAATAATAATAGTGTATCTAATGTATTCATTTCATATAGACCAATTACATAATCACCTTTTTTTACTAATGTTTCGTCTTCAATAGATGCTGCATAACTTTTCTTAGATACTTTTTTAACATATCCTTCTTTAGTTACTACAACTATTACATCTTCTTTTGTAATTAGTGATGTAGTGTCAATTTTTATTTCTGTTATTTCCTCTTTAATTTCAGTTTTTCTATCTACGCCATATTCTTTTCTAATGATTCTCATTTCTTGTTTGATAACATCTAACAATGTTTTTTCATCACTAAGAATTTTATTTAAAATTTCAATGGTTTTATTTAAATTTTCTTTTTCTTGTTCTAGTAATGTAACATCTGTATTAGTTAATTTATAAAGTTGTAACATTACAATTGCTTCTGCTTGTGTTTCAGTAAAATCATATTCTAATACTAAATTATTTTTAGCATCACTTTTATTTTTACTAGCACGAATTGTTTCTATTACTTGATCAAGAATAGATAATGCTTTCATAAGGCCATCAACGATATGAAGTCTTGCTTTAGCATGCGCTAAATCAAATTCACTTCTCCTAGTAACAATTTCTCTTTGATGTGCGATATATGCATCTAATATTTTTAGTATCCCTAATAGTTTAGGTCTTTTATTTACTATCGCAACCATATTATAGTTATATGTGATTTGTAAATCTGTATTTTTAAGTAAATAATTTAATACTAATTCTTTATTACAACCCTTTTTTAAATCAATGGCAATTCTTACACCATCTCTATCTGTTTCATCTCTAACTTCTGCTATACCATCAATTTTTTTATCAACTCTTATTTCATCAATTTTTCTAACTAATAATGCTTTATTAACTTCAAATGGTATTTCAGTAACAATTATTTGATCTTTTTCAATCTTAGCATTACTTTTTAATACTATTTTCCCTTTACCTGTTTCAAATGCATCTTTAATTCCTTTTAATCCTTCTACAATTCCACCAGTAGGAAAATCAGGTCCTTTTACGATATTCATAATTGTGTCTAATCTACAGTTTGGATTATCAATTCTATAAATTGTTGCATCAATTACTTCTGATAAATTGTGTGGAGGTATATTTGTTGCATACCCTGCACTTATTCCGTTTGAACCATTTACTAAAAGATTAGGGAATTTTGCGGGTAATACTGTTGGTTCTAATTCACTATCATCATAGTTTGGAGCAAATTCAACAGTATTTCTTTCAATATCTTTTAGTAATTCATTACTAATTTTAGCAAGTCTTGCTTCAGTATAACGCATCGCTGCTGGACTATCACCATCCATTGAACCATTATTCCCATGCATATCAATATATACAGCGTTTTGTTTCCACCATTGACTCATACGAACCATTGCATCATAAATACTTGAATCTCCATGAGGATGGAATTGTCCCATAACATTACCAACTGTTTTCGCACTTTTCTTATATGGTTTATCGTGAGTATTTCTATCCTTGTACATTGAATATAATATTCTTCGTTGTACTGGCTTCAAACCATCACGAACATCTGGTATTGCTCTATCTTGGATAATTGTTTTTGCATATCTTCCAAATCTGTCTCCCATAATTTCTTCTAATGAGTATTCAAAAATCTTGTCTATTATGTTTGCCATTTTTATCACCTATATAAATTATAACACAAAAAAAGCAAGTTTTAAAACTTGCTTTTGAAAAATTCATTTATTATTTTGTACCAACTAACTTATATCCTGCATTAATTAGGTTAGTATCATTACTTGATGAAGAATATTCAGTTAATGTACTTTTAGTAACCTTTAAATATTGATATTTATATTCTTTAACTTCTTCTCTTACTGGTTCTTGCCAAGTAACAGTAAATTTAATTGGAATTATATATTTTTGTTCACCATAGAATGTATTTGTTGTATTAGCATTAACATCAACTTTCCATCTTCCATTTGATTTATATACATCTAATGAATATCTAAATGTTGCGATTGGTGTAGATGTTAAATATCTATCTTGAATAATTGAATCATCAGTTCTTCTAGGACAACTATTTCCATCCATTCTTATATCACATGAATATCTTCTATTGATGTATTTATTTAATTCATATGGAGTAGTAATTTTAGAACTTGAAGTAATTCTAACATTTCTTGCATTACTTGGAATAGTATTTTGGTTAAGAATTAAAGTATAATTAGCATCTTGATCCCAACTTGCTACCCAACTTACTGTTCTATATGTATAACTTTCTGTTTCATAAGTTACATCACCTTCAACAGTTCTAGTATCATAAACTTTTACATCTGAACCAGTTTTCTTATCATCAGTCCATGTATTGTTTAATTCCCAAGTTTCATTAGTTACTTCTTTTGTATAAATATATGTTTTTGGTTGAGAAACTGTTGGTGTAACATTTGTAGATGGTCTTACTACTGTTGGTTGAGAAACCACTTTATTAGTTGTAGTAGTTTTAGTAGATGTTGTTGAAGCCGGTGTAGCTACACAACCAGGACAAACACTAGTACATCCAATAGTTTCCATAATGTAATCAGTTTTATCACTACATTCTAGATTTACTTTCATAGTATATTCAGTAGCAGAAATTCTTGTAACTTCTACATATGAAGCTGATGCATTACATGATTTTCCATTAGCATCAACAAATGGAGCAACTATTTTCTTATTTAACATTTCTTGTAATGTCATTTTTGAAGACTTACCATTAGTACTTGGTAAACGATCAATAGTATAATAAGATTTAGCAGCTTCTTTCATTGAATTAATATTATCATTGAATACACCTGCAAATAATGGTTGTAATTCTGTTTTATCAACTTTAACCTCAACATCGCTTAAATCTACCTTAGGTGCTGGATAAAGCCACATAAATAAGAATAAAAATAAGAACATATAAAGTAATTTAATAATAAAATCCTTTATAAACGAATTTTTCTTTTCTTCTTCGTACATAAAAAACTCCCCCTCTTTTTTATGGTTGTATTATAGCACAATTGTCTTTATTTGTCAACTTTCAACCAAACAATTGTACTTCCCCTGTTGAAATAAGATGTTTTGTATTCTAACACATGTTTATGTTTTTGTAAAGTATTATGTGTAACTTTTCTTAAAATACCAGTTCCCATTCCATGTATAATCTCAATTTTTTCATTTTTCATAATTATATTATCTTTAATAAAGTCTTGTATTCTCACTCTTGCAGTATCACTATCGTCACCATGTAAATCAATAGAAGGTACATTATATAAAAATGGATTAATAACTTTACTTTTCATATAATTTCATTACATCCTTAAGTGATGGGATAGAATTTCTTGCACCGATCTTAGTTGTAGATAATGCACCAGCAATATTACCTAATTTTACGGATTCTTCTAATGAATAACCATTTGCTATACCATAAGTGAATGCACCATGAAATATATCACCCGCACCAGTTGTATCTTTAACCTTCATTTTATATGTTGGCATTATTTTGACGTATTCACCATCTAAGAACATACTTCCTTTATCTTCTAATGTGATAACATACTTTTTATTTGGAAACATTTCTATAAGTTTTATAAATATTTGATTAAATGTATTAGCATCTCTATAGTTAAATTTAACTCCAGTTACTTCTTCTGCGAATTCTTTCGAGCATACAATGTAATTTACATTTTTACATAATTCAATTATCTCTTCAGTTGCCCTACCAGCATCTATTATACTTATCATATCTGGATTATTTTTAATTACATTCATTGATAGTTCATACTCTTGACCATCAGTTAATAATATATCTGGTTTAATATCTATATTAGTATTTTGCATTTTCATATTTGGATTTTTATATGCTAAAGACGTCCTTGTTGAATTTGAACCAGAAACAATTATTATACTTAATGTTGTATTATATTTATCTGATTCTTCCATATAATCTATATTCACATCAACACTTTTTAATTCTTCTTTTATAGTTTTACCATATATATCATTTCCCACTGTACCTATAAAATATGGTTTTTGTTTCCATTTACCAAGTAAATATGCAGCACTAGATGCAGGTCCACCACCACATTGTACTATTTTTTTAACTCTATTTTTTGTGTTTTCCTCTGGGAATTTTTTTAAAGGAAATGTTATATCAAATGTTGCATGTCCAATACATACTATTTTTTTGTTCATAAAATTACACCTCATTTATCTATTATATTTCGATATTCTTTTAATATATTTATAGAATTTTCTAACATTTTAATTTCTTCATTATTTAAATCTAATTTAATTATATCTTTTATTCCTTCCTTATTTACTATACATGGCATACCATAGTATATATCTTTTTCTTTATCAAATGCTGATAATGTTATGATTGAATTATCATTATCTAATATTGAATTTGTTATTTTAACAAGACACATTCCTATACCATAGTAAGTCGCACCTTTTCTATTTATTATTTCGTATGCGGAATTTTTAACAGATGACGCAATAGTTTCTAGTTTGTTACTGTCAAGATAATTATCTATTGATTTTAATCCTACTAATGCATTACTCCACGGTACAAATTCACTATCACCATGTTCTCCAATAACATATGCATGAATATTTTTAGGATTTATATCTAATTCATCACCTATCAAATATCTAAGACGCGCTGTATCAAGAATTGTCCCACTACCTATTACTTTATTATTTTGTTGTCCTGATAATTTCATAGTAATATAACTCATTATATCAACTGGATTTGTTGCGATTAAATATATACCATTAAAATTAGTCTTATTTATTTCTGTAATTATACTTTTAAATACATCATAATTTTTTTTAATTAAATCTAATCTAGTTTCTCCTACTTCTTGATTTTTTCCAGCCGCAATACAAATTATAGTTGCATCATTACAATCACTATAGTCCCCTGCCTTTATTTTAATTTTAGATGGCGCAAAGGCTAAACAATGATTTAAATCCATTGCCTCACCAACTGTTTTTTCTTTATCTATATCTAATAATACTAACTCTTCTACTTTAGTTCTTTGATTAAGTAATGCATATGCATAACTCATTCCTACATTACCACAACCTATTATTACGATTTTATTCATATATCCATCCTTTCTAGCATATATGTTAATAGTATACCATATCTAATTATTAATATATATTTTATTTTGTAAATTTTTTTTAAATATTTTTGTTAATATTATTGCGCTAAAAAAAATAATATGTTATTATATAGAAGCAATGACAAATTATTGCATTATGATGTGGACCTTTAGCTCAGTTGGTTAGAGCATCCGGCTCATAACCGGGCGGTCGTAGGTTCGAGTCCTACAAGGTCCACCACTAAGTATTTAAATGGGCTCCTTTGAGTTCATTTTTTTATTAATCTAGGAGGTTTTGTATGACAATTGCTGAAGCGAAGAATTTTTATAACCAAGATAAAAAAGAATATATAATAAAAAGTAATAAGGAATTTTTAAAATGGTTTAATAGTAAAATTAAGAATGGTTACTATGCCTATACTAAAATATCAGAGTTGCAAAACACTGTTGACATGATTACTAGTTGGTATGAATTTAAATATCCAGAAAGAGAATTAGAACGTTATGAAGGTGTTTTTTATCCAGCGTTCGAACAAATAAAACCACTATCTAAAAACATGGATTTTAATCAATTAATGTTTAGACTACCTCACACAGAATTATGTTTAATTGAATGTGGATATAGATCTACTGGTTGGGGAATTGACAATATTTTTATGAGTATAAAAAATAAAATTCCAAATGAAAATTATGACTTAAATTATATTGATAGTTTTTTATTACGTGCTAATCCTGATAATGGTAAGGTAGAAATTGATTATTATATAAAAAAGATTACTGATAAAACTGACATTACACTTGATGAATTATTAGAAATATTTGAGCATACAAAAGAACAAAATTGGGATTATAGCACATTAAAAGAATCAGTATATAATCATATTGTTGATATGAAACTTAGAAAAAAGATTTTAGAATTTGTATCAATAAAATTATTGTATTCAGAAAACACTATACCAGAACACGGATATATAAGAGCAAAGAGGTTTGTTTCTGAATTCAATAAACATATTCCAAATCTTAATCTTTCAACTAATAATATAGATGAAATAATGCAAAAAGATTATAAGAATACTAAAAAGTATATATTTAAAAGATAGTTATAGTAATTTAAATATGGAAGTGATTATATGAATATTATAGGAATAGTAGCTGAATATAACCCATTTCACAATGGGCATCTATATCAAATAAAAAAAGTTAAAGAAATGTATCCTAATTCTTTAATTGTTGTTGTAATGGGTGGAAACTTTTTACAACGTGGTGAGATAAGTATTTTAGATAAATATGATAAAACTAAAATAGCGTTAGAATATGGGATAGATATTGTTTTAGAATTACCTTTTAATTTTGCTACACAAAGTGCTGATAAATTTGCTTTTGGTGCGATAAAAATATTAAATGAATTTAAAATTGATACATTAGTATTTGGTAGTGAATCAAATGATTTAGATTCTTTTATAAATCTTGCAAATATTCAATTAAATGATAAAAATTATAATAAAATAGTTAAAGATTTGTTAGATAAAGGCATTAACTATCCTACTGCTTTATCAACTGCGCTAAAACAAATAACAAAAAAAGAAATTACAATGCCAAATGATATATTAGCCCTTTCCTATGTTAGAGAAATATATAGAAATAATTATAATATTACTCCTGTTTCAATTAAAAGAACTAATAATTATCACGATTTGGATAGCAATGAAAATATTGTAAGTGCATCAAATATAAGAAATAGATTATTAAATAATGATAAATGTTCAAAATATGTGCCAGATATTACATATGATTATATTAACAATAAAACCGTATATTCAATGAATGATTATTTTCCGTATTTAAAATATAAGATAATTTCTGATTTAGATAAATTAGATAAATATATGACTGTAGATGAAGGAATTGAAAATAGAATTTCTAAAAATATATACAAAGTTAATGATTACGAAGCATTAATTGAATCAATTAAGACTAAAAGATATACATATAATAAAATATCTAGAATGTTCTGTCATATATTAACTGGATTTAAAAAAACTGATAATATGGATGATATAACAAGCATCAGAATTTTAGGATTAAGTAATAATGGTAAAAAATATCTTGGTAAAATTAAAAAAGAAATCACTACTCCACTTATTACTAAGTTTAGTGATTATAATTCCCAAGAAAGGGAGTTTGAATTAAAACTTGCATATATATATTCGCTACCATTTAAAACAGAAGAAAAAGAAAAATATATTAATTCAGTAATTAATTCAAAAATTATTATTAAAAACAAAAATGATTAATTAATAGAATACAAATTCCAATTATTATTGAGATAATTGTGACTTTGTATTTTTTGTTATTTAGTGATTCTGGTAGTAATTTAAATAAAGATAAATAACTCATCATACCCGCAACAAATAATAAAATAAAATTTAAAATAAAATCATTTATATAATTATGGAATAATAAATATATTAATAATCCTCCTATTGGTTCAGAGATTCCCGATATAAATGTATATAGTAATGCTTTAAACTTTGAATGAGTACTATAATAAATTGGCAATGAAATAGATATACCTTCTGGTATGTTATGTAGTGCGATTGCGACTGTTAATGAAATACCTAATGATATATCTTCAAATGATGAAATGAACGTAATAATTCCTTCTGGTATATTATGAAGACAAATTGCTAGCATAGAAAATAATCCTATCTTGTATAGTTTACTATTATTAATTTTATTTTCAGGTATATACTGATCTATTAGAAAAGTAAAACACATACCTAGTAGTATTACTATAAATATAATTGGTAAATTGTAATATCTAATTAAAAATGAATATGCAGTAGGTATTAAATCTGTAATACTAATTCCAATCATTATAGTAGCTGCAAAACTAAGAGAAAATACTAATAATTTTTTATTATCTTTTTTGGTAAAAAAAATAATTATTGCACCTATCATGGTTGATAATCCAGATATAGTTGTAAGTATTAATGGTAGTCCAATATTTTGCATAACATCACCACTATAGTATATAAAAAAAATCAATAGATATTACTATATATTTATTGATTTTAATATATCATTTAACCACCTTTGGTTTTTTATCTCAGTTATTGCAAAGCACTTTTTTCCTATATCTTTTAATGATGCGCCACAATGGTATAATTCTTTTCTATCTATAATAATAAATCTATCATGAATACTATTGTCAATTTTTAAAGTAATATTTTTATATTGCTTTATATATTTTTCATAATCTTCATTATTATATTTATTAGTAATAATCATTATATTTGTATTAATTCTTCTTAGAACATCTAATATTTTTTTATCTATGTAATTATCTATTATAATTATTTCATTTCTTGAAGAATTTAATATATCTAGTAATAATGAATATGAATCATAAATTTGGTTCTTAAAAAATAAACCATCATAATTTTTTAGATTATTCATTTTATTAAAAGATTCCTGTAACAATTTTATACTTTCATGATCTTCTAATACTAATTTATTAATGTATTGTTGTTCTATTAAATTGTTTGATATATATTTTCTTATTTCAACAAATGCTTTAATAATTGATACATTAACTTTAACTGCTATTTCACTTTTTAATAATCCAGAAAGCATCATTATACCATGTTCAGTAAATACATATGGAAGATATTTAATATTACTTCCTCTTTTATTATCACTTTTGTTCAAGGTCACAAATTGTGACCTTGAACAAAAAATATCACTTTCTTCTTTAGTTAATTGAAAACAAAAATCTTCGGGGAATCTATTTAAATTCCTCTTTACTACTTGATTTATTACTTTAGTTTCTGTTTGATATAATTTTGCAACATCTCTTGTAGCTACCAAATGACACGCTTGTATCAATTCCGTTATTTTCACACTTATATTCTGTACCTGTCTTTAAAATAAATCTTACTACATTAGGATTATTATTACCATCTTCATCAATTTCGCCTAGTATAATTCTTTCTACAATACTATCAAAAGTTTCCTTATCAAATTCTTTTATTGAAGTAGATTCATTCATTATCTTTTCTATCTCTTTAATTTTATTTGATATATCATTGTTTGTATTTTTTAGATTTAATAGTTCTGCTATTTTAGTTTCTATATCAGTTATTTGTGTTTTGATTTCTTGTTCTTTCTTGATATAAATATCTTTATCAATAATTCCATCTAACTGCATATCTACTAATTTTGATAGTTTACTATTATATTTATCTAATTCAATATTTAATTTATTTGTTTCTTTTTGATAGTTTTCCTCTTTTAAAGTACTTTTTATTGCATTTAGTAATTTATCCTTTGTCTTATGCTTATTTTTAACAATTAGGTTATATAATTCTACAAACATACTCTTTAACACATCTTCACGTATAAACTTTGAGTCTTTACAAAAATCTTTTTCATCTACTTGTTGATAACACTTCCAATAAATAGGTGCTATACCATCTTTTCTTTTAGTTCCTTGTCGTCTTACATAAGTTGAATTACAATGTCCACATACAATTTTACTACTGAAATCATATTTTAAACTATAAGTAGTTTTATGCTTTCTACCCTCAGGAATTTGTTTTGAATTTCTTTTCCTTAATATCTCTTGTGCCTTATTCCATTTTTCTCTTGAAATAATACCTACATGATGGTCTTTAACATAGTATTGTTCTTTCTCTCCATAGTTTAAACTACGTTTATGAGTAATTGGACTTTCAACATAATATTTTTGTCCTAGTAAATCACCAACATATTTTTCATTACGAATAATTCTATTAATTGATGATTGACTCCATTTCTTATCAAAGTAAGTAGGAATATTCTTCTCATTTAGTTTTCTTGCAATAGTTCTACCACCCAAACCTGATATATATAAATCAAATATTAATCTTACAACTTCTGCTTGTTCTTCGTTTATTTCAAGTTCTTTTGTTTGTTGGTTCCAAATATAACCATAACAATTTTGATTTCCGACAGGTTCTCCTCGTTTCATTTTAGCATTTAAACCCATTTTTACATTCATAGATGTTGATTCACTCTCTGCTTGAGCAAATGCACTATAAAGAGTTAAAAACATCTCACTATCTAATTCTAGGGTGTGTATATTTTCTTTTTCAAAATATACATCTACATTGTGTTCTCTAAGTAGTCTTACATACTTTAAGGTATCTAATGTATTTCTAGCAAAACGTGAGATAGACTTTGCTATAATCATATCAATTTTACCATTTAAAGCATCGCCTATCATACGCTTAAATTCAGTTCTATTTTTAACTTGTGTACCACTTAAACCCTCATCAGCATATATTCCTACAAATTCCCAATAAGGATTAGATTTGATTTTTTCTGAATAATGTTTTATTTGTGAACTATAACTTGTTAATTGTTCTTCAGAGTCTGTACTTACTCTTGCATAAGCACAAACCCTTTTAATTGTTTTTTTAACAGAATTAATTACATTTTGTTTGAGATTAGCAGCAATAATCTCAACTTGTGCCATTTTACCTCTCTTTCTTAAATTAGTTTTTGAACTTGTCTGCGTTCTCTATGAACATTATATAATATATTTCATCAATTCTGTAGTATTAATAAAAAGTTTTTAATTTTTCTTTTAAAACATAAAATTGTTTTTCATCTATTAATTTTAAATTTAATAATTTTGATATTATTGATAGGTTAATTGACTCATCAATAATATTATCTATTTCTAATTGTGTTAAATTTTTAGTATCTATAATAGTCCCCCTTTCAATTTATTTTTAATAATAATTCCTCATAGCTAATCTCATTCCTTTCTGTTATTTAAAAACTTTTAACATAAACTAAAATCAACTCAAGTTTTAATAATTCTAATTCATTATTCAATTAATTACCCAATTAAGGTACACAATAATGTACCTTAATTTCTAAAAAATTTAATATGAAATTTAATTTTTTATGTACCAAGTCACGTATAATTTTTCAGCAGGATAAGCGAGGCAGACAATAAACTACCCAGTGGGTAGTTTGCCCCATAAAATAAGGGATTGTCTAAATTTAAAACGTCAGACATTTCTCAAAATGACTGACATTTGGAATACATCTTAACTCCCATAAATAAAGGAAACAATAAAAAATGTCAGACAGAAGTCAGACAGTTTTAAGGGTAATTTATACCTAAAATGTACCTTTATATTCCAATATTTCTTTTTTTAATGCCAAAAAGAAGTACATCATTTGAGTACAAAAACTATAATTTGTTACATCAATGATATCCATAAATCCAATACATTTTTAACCCTCCTTTCACAAAATATATATAAAAAGAGCAACAAAATCATATATCGATTTTATCACTCTTCCTATATCAAAAACTATAAGATGAGAAGTTTTATCTCATTGAGTAATGAATCAATTCTCATCACTCTATAGCACTATCGCTATTATAACTATTATATCACTTGACATTCTTTTTGCAATCAGAAAAAATTCAGAAGTTTATTCTTATTTTTTTCTTAGATTATTCTTAAATTTTTCTTGATTTATAATTTTTATTTAACATTGTTAATATTAAATTCTTGTTTCATCATTTCAAAAATTTGTTTTCTTTCTTCTTCGGTATATATCTCTTTTTGGGCTTTAAATCTACTTAAATCCCATTTCCAAAAATTATATCCAAAATGTTTATCAATATATTTTTTATTAAATAGTATTAACGGTTCTTTATATCTTGGCACAAAATGATAATGTACTTTAGGTTTTTCATTATCTCTATAAGCATTATTCATTAAACAACAAAAATTAAACATTGTTGCTCCAAATACTTTTTTGCAAACTCTTTCAAGTTCTTTTTCTAGTTTTCCGAGTTCTACCCAAGCCTCTAGTGGTAAATCACTCAATGATTCCATTTCATTTCCTATAATACAATATCCAGGATGATCTTGGCACCATAATCCAAAAATAATATCCCAATTTTCTCCTTTATATAATTCCATTTTTATACCTCATTTTCACTAATAATTTTTAATTTTTAATTTTGTTCTTCTAGGTTATTTTTTTCTTTATATATAGTTAAATCTTTATATGTATTTAATTCTTGAACAAATGAATCTTTACCACAGAAGTATAAATAATGTATTAAGAATTGATTTCTTTCTTCCATTCCAGTTAAAATAATACCTAATTCTTCAGAATACGCAAAAAAATACTTTTCATTACCTGAATATGATTCATCTATAACAAAATCATTGCAAATAACTTTAAAACTATCAATTAACTTTTGTAGATAACAAGTAACCTTTATTTCATAGTTACAGTATTTAATATATATTTTATCTCGTTCACCAGTTCTTTTTATAGTCGCTGGATGATCTAATGATATAGTACGACACATTGCAAAATTTTTTCTTGTATTGGCTAAACGCGGAACAAACTCTTGTTTATAATCTTTATCGTCATCAATATTCAACATAATTGTGCCAATATGTTTATATGGAACAAATTCATAAAAATAAGTTTTTGGTGTATTATCATCTGTAGTTTCATTAACATTTACTATATTCACAACATCAGATTCTTGCGGTTTTACATAAATTTCATTTTCTTTCATTTTCATAAATGTATAGTGAAAGGCTAATCCTCCAAAACTATCATAAGTATCTTGTAAATTAATTTTTAATTCTTCACATATTTCATTGACTTTATTTAATATTATTCCTTGTGTAAATGGTTCAACAGGATTATTTTCAGGATTATAATTTATCATTTTTGCAATTGTTGTTTCGCAATTATATGGCAAATTAATAATTTTCCCTATAATTTCTAGTATATATTTTTTTAAATTATTTGCTGTATCATCATCAAATTCTTGTAATTTTTTCTCTATAATATCTATAAGTTCTTTTCTATATCCGTTTGTATCAATTATCATATTTACCTTACTCTCTTTCTTCGTTTTATAACTTATATACTCATATATATAATTTTTAAACTTTTAAATATTTATAAATTATTTTAAATATTATTTAATAATTCCATATCAAACTTCTCTATCTAGAAATACCTGTTTTTTTATCAACATCAAATTCTTCTTGTGTTTCAGTAATAATTGGTTGTGGGGTTGATAACCCAACTTCTATTTTCTTTTGTTCCAATTCTTGTCTCATTTGTTGTTCTTTTTGTTTATCTATTTGCATTTCAGACAATTTTTGTTCTATTAGTTTAAGTTTATCTTCTAATTCTTTTTGTAGAAATCCATCAGTTAATTTTTCAGCATTTGGTACAATTGCTTCTAATCTTTTTTTATAATCTTCTAAATTCATACCATTTAATCCAAAACTTGATAAGAAATTATCAGTAATCTGTTTAATAAATTCTTCTTCAGATTGTATGCTACGTTTTGTTAGGTTAACTTCATGTTCTAATCTTTCAATTTTTGTTTTTAAATCTGCAATATTATTTGTATTATCTCTAATTTTTTTATCAGAAAACATTTTACCAAAAAATCCTTTTTTATCTAATTCTGCTTTTTCGCTTAATAACTCATCTTGAAGTTGTCGTAATGAAATTAATTCTTGTTCGTTAGCAGAAATAGAGCCTTTATAAGTTTCTATTTTATCAGCAATTTCTTTTTGTTTTTGTTCTAACCATTCTATACTAGAAGCTCCATTATATATTTTTCTATTATCTGATATATTTTGTATTTCTGACTTCAATTGTTGTTGCATCGCTACTAATTCATCATATTTAGTTATGTCTTTATCAATAGTAGACATATCAATAAAAGATTGACTTGTTTCTTTTAATTGCTCTAATTCTGGTTTTGTTTGTTTATGTGTCGCAATGTCTATATTCACAGAATTTGTTTCATAAGCATTAAATTTAACTTCAATAACTCGTTTGGCATGTTCTAATCTTTTTTCCATAGGGTCTTGTGATAAATTTACTTGTTTTAACATTTCTTGTTTTATTTGCTCCAATTCTTGTTTAGGTTTATAACCAGATATTATGGTTATTTTTTCACCATTAAATTCTATAATTTCTGTATCAAATGGTGTAAAATCACCAATGATTTGTTCTGATACTACATTACTTTGATAAATCCAATTATCAACTGACAATCCAATAATATTTGTATTTTCAATTAATTTATTTAAATCTTGAATTCTTTTTATAATTTTATTACTTTGTTCTATTATAGAATTTTTAATTATTTCATTATCGCAAGTAGATAATGCTTTATTAAAATTATTTAACGCTTCTTTTAAATCTGACATTTCATTAATGTAAGTATTATAATTTTCAGCTTTATTTTTTCTTGCTAGTTTTGCTTCCTCAAAACATTTAAACAAATTTTCTGGACTAACATTATTTTCTTTCTTTTGTGTTAAAAATATATCTATAATTATATCTTGATATAAATTTAAATCGGTTTCTGTAAAATCTTGTGTTGTTGCTAAATCATGTTCTTTACTTTTATAATATTGTTTTAAAAAGTTTTCAGCAAATATTGTTTGTTCTTTAACGCTTAAAGCTTCTTCATCTATTAAATATGTTCCTTTATTTTCTTTTGTTCTATAAAGTGAAATATCAATATCTATTAAAGGCAATCCTGATTGTTCTGCTAATTTTTTCGCAGACATATAATCATAACTTAATTCTTTTTCTCCAAATGTTATGCAATATATTCCAACAGGTTTTAATCCGTTTGTTGAGTCAAGTAGAACTTCATTATAAATATTTGCATTATCATTATTTAATATTTTGCCATTTTCTTGAACATTTAAATTAGCCGAATAACTTTCTATCGCTTGTGGTGTTACCAACATTGAATTATTATTATTTTGATAATAATTGCCTTCTTTTTGAGTTTCATAACTATATAAATCTTTATATCCAGATGTTATAATTCTTGAATCATTTGGATATATAAATCCGTACTTATGAGAACCGTAAACACCCATTTCTTTATCAGTAATTAATGATGCTGATATTCTTCCACTTCTAGCAGAGTGTTCGTTTATATCTGTTGTTTCCATATCTGTTTTTGATACATTATGCACTATAAACATAAATGGTTCACCTGATTTAAAATTTTCAGGATTAGTTATAGATGAAGTCCAAATTTTATCACTTATAGGACGTAGTTTTGTTTCTATATCAATTAAGATTTCATCTGTTAATGTTTTATTTTTTATATGGTTTGAAATTTGATAATAACTTCCATATAAATTATAAAGTTCAGCATTTGATAAATTTTTTCTTATTTCTGGATTTTCAAAAAGTTGTTGTATTGCTTCACAAACAGTTTTACTTCTTAAAGATACGTCTGCTTTATAATATTCAGTATCCTGTTTAATACTATTAAAATCTGGTTTCCATAAATTATTTATTTTTACAATAGAACGTGTAGTAGTTAAAGTAGCTTCCATACTTTCTTTTAACAATTCAATTAAATTTGCATATTTAGTTTCATCGTTCCACCACATATGATTTTTAATCGCTAAATATCTATCAATAAAATCCTTTGATGAATCACTAAATCCGTAATTGTTTTTTAATATATAAAAGTTAAAACTAGATTCAAATTGATTTATAAGATTTTGTAATTGTTGCATATAAAATCACCTTATTTTTTAATAACTTTTCCATCCAAATTACATATATATGCTTTTGGTAATAATTTTTTGATTTCTTTTAATTTTGTTTGATCTTTTTCATAGTCTCTGCCCACTAAAACACCTTCGATTAAAGTATAGGGCAACCCAAATAAAATTGCACTTTCTCTATCTGTGAAAAAGTCATCTTTATTTTTTCTATCAATTATAAATCTTTCATAATAATCTTTATTAACAAATTCTTGAACATCGATATCATTAACATTATTATAGTTTAAAATATCCCCTTTTAATAGTTTCCTTCCATATTCATTATTACTGTTAAATATAATACCTATTTGAACATGATTTTGAACTAAACTCGGTAAAAATCTTGCTTCTTTGGTTTGTTCCATTTGCCAAACCAGATACCCCTTTTCTATTATTTTATTTATAAAATTCTTTACTTGATTAAATTCTATTACTTCAGTTTCTTTTGTATCGCCAAGTTGATTAAAATATCTAACTGTACCCCCAGAGTAAAAGTTAATATAATCTTTTAATATATAATCTTTCTTTAAACTCCATACACCAACAGAACTAGGGTATTTAGAAATTCTTCCATCTATGAACCAACTTGCTATTAATCCTTGATTAACAATATCTTTTAGTCCATCTATATTTCTAAATGTACCATGTAACAATGTTCCTTTTTTTAGTAAAACGTTATCACCAATTTCGTACTTATGCTCACTTAATTGAAAATTATTTATGCATTCATAAAAACTGTCTATTTGCTTTAAAACTAATTGTTGATTTTTATTATTAAAATGTTTTGTTGTATAATTCTCAAAATATTGTTTATTCATACTTACTCCTTTATTTTCAATTCTTTTTTCATTTTTTTGTTTTATTGATTTTAGTTTATAACATCAATATCAATAATTTCATTATTTTCACTATATGTTATTTTATATACACCTGGATTTTTGGGTTTAACATTAATAATTAATTTATTATTATATTTAGCAAAAGTCTTTTCGCCATCAAATTTATAATCACAAACATTTGATAGGAATGATAATAACATAATTCCGTGGATTACAATTATTGTTTTTTCTCTTTTTTGATTCAATATCTCATTAATAAAATCATTAAGTCTTGAATCCATTTCATTTAATGATTCACCATCTAAAAACTTGTAATTTTTATTATCGAATGATTTTTTTGTGAAATCAAGTGGTAACTGGTTCAAATATTTACATCCAAATTTTCTTTCATTGATTCTATCATCTAATTGTATTTTAGTATTATTATTCTCCGCTAAATATTTTGCAGTAGCAATGGCTCTAAACGAATTACTTGAATATATATCATCAATATTTTTCAATTCTTCTATTTCACATAATTTCTCAGCTTTCTTTTCTCCTTCTACTGATAAAATCATATTTTTATTATATTCTTCCCAACTAACATTTTCATAATCCTCATAATTTTTAATATTAACAAATGGTCCAGAATGTCTTATTAAATAAATTATTTTATTCATATTTTCACCTCAATTTATACTAATATATTTTTATAAATAATTTTTTATAAGTTATTAATCATCACTATCTAGATATACCTAAAATCTTTGTTGGATATTTTTTTTCAAATGCTTTAATTATTTCTATTAAATCATAATCGTATCTTTCAATAAAAAACGAATTGGCTTTTTTTATATATTTTTTTGGTATGCCATAATAAGTCCCTGCAATGCATCCAGTAATTGCCGCCACGGTATCACTATCACCACCTATTGAAATAGCATTTCTAATTGCATCTTCATAGTTATTGGATTCAAAGAAAGATACAAACGCTTGTGGAACACAATCTTGACAAGTAATGCCTGCTCCATGTAAATTACGTTTTTCTTGTAAACTAAAATTTAGATTATAATAATTGTTAGTTATATACTTTTTTATTTCGTCTTTTGAACATTTATTTTTTGCCATAAATACAGCAAGCGAAATAGATTCAGCAGCCTTTAAAGATTCCTCATGATTATGTGATACTTCTGTCACTATTTTAGATAATTTTTTTACTTCATCTATATTTGTACCAACTATGCCACAACATCCAACTCTCATGGCTGCGCCATTACCATAACTATTATATGGATTATGATTATCCGTGATTATCCATCTAAAAAATTCTCCACCAAATCCACATTGTGAATGATTACGACCTATAGTAACCATATTTTGTATAACAATATCACGCAATTTTTCAAAATTTCCATCATATTCTAATAAGGACTTACATACGGCTAATGTCATAACCGTATCATCTGTAAAAGATGATTTGTTTTTTTCCATAAATTTAAATTTTTTTGTTTTTATATTGTTAACTTCATAATAAGAACCTGCTATATCACCTATAATTGTTCCATACATATTTTCACTTCACCTCAATTTATACTAATATATTTTTATAAATAATTTTTATATAATGATATCCTTAGGTTTTATTGTTTTATCTGTATTTATTATATCACAAGTATTCATAATTTTATAACTTTTCATCAATTTTCGTTTAACATTATTTCTATATCACCCCTTTCAGTTTTATAAATTTAAAAAGATATGTCGTTAAACATATCTATACTGCTAATCAAAAAAACTTAAATACTTACTTAATAATTTTAATTGTATATTATTTCTAATAAGAGAACGCTTTTTATCAATTTAATATTGATAATTTTATATTAGCTTTATTAATACTTTCAAAAGAAATTAAGTCTAATATTTTTTGTCGTGTCATTTGGTTGCTGATATTTCACAGGCAAACATAACTTGTTTGCCTCTAATTTCATATATCATATTTTTAATATGTAATTCTTCCCTGACTACTACTTCATTCATGAATATCCCCCTAATTCTAACTAGTATATTTATTATAACGAACAAATGTACTTGTGTCAATGGTTTGCAAAAATTAATATAAAAAATCAACAAGTATTACCTGTTGACTCTATTTTAGTAATGCATTGGAATTGCAAATTCTTCCATTAACCATTTGTTATTTTCTTTTTTAATTGTTATCTTTTTTGTGATAACTGCATTAGCTTTATTATCTGATTCTGCAACTGTATCTACAACATCAATTGTTGCTTTAATTGTATCAGAAGTAATGTTAGTAACTTGTAGGTTTCTTGTTGAATATCCAGTATAGAATCCACTTGTTGGCGCTAATACATAGGTATTTCCTTTTTCGTCTTTTATAAATGGCTCTGTTGATAATTCTTCCTTCATAAATTTTTCAAATTGTGTTATTCCATTATTTGTAAATATTTCGTTCATAGCAGTATGATAATTTGTAATTTTTATAAAACCACCGTTTGGATTGTTTTTCCAATAATCATTTAAAATAATACATTTATTATTATCAGTTTTCCATTTACAACTATCTATTGCATCAAAAGTATAAAATTCCATAGCTTTATTATATACATTTTCTACTACATTTAGTGCTGCAGCATTATCCATTAAATTTTTATTTTGTCCTTGAGTTTCCAGTTTATTTGTGCTACTGCTTTCTACTTTTTCACTATCCATATTGGTATCATTATTACTTAATACTTTATCATAAATAATAAAACCACCAAGACCTAATACTAATAACGATAATACAATAACCAAATTCTTTAACCCCTTATTTTGATTTTCCATTTTTTTCACTCCTCTATTATTTTTGTGAATAATTTTTATAAAATATTATTCGCAACTCTAATAATAATATTTAATATTTCTCAAAATGCATCAATATTTCTTATCAACACATTTAAAAATATATCGATACTTTACACAAAGTTTACTTATAATTTGTTTGGTTCATTATCAATCTCAACGCTGATTTCTTTATCAGTTTTATAATGGTCAATTATTTTTTTTAGAGATTTCTTTAAATTATCATCTTTTCTATATTTAACAATACACTGATATCTATATGTATTATTTATCTTATACATTATAGACGTTGTTGGACCTAATACAATACTATCTTTATCTAATGATTTAGTTAAATAATCTTTTATTTTTTTACTAGCATCCATTCCTTTTTTAAAATCTTTAGAAAGAATTCTCACTAATGTAATAAAGTAGTATGGTGGATACTTCATTTGCTTTCTAATATTCATTTCTTTCAAATAAAATGATTCATAATCATGAGTTTTAGTCAAATAAATACTATAATGCTCAGGATTATATGTTTGAATTATAACTTGACCTGGAAGCTCATTTCTACCTGCTCTACCTGCTACTTGACTTAAGAGTTGGAAAGTTCTTTCACCACTTCTAAAATCAGGAATATTTAATGATGTATCTGCATTTATTACTCCGACTAGAGTGACTTTTGGAAAATCTAATCCTTTAGCGATCATTTGTGTACCAAGTAATATATCATATTTTTCTTGTTTAAAATCATTTATAATTCTTTCATGACTACCTTTTTTTGAAGTAGTATCTACATCCATTCTAACTATTCTAGCATTTGGAAACATGTTATTTAATTCTTCTTCAATTCTTTGTGTACCTGTACCTAAATCTTTAATTTCATTACTACCACAATCAGGACATACCATTAATTTTCTATCAGCATAACCACAATAATGACATCTCATCATTCCATTGGTTTTATGATAAGTTAATGATATATCACAGTTAGGACATTTATGAGTAAAACCACAATCTTTACATGTAATAAAAGTTGAATATCCCCTTCTATTCAAAAGTAAAATTATTTGTTCATTGTTTTCTAATCTTGTTTTAATTCCTTTAATTAAATCTCTAGAAAATGTTGAATTACCCCTTTTTATTTCTTCTTTCATATCTATTATATTAACGTTAGGAAGTTTACTTTTACCTACTCTCGTTTTAAGTTCTAATAATTTGTATACTCCCTTTTTAGCACGTGCATAACTTTCTAACGATGGTGTCGCACTTCCTAATATTAATGGACAATTATGACTTTTACTTCTTTCTTTAGCGATATCTATCGCATTATATCTAGGATGATTGTCTTGCTTATAGCTTGATGTGTGTTCCTCATCTATTATTATTACACCAATATTTTTAAATGGTGCGAAAATGGCACTTCTTGCGCCAATTACAATTTTTACATCACCATTTAATATTTTTCTATATTCATCGTATTTTTCTCCTAAACTAAGACCACTATGTAATACTGCAATATTACTTCCAAATACACTAGTAAATCTATTTACCATTTGTGGTGTCAAACTAATTTCTGGAACTAGCATTATAGCTTGTTTATTATTTTTTAATACCTCTTTAATTACTTCGATATATACTTCTGTTTTACCACTACCAGTCACACCATATAATAGATATGTTAAAGTACTATTTAAATTTGAAATTATTTCATTGCTTATTTGTTGTTGTTTATCAGTTAGAACTACTTTTTTATTTTCGGTAATAACATTATTATCTAATCTATAAACTTCTTCTTTTATTATTTTAATTAATTCTTTTTTTTCTAATGATTTAACAACAGCGTTATCATAGTTTGTTTTTTCTAACTTTTCTTTATTAACTAAGTCATTTAATAATATATTTTGTTTTTCGCTTCTTTTATTATTTTTAATATATTCATTAATTTCATCATCAGTTTTATTTTTAATTATGTAACTTTTCTCTTTAATATTTATTTTTGTTTTTTGTTTTGCCTTTAATGCGGTTGGTAACATTACTTGGTAAGCACTTATTAATGTACATAATGTTTTTTCACTAATATATTTTCCTAGTTCTAATAATTCATTATTAAGTACTGGAAATTCATCAATTACATCAATAATATTTTTGAGTTTATATTCATAATTATTTTCATTATATTCTTTTATACTTAATACAAAACCTTCTAGTTTTTGTCTACCAAATGGAATTAATACTCTCATACCAACTTGAATTTTTTCTCTTAATTCATTAGGTATTAAATATGTAAATGTTTTATTTAGCTCCTCTATTCCAATTTCTGTAAGTATTTCTGCTACCATATGTATCACCTATATAAATTATAACACAAAAAAAGTAAGAACATATGTGTACTTACTTTAAATTTTATTTATTATTTATTATTTTTTAAATATTTATTATACTTTTTAAATTCATCGCTATTATCTAATTCAGTTTTTTGTAGTTGTTCTAATAATTTTTTTTGTTCTTTATTTAATTTTGTTGGTATAACAACATTAAGGATAATATACATATCTCCTTTTCTTCTAGTTGTTGAACTATCAATTCCTTTACCACGTAATCTATGTTTATCACCATTTTGACTACCTGCTGGTATTACTAAATTGATATTTCCATAAAGTGTTGGAACTTCTTTTTTGGCACCTAATATAGCTTCTGTAATCGTGATTGGTACTTCTAAATATATGTCTTCTTCATCTCTTTTATATAACTCGTGTGATTCTACAGTAAATTCAATATATAAATCTCCGTTAGGTCCACCGTTGGTACCTGTTTCACCTTTACCACTCATTCTAAGTTGATTACCTGTATCTACACCAGCTGGCACTTTAACATCATATTCTTTTGTAACTTTAATTTTACCTTTTCCTCTACATTTGTTACAAATATCTTTATATGAATTACCTGATCCATTACATTTTGGACAAGTTGTTTTAGAAATAAATGCGCCTAGAATTGTACGTTGTTGTTCTTCAATTACTCCTCTACCGTTACATCTATCACAAGTTTCTTCACCTTTACCACCTTTACCATCACATTCGTTACAGTTATCCATTAAATCAATCTTTATAGTTTTTGTTGTACCAAATACTGCTTCTTCAAATGAAAGATCCATACCCATAATTTGGTCTCTACCTTTAGTGGCTCTACTTCTAGTATTTCTTCCACCACCAAAGTTAAATCCAAATCCGCCACCGAATATATCACCAAATATATCTGAAAAATCAAAATCAGAAAAATCAAAACCTGCACCGTTAAATCCACCAGAGGCACCACCTTGAAATGCTTGATGTCCAAATTGGTCATATTGTTTTCTCTTATTTGGATCTGATAATACTGCATATGCCTCTTGTACTTCTTTAAATTTTTCTTCAGCATTTGCTTCTTTACAAACATCTGGGTGATATTGTTTGGCAAGTTTTCTAAAGGCACTTTTTATTTCTTGGTCGGTAGCTGTTTTACTAACTCCTAAAATCTCATAATAATCTCTTTTATTCATGATGACTTACCTCCTAACTGTTATATATATTTTCAAATTCTAATACTTTACTATCAAAGAATTTAATAGTCTCTTCTAATATTTTTTTATCATTCATATCAATTCCTAATACTTTTAGTGCATCAATTGGATATATTGAATCTCCTAATTTTAAAAAATTGATATATTTATCTAGAATATCTTTATCACCAGTTAATATTTTATTTGCTACAAATGTCGCACAGCATATACCAAATGCATATTTGTAATAATAAAAACTACTATAAAAATGATTAATTCTAGACCACCCATATTTTTGTAATTTATGTTCTTTAACAATGCCACTTGAATATTTATTCATTAATTCATTATATATATTATTTAATATATCTTTAGTTAATGGTTCATTGTTGTCACTTTTTTCATGAACTATACGTTCAAATTCTGCTCCTTTTAAACTACCAAAAAAGTTCGCAGAATATAAATTTATTAAATTGTTAAGGATTGATAACTTTTCATCTTTACTATCACTATTTTCAATCATATATTGTGATAGTAAAATTTCATTTGTAAGACTTGCTACTTCAGCAATAATTATTTTGTAGTCAGCATAATGATAAGGATTATTTCTATCTGCTAAATATGAATGAACAGCGTGTCCTAATTCGTGCGCTAAGGCAGATACACTATCAAAATTATTCTTATAATTTAATGAAACTACTGGATTACATTTATAAGTGCTCCACGAATATATACTATCCAATTTTCCTTTATTTGAATAAACATCTATCCATCTTTCTTGAAATGCTTTTTGTAATATTTCATTATATTCTTTACCTAATATATTTAATCCATCTAATATTATTTTTTCTGCGGTTTCATATGAAAACTCTTTTTCATAATTTTTAGATAATGGTGCAGATGTATCATATGCTTGTAAAGTGTTAACGCCTAATACTTTTTTAATTAATTTATAGTATTTTTTTAATGAATCTAAATTATCATTAACTACACTAATTAAATTATTATAAATTGTATCATTTATTTTATCTGGGAATAAATACCTGTCTAATGTAGTATGATATTTCTTTTCTTTAGAAATCATACTATCTACATTTAAATGACCTATAAAGTTTGAAGATATAGTTCCATTCAACTTTTCAAAACCTTTATATAGTTTTGTATAGGCATCTTTTCTTACACTTCTATCATTGGACATAAGGTATTTAGAAACATTACCATTAGTTAATATTATTTTTTTACCATTTTCATCTTTTATTGTTCCAAATTTTATTTCAGAATTTTTCATAACTTGATATGTTCTTTTAAATCTATTATTTAAATCGTTAAGATACGCTATCATCTTTTCTTCATTTTCATTTAATGTATGTTCTTGATATCTATATGTTTTTTCTAAATAAAATTCATATTCTTTTAATTCTTCTTTTTCTTCTACATATTTTTTTATAATTGAATAATCGGTTTTTAATAGTTCTGAATCTACAAATGAAAAAGTGGTATTTATTTCTTTTGTTATAATTTCAATTTTATTTTTCATTTCATTATATTTTTCATTAGTAACATCTTCATAATATCTTAAGTGAGTATAAACATATAGTCTTACATAAATTCTATCTAAATCTAAATAATATTTTAAAAATTCTAATAGTGTATCACTAGATGAAGTTATATTATTTTTGTAATTATCTACTAATGTAAGTTTATTTTTAATATATTCATAATCACTTTCCCATGCTTCGTCGCTATTATACATTGTATTTAAATTCCATTTATATTTATTATCTATCTCACTTCTTAGCTTTTCCTTAACAATCATATTTTCTCCTTATTACTATTCATTCACTAATAAATTATTATTATTTATCTTTTTTTCTAAATATTCTAATTCCTTAATGTTTTTATTGCCTTTTAATAATTCTATTTGACTTTTTGCTGTTTGGTTTAATGTAATTAATCTTTCTTTTTGAGATATACCACTTTTGATCAATTGGGCATTTATATTTTCTAAATTATTTAAAATAATTAAGTGTAATAAATCCGTATAATCTCTTATATTTCCAGAATTAGCTAATTCTGGATTTTTTTCTCTCCATTCTTTAGCTGTCATTCCAAACAATGCTACATTTAATACATCAGCTTCTTCAGCATATATGAAATTGTTCTGTTTTTCTGTCAAAATTGGAACAATATTATTTTTTATTGCATCAGTGTGTATTAAATAATTTACCTTTGATAAAAGTCTAGTGGCATTCCACTCAAGATTATATTGATACTACTCGTTAATTTTTAATCTTTCAAACTCAGTTATTAAATATAGTTTAAATTCGGGTGAAAGCCAACTGGCAAATTCAAATGCTATATCTACCGCCTTTTGAAACAAACCCTATTGAGTTAGTTCTCTTAATCCATTGTGTTGGTGACATTGCAAAAGAATTTTTACCATACTTAGTTTTAATTTGGTCGAATTCGACCAAATTAAAATTTGAGTTATGAATTTGTTCTCATAAACCAATGTAATCGATTGTAGTAATTCTTCTTAACCAATTTTTAACTGTAAAAGATGGATCACTGGAATTTTGATATTTTGCTAAATCTGTCAATGAAATATAATTAATATTTCCTACTCGCATTACTCTAATTTTTGTTTCTTTAACAATCATTTCTGTTGTAATCACATCTCTCATTTTATACAATCCTTTCAGTATAATTTTTAATTTTATTTGAATTAGAAAAAAATTCTTGTAACTAGTTATTTACATATAAATAGCGCAATACCCATAAAGGGTATTGCTTATCTATTTAATTATTTTTCTTCGTATTCTGCATCAATTGCATCATCTTTATCATCAGTTTTATTTTCTGTGTTAGATTCTGTTGTTGTTTCCGCTTGTGCTTTTTTAGCAGCTTCTTCATAAACTTTAGTTGCAAATTCCATTGCTTTTTCGTTTAATTTTTCAGTTTTCTTCTTTATTTCTTCAACATCATCACCAGCTAATGCTTTTTTAACGTCTTCGATTAGTTCTTCAGCTTTCTTTTTATCATCATCGCTAACTTTATCTCCTAAATCTTTAATTGCTTTTTCAGTTGCGAAAATAGTTTGTTCAGCTTCATTTCTAGTATCTGCTTCTTCTTTACGTTTTTTATCTGCTTCTTTATTAGCTTCAGCTTCTTTCATCATTTTATCGATTTCTTCATCACTAAGGTTAGTTGATGCAGTAATAGTAATTGATTGTTCTTTATTTGTACCTAAGTCTTTAGCTTTAACATTAACAATACCATTAGCGTCTATATCAAATGTAACTTCAATTTGAGGTACACCACGAGGCGCTGGTGGAATATTTCCTAATTGGAATCTTCCTAATGTCTTATTATCAGCAGCCATACTTCTTTCACCTTGTAAGATATGAATATCTACTGCTGGTTGATTATCAGCTGCAGTTGAGAATACTTGACTACGTGATGTAGGAATTGTTGTATTTCTTTCAATTAATGGTGTCATAACTCCACCTAATGTTTCAATACCAAGTGTTAATGGTGTAACATCTAGTAATACTACATCGTTAACTTCACCTGTTAGAACTCCACCTTGAATAGCTGCTCCCATACTAACTACTTCGTCTGGGTTAACACCTTTAGAAGGTTCTTGACCCAATTCTTTTTTAATTAATTCTTGAACCATAGGAATTCTTGTAGAACCACCTACAAAGATAACTTTATTAATATCTTTTGCTTCCATTTTAGCATCTTTTAACGCTTTTCTTACTGGTTCCATAGTTGATTCAATTAAATCTCTAATTAAATCTTCAAATTTAGCTCTTGATAAAGATAATTCTAAATGTAATGGTCCAGCTTCACCTTGAGAAATAAATGGAAGTGAAATTTGAGTACTTGTTACTCCACTTAAATCTTTTTTAGCTTTTTCAGCAGCATCTTTTAAACGTTGCATAGCCATTTTATCTTTAGATAAATCTATACCATTTTCTTTTTTGAATTCGTCTACTAGGTAGTCGATGATTCTTTCATCGAAATCATCCCCACCTAATTTATTATTACCACTAGTTGATAATACTTCGAATACACCATCACCTAATTCCATGATAGATACGTCGAATGTACCACCACCAAGGTCATATACTAAAATTGTATGTGCATCATCTTGTTTATCAAGACCATATGCAAGTGCAGCTGCAGTTGGTTCGTTTATAATACGTTCAACTTCAAGACCTGCAATTTTACCAGCATCTTTAGTTGCTTGTCTTTGTGAATCGTCAAAATATGCTGGAACTGTAATAACAGCTTTTGTAACTTTTTCACCTAAGTAACTTTCAGCTGAATCTCTTAAGTTACCTAAAATCATTGCTGAAATTTCTTGTGGTGTATATTCTTTACCATTTGCGCTAATCTTTTTATCAGTTCCCATATATCTTTTTACTGAATATACAGTATCTGGATTTGTTACCATTTGTCTTTTAGCAGCATCTCCTACAATTATTTCTCCATTTTTAAATGCTACTACTGATGGAGTTGTTCTATTTCCTTCTTTGTTAGCTATAACTTTAGCTTCTCCACCTTCTAATACTGATACACAACTATTTGTTGTACCTAAGTCAATACCTATAATTTTACTCATTATTATCACCTTTCTTTTCATTAACTTTTTTTTCATTTTGATTAACTTTAACCATTGCTGGTCTTATTACTCGTGTTTTTAACATATAACCTTTTTGAAATACTTCAGTTACTATGTTATCTGCTTTTGCTTCATTATTTTCTGTCATAACAGCATTATGATAATTCGGATCAAATTCCTCATCTATTGGATTAATTTCAATAACTTCATATTTTTGTAATGTTTCTTTTAATCCTTTATGTATTATTTTAAATCCTTCTAAAAATTTACTTACTTCATCTTCTAAATTATCATTATCCATATTGATGGCTCTTTCAAAGTTGTCTAGTATAGGAAGTAAATCTTTAGCGATATCTTCATTAGAATATTCTAATAATCTTGCTGTTTCTTCATCTTTTCTTCTTCTATAATTAACCATTTCTGCTTGAGTCCTGATTAATTTATCTTCTAATTCACTAACTTTATTTTTAAGTTCTAAGTTTTCTTCCTCAAACTTATTTTTCTTTTCCTTTTTTTTCTTTTTATCAATTTTTTCTTCTTCTAATATTTCTTCTTGTTCCATTGTGTCCTCCATACTATTCATTAATATTAGAATTAATATATTCTAATAAACTAACTACTTTATCATACTCCATACGTTTAGGTCCTACAATTGCTATTGTTCCTTCTTCACCATCTATGTTGTATTTACTTTTTATTATTGTAACATCTTCATCAAATTCATTTTCTGAACCAATGTAAATATTGATACCTTCTTCATTAGCCTTGATATTGTTTATTAGTGATTTATCTTCTAATTTAGAGATTAATCTTTTGATTTTATCAACATTATCAAACTCGGGTTGTTTTAGAATATTAGTTTTACCAACAAATTGAGTATTATGTCTATTAGCAAAATCTGTAAATACATTATAGAATGCATTATATAAAGCTTCATGTTGTTTAACATATTTACCAATTACAGGTTTAATTTCAAATTCAAGTTTTTCACTAACCTCATCAATTGGTGTATTAACTAATATTTTATTGATAATTTCAGTAGTTTTTTTGACTTCATCAATCGAAATACTTTCTTCAATTATTAAATCTTTATGCTCTACATGTCCTTTATCAGTTACAACTATCGCAATTAATCTATTATTTTCTAATGGTAACATCTCTATTTGTTTTAATTTGTTTTCTTTTGACGCACTACCTAGAATAACAGATGTATAATTAGTCATCTCTGAAATTATTTCTAGACTCTTACTAATTGCATCACTAATTTGCAATGAACTATTATGAAATACTTGTTGAAGTTTTAACATTTCTTCACCAGTCATGTTTTTAGGTTTCATTAAATTATCTACATAATATCGATATCCTTTTTCACTAGGAATTCTACCAGATGAAATATGTGTTTTTTCTAAATAACCTAAATCTTCTAGTTCAGCCATTTCATTTCTTATTGTTGCACTAGAACAATTTAATATTTCACATATAGATGAAGAACCAACAGGTTTAGCGTTTTTAATGTATTCTTCTACTATAAGTCTTAATACACGTTCTTCTCTTTCTCCTAACATTTGATCACCTCTAGCACTCTTAATAAGAGAGTGATAAGTACATTATAATACTATGATTTAGCATTGTCAATATATGAGTGCTAAAAAATAAAATAATTGACATAAAATCAATTATTTCCATTTATTTTAAATTCAATTTTTGTTATATATGAGTCCATATAATGTGTTGTTAGTACTTTTATTGTTGTCGCTATTTTTAAAGTTACATAAGCTGAGTGAGTACCACCATCTTACCATACTAATTATATCATTTTTATTTACATTAAAATCACTAAGGAATTAGGACAGCGTGTCCACCTATTTTATTTGGAGCATCATAAATCCATTCGAAATCTGCACTGTATTCATAACTATAATTTACTCCATCAATACAAGGTGGTTGAAAAACCCCATATCTAGAATCATATGAATTACCAGAATCATAAGTCATTCTTGCCCCACCACCTCCACAGAAACCTTCTTCATATGAATCATTATACCAACTTGATGTTTCTGATGTAGCAATACCAAATGTTTTAATTAAAATGTTATTCTCATAATATTTTTGATCAAGATTAGAAAATGTATTACTATTTATTGCAAACTCTTGACATCCACCTACCATATCATAAACACCATATATTGTTCCTGTAGTTGAAGCACCGGTCCCCATATTATAGTATTCATTTGAATCATAGTATTGAATGTCATTATATGTATAGTAACCATACCACAAACTGACATCAAAAGCTGAATTACATTCATCTTCACAGTAGGATTGATTTACTGTAAATGATCCGGCTGGTGCCCCCGCACTACGTCCAGTTATTGCCGCAGTACTATTATTAAAATATATTTCTTTATTTTTGGCCGAATAACTAGAATTAGCCGATTTACCATATTGACTATTTGAAAGGTATGCAACCGCACTCCAATCATATAGTTTCATTAAATGAGTGTCATTATTACTCGTTAATCCATATCTATCATTACCTTCAAACACTACACTTCCATCACCATTTATTTTTCCACCTGCAAAAGCTAATGATGCTTTGAATAATGTTTTTATGTAATTAGTGTCATAATCTGGGTATACTATACCAACTTCATCTTCTCCTACAGAGCACAATGAAAAAACATCAGGTTTTATTACATATTCATCACCATCAAAATACTCAGAAGGAATGTTAGGTATATAATATCCTGTTTTAAACATTGCCTCATGATATCCAATTTCAAATTTACTTGCCCAAAATCCGGTCAGTTCTTCACCACCGAATGTAAAAGCAGGATGTGTGAAATAATAATCAATATCTTGACCAGTTTCGTAAATATCAGCGTACTTTTCATAACCTTCGCCAGTAGTATCAGTACCATTTTCAAATATTACATCTATTTGTGAAGGATTTTCATTTTCATAATCAAGACCTATACGATTTGATCTTTTGTATTTATATCTTGGTATCCATACCCACATTGTTGTTATATCATCCATTGATATTTCTGTTCCAGGTGTAGCTTCTAAATATTCACTTCTACTCCCACTTGTTACTGTTACTGCATTTGCCCATTTTAATTCATCGTAATTGTACCAATTTGATGTTTTATCAGCAACTTTCCAAGTGTTATTTGAATCACTATATACTACTGGTATCATACCATCAGCTAATACAGGTTTGTTTGGTGAATTGTCTCTAACTTTCTCTAGCTCACTCTTTAAATCATTAATTGATGTTGTCATAGTCATTCTATTATTTGCAAGTATATATAAAATATAAAAGATTGTTAATAATAGTATACCAAATACTGAATACAAAGTTGTAGATATAATAAACCCTCTATTATTCTTCATATAATCACCATCTTATCATATTAATTATATCAACTATAAAAAAAGAATACAATACTTTATAAATATTGTACCCTTATTATATCGTTTTTATTTACATTAAAATCAATTGGTATTTTAACTATTTGCTTTGGATGTCTTGCTACATCTATTTCATTATTATCTTCATCAATTATTTTTTCAATCTTAATTTTTTTTATTTCAGTATTTGGTCCAAATATTTCTACTGTATCTCCTAACTTAAAATAATTTCTTTGTTCAATAGTTGCTAGTTTTGTATCTTTATCATATTCTAATACTAATCCTAAAAAGTCTTGATTTGATAATTCTTGTCTT
This sequence comes from Bacillota bacterium, assembly GCA_015059335.1. Classification (GTDB taxonomy): domain Bacteria; phylum Bacillota_I; class Bacilli_A; order RF39; family UBA660; genus SIG205. The sequence goes on along the minus strand of SVAP01000001.1, from coordinate 484,037 downwards.
CCAAGATAATATTGTATTTCAACACCTGTGTTTCCGTCAAAAAATTGATCTATATTATCTCTATTCGCAACACGATTTAATATTTTTTGATACTTATTTAAATCATATGTTCCTTTTTCTGTATATTCATCAATTGCTTTTCTATAAGTATTAACTACTGTTGCAATATAATAAATTGATCTCATTCTACCTTCTATTTTAAATGATTTAATGCCTATATCAATCATATCTCCAATATACTTAATCATAGATAAATCTTTAGAACACATTGTAAATTTAGTATCGTTTTTAATCTCATTTAAATTGTTATCATACAAATTAAAATCCCATCTACATATTTGACTACATCCTCCTCTGTTAGAGTCTCTATTAGTCATATAGTTTGATAATACACATCTACCAGATAACCCTACACACATCGCACCATGTATAAAGCATTCTGTATCAATACCTGTTTTATCTATAATATTTTTAATTTCATTTTTATTACATTCACGAGCTAAAACAACTCTTGATGCTCCAAGTTCTTTATAGAATGTTGCAGATTTATGATTCATAGTTGATGCTTGTGTTGATATATGTATTTCCATATTAGGACATACATTTTTAATTATATTTATACATCCCAAATCCGAAACAATAACTGCGTCAACTCCGCACTTTTCTAAATCTTTAATATAATTTTCAAGATTATTAAAATCTTTGTTATGAAAAACTATATTTATTGTTACATATACTTTTTTATTTAATTTGTGTGCGTATGAACACGCTTCTTTTATTTCATCAACACTAAAATTTGTTGCATTTGCTCTCAAACTGAAATCTCTTCCACCAATATATACTGCATCAGCTCCATAATGAAGTGCCCACTTAAGACGTTCTAAATCTCCTGCAGGAGCTAATAATTCTATTTTATCTTTCATTTACATCACTCTTTACTTTATATATAGTTTCTGTATATAAGAAACCTTTATTAATATCTTTAGTTAATTGTTGTTCTAATAATTTTATTTCTTTATCATCAGCTATATTATTTATATACATATCTCTCACTTTATTAAAACTATCCACTACCAATTCTATATTATTTATATCATATGAATTAATTATAATGTAATCAATGTCTTTTTGTAGTAATTCAATATATTCTGATAAACCGTTTATTATGTTACCATTAATAATATGTGCGCCATTTATATCTTCATATATTGGATACTTTGTGTCTTTATTTTCAATATAATATGTTTTATTTGTTTTATTTTCGTTAATGTATTTTAAATAATTTGTTAATAAAAACCTATTTGAAGAAAATATTTCAAACTTACCAAATAGTGGTACAAATAATTTTATATTAGTGTTTTCTTTTATTTCAATTATCTCAGATAGTGTTATATCTGGTGATATAAAAGCACCTTTAATCCCATATTTTTCATAACTATTGATAGTACTGTAGTTAGTAACTTGGTGTGTATTAGACCATATTAAATTTATATCAATATCTTTTTCTTTTACTAATTGTAAAACACCTAAATCATCAAATAATAATCCATTAAAATCTAATTTTGATAATTCACATAATATTTCTTCTACTAAATTTATCTCATTATCATGAATTAACTTATTAAAACTAATATATAATTCTTTATTATATTTTTTTCTAATATTTTTGATTTCGTTTATATCCAATTCTAAAACATTTAAAGAATTATAATTTTTATATCCTATGATTATTGCATCAACATTTAAATTTATCTCATCAAGTGTTTTAGGCATTAAACATATTTTATTCATAATATCACCTCGTCAATAAGCAACAATATTATACCATAACTTTTAAAGAAAAAAACCAATAGTTTTTCTATTGATTTTTTCTCTTTGAAATACTTATACCATCACCTAATTCATAAAATGTAGTTTGAAACTCAGTATTAGTTTTTAAAAAATCTATATAACTTTTAATTTTACGAGCTAGTTGTTTAGTATTTCTATTATTTGTTAATTCTGGATTTTCTACAAATCCATGAAATTTTAAATTATCTGAAATAATTACCCCATTGTTATTTAAGTTCGATTTATACTTTTCAAAAAACTTAATATATTGTGCTTTAGCGGCATCTATAAATATCAAATCATATTTGTTAGTATCAATATATTCTAATGCATCTTCATTATATATACTAATTCTGTTATCTAATCCCACTAATTTGATATTATTAACTGCTTCATTATATCTGTCTATGTCACGTTCAATAGTAGTTATCTTAATATTTTCATCTATTAGAGCCATCTTTATAGCAGAGTATCCAACCGCACTACCTATTTCTAATATATGTTTAACATTATTTTCTTTAATATAATTTGTAATAAATAACAATCCTTCTTTTTGAATAATTGGAATATTATTTTCTATTGCTTTCTTTTCAATTTGGTCTACCACTCTATCCATAGTCCAGCCTTCTTTAGTTCATTTACTTTTTTATCATGTTCATTAATAGTTTTAGTAAAATATACTTTTCGATTTTTATCTGCAACAAAATATTCATAATTATGTGAGTTAGGATATATTGCTGATTCTATCGCATCCTTACTAGGATTTGAAACTGGCCCTACTGGTATTTTACCATTCATATTTGGTCCTCTAGTATTATATGCATTATAGGTATTAAATTCTTTATCACTTAAATCGCGTTCACCCATATCTACTTTTAATGCATAATATGTTGTAACATCACTATCAAGTTTCATACTCTTTTTAATTCTGTTTAGGAAAACACCAATTATATCTTTTCTATCTTCAATTGTAATACCTTCTAATTCTGCTATAGATGCTAAAGTAATAAGTTCATGTACACTATAATTGCTATTATCTATATCAGTTTTATATTTACTTAATCTCATATCCATTTCATCTAACATCTTTTTAAATATCTCTTTAACACTTACATTCTTATCCTCAAATGTATATGTATTAGGAAATAAATATCCTTCTAATGGATAATACACATTTGGATGTTTAATTTCATCAGTTAAAAACCAATAGTTTTCAATTAATGAATCAATATATTCTTTATCATTTAATACTTCAAACACATTATCTATAGTATTATTTGTATTTTCAGAAATTGTTTTAGCGATTCCTCTCATATTTAATCCTTCTTTAAAAAGAATTGTAATCGCATTTGGACTAACCGTGTCACCTTTTCTTATTTTTTCTGTAATAGACTTAACATCCATACTTTGATTAAGTTCAAAATATCCAGCTTTTAAATCATTAATTCCATTAATTTTTAAATATATTTTAAATACTATTTCATTTCTAATTAATTCTTTTTCTTTTAAGATATGCGCAATATCACTAGATGTATTCCCCTCTTTTATTTCAACTAATATTGTTTTATCATTTTTACTATCCACACTACCAATACAATAATTATATAATAAACATAAAGATATTATTAATGTTGCAAAAAATGCAACTAATAATAATGCTATATTTCTTAACTTACGCATTAAATCAAAAATGAGTATTAACTACTCACTTTTTTTCCCTTCGTCTTTTTTAGCTTCTTCTTGTAGTGTTTCTAAAATATTTTCAATTATTTTCCATTCTTTTTCTGTTTCAATTGGTTCTAATTTTGTATTTTCATTATTTGGGTCAAATATTGAAGCATATACTTTAATATTTCCTATTTCATCCATTGTATTATCAGTGTATACTATATAGTTTTTATTAGTTTCTTCTGATTCAAATGTGAACAACACTTCACATTCTATTTCTTTACCTTCATCGTTAATTACTATAAATTTATTTTTCTTTTCTTCCATATTATTCTCCTCTTTCCTTTTTACTATTGTATATATCTAAAAATGACTGTAATATTACTTGTGAAGCCATTTTATCGATTACTTGTTTTCTTTTTTTTCTGCTTATATCATTTTTTATTAAGAAACTTTCAGCTGATACAGTTGATAATCTTTCATCTTGCATTATAACTTCTAATCCAAATTTATTTTCTAACATACTTTTAAATTCTAAAGTAATTTGTGCTCTTTCTCCGATAGTGTTATTCATATTTTTAGGTAAACCAAGTATTATTTTTTCAATTTTGTTTTCTTCGATTATTTTAGATAACTCTGGGATTAATTCTTCGTGTTTTTCCTGATATCTAATAGTAGTTAATGGAAGCGCAATAATTCCATTACTATCACTAATAGATACCCCTAATGTTTTAGTACCTAAATCTAATCCTATACATTTCATTATTTACTAATGTAATTTCTAACCATTAATTCAATTATTTCAGTTCTATCTAACTTCATTATTTTATTTCTAGCTTCTTTATGACTAGATATATAACCAGGATCTCCACTCATTAGATATCCTACTAATTGATTAATAGGGTTATATCCTCTTTCTTCTAATGAATCATATACTTCGTTTAATATTTTATCTATTACTGCAGCATTTATCTCCTCAACGTTAAATAAATGTGTTGTCTCAGATCTCATATAATCACCATCTTCCATAAATATTTTATCATCATTACTTTTTTTTTACAATAGAATTTGTCTTATATTGGAAACAAAAATTAAAACTTTTAAAAAAAGATATTATTTTAATTGTATACTAATATATAATTCACATAATCACTTAACTAGTAATGTTGTATATTTTTAATATTTAATATATAATAGCCTCTACAGGGAGTGAATTTATGGAAAAGTTATTAGTAAGTGATTATGATGACACTATTAAAACATCTAATGTATTTATTACAAAACTTAATTTTAATGCTATTAAAAAATTTAGAGAAAATGGAAATAAATTTGTTGTCGCTAGTGGTAGAGATTATAAATCACTGAGTAAAGCATTATCATTTTATAATTGTGAATATGATGGATTAATATGTAACGATGGTAGTGTGGGATTTGACAGTAATGGTAAGGTTATTTATGAACAAAAGTTGGATGAAAATTTAGTAAATAATTTATCATATTATTTTGATAATAATGGTAATAAATATATATATCATTATCAAATGTATAATTCATTTGGATACACATCTACAAATAAAAATATTATAGAATTTGTTATTGTTCCTAAATTATTTAAAAATATTAAACCATTAATCAAAGAAATTCAAACATATTTTCCTGATTTACATATAAATAAATTTAATAATGCTATATATATAAGAAAAAATTATAGTAAAAGTGATGGTATAAAAATAATTAGTAAAAATTTAAATGTTTTAAAGGAAAATATTTATACTATCGGAGATTGGAAAAATGATTATGAAATGATTAGAGATTATAACGGATACAATGTTTTCTTTTCTCATCCATCATTATATAAGGTTAGTGATGGGACTGTTACATCTGTCTCACATTTGGTTAAAAAACTAAAAAACAAGTGATTTTTTTTTACGATTCACTTGTTTTTGTTTCAAATTGACTATTATATAAATTATAATAATAACCTTTTTTATTTAATAATTCTTCATGATTACCTTGTTCAACTATATTACCATTATCCATTACTAATATTAAATCAGCATCTCTTATAGTAGAAAGTCTATGTGCGATTATAAACGATGTTCTTCCCTTCATAAGTTTATTCATTGCTTTTTGAATTATTATTTCTGTTCTAGTGTCTACATTACTAGTTGCTTCATCTAAGATTAATATTCCCGGATTAGCTAGGAAAGCTCTCGCTATAGTTAATAATTGTTTTTGTCCACCGGATATATTATTACCTTCTTCATTTACTATCATATTATAACCTTCAGGAAGTGTATGTATAAAATGATCTACATATGCTTTTTTTGATGCTTCAATTATTTCTTCATCGGTTGCATCAAGTTTTCCGAATGCAATATTATCTTTTATACTACCATTAAATAACCATGTATCTTGTAATACCATTCCTAAAGTGTTTCTTAATTCACTTCTTTTCATATTTTTGATATCTACACCATCAATTTTAATTGAACCAGAATTTAATTCATAAAATCTCATAAGAAGATTTACAAGTGTTGTTTTACCCGCACCTGTTGGTCCTACAATTGCTACTTTTTGTCCAGGTTTAATTTTTGCGTTAAAATCACTAATAATAATCTTATTTTTATCGTATCCAAACATAACATTATTAAATTCTACCTCACCTTTTAGTTCTTCAATTGAAATTGTATTTTCACTATCTTTAACTTCTTCTTTTTCATCTAAAAATTCAAATACTCTTTCACTTGCTGCCATAACAGATTGAAAAACATTAGCGATTTGACTTACTTGCATTACAGGCTGATTAAACTGTCTAACGTATTGCAAAAATGCTTGGATATCACCAATTTGTATTCTACCTTTAATCACTTGATATCCACCTAATACACTAACTCCTACATAACCAATATTTCCTATAAATGATAGTATAGGCATCATAAGTCCAGATAAGAACTGACTTTTCCATGCTGAATTATATAGTTTTGTGTTGTAATTATTAAACTTATCGATAGTTTTTTCTTGTGCGTTAAATGCCATTATTATTTCATGTGATGAATATGACTCTTCAATATGTCCATTAATTTCTCCTAATACTTCTTGTTGCGTTTTAAAATATTTTTGTGATTTTGAAACTATTAATCCCACCAGTGTCATACCAAGAGGTAATGTAAGAATTGATATAAGTGTTAGTAGTGGTGAAATGGATAACATCATAATTAAAACACCAATTATAGTTACAACTGATGATACAACATGTGACAAAGTTTGTTCTAAGTTATTACTGATTGTATCTACGTCATTAGTTACTCTACTTAGTACATCACCATATGTATTTTTATCAAAGTATTTTAATGGTAATTTATTAATTTTTTCAGAAATCTGTTTTCGTAAATTATAAGATATTTTAACTGAAATTATATTCATTATATATTCTTGAATATATCTAAATAGTGCGCTTGAAATGTATATTAGTACTAACCATGCAAGTATGTTAAAAATATAATTAAAATCTATATATCCAGAAGGACTTTGGATTTTAAACATAACACCTTCAAATAATTTAGTGGTAGCTTTACCTAATACTTTTGGGCCAAATATTGATAATATTGTAGATAATATAGCAAAAATTAAAATAGTAATAATTGGAATATAATATGGTTTTAAATAATGCAATAACATTTTAAATGTTTTTTTAGCATTTTTAGGTTTTTCACTAACTTTATGAATTGGTGGCATTATAATTCCTCCTCTCTTAGTTGTGATAACGCAATTTCTTTATAAACGTCACAAGTTTTCACTAATTCTTTATGTGTACCAATTCCTACAATTTTACCTTCATCTAATACTACAATTTTATCTGCATTCATAATTGTACTAATTCTTTGAGCTACGATTAAAACTGTTGCGTCCTTTGTATATTTTTTAAGTTCCTTTCTTAACTCTTTATCAGTTTTAAAATCTAATGCTGAAAAACTATCATCAAATATAAATATTTCTGGATTTTTAGCTAAAGCCCGTGCAATTGATAATCTTTGTTTTTGACCACCAGATACATTTTTTCCACCTTGAGATATATGAGTATCAAACTTTTTATCTTTTTCCTCTATAAAATCTAAAGCCTGTGCCACTTGCGATACTTTTCTCATTTCTTCATTACTTAGTTTATCATTACCATATTTTAAATTGCTTTTAATTGTTCCACTAAATAACACACCTTTTTGTGGAACATATCCTATTAAATCACGCAAATCTTTTTGTAAATAATCTCTAACATCAATACCACCAACCAATATGGAACCAGATGTAACATCATAAAATCTAGGAATTAAATTAATAAGAGTTGATTTACCGCTACCTGTTGAACCAATAAATGCTGTTGTTTTACCTTTTTCTGCAATAAATGAAATATCACATAATACTGCTTCATCAGCATCTGGATATGTAAATGATACGTTTTTAAATTCAACTTGACCTTTTAATTTATTATTTGATTTTTTACTTGATTCTGGATCTGTAATAATAGGATTTGTATTTAAAACTTCCATTATACGATTAGCAGAAATGCTTGTTCTTGGAATCATTACAAATAACATAGATAGCATCATAAATGAAGTCATTATTTGCATTGCATATTGAATAAATGCCATCATATCACCAATTTGAAGTGATCCAATATCAACTTGATGGGATCCAATCCATATTACTGCCACCATTGTTAGATTCATTACAAGCATTGTAAGTGGTTGCATTAAAATCATAACTTTATTAACAAATAAATTTAATTTAGTTAAATCAGTATTAGCTTTATCAAATTTTTCTTCTTGATGTTCTTCATTATTAAATGCCCTAATAACCTTAAGACCAGTTAAATTCTCTCTTGTTACTAAATTTAATTTATCAATTAACTTTTGAAATATTTTAAATTTAGGCATCGCTAGAGAAAACAACACAATTATTATTATAAATAATACTACTACAGCAATAGCTATAATCCATGTTAATGATGGACTATTTTTAAGTACTTTACTAATACCACCTATTGCCATTATTGGAGCCATAACCATCATTCTAAGTATCATAAATGTAGTCATTTGTATATGTTGTACATCATTTGTAGTTCTTGTAATTAATGAAGCCTTAGAAAATTTATTAGTTTCTGCTGAAGAAAAGTTAGTTACCTTTTCAAAAACATCTTTTCTGATGTTTCTAGATGTTGCAGCTGCTATTCTTGATGAAAAAAAACTAACAATTATAGTTGCAATCCCACCAATCAATGCTAAACCTAACATTTGTATTCCAATTTGAATTATGCGATTGGTATTAGAATTAACTATACCTTCATCAACTATTTTTGACATGAATTCTGGTAATGTCAAATCAACATAAGTTTGTACTGCAACAAATATTACTACTAGTAATATTTGCCACCAATATTTTTTTAAATATTTCATTATTTTTAACATGTATTTATCTCCCTTCAGTTTTGTTTTATTAGTCTATTTAATTATATTCAATGCATAAAAATGTGTCAATAAAAACAAATATTAAACAGTAATTTCACATATTTTTGAATATTAAAAAAAGATAAAACATTTTATCTCTTTTCAATATTTATTTACATTCTTCTAATAATCTTTCATAAATACCAGGTTCAACTTCTTCAATCGAATTAATTGATAATTCTAATGATTGTTTGTAATCACCTTTAAAAAACATTGATTCAGCCGTATTTAAACCATTTTCTAAATCTTGATTAAAACTTTTATATCTATTACCATATACAATAGCCATTTCCGCTAATTTAGCAGTTTTTATCATTTCATTTGTCGTATTATATAATTTTAATACTAAATCTCTTGCAGTATCTACTCTAGTATTTAGAGTATTAATATTAATTGGCTTTTTGTCTAATTCAATAATGATTTCTTTTATAGATTCATTAGCTTCTTGTAATTCAATAAAATAATTATTATTAACTACTGGTAATTTATATTCTCTGATTCTATATTTAGCTTGTTTTAATAATATTTTAATTTCTTTTAATTGTTCTCTAGCTCTTAACTCATCATCTTTCATTGTTCCTAATGTTTCTAAACAATAATCTAATCTATCTTCAATTTTTGATGCTTTAACATTTAATATTTCTGCTTCTTTATTCAATTTAGAATATGCAAATGTTTTATTTTTACTATGAACCATTAATGTGTCATAATCTTTATGTAATACTTCTAGATCTTGATTTATATCATGTAAAACATCTAATTCTTCTTTAGTTAGATCATAACTTATTTTTAAATCATCAAGTTGTAAATATAAATCATTCATTATTTTTTCTAATTTTATTATCTTAGTTTTTACTGATTTACAAGTATCATTATATACTTTTTTACTTCTTTTTTCTAATTCAAAATCATTCATTACTGAATCAAAATATTCAATAATTGTTTTAAGTTCTAATATACTATCTTCTATATTTAATATTTTTGCTCTATCAAATATATTTCTAATTTTCTTTTCAATTTCACTAATATTATATTCAATATTTAAATAATCTAATTGATATCCTTCTTTTTGTAATTTAGAATATTGAACTGCCATTTCATCCATCTTAGCAGGTATTAGACTTCTTCCAAGTAAAACTATTGTTGGTACTTCTTCTACAACTATAGTAATGTTTTTTATCATTTCATCTAATGAATCAACTAATTTTTCTACTTCATCATATTCATTTTGTTCTAAAAGACTTTCAAACACTTTAAATCTTTTTTCTATATTTTCACTTTGTAACTCAATTGATTCAGTAATTTCACCATAATCTTTTTTTTCTTTTTCAAATTTACTCAACACTTCTCTATATTGTGCCTTTAATTTTGTAATATAATCTCTATTTCTAGCTTCACTTGATGTAATCAATTGCATTTCATCTAACAGAAAATCAGCTTTCTTTTTAGATCTATATATTTCAATCTCAATATCTGTCATTTTTCTAATTACTAATTTATATTGTCCTTGTTCTACTAAAGCATCAATTTCAATTATCATATCAGTAATCTTAGGAATTGTTCTATCTTTTAACTCTGTAATTTCTTTATTCCAATTATTATATCTATCAGTCATTCTTTCATTTTTTACAAGCGCTTGAACCTTAGATAATTCAGTTAATACTGGTGCATTAACTATTAAGTTTTTTTCAACTTCCAATTCCTCTATATGTTTTTTTAATTTTGATATTTGACGATTTTTAAGCACAATAAAAATTATACCTAAAAATATAAGTACTACTACAACTATTGACCAAATTAACGTAGTTACATTTACAAAATTTTCCAAGTAAATCACCTTCTATGTTTAGTCAATTTATATTCTACCACATTTTTAGATTTTTTTTTACCTTTTTTGATAACAAAGTAGAAAAATTGACATAGTTTTATTATTAAATGTTAATGTATTTTAATTTTATTATAGAGTGTAATTAAATATCACCAATAATATATTTGATATTTTTGGATGATTAGACTTTAAATTAAGTAAATTTAATTTAAATTGTATATTGTTCTAAAAATTCTTTGATCACTACAATATTCCATTACAAATTGATTATCTTTTCTACATATTATTATTCCAATAGTCTTATCTTGGCTTACACTTTTCAAACTTTTATCGATGTAATTCATATACATCTTTATTTGACCTATATGTTCTTTTCTTAATTCTGTTACCTTTAATTCAATAACTGTATAACAATTATATTTTATATTATATAGTAATATATCAATATAATTATATCTATTACCCAATTTTATTTTGTATTCGTTCCCAACATAACAAAAATCACTCCCAAGTTCTTTTAAAAAATTGTCTAAATCTTCTAAAATTAATTGTTTCAATATTTTTTCTGATATTTTTGAATAATTATAAATATTTTTAATTAAAATCGGATTTTTTATATAATCTTCTATTTTGATATTTACCTTAGATATTAACTTTTCCCTAGTCTTATTATCTAATCTTTCGTATTCTTTATTTTTAATTTTTTCTCTTAGTTGTCTCACCGATAAATTTTGTGTTTCAATAATATTAACATAATAATTAATTTTACTATTGTCATTAAATTTTAATAATTCTATGTAATGGCTCCATGTTAATAGTTGCGACATTGTCGCAACATTCTTATATTGCAAATAAAATTGCCTCATTCTTACTAGCGCGGTAAATGTATATCCTTTCCCCAATTCATTAGATAGTTTTCTAGAATATTCCTTTATTATATTATTGCCATATTTTGCCCTAGTTTCCCCACCTTGTGCTTTTATAAGTAATTTACCAACATTATAATATGTCATCAAATCATTTCTGTTTTTACTATAATCTTTTACTTTCTTATATACTTCGTTATTTATTAATTCATTTTTGATTTTGTTATAATAATCCATTTTATCACCAATAATATATTTGATATTTTTTGATGATTAGCCTTTATTTTTATAAAAAAAAAATACGTACTATTTTCTAGATACGTATTTTCCATCTTTAGTATATATAATTATTTCTTCACCTTGTTCAATGAATAGTGGTACTCTAACTAAAAGTCCAGTTTCAACAATCGCATCTTTTTGTGCGTTTGATGAAGTATTACCTTTAACCGCTGGTTCTGTTTTAGTTACAACTACATCAATTTTTTCTGGAAGAATAACACCTAACATTTCACCCTCAAAAAACATAATATCAACAGTTAGGTTTTCCTTTAAGAATTTAACTTCTTCTTCAATTTTACTTTTGTCAATTCCAATTTGATCAAAAGTTTCCATATTCATAAAATTGTATGTATCTCCATCTGCATATAAAAATTGCATTGGACTTTTTTCAATACGAGCTTTTTCAACCTTAACACTTGAATTAAAAGTATTTTCAATAATTGAACCAGTTCTTAGATTTTTTAATTTAGCTTTAACAAAAGCCGCACCTTTACCTGGTTTAACATGTTGGAAATCCATTACTGTATAAATATTTCCTTCATATTGAATTGTCATACCTGTTTTAAAATCATTAACACCAATCATGTTTTCACTCCCTATCTAATTCTAAAAAATAAGCTTTATGGCTTATTTCTTTTCTTTATGAGTAGTATGTTTTTGACATCTTGAACAATATTTATTAATTTCTAAACGTTCTGGATCATTCTTTTTATTTTTACTAACTCTATAATTTTCTTCATTACATTCAGTACATACTAAAGTAATTAAATTTCTATTTCCTACCTTTGCCATAAAATAACCTCCTCTTTCAATACCCCAATATTATAACAGATATTATTTATCTTGTAAACATTTTAAATTTTAATTTTTAATACTACCAGCATTATATAATTCAAAAAACGCAGTTGATGCTCTAGATGTAATTCTTTTATTAACGCTAGATGAATAAGTTGAATTATTATAATCATGACTTATATCAGGTGATACTACTGCAATACTCATAACTGGATTATCAGCTGGTGCATATCCAACAAAAGTTTTAGTTGTAGTTTCTTTATCTATTTTTCCATCACCATCACTGTCAAAGAATGATTCACTAGTCCCAGTTTTACCTGCAGGATTAGGAGCAATACCCATATATCCAACACCAAGTCCATTACCATTCATAACTGCTATAAAACCTTCTTGAGCACGTTTTAAATATTGTTCCTCAGTTTTAACTTTACTTAGTTCTTTTTTTGAAACCTCTTTTACTACTGTATCTAATGTACCTTCTTTATTTGATTTATAAACTGTTTTTAACAAATGTGGTTCTAATCTAGTTCCACCATTTGAAAAAGTTGAAATATACTGACTAAGTTGAATTGGTGTATATGTATCATATTGACCAATAACAAAGTCAAGCAAATGTCCTGACTGTGTACTTGTACCTTTATATCCAGTACTTTCTACTGGCAAATCAATACCAGTTTTAACACCAAGTCCAAAACTATTATACATATTTCTATAAGTAGTAAATGCATCTTTGTTTATTTTTAAAGGTTTATCATATTGATAATTTCCTTCTCCAACTCTTATCGCAATTTGAAATTGATATACGTTTGAAGATTGCGCTATAGCAGTAATATCATTAAGTGTTCCAAGTCTTTTACTCCAAGAACATTTTTGTGGTGTGTCTTTAATTTTAATACACTCATCTTTAATTGTTTCTCCAATTTGAAGTTTTCCTGTATTATATCCTACTAAAATTGAAGCTCCTTTTACAACTGAACCAACTGTTACAGGTGATGTAGTAATACCAGGTGTATAATCATAAACTTTTAACTCACCATTTGAGTTTACTACTTGCTTGCCAGCCATAGCTAAAATCTCTCCTGTTTGAGGATTTTGAATTACAGCCATACTTCTATCATAAAAATCAGTATTAGGCTCTTTTTTTGTTTTTAAAACTTCATCTTCTAATATTGCTTCTAATCTCATTTGTAAATTTATATCTATTGTTAAAACAATATCATTTCCTCTATGTCCTTCACTAACCAACTCATATGAATTATCATCTAATATTTTATATTTAGCCTTAGTACCCTTTAATACATCTTCATATTGATACTCTAAATAACTAATTCCCACTCTATCATTTAAACTATAACCTTTTTCCAAATATTCATCTTTAAGTTCTAAAGGTATACCTTGTGTTTCGCTAGATACTTTACCTAAAATAGTTTTAAATACATCACCATAAGGATAAATTCTCTCCCAATCAAGTTTAGTATTAAATCCCTTTAATTCACTTGATTTTTCACTAATTAATGCATACTCTTTTTCACTAACATTCTTATTTTTAATTACCTTTTCATCATATGAATACCCATTATTCATTAAATAATAAATATACGCAATCTTTTTATCTAATTCACTATATTTATTTAATTCTTCTTCAGTTATTCTCTCTATTTTTAATTTATAAATATCATCATCTGTTAGTTTTCTTTCACTATATTTTGTCCATTCTTCTTTAGTTATGAGTTCTTTAGCTTTATCACTATTATTAACCAACCAAAATTCTTTTAAATTAGTAATTTTTAATTTACTATAATCAAGTTCAATTAAATTAGCCATTTTAGTAGCAAGTTCAACTTCTTCTTTAGCTGTTGTTCCTCTTTCTTTTTTATAATAAATAGTTTTAATTGGCACATTATCAACTAATAAGTTACCATTTCTATCATAAATTCTACCTCTAGGTGCGGATGAACCTTCTACAATATTAGTCGCTGCTTCAACCACTAAATTTTGATATTTTTCATTATGTATTAATTGAACACTAAATAATTTGAAAGCTACTATGGAAAATAGAAATATAATAATTCCAATAAGAATATTAAATCTTTTTTCAATAATTTCTTTAATAAATCTATGATTCCTACTATCGAATTTAAATTTCATATTTCACCAGCTTTCTTAATATTAACTTATAGAATTTTTTGAATTACTAATTTATCTTTTTGTTTTTTTAGTTTTTGAATTGTAAAAACTACACACCCATATTTTTCCGATTCTTCTTTTGTATAATAACCACCATCATATGTATCTTGTACAACAGCGTCAACACTTTCATAGCTGTCTTTAAAATCTTCTTCATAATATTTTGCATAACAGTCATACCAATTATTAAAAACCTCGATTTTAGAAACTTCAACAACTATTTCTTCATCTAAATTGGGTAGTTTTATAAATCTAATAGTATCTCCTATTTTAATTTTACTTCTTTTATTATCATTAAGTCTATATTCTCTTTTTTTACTACCATTTTTTAATTCATTAAAATTTGATTCATAAAGTTTCATAATATGTTCCATGTAATAACACCTATATTATTTTGTATACATAAATTATTATTAATCATTTACTAAATTAGATACTGCTTTCATTACACCTAACTTACCATATTCATAAGTTAATGATCCTTGTTGATAAGCAATATATGGTGGTCTAATTGGTCCATCACAACTAAGTTCTATTGAAGACCCAGAAGTAAATGTTCCAGCTGCCATAATTACTTTATCACCATAACCAGGCATTTCCCATGGATATGGTTTTGCGAATGAATCAATTGGAGATGCAGCTTGAATACCTTGACAATATTTGACTAAATCCTCTTCATTATTAAATATTATGTTTTGTACTATATCAACACGTTCTTCATTATATTTAGGTTCTACTAGATAACCTAATTTTTCTAACACTCTACTTGTTAATATTGCAGTTTTTAATGCACTTCCAACAACAGTCGGAGCCATAAATAAACCTTGTAATAATTGTTTATTAATTCCTAATGTAGGACCAACTTCAGCTCCTTCACCAGGTACAGTAAGTCTTTCACTAGCAAGACTAACTAAATCACTTCTACCTGCGATATATCCACCATTAGGTGCGATACCTCCACCTAAATTTTTAATTAAAGAACCAACTATAACATCCGCACCTACTTCTGTAGGTTCTTTAGTTGATACAAATTCACAATAACAATTATCTATCATAATAATTACATCTTTATCTATCTCTTTAATAAATTTTATTACTTTTTCTACTAAATCTATACTAATACTTTTTCTTGTTGAATATCCCTTTGATCTTTGAATTTCTATTACTTTAATCTTTTTACTAGTTAATACTTCTTTTATTTTGTCATAATCAAAGTCATCATTAATCAAATCAATTTGTTCATAGTTTACACCAAATGATTTTAATGAACTAGCATTATCCTTAATACCAATAACTTCATCTAATGTATCATATGGTTTACCAGTAATACTAAGTAATGTATCATTTGGTCTTAATAGTGCGAACAAACAAACAGTTAAAGCATGAGTACCAGATATAAATTGACTTCTTACTAAGGAAGATTCCGCACCTAGTACTTCACTGTATATTTTTTCAATAACTTCTCTACCTATATCTCCATAACCATAACCAGTTGTACCATTAAAATGTTCAGTTGATACTCTGTTATTTATAAAAGCATTTAGTACTTTAGTACTGTTATACATTACGATATCATCAATTTTACTAAATTCAGCACTTATTTCTTTCTCACAATTATTTACTAATTCAATAATATTATTATCTATATTTAACATTTCATTCATTTTAAAAACCACCATCTACTCTTATTACTTCACCAGTTATATAACTTGATAAAGGACTCGCCAAAAAAAGTACTACATTCGCTATTTCTTCAGGTTCAGCAAATCTTTTCATAAAAATTTTATTTATTTCTTCTTCAATAAATTCTTCGTCTAACTCTTTATTCATATCTGTATTAACCCAACCAGGTGCGACTGCGTTAACATTGATGTATGGCGCAAGTTCTTTTGCAAAGTTTTTAGTTAAGGAAATAACACCTGCTTTAGATGCATCATAATCTAGACTCATAGGATAAAATGTATCAATCCCATTTGTTGATGAGATATTTATTATTTTACCATGTTTTTGTTCTAACATATATTTACTTGCATATTTACTTACTAAAAAAGTACCAATCAAATTAACATCTAATATTTTTTGAAAATTTTCTTTAGTCTTATCTTCAAATAATGTATCAATCGCAATACCAGCATTATTTACTAATATATCTAATTTACCAAACTCACTTATTATTTTTTCAATCATATTTTTAACATCATTCTCATTTGATACATCAGCTTTAATTGTTAATACTTTAACATTATATTTGTTTTTTATATATTCTCCTAATTGATATGCTTCTTTTTCACTATTATTATAATTAATTATTACATTACAGTTATTACGCGCTAAAACTTCTACTATTGAAGCGCCAATACCTCTTGATGCACCAGTAACAAGTGCATTCATGTTTTCTAAATTCATATAAACACCTCGCATATTTATTATATATTTTTGAAAAATTTATTACAATTATTTCTAAATCAAATTAACTTATTTACATAATATTTTTAAAAATACGTCAATCAATTAAAATATTATACAAAAATAGAGCAACAATTTCAATATTGCGCTCTATTCATTAATTATTTATTCAGTAGGTTCTACATAATCTGATACTGATTGACCAGTAATAGATATTTTTGCAGTATAAGTTGTATTTTCCATCTCGATTGTCGCACTTTCATCTATCCATAATCTTAGTGTAAATTCTTTAGTTTCAGTATCTTCTCCACCATTTATACCTCCAGCAAGTAATAAATTACCATCAGCATTTGATAATAATGCTGGTTCATTATCATTTATTTGATATTTAATATTTGATTTTACTTGTTCATTAGAAAGTCCATATGGATTAGAAATAGATTCATCAGTTAAATATATTTTAAAAGTTGAATCAAGTGAACCAGTATTAGTTATTGTAAAAGTATATGGTGTTAGTGTTTGTGCATGTTGATCACTAATAGGTTTAGCAGGATTTATATTAATCACACTACCCATAGAGTCATCAAATGAAACATTTAATGTACCTGTTGTATAATTAAGCGATTCCTCTGTTCCTACCCTAGTTATAAACGCTGAATAACTAGTGCTGATAAGTAGTATAAGTACTGAAATACTAACCAATAATAATATAATTAATGTCTTTTTTTCTTTCAATATATTAATATTAGATTTATTTTTAATATTCTTAGTATTTTTCTTAGACTTTTTATTTGCCATAAAGATTCCCTCCAATACTTCATTATAAATATATTATATATTATAATTTTATTATTTTCAACAATCAATAAAAAAATATGCGAATTACTTCACATATTTTTTATATTTTTATTTTAGCTATGGTCTAAATACAACATTAACACCTTCTGGTAATCCACCTTCTGTTGTTAAACCTGTTGCATCTGTAAAATCTGCTAAACTACTTTTTCCTCTTACTACTATTTCTGTTAGGTTTGGTTCACTATAATTTTGTCCAAATGCATCTTTTACAATTGTCGTAACAGTTGATGGGATTTCAATCGATGTATTCTTCAACTCCGAAAACGCACTTTCTCCAATTGTGGTAATACCTTCCATTAAAACAATATTATTTGATTCAAGAGAATAGAATGCACTAGATGAAACTTCCGATATAGAACCAGGCACTACATCAATACTGTTAAATGCAAGTGAGTTTTCACCAACAGTTGTAACTGATTCAGGAAGATTTCTAATATTTGCCCCATGTAATCCAGTATTACCTACTGTTATAACACTATCTGGAATCGTTAGTGGTGAATCATATAATGCTGATGAATACACAAATGCTTCATTATTAATTGTTGTGATAGTATCAGGTAAAATCATAGAATTTATTGTTACATCATCATCTGTCCACCAGTTACATCCACCATCACAATAAACAAAATTACTACCAATAGTTGTAACTGCAACACCATCTATTGATTTAGGTATTACTACGTCAACACCAGCTAAACCGCATGTCTCATAATCATATGATGTAACTGTACCATTATTAAATCCAAAACATTCTTCTGGTGTATATTTAACTGGTTCACCATCTACAGTAACTTTCGCACTGAATGTTTCTCCTTGCATGTAGTTTTGATTTGCTCCATCATCATGTATCCATACTCTTAATGTATAGTTTTTTGTTATATCTGGTTCATTTTCATCTAACACTGCATCTATTATTGTATCTGTTAATAATGTTACACTTGTTTGTGTTCCCATATCTTCAAATATACCAAATGCTATACCTAAGTCTTTATCTTTGTTGTATAATCCCCATCTAAAGTCTACGTCTTTTAAATCATCTGATATTTCGATATCAGTTAGACTTATTGTTAGATTCATATGTTCTGTACCTTGGTTAGTTACAGAAAAATCTAATTCTGCTGCTTTTGTTTTGATTTCGCTGTCTGATATTGGCATTAATGCGTCTGCTCTTAAGAATTCTCCACTTTCAAATCCCATTGCCAATGATCCTGTTTTAACTTCTTGTTTAGCTGTACTTGCTGTCGCTGTAAAGTATGCATATGTTGCACCTACTACTACTACAACTAATAGTAATACAGCTATTACTGAAAATATAATATTTCTACTTATTTTCTTTTCTTCCATTTTTATCACTCCTTCTATTATATTTAAATTATACATGACTTTTTTATTTTTAGTCAATCCCTTTTGACATAGTTTACATAATTTTGTTTTTTATGTAAAATAATAAATGGATGTGATATTATGGATAATCTAGCAATTAAACTTAGACCAAAAAAATTAAAAGATGTTATTGGACAAACACATCTTTTAGGTGAAGGCAAAATTTTAACGAATTTAATTAATAATAAAAAAATAATATCCATGAT
Organism: Bacillota bacterium; assembly: GCA_015059335.1. GTDB lineage: Bacteria > Bacillota_I > Bacilli_A > RF39 > UBA660 > SIG205. Next base: position 464,227 of record SVAP01000001.1, on the reverse strand, counting down.
ATTATATGGGAAACCTGGAACAGGTAAAACAAGCATCGCACTTGCGATCGCTAGTGAATTAGATGTTAGATATAGATTATTAAATGCAGTAATAAATTCTAAAAAAGATTTTGATGTTGTAATTGAAGAAGCAAAATTATATGATGGTATTTTATTAATTGTTGATGAAATACATAGATTAAATAAAGATAAGCAAGATATTTTATTGCCCCATTTAGAATCTGGTTTGATAACATTAATTGGTATGACAACTTCTAATCCATTTCATAAAATAAATCCTGCAATTAGAAGTAGATGTCAGATATTTGAATTAAAAGAACATAGTGATGAAGATATAATAAATGCTTTAAATAAAGCAACAAAATCTGGATTATTACCTGATATAAAAATTGATAAAAAAGCAAAAGAAGCGATTATGAATTTAGCTTCTGGTGATTTAAGATATGCATATAATTTACTTGAAATGGCATATTATGCATCAAATGATAAAAAAATAACTACTTCATTTTTAAAAGAAATAAATGCTAAACCTATCTTTTTTCATGATTCAAGTGATGATGGTCATTATGATGTGTTAAGTGCATTACAAAAATCTATACGTGGAAGTGATGTTAATGCTTCATTACACTATTTAGCAAGACTTATTGAAGGAGAAGATTTGGATAGTTTATGTAGAAGACTTAATGTAATTGCATATGAAGATATAGGACTTGCTAATCCATCAATTGGTCCTAAAGTTGATGCAGTAATTCATAGTGTTGAAAGGCTAGGATTACCAGAAGCAAGAATTCCATTAAGTGTTATAGTAATTGAAATGGCGTTATCACCTAAAAGTAATTCAGCATATCTAGCATTAGATGAAGCGTTAAATGATATAAGAAGTGGAAACACATCTAATGTTCCTAATCATATTAAAACTAATTCACCGGATTATAAATATCCTCATGATTATCCTAACCATTATGTAAAACAACAATACTTACCAGATAAGCTTGTAGGAAAAGAATATTATAAAGCACAAAACAATAAATACGAAAAACAATTAAAAGAAATATATGATAAATTAAAGAATATAAATTAATACTCACCTCATACATTTAATTAGGTGATAATAATGAAAATATTATATTATGGAAATATAATATATACAGTAGATGAATTTAAAAATAATGTTTTAAATCAAGATTATATTGATGGAATAGTATTAAATACAGTAATGACAAAAGATAATAAAATGGTAATTGTATCTTTTGATAATATTCAAAATATAATACAAGGTATAGAAAATTACACATATGAACAAACCAAAGAAGGTAATATAATTCCTTTAGATGATGTTTTAGAAGTATTACAAAATTATAATAAAAGAATATTAATAAATGCGGTTATTACTCCACCTTTATTAAATTATAAAGATTTAGATATATATACAACAGTTTTAACTAATATTATTAATAAATATCCCAATATAGACATATTAGTTTTTAGTGTTAATTACGCAGTAATAAATTATCTAAAACCTAAATTATCAAATAATAAACTTGGAGTATTATTAAGTGCTGAAAATGCAAATTATATTGATGTTGATTTTTATATCTTCCCACCTATACTTTTAAATACTACTATACTAAATCAGCAATATAATAAAAACAAAGAGATTATGATATTTTTAGAAAATTGGAATGATTTGAATCAAATGAATACATTTTTTACAAACAAAGAAAATTCAAATAAAATTTCAAGACAGCTTATGAATGATATATCAATATTAACTATGTATCCATTAATCACATATAACACAACTAAAAATATATAAAAGCAAGTAATTTTTTTACTTGCTTTTTGATATTTTATTTTCAATTGCAATTCTTTGTACTATTCCAAATGTAATCATAAGATTTAGAGCAAAACTACCACCATATGATAAAAATGGTAATGGTACACCTGTCATTGGGCCTAGCCCTAAAATACCTACTAAATTAACAGCTATATGGCAAAAAATATAAGCTGCTATTCCATATGCCATTACTGAATTACCTAAATTATTACTATCTCTAGATATTTTTAGTATTCTATAAATTATAAATATATACATTAATATTACAGCAATGCCTGTAATGACACCAAGTTCTTCAATCACTATTGGAAAAATAAAGTCAGTATGAGCTTCAGGTAAATATAAATATTTTTGAGTACTATTTCCTAAACCAACTCCAAATAATCCACCATTATTAATTGCGATATATCCATTACACACTTGATAACCAGTATTTTCAGTATATCTTTTACATGGTTCTTTATAATTAAATCTATTTAACTGTGTAGTAGTTAGAATCTTTTTACCAGCCACTAAATATAAACCAATAAACATTATTGCAACAATCAGTAATATTGTTATCATATTTTTTTTGTATACTGTTTTAATTGGTAATGAAAAATATATTAATATCGCTATTGCAGCTATAATTATTCCTGTACCTAAATCTGGTTGTAGAAAAACTAAAGCAAATATCATTAAAGCTGCATAAAGTGGTTTTAGTATTATATTTTGACTATTCAAATTTTTTCTATTTTTATAATAATATGTACCCATATATATTATTAGTATTGTTTTAGCAAACTCACTCGGTTGTAGTGAGAAAGGACCTATGTAATACCAACTCATAGCGTTATTTGTAACTTTACCATACACAAATAAACCTGCTAATGCGAGTAATACAGTTATAAGTAACGTATTTGAAAATTTAGAATAATTTTTTGTAGGAATAAATAATATAATAAAAAATGCGATTAAACCTACAAATAAAAATAATGCCTGTTTAATAAAAAATGAATATGGTTCTTTGTTAAATCCTATTACTGATACTATAGTTGAGGCACTAAATATCATAATAAGTCCAAAGATAAAAAAGATTAACATTGAAAAAAATAATGGTTTATCAATCTTTGATAATACTTTTTTCACAGTCACCACTTCCCTATTTCTTACTATATATAATATTATCATATATTTTTACTTTTGTAACAAAATTTTAATAATTTAGACTTTTGTTGGTACACTTTTTACTCATTTGTAATAAATTATATTAGAAATAAAGGAGGTTTGAAATATGTATTATTATGGATACCAAGGTGGATATGGATATAACGGATATAATAACTGTTGTGGACAACAATATAATCCATGTTGTTATGGCGGAGGCTATGGCGGTGGATATGGCTATGGTTATGGCGCAGCTATAATATTAGTTTTATTTATCTTATTAGTAATAGTAATCGGTTCAAGATTAGTAGGATAAAAAGGGAACTTCTTCCCTTTTTGTTAATTTTATGATAAAATATTAGCGAATGTGTGGTGGAATATATGTTTAAAAAATTAGATATATTAGATGAAAAAGAAAAAGTGCTTAGAGAAAAATGTGAAGATGTAGTTTTTCCTATGTCAAAAGATGATAAAAAGTTAATTCAAAGAATGATTGATCATTTAACAAATAGTCAAATTGAAGAATTATCAATAAAATATGATTTAAGACCTGGTATGGGGCTTGCTGCACCACAACTTGGTATTAATAAGAGATTTTTTGTTGTAGTTCATGAATATGAAGAAGGAAAATTTAATAACTATGTAATTGTTAATCCTAAAATTGTTAGTTATTCAGAAGAATTAATATATGCTTCAACTGGAGAAGGATGTTTAAGTGTGGAACGTGATGTTGAAGGTATTGTTCCAAGATATGCTAGAATTACTATTGAAGGTTTTGATGAACATGGTAATCCAGTTAGATTTAGAGCAAGAGAAGAGCTTTCAATTGCATTCCAACATGAATATGACCACTTAGATGGAATACTATTTTATGATAGAATTGATAAAGATGATCCATTTAAAGATGAAGATAAAATGAGAATGATATAAAAAATGTACTGAAAATTTCAGCACATTTTTTTTATTTTAATTTATATGTTTTTGGATTATTAACAGACTCTTCTAATAACGTAGCAGATTTATATTTATTAGGATTAGTTAATATTTCCCAAGTAAGTTCTTTAATTGAATTTTCTACTATTTTCTTAAGTGAGCGAGCACCAATATTGAATTTTATAGCTTCTTTTGCAACTGCTTCTATATATTTATCTTCCCACTCTAAATTAACCCCTAAACATTCAAATTTTCTTTTTTCAGCTAATAATTGACTAATATCAGAATTAACTAAAATGCTTTTTAAACTTTCTTCTGTATGAGAATTTAATTGTATTACTATTGGGAATCTACCAATTATTTCTTCTGGCATAGAAGCACGTTTAAATATTTCATCTGGATTTAAATATGGTGATTCTTCTTCTACTGGTTTAGCATTAAATCCCAGTGTTTTTCTATCTAAAGACGTATTCTTTATTATTTCTGAAAAAGAACCAGATGCAAATATTGTTAAATTTGAAGTGTTAAATATTTTTTTACTACCAGCAACAGATATTGTATAGTCTGTACCATCTAAAAATGGTAACAATGTATATAAAAATCCTTGACCAAATAATTTATCGTCGTTTCCGCATTTCTTATCAATCTCATCAAATGTAATTATACCATTTTCTGCTTTTTTAACATCTCCACCTGCAATACTAACCAATCTAGAAAGTACTTCTTCTAGTGTTCCACCTACATATCCTGGAGTTGTAAGCTGTGTAGTATCTACTTTAATAAATGGTTTATTTAAATATTCACCTAAACATTTTACTATTTCAGTTTTTCCTGTTCCAGTTGGACCAATTATAAAACATCTATTCTTTTCAGATGGTGTCTTTGCATATTGATCCATTTTAGCAGAAATAATTATATTTTTAATTGCCTCATCTTGTCCTATTATCTTTTTCTTAGTTTTTTCATAAAAATCTTTAACATCTATATCATCTTTTTTATCTGAAGTATCTTTTGTTTCAGGTATTGATTGTGGGGTTTCTTCATTATTTTTTGCTTCTTGTTCAAGACCATTTTTATAGTATTTTAATATATCAATTACTTTGTCATAATTTTTATCAAGTGTGTAATTAAGTAAATCATTTATATCATTTCTAGTGAAAAGCGCTACTGGGTCCCCCTGTTTAATTTGGTTTTTATCATTATATATCACTTCAGTAGCATCTACAGACTCATCATCTTTATTGTTATTATTGTTTTGAATATTATTATTTCCATCTAACATTCTTTTAAATTCACTATTAATTGCATTAATATTTAAATACATAACTGTATAATTACCAACACCATAATTGTAGAAAGTAAAGATACAATAATCTCTAATTGAGTCATAATAATATGTTTTAGCACTTTCTAAATCTTCATCTTTATAAATATTTAATAATTCTTCTTCTTGAATTGTAAAACCAATATAATATGAATCTTCTAAATATATATACTCTTGAACACTCTTTTCTGGATCAAAAACATAATAACTTTTTCCCATTTCATCATCAAAAGTATCTTCAGCAATAATGTCACCCTTAATTAAATGTACTGGCACAAATATATTTATTGTTTCATTAACTTCTACTTTTTTCATCAACATACCATAACCCGGTTGTATTTCAAATTCATCCATAATAATCCCCCTACTATATGTTATTTTACTTTAATTCCAAGTTCATCTAATTGTTTATCATCAACAATATTTGGAGCCTCTGTCATAAGACAAGTAGCTGATGCTGTTTTTGGGAACGTAACTACATCTCTTATGTTATCTGTCCCACATAAAATCATTACTATTCTCTCAAGCCCAAATCCTATACCAATATGTGGTGGTGCCCCATATTTAAATGCTTCAAGTAAGAATCCAAATTTTAATTTAGCTTCTTCTTCACTTATTTGTAAAGCATCAAATACTTTTGATTGAATCTCTCTATCATGTATTCTCACACTACCACTTGCAAGTTCATATCCATTTAATACTGCATCATATGCTCTTGCATAACAGTTTTCTGGATCATTTAATGTATTCACATCTTTTGGCATTGTAAATGGATGATGTGCAGACATATATCTATTTTCTGTTTCAGAATATTCAAACATTGGGAAATCAGTTACCCATAAGAAATTAAATTTTGTGTCATCAATTAAATTTAATTCCCTAGCTAATCTATTTCTTAATGCACCTAATGATGTTTGTGACACTTTTTTCTTGTCAGCAACAATTAATACTAAATCATTATTTTCTAATTTTAAAGTGTCAATCATATTTTTTGTTTCTTTTTCACTTAAGTTTTTAACAACGCTACCTGATAATTCATTATCATTATATTTAATCCAAGCTAAACCTTTAGCTCCATATTTTTTAACGAATTCAGTTAATTCATCAATATTTTTTCTAGAATATTTATCAGCATTATTTTTAACTACTATTGCATTAATAACACCATTATTATCTATAACATTTTTAAATAAAACAAACTCAGTATTACTAAATATATCGGTAATATTATTTAAATACATTTCAAATCTAGTATCAGGTTTATCACTACCATATTTACTCATTGCATCATCATATTTAATTCTTTCAAATGGTGTTTCTAAATCAATACCTTTAACACTTTTAAATACTCTTTTAAACATTCCTTCACAAATTTTAAAAATATCTTCTTCATTTGCGAAACTCATTTCCATATCAATTTGAGTAAATTCAGGTTGTCTATCTGCTCTTAAATCTTCATCCCTAAAACATTTAGCAATTTGATAGTATCTTTCAAAACCAGCTACCATAAGTAATTGTTTAAATATTTGAGGAGATTGAGGTAATGCATAAAACTTACCGTTATTAATTCTAGATGGTACTAAATAGTCTCTTGCCCCTTCTGGAGTTGACTTAGTAAGAATTGGTGTTTCTAAATCTATAAATTCATTTTCATCTAAATAATTTCTTACTGCTTGTGTAATTTTATGTCTCATTAAAAAATTCTTTTTCAATTCTGGTCTTCTAAGATCTAAATATCTATATTTTAATCTAGTATCTTCTAACGATAAAGTTTCCCCATTAATTTCAATAGGAAGTAAATCAGATGTATTTAATATATTTAATTCACTAATTTCTACTTCTATTTCACCAGTTGGAATATCTTTATTTTTACTTTGACGTTCTACTATTTTACCAGTAACTTCTAATACATATTCATTTTTAATTTCCATTGCTTTATTATAATTTTTATTTTCAGGATCAATTACTACTTGAATAATTCCACTTCTATCTCTTAAGTCAATGAAAATTAATCCACCTAAATCACGTTTTTTTGCTACCCAACCATATAAAGTAACTTCTTCACCTAAGTTTTTAATTGTAAATTCTCCATTGTAATATTTTTTCATTTTTACACCTTCTTATTTTTATTTTAATGTAAGAGATTTTGTTTTTACATCTTTTGATTTTTGATAGTCATCGTTTATTTTATTCATAATTTCTTCTATTTCTTTTACTTTGTAATTATCTTTTAAAACACTATATTTTTGTACATATTGTATAAATTCAACCACATTAACAATTTCTCCATATTCACCTTTATAATTTTGAGAATTTAAATATCTTTTTGCCACTACGATTTCACTACTTCCTGATACTTTATATTCTTCATATGCTACTTGTCTTGATGGATTATATTTAATCTTATATGTCAAATAAAATCTATGTTCACCTTCAAAATCAATAACTTCTATAACATAATAATTTTTTAAATCATCAAGTGTTGATATAACATTTAAATCCCCATCTTTTTCTGTATTATGTGTATAACTAATCGGATCAACAGTGTAATTACACCCACTTATTCCTGTTGTCATAAAACCAGCTAAAATAAGTGCTGCTAATCTTTTTGTAACATCATTCATCTGTTATCTTCCCTTCACATAAACTTTTGGTTTTGATTTCGTATATTGTTCTTTAGATTCGTCTAAACAATTATACTTTTCGTTATTATTTTTATTTGTTGCATCATTACCAACTGTTCCCATTGCCACTAATGCTATTGCTAATAACTTTAACTCGTGTTTATTCATATAAATCCCCCTATGTTTTACTAACAATCACAGTCATGTTCATGATGACAATTACAGTCTTCATCATGACAACAATCGTCACCTGATAGTTCTGAATCAATGTGTTCCATTAAATCCATAACATTAACTAATTTTTCAACTTTTGTAATATTATTTTTAACTTTAATTTGTCCTTGTTCTAATTCTTCACTATTTAAAATAATTAATAATTTACTATTTAATCTATCTGCTTGTTTAAATTGACTTTTTAAACTTCTACCATTATATTCAGTTTCAACAGATAGTCCATTCATTCTAAGTTCTTGTACTAATCCAGCTGCAATTTTCTTTTCTACTTCATTAACATACATTACAAATATGTCATTTGAATTGTTTATAGGAAGTTCTATACCTTCTTTATCAAGCGCTAGTATAATTCTTCCAATACCAGCCGCAAATCCTATACCACATGTTTCTGGTCCACCTAGTAAGTTTACTAATCCATTGTATCTTCCACCAGCAGCTAAAACATTATTGCTTCCAAATCCTTCAACTTTTGCTTCTATTTCAAATACTGTATGATTATAATAATCTATTCCTCTAACTAAGTTAGGAACAACTTCATATTCAATTTCCATTGCATCTAAATATTCTTTCACCAATTCAAATCTTTCTTTACTTGCATCATTTAAATAGTCAAGAGTAATTGGTGCATTTTTCATTATATCTAAATCTTTATCAACTTTACAATCTAATATTCTAAGTGGATTCTTTTCCAATCTATTTTTACAATCTTCGCATAATTCATCAATATGTGGTTTAAAATAATCTATCAATACTTTTCTATAATTATTTCTTGATTCTGTATCCCCTAATGAATTTATATTAACTTTAATTTCTTTTAACCCTAATAATTTAAATATATTAACTGGTATACTTATTACTTCTGCATCAGTAATTGGATCATCACTACCTAATACTTCCACACCAAATTGAGTAAGTTCTCTATCTCTACCTGATTGTGGTCTTTCATATCTATACATAGTTCCGTTATAATATAATTTTATTGGTTGAACATCTCCATACATTTTATTTTCTATATAACTTCTAACTACGCCAGCTGTTCCTTCTGGTCTTAAAGTCATAAGTCTATCTCCACGATCTTTAAAATCATATGTTTCTTTAGAAACCATATCTGTAGTTTCTCCTACACCTCTATGGAATAATTCAGTCGATTCAAAAATTGGAGTACGTATAAATCCATAATTATACTTTTCCATAATACAATCAATAACTTGATTTAAATATTGCCACTTTTTAGCTTCATCTCCATATATATCATAACAGCCTTTAGGTTTAGTTATCATAATATCATCTCCTGTTTAAAATTATAACAAAAAATAGCTGCATTTGTAAATGTAACTATCTATAAAATTTAAACAAATAATCAATAACTGTATATTATTTAGTATTTATTATACATAAATATTTCAATAATTATAATAATTCATATTCTCTAGCAATTATCCTTTCTTCAGAACAATATTTTATTATATATTTATTGTCCTGTTTACAAATTATTATTCCAATAGTTTTATTTTGAGTAATCTTCTTTAAATTTTCATCTATATAATTCATATAGACCTGAATTTGTCCAATGTGTTCTTTTTTGAGTTCAGTTAATTTTAATTCAACTACTACATAACAATTATATTCGATATTATAAAGAAGTAAATCTATATAATTGTAAGAATCTCCGATTTTTATTTTATATTCATTTCTAATGAAAGTAAATCCATCACCTAATTCTTCTAGAAAAGTTGGTATATCTTCTAATATAAGTTTTTGTAATAACTTTTCAGATACAATTTCATAATTGTGATTGTTTTTAATAATTATGGGATTTTTTACATAATCAACAATACTAGATTTATTATTATTAATTAATTTATTTTTTGTATCGTTTGGTAATCTTTCATACTCCTTATATTTTAATTTATCTTCTAACTTCCTAACCGAAATTTGTTTGTTTATTGTAACTTGAATATAGTAATTTATAGCATTATAATCTAAACCAAATAATAATCTAATATGACTCCATGTCAATTGTGTCCACAATGTGGACACTTTTTCATTACTAAATACATTATAAAACTGTTTCATTCTAAATAACGTTCTTCTGTTATACTTTTTTCCTACTTCTACAACTAATTTTTTAGAATACTCATCAATTATATTATCTCCATATTTACCACCTGCATCTTTTAAGAGTTTACCAATTTCAAAATAAGTGATCACTCTATGTCTTTCTTTGGAATAATTCTTTATTTTTGAATAAACTTCATCATCAATTATTTTTTTCTTTATTTCATTATAATAATTCATATTCTCTAGCAATTATCCTTTCATCAGAACAATATTTTATTATATATTTATTGTCTTGTTTACAAATTATTATTCCAATAGTTTTATTTTGAGTAATCTTCTTTAAATTTTCATCTATATAATTCATATAGACCTGAATTTGACCAATGTGTTCTTTTTTGAGTTCAGTTAATTTTAATTCAACTACTACATAACAATTATATTCGATATTATAAAGAAGTAAATCTATATAATTGTAAGAATCTCCGATTTTTATTTTATATTCATTTCTAATGAAGGTAAATCCATCACCTAATTCTTCTAGAAAAGTTGGTATATCTTCTAATATAAGTTTTTGTAATAACTTTTCAGATATAATTTTATAATTATTACTATTTTTGATTATTATTGGATTAGGTATTAAATCTTTTATATTAATTTTATCTTTATTTATTAATTTGACTTTGGCTTCAGCAGATAGTCTTTTGTATTCATTAGTTTTAATCTTATTTTCTAATTGTCTAACAGAATATAAACTCTCAACTGCTAACTTACTGTAATAATTAATTTCTTCGATAGTCTCTAATGTTATAAGCAATCTATAATGACTCCATGATAATTGGTGCCACAGTGTGGCACCTTTTTCAATCATATAATAAAATTGGCGCATTCTTTTTAAATTAGATATCCCATATCCTTTACCAACTTCTAAAGTTAATTTTTCTGAATATTCCTTAATTATTCTATCACCATAATGTTTTCCTGCTTCGCTTAACATTTTACCAACATTATAGTAAGCATTTAAATCACTTTTATTAATTGAATAATTTTTTACTTTTCTATTTATCTCATTATTTATCAGTTCATTTTTTATTTCATTATAATAATTCATATTCTCTAGCAATTATCCTTTCATCAGAACAATATTTTATTATATATTTATTGTCCTGTTTACAAATTATTATTCCAATAGTTTTATTTTGAGTAATCTTCTTTAAATTTTCATCTATATAATTCATATAGACCTGAATTTGACCAATGTGTTCTTTTTTGAGCTCATTTAATTTTAATTCAACTACTACATAACAATTATATTCAATGTTAAATAGTAGTAAATCAATATAATTAAAAGTATTATCTAATTTAATCTTATATTCACTTCCAATAAAACTAAATGAATTACCAAGTTCTTTCATAAAATACTCAATATCTTCAAGAATTAGTTTTTGTAAAATTTGTTCAGATATAATTTTATAATTATTACTATTTTTAATCATTATAGGATTTTTAACAAAGTCTAATATATTGGATTCTTTTTTATTAAGTATTTTGTTTTTTGTATCGTTTGGTAATCTTTCATATTCCTTTAATTTTATTTTTTCTCTAAGTTGTCTAATAGATAAATTTTGTTGTTCACTTACATTGATATAATATAAAATTTTATTTATTTCTTTAAACTTTAATATTTCGTCATAATGACTCCATGATAATTTTGCCGACAGTGTCGGCAATTTTCCTGATGAAATAAAGTTATAATATTTTAACATTCTATATAATAATCTAACGCTATAACTTTTTCCTAACTCTATTTTTAATTTTTCTGAATATTCCTTAATTATCCCGTCACCATAATGTTTTCCTGCTTCGCTTAACATTTTACCAACATTATAGTAAGCATTTAAATCACTTTTATTAATTGAATAATTTTTTACTTTTTTATTTATCTCATTATTTATCAGTTCGTTTTTAATTTCATTATAATAATTCATATTTACTCCTTTCATAATAAAGCTCTATATTTAAATATTAACTCCAGTTTATAATAATAGTCAAAACACCAAAATCACAAAATTGTTTAATATATAGTTTAGAAATCAAAAATTTTATATGTAAAAAAAGATGAAAGTTAATAACTTTCATCTCTAAATTTAAATTTTATTATTAATTTCACTATTTACTATATTAATAAATTCATCAATAGATACTGTAACAGTTTCTTCACTACCACGTTTACGATAACTAATATTTTTATTATCTACTTCTTTTTGTCCAATAATAAGTGCATATGGATTCTTTTTCATAACACTTTCTCTCATTTTATATCCAAGTTTTTCTTCTCTATCATCTAATTCAACTCTTATATTTAAATCTTTTAATTTTTCATACACTTCTTTAGCGTATTCTAGATGGTATTCATTATTTACCGGGATAACATTAACTTGAACTGGACTTAACCACAATGGAAATGCTCCTGCATAGTGCTCAATTAAGATACCAATAAATCTTTCGATTGAACCATATATAACTCTATGAAGCATAATTGGACGCTTTTTACTACCATCACTTGCTATATATGTTAAATCAAATCTTTCTGGTAAATTCATATCTAATTGAATTGTTCCACATTGCCATACTCTACCTAATGAATCTTTAATATGGAAATCTAATTTAGGACCATAAAATGCTCCATCCCCTGGATTTATTTTACATGTTCTACCAGCTTTAGCACAAGCCTCTTCTAGTGTTTTTTCTGCTCTATCCCAAACCTCAATAGAACCGATATATTTTTCTTCTGGTCTAGTTGATAACTCAATATCATATGTTAATCCAAATATACCATACATTCTATCTATAAAATTAATAAGCGATATTATTTCAGATTCTATTTGTTCTTCAGTCATAAAAATATGAGCATCATCTTGAGTAAATGTTCTAACTCTAAATAATCCATTTAAAGCACCACTTGCCTCATGTCTATGAACTTGACCTAATTCACCAACTCTTAATGGTAAATCTTTATATGAGTGAAGTCCGTTTTTATATACTAGCATTCCACCAGGACAATTCATAGGTTTAATCGCAAATTCTTTATCATCAATATTTGAAATATACATATTTTCTCTATAATTTGACCAGTGTCCTGAAACTTCCCATAATTCTTTACTTAACATAATTGGGGTTTTAATAAATAAATAGTTTTCTTTAGTATGTTCTTGGTACCAAAAGTTTTCTAATTCATTTCTTAAAATCATTCCTTTAGGTAAAAAGAATGGAAAACCAGGACCATATTCACTCATCATAAATAGTTCTAATTCTTTACCTAATTTTTTATGATCTCTTTTTTTAGCCTCTTCTAACATATTTAAATGATTTTGTAAATCTTCTTCATTTTCAAAACATACTCCATAAACTCTTTGAAGCATTTTATTTTTAGAATCACCTTTAAAATAAGCTCCACTAACTTTCAATAATTTATAATGTTTTAATAATTTAGTTTTAGCAACATGAGGACCACGACATAGGTCAACAAATTCTCCTTGTCTATAACAAGTAATTAATGTATCTTCATCCATATTATTAATTAAATCAATTTTATAAGGATCTTCTTTAAACATTTCTAAAGCTTCTTCTTTAGTTAATTCTTCTCTTTTAATTAATTTATCCTCTTTAACAATTTTTTTCATTTCTTTTTCAATTAATTCTAAATCATCCATCGATAAAACTTTATCACCTAAGTCAATATCATAGTAAAATCCTTCTTCGATTGTAGGACCTACCCAAAATAATGCATTAGGATATAATCTTTTTATTGCTTGTGCCATCATATGTGCACAACTGTGATTTAATACACTTAATTTTTCATCTTCTTTTATATTTATCATTTTCTTCTCCTCCATTTATCTTATTTCTTTCAACAATAAGTTTTGCCATAACACGTTTAATTTCTTCATATTCTTGTATCTTATTACTTTTCGTTTCAGCACTACTCGATAACATAGCTTCCATTCTAGTATTAAACATATCGGTTCTTAAATTTTTAATTTTCTCATTAATTTGTTCCAATCTATCCATATTATCATTCACTCCCATAAAAAAACACCCCTAACAAAAGGAGCGTTTATACGCGGTACCATCCTACCTTATAACTTAATTACAATAACGGGTAATTCCGAATACTCATTACAAGATTAACTCCAAGGTAGTAATTATTTAATATCAATGCTAAATCACACCAAATTTTAGCTCTCTTTAAAATCAAATTAAATAATCGTGTCCTCTTCATAGTTATTAAAAACTAAATATATATTATCATAGATTTTTTTATTTTTCAATTATTTTCTTCTATTTTCACCTATCATCACTAGTTCAGTAGTTAAATCTTTAATTCTTTCTAAAATTCTTCTAGATTTTACTACATCAACACTTTCTTTTGTAACACTAAAATGTTTTTCTAAATCGTCTAATGAAAGATTAGAAGTAAAGAACGTTGTTAAATTTTGTTGCATTCTATATTGAAGTATTGGACCCAATATTTCATCTCTTCCCCAAGGTGTTGTATTTTCCGCACCAATATCATCAATTAATAATAGTGGCACAGTTTTAATTCTATCAAAAAGATTTGAAAAACTATCATTATCGCTATTAAATGAAGCTTTTAACTTTCTTAAAAATTCAGGCCAATATATTATTGCGCTTTTCACACCCTTTTTAGCAAGTTCGTTAAAACACGCTGAAATAAGATATGTTTTACCACTACCAAAATTCCCATTGAGATATAAACCCTTTTGTTTTTTATTACCATCATAATCGTTTATAAAATCTTTGATCCATTTTATAACAGGTATTCTACTTTTATCATCAGTATAAATATCTTTCATTTTAGCATTTATTATATCTTTAGGAATATCAAATGAATATATATTATCTAAATACATATTATCTTTAATAAATTTTCTTTTATATTTACATGAAATATGCGAAAAATTTAATTTTCCATTTTGTATTTCAGGATAATATATAAAACCATTTATTTCATTTTCACATGAAATTAATCCACTACAATTTTTACACTTTTTTAATTGTTCAGTAGTTTTTCTCAATTTAGATGTATATTTCATTAATTTATCTTGAGGTAAATTTAAACTGGAAACAAGTTTTTTAAAATCTTCATCTTTTAATTCTCTAATAAAAGCTTGTTTCAATTTCGTATCTAAATCATCTTTTACATATTTAGATACTTTATCCATAACTTTCTGCATATATATCACCTAAATTCTTTTAATAATTCATCTAATTCTTTTTGTTCTTCTGCTGAAATATCCTTTTCAATTTTTTCGTTAAACCAGGAAGGGATATTTGCTTCATTTTTTGTTTGAACTTTTTTATTAGTCTTATTATACTTTTTATATTCTTTTTGTGCAATATTTATTGCTTCTTCTACAGTTAAAACATTAAGTCTCTTCCACTGACCAGCAATAGTTTCTACAAATGATTTAGTTAGTTTAGAATTATTAATTTTTAGTACATAATCTACTAATACATTAACTACCCCTGGATTTAGTCCATAATCAGTAACTAGTATTTCTAATAATTTTAAATCCCTTGATGTAGGCTCCGCACCATTTTGTTTACCTTTTAAAAACTGATATGGTGATAATGTTTCAAATATGTAAATCATTTTTGACTTATCAGAAATATCATTTATTTCTTGTCTTAAATTTTCTGGTTGATTTTTATATATTAAGCTTGGCAATTTACCATTATTTTCAAATTGATAATAGTTTCTACAATTTTTTCTTAGTAAATTTTTATTAATCACACCTTTTTCATTAATAGATATTCTAACAACATTTTCTATATCTAATATTCCTAAATTATATACAAAAGCTAGATTAGTTATTAAATCTCTAATTTCTTTATTAAATGTATTATTAGTTACTAATCCTTTAGGTAGTGATGATATTAATAGTGAAAAATCAATCTCATTTTTTAGAATTAATTTATTCTTATTTTTCTTTTTTATTTCCTCATTTACCGTTTCAAACTTTGTATATGGTACTGATTCAAATATTTCTGTAAAAGATTTCGTTATATTTATAAATTCTTTTGTACTAATAGTTGGTATCTTAAAATAATCAACTAGTTTATCGTATTCTTTTTTTCCAATATTATTAAATAATACAACGTTAAGTATTGGATGATTCAAAAAATTATCCACGCTAAGTGGTGAATACATTTCATATATAAAATTATTTATATTTTCATCCTCTTTAATATAGGTTTTTAATAATCCTACTGCTTCTAATTTTTCTCTTGCTTCAACTATTTCAGAAAGATTTAGTTTCATAGTACTCATTAAATGATGATGTGTATAACTAACACTCATTAACTCTAATGTATCTAAATCACTCCATAATGTAAAATATAGACTGATTGGTAATTGTCCAACAATAGGCTGATATAACATCGTTAGTATTTTTCTATCATTATCAGATAAAATAGTTTTATTAACAACTATATATGTATCTGCTGGCAAAATAGTATGTTGCATAACCTCACCCCGTTAAAAATTAAATATTATTAACATAAAAATTAATCCGAAAATTAGTGCTATAGATGCTAAAATAATAGGTCCCGCAAACCCATCAACTCTTTGACTAAAAACATTTTCTGTTCTAGTATCCTGTCCTTTATAATAAGGATTGGTAAGACCCAATGCGACTCCTTTTTGATTGGTATTACTACTATTAGAATTTAAACTTTCTTGTTCTCTTATTAAAGAAGCAATTGCTCTAAGAGTATCAACGCTCATATTATTTATAGCAGAAGGATCTGTCATTAAAGTTTTATAAGCTTCAGTAACATCAATATCTATTTTCTTATCCATAACACTCACCATTTTAATTATAACAAATAAAAAAGAAAAAAGGTATAAAAAGTTATACCTTTTTAAAATTATTCTTCGACATATCTAGTTAAATGATATTTTTCATCAAAAAATTGAAATAATGTTTTAGTTGTCGCAATTATAGGTGTCGCAACTATCATACCAACTATTCCAAAAAAATGTTCAAATATTAATAATCCTATTAATATTGTTACAGGATGTAGTTTCATTGCTTTACTCATAACAATTGGTTGTAATATCATACTTTCTAACCATTGTACTCCAACAATATATATTATAACTAACACTCCCATAGCTATATTTTGTGATAGAGTAACTAACGCAACTGGAAATCCACCAATAAATGGTCCAACATATGGAATAATATTTGTAATACCACAAAATGTTGCAAATAATAATGGAGCTTTAACGCCTATTAATAAAAATCCTATATAACTAGTTATAAAAACTACAAATGATACAAATAGTGTTCCTTGAACATAACCAAATAATGTTTCATTTATTCTACCAAGTAAATCTTTTGCAGTATCTCTTATAGGTTTAGGAAAGAAACTAATCATTGTTTTACTTACATTATCAAAATTAAATAACATATAAAAACCAATAATTAATCCTATACCAAATGTACCAAGACCACTAAATACACTAGTTATAATTCCCATAACTTTAGATGGTAATGAACTAGTAAGATTTTTACCCAAATTACTTATATATCCCAATAATTCTATTTTTATACTATTTAAATCAAGAGACGGATTAGATAAATTTTTAAAGAAATCATTTATAAAATCTTTAATACCATTTATAACTCCAGGTAAAGCAACTACTATATCATTTACTTGTTCAGCAAGAAGTGGAAAAATTGCTGATAACATGATATATATAAATCCTAAAAAAACTAAATATACAATTATAGTACCTAATACTCTATTTACTTTTTGTTTGTTTAGCCATGTTACAATTGGATTAAATAACCATGCTATTACAAAACCAATAAAAAACGGTGTAAGTATATTTAATATTGTACCTAAAAATTTAAATATACCCCATTCTTTTGATATCAAAGTAATTGCATATATTCCAATTACTATTACAAATATATATGTAATTCTTAGTATCTTACTTAATAGTCCTACTGATTCATTTATACTTTTAATATCTAATTTATTACTATTATCTTTTCTAAACATATAATCACCTATCTTACTATTATTATACCCTATTTGCTAAAAAACGAGCATTAAATAACTCGTTTTAATCCATATTATGGTATATATCTCCTACATCATCAATGTCTTCTAATGCTTCAATTAATTTTTCAACTTTTTCTCTAACTTCATCTGATACTTCGATATTATTATCTGCAACATAAGTTACTTCACTTGTTATATACTCAGTAACTCCAGCATTAGTTAGTGCTTCTTTAACACTTAAGAAATCTTCTGGTTCAGTTTCTATTTCATAAATATCTTCTTCTACTTTAAAATCTAATGCACCATTATCTAAAGCCACCATCATCATTTCATCTTCATCATAAGTATTAGGTATAACAATAATACCTTTTCTTTTAAACATGTATGAAACACTACCATCTGTTCCTAGATTTCCACCACGTTTAGTGAATGCTGCACGAACAAAAGAAGCTGTTCTATTTCTATTATCAGTTAAACAATCAACCATAAATGCAATTCCACCTGGTCCATAACCTTCATAACGAATTGCTTCATAGTTTTCCCCGTTACCAGCACCTTTAGCTTTATCAATTGCTTTTTGAATATTATCTTTAGGCATGTTTTGACTTCTTGCTTTTTCTATAACCATTCTAAGCGTTGCATTATTAACTGGATCTGGATCACCATTACTAGCAGCTACATAGATTTCTTTTGCTAATCTTTGAAAAACTTTACCACGTGCTGCATCATTTTCTCCCTTTTTTCTTTTTATTGTTGCCCATTTACTATGTCCTGACATAATTTCACCTCGCACATTATTATATAAAATATTATCTATTTTGTCTAACTTTTATACTATTTTTTTATATTTGTTTCAACATATTCTAATAATTTTAAAAATAATCTTATAAATAAGTCATCAACTTTTTGTTTTTTTAATTTTCTAATTTCAATACGTTTTTTCTTTATTGGCAAAATACCAAACATAATCGCATTAATTTGTTCTTTTATAGTAGTTTCAATTGGTATATCAGAAATAATTGAGTCAATATCTTCATTTATTAATCTAACTGCATCAATTTCTATATCTTTACCTTTACAATTAATAGTTAATTGCCCAATTGTAGGTACATCTTTAACCTCAACTATAAAATCCGTATCTTCTACATAACTTTTAGGAATAACTTCTTTATCGTTAACATAAACAATAACATCATTAGCTTGTTTAACATTTCTAAATCTTACTTTATAATTTCTCTTTTCTGGTATTATTCCTGTTTTACCTTCTAATGGTCTAATAATTACAGTATAATTACTTTCTCTGTAATTATAGTCAATAGATGTTACTAGATAGTACCCATCTTTATATAATGTTGTAATACCATCATCTTCATATAAATAATATGTATTGCTTTTACCAGGGAAAATTTGTATTTCTAAATTTTCTGGTACTTTAGTACTATTAATATTATTACCCCAAACCATTGGAATAATTGATCCTTCACTTGCAAAAACTGGATAATCTTCATCTTTATAAAATGAAACATAATCTCTACCACCAGGAAATTTTTTACCAGTTTTAAAGTCATACCATATTCCCTTTGGTAAATAAAATCTTTGTATTACCCTATTCATAACACTTTCTTTTTTTTCTATTATTGGCGCAATTAATAATTCTTTACCAAAATAGTATTGATTACGAACTTTAGAGTCATCATACATTTCTGGAATATCATAATAAAGAGGTTTTATTAATGGTGTTCCAGTTTTATGATATTTATATCCTTCTGAATATATATATGGTATTAATCTATGTCTTAGTTGTAAATAATCTCTTGCAATTTCTAAAGTTTTATAATCTTGTTTCCAAGGTTCTTTTTTATAGTATTTACCAGTTTCTGATGAAAATCTAAGTATTGGAGAAAATACTCCAAATTGAATATATCTTATGTATAATTCACTATCTTCAATTCCGTTATGGAATCCACCTATATCATGACTCCACCATGCAATACCAGAATTAGTTGCTGAAGAATTATAGAATGGTAAATTTTTTAGAGTATTCCAACTAGTTATTGTTCTACCAGAATAACATATAGGATATCTATGAGACGCTACTTTAGAATTTCTAGATAAAATCATAGGTCTTTTATGTTTTACTCTTTCTACATCCATTGTATGATAGTGGTTAAGCAAAAACAAATTATTTAATTCTTTTCTATTTGGTTTATAATCAATCCAAAAGAAATCAACACCATAATTCTCAACTATATGAACAAACAGTTTTAAATATACATCAACCCATCTTGCACTACTTGGATTAAATTTAATTATATCTTCAGTAATACCTAAATACCCTTTAGCTTTTTCAAAATTAAATTCATCCCTATGAATTCCATCACTAGGGTCAATATTAACGCCAACTACTATATTATTAGAATGAATATATTTAATTAAATCTTTAGGATTTTTCAATATCTCATTATTAAAAGTAAAACCACTTTTTAATTTATTGTTATTGTATTCTCTTTCAAAATGCCAAGGTCTATCAAATAAGAAAATAGATATAGGTATTTCTTCTTTTTTAAATCTTTCAATAACTGATATAACATCATTATTATTATATCTTTCATTTTTACTCCACCAATTACCAAGTGCATATCTTGGTATCATATTAGGATATGAAGTAAGTGTATAATAATCTTTTAAACATAATCCAAAGTCCTTACGATATGCGAATAAATATATGTCAGTTGATTTATTAGACTTAGGTACTAAATTACCAGTTTCTTCAAAAATCATACTATTTGAATCATCAATAGTTGCAAATCCATCAGCAGAATATAAACCATTTTCTAATTTGAATTCACCTTCAAAGTTATCTAATGATACATTACTCCCACCATAATTTCTTACTTCAGGATGACCATAATACCATACTCTATCAGCATTTTCTAAAGTCACTCTTAAATAAGCACCAGGAAATGTTTTAGGCCCAATAAATTCTCTTTCTTTTTGATACTCAACTTTAAAATATTTAGTAGTTATTTCTAAATATTTATCATCTTGTTTAACAGTAAATTCACATTTAGGAAAATCCCTATTCCAAGCAAAAGAAGTTAAACTATCTACAAATTCACCAGTTTCACTATATTCAAATCTAATCAATCTTTCTGTAAGAACAGTAAATCTATATTTATTACCCTTAATAACATTTTCTTCGTTAGCTTTACCATGTGTCATATCAAAACAAAACTGTTTTCCTAATTCGTACATAGCATCACCTCCCAAACCTTTTAATTCTTATTTATTTTTGAATAGCGTTAACAGTTATCTTACCTTCAAAATTACTTCCTTGTAAAGTATTTTGAGGCTCATCATTATCTTCTATCCATATATATAATTTATAATCTTTTGTAGTATCTATTTCTACATTATTTGTTAAAACAATATTATCAATAGTAACAATATCGTCCTTGATAACTTTATTTGTAGCATTATAAAAACTATCTTCTGTAATTTTAGTACCATCACTATATAATGCCCACTTAAAATTAATATCATCTAACCCTTTACTCATAGTAATACCGGTTAAATTAATATCAGCAATAATTACACCATCACTTGTATTAGTAATAGTAAATGGCAATTCTGTTGCTTTAGTCGTAACATCACTTGCTTTTATTGGAACAATATCATCAGCTCTTAATATTGCGTCATTTTCTACTTTTAAATCGTATGTCGCAGTAGTTACAGTTTCAGTATTTGTATTACTATTTGCACTAAAATATGCATAAGCTCTACCTATACCAAATACAATAAGAAATAACACTAACGTAAAAAATATTTTTTTATCTGTATCAATTTTAGCTTCTACCATATAATCACCTATTCTATTATTAATTTTATCATTCTTTAATATTTATTTCAATATTAATAATTTCATTTGACATTTAATGACAAAAAAAACAGAAAGAATTTTCTTTCTGTTAATATTTTAATTATGGTCTAAATATTGCATTACTTGGAATACCAGCAAGACTAGGATTGTTTTCTACATCACTCCATGTTTTACCACGTACTACTAATTCATCAATATCATTTAATATATCTTGTCCTTCAAATTCAAGAGGTACTGATGTAACACTTGAAGGGTATTCAACACGTAAATAAGCATCATTATCTATAAAAGCATCATTTGCTATAGTTGTAACACCATCCATTAATATTACATCTAAAACACCTGTTTCAATATAATTATATACAAGGAAACCTTTATTAATTGTTGTAACACTTCCTGGAATTATTATTAACGATATGTCACATTCTTGGAAAGTTCTATTACCATCGCCTAAACTTGTAACAGTTTCTGGTATATAAACATTCGATGCACCAACAAATACGTCTATATGCGTAACACCTTCTGGTATTGTTATAGTATGTTCGTAACCATAATAAGTAAATGTTTCGCCAGCAACTGTTTTCACTGTATTTGGTAATATTATGCTACTTGGATCAATTTCATCAGGACAATTTCCATCACAATTCATAAAATTTCTGAGTTTTGTTACTTCAACACCATCAATAGTTCTTGGCACTGCAATAACATCTCTAGGACATACTGTATTTTCTGCATTATAATATGACACTGTTCCAGTGCTTGAATCAAAATCAAAACATTCTTCTGGTGCATATTTAACTGGTTCACCATCTACAGTAACTTTCGCACTGAATGTTTCTCCTTGCATGTGGTTTTGATTTGCTCCATCATCATGTATCCATACTCTTAATGTATAGTTTTTTGTTATGTCTTCTTCATTTTCATCTAGTACTGCATCTATTATTGTATTTTCATATATTACCATTGATTTAGATGTACCGATATCTTTAAATGCACCAAATGCTAATCCATTACCTGTATCTTTATTGTATAATCCCCATCTAAAGTCTACATCTTTTAAATCATCTGATATTTCGATATCTGTTAGACTTATTGTTAGATTCATATGTTCTGTTCCTTCGTTTGTTACAGAAAAATCTAATTCTGCTGCTTTTGTTTTAATTTCACTGTCTGATATTGGCATTAATGCGTCTGCTCTTAAGAATTCTCCACTTTCAAATCCCATTGCCAATGATCCTGTTTTAACTTCTTGTTTAGCTGTACTTGCTGTTGCTGTAAAGTATGCATATGTTGCCCCTGCTACTACTACAACTAATAGTAATACAGCTACTACAGAAAATATAATATTTCTACTTATTTTCTTTTCTTCCATTTTTATCACTCCTTCTATTATATTTAAATTATACATGACTTTTTAATTTATAGTCAATCCCTTTTGACACAGTTTACACTATTAATCATTCATATCGTTAAATTTTACTATTCCAGTTAAAAATAATCCTACTATGCATATATATAATATAATTTTTAAATCTTTAATAAATATAAACATAAATAAAATAATAATTAGTCTCATAAGATTAAATAATATTTCAGTTATTGTTACATATTCTAAAGTGTCATAATGTTTACCTAAGGCATACATAAATCTTGTGACTGATGTTTGATATAATTTTGATACTATACCTTCTAATAATGCAATTAATAAGATTATAATTTTTATATTTATATTTATTTTTAAAATCCATAATATACAATATATTAATGTTGTGATAAATAGGTAGGATTTTTTCTTTTTGTTCATAATCCTAGAAAAAATGAAAATAAAAATTATACTAGATACTGATATTAATATATTAAAGGTACCAATAAATTTATAATCTACCTTTAAATAAATTGTTAAATAAAGCGGAAATATAAAAAGTGCGATAACTTTAAATTGTTCTAGTAGAAAAAATAATATATTTTTTTTAGGTATTCTTTTTAATATATTAAAATTTATTTTACTATCCACATTTTTAATTTTTGTTGATAATAATATTATATTTCCTAATATGAGTAGTATTGAAGATATAGTTATAAGTATTATATTCCCATAATTTTCTAGAATAAAAGCTCCAATATATGATGAAAATAAGAATGCTAATTCTGTAATTATTAATATATTTCCTACTGATTTTGATAAGTTATTCATCGGGTATAATTCTATCATATAGATATGTCTTAATATCCAAAATATAGTTGTATGTATTGTATAGAAAAGTGAAAGAAAAAAAAGATTAATAACGTTATTGTTCATATTAAATAAAAATATATATGTTATCACATAGAAAATGGTGTTAATTATTATTAGACCTTTATATTTTACTATATTATCAATTTTAGGAATTATATATGTAATTATAATCGCTAAAAAGTATTGAAACATCATATAAATTAGAATTTCTGTTATATTAAATCCTCTATTATATAAAATAATTGGTATAAATACTTCTATCATTGTTTTAGCAAAAAATAATATAAATGATGATAATCCAAATTTTTTATTATTATCCATAGTATCACTCTCGTATTTATTTTTTGCTTTAATATATTTTTTTATACAAAAAAGGACTAATTAGTCCTTAATTTTAATTCTATAATTAATATCACTTTTTATTATGTCGCTTAAGTTTCTTTTAGGTGTCCATCCTAGTAATTCTTTAGCTTTGTTATTTGATGCAATTAATTTGGCTGGATCACCTGCTCTTCTTTCTCCTATTTCATAATTTACTTTATAATATTTTTCTACTTCTTTTATTATTTCTAAAACTGAATAACCTTCGTTAGAACCTAGATTAACAAGTAAACTTTTGTTGTTATTTACTAAGTATTTAGCACCTAACACATGTGCATATGCAAGATCTGAAACATGTATATAATCTCTAACACATGTACCATCTTTAGTATCGTAATCATTTCCAAAAACTATCATTTTATCACGAATACCTAAAGCAGTTTGTACGGTTACTGGTACTATATGCGTAAGATTATCTTTGTTTAAACCAATTTCTAAACTTTCATCCGCACCAGCAACATTAAAATATCTAAAGATACAATAATTCATATTATATCTTTCACAAACCCATTTAATTAGTTTTTCTGAAGCAAGTTTTGTTTCACCATATGGATTAATAGGATTAGTTCTGTCTGTTTCTTCGCAAATTTCTTTTTCTGGTTCACCATAAACTGCTGCAGTTGATGAAAATACAACATTTTTAATATTAAAATCCTTCATAACTGAAAGCATTATTCTAACACCTTCAACATTATTGTAATAATATTCTAAAGGTTGTTCTACACTTTCTGGAACTATTAATTTAGCTGCAAAATGCATTACAACATCAAATGGTTTTATTTCGCATTCTTGTTTAAATATTTCTTTTAAATTTTCTGCTATTGTAATATCTCCAAGATAAAACTTAGCATCTTTATGAACCATTTCTTTTTTTCCAGTAGATAAATTATCTATTACAACAACTTCATGTCCATCACGAATAAGTTCATATACTGCATGGCTACCTATGTAGCCAGCTCCACCAATAACACATACTTTCATATAATATCCCTTTCTTTTAATTTTCTTTGATATCTTCTAATTTTACACTAACTAATTTACTTATACCAGATTCTTGCATTGTAATCCCATATAAGTAATCAACATATTCCATTGTTTTCTTTTTATGAGTGATTATTATAAATTGAGTTTTACCTTTTAAGGTTTCAACATATTCACCAAATCTATCTACATTGACTTCATCTAGTGCAGCTTCAACTTCATCAAGTATACAGAATGGAACAGTTTTAATTCTAAGTATCGCAAATAATAAACTAATTGCGGTAAGTGTCTTTTCTCCACCAGATAATAGTGAAATATGTGATAATTTTTTACCAGGAGGACATGCAATTATATCTATACCAGTTTCTAATATATTTGTAGGTTCAGTAAGTTTTAATTCAGCTGTTCCACCACCAAATAGAGTTCTAAAAACATTTGTAAATTCAATTTGAATACGTTCAAATGTAGACATGAATTCTGTTTTCATAACTGTATCCATTTCATTTATAATTTCTAAAAGCATATTTTCAGCTTTAAATAAATCTTGTTTTTGATTTGTTAAAAATTCAAATCTAACATTAACTTTTTCAAATTCTTCAATTGCTAAAACATTTACAACTCCCAAATTTTTAATTGTATTTTTTAATTCACTAACTTTTGCACGAGCAACACTTTCTTCTATTTCTAGTTTATAACGTTCTTTAGCCCTTTCAAACGTCATTGAATAATCTTCATTTAAAGTATTTAATAAGTTGTCTAGTTTAACGTCATCTTTATTAATTTTAATTTCTAATTCTTTTAATTCGTTTTGTAATTTATTATAATTAGAATTTACTTTTTTTATTGAAGACTCCATATCACTAATAATAATTGATAAATTATTTTTCTTTTGTATTAAGTTGTTTAAAATATTTTCTAATTCTTCTTTTTTTCTTAATTCATCATAATATTCTGTCATAATTAAATTATGAGTATCACCAATGTCGTTATTATAATGACTTATTTCTTTTTCATAATATTCTTTTTTATTTATATATTCATTTAATAGTTTATTTTTATTTTTGATAATTTCTTCTATTTCAATTCTTTTAGATGTATATTGATATTTTTTTTCTTCTATTTGTTTTAAATTATAATCTAGTTGATTTATTTTTTCTTCTTTTATATTAATGTTATTAATAGTTTCAAGTAATTTTCTATTTAAATCATCTAATTCATATTTTTGATTTAATATATTACTTGTTTTATTTTTATATCTACCACCGGTAATAGAACCACCAACATTTACTAATTCTCCATCTAAAGTTACTATTTTGTATCTATGACTGATTTTTGAACTAATGTTATTGGCATCATCTATATTTCTAGCTATTATAACATTACCTAATTGATTTAAAATAATATTTTCATATATTTTATCATATTTAACTAAGGTTTCTGCTACACCAATAAAGCCGTTTAAATTATTTAAAATATCTAAAATATTATCTTCTATTTTTCTAGGTTGAATTACTTCTAGTGGGAAGAATGTTGCTCTACCTAAATTATTATTTTTTAAATATTCTATTGCTTCTACTGCATTTTTCTTTGTTTCAGTAATTATGTATTCTTTTGCGCCACCTAGTGCGATATCTATTGCTTTAGTATATGTTTCTTCCACATCTATTATTTTACCAATTATTCCTTTAATCCCATCTAATCTTGGATTATGTAATACACTTTTTACTCCATATGATAATCCACTATCAGTTTCAATTGCTTTTTCTAAAACTTCTATTTTGAATTTCAATTCATTTTCATATCGGTTTTTATTGTTTAATTCATCTGAAGTATATAATTTGTCTTGTTTTACTTTTTTAATATTTTCATCACTTTGTGTAATTAGTGTATTTACCTCATCTAGATTACTTTTTAACGTATCTAATTCTTGTTGTAATAACAATATGTTATTATTAGAATTTAATAATTGTTCTTGCAATGAAACAATTTTGTTATGTAACTCTATATCATTAACATTATTCTTTTCACGTTCTAATATTAAATTTTTTTCACCATTTAATCTTTCTACCCTACTACTAACATTAATTAATAATTGATTGTTATTATATATTTCTTTATCGATATTAGATAATTCTATTTTTTTATTTGTTAACTCTGCATCTTCAGTTAAATTAGAACTAGACAAACTACTTAATTCATTATTTAATTCATTAATTCTTTCTTTACTCTTTTGATATTCATAATTTATTGTATCTATATCATGCGCAATTAAAGCCACTTCATAGTTTTCTAACTCTTTTTTACTATTAAGATATATTTCAGCTGTTTCTTTTTGTTTTTTTAATGGTTCGACTTGTATTTCTAATTCTGAAATAATGTCATTAACTCTTGATAAATTTTCATGTGTTCTTTCTAATTTTCTTATTGCCTCTTCTTTTCTTTTTTTATATTTTAATACTCCTGCGGCTTCTTCAAATATTATTCTTCTATCTTCTGGTTTGTTACTTAGAATTTCACCTATTTCTCCTTGTGAAATAATATTAAACGATTCTTTACCTACACCACTATCGATAAACAAATCAGTAATATCTTTTAATCTACACTTTGAATTATTAATAAAATATTCATTTTCACCATCTTTATATAATACTCTTTTTACAGATACTTCATTATATTCTATAGGTAAATATTTATCTTCGTTATTAAAAATCAAATTAACCGATGCATAGTTAGAACCTTTTCTTTTTTCACTACCAGAAAAAATAATGTCACTCATCGCACCTTCACCACGTAATGATTTAACAGATTGTTCTCCTAATACCCAACGCACTGCATCAACAACATTACTTTTACCAGAACCATTAGGTCCAACAATACCTGTTATTCCAGTTGATAAATCAATATTTATTTCATCAGCAAAACTTTTAAAACCTACAGTCTTAATTTGTTTTAAATACATACACTCACATCCTAGCCTGTAAATTAATTATATAATAAATTAAAGGTTTTGTATATTAAAAAAAAGATAAAATTAATTATCTTTACTTGAACTTATATATGATTCAATATTTTCTCTTGATAATTCTGTTATCTCGGCAATTGTATCAATATCCATATTCTTTTTAATCATATTCATAACAATATTTTTTTTACTTCGTTCAATGCCTTGCTCAATGCCTTTTTCAATTCCTTGCTCAATTCCTTTTTCAATTCCTTGTGCTAGTCCTTCTTTAATTCCTCTTTCAAGACCTTTTTCCATACCTCTTGCCAATCCTCTTTTTTCAGCATCGATCTCCGCACTTCTTATCATTGTATTTCTTATCTTTTTCTCCATTAACTCTTTTTCATACATTCCCACTAATTCTGTATCTTCTGATAAACCTACTAACTTATTTTTAGCTTTCTCCATAGTATCATCGCCTTTAACTATTTTTTCTATATCTTTCTTATCATCAACCGCTAGTAACAACAATCTTTTTTGTTCGTTACTTAACTTCTTGTTATCATTATAATATAATTTCCGAATTAAGTCTAGGTTAACATGGTACTTTTCAAAGTTTTTGGTTTCTACTATGTGTCGTTCTTCGTCCATTATCATAAATTTTATTATTGTTCTTTCATCAAATTTTGTAAACATATCAAAATTTATCTGTATTATCTTTTTTTCATCCACCCAATTTTCTCCAACTAATAATTGTTCTGCAGCTAGTTTGTGTTGATAGGCATTATTTTTTGAAAAAAGTCCGTCATAATATTCCATATTACATTCCAAATTTATTCTATTATTATCTACATCTACTATTAAATCTGATACTTTTCCTTTTTCTCTTATATGACTTTTCATATGTTCACTATTTTTAATTTCCATATTTTCCATTATTTCATCTTTGGGTATCTTAGTCACCAAATGTATTAAGTCTGCCAAATATTCCCTACATTCATCTGCGGTTAATAGAGCCTTAAATACAGGATCATATGTTGCTGGTATTATCTTTCCTGGTTTTAATTTAAATTCTATAATAATATCACCTCATCATCAGAATAACATCATTAAAAGTGTTATTCAAATGGATGATTTTACATATTATAACTATTGTTTATACTAATATTTTAAAAGATGCAAAACAATTTTTTGTTTCTTTATATTTTTATATTTTCTTTTTATTTTTTACTACTTTTTTATTTTTTTATAAACAAAAAGAAATATCATTAATTTGATACTTCTTTATCAAGCGCTACTTTCGCAGCCATTTGTTCTGCTTCTTTTTTTGTTTTCGCTTTTGCTGTTCCATATACTATATCATCTATTTTAACAGCCATTTCAAATGTTTTGTTGTGTGCAGGACCACTTTCTCCAATAAGTTCATATTCTACAGACTTTTTATTTGTTTGAACTTTTTCTTGTAATTCTGATTTATAATCTCTTAAAAAATCATTTTCTTCGTTATTTTCTATATGCGGGAATACTACTTCTTCAATAAATTGTTTAGCTTTATTATACCCCAAATCTAAATATATCGCACCAATTAATGCCTCAAAAATATCAGCCATAATTGCTTTTTTTTCTTGACCGCCAGATTGCTTTTCTCCATTACCCACCTTAATAAATTTACTTAATTCTATTTCTTTAGCATATTTATATAGTGCATTTTCACATACATAGTTTGCCCTTAACCTAGACATTTCTCCTTCTTTAACATCTAATTTATTAAATAAGTAATCAGTAACAACTAATTCTAAAACTGCATCACCTAAAAATTCTAATCTTTCATAGTTATAGTCTAAATTATTTTCATGTGAATATGAACTATGTGTAAATGCTATATTATAATATTTAATACTTTTAGGAATTATATTATATTTTTTTAAAAAATTCATGTCAACCACCTAATACAATTATATATTAAAACAACTTTTTTTTCAAATCTTCTTTTCTAATCATGAAAAAAATAGTAAAATATATAATAGGTGGTTACATGAAATATGTTTTAATTGGTTGTATAAAATTATATCAAAAAATCCCATTTAATTCTCATAGTAAATGTAGGTATATACCTACTTGTTCAAATTATGCTATTGAAGCATTAAATGTTCATGGTATAATTAAAGGGAGTTATTTAACTATTAAAAGAATCTTAAAGTGTAATCCATGGGGAGGATTTGGATATGATCCAGTACCAAAAATATTAGGAGGAAAAAATGAAAAATAAATTACTTATATTATTAGCAGGGGTTTGTTGTTGTACAGGATGTGTGCGTAATGACAATATGGAAGATATAAAAATAAAAACTACTTCTTATCCAATTGAATATATTACTACTACATTATATAAAGATCATGCATATACAATTGGAAGTATATACCCAGATGATATAGATATCAATAATTATACATTAACTGATAAACAAATAAAAGATTTTAGTAAAAATGATTTATTTATCTATAATGGTCTTTCAAATGAACCAAACTATGCTATAAAATTAAAAAACATAAATAAAAATATAAAAATAATAGATGCAGCAAAATGGATGGAATATTCAAACAATATTGAAGAGTTATGGTTATATCCTTTTAATTTCCTTATGATGGCTCAAAATATAAAAAATGGGTTTTATGAATATGTCAGTGATCCTTATTTAGAAGAAGAAATCCAAGAAAACTACGATAAATTAAATATAAATGTTTCTCAATTAGATGTAGAATTTAAAACATCAGTTGAACATGCCGTTGATAAAACTATTATAGTATCTGATGATTTGTTTAAATTTTTAGAGAAATATGGATTAACAGTTATATCACTTGAAGAAAATGATAATTTAAATTCTAAAATAATTTATGATGCTAAAAGACTTATTAATAACGGAACAATTGAATACATTTTTATAAAAGATGGCGAAGAAACAAACGAGACTGTTAATAAAATAATAAGTGAAACAGGTGTTAAAACTGAAAGCATACATACTCTTTCTAATTTAACTGAAAAAGAAAGAGATGAAAATCAAGACTACTTTACAATTATGAAAAGTAATATTGAAAAACTTAGAAAAGAATTATATAAATAATAAAAGACTTGAATAATCAAGTCTTTTTTAATATTCTCCTTCAATTGTTGGTTTAACAGTTGTATCAACTGATAATATTGTTGTTCCAGCAAGCTTTTTTATTTGTGGTAATGATATTTGTTGTATGTCAGGTTCTGCTATTACATATTGAGCAGTAAATCCATCACCAATTGCACTTTGTGCAAGCTCTACTGTATTTATTGAAGCGTCTCCAAATGTATATGCCATTCTACTAATTCCTGTTGTTGTTATATATGATTGTATTTTATTAGGATGTTGTTTTAAATCATTATATGTAAGTTCACTATATTCAAATTTATTTGATAACGCATATCCAATTGCACTTACACTACTACCACTTAATAATGGCGTTTTTGTTATGTCTGTTAGGAATACTGAATATGCACCTGTATTGGTACTTTTTGTTGTAACTTCTGTAATTTTTTCACTATATATATTTCTAACAATTTCACCTTTGCTAAAGTCTATGTAATCTTTATGATTAGCAACAGACCTTAATGGTTCATCTAAATATATATTATATGTTTGTTGTTCATAAGGTTCGTAATCTGTAGCAATTGACCCTTGTTCTAATTGAATATCATATTGTGTTATTGTATCAATATTTAAAGTTGAAACAGTATTTGGCATAAATACGAAACGAACATAACAATCTTGATCTAATGTAAAAGTTCTTACACTTTTATTATCAGATGTTACTTCTTCAAAAGTTAAAGACCCTAACCAAGTTGTGGCATCTGCCTTTGAATACTTGTGTAAATAATTACCAGTTTTAATTTCTATCGGAGTAGAAATTGTATAAGTTCCTGCTGTAAGATATTTATAATTTATTCTAACACGTTCTGCTGTTGAATAATTAGTACCGCCGCTCACTGCAATTGTACCGTTTTCTGTTTTTGAAACATCTAATAAATTTTTTCCAGTTACAGTTATAGGTATGTTATATTTTCCATGATAAGCATCACTCTCATCAGTTATTAAATCTCCTACACTCTGTATTTCAACAGGAGTACTAGTATTTGGCGTTCCATTTTGTATACTATTTCCATATATTATAAGATTATCTATTGTATTATCAGCTAATGTATTTGACCTATCTTTTGACTCAACAGTAACTTTTGCTTTTAATTTTTTATCTTGCATATGATTTTGATTAGTATTACTTTCCTCTAACCAAACTAATATCTTATAACTTTTTGTTTGAGATTTTGTTAATCCAATAT
Organism: Bacillota bacterium; assembly: GCA_015059335.1. Taxonomy (GTDB): domain Bacteria; phylum Bacillota_I; class Bacilli_A; order RF39; family UBA660; genus SIG205. The sequence goes on along the minus strand of SVAP01000001.1, from coordinate 431,186 downwards.
TGCCTTTTAATAGTTTTTCTGTTCCAATATCCAAGAAATTACCTTCTGCAATTATTGAATCACCTTCGTATAGTCTCCATTTAAAGTATGCGTCTTTTAATTCATCTGATATGTCTACTTCTGTTAAATATATATCAAAATAGCCATTTAAACTACCATTGTTTTTAACAGTGAAGTTTATTTCTGATGCAGTTGTTTCAACTTGATCCTCAGTTATTGGTATTAATCTTGTAGCCCTTAAAATATTGGTTGATTCAAAATTAATACTTAATTCCCCACTGGTTATTCTTTGAGCACTTGTACTACCAGTTGCGCCAAAATATGCAAATGCAAAACCAATTGTTAATACTAATATTGCGATTATTGTTGATATTAATAACATTACTTTTGTATTTAATTTTTGTTCCATAACACATTACTCCTTTATATTTTACCTCATTATAAATGATATATTAATATTAGTTTTACATCAATACATTTTTAAAAAATAAAAAAATTTATTGTAAAAAAAGTAAACATATAATTTATGTTTACTTATTTACCTTGAATTAATTCTAAAGTTTTTCTCATTTGTAAATCGTACTTAATCATTTCTAATCCACCAAATGCTTTTAATAATTCTTCTTTAGTCATTTGATAATGAGTTGCCATATGTTCAGCTTCATGTTCAGCTTCTTCATTTGTTATTTCAATTTTTTCTAATCCAGCAATTTCTTCTAAAATTAATCTTGATTTTACTCTTTTTATTGCTTCTGGTTTCATTTGTTCTTCTATTGATCTAATATCTGTTTTAATAAATTCACAATATTGTTCTAAAGTTAATCCTTGCATTTTAATATTATCTTCAAATTGATGTAACATTCTATGAACTTCATTTTCAATGAATTCTTCAGGAAGATCTACTTCAGTATTTTTAATGATTTCATCTAATAATGCATCAACATATTTATTTTCAGCTTGATATTCTTTTTCAGCTTTAATTTCTTCTTTCATTTTTTCTATTAATTCATCTTTAGTTTTAACATCTTCCATACCTAAATCTAAAAAGAATTCTTCATTTAATTCTGGTAATGTTTTAGTTTTAATTTCTCTTACTTTAACTTTAAATACAACTTCTTTACCTTTTAATTCTTCAGAAGGATAATCTTTAGGGAATGTAACATTTATATCTTTTTCTTCATCTTTATTCATTCCTACTAATTGTTCTTCGAATCCTGGAATAAATGTATGACTACCAATTTCTAATGGATAGTTTGCACCTTTACCACCTTCAAATGCTACACCATCATTAAATCCTTCAAAATCAATTACAGCAGTATCCCCATTTTCTACTTTTCCTTCTTTGATAACTATTTCAGCATATTGTTTTTGTAATTCAATTACTTTTTCTTCTGCTTCTTTTTTAGTTACTTTAACTTCTTCTTTTTTAATACCTAAATCTTTATATTTTTTAATGTTAACTTCAGGTCTAGTAGTAATAGTAAATACTAATTCAACACCTTTTTCTGAAACACTTTTAATATCAACTTTTGGTTGAACTACTGGTTCTAATTTACTATCTAAGATAACTTTAGTATATCTTTCTTGTACTATATTATCTACTGCATCCATATATAATGCTTCTTTACCATATTTTTTTTCTACCATTGCTCTTGGAGCTTTACCTGGTCTAAAACCATCAACTTTAATCTTTTGACTAACTTTTTTAAATGCTTTTTCTATTTCTTGTTCCCATTCATTACCCTCTACTTTTAAAGTAATTTCATGTACGTTTTTTGCTTTACTCATTATAATTCCTCCTCATTACTCAAATATTATATAATAACTCATCTAATAAATCAAGAAAAAAAGATTATCAAATGATAACCTCTTATTTCACATCTAAAATTTCTACGTCGTATTCACCAGTTGGACTATCTACAGTAACAACATCACCTTTTTTATGTCCTAAAAGTGCTTGCGCTAATGGTGATTCATTTGAAATTCTATTTTGAAAAGGGTCTGCTTCTTGACTACCAACAATTTGGTATTCTTCTTCTTCTTCATCACCAATATAACTTAAACTAACTGTAGCACCAATATTTACTTTACCATTACTTTCTCCACTGATAATTTCTACATTTTCTATCATTATTTCTAATTCTTTAATTCTACCTTCAACTATTGCTTGTTCATTACGTGCTGCATCATATTCTGCATTTTCACTTAAATCACCTAAAGCTCTTGCTTCTTTTAATGCTTGTATTACTTCTGCTCTTTTAACAGTTTTTAATTCCTCTAATTCTTTTGTTAATTCTTCTAAACCTTGTTCAGTTAGATAAATAGTTTTGTTTGCCATGTTTCCACCTCATTATAATAAAAAATTTCCATTTATATATTAAAAATCACTTATAACAAGTGATTTACTAACAAAATAAATGGTGGAGAATAGGAGATTCGAACTCCTGACCCCCACGGTGCAAGCGTGGTGCTCTAGCCAGCTGAGCTAATTCCCCAAATATGTACTTGCTTTTTCAGCAACAAGTACATAATAACAGAAATTGAGAAAGAATGCAAGCATATTTTATAAAAAACTTAAAATATTATTATTTATTCATTCTCAATTACTGTAATAATATTATATGTATTATTCTTTTTTATAGTACTCTATTAACTCTACATTTAAAATTCTTAAATTATTTTCTACTATTTCTTGATAGTTACTAACATATCCAGTGCCACTAAAATTATATTTTATATTTAACAAGTTACATAAATTTTCTACTTCTTTACTTGAATATCCTTTTAAATCTGGCAAAGATAAATTTGTATCGTTTGTAATTAAAAATACTTTATCATAATTACCTATTATTGTACCTTTGCTAGGATATTGTTTAACAATCTTATTACCATTACCAATAATTATTGGTGTAATTCCTAGCTCGTTCATTTTATTATTACCAATTTCTACTGTTCTATTAAGTAATGAAGGCATACTATATGTATTATATTTTGTTACTTCAGAATTTGTTGCTCTTATATTTAAATGTTTTGCTGTATCTTCTATTATTTTAGTAACTGCATCTGGTAGAGAACTAGATTCTTTTCCTCCCTTTACTGCAGCATATATCATTATTTGCGGATCATCTTTAGGAAACATCCCCTCAAAACTTCTAATATTTGATGTTTTTGAATATTTTCCATCTTCATCAACAACTTGCGCAGTACCAGTTTTACCAATTATATCATAGCCTTCAATTTTATATGCTGTTCCAGTTGCCCATGCTGGATCATTATGTACTACATCATACATTAACTTTTTAATATATTCAGTAGTACTAGAGCTTGCTACTTTTCCTAGTTCCTTTTTATCACCTTTAAATATTATTTTTCCAGTATCTGAATCAACAATTTTATCTATTATGTATGGTTTTAACATTGTACCATTATTTGCGATAGATGATAATGCTTGGATATGTTGTATTGGTGTAGTTGTAATACCTTGACCAAAACCTGCATTAGCAATTTCAATTGGATATACAAATTTTATTTTACCATTTTCTTCAAATGGTAATGATATTCCAGTTTTTTTACCAAATCCTAACTTTTTAAAATAATCATATAAATCATCTTTATCTATCATAGTTTCAAGCATATTAGCAATACCTGTATTAGATGATAATGCAAAACCTTGATCATATGTTATTGTTCCCCATCCAGTTTTATTCCAGTCGTTAATAGTATCTGGTTCTATTACTTTTTTACCTGATGTAAAAGTATCACTACCATTATATGTTCCTTTTTCTAAAGCTGTCATATATGTATATATTTTCATAGTTGAACCTGGTTCAAATTCATATGATGTTAAAGGATTTAAATATGATGTTATATCTTTAATATTTGGATCAAATGATGGTTTAGAACCAGTTGCTAAAATTTTACCAGTTTTAGCATCAGCAACTGTTATTGTTGCCCAATCAAAGCTTCCACCAGCTTCTAGTTTAATTAATGCTTGTTCAACAAATAATTGTATATTTGAATCAATAGTTAAATATATATCGTTACCATTATGAGGATCAATTTTCACCTCTGGAGTATTAGGAATTTTATATCCCATTAAATCTTTTTGATATTCTAAATATCCATTACTACCACTTAATTCAGAATTAAATTCCTGTTCAATACCCATCTCCCCTATTATATTACCTTCTTCATCAGTTTTAGCATATCCAATTAAATAAGATGCAAAATCACCATTAGGATAATATCTTTTATAGTCTTGTATAAAATCTATACCAGGTAAATCTAAATTATCTATTTCTTCTTTTTTTATTTCAGTAATACCTCTACCACCAGGTCCTAATTCTACTTGATATGCTTTTTTAGTTAATAAATTTGTTAAATCTTCAACACTCATATTTAATATAGGAGATAATTTGTTAGCAGTATCTTCTACATCAACAACGTGTTGAGGTGTTTTTTGATTTTTACTTCTAGATTCATCTAGATATGCAATTACTGTATATGATGATACATTTTGCGCGAGAATTTCCCCAGCAGAATCAAATACAGTACCCCTGTTTGCTACAATAGTTTCTTTTCTTGTGTTTCTATTTTGAGCCATTGTTTTAATATTTACGCCATCGATTTTCTCAGATAATCCCAAATATACAACTCTACCTGCAATTAATACAAACAAAAAAAGACAAATTACAAATACAAATTTGTTTATAACAATTTTATTTGTATTAACTTGTCCATTTTTCATCAAAATCACCTATTCATTATTTCATAACAACTTTTATATTATCATTATTATACTCTAAACCATATTCTTTTGCAACTGCTTGAATATTTTCTAAAGATGCTAATTCGTTAATTTTCATAGTTAGACTTTGATTTGTTTTTTCGTGTTTTTCTTTTTGAATTTTTAATTTTTCAACATCAAAATTAAGTTTTGATACAAATGCTTTAGTTGTAATACTTACAATAGGAAAACTAATTAGCATTAAAACAGCTAATGTATATATTAGTTTAACAAACTTTGAAGTTTTTCTTTTTACAACTTTTCTTTTCATATGTATCATCCCTTTTTATTATATCTTTTCTGCAATTCTTAATTTTGCACTTCTACTTCTATTATTATATTCAACTTCTTCTTTAGTAGGTTTAATTGCTTTTCCTACTAATTTCAATGTTGGTTTATATTCATCAGGTATCACTGGTAATCCTTTAACTTTTTCATCTATATCACTATACTCTTTAAATATTTGTTTACATATTCTATCTTCTAGTGAATGGAAAGTTATTACACAGATTCTTCCACCTGGATTTAATAATTCTATTGCATCTTTTAATGCACTTTCAAAAACTTCTAACTCTTTATTTACTTCTATTCTTATTGCTTGAAATACTTTCTTTGCTGGATGTGATTTTCTTTTACGCTTCGCTGGTACTGAATTTGAAATAATTTCTGCAAGTTCTAATGTTGTTTCAATTGGTTTAATATTTCTTTGTTCAATTATTTTTTTAGCAATACTTCTAGCATACTCTTCTTCTCCATATTTAAAGAAAATATTTATTAATTCATCCAGTGAATAATTGTTTACCACATCATAAGCAGTAAACTTATTTCTCTTGTCCATTCTCATATCAAGTGGCGCATCATTATGATAACTAAATCCTCTTTCATCTACATCTAACTGTGGACTAGATACACCTAAATCGAATAAAATACCATCAACCCCTGATATATTGTACTCTTTTAGAGATTGTTTCAAGTTTACGAAATTAGTATTTATAATAGTAAAGTTATTACCAATTTCGCTTAAAGTTTTTTTACTTTCCATAACCGCTATTTCATCTTGGTCAAAGGCGAAAAGACAACCCCTTGTTATTCGCTTTAAAATTTCTTTACTATGTCCTGCAAAACCTAATGTACAGTCAACATAGATACCGCTTTCCTTAATATTTAACCCTTCAATTGATTCATTAAGTAATACACTAATATGTTTCATTAAATATTACCAACTTCAAATAAATTTTCTGCGATATCTGATAAATCATCTTGTTTATCATTAAAGAATTTTTCCCAGTTTGTTTTAGACCAGATTTCTAAACGATCATTAACTCCAATTATTACACATTCCTTTTCAATATTTGCATATGTAATTAATGGAGATGCAATATTTACTCTGCCTTGTCTATCAAATTCACACTCAGTGGCTCCCGACAAGAAAAATCTCATAAATGCTCTCGCATCTTTTTTTGTGAAAGGTAGGCTATTTAATTGTTCTGTGATTTTGTTCCATTCAGTTAATGGATAAACGAATAAACATCCATCTAATCCTCTAGTGATTATAAACTTCTCACCAAGTTCATAACGAAATTTAGACGGTATTATAAGTCTATTTTTTTCATCAACATTATGATGATATTCTCCCATCAACATAAAATCACCCCACTTTTCACCACAAATTACCACTGACCACCATTATAATACTATATTTAATTAAAATAATCAATATCAATTTGTAAAGTTTACACCTAAAAAACAAAAAAATCTCATAGAAATCTATGAGATTAAAATCAATTATATATTTATTCTTTACTATAATCTACAATATAACCATTATTTGTTTTAGTTACTGGACAAATGTTTCTAAATTTATTTAAATACATTACCTTATCGGGTTTCCAATTAGTTTGATTTATTAAATATTCTATTTTTTGATCACCATTAATTATGCTATTATCTACCATTTCCTTATCCATTTCTTGTAATGTATCTATATTATTTATCCAAAAAACTTGAATACCATTTCTTAATACATCATTAAAACATATTCTTTTAGGTTCTTTTTCTTTATTAATCGAAACTTCTTCTAAAGATATCCATTCATTTTCATAATATGCTGTTTTTTCTTCTATAACTGGATAAAAAGTTTTTGAGTCAACATAATATGTATAAGCATACTTATTATCTAATTTCAACAAATCATGTTCAGTCCCTAAAAGTATTACACCTATTTCTTCTTTATTTTTAGAAAATCTAAATGAAAAGAAAGGTTGTAATGCATATAATGCAGCTATTTTTTCACTATCTGTTGCGAATACTGAATTATTATTTGTTTCTTTATTATAAATTGGTTTTAATGTATGAACCTTCTCTGGTGGGAGTGTTGATGTATGCATTAATGTTTGTGGTTTTTGTTTTAATATTTCTTTTTTCTTTTTTTCCTCTTCAGATAAGAACAAATTACTAAATATCCCCATGTTATCACCATCATTATTGTATCATGAATTCTAATTTTTATAAATGAATAATATAAAAATAGCTAAAATTTGACATATTTATTAAAAAAAGTATAATATTACACGTTTGAAGGGGATTATTATGGAACTAAAAGAATTTAATAAAACTTTAATTGATAGATACAGAACAATAGAAAACGTAGTAGATTTATCTGCTCCACTATTAGTTAGTACTGATTCTAATTATTTAAATAATATTAGTAATTCTAATAATAAGGTATTATATATAGGACAAGAAACAAATGGATGGATAAATGATATTAATGATTGGAGTTTAACACAAGAGTTAATTGAATCTGTTTATCTAGAAGTAATAAAAAGAAAAAACAATAATGAGTTCTTTAGATTCATAAATAACTTTTCAACAAATACTTATCAAAATGTTATTTGGTCTAACACATTAATTGCTGGCAAAAAATATGGTAAGGGATATCCTGTTATTACTGATAAACTACAGGAATTAAGTTTAGAAAATTTAGTGTTTTTATATAAATATTTTAAACCAGATATAACATTGTTTGTTTCTGGTCCAAATAATCCATATTACGAAATTATAAAAGAATTTTTAAATATTATTAATTCTAAAATTGAAAGTTATCCAAAAATATCAAATCCAGTAGTTTATAATAAAGAAGAAAATATTTTTTGGACTTATCATCCCAATTATTTAAATATGAAACATTTAAAAACAAAATTATTAAGCAAAATAAAAAAACAGTAATCAATACTAAGATTTACTGTTTTTTTAATTTTGTATAATATTTTATGTCTTCTATTTCACCATTTTTATTAATATGACAATTATGTAGTAATCTGGAATATTTCATTCCGGATTTTTCCATTACTTTTCCACTTGCAGGATTTGATACTAAATGTCTAGCAACTACTTTTTCTAATCCAATATCATTTAATAAATAATCTATTACTTTAGTTAATGCTTCAGTTGCATAACCTTTACCCCACCAATTTTTACCATAACAATACCCTATTTCTGCACTTAAGTCTTCTTGATAAAATCTTACAACACTAATTGTACCAATAGGTTCATTACTTTCTTTTTCAATAACTATCCATTTATAAGTATTAGGATTATTATATTCCTTTATCCAAGTTTCATATAATTCTTTTGTAACTTCTTCACTTTTATGAGGTTCCCAAGTAACATACTTTGTAACTTCAGGATCATTACACCAATTTTTAAATGCACCCTTATAATCTTCTATTTCTAACTTTCGTAATATTAAATTTTTTGTTTCTAATCTTTGGGTTCCTAAGTTTTTCATGTTTTACCTCCAAATAATTTATTTCTATATATCTTAACATGTTCTAACATATGACTTATGTTACCCTCACCTGCAAATTTTGTTTTATCAGAAAAATCCTCACTACTACTAATCCAATATAATTTATTTACTTCTTCTACTAATACAACTTCTTTATTTAGTTTACCAACAAATACTTCAAGTTCCATATCAAGCATTTTATATTGAAAGTTCATTAAATGTGTTAATTGTATGTCATTACCAGTTATACCGGTTTCTTCAATCAATTCCCTATAAGCACCCTCTAACTCAGTTTCTCCATCTTCTAGTTTTCCTCCAACTAAGTTGTATTTATTTTTGTATGGTTCTTTACTCCTATAACACATTAATATCTTGTCTTCTTCTTTATTATACACTATTATTACATTTAACTTTTTCATCTTAACTTTTTAAGTTCCTTATTTATTCTATCAATTTGAAATTTCCTCATATCATCTAAAATTAAATTTGTTATATCTATTGATGTTTTTCTTTGCGATATATTGGTTGTATCAAATAAATATTGGTTAATATCAACAATTTTAGCATACAAATCCATATTTAGAAGTGATGTATTATATTCATTAACATTATCTTCGTTTAGAAAACTTCGTTTTTCTAACGATAAATTCGCGCTATAATCTCTTTTTAGTGCGGTTATTGAATCTGTATATGTCGCTATAATTATATTAATTTTTTTAATCTTTCAAATATTGGATGATGTTCATCCTCGTTTTCTATTAAACTTTGATATACACTTTCGTAATACCACTTTTGTTTTTCAAATCCTCTTTTAAACGCACCAAAATCATAGTTTTGATTTTTTTCAAATAAATTTCTTAAATCTTCTAGATTGCTAATCTTATCTGCGCATACTACTGCTTTATGTCTTAAATCTAAATCTTTAACTGTATTGATGGTGTGTTGTTTTCTATCTTCCCATGATAATGATTTATCAATTTCAGTATTTCCCATAACTAAAGAAGTAATATCTTCTCCAAATATATTTAAAATATCTTCTTTTGTGTATTTAGTATCTTCTATTACATCATGAAGATATCCTGCTGAAATAACATTATAATCAAATCCATATTCTTTTAAAATGTTACCAACATTTATTGGGTGAATAATCATCGGTTTATCTACTTCAGATTTTCTTACTTGATTTTTATGTGCTTCTATCGCAAATTTTAAAGCAATATGTTCTATATTCATCATGTTCACCTCTTGAATTAATTATATAATAAATATTAAATTAATTCAAAAAATATTGTTATATTATGATATACTATACATGTAATGTATAGGAATGTGATTTATTATGAAAGAAGACATTATTAAGATATGTTATTAAATAAAAGAAAATAATAGTTGTAATAATTGTGGTGCGGTTGAGATTACAATTAAAAAAAAGATTATATGTTATAAAATGCATATAATCTTTTTATTTGTTTTCTTTTATAATTTCTGATTCATATAAATCTTTGTATTTTTTACATTTTTTTATTAGTTGATTATGAGTTCCTTCTGCTTCTATCATACCATTGTCCAAATACAATATTCTATTACTATTTTTAATAGTTGATAATCTATGTGCGATAATTAGAATTGTATATTCATTTTTCATATTGTCAATTGCTTGTTGAATTTTATTTTGTGTTTCGTTATCTAAAGCACTAGTTGCTTCATCGAATAGTATAATTTCAGTTTTTTGTATTAATGCACGTGCAATCGCTAATCTTTGTTTTTGACCTCCTGATAAATTAACTCCACCTTCACCAATTATAGTATCATATTTATTTGGCAACTCATTTATAAAGTCATCTAAACATGCAATTTTACATGCATCTATCATTTCTTTTTTTGTTAGGTTAGATTTTACTAATTTTAAATTATCTTTAATACTCATATTAAAAATATATGGATTTTGACTAATTATTGTAATATTACTTCGAATAGAATCTTTATCTAAATCATTGATATTTATTCCATCAATTGTTATTACTCCCTCTTTTACATCATACATTTTACAAAGTAGATTAAATATTGTAGTTTTACCTGCTCCACTTTTTCCAACAAAAGCAACAGTTTCATTAGCTTTTATTTTAAAGCATAAATTATCTAAAATTTTTTTATTATCATAACTAAATGATACATTTTTAAACTCAAAACAACCCTTTATCTTGTTAATATGCTTATTGCCAAATTGTTCTTTTTTAAATTCATCACCATTTAATATCTCATATATTCTTTCGCTAGACAAATTAAAATCTTTTACATAATTTAATATATCACCTATTAAATATACAGAATATGAAACATTATTTGCATAGTTATGTAATACAAGTGCAATAGCAGGTACTATTAATTCGTATTTCATTAATAATACTAACACTACTATTAATAAGAAAGAGAACATATCTGATACACACCAAATTCCAAGTCTATATTTATATGACCTATTTTTCATAATTAAATCTTTATAATTTGCATCATCAATTCTTTTATCTAGTTCTTTAATAAAATCTTTCTCACTATTAAGCATTTTAATATCTCTTGCCCCACGTACTAATTCACCAATAAAACCAGAAACTCTTTCTTGAGATTTTCTATATACCTTATCATCTTCATTGCGTTTATCCGTTCTAATTTTTTCAAGGCAATATAAAATTACTAACATTACTATTACATATATAAATACTAATTTATTAACTATAAATATAGCCACTAATATACCTATATTCCTTATAAGGTTTGTGATTAAACTTAAAAACATATTAAATACGTCTGCTAGTCTTGATGTATCATTTGTAAGTCTTTGAATAAAAACCCCACTGCCGTGTTTATCTAAACATTCATTTTTAATTTTTAATATATTTTCACCGAGTTCTACTCCTAATTTAGATAAAACTTCTCTATACATTTTAGTTGAATATTTATTAATTAAGTAATGACTTATAGAGTTGAAAGTCTCTACTAAAAATATCATTAATCCAACAAATATAATTCTATTATAATTATTAGTTGTTAATTCAATAATAATTTTTGCACTTAATATTGGCACTATAATACTAGATACAATACTAAGTATATTGGTAATTATTACAATTGCCAAACTTTTTTCTTGACCCTTTGCATATTTCCATGCAAATTTTAAATTTTTAATTAAATCTTTCATAAACTTCAATCCTTACTAGGTACATTTTACTATGTTTTAGATTGAATTTCAATGTTATTCAGTTAATAATAATCTTACTTTTTCACCTTCTAATATTCTTTCACCCGCTTTAGGAGATTGTTCAACTATATTTTCTCCTTTGCCAGAATATTCAATTTGAAAATATTTTAATTCCTCTTGTGCCTCTTTTACTGTTAATCCAATCACATTTGGTACTAGATAATATTTTTTGTCGTTCCAGTTATAATTTTTTTCTATTTGTGTATCTCTTTTATCTATTCCTAAAATATCAATTGTATCTATTAAAATATTCCTAGCAATTGGAGCAGCAACAGTACCACCGTACTGAACAACTCCTTTAGGATTATCAACTGCTACATATAAAATAATTTGAGGATCATCTGCTGGCATAAATCCAATAAATGAAACGATATAATTACCTACCATGTATACACCATTTTGTACTTTTTGAGCAGTACCTGTTTTACCTCCAACCCTATATCCGTCAATGTATGCATTTCTACCAGAACCAAGTGACACAACATGTTCTAAAGCATAACGTACTTTATCACTTGTTTCTTTACTAATTATTTGTCTTTTTACATTAGTGGTTCTTTCTTCGACTATTGTATTAGTTTCAGGTTCCATAAATCCTTTTACAATATATGGGGTAACTAATTTTCCACCATTGATTGCCGCACTAACTGCAGTAATTTGTTGTATTGGTGTAACTGATACTCCTTGACCAAATGCAGTAGTTGCAAGCTCTACTGGTCCAACACGATCCATCGAAAACATTATTCCACTTGATTCTCCATTTAAATCTATACCAGTTTTACTACCAAATCCAAATTTATTGATATAACTAAATAGAGTGTCTTTTCCAAGTCTTTGACCAAGTTCAACAAACCCCGGATTACAAGAGTTTTGAACAACTTCTAGAAATGTTTGATGACCATGTCCTCCTGCTTTCCAACATTTAATTCGTGCATTTTCTACTTGTACACTACCACCATCATAGAATGTTTGTTTATCTAGATCAACTTTGCCTTCTTCTAATGCAGCTGCAAGAGTTATAATTTTGAATGTCGAACCTGGTTCATATGTAGCCCATATTGGTAAATTTCTACTGGTTTCTTCCAAAGTATAATTCTGATAATTATTGGGATCAAAACTAGGTCTAGAACTCATTCCTAATATTTCACCAGTATTAGGATCCATAGCTACTATTAGTGCTTTTTCTGGATTGTATTTTTTTACTACATTATCTAATTCTCTTTCAATTGATTCTTGTATATCATAATTTATTGTTAGCATCATATTCATTCCATCTTGTGGTTTTTCATATACTTCTGCCATTTGCAATCTATTACCCTTTGCGTCTGAAAAATATTTTATTGCGCCACTACTTCCTGTTAAATATTCATCGTATTCTAATTCCAAACCACTAAGGCCTTGATTATCAATTCCAACAAATCCTAGTACATGAGCCAAATAATTACTATTGGGATAAAACCTTTTTGATTCCTTAACTAAATATACTCCATCATAGTTTAATGAATTTATCTTATCAGCAATTTCATATGATAGTCGTCTACCTTCTGGATGTACTCTTTCAATTGATGTACTTTTCTTTACATGTTTATCCATTTCTTCTTTTGATACACCTAAAATACTCGCTAAAGATTTACTTACTTTATCTTTATCTTGTATTTGATTAGGAATTAAAACAAGTGATGTAGTTGTAAGATTATCTGCTAAAACTTTCCCATTTCTATCATAAATTTTTCCTCTATTAGCCTCTATTGGTAAATTTCTACTCCATAAATCTTTTGCTAATTTATTTAATTTGTTATATTGAAATAACTGTATATAACCAACTTTAAATACTATTAAAATAAATAGAAAAAAAATCACTACTAATACAATTTTAATTTTTTTATTTATACTCTTATGAAACATGTATATCACCAATTAATTTTATGTTTAATTATCAATTGTTATTAAATTTATTTGGATTAAAATTTACATATTAAAATATAAATGATATAATCAATTCAAGGTGAATAAAATGAAAGAAGATTCAAAAAAAAATAAGATAAATACAATCAATAATAAAACTAAAAATATTCAGAAAAAAAAGCAAACTAATTCAACAAACAAAAATGCAAAAATTAAAAACACTAACACTAAAAAGCAAACTAATTCGTCAATTAACAAAAATAAAACTAAAAATACTAATATTAAAAAACAAATAAATTCATCAAGTAATAGAGTTAAAACTAAAAACACTAGCGAAAAAAGACAATCCCATTCGTTAAGTAAAAATATAAAGAATACAGACAATATTAAAAACAATAACATTGATGAACAAGAAGTTAATATTAAAAATAATGTAGATGAAAAAACAATAAAAGTTGATACTAAAAATACAGAATTTATAGTAAAAAGAAGATTAAAGAAAAAATTTGTGGTGCTATTATTAATTATATTTTTATTTATATTTGCATTTTCTTTATATAAAGTTATTACTTGGGCAATAGACAATATTAAAACTAAAAATCAAATTAACGATATCCACGAATCTATAAAAGTTGAAGAAGTTGAAGAAGTTGGAGAAGTTGAAAATATTGTTGAAACAATTACTGAAGTAAATCCTCCTATCGAAGAAGAAAGCGATTATTGGTATTATATAAAGATGCCACTAATTAATGTGGATTTTACAGAATTATTAGAGAAAAACAAAGATACAATTGGATGGATTAAAGTTAATGGTACAAATATTAATTATCCTATTGTTCAAACTGATGATAATGATTATTATCTAAATCATTCATATGATAAAAAATATAATGATGCTGGTTGGATATTTATGGATTTTCGTAATAATATAGATAATTTAAGTAAAAATAACATTATTTATGGACACAGCAGATTAGACAAAACCATGTTTGGTTCACTAAAAAATATTACAAAAAGTAATTGGTATAAAAATAAAGATAATTATATTATAAAATTATCTACACCAAATAAAAATACTATGTGGCAAGTATTTAGTGTTTATAGGATACCTAATGAGTCTTATTATATTACAACAGATTTTAATAATGATGATGAATATCAGTTATTTATCGATACTATTTCAAAAAGAAGTGTATATGAATTTAATGCTATGCCTAATATAAATGATAAAATTTTAACTTTATCTACTTGTGGTGATAATGATACAAGAGTTGTAATGCATGCCAAACTAATAAAAGAATCTGTTAGAAATTAAAATTAAATCCCGTTTCTCATATGTAAGAAACGGGATTTAATTGTTTATTAAGAACGTTTTAATTTTAATAATTTATTATATTTTGCTTCTTCCTCATCTGCCTCTATTCTAAGACCTGCTGCTTCTGTCATAATATCACAAGGACTACTACCCTTACTTGGAATACTACCACATTCTTTCAACCAAATATTAGCTTGTTCTTCAAATATTTGTTCTAATTTATCTGCTTGATGAAACAAGTAGGCTGCTCTAATAGAATTAAAACCTGACATATTATAATTCTTTTTTATAACTTTTTCTAATTCATCTTTTAAATATTCTGGTCTATCAATTATTGTTGCCATTTTAGTTTGTTCGTCTGTTTTAACTTCATATGTTTTAATTCCTATAAATAACTCTAACCAAAACGCAACTAAATGTCTATGACAAAATTGATTGTTTTCTTCAAAACATAAAAGAATTGATCTATTAGGTAGATTCATTAATATTTCTTCTGGATCTAATTGTTTTAATACTTTATCCCAATATTCTTGTATATAAAATCTATTATTTTCTGTTTCGTCAACTTTACCTATATTATCGTGCCATTTTTCCAAAAATGACCACTTAGGCGCAAGTTTAGTATTTGATTTTCCAGTATATCCAACACTTTTACCTCTATCACTAGATATTGAAATAGTATTACCTATTTTACAATTGCGATAATTACCAGTTAAAATAATCTTGTCCATTGTATCACCTACTCGTATAAAAATATTATATCATATATGTTTTATGGAGTCTTAATTAAAGATAACTTATTTGCGATAGTATCTATGTTTTCTTTTGTACAACCATAATAGTCAGATATCAATTTTCTATTTTCAATAAAAGTATCAATACTTTTATCATAAATTTGTATATACGTTTTTTTATCGTATGAATAATTAAAATCATTTCTTGTATTAAGTATATCTAATACACTTGCTGATTTAGGTGTTAAATTTAAATAATAACTGTCATATGGATATAATTTATAATTGTATATATACTTATGTTTAAAATTATTATTATAGTTTACTATAATACTAGCACTATCTGTCTTTTTAAGTTTTAACAAACGCATATTGGTTGAATCATAGATATAAATTTTTCCATTTTCTATAATTAAGTTTGAAGCATGTGTTGCACGTTTTTTTGTATCATGTTTTTCTAAAAATTTATTTACCTCACAACTTGAAATAATTGCGGAATTAAAACCAGAATCATTTAAAAAATCTTTTAACATATCACTAAAATTTAAACAAACACCTTTACCAGCCATTATATCAACAGCATAAAGTCCTGTAATAAATTTTCTTCCTTCACTTTGAATTAATAAATTCCTATCTTTAGAAAAATATCCACTATATAATAAATATGTATATAACATCGAAAATTCTAAAGATGTTGTTAATTTTAATTCTCTAGCTAGGTTAGTAGTTTTTTCTAATATTTGTTTATAATGATAAAATATATCACTATATTTTTCTTGGTTATTTCTCTTAATTTCATGGAATTGTTTAATAGTATTTGACATGATAATAACATCTACTGTTTGCGTATAATTTAAATTAGAAATTTCTGCTAGTTTATTTATTTCCCCACTACTAATTTGATTATCCTTATTTAAACATAATTTAAAAAAATTAAAATAGTCCTCATTACTTATTTTATTTTTCATTATTATTTCACCGGTTTAATATTATAGCATACTTATTATTTATTAACAAATTAAAAATACTCCTTAATGGAGTATTTTTTACATCATATCTTCTAGCCCACAAATACAAGCTTCTTCTTTCATTAATTCGGCAACATTTCCTGCCATTTCTTTTAACTTATCCATATTTTTAATAATTAGATAAGTTCCAACACCTAATGCAGTAAAGCCCATAATTTGTTTTGTTATCTTTTTCATTATTATCACCTCTTAGCTAAAAAGAATATGAGGCATATTTATTTATGCCATTATTATTATGTTTTTTTAGCTAAAAGTTATACATTAGTTTATATTGTTAAGTAAAAACTCTTTTAATGTGGTTAATCTATTATATTCATTATCATTAGATACTGCAAAACTAAATGCTTGTGAATTACCTACTAATATTAAACTTTGTTTAGCACGTGTAATACCTGTATATATAAGTTTTCTATAAAGCATTCTTCTATAACTAGTATCCATTGGCATTACTACCATTTTAAATTCACTACCTTGGCTTTTATGAATACTAATTGCATAACCATGTTTAATATTTATAAAATCTTTAGGTTCATATTTAACTACATTACCATCAAAATCAACATATATTTCATTCTTTTTTGTTTTGGTTTCATGACTTGTTTTTATCATACTTATTATACCAATATCACCATTAAATACATTATCATCTGGCATATTAGTTAATTGTAATATTTTATCCTGTTCTCTATATATTACATCACCGAAAGTTATTTCTTTTTTTTCTATAGATGGTGGATTAAATATTTCTTGTAATTCAACATTTAAATTATCTATACCATTCACTCCTTTATACATAGGAGCTAGTATTTGAATATCTTTATATGTATAACCTTTATTTTGTGCTTTTTTAACAATTTCTAATACATTGTATTTTAATGTTGGGCTTGCACATTCTATAAATGCATAATCATCTTTTTTATTTAAAAACTCAAGCGATAAATCATTGTTTTTGATTTCGTGAGCAAGATTTACAATGTATGAATTTTCATTTTGTCTATATAATAAATCTAAATGTACAGTATCTATTACATCACTTTCTATTAAGTCTTTTAAAACTTGACCTGGACCCACACTAGGTAATTGATTATAATCACCTACTAATATTATTTTTACATTACGTGTTAGTCCTTTTAGTAATGAATCAAAAAGTGAAATATCTATCATACTAACTTCATCTATTATTACAAACTCACTATAATCTTTGTTATATTCGTTAACTGAAAATTCATTAGAATCTTTATTCCATTTTAAAAATCTATGTATTGTACTTGCTGGAAGCATAGTTGATTCACTTATTCTTTTTGCGGCTCTACCTGTAGGTGCGAGAAGTGCGATCCTTTCAGTTAATTCTTCATGTGTATATTTATTAATTTCTTTATATATTTCTACTATTGCTTTAATTATTGTTGTTTTACCTGTTCCAGGTCCACCAGTAATTATTAATAGGTTTTTTTCAATTGCTTTTTTTATAGCTTCTTTTTGTTGTTCATTATATGTAATATTATTTAAATTTTCTAACCTATCAATATAGTCATCAATATCATTTTTTTTACTATAATCTTTATTTGCTAAATAGTATAAAGTATTCGCAACATTTTTTTCAGAATGATATATTTCAGTTAAATAATACTTATCTTGTTCTATTATTATTTTGCCTGATTTATTAAGATTTATTAGATTAATTTCAATATCAATATCTAGCTTAAGATATTTTAAAGTATTATTAATAATATCTTCTTTAATTAAATATGTATCACCTTTTTCAAAAATTAACTTTTTCATAATATAAATAATACTTGCTTCAATTCTTCTTTCATCATTTATATCATAATTTAAATTTTTAGCAATTTCATCCAATCTTTCAAAATTAACATTATCTATATCATCTAATAACATATAAATATTATATTCTATATTTTGTATTGTATTTGATTTATATTTGTTATATATATTTAATGAATCTTTCATAGAAAATCCTAAATTTGTTAAATATACAATCGTATTGTGACTTTCATTATAGTTCATTAGAGTATTATATATTTCATCTATTTTTTTTTGTTTTAAATTAGGTACTAAAAGAAGATTATCTTTGTTTTCGATTATTAAATCTAATGTGTTGTCGCCTAGAACATCTACTATTTTTTTTGCTGTTTTTTCACCTATTCCATTAAATAAATCACTACACAAAAATTCAATTATTCCATCTTTTTCTTCAGGTTTAACTCTATCATAACTATTTACAGAATATTGAAATCCATATCTAGGATGTTTAACTCCTTCTCCATAAAAAACGTATAAATCATCCATATTTAATTCTAAAAAATTCCCAGAAAAAGTAATAGTTTTATTTACATAGTCTTGCATTACTTCATCATTTGTTTCTTTTACTTTAAATATTCCAACAGCAAAACCATTATCTGATTTATAAATATATTTTCTAAAGTTACCTTTTATATAGTTCATGTTTACCACCAATATATATTTTATCATATTAAAAAAAATAAATCACTATGGATTTATT
Organism: Bacillota bacterium; assembly: GCA_015059335.1. Classification (GTDB taxonomy): domain Bacteria; phylum Bacillota_I; class Bacilli_A; order RF39; family UBA660; genus SIG205. The sequence goes on along the minus strand of SVAP01000001.1, from coordinate 411,854 downwards.
TTGAATTTGTAATAAATTAGAATACATTTTAAAATTTTTATCTTAATAATATTTATTATTTACTGAATAAATTATCTGTTTGTTTTTCAATATTTTCAAATCTTTTTCTATCTTGAATTTCATTATATATACTTATCATATCTTCATAAGCATTTTCTCTTTCAGCTCTTGCTTCTAATCTAGCTCTTAATTTTTCCTTTCTACGTTCTAATCTGAAATTATTAATTGTAGAAATAGCAAAACCTACTGATATAGCACCAAACATTATAAGTGGTCCTCCTGCATTATCTCTAGCCATTTGTTCAACAGTAGCTGGTGCCATAGATGGTGAGGTTATAATACCATAATATAATGCAGTTAATGCAGATGTTCCAACAAAACATCCAAATGCTTTAACAGTCTCTGGATAACTCTTCAAAATATGTTTTTCATTTCTTTCTACTTTATATTTCATTTTATTCATCTTCCTTCTTATCTTATACATTAATTTTAATATATATATTATATTTTGTCAAAAACTATCGTTTTAGTTTACGTAAATCAAACTTTTCTTTTTCAGTAACTCTTTTAGATTCTATTATTTTTTGTATTGATTTATTATATGTGAAATCATCTAAATTATTGTTTTTTAAAAATCTTAATGTCTTATCTTTAAATTTTATATAACATGTACTAATTAACCAAGCAATTCCAATTTGAACATAATAGTGATTACTAGTAATTGTATTTACAAATTCAAATATTTTATCTATATATTCATCATTTATATAATGATCATTCAATATGATTAAACTAACTCTTATTTGAAAAGGCTCATTAAAGTCTATATTTTTAGTAAAAAAGTTAAAATATTTTTTCTTGTTATTCCTTACAATTTTTAAACTACTACAAAATGTATCACATACACACCAATTGTCAACTTTTGATATAAAACTTTTAATATACTTATCAGCAATACCTTCTTCTTTTATTAATCCAATTACAAAACCCTCAATTAGTATTTCTTCCATATATTTATCTTTTACCACATTTAAAAATTCTTCATAATTACCTTTATAAATACTTTTTGATATTTCCCTTAGATTAGGTATTCTTATTCCTATTATATTATTATTAGTTTGTGGAATTAGTTTTGAATTGAAATCTTTGTATTTAGTATCCATATTATTAATTAATTCATTTATAAAAATATCATATGTCTTTGTATTCCATATAAGTGGTATATTTATTTTCATATTAATCACCATATTTATTATACAAAAAAAAGATAGATATATCTATAATTAAAAAGAATAGAAATTAATCTATTCAATCATTTTTTATATAATTTTAAAATTTTAGGTTTTCTATTTAGAATGTTTTCTTCTTCCATTCCTTGAATGTATTGATGTGAATCACAGTAATAGTTTTTATTAGGTTTCATACCAATTACACAATCACCTGCATGTGGTCTATTTAGATCATTTTCATCATATCTTTGTTCTTCTTTAATTTCATCTTCTAATTCTGGTGAAATACTCCATTCACAATTTGAACAACATTTCATGTCAAAACCTCCTGTAAATGTATTTAATTTATTTTTTCAAATGCAGATGCTGGTTGTTTACATATTGGGCAAACATAATCACTAGATAATTCATCAATTTCTACTTCATAACCACATATTGAACATTTCCAAACTGTTTTTTTATTTTCTTTTTCTTCAATATATGTTGGTGCATTTTTAGGACTCTTAAGTTTTAATACTTCATGATAATATTTATATGTCATTGGTGTACATTCTTTGTAATTATCCATGGCAATTATTTCGCCTAGAAAAACAGTATGTGTACTTGTTTCCATTGTGCTAATTACTTTACAAATTATATTGCCACAACTATCTATTAATACTGGTAATCCTTCTAATTCTTTAATATTTATATTTTTATATTTATCTATTTCTTTACTTGTTTTATATCCAAATGTGCCTATTATTTCAGGATTTGTATCTTCGCTTAAAATAGATATACTAAATTTATTTGTTTTTTTTATTACTTCATTAGTATAGTTATCATGATTTATACTAACTGCAATTGTTTTAGGTTCACTTGTAATTTGTACGACAGTATTTACAATACATCCTACTGCTCTATCACTTTTAGAACCAACTATATACATTCCATAACTTAAATTTCTTAATACTTTGTTTTCCATACCTAACTCCTTGCTGCTCCATCCACCGATAATATTGTACCTGTTATATAACTTGCCATAGGACTAGCTAGAAAAAGAAATGCATTGGCGATATCTATTGGTTCTCCAATTCTTCCTAGTGGAATTGTTTTAATTAATGGTTCAATCATTTCTTTTGGTAGATTAGATACCATATCAGTATTTGTTATACCTGGCGCTACTGCGTTAACTCTGATGTTATATTGTCCTAACTCACGAGCTAATGACTTTGTCATACCATTTACTGCAAATTTACTTGCAGGATATCCTACACCAGATGGTTGACCATAAATACTTACCATTGAACTTGTATTTAAAATTACTCCATTATTTTGTTTTTTCATATATGGTACTACTACTTTTGTCATATTAAACATTGCATTAACATTTAGATCCATAATATTAGAAAACTCTTCAGTAGTTGTATCATCAATTTTTTTATTTGCAGATATTCCAGCATTATTAACTAATATATCAATACTACCATATTTATTATTTATTTCTTTAACAATATTTTCTAATTCATTATAATTATTTAAATTAGGATAATAACCTTCCACTAAAATATTTTCTTCATTTAACTTTTCTATTGCTTTAGTTACTGTTTCTTTTCTTGAGCCAAATAGAATTACTTTAGCTTTATTTTTACTAAATAATTTTACTATTTCTAAACCAATTCCTCTTGTTCCTCCTGTAATTATTGCGACTTTTCCTTCTAACATATTATTCCTCCTACAATTTTTTATTTAATATTCTGGTTGTATTTAATATAGTAAGTAATGTAACACCAGTATCTGCAAACACAGCTTGCCACATTGATGCAATTCCTAATATACTTAATATTAATACTAAAATCTTAATTCCTATCGCAAAGATAAGATTTTGTTTTATTATTTTATTTGTATATTTTGATAGTTTAATACCATCATATATTTTATTTAACTCATCTGTCATAATAACTACATCTGAAGCTTCTATTGCTGATGCACTACCAACTCCACCCATTGAAATTCCTATATCTGCTAAAGCAAGCGATGGTGCATCATTTATACCATCTCCAACAAATGCTGTTTTAGTTTTATTATTAATTTCACTTGTTAATAAATTATATTTATCTTCGGGTAATAATTCATACTTAACTTCATCTATACCTAGTTTTTTAGATATTTCTAAAGCAATAATTTTATCATCACCAGTAAACATTTTAGTTATAATACCATCTTTTTTAAGATTCATAATTGTTCTTTTAGCATCTTTTTTAATACCATCAATCAAAGATAATTGAGCAATTATATTATCATCAACACTAAGGTAAATATCACTAGATTTTTCTTTTGACTTACAAAACGTTGATGATCCTATTTTAATTTTATTATCCTTTAGTTCATAACTTATACCTTTACCTGGTATTTCTTGATAATTCTTAATATTACTTGTATTAACTCTAATATTAAATATATTAATTATAGATTTGGCGATAGGATGATTTGATAGTTTTTCACCTTTAACATATAATTTAATAATTTCTTTTTCTGTATAGTTATTATCTAATATTTTAAGTTTATAATCACTAAATTTTCCCGTAGTAAGTGTGCCTGTTTTATCAAATATTATTTTATTTATATTTCCTAAAACATCTAAATAATCACTGCCTTTTATTAGAATTCCTTCTTTCGAAGCTTTACCTATTCCAGAAAAATAACTTAATGGAACAGATATCGCAATTGCACATGGACAAGATATTACTAGAAATACTAAAGCTCTATAAATAGATTCACTAAATGAAATATTAAATAATGGTAGAATTAGTGCTGCAAGTATCGCTAGAATAAGTACTGTTGGTGTATATATCTTTGCTGCTTTAGCTACAAATGTTTCTGTTTTAGCTTTTCTATCGGTTGCAGTTTCAACTAGTTCTAAAATTTTAGCGACTGTACTGTCTGTATATATATTAGTAACCTCTAATTCAATAATACCGCTAGTATTTATTGAACCAGATAATACTTTATCTTTAACACTAACTTCTTTTAGTTTGCTTTCACCAGTCAATGCAGAAACATTGAGTTTCGCTCTACCTTTAACAACAATACCATCAAGTGGTATTTTTTCTCCTTGTTTAATAACTATTATATCTCCAATTTTAACTTCCTCTGGATATACTTTTTCATAATCTTTTTCTTTTTTTAGATTAGCATATTCAGGTTTTATATCCATTAATTCACTAATTGACTTTCGCGAATTATTTACGGCAATACTCTCTAAAATCTTACCTATTTCATAAAGAATAATTACCATTAATCCTTCACTAATATTGTTAGTAAAATATGCTCCAATACAAGATATAGTTACTAATAAATTTTCATTTATTGTTTTAGATTTTAATAATAATTTTATCGCGTTATTTATCGTTCTAAATAATAATATTATATAACTTATAACTATTAATATTTTTGATATAAAACCATCTAAAATAAACATTGCAATAACTGAAAATATAATACCAACAATTAATCTTGAAATATCAAATTTTAATTTATCTTTTTTATTTACATTTTCATCAATTTCTAATACATTTACATTTGAATCAATATTTTTTATTATTTTTGAAATATATTCCTTAACACCATTCTTCATTTGGGTCTCTATTGTAACAGTTAATTTAGAAAAGTTAATATTCGCACTATTTATATTATTATCTTCATTTAATCTACTTTCTATTTTATTCGCACAATTTACACAATCCAAATTATTCAATTTATATTTATACTTCATATATTTTCACATCCTAATATAAAATCTTATTAAACGCCATTTATAATTTTCACCTATAACAATTGTATCATATATAAAAGAAAAAATACCAGTAATACTGGTATTTATTTATAAATATTCTTTTAAAACTTCCACACTTTTTTCTTGCATTTCTACATATTCAGAAACAATATCCATTACTTCTTTATCAAGATTTTTATTATTTAATATCTTCTTACCTTCTATAATCCCCATATTTACACCTTGTAATAACAACTCTGTAATCTTTGAATTACTCTTATCCATCATTGTTTTCATTTCTATTCCATACCATGTCATAGCTTTATTCATAGCGCTAGTTTCATGTGGCTTACCGTCATTATATTTAGGATAAATTTCTTCTATACGTCTTGATATTTCTTGATATTGTTCATACTCTGCGTCTAAAACGTCTTTTAACTTTTGATCTTCTACTTTTTCCCTTACAAAATGTATTGCGTCTTTTCCCATGCAAGCACCTTTGTGTATCTCATCTAATGCATTAATATCTTCTTTTTCCATTTATATTCCTCCCAATTATAATATGGTTAAAATTTATTATTATATGCATCAAAAATATAAAGAAAAAACTTCTATAAATAGAAGTTCGAATAATAATCACTCTGGTGCCGGAAGGATTCAGTTAATGAACCCCAAAACCTTGTTTAATGTATAGTTAAATTCTACTGTAATTTTTAAAGATAGTAAACACTTTTTTAACAGAAAGTTGCAAATTATTTAACTTTTTTATAATTTTCAGATAACAGGCTTTTGTTTAAAGATAAAACTCTATCAATAACATCTTCGTTACTATATGAATCATATCTTGGAGCTCTTTCTAATTCAGGAACATCAAACATTTCCCAATATTTTAATTTAATATGATATGTAGCAATTCCCTCTGGAGTATTAATCCCTGCTATAAAGCTATCATTAAACATTGGATCATTTTCTTCATCAAAATGTTTTTTTGATTTCCATGATATTTCAGGCAGTAAATTACATAAAGTACAAAATAAAGCAATTCTATGTCTATACAACTCGCCAAAAGTATGATGTCCATCACTAATTTCTTTTGTAGATATTTCTCCAGATAATTTGCTTTCAATAATTAAACTATTAATATCATCGATTTTTGACATATTATCACATCCGATGTTTACTATTATAACATAATTGCATGAAAAAACGAACCCTTGTGGGGTTCGTATCAATTCTTTATGGTGCCTGTGGTCGGACTCGAACCGACACGGTATTGCTACCAATGGATTTTGAGTCCATCACGTCTACCAATTCCATCACACAGGCATAAATAGATTATATCATATAATATCTATAAATTGTATATAAATATTATAAATTAATCTATTATTTCAATTTCTTCTTCCCCTTTATTAGTCATAAATAAATCTGTTTCTTTATTTTCTTCAATAGAAATATCATCTAATTTAGGTAATTCATCTTTAGATGATAATCCAAAGTAATCTAAAAAGTCACTAGTAGTTTTATATAATATTGGTCTACCTGGCAAATCAGATTTACCAACTTCTTTAATAAGTCCTTTAGCAGATAACTTTCTAACAATATGACTAGTACTAACACCTCTTAGTTCATCAATTTCAACACGAGTAATTGGTTCATTATATGCAATAATAGCTAATGTTTCTAATGCAGCTTGAGATAAAATATTAGTATCTGGATTTTCTAATAATTTTTCGTAATAATCTTTATGTTCTTTTTTTGTAGTTAATTTTAAAGTATCGCCTAAAAAATTAATAGTAATTCCTCTATCATCTTTTTCGTATTCTTTTCTTAACAATGATACTAATTCCTTAGCTTCTTCATTGTTTACTTCTAAAATATCTTGTACTTGTGATAATGTTAGTCCATCATCACCAACTACAAATAATAATCCTTCTAATATCGCTTCTTTTTTCAAGTTACTCACCTCTTAAACTAATAGTTATATTGCTAAAATTATTTTCTTGAATTATATTAATCTCACTTTTTTTAATCATTTCAAGAATTGATAAAAATGTAACAACTACATTTGGAATACTTATTGTTTCAAAAAGTTCTTCAAAACTTACCTTTTGTTTTTTCTTTAATATGTCTCTTATTTTAATACATCTTTCTTGTACACTAATTTCTTTTTTTGTAACTGTAGTATTTAATGGTTTTTCTTCTTTTTTTCTTTCTAAAAACTTTTGAAAAGCTTCTAACAATAAATTTACATCCATACCATTTTCTAAATTATTAACATTTACTTCAAAATCTAATTTACTAGGTAATTTAGTATGTATTTCATTTCTATCTTTTTCTAATGTTTTAAAAGTACTAGTTACTTCTTTATATTTTTGATATTCAATAAGTCTATTTATTAAATTTTCACGTGAATCTTCTTCATCAGTATCAACATCTAATTCTTTTTTAGGTAATAATAATTTAGATTTCATTTCAATTAATTCAGCAGCCATTACTAAATATTCACTTGCTATATTTAAATTTAATTCTTCAACTTTCTTTATATAATCTAAATATTGTGAAGTTATTTCTTCTATCTTAATATCATATATGTCAATATTAGATTCTTTTATTAAATGAAGTAATAAATCTAATGGACCCTCAAATTGTTCTAATGATACTTTATAATTCATTTTATCACCAAATTTCTATTTGATTTACATTATATTCTTTTCTAAACATTATTTTTATTTGTTTTTCAAACATTTTATTATTTCCTGTTGTATTTATTTCAACTATACCCTTTTTATTGTTTTTTCTTATATATTTTTCTAATTCTATAATTATTGCTTTACTACTATTAACTATTTTACCATTAAATGTTTTAGATATGGATTTAGTTAATAATGGAAAATGTGTACATCCAAGAATTAATGTATCAATATTTTGATCTATTAGTGATTTTAATTCTTGTTTTACAATTATATCTTTTTTATTTTGAGTACTATTCATATCCTCTACTATATCAACAAATATTGGACACGCTTTAGGTATTACATTATAATCTTTTAATTTTTTTTCATACATTTTAGAATTAATTGTGGCTTCAGTTGCGATTAATCCAATATTTTTAACATTCATATTTTTTATATAATTAACTGTTGGAATAACTGTTTCAATAATTATTAAATCTTTAAATTGTGATTTTAAATATGTTGTTGATGTACTAGAAATAGTATTACACGCAATAACTAATATATCTATTTTTTTATTTATTACTAGATAATTTACTAATTTAAACGATAATTTTTTTATTTCTTCTGTATTTCTTTTTCCGTATGGACAATGTTTACTATCACCAATGTAATAATAGTTACAATTAGGATACTCATTTATAATATCAAAGAGAACGGTAAGTCCTCCCACTCCAGAATCTATTACACCTATGTTTACCATAATGCACATCCTTTAGTTTGATACATGTAAATTATACCACAAAGTTTAGATTTGTGCTACAATGTATATGGTGATGTATATGAAATTATTCCATAAAAATGATGAAAGTTTTATCTGCGAGAACTGTAACAGTAGTGTTGATACTTTGAAATATTCGTCAAGAGACCATTGTAATCATTGCTTATATTCTAAACATGTTGACATTAATCCTGGTGATAGATTAAATAATTGTAAAGGTTTATTGGCTCCAATAGGAATTGAAAAATTTAAAGATACTTATAAAATTGTATATAGATGTAAAAAATGTAACCAAATTCATAAAAATATAATGGCAATAGATGATAATATGGATAAGATAATAGAAATATCAAAAGCTCCTAGTAATTACTAGGAGCTTGTTTTTATAAATTTGGAAGTACTATATCATTAATTTGATTAAAATCAGTAAATATATATTTTAATATTGCTGATTCAACATCGGTTTCTAGTTGTTCTTGTGAAGCATTTTTATCTTCAATTTCGATTTCAATTTTATATAGTTTTTCATTTTCATCAAATAATAAATCTACGTATACATATTCTTGTTCAAAACTATTAATATTAACTTTATTTTGAATTCTATCAGTTTCTAATGATAAATAGTTTATAATTTCTTTTGGTGTTTTTATAGTAATATCTGTATGTTCTTTATTATCTACTCTTATTAATTTTTCATCGGTAACACTATAATTTCTCATTAGATAGTTAATAGCATTTGGAAACATATTAATAATTTTATCAAACTCATCAATTGTTGTATTTCTTTTAGAATAAGTATTAGTTGTAACATCATTTATATATAAGTTATAAACGTTATCAAGTTTTTCATAATAATCTCTAATTTCATATGAAAAATCTACAACTGTTTTATTGACATATAATTCAAATTTTGTTTCGTTAAAACTATATGTGTAATTATTCTTAATAGACATTAGTTGTCCAGTATTGTCTTTAGTAGTAATAATATTTATATTTTTATATTGATAGTTTTTATAATTATTTATAGTTTGTAATGATTTTTCTACATCTATATTTGACTTATAATTTTCTTTTATAACATTTGAAACATTTGTTGTATTATTTGACTTATTATTTTTATTGATTGTATTAAAATAATTACTTATAAATGGTAATGATATTATTGTGCCTAGTAAAATTACAAATATTAATATACCAACAATTGTTCTTTTACTATTGCTCTTTTGTTTTAGTGATTTTGGTTTAACATCTTTAACTACTTTTGGGGTTTCTTTTTTAAATACTTCTTCATTTATTAATACTTTATTTTCATTATTACTATTTAGTGCTTGATTTAATAAACTAGTATTTGATGTTTGTTGTATTTCTTTATCATTTGTTTCTTCTTTTACTGGTTCTATATTATCTATTTCATTAGTTACATCGTATATTATGAATTCTTCTTCTGGTATTATTTTATTTTCAGGAGACTCATCTACTATATCATCATCAAAGTCTAGAATCTCTATATCATCGTCATCTATAATGATTTTAGGTTTTTCTTCCATGACAAAAAGCCTCCTTTTATTCTTATAACATAATTATATCATAAATAAAAAAAATTAGTATAAATTTAAATTAAATTTACACTAATTTATGTATACTATTAATATTTATTTATTAGTTATGTCTTAATTTATTAGTTGTAACAGCTGCACCAACTAAACCAATAAGTCCTAATACCATGAAAATCATAGCGCTATCACCAGTTTCAGGATTTTTAACTACTGTAAGATTATATGTTTTTTCTTTACCATCAAATTTTACAGTAATAGTTGTTTTACCTTCTTTTAATGCAGTAATTACACCATTTTCAACTTTAGCAATTTTTTCATCTGCTACTTTAAATTCACCATATTTTATGATTAATTCATCTAATTTTAAAGTTAAAGTTTTATGATTCATTATTGAAACATCTTCAGTTTTAGTGTCAAATGTGATAGTTTTTGCTACTACATATTCACCTTCTGCAACTTCATATTTTGTATATCCTTCTTCTGGCTTAACTGTATCATCAGCAAATGTTCCACCAATAACTTCAATATTACCATCAGTAACTAGATTATCATTTTTACTTTGACGTTCTGTACTGTTGTTAACAAAACTAACTGTATAATTAAATTCTCCACCATTAATTTCAATAGGAGTTACAACAGAACCTTCTACTATATTTTCAGCATTAAATGTTCCGCCATTAATAACTAAGATACCTTTATTTACTGAATCAGTACCAGAATTACCCACGAAAATGTTTGTTTTATCATTACCTGTTGGTGTTTCAAATGTACCACCATTGATAGTTGCCATATTCCAGTTCATTAATGAAACTTGAACAGTATTTTTAAATGTACCACCATTAATTTCTAATACTGAATTGTCATCGTTTTTAATTGTATTTAATCCACCAGTAAATGTACCACCATTAACTGTTAAAGATGGATTTTCATGATTTGTTCCTGCAACATAACCTTGTCTTGGATTTAAACTTGCAAAATTATAATATCCATTATCAACTAAACTTGGATGTGATCCAGATGTAATTTGATCTTCGTTATCAATAGTAACAGTTGCATCATTAATAGTCATAACACCATGATTTAGTATTACATACCACTTATTAGTGTTTCCTGCTACATCTCTTTTGAAAGTTCCTCCATCAATAGTCATTGTACCATCATTAAATACAGCAGCATAATCTGTTTTTGTAGCAATAACGTTACCTTCACCTTTGATTGTAAGTGTTGCACCTTTTGTAACATAAATAGCATCACCGTTAACAGCAGTTAGGTCATTACCATTTAAGTCTAGTGTAACAGTTTTATCAGCGGGTACTACTGCATCTGCGTTAATATCGGCAGTAAGTGTACAAACTGATTCAGTTGCTAAACAATCGTTAAGTTCTGTCGCATCTGCTACATCTTTAGCATTTACACCTAATACAAGAGCAAACATAGATATAAATGCCATTGTAAATAATTTAAATACTTTCTTCATATTACCAATCCTTTCCCTTATTTACAACTTTAATATAGCAAATATCCAAAATTAATTCAATATATTTTTCTAAATTTAAAAATTTATGTGTAAACAAAAAAAATAGTATAAAATCTGACAAATTTCAATACTATTTTATGATATATTAACTTCTTGGTTTAAAAATTAAACTTAAGAAAAATGCTATAATAATTGCTGATGTTATACCAGATGCAGTTAGATTAAACATACCAAGTAATAAACCAGAAACACCAAATTCTTTTGCTCCAGCTAAAGCACCATGAATAAGTAAATGTCCAAAGCTTGTGATAGGAACCATTGCTCCTCCACCAGCCCATAAAACTATTTTATCATAAATATTAAAGGTGTCTAATGCTGCACCAATTACAACAAATAAAGCAGTAATATGTCCCGGGGTCAATTTTGTATTATCTAAAATTAACTGTCCTATCATACAAATCAAGCCACATATTAAAAATGAATTAAAATATATCATTTTACTACCTCCAAACTAATCGCATGACAAATTGCTGGAATAGACATTTTTTGATTAACTAATGTAGGAGAATGTAAGGCACCTGTTGATAATAATAATACCCTATTTAATTCGCCTTTTAACATCCTGTTTATTATTACACTATAACTTACTAGTGGACAACATACAGGTCCACTTCCACCAGCATATACATCTTGTTTTTCTAAATCGTATAACATAACTCCACAATCATTATATTTATTAAGTTCAATATTAAATTCTTCTTTCATATAATCCATTAATATTTGTTTACCATATATCCCTAAATCACCAGTAACTATTAAATCATAATAATCTATCTTTCTTTTTGTATCAATTAAATGCTCTTTTATAGTATCTGCAGCAGCTGGTGCCATAACTGCACCCATATTAAAAACATCTGTAATACCTAAATCTGTAACTTTACCAATGGTTCCAGATTCTATTTTAATTTTTGACTCTTCATTTGATATATATGCACTTGCTCCTCCAGTAGCTGTAAAGGTTGTTACCTTCGGTTTAGAACCACCATATTCAACCGGATATCTAAACTGTCTTTCAGCTGTACAGTTATGTGATGATACTGAACATATTGCATTATTTATTTTTTTTGAATCAATTAAAGATGAAGCAATTATTAATCCTTCCATACTTGTTGCGCATGCATTATATATTCCTAAATATGGAACATTTAATTTTAATGCTGCTAAATTAGAAGAAACATCTTGATTAAGTAAATCTCCCGATATAAATAAATCAGTTGTTTCTTTTTTTAATTTTGATAAAACTATATCTATGCTTTCTTGTAATAATTTAGTTTCACCTTTTTCAAATGTATTTTCACCAAAATACATATCATCATAACTTTTATCAAAATATTTTCCTAATGGACCATTTTTTTCATATGGTCCAGTAACTGTCGCAACATCATTAAGATATACATTTTTAAATTTGAATGTCATAGTCTAGCCTCCAAAAAACAAGAATCTTATAAGTCCAAAAACATATGCTGATACTACTCCATAAAGTATAACACTTCCAGTTAATTTAAATATATTAGCGCCTATTCCTAAGATTAAGCCTTCTTTTCTATATTCCATTGCTGCCGATGTCATTGCATGGGCAAATCCAGTTATAGGCACTATTAATCCACAATTAGCCCAAGATACTATTTTGTCAAACACACCAAACGCTGTTAGTATACTAGCTATTAAAATTAATGTAATAATCATAAATGGCGCTGCATCTTTTGTTGAAATATCAAATAAGTTTGTATATAAATCTATAAGAACTTGTCCAATAATTCCCATTACTCCACCAATTAAAAATGCTTTTAATGCGTTAATTCCAACATTTTCTTTAGGTGTATTTTTATCTACTAGTTTTTTATATTTTTCTTTTTGCATAATAATTCCTCCACTACTAGTATGTATAAAAAAAAGAAAATTAATCAAAAAATGATAATTTTCTTTTTAAGCTACCATATTATTTCTTAGTTTTTGTAATACCTTTTTTTCTTCTCTAGAAACTTTAACCTGACTTATACCTAATATATTTGCCACTTCACTTTGTGTTCTACCATTATAATATCTTTCTTGTAATATTCTTTTATCATGAGAATTTAATTTTGACAATTCTTCTTTTAAACATATTATATCTATATTACTAACATTCTCATTACTAGATATTACATCATATAAAGTAACTTCTTTTCCGTCATTCATAATTGGTTTTTCAGCGCTTTTAACTGGTTGTTGTATTCCTAAAGCAAATTCTATTTGGCTCTCTGTTAACTCTAAGAATTCTGCCAAATCTTTAATACTAGGTTCTTTCATTAATTTCTGTTCTAATATATTTTTAGCTTTTTTAATTTGATTACATAATACATTCACATCTTTATTAATTTTAAATGTTCTATTTTCTCTTATATATTTTTTTATCTCACCTTGAATATAAAGATAAGCATATGTAGAAAATTTAACTCCTTTTTCCTCTTTATAATTTTTATATGCATTAATTAAACCAATAACACCAACCTGATATAAATCTTCCTTGTCAATATATTTGTTATAATCTTTCATAAATGAATATATTAATTTTTCATTATCATAAATCAATTTAGTTAATTCTTCATTCATTTTATTTCTCCTTTACAATTGCATTTGTTTTAATATACTTAATTCCCCATTAATCTCTTTGATATATTCAAGTATATTACTGTTTAAAATTTTATTTCTAACTATATTACTTTTTATTCCACACACATATATATTTCCATAATTATTTTTTATTGATTTAGATATTTTTTTTAATAATTTAATTCCCGATGTATCAATATAGCATAAATCTTCAAAATTGAATACTAAATATTTTATCCCATTTATTTGTATTATATCCAAAACTTCTTCTTTAATTTTATAAATTGTTTCATTATTTAATATACCATTTAATCTTACAAAAAATATTCCTCTTCTACATTCTATGTCTATATTTAACATCATTAAGCCTCCTTGTATTCATACTTTAACACAATCTAATAATTGATGTTATAACTTCGACAAAAGTAGAATTATTTTTCGTACGACATTTTTTTTATTTATTAAATTCTTTTTTTCATAAATAGAAAAACATATCATAGGTTTTATTAGGAGGATTTTGTATGAAAAAGGTATTTATTATTATAAGTATATTTCTTTTATTACCTAAACCAGTATTTGGTGCGAATGTAAATCTAGCAGAAAATGCTAAATCAGCAATTATGATAGAAACTACTACTGGTGAAATATTATATGAGAAGAATATTGATGAAAAACATGCACCTGCTTCAATGACAAAAATGATGAGTTTACTTTTAATTATGGAATATATAGAAGAAGGTGGTATGAAATTAACTGATAAGATTACAGTTAGTGAAAATGCTTCTAGTATGGGTGGTAGTCAAATATTTTTGAAAACTGGCGAAGAAATGAGTGTTAATGATTTATTAAAGGGGGTTGCTATCGCATCAGCAAACGATGCGGTTACTGCATTAGCTGAACGCGTAGCTGGTACTACAGATGCCTTTGTTAATATGATGAATGAGAAAGCAAAAAAATTAGGTCTTAACAATACATACTTTAAAAATGTTCATGGACTTGATGAATCTGGACATTACTCTTCTGCCTTTGATATGGCAATGATAGCTAAAGAATTAGTTAAACATCAAAAAATATTGGACTATTCTTCAATTTATGAAGATTATTTAAGAGAAGATTCATTAGAAAAAGTGTGGTTAGTCAATACAAATAAACTAGTAAGATTTTATGAGGGAGCAGATGGATTAAAAACAGGTTATACTAAAGAAGCTGGATATTGCTTAACTGCAACTGCTAAAAGAAATGGTATGAGACTAATAACAGTTGTTATGGGAGAAAGCGATAGCGCAAAAAGAAATTCTGAAACTTCTAAAATGTTAGATTATGGTTTTGATCAATATGAGCTCGAAACATTGTTAACAAAAAATAGTGTAATAAGTAAAACAAAAATTTCTAAATCAACAAAAGAAGAAGTATCAATTGTTCCATTAGAGGATGTTACACTATTACATAAAAAAGGTGTTAAAAAGAAAAATACTTCATATAAATTAAAATTAAATGATATAAATGTACCTGTTAAAAAAGGTGACAAAATTGGTACACTACTACTTACTGAAGATAACAATGTTATAAGAAAAATACCAGTTAGTGTTAACGAAAATATAAAAAAAGCAAATATATTTGAATTATATATTCGCTATTTAAAAAATCTAATTAGTGGTGATATAAAATTATAATATAAAATCAAGTTAATACTTGGTTTTATTTAAATATCTTTTTTTAATGTTTTTCTTTTAGTGATTGGGTCTACAAACAACATATCATCTGTTTGGAAGAATGTCGCACATATATAAAATATAATTATTAATATTATACCAACTGCAGAAATATATATAATTGCATCTGGTAATATAGAAATACTTAATACCCAAATAGATACAAATAATCCCATTAATGCACTTGATATAGTTGAAAGCACATTAATTACAATCATATCCCATTTAGAAAAACTAAAATACACGATAAAGAACAAAGGATTTACTAATGTCATCACTATTAATGATATTAACTTTGAGAACATAAAATTAGGACTAATTTCTACTAATAAACATTCAAGTAACATCATCAATAATGAAGGACCAATTAATACCTTAATTCTTTCCCATAGACTATCATTTTTAGGAACAAATAGCTTATAGAAATTATTTGTATCTTGATAGTCAAAATTCAAATATATCATCGAAGAAATTAAACATATTAATACAAAGATTATAATTTCCCAGATAAATATACTATAATCCATTTTTACCAACTCCGTATTAATAATTATAACATGAATTTTTTATTTGTCAAAACATATAATTAAATTGTTAGGAGATGAATGTAAAGTATGAATAATAATTATACACAAAATCCAATGTTTCCAGAATCTAATTCTCAAATTGGTTCTTCTTTAGAACCTTATAATACTCCAAATCAACAAACCGCACCTAATATTAATTATAATGATGCATATAACGAGAATATATTAAGGGCAAATATTGGAAAAATCGCTACATTTTATATGACCTTTACAGATTCTGTTGAGTGGAGGGATAAATCTTTTACTGGTATAATTGAAGAAGCTGGAAGGGATCATGTAATTATTAGTGATCCTAAAACTGGAAAGTGGACGTTATTGGTACTACTTTATTTAGATTATATTGAATTTAATGAGCCAATAAACTATCCTTCTATGCAACAAGCTAGAATAAGATAAAAAAATGACTACGAATAGTCATTTTTATTTTATTTTATATATATCAATTTTTACAGTAGTTGTCTTAGGTTCATATTTTACCCTAACATCATTACCTTCTACTTTAACCTTTACATCATGAGTTCCCTCTGTATAATCAGTTAAATCTACATATGCACTAATACTTGAAGCATCTATATTTTTAATTACAGATTCAACCCCTTTAACTATTACAGTTATTGTATTAGATTGTTCTTTAGAAGAAATGTTAGGAGATAATCCTTGAGAATAATTTCTAGCGTCAATTTGAACTCCATCAACTTCTTTTGATACTTCTTTTTCTAAATTAACTTTAATATTTATTGTATTAGAAGATATTGCAGTTATTCCTGTAGGTTTTTGAATTGTTTCAGAATATTCTTTATTTGATTTTAATCCCTCAACATCTATTTCAACTGGAATATAGTTTAACTTTTCTAATATTGTTTCATCACCATATACTGTTACTTTATTAACATCAGAAGTAATTGAACTAATTGCCTTACCGAATACTACATTACCCTTTGGTATGATTTTAATCGGTATTTCTTTTTGTGGTGAAACTATTGTAACTTTTGCATTTATTTTAGAAGGTACAATTTCCACATCTATTATATTACCATGATCATCATATGCTAGTAATGGAACATTATTAACATCAATTTCTCCTACTCCAGGATTTGGAATATTATTAACGTCTAATAACGCTTTAACTGTAGCAACTTCTTTTAATACATGATCCGCACCTTTTATATAAACTTCCTCTATACTAGGTGTTATGTCTTTAATAAATAATTTTTCATCTAATTTATCCTTATTAAGTAAATCAATTGTTACAGTTTTATTATTTGATTTTTTAGGATAAATTATTACAGTCGCAACTGAAGGATCTAATTTATAATCTATCGAAGAAAGTGATTGTCTATATTTTAAATTAACTTTATGAGTACCAGGCTTTAAATCTGATAAGTCAATTGTTACATCATGTGTTGGTAATTGACGTGCTAAATATAAATCTGAATTTCTACCAATTAATGTTATGTCTACTGTTTCAGGTAACCCTTCAACAACATATGCTTCTTGATTATAAACACAGTTTACAGGTTGATTATATATTATTTCAGCTGATGTTTCTGATAACGCTATACTTTTACTATCTACTACGAAAAATGTTACTAATGCTACTATAAGAGAAATAAATAATAACGTATTCTTATTTGACATCCATTTTTCGATGTATTTACCATTTTTATTTAATAATTTTGTTATACCTAAAAAGAATTTAGTTACTGGAATTACAATAAATTTATCAATAAAATGCCAGATTGATGAAGAAAAACGTTTAATAACTTTTATTGTTTTTTTAATCAATTTCATCTAATGTTTCCTCTTCCTCATCTTCATCATCAATCACACTTTCTTTTTTAGGACGTAATTCTTCTAATATCATCATCCTTGCATCTTCACTTGATAAATTATAATGTAATTCATTATTGATTGCTATAGATAATCTTCCTGTTTCTTCTGAAACAATAATCGCTATTGCATCTGTTTCAGCACTTATTCCAAGTGCAGCTCTATGTCGTGTACCCAATCTTTTACTTATTGTTGTATCAGTACTTACTGGAAATACTGCACCAGCACTTGTTATTCTATCTCCTTGTATAATTACTCCGCCATCATGTAATGGGTTTTTTGGGAAAAATATTGAAATTAATAACTCACTTGAAATATCAGCATATACTTTTTTAGAACGATCAATATATTCTTGTAATGATATATCTCTTTCTAATACTATAAGTGCACCAATTCTGGTTTTCTTCATATAATCACATGCTTGTACTATTTCATATACAAGTTTTTCTCTTTGATCAACTGTTAGTATTTTATGTCTTCCTAAAAGTTGAGTTTTCCCTAAATGTTCTAACACCATACGAATTTCAGGTTGAAATATGATAATTAAAGCAAGTGGTCCCCACATAATTACATATTCTAACAACATTCCAACTGTTACTAGACCTAAAAATTCACTTATTATTTTAATAATAACTATAAACGCTATCCCTTTAAATAGCATTACCATTTTAACATTTGTTCTAAGTCTTTTTAATACATAATAAACCATTAACCAAACTATTGAAACATCTGCTAATTTTTTTAATAAAATTAGAATGGAATTTAATGTCATTTATTTTCCTCCTTATCCTGTATTAAAATTATATCAAAAAATCTAGAAATATAAAACTCATTTTTCAAAATAAATTTTAGTTTACACAAAAAAAGACTCTTTAAATTGAGTCTTTAATTTCTTCATCATTAATTATATCTTTATTTTCTTGAGCTAACACAGGTTCCCATGAATTTACAATATTTTCAGCATTTACAGGTTCATCAATAATTTCAAGTTCATCAATAATTTCAGGTTCTTCAATAATTGGTGTGTTAATTTCAATAGGTGTTGGTATTGATATGTTATTATCTTGTACAGTAGATTCTATATCTGTAACATTATCAGGAATATCTAATATTGTTTGTGGTGATTCTTCAAATATTGGTTCACTAATTAAATCAGTTTCTGGTTCTTCAACTGGTATATCAATAACTGGAGTTTCTAATACGTTTGTTTGAGTTTCAATCGGCGGTTCAATAACATTGTTTGTAGAAACTTCTTCTACTACTGGAATAGTATCACCAGCAATTGGTTCAAAGCTTGGTGTTTCAACAACATTATCACTAACATTTATAGGTTCAGAAATCACAGGGTTTTGAACTATTTCGTTATTTTGTACTTCTTCTTGCACCGGAATATTAACATTGTTAGTACTAACTTGTTCCTTTTCCTTTCTAATATTATTTAATTTTCTTTTTTGATCTGCAATATAACCAATTAAAACTAAAATTAAAAACACACTGATAATTAATACCCATATATAATTATCTACTAAAAATTCTAATATCATTTCCATATCGTATTCCTCCTACTATAATATATAGTACCATTATAACATTTTTTTTACAATATTTTTATTAAAATTTCTTTTTATTGATAAAAAACTAGTTTTTAATAACTAGTTTTTCTACATAATAAACTACATAATACATAATAGTTGCGATTAATCCAAGTAAAATAATCCCACTCATAACCAAGCTTAAATTAAATATTTGTGAACCATACATTATTAAATACCCTATTCCCTGTTTTGACACTAATAATTCACCCATAATAACACCTATTAAACTCATACTAACATTTATTTTTAACATACTAATTATATTTGAATAGTTTGAAGGAAAAATAACTTTAATTAATACTTGAAATTTAGTTGCGCCAAAACTTTTTAATAATTTTATTTTGTTATTATCAGTATTAATAAATCCTTGATACACATTAATGATAGTGATAATAATTGAAACTAATATTGCCATAAATATTATTGATTTTATATTGGCACCCATCCAAATTATAATAATTGGACCAAGCGCAACTTTAGGCAAACTATTTAATACAGTTAAAAATGGATCTAAAATTTTATATAAAGTATTATTCCACCAAAGAATTGTAGCTATTACTATACCAATTATAGTAGCTAAAGAAAAACTTATAAATGTTTCGTATACTGTAGTAAATATATGTTGATATAAATTATTAGTATTATGTAAATTTATAATAGTTTTTAGTATATTAGATGGAGACGAATAAACAAAAGTATTAATCCATTCAAAGTGAGCAGCTAATTCCCATAGAAATATTAAAGATATTAATAATAATATTTGACTTGTTATAACTAATATTTTATTTTTTCTTAGTCTGTTCAAATATTTTTTATGTTCTAAACTATACATGAATATCTAAATCTTTCCATATTAAGTCATAATATTTTCCAAATCCATCTAATTTACGATTTTCTATAGGAGTAGTTTTCCCTATTAAATCTATTTGATAAATATTTTTTACTTTTGCTGGTCTCTTACTCAAAACTAAAACTTTATCGGCAATGGATATTGCCTCTGATAAGTCATGAGTTACAATTATCGCACTTTTCTTTTCATTTTTAATTATTTTATATACATCATCGCTAACTGCTAATCTAGTTTGATAATCTAACGCACTAAATGGTTCATCTAAAAGTAATATATCAGGATCTAATGCAAGTGTTCTAATAAGTGCAACTCTCTGTCTCATTCCCCCAGATAAACTTTTAGGATATTTATTAATAAAATCTTCTAATCCATATGTTTTCAACAAGGAAATTACTTTTTCTTTAGATTCATTGGTTAAAGTATTAGTAACTTCTAATCCTAATAAACTATTTTGTAATATTGTTCTATTATCAAACAACGCATCATTTTGAAGCATATAACCTATTTTAGGATTTTTTACATTAAATTTAATATCCCCATCCGATTTATTTTCTAGATTAGAAAGTATTGATAGAATTGTACTTTTACCACATCCACTTGGACCAACAATCGCAATAAATTCTTCTTTTTCAAGTTCAAAATTAACATTATCAAGCGCTAAAACTTCGCCACTTTTATCATGATATATTTTCTTTAAATTTTTCACTTCTAATAAACTCATTATTTTACCTAGTAAAAAATCTAGTGTCAACTAACTCTTTATAGTCAACTTTTTCATTTAATGTACCAGAATCAATCATGATATCTTGAATTCTATCAAAATCTTGTTCACTTATTTCTGGTGTTTTATACCACGCATCGATTTCCTTGTATCTTTTAACAGCATTGGTAACTGTTGTTAGTGTTGTATCCGGGAAATATTCCAAAATATCTTTAGCGATCACTTCAGGTTTATTTTCATCAACATATTTTAAACCTTTCGCTATTGCCTTTGTAAATTTTTCGATTATATCCTTGTTTTCTTCTATATAACTTTTTTTAGCATTATATGCAGTATATGGAATATTACCAGCCATTTCCCCTATTGATGCTACAACATATCCTAATCCTTCTTGTTCAATATTACTAGCATTTGGTTCAAATAAACTTACATAATCTCCTATTCCTGATATAAATGCTCCCTGCATAGAAGCAAATTCTATTGAAGTATCAGTATTTAGATCCTTATTAGGATTAATATTATTTTTTCTAAGTGCCCACTCGAAATTCATTACAGGCATTCCACCAACTCTACCTGCTATAACATGTTTTCCTTTTAAATCTTCAATTTTAAAATTTTCCTGTTTTGTTCTACCAACTAAGAAAGATCCATCTTTATTAGTTAATCCTGCAAATGTTTTAATATAGTCTTTTTCACCACCGTTGTATACATATATTGTAGCTTCACTACCACAAAAACCTA
The DNA here is from genome assembly GCA_015059335.1 of Bacillota bacterium. Lineage (GTDB taxonomy): Bacteria > Bacillota_I > Bacilli_A > RF39 > UBA660 > SIG205. Next base: position 389,694 of record SVAP01000001.1, on the reverse strand, counting down.
TTTGTACATCACCAGATAATACAGCAGCTGTCACTTTATCAGCTCCAGGTATTGTAATAATTTCCACATCTAATCCTTCTTCTTCAAAATAACCTTTTGAAAGCGCTACATATTGTGGTGCATAAAAAATACTATGTGTAACTTCTCCAACAGTAACTTTTGTTAAATTACTATTATTTCCTTCTTTTAATTTTAAAATAAGTGTTATTGCTAAAGTAATAAGAGATAAAATAATAATAATCCACGCAATAATTTTTTTCATATAATCACCCTTTTTCAAAAATATTATATGATGTTTGATAAAAATAGTTACATAGTAAAAAGTGGCAATAAGCCACTTTTAAATATATAGACCATACAAATAAAAGGAGAATTATAGTATTACATAAATAAATACAATTCTGAGTTCACAGTAAAACTCTTTTTGTACTTGCATAGTCTGTGAAAGGATATACATAAATTGTAATACTATAGTGTATATCCATTACTTATTATGTCTAGATTTTAAAATATTAATCTTACCAGTTTTTTCTATTTCTTCATCAAGCTCAACACGAGATGCATTAAAAGCCATTCCTATTACAAATACATACGCTAATAAATACATATAAAGCATTAATATTATAATATTTGATAAATTACCATATACTCTACTATAATTTGAAAAATTAGTTAAATAATAAGAATATATTTGTGTCACAACTACCCATGAAATAGTAGTAAACCATGCACCACTTGTAACCTCGTTACTTCTAATATCTTTATCAGGAGCCAAAGTATATATTAACTTTATATCAAAATATATAATCAATAGTGATAATGGAATTTGTAAAACATGATATATAATATCTAAATTTCTATGTATGTTTTCATTAAATAAATTACCAATAATATCAATAATGTATTGTCCAAAAATTGGAATTAAAAATATGAACATTAATAATGATATAATTATCACAGTAAGAATTATTGCTTTTATTCTTTGTCTAATTACATCATCATTCTCGCTATTATATAATGCATTTGATGTTGTAATGATTGATTTTGCGCCATTTGATGCAACAAAAAATGTTATTGCTAAAATCAATATTGTACCAAAATTTATTGTTGTCTCTGTAAAAGCAGGAACAAGTATATTACCGATTCCTTTAGGTAATGCACTGTTGAAAAATTGTAATAATTCATAACTTGGAATATTAAATAGTGAACAAAAGAATACTAATAAAGTTATAAGTGGGATAATTGATAAAACAAAAAAGAAGGCAAGGTGCCCTGGAAGTATTCCCATTTGAGGTTTTTTTAAGATTAATATTATTTTACTTAAAAATATTTCAAACCTATTTTTCATATTCTCACCTTATGCTTCTTTATTTGTCCTCATATCTAATGTTGCTTCATTTATAGCGTCATCAACTAGTTTTGTTTCATCTGTTATTACACTATAACCAAATGCCGCACCGAATCCATGTGGTAATTCTTTCATTTCTTTATATAATTTTCTCATATAATTAATCACTGCTTCTTCATTATATCCCATCATATAAATTAAAAACTCATTACCGTCTGTTCTTATTATATCTGTGTTTTCTAATTGTGTTCTAATCAAAATATTAGCAGCAGCTTTGATTAAATTATCTCCCTCTTCATGACCAAAATTATCATTAATATATTTAACATTATTTAAATCAACAATAACTATAGTTTGTGGATAAATTTTACTTTCGTCCCATTTAGGAATATTAGAGTTCAAATAATTTCTATTTTTTAATGAAGTTAACATATCTATATATCTTAATTTTTCATCTTTTTTTATTATTGTCTTTTGTTTTTTTCTTTTAAATAATATAGTTAATAAACTTATTATTACTATTACAGGTAAAACAATATATATTATATATTCTATAATTGTTTGTAATATTGTTTCATTATTTGGATTAATAATTAATTTTTGAAATGAAGTGTTTTTAATATTTTCATAGTTTAAACTAGAAATATAATAACTAAATAAATCATTAAATACAGTATTTTCTTTGTTGTTTCTTAATGCAAAATTATAATTTTCATTAAATGATGTTCTATACGAAACAATATATTTGTCTAGTGCACTATTTTTATAATAATCATATGTAGAAGCATCCATTACTATTATCATATCGTCTTTTATAATATTAAATAATTTATCTGTGTTTTCATATGTTTTTACATCAGCGTTAGAATTTTTTCTAATATAATTAGATAATAAACTATCTTGTAATGTATATACTGTTTTTCCATTCAATGATTTTATTGAATCAACTATAACACTATTATTAATATGTGATAATACTACAAATTCTTCTTTGAATACAGATGATGTATAAGTTGCTGATGATATATCAGCATTGAAATTATTAAACATTATATCTATCTCATTATTTTTAAAAGCGTTTTTCAGTTCATCAATTGAATTATATTTTTTATATGATATTTCAACACCAGTTAAATCGCTAAATCTGTTTATATATTCACCATTAATTCCACCTAAAATATTATTTGTAACATTTTCATATGGTAAATTATTTATATATCCATAATTATACACTTTACCTTTAAAATCAGCTTGTTTTTTTGTTGAAATTTCTTTCGATGTAAAATAAAGATTATTAAATCTATTGTTGTATGACTCTTTATATTTTGATTCTTTCCACAAATCGAAATACTTAATAAAAATGTTATTAACTGTTTCGTTTTCATTATTTAATGTTAATACATATTTGTCAGCTAAATCTCTAAAATTATATATTACATTATAATTTTTTAATAATAGCTTATCTAGATACATTGTATATGGTATTATTGCTACATCTATTGAGCTATTATCTAATCCTGTAAGTATTTCTTCAATTTTATCCATTGATGTAATATTATCATTAACATCACTTAAATAATATTTTACATCATTTAATTTTCTGTTAAGAGTTCCTATTTTTGCATTTTTTAAATCTTCAATAGAATCTATACTTGTTATATTATTTGATATTCCTACATAATAATCTTGGTAAAATAAAACTTGATTCTCGTTAGTTTCATCTACTATTTCAAATTTATATTCATACAATGATGGTGTATCACCATAATTATACGATACTTTATTAAATATTAATTTAATATCTTTTTCAAAGTCCTTTAAATAGTCAAAAAAGACACCTTCACCTTCATAACCATATACTGGGATATCATTTAAAACCGCAACATTTATTTTTTTATTTTTATTTTGTTCAACCCATCGTTTTTCAAGAGCAGTAAGTGTTGTATCTTTATCAGGTGTAGTTAATAATACATATGCAGTTGTTATAAGTCCAATAGATAGTATTGCTATACCTAATATTAATAATATTTTTCTACTTTTCTTCATTTTAATACCTCCAATTATCTATTATTAGTCCATGAAATTGACTCTGAATCTTTGTTTTTATATCCAATAATAGTTTTTTTATTTTCATCACTATCTGAAATTAAAAAGAATTGTATATCATAAAATTTCAATTGTTCTTCTTCGAAATTACTAAGTATTCCATTTGAAAAATCAACAAACTCATTTAAATCTACTCCATCATTAACATAAACAAGTATATTATATATTTTTCCTTTTAAATCAGTTGTAACTTTTTTTACTTTTTCTGTATTTTTATATGCATCTTTAATATTATTTGATAAACTATTTTCTATTTTAACATCTTTAATTCCATCCAGTCTTTTTCCATATACACTACCACCTCTTGATGAATATAATGGAAAGACTAATGCTGCTAAAACACTAATCATAACGATTATTACTGTAATAAATAGAATTGTAATTTTATTATTTTTCCATAATTTTTTCATTATTATCTTCCTTTACAATCATATACATATTAATTATACTATAATATTGTTTATTTATCAAACCATATTTTAAAAATTAATTTATAAGTAAAAAGAATAACAAAGTTATTCTTTAAATAGATGTTCTTCTATAAGCAATTAGTTGATCAGGTAATAAATATATATTTGGATTTTGTAATAATATTTGTTCTAAGTTAGAATTTGTTTTAACTGCTATTTTAGCTAACGTATCCCCCTCTTCTGTAATTATTACTTTTACCCCAGATTTAGGTATCAGTATTACTTGCCCTACATATAAATATTCATTAGGATCTAAACCATTAAGTTTAGCAAGTTCACCTGAATTTAAATCATATTTTTTTGAAATATTATATAATGTATCTCCCTTTTTAATTGTGTAATATTCAAATAAATCCATTCTAGGTATTGGTATTATTATTCTTTGACCTACAGTAAGTGGTTCATTAGGATTTAAAAAGCCATTTATTTGGTATAATTCTTCTGGTGTTGTGTTATATCTTGTTGCGATTATATCTATTGTATCACCTGGCGATACCACATATATATTATACATATTACTCCCCCTCATTAGAATATATGAAAAAAAAGAAGAAATATTAGTTATTTCCTCTTTTTGTATTTTTATATTCATATTTTTTCTTTTCTTCCATCATTAATTCACTAATTTGTGTTTCAATTTCGATTAATGCTTCTTTTTGAATATTTGATAAATATATTTCTTCTTTTACGGTATCTATACAAACTTTTCCCCATAATAATCCCATTTGTATACTTAAATCATTAAACATATCAGGAGTAATTGAATAATAAAAATATCCAAATAATACTCTTTTTTGTCCAATAAGTATTCTCTTATTTGTAATCGCTACCACACAAGTTGTAACTATATCAAAAGGATTATCATTCTTTTGTGCCGCAAAAGCATAAATTACCTTTTCATCTGAATTTATATGTTGTTCAATAACTTTGGAATTTTGATACAATCTCCAAGATATTGTAAATGGGTATTTTCTTTTAAATTCTTTTAAAAAAGAGTATATACTTCTTTTATCCTTCATTTGAAATAATTTCCATTTCTTTTAGCCAATTTATTGTAGCATCTTTTTCCATGTATCCAATATTATATTCAATAACTTCTTTATTTTTTACAATAATTAATGTTGGAGTACCAAACTTTTTACTTGTAAATAAGCTTGAAGAATTATAAAAATCAGTAACTTCTTCTTCTGTTAAAGCATCAGTATTAAAATAATTAATTGTTATACCATATTCTTTTACAATTTCTTCTAATACTGGAACATATTTAACACAATAACCACATGTTGGTCTTGCTATTAAAATAACACTTTTTTCATCTTGTTTAGTTATTTCGTGATATTGTTTACATGATAATTTTGTTAATGCAGTATCATTTTCTTGGTTTTCACTAGCATCACTACAACTAAATTCTGTTAACATTATTGGTTCTTTTTCACCTTCATTATAAGGTATAAATAATGCGATAATTACAACTATTGCTGCTATTATCATTAAAATTGTCTTTGCTTTTTTATTCATAATAACACATCCTTTACTTAATTATTGTAACTATTATTTATAAGTTTTTCAAGCAATTAATGTAAATTTAAAAAAAAGATGATAAATTTATCATCTTTAAACAATTTCTTTTTGTAAATATAAAGCAATTTTTTGTATTAATTGTTCATCTAAAATTGGTTGTACTTGTATTCCATCATCAGTTTTTATTTCTTTTGCATATACATAATAATTTTCTTCTTTCATATTCATTAAATATGCATATTTTTCATTATTATATATAGCTGTACTAATTACATAATATTCTTGTCCATCTTCTAATGTAATAATATAATCTTTTTCTAAATTCATTATAACGTTTTACCTCCTAAATTTTGATAAGTATTAGTTAAAACAGTACTAGTTTCTACTTTTTTTACACTTGAATTACTACTATTTGTCCATCCACCTAATTCCATATTTGTTGATGAGTTAGATACAGGTATTCCAAGTTCATCACATGGAGTGATATGGAAGTTTTTAACTTTAATATTTTTATTATCTTCTATAAATTTTTTATGTTGTTCTTGAATCATCTTTTTAGAATGGTCAGTTTTCCCAACTAAATTAAATGATGTTTCAACATTATTTTCATCTACATATGTAATAGCGTTAATCATAAACAAACTATCACTATTATAACCATTTTTACCAATTTCACCATAAATTCCTTTTAATTCAGATGTTTTATATATAGCTGATCCATTATCTATTGTTATATAGTCACCTAATTTTATATTTTCTTGTTGTTCAACGTTTGCTTCTATCTGTTGATTTGTATTGTCAACTTGCGCAATACTATCAACTTTATTAACTTCTTTTTTATTATTATATGTTGCTATTGAACCAACACCAATTGCAATACCAGTAACTATTGCAATAGCCGCACATGCTTTTTTAAAATTATTAGATTTTTTTATTTTTTCTTGTTCAGAAACACTTGGAGCTCTTACCCCAGTAACTGTAGATGTTGTATCTAGTGTTTTTTCTGCAAATTCCGGATGTTTCTCTAATAATTCTAATGCTTCACCATTTAGCTCTTTTAGTCTTTCTAAATTTGCTTGTATTTGCGCTTTGACCTTTTGTATTTCTTGTTCTCTTTTTTTATCTTGATATTGCTCTTTTTTATTTTTAATAAAATTGTTGAATTTAGTTTTAGTCTTATTCTTTATATTAGTTAATATTAAAGGTGATAAAGCAAATACAGATAAACCTTTATTAGAAACTTTAATTTGTTTTTTTTCTAATCTCTGTATTTTTCTTTTTACCTCTTTTAGATGACATTTTTTTTCTTCAATTAAATATTCATCGTCTTGTTCTATAGTATTTTTAATTTTATTTAATTCTTCTATTTTTGAGTTTATATTTTGTGTAACACTTTCAGTTTTTGATTGAATTTGTTCACTAGTTGGTTTTATTTTTTTCCATCCATTTTCTACTTTTTTCAAAAATGGTTTTGAAAGTGAATACCAATATTTAGCTGTCACAACTATTTTTCCTTTTAAACTCAAATGTTTTTTAATATCTTTTGGCTCAATTTTCATTTTAATCACTCCAGATCTGATACAAAAACAAGTTTACAATAGTAAACTTATATTTTTTTTACGCTTGTTTCTTCGTTTTCTTTTGATAATGATTCTCTTTGAAGCATTTCGTATACTTCGGGATATTTTTCTAATAATTCTCTTGTTTCATCTTTTAATCTGATTTGTTCTTGTATGTTTTCTTCAAATTTTAATCTAGCATTTTCTGTTTCTCTTGCTTGTTTCTTTTCTTCTTTTTTTTCTAAAAACTTTTTCCAACTATTTTTAACATTTACTTTGATATTTGATAATGTTAATTTAGTTAATGCAAAAACACTCAAACCTTTACTAGAAACAGCAATTTTTTTATTTTCTAATTTTTCTAATTCTTTTTTTATCTCATCAAGATAATATGTTCCTTTGCCAATTCTATATTCGTCATCTTCTTCTAATGCTGCTTTAAGTCTATCTAATTCATATATTTTTGTATCTATTTTTTCAATTTGTTTTTCTCTATACTCTTGTGTTTCTTGTTCTTTTAAATTTTCATCTAGTATTACTGTTTCTTTGATTGTATCAACTACTGCATCTTTTATATCTAATGATTTTTCTTTTACAGTCTTTAATGTAACTAGAAAACCTTTTTTTAATTTTTTTATAGCTGTTTTACTCAACGAAAACAAGTGTTTTCCTGTTACATTTATTTTTCCCTTTAAAGATAAATATTTTTTTATATCTTTTGGTTCAATCTTCATTTTATTCCCCCGCTTTTGCTAAGTCAATTATTACTTCTTTTATTTCTTTTAATACACTTTCATCAGTAATACCAGCTAACTCAACTGAATCACCTTTGTCTATTACTTCTGATGTATATATGATTATATTTCCTTTCGCATCTTCTTTGTTTTCTGTATATGTCATATAATCTTTACCGTTTGATTTTAATGTGAAAAAGTTAAGTACTTCTACTTCTTTTTCTACTCCATCCTCGTCAATAATTTTTATTATATCTTTTTCTTCCACTTTTTATTCCTCCCTCATTCGACTATAAGTTATCATTTTTTCATGATTTTGTCAATTATATACTTTCTTTTTTGCTTTTGTTTACACCTGTTTCAGCTTATCTTGTAAAGTTTTTTCATCCCAAATTTCTATATTTAATTTTTGTGCTTTTTCTAATTTTGAACCAGCATTTTCTCCTGCAATTACTACATCAGTATTTTTAGATACAGAGGAATTAACAATACCACCCATATCTTCTAATATTTGTTTTAATTTATCTCTAGTATAATTTTCTAATGTTCCAGTTAATACAAAAGATTTATTAAATATATTATCGTTTGTATTAGTGACTTCTTTAATCCCTAAATATTCAGTATTTATACCAATATCCTTTAATTCTTCAATTACTTTAATATTATTCTCATCTTTAAAGTAATTTATTATATCTAAAGCACTTTTTTCACCAATATCTCTAATATTTTTTAGATCATCAAAAGAAGCATTCATTAAATTATCTAATGTATCAAATTTTTTAGCTAAAAGTTTTGCAGTTTTACTTCCTACTTGTCTTATACCTAATCCAAAGAGTAATTTTTCCAGTGAATTATTTTTGCTGTTTTCAATTGATTCTAACAAGTTATTTATGCTTTTAAAACCAAAGCCTTCTAATTCCATTAGTTCTTCTTTTTTACTATCTAATTTATAAATATCTGTAAAACTTTTTATATATCCCATATTATAGAAATCTTCCATAATTCTTTCCCCAAGACCTTCTATGTTCATGGCATCTCTTGAAACAAAGTGAATTAAACTTTCTACTTTTCTAGCAGGACATTTTTCGTTTAAACAGAAATAATCTGCTTGTGTTTCTTCTTTTGTTAAATTACTGCCACAAATTGGGCATGTATTAATCATTTCAAAATCTTTTTCGGTTCCATCTCGTCTATCAACTATTGGTTCAACCACTTCAGGGATAACATCACCTGCTTTTCTAATTGATACAATATCACCTATTTTAAAGCCTTTATTTATAACATTTTCTTCATTATGAAGTGTTGCTCTAGATATTGTTGAACCAGCAACCTTAACAGGTTCTAAAACTGCATTAGGTGTGACTTGTCCAGTTCTTCCTACTGTGAATATTATATCTTTAAGTTTGGTTAATACTTCTAGTGCTGGAAACTTATATGCAGTTGCCCATTTAGGATATTTAGCAGTAAATCCTAATTTTTGTTGAGCATTCAAGTCATTTAATTTAATTACAATCCCATCTATTTCATAAGGTAATTCATCTCTATGTGTTGTCCAATAATCAACATATTCTATTACTTCTTTTATATTATTAACTTTCTTAATATTAGGGTTTACTGTAAATCCTAATTGTTTCATATATTCTAATGCTTCATAGTGAGTATTTATATCATATTCTAATGCGTTAGGTAAATGGTATAAGAATGCATCTAAATTTCTTTTAGCAGCTATACTAGAATCCAATTGTCTAACAGAACCGGCTGCTGCATTACGTGGATTTTGAAATAATTCTTCGTTATTATGTAATCTTTCATCATTTAATTTATTGAAAGTTTTTTTACTCATATAGATTTCTCCACGTATTTCAATATCTATTTTCTCTTTTAATTGTAAAGGAATAGTTTTAATTGTTTTAACATTATTAGTAATATCTTCACCAATTACTCCGTCACCACGTGTCGCACCTCTAACAAGTTTTCCATTCTCATAAGTTATTGATACAGATAATCCATCGATTTTAAGTTCACATACATAACTAGGATTAGGTATTTCTTTTCTGATTCTTTCATCAAATTTAATTAGTTCATCCTCATTAAAAACATTTCCTAAACTAAGCATTGGAATCTCGTGAGTTACTTTAACAAAGTTATCTAAAACTTTACCACCAACTCTTACAGATGGTGAATCATCTCTTATAATATCAGGATTATTTTCTTCTATCTTTAATAATTCTTGCATATATCTATCATACTCTTGGTCACTTACACTTGGTTTATCTAGAGTATAATATTCATAGTTCAATTTATTTATTATTTCAATTAGTTCATTATATCTATCTATCATGTTATCACCTACTATTATTTTACCATATAATGAAAAAAATATGGAGCAAAATCCATACTTTTATAAATTTAATCACCTTCCATTTTATTCACACCTTATTATAGATAATCATAATTAATATTTTAATTCAAATCATTTATTATATTTCTAATACTATCTTTTAAATCATCTCTTCTTAATGCGTATTCAATGTTAGCTTTTAAATAACCATCTTTACTACCAGTATCATAATATGTACCTACAAATTCACATGGTAAATATTTATAGTCTTTCATCATATTCATCATTGCATCAGTAAACTGAATTTCATTACCTATACCTCTAGGTAATTTATCAATATAATCAAAAACTTCACTTGTAACTATATATCTACCTAGTCCTACAAGATTAGATGGTGCTTCTTCTTTTTTAGGCTTTTCAATTATTGTATTAATTGTTCCATCTTCATTTAAACTCATCGCACCATATCTAGATATTATATCCATATCTACTCTTTTACATCCGATTACAGAAGCACCTGTTTCATCATATACTTCTATTAATTGTTTTAATACTGGAATATTTTTTGAATACATTAAGTCATCCCCATAAAGTATTGCGAATGGTTCATCACCTACAAAGGATTTTGCCAACGAAATCGCATGTCCACTACCTAGAGGTTCACCTTGTCTTATGTAATAAAATTTGGCTAGTTTAGAAATTTGTTCGATTTCTTTAGCTTTAGCTTCTTTACCACTTTTAATTAGTCTATTTTCTAATTCATAACTTCTATCAAAGTGGTCTTCAATACATTTTTTGTATGGTGAAGTAATAAACAATATTTCTTCTATACCACTATCTATAGCTTCTTCTACAATATATTGAATAGTTGGTTTATCAACAATTGGTAACATTTCTTTTGGTACAGCCTTTGTTTCAGGTAAAAAACGTGTTCCCATTCCTGCAACTGGTATTACTGCTTTTCTTACTCTTTTCATATATACTCTCCATTCTTAATTTAATTATACATAATATTCTTCTAAAGTTAAATTGTTTTTATATAAATAATTTGCTAAAGTTTTACCTATATATCTCAAATGCCAAGGTTCATAATTATATCCCGTTATATTTTCTTTTCCAAATGGATATCTTAATATAAATCCAAATCTATGGGCATTTTCATGAATCCATTTAACTGCATCTTCATGTTTTAATTCATGTTCTGTTAAATATTTCCCATCTTCATAAACACATATATCTATCGCAAGTCCTGTTTCATGTTCAGAATGATATGGTTTAGCAATATACTTTTCTGCGTATTCTATTCCTTTTTCTTTTATTAAATTATCTACAAGCATTTGTTGATATTTATGAGTTCTAAAACCACTTTCAATATCTATAACATATTCATTTTTTAATGCTTCTTCTTGCATCAATCTAAAGTTTTTTAATGTTTCTTTTTCCACTAATATTCCAGGTTTATATCTACTAAATGCTTCTTTTAATTCTACCCTAAAATCATCCGGAATTTTCTTTTGTTTATTAACTAAAATTTGATAATTCATAAAACATCCTCCAAATTATTATATGTATAACAATTATTTTCTTTTTATTGATTTATGATTTTTCAAAAACTTTTTCATTCCAATTGGATAATTAAACGCAATAGATAAAAAATCATCATCTATTCCTACAATTATACCCTCACCATATTTATCTTGGACTACAAGTTCTCCTATTTGATAGTTCATATCTTCTTCATATATAAATTCATCTTTATCGCACTTTTTATTAGGTATATTTTTTTCTTCTGTTTCAATATATTCGTGTGAGATTTCATTTATAAATCTACTTGGTGGATTAATGCTATCCTTACCATATAGCATTCTTCTTTTAGCGTTAACTAAATATAATATTTTTTTCGCACGAGTTATCGCCACATAGCATAATCTTCTTTCCTCTTCTAATTCTTGTTTATCAAAACTAGAGTTTGCATGTGGAAATATTCCTTCTTCCATTCCTACTACAAATACTGCATCAAATTCTAATCCTTTTACTGCATGCATAGTCATTAATGTTATTTTATTTCTTTCATCTTTATGTTCCTCTACATCACTGACTAGTGTAATTTCATTTAAAAAATCTTCTAAAGAAATTAGTCCTTCTCTTTCTTCAAATGTTTTAGTAATAGATTTAAATTCTTCTAAGTTTTCTAATCTAATATCTGCTTCTAAACTCTTTTCTGATTCTAATTCTTTTCTCATACCAGTTTTATCAAGCACTAAATCAATAAGTTCGGTTAAACTTACATTATCTACTTCTTGTTTTAATTCTTCTATAACCTTTTTAAATTCTAATTCTTTACCACTATCTATTGTTTCGTAAATACTTACCCCTTCAATACTTGCTTTATTAATTAAATTATTGATAGTTTTAGTACCTATTCCTCTTTTAGGAACATTTATGACTCTTTCAACATTAACATCATCTTTCTCATTATAAATAACTTTAAGATATGCGATTAAATCTTTAATTTCTTTTCTGTTATAGAAAAAGAAACTTCCAACTATTTTATATGGTAATCCACTTTTTAAAAATTGTTCTTCAAGTATTCTTGATTGTGCATTAGTTCTATAAATTACTGCAATTTCATTTTCATCAATACCATCATTAATTAGTTTTCTAATCTCGCTAATTACATAATCAGCTTCATGCCCCTCGTCATATGCTCTAAAATATCTTATTTTTTTGCCTTCTTCATTTTCTGACCACAAATTTTTATCTTTTCTATATTCATTATTCTTAATAACACTATTTGCTGCATTAAGTATTGTTTTAGTAGAACGATAGTTTTGTTCTAGTAATATTACTTCTGCATCTTTATAATCTTTTTCAAAGTTTAGAATATTTTTATAGTTCGCTCCTCTAAATGAATATACACTTTGGTCATTATCTCCAACCACACATATATTTTTATATAACGAACTTATCATTTTCGTTAAAAGATATTGAGCTTCATTAGTATCTTGGTACTCGTCTATTAAAATATATTTAAATCTTTCTTGATATATTTTTAAAATATTAGGATATTCTCTAAATAATTTTATTGGTAATATTAATAAATCATCGAAGTCTACTGAATTATTTTTTATTAATTCTTGTTGATATTTTGAATATATTTTAGATATTATTTTTTCATTTTCAACACTAATTAGATTTTCATATTGTACAGGTGTGATTAATTCGTTTTTCGCACCACTTATACTATTTCTTACATATTTAGGATTTAATTGTTTAATGTCTATATTCATTTGTTTCATTATTTTTTTTATTACTGACAATGTATCATCACTATCTAATATTGTAAAATTCTTATCATATCCTAATAAATTATAATTTTCTTTTACTATTTTTAATCCAAATGAATGGAATGTAGATATTTGAATATTATATGCCATAGGTCCTACTTGTTTATATATTCTTTCTTTCATTTCTTTGGCTGCCTTATTGGTAAATGTTATCGCTAAAATATTTGTTGGATCTATGCCCTTATCTATAAGATAAGCTACTTTTGTAGTTAATACTCTTGTTTTACCACTACCTGCACCTGCAAGTATAAGTAATGGTCCTTCAGTTTTTAATACCGCTTTTTTTTGCATTTCATTTAATCCATCAAGATTCATCATATCACTACTTTCTGTAATCATTATATCATAAGTTTTTTCTTCGAACAAACGTTTTGTGTTATATTTTGTTATTAATTTTTATGCAAACAAAAAGAGTTATTAATAAACTCTTTCAAAAATTATATTTATATTTTATTTTCTATACTCATAAAATTACCTTCTTAATTTGAAATGAGAGTTTATTATGGTATCAATATTTTTTGATTTGTTCAATTCAGTTATTTTATTTTTTATTATTTCCATAATATTCACATCCTAATATAATATTAACACAAACCACAAAAAAAGCACTTTTTTGAAAATGCTTTTTATTATTTTTTGTTTATTCCACCAAATCTTCTATCCCTTGATGTATAGACTTCTAATGCTTTATCAAATTCATTAGAATCAAAATCAGGAAAATGAACACTAGGAAAATACATTTCAGAGTATGCCATTTGCCATAACATATAGTTACTTACTCTTTCTTCTCCACTTGTTCTTATTAATAAATCTATTGGGGGTAAATCTTGATATAAATTTTGTTCAAATATATTATTATCTATATTGTTAACATCTAATTCACCAGATAATACTTTTTCACATAATTTTTTAGTGGTATCTACTATTTCATCTTGTCCACCATAATTTATACATATATTAAATATTCCAGCAGTATTATTTTTAGTTTCTTCTTCTACCTGCTTAATTATTTTTTCTAATTTTTCTGGTAAACCACTTTCCTTTTTAGAAAATACTATTTTGATATTTTTATTTTTTAGCGTTTTAAAATTAGTTTTAAACATTTTTATAAATAGATTCATAAGATAATCTACTTCTTCTTTACTTCTTTTAAAATTTTCTGTAGAAAAAGCAAACACACTTAAAACTTTTACACCCTTATTAAATATATGTTCTGTTAATTTCTGTAATGTTTTACTTCCTGCAAGATGTCCTTCACTTCTAGATAATCCTCTACTTGTTGCCCATCTTCCATTTCCATCCATTATTATTGCGACATGATTTGGTATTTTAATATTCATAGACTTCTCCTTTTCCCTTTGAATATTAATTATATAAATTTTTTAGTTGTTTTTCAATACATTTATATTATCTTTGCATATTAAAAGGAAAGTATCTCTACTTTCCTAAATTTTCTAATTGTTCTGCAATAGTTTGTAATTTTGTTTTTTCAATTAACAATAATTCTCTATCTTTATTAACAACAGCTTCTGGTGCCTTATTAACATAGTTTTCGTTTGATAACAATTTTTCTCTTCTACTTATTGAAATTATTAGGGCATCCTGTTCTTTAGTTAATCTTTCTATTTCTGCTTTATTATCTATTACTTTAATAAACGAAATTTTAAATGTTGCAAATGATAGTGGTACTTCTATGTAAGATAATCCATCTAAATCAAAACTACCAGTTAATTTAATATCTTCATCATCTAGTTTTAATAATTTTTTAATTATCAATTTTGTTTCATTTATAAATTCTTCTTCTGTTTCATTATAAACTAGATTAAATTCTTTTAAATTATTTTCTAATTTGATAGTTCTAATAGATTTAATTAGTTCAATAACATTATCTATAGTTTTATCTTCAAAAACAAAATCTTCGTTATAAACTGGGTATTCACTAATCATAATGCTTCCGTTGTTACCTGGCAAATTAGTCCAAATTTCTTCAGTAACATATGGCATAAATGGGTGTAACATTTTAAGTATTTGATTTAATACATGTAATAATACACTCTTAGTTGTATCATTCATGTTTGTTTTAGCAAGTTCTATATACCAATCACAAAATTCGTTCCATATAAAGTTATATAATTCACTACCTACAACATGGAAGTCATATCTTTCCATATTTTTTGTTACACTCTTTATAGTATTATTTAATTTATTTAATATCCATTTATCTTGACTTGATAAATTATTTAATGAATAACTTTCTAAATTAAAGTCTTCAAGATTCATCATAACAAACCTAGAGGCATTCCATAATTTATTTATGAAATTCCATGTAGATTTAACTTTTTCCATATCAAATCTTAAGTCTGTACCCGGTGCTGATGATGTTGTTAAGAAATATCTTAATGAGTCTGCACCATATTCTTCTATAACATCCATAGGGTCTATACCATTACCTAAGCTTTTACTCATTTTTCTTCCTTGGTTATCTCTAATTAGACCATGAATTAGACAGTCTTTAAATGGTCGTTCATCTAAGAATTTTAGACCTTGAAATACCATTCTACAAACCCAGAAAGGAATTATATCATACCCAGTTACTAAAACATTATTTGGATAATATCTTTTTAGTAAATCAGTGTTTTCAGGCCAACCAAGTGTACTAAATGGCCATAGTGCACTACTAAACCAAGTATCAAGCACATCACTATCTTGTATCCATCCTTCTTCAGTTGGAGCTTCATATCCTACGTATACTTCGTCACCTTTGTACCAAGCAGGAATTCTATGTCCCCACCATAATTGTCTAGATATACACCAATCATAAGTGATTTCCATCCAATGATTTTGAATTTTTTCATATCTTTCTGGCACAAAATTAACTTTAGTATCTTTATCTTTTTGATTTTCTAAAACTCTATCAGCAAGTGGTCTCATTTTAACAAACCATTGTTTAGATAAATATGGTTCAATCATTACATCAGTTCTTTCAGAATGACCAACTGAATGAACTATTTTTTCAATATCAATTAATAGATTTTGTTTAGTTAATTCTTCTATAACTTTTTCTCTAGCTTCAAATCTATCCATACCACTACATATTGAAGCATTTTCATTCATTGTTCCATCTGGATTCATAACATTTACTCTAGGTAAGTTATGTCTGTTACCTACTTCAAAGTCGTTAGGATCATGTGCAGGTGTTATTTTAACAACTCCTGTTCCAAATTCAGGATCAGCATGTTCATCACCTACAATTGGTATAGTTTTATTTATGATTGGTAGTATTACATTTTTACCAATAAGATGTTTATATCTATCATCGTTAGGATTAACCGCAACAGCTGTATCCCCAAATAATGTTTCTGGTCTAGTAGTCGCAACTTCTAAGTAATCATTTGAATCTTCTATCATATATTTAACATGATAAAAAGCACCTTCTACATCTTTATATATAACTTCTTCGTTTGATAACGCGGTCATTGCTTCAGGATCCCAGTTTATAATTCTTTCTCCACGATAAATTAATCCTTCATTATATAAAGTAACAAATACATGTTTTACTGCATCAGATAACCCTTCATCTAATGTGAATCTTTCTTTTGTATAGTCTAGGCTTAATCCCATTTTAGCCCATTGCTCATGAATATTTTGTGCATACTCTTCTTTCCAAGCCCATGCATGTTTAAGCCATTCTTCCCTATCCATACTTCTAGGGTTAATACCCTCATCTTTTAATTTTTTATCTATCTTGGCCTGTGTTGCGATACCCGCATGATCCATCCCTGGTAACCACAACGCATCATATCCACACATTCTTTTATATCTTATAATTATATCTTGAAGTGTTGTATTCCAAGCATGTCCTAAATGTAGTTTACCAGTTACATTTGGTGGTGGGATAACTATACAAAATGGTTTTTTAGACAACTCTCCACTTTTGAAATATCCATTTTCTTTCCAAGTATTATATTTATTATGTTCTGTTTGTTTATGATCATACTTTTTATCTAACATAAATTTTCCTCCATTACTTTTCTAACGCTATTTACTATTTCTTCAAATATATTTTTATTATTATCCGAAACATTAATACAATTTATAAAATCTTCTAAATAGTTTTTATCTTTTAATATTTTAAAACTTTGTTTATAGTTGATATCAAAAATCAGTGCGAAATCCAATATAATTTTTTCCGTGCGATTATTTATTAAATCATGATTTATTACTTTATTTAACCTAAAGTTATTGATTATTTTGTTATCTATAGTTTCAATAAAATTTTCTTCATATTCTCTTGATAATACCCTATATATATCTATTTTATCTGCATCTCTAATTATTTTACAAAACATTGATGTTCTTTCATCTAAATTATTTGGAATTGATATTTTATTATGATGTTTAATTGCATTATAAATAATTTCATCATATTTATTTTCTAAAACAAATTTTTTAATTAGATTATCTTCAAATAATATTTTGATGCCATAATCTGCATGATCAAAATTTTTATCCTTAAAATTATCAAATCTTTTAATTTGTTCAAAACGTCCAATATCATGTAGTAACCCAATAATTTTAGCAAGTTCTATATCTTCATTAGAAAGATTAAGAGATTTTACTAAAAGTTCACTAATTTGTGCGACTTGATATGTATGTTTGTATTTCAATTTGATTTTATCGTTCTTTAAATCATATTTTTTAATATAATTTTCGAACGCAATAGATGCTTTATTGTAATCCATTAAACACCTCCAAAATAAAAAGTTATTCATCCAAATTAAGGACGAATAACTCCGTGGTACCACCTTAGTTTATAACAATTGTTATACACTTATTTATTTAACGCATAATATACGTGATTTCTTAACTATTCAGAAATCAAACTCCCTAGCTACCTTCTATTATATTATTTGTTAGTTTCCACCAAACACTAACTCTCTATTAAACAATTATAATATACTCCTCTAGTTCTTCGTTTTTCTCAATTATTATATCGCAGTATTAATATTTTTTCAAGTACTAATATTTAATTACATTTTTGTTAGTTGTACCTAATGATAATTCTTTATCATTTGGAATAACTACATTGTTTTTATTACCATCAGAAATGTATTTAGTCGTCTTTAATGCTTCAAATGATGCAGTAATATCAAATTCTTTTCCATTATTGTCATAAGCTCTAATTCTCTTTAAAAATGTTTTATCAAAGTTTTTATTGAATGGTGAAACTTCACTCATCCAACCAACTCTAAGTGTTGAAATTGTATTGTATTCTTTACCGTTATATGTTCCATTTAGTATATAACTAAAATTACTATGATTTTTATCCCCAGGACTACCATAAGGAAGTGCGACTATATTTACATATCTACCAGGTATAATGTTTTCTAATAATTCGTACATGTAACCTACTTCATCTTGAGATTTAACAGTTGTAGCATTTCTAAAGTTTACATGGTTTTTAGTATGGTTACCTACATCATACCCATTATCTACTAACCATTTTAATATTTCTTCATTATATTCATTTTGATTAAATATTCCACTCATAACAAAGAAAGTCGCTGTTACATTAAAATCAGGATATTTTTTCTTATACTCTTCTAATATACCAATCGCACAGTTAGGATCTATTTGCAGGCTACCATCATCATTTTTACCTAGCACATTAAAATTACTCTTATCTCCATCGTCAAATGTTAGTATTAATGGACTTTTACCTAATTCAGTATCAATATCACCATTAACATAATCTATTAATCTAACCATTCTATATCCTTCACTATAATAAAACTCTAAATCATTTCTAAACGCTTCAGCAGTTCTATTATAACCATCAACATCTACATTTCCTCCTGTGTATTTAGTTTCAGAACTAGGAATATTTATTATTTTATGGTACATCATTATTGGAACATTACCTAATTCATTAACATTATATTCTTTATATACAGTCTCATCAATTTTCCCTTTTGAAATTGTTGCAATAAGCTTGTCCTTATTTTTTAACTCACTACCAATTTTGATACTTTGATTGATTACTTTATCTTTTTCTATATTATCATTATATTCATAATTTATTTCTAATTCTAAATCATTATTACGACTGTATTCTTCTACTTCACTAATAGTTTTGTTTGTTAAATCAACCATTTTATTAATTTCTTTTTCTTTATTATTAGGAATATTGGTAATTATTAATATTACTACTAAAACGATTAAAAAAATAATTATTATATTTTTAAATTTTATTTTCTTTCTCATATACTTCACCATCCAATATTATTATACATCAAATTACTATTTAATATAATAATAACCTATACATTAATATTTATTTGACATATATTAAACTAGGTGAAGTTTTATGTGGAGAAGATGGTGTTGTCGAGGTGGACCTTTTTGGATATTTGGGATGTTAATATTAGGTATAATAATATTTTATCAAGTTTTTTTACTTCTTATCTTATCTTTTTCTATTCATTCATTAATATTATTAGTAGAGCTTTGTCTTCTTGTATTCTTTTTAACTCATATTATTTGGTTTTAAAAACTGCCTTAATTGGCAGTTTTTAAATTATAAAATTCTTTTACTAACTCTTCAGTTTTATATATGTAATCCAGTTGTTTTCTAATTGTTTTACATGACTCTAATTCATTATCAATAAATTCTATTTTTGGTGGTATTGATAAAAGAATTAAAAGTAATTTTTTCTCCTCATCTAATAATGGATATTTTGAATTATACTCATCAAATAAATCATTAAAGTCTAAATCTAAATAATGATTTCTATAAAAATTATAAAAATCATATATTGGTATGTCCTTTTTTGATTTATCCCAACTTATTAAATAAGGATCTTTATTTCGTATCAAATGGTCTAAAGTTAAGTTATTATGTAGTGTAACTACTCGTTGTTTTTTATTATTTTTAACATCTTCTAACCATTTATCAAGTTCAATATTACAAAACGCTATACATGAAAATATTTTAGAAACATTTCTAGCAAACAAATACTCTTTAGGGCTCATATAAATACTTCGTTCTGCTATAATTATCAAATCATTATAATAATTATATAAATAATTTAATTTTTCTTTTGTCTTTTCATAAATTTCCTTATAAGTATCTTCATTTGCTTCTTTATAATATGTTGTTTTATTGTGTAATAGACTAATTAAATTAATAATATCCAATGCTTTTTGTTCATCTGGTGTATCTATTTCTTCAATATATTCATACATATCATAATCATTCCTATTGTCATTATTAATTAATTTAGGATAAAAATTAAAACTTCTAGATGTTAAATAGTTATATAAATTATTAACATTATTCCCATTATCATTTTTTTTCTTTTTAAAAACAACACGTCCTTTATCCGTATCCACAATTGTAACATTATTTTTAATTGTGTACTTAACAGGATTAAGGTCGTGTTTGTTTAACATATTATTTATATTATTTGTCATTTAATATTGCTGGAATAATTACTTTATCACCTAATTTAACATTTTCTAAATCATTATATTGTAAAAGAATATCTTTGCTAATATTATATTTAGTTATAACACTTTCAATAGTGTCATCTTCCCTCATTATGTATACATGATATGTACTAAATGTTTCTTCTTCACTCATATTACTAAATAAACTTTTAATTTCTTTTGTATCAACATTATTTTCTTGCGCAATTTTTATTGGTATATCATTACTTATATTTTGATTCATATTTGTAACTACAGTTTGTAAATTGTTTTCCATTTCATCTAGTCTACTTAATGTTTCTTTGTGTTCTTCATCTTTTTCATTCATTAATTTTTCCATATTTGATAAATTTGATGTTTTCTCATCTAATTCTCTTTTTAATCTTTCAATTGTATCACTAATATCATCAATACTATTATCTCTTTCATTAAAATCAATTACTTCTAAATTATCATCTTTAAAAGGTATATCTTCTAATCCATCTAAAGAGACTTCAATATTTACCCTTAATACATCATCATTAATTATTTCATAATAAAAGTCATCTATTTCTATTTTTATATTTGATGTATCATATCTTGAATCTAATGCAATATCAAATGGTAATTTATAGAAGAAGTTTTCTTTATTTAAACTTGCCTCAGTCATTTTATAATCTCCACTTACTATAAAATCCCCAGATATCATATCCTCATCTAATTCTAGAGAATGTTCTAATGAAATACTAGTAATTTCTGATATTTTTGTTTTAAAAATAATATCCTTTTTAAATGGTATAAGTTGTTTCATATTATATCCTCCCTATGTTCATTAAAATATATGTAAATAATATTGAATTATGAATTAATTATTTAACTTTATTAAAATTACATCTTCACCTATTTTTTCAATAGATTCCCATTTAATTGATACTTCATCTCCCCTTTTAAAAATATTTAAAAAAAATCTCTTAGGTTCAATTACAAGGTTATATATTTTTCCATCAGTTAATGTAACATCTATTATTTTACCAATCTTTTTTCCGTCAATAATATTTACTATATCTTTGGATTGTAATTCAGATAATCTCATATTACCACCTATTTAATTATATTTATAAAAATATTTTTAATAACAAAAAAAGAATTGAAAACCAATTCTTTAATTATTTTTTACCTTTAATATTATCTTTATAATCCTGATAAATAATATCATAATTATCTACCACTATATCATCTTCAAAACATTTATCTATATAAGAATATTTTGTTTGTCTATGATACATGTCTTCTCCTGTTTTTTTAAAAAACGTATATTCAACATATTCTTTATTAGCATCCTTTGACATTAGTTTAACTATCTCACTTCTTATTGAAATATCATCACCTGAAAAAGTTATATATGAGTTAAAATGTCTATGTTCACTAAGTTCTGCTGCAATAAATCCATTTGCATTATATATATTTTCTTCTACTTGTTTCATAATACAATGTACTATCTTCATAT
This sequence comes from Bacillota bacterium, assembly GCA_015059335.1. Classification (GTDB taxonomy): domain Bacteria; phylum Bacillota_I; class Bacilli_A; order RF39; family UBA660; genus SIG205. The sequence continues at coordinate 367,294 of SVAP01000001.1, read as the reverse complement.
CTTTATTATCTTTTATTTCTTTTGTATTATATAACATTGCTATAATGAAATTTCTCATTTTTTTACCAATATAATTATCTGGAAAATTTTCTTCAATCAATAATTCAATTTCATCTTCTGTCATACTAGTCACCTACTTTAGATCAATTATAACATTAAACCTATTATATTACAAACACACATTAATTTATATTTTTTTTGTTAAACGGTATTTTAATTCATGAATTGCTCTATTTTTTGTATAACAAAGCTTAGCCCTGGATATTTTTAAGTGTTTTGATATTTCATGCTGTGTTTTTCTTTCACAATTTATTCCATATGAAAGTTCAATAATTTTTCTTTCTGTTTCATCCAGTTTGTTTATTTCATTATGTATAATATTGTCCCTTTCTTTTTTGATTATTATTTCTTCAATTGATGGAGATAAACTTGGTATTATATCCAATAATTCATTTTTAACGTTATTATCACTATTTACTGATTCTGATAAACTTATAATTTCTTGATTTGAGTAAATCGCTAACATTATTTCGTATTCAGAAACATTTAATAATTCTGAGAGTGTTTTTAATGATATATTATCATCAATTTTATATGTATCTTTTAATCTCACTATTTTAACAAATAAGCTTTGAATACTAGCGGGTATTTTCAGAATATTCTCATTCTTTGTGGTGTATCTTTTTATTTCTCCCCAAATAAGTGATACTGCATATGTACTTAATGTATAACCTTTTGATTCATCAAAATTTTTTATTGCTTTCCAAAGACCAATACATCCTGTTTGATATAAATCATCTTTATCAAAATTAGTGTTTTTATAACACTTATTTATAACATATCTAACTAGTTTTAAATTATTTTTAAATAATTCTATATTAGTTTCTCTATTTCTTGACCTTTCCATACTAATCACCCAATTATTAGTTTTTCATTATTTGATGTGAAATTGATAACTATTATAACATATAAAATCTTTTTTCAAATAAAAAATAGGTATTTTACCTATTTTATTAATCTTTTTACTTTATCCAATGCACTTTTTTCTATTCTTGACACTTGTGCTTGACTAATTCCAAGTTCTTCTGATATCTCCATTTGAGTTTTACCAATTATAAATCTTTCATTTATAATATCTTTTTCTCTTGGTTTTAACTGTTTCATCGCATTATTAATAGATATTTTCAAATCTAAATCAACATTATTACTACTATCTTCTAATTGATCAAATAAATATATAGTATCTCCACCATCATTATATATTGGTTCAAACATACTGACTGGATCTTTTAGGGCATCTAAAGCATTTATTATTTCAAATGGTGTAACATTTAGAGTTGTTGCTAATTCTTCTATTCTTGGTTCTTTACCGTTTTGTACTGTTAATTCATCTTTTAATTTTAATGCTTTATATGCAATATCTTTGACACTTCTAGATACTCTTATCGAACTATTATCCCTAATATATCTTTTAATTTCTCCTAATATCATTGGTACACTATATGTAGAAAATTTTACACCATAACTCAAATCAAAATTATCAATTGCTTTTAAAAGCCCCACACAACCAATTTGAAATAAATCGTCAAGATTATCTACCTTGGATGCAAATTTTCTTAAAATACTTAATACTAATTTTAAATTTCCATTAACTAAATCATCCCTGGCAAATGGATCACCATTTTTCATTTTTATAAATAATTCTTCCATTTCCTCACTACTTAAAACTTTGATATTTGATGTATTCACGCCACTTATTTCAACTTTATGACGTGCCATAATAAAAAATTCTCCTTTCATACTCATATTGAGTATTTGGAAGAATTCTTATTCACTATTTATCATAATTATCTAAAAAACTATGTCTTTCTTCATCAATTCTATATCCTATTACTGTATCTAAATTAATATTTTCCACACTTTTAAATATATTGTAATCTATATTTTTATTGATTTTTCTAAATTCATTTATTAAATTTTTCATTTCTTTTCTCTTTGATGTGCTGTCAACATCAGTTTCTATCTTTTCTGTAAATCTACACGCACAATTAAGAAAATCTAATTCACAATATTTTGACCATGAAACAATATCTGCTTCTTTAATTAAATACATAGGTCTAATTAATTCTATACCTGGAAAGTTAGTAGAATGTAACTTTGGCATCATAGTCTTTATTTCTGAACCATATATCATATTTAAAAGAATTGTCTCAATAACATCATCAAAATGATGCCCAAGTGCGATTTTATTACATCCTAATTCTTTAGCTTTACTATAAAGATATCCTCTTCTCATTCTGGCACATAAATAACATGGATTACCTTCATCTATATTATTTACAATACTAAAAATATCTGAATTAAATATTGTTATTGGTATATTAAGTTTTTTTGCATTTTCTTCTATCTTTTTCCTATTAATTTCATTATATCCAGGATCCATTACTATAAATTCTAAATCAAAGTTTATTTTACCATGTCTTTTTAATTCTTGCATACATTTAGCAAGTAAAAATGAATCTTTACCACCTGATATACATACTGCAATTTTATCATTTTCACTAATTAATTTGTAAGTTTCTACTCCTCTTACAAACCTTCCCCATATACTTTTCCTAAATTTTTTTATTATACTTCTTTCAATTTCTCTTATTTCCATAAAATCACCAATTCATACATATAATAACACAATTTGACATAAATGTCTTAAAATTGTATAATAATTACTCGTATTTAGGGGGATTAGTGTGATGGAGAAAATATTAATTAATGAATTACAAGATATCATTGGTAAAAAATATACAAACTTAAAAGAATCTTATAAAAAGATAAAATTAGAATTACATGGTATAAATCAACAAATTAATACATATAATAGATTTTTAAATATGGTAAAATCTCCAAAGGACTTTTATAAAAAAAATGTAATGGAATTTTATGCTTTAAATATCATACCAATTCTAATGACATCAATTGAAGAAATTGCAGATACAGTTGATGAAAGAGATTATCCAGAAGAAATTGCAAGATTAAATAATGTTTCTAATTCTGAAATAGCAATGTTTAATGAAAAATTAGCTTTTATTCGTATAAGAATAAATCAATTAAATAAAAAGAAAGATTCTATAGGTAATACAAATATATATTCAGAACAAATTAGTAAAATTAAAAAAATATTAAAAAGTTTAAATTCAAATGAGTATTATGAAAACGAGATATCATATGACAATATTATTGAATATATTATTAATAGTAATATTAATAGTGATAAGAAAAACTATTTTATTAATCATATTGAACAAGACAGAAATCAATATTTAAAAAACCAAGAAGCAATAAAAGCAGAAAGAGAATTAAGAAAAATGTTATTAGAACAACAAAGATTGGAATTAAAAAAATCAAATCAAAATAATACTAATAATATTGATAATGCTAATAATAATTATAAATTTAACTATGAAGAGTTTTTGAACGATAACGATTTAGAGTTAATGAAACAAATTAATTCTTCAATATATCAAAATATTGAAATACTTGATAATATTTCACAAGAAATGATAAACTTAATAAGTGAATCATTAAAATATAATGAGTTAGAAATTGATCTTGATTCCATTCTATCAAATTATAAAATTGATAATTATAAAAATATTGTTATTCTATATGAAGTAAGAAAACTATTAAACGAAATAAGAAAGATTTTTGATTATTTGCGATTAAATAACATAGAAGATGTAGATAAATATAAAAAAGAAGTTTCAACCTATATGTCAGAAATAAGAAAACAATATAGTGAATATGTTGTTACAAAAAGTGAAGAAGTCATATCAAATACACCACAAACTGAAAAACACATAATATATTTAAAAAATAGTTCCAATGAAACATTATTAAAAAATGATATTATAAAAGAAAAGGAAAATTATAGATTTTTTATTAATATATTAGAAGATTTAAAAAGTGGAACAATTACTAATAATCATGAAAAAGACGTAAGATTTACTAACAATGGTAAACTTAGTGATGTATGTAAGAAAAAAGAATCTCATGCTAGGTTAGTATATTGTCCATGTGATGACTGTTATATAGTTTTTGCTGGTTTTATCAAGAAAAATAGTAGTAATAATTATGAATTAAATTTAGTAAAAAACAGATACTCATATTATAAAAAACAAATTGATAAAATTATAAAGGATTTATCAGATCCTATAAAAAAGCAATCTATAATTAATGAAAATGATGAATTACATATTGAATTAATGGATTATTTAAAGAATAATTCTAGAGCTAAAACTAAGCAATTAAAAAACGACCTAAAATAAGGTCGTTTTAATTATACTGCTTTTTGTCTAAATCTTTGTTTTGGATCTAATATTTTTTTTCTAAGTCTAATATCTTCTGGAGTAATTTCTACTAATTCATCTTCATTAATAAATTCTAATGCTTCTTCTAGAGTAAATGTTTTTGCATCATTTAAAATTATTGCATCATCACTACCACTAGCTCTTGTATTTGTTAAGTTTTTATTTTTACATGGATTAACATCTAGATCATTATCTCTATTATGTATACCAATTATCATACCTGTATAAACTTCGGTAGCAGGATCTACTATCATAGTTCCTCTATCACTTAAATTCCATAATGAATATGCCATTGTTTTTCCGTTTTCCATGGATACTAAAACTCCATTTTTTCTAGATTGGATAGGACCAGCATATGGCATATAAGAATCAAAACTTCTTACCATAATACCTTCACCTTTGGTATTAGTAATAAATGAACTTCTATATCCAATAAGACCTCTAGTTGGTACTAAAAATTCTATTTTAGTATAACCAGCTTCATTGCTCATTAATTGAAGTTGACCTTTTCTTTCGTTTAAATCATTAATAACTGTACCACTATACTCATCTGGAACATTTATTAAAACTCTTTCAAATGGTTCATGTTTTGTACCATCTATTTCTTTAAATAAAACTTCTGGTTTTGAAACTCCTAGTTCAAAGCCTTCACGTCTCATATTTTCTAGTAATATTGACAAGTGTAGTTCTCCTCTACCAGATACTTTATATCCACCTTCACCGCCTGGTATTTCTTCTACAGTAAGTCCAACATTAGTTTCTAATTCACGTTCAAGTCTTTCTTTAATATGTCTTGTTGTTAAAAATTTTCCGCTTTTTCCTGCGAAAGGAGATGAATTTGGTAAAAAATTCATAGAAAGTGTTGGTGGTTCAATGTTAATCATTGGTAATGGATCTATGTTGTTATTATCACAAATTGTTTCTCCAATTAAAATATTATCTATACCTGCTACTGTTACTATATCACCATAATAAGCTTCTTTTACTTCAATTCTATTTAGACCTTGATTAATAAATAATTTTGAAATTCTATTATGAGTAATACTACCATCTTTTCTTGTAACTGCAACAGTTTCACCTGTTTTAATTACACCTTTTGTTATTCTACCAACACCAAGTCTTCCTATATAATCATCGTAATCTAGATTTGATACTTGCATTTGTAATGGATCATTAATATTACCCTCATATGGACTAACATGTTCTAATAAAACATCAAATAGTGGTGTTAAATCAGTACTTTCATCTTCTAAATTTCTTTTAGCTATACCTTGTTTTCCAATCCCATATAATATTGGGAAATCTAATTGTTCATCAGTCGCACCTAACTCTACAAACAAATCAAATGTTAAATTAACAGCTTCTTCACTACGCGCATCCTTTTTATCTATTTTATTAATAAATAATATTGGTCTTAATCCTTGTTCTAATGCCTTTTGTAAAACAAATCTTGTTTGAGGCATAGGTCCTTCTGCAGCGTCAACAATTAAAATAACAGTATCAACAGTTTTCATAACACGTTCTACTTCTGACGAGAAGTCAGCATGTCCCGGAGTATCTACAATATTAATTTTTACATCATTATGTTTAATCGCACAGTTTTTTGAATAAATAGTGATACCACGTTCTCTTTCAATATCATTACTATCCATTATACAATCAACAACATTTTCGTTTTCTCTAAATACTCCACTTTGATTAAGTAATGCATCAACTAAAGTTGATTTTCCAGCATCAACGTGCGCTACAACTGCTATATTAATAATTTTTTCCATAATAAAAAAACCTCTCATTTCACGTACTTGATAATAATACATAAATTTTGAGATTTTTTCAAGTGTTTTTATATATTTTCTTATCTGTCAAAAATATTATTTATATATAGTTTTTAATATTTTTTCTACTTCATCGTATTTTTCATTGTAAAATTGTAATCTAAAATGATTAATACCTAAACTTTTATAGTAATCTAATTTATTTATTAAATTTATTTTATTAGAGCTTAATAATATATTATTACATAATCCATCATTTATAATTTGATATCTTTCATTTTTTCTATCAATTAAATAATATTTATTATTACTCTTGCACAAATTACATTTATTATTCTTCTTTAGAATACAATATTTAGTTATAAATATCTCATAGTTACCATATACAATTAATTCCAAATTATTGCTTTTATTATTTTTTAAAATACACTTAATACTTTCATCATTAAGTTCTGTTGATAATGTTATTCGTTGTACATTATATTTATTAAGATAATCTATTGAGTAATTGTTTGTAATATTTAATGTATAATCTGTTACTATTTTATTATTATTAAAATAATTTAAAGATCCTAACTCTCTTACAAGAAGTTTTTCATTGTCGTATCTTTTATGATTTTTAATAATCCTTGGCAAATATAAAACTAAATTTTTATATTTGTTTTTATATTTATTATATAGGTTTTCTTCTACATATATATCATCTACATCGCAATCTATACAAGCCTGTAGTTGTTCTTCTGTTTTCACGAAACAATTTATTGAATTATTATTTGAAAAACTTACTTTATCATTTTTATAATCATTAACTACTACTTGTTTTTTAGACCCTATTCTACATTTAATTAATTCTTCTATTACTCTTCTTCTTAAATCATTTATTTCTTTTATAGGAATTAATATATTATTATCAATTTCTATTTCAATATTATTTAATCTAAATGGTGTATCATTTAATTTAGATAATTGACTAATTATCCTTTCTTCTGTAATTGGATGATTTTCTGCTTTAAATGTTTCCATGTTTGAATATAGAGTAACAGTATTACATCCGTCATTTATTGTTAATTCTAACTTTTTATTAAGTTTTCCAATAAGTCTAAAATTAATAGGTATCTTAGGTGTGTTTTTTATTTCTTCTTGAATATAATCTATTTGTTTAGAATCTAATGTTTTAACAATTATAGAATTTGGTGTTAATTTTTTATTACACTCAATTTCTACTATATCATTTGATACTTCATTAACTAATTTATTATTTTGAAATATTTTATTTATAATAAATCCGTAATCATTTTTACCAATAATACGTATTCCATCATTTACTCTTAACGTTTGATCAACTTTAATTTTAATTCTATTATTATTTTGATTAATTACTTTACCAATATTAATACCTAAATGGTTAGGTCTAAACATATTACTAATATTATTTTTTTCTTCATTTAATAAATAACCTTTAGTAAAGTTTCTATTAAAAATTAATTTTAACTCATTAATATCTTTTTCTGTAATATTTATTTTACCAGTCTTATAAAAATTATCTATTGCTTTTCTATAAATAGAAGTAACTATATATACATATTCTTTACTTTTCATTCTTCCTTCGATTTTTAAACTATCTATATTACTATTTAATATTTGTTCTAAATTGTCTAAAGTACATAGATCTTTAGTGCTAAGTAAATATTTACCTTCTGTATATATAGTTTTTTCTTCTCCATTAGGAAGTTGTTCTAATAAATTATATTCTAATCTACAAGGTTGAGCACATAATCCTCTGTTACCGCTTCTTCCACCAATAACACTACTTAATAAGCATTGTCCCGAATAACACATACATAAAGCACCATGAATAAATATTTCTTTTTCAATATCAACATTCATTTTGTTTACTTCATCAAGTGAAGTTTCTCGTGCTAAAACAACTCTTTTAATACCACTACTTTTTAATATTTTTAATGTTTCATCATTATGTGTATTTATTTGTGTTGAAGCATGTAATTCTAAATTTGGGAATTTTTGATGTAATAGATTAATTAATCCTAAATCTTGTATAATTATTGCGTCTACATTATTTTTGTGTAAAAATTCAATATATTCTAATAAGTCATTAATTTCAGATTCATACACCAAAGTATTAACTGTGACATATACTTTTTTATTATATATATGTGCATAATTAATAGCTTCAATTAATTCCTCATTAGTAAAATTTGTTGCTAGTGATCTAGCACCAAATTTTTTACCACTTAAATATACTGCATCGGCTCCTGCATTTATTGCCGCATAAAAACTTTCCATGTTTCCTGCAGGCGCTAAAAGTTCTACTTTTTTCATAAAATCACTTCCTAAAAGAAAAAAGTGGTTTCCCACTTTTATTGTAACATATTTAATAAGTTTATTTTAAACATATCTTTTTCTTGATTTTCTTTAGATACAACTACTCCTTTATAAGTAGTTAATTCTGAACGATGTCCTTCGTTAAGTATAGTTTCTGGTGTTATTGTATCTAACATTATAATTCTATCATTTTCGTATACCATATAATGAATTTTAATATCACCATGAACCTTAACAAATAAATCATCAGTAGGTAATTTTAATTCATATGTTTTAGTACCTAATTTTTCATTAGTTGAAACTAATTCACCAAGAAATATACCTTCTCTAAGTTGTGGACAATATTCGAATACGAATTTTTTATATGCAAGCATGTTGTATTTTTTTAATGCTCTTTCTCTTTTTCTAAATTCGTTTTCGTTCAGATATTCGATAATATAAGTGTTTTTCATTACTATCAACCCCCATAAATAATAAAACCCCTATTATTCTTTTTCTTAACGTGCATAAATTATATCAGATTTTTAAAGGTTTGTCAAATTTTATGTCAAAAATGTTGTAAATTTTTAACGAATTTTAACTAATTCTTCTTCTTTTTATAAATATTTTTGTTACATAATACAAAAATATTATCATAATAACTATATATGTCCACATTAATAAATAACTTATTGTTCCATCGGTATAATTATAAATAACACTTGGAATTGATTCTGGAACATATTTACTTAATTCGCCTTTTAGTCCAGTTATTGGAATATTATTTTTTAAAAAATCTAATACCCTAAAAAATATATCTGTTACTGCAAATCCGAAAATATATGTTTGAAATTTTTTAGAATATATTATCACAAATACTATGAAACCTATTAAAACTATTAAATCAACATACTTCATAAACACACCACCTATTATACATAAATAGTATCATAATTGTTATTATTTGTCAAAATTAAAAGAGAGTGTATTCAAAGACTCCCCCAACTCAATAATATGAAAAAAAAGTTAGAATATTACTAACTTTTATCTTAATTTATTAATTTGTTCTTGATAATCATCTGAATTAGTAATATAACTTCCACATACTAGGATGTCTGCTCCACTACTAACACATTGTTTAGATGTTATATCATTAATTCCACCATCAACTTCTATTACAGTATTTAATTGATTGACATCAATATATTTTCTTAATTTTTTAATTTTGATTAAAGAATCTTCATTGAAGGTTTGACCACCTTTACCAGGTTCCACACTCATTATTAATACTAAATCTATTTCATCTAATATCTCATATAGTTCTTCAATAAGTGTATTAGGTTTTATTGATATACCAACTTTTATGTTGTTTTCTTTTATCATATTGATATATTTTCGATAATTTTCAATTTCATAATGAATTGTAATATAAGTCGGATTCAAATTTTTATAAAAATTAATATATTCTGTTGGATCATTAACCATCAAATGAACATCAAGTGGTTTTTCAACATATTTGTTAATAATATTAATTTCGTCATTAGGGAAAAAAGTGTTATTAACAAATTGTCCATCCATAACATCATAGTGAATAAAATCTGTATTTGTTTCATTTAAATTTTTAATACTATCAATTAAAATATCTTTATTAACACTTAATAGTGATGTAGAAACTTTAACCATTTATTCACCATCTTTCCAAAACTTCTTGTAGTTTTCATATCTACTTTTTAATATTGTTCCATCTTCAACTAATCTTTTTATATTACATTCTTTTTCGTTGATATGTGAACAATCTTGATATTCACATGTATTTCTATATTTTTTAATATCTATAAACAGATTCTGTAATTCTTCTTTAGGGATTTCTTTTAAATCGAAAGAAGAAAAACCAGGTGTATCTGCAACCATACCTTTATACATTTCAAATAATTCTACATGTCTTGTAGTATGTTTACCTCTATTTAAAGCGTTTGATATTTCTGCAGTTTTAAGCATTAAATTTTTATCCAGTTTATTTATTAATGTAGATTTACCCGCACCACTTTGTCCTGCGAATACTGTTAATTTATTTTTAAATATTTTTTTTATTTTTCTAATTTCAGTATTTAATAATATTTTATAACCAATATTTTTGTAATATTTCATTGTTTTTTTAATTTCTTTTTTTTCATTTTTATTACATAAGTCCATTTTAGTAAAACAAATAATTGGTTCAATATTATTAAACTCTAACATAGTTATCATTTTATCTAATAAATTATCAGAAAAATCTGGTTTTTTAACACTAGTTATGATCACCACTTGATCTATGTTCGCAAGTGGTGGTCTTACTAATGAATTTTTTCTTTCTTTTATTTTTGTTATGATATTTTTATCTAAATCAACTTCTACTTTATCCCCCACTAAAGGTGTAATGTTTTTATTTCTAAATACACCTCTTGCTTTACAATCAATAAATTCATTTTTAACTTTTACAGTATATAAATCACTTATTGATTTAATAATTATACCATTCATATTATTCAGTAGTTTCCGTCTTATCAGGGGTTTTAGTAGTGTCGTTGTTTGATGTATCGTTTTCATCACTATTATTTTCGTTTTCTTCTTTAGGTGTTTCAACTACTTCAGGTGCTTTAGAGATATTAACTTCAAAATTAGCTCCTTCTGCTATAACTGATCCACTTCTTCTACTTTGCCAAATAACAATTCCTGGATCGACTGTTGTTGATACTTTTTCATTAACTTCTAAATTTAAATTATATTTTTCTGCAAAATCTTGTACATCTTCTAATGTCCAACCTTCTCCTACCATATCAGGATAAAAATCCATATTAGGAATATAAAGTGTAATAGTTGTACCTTCTGAAACTTTCGTTCCCGCTTTAGGATTTTGATCAACAATTTTATTTTCTTGATCTTCAGTTACATTTTCTACACTTTTTTTCTTTATTTCAACATTTAATTTGTGTACTTCTTTTAAAATAGTTTGTACTTCTATATAATTTTTACCAATATAATCTTCCATTTCAATGTCTGCTACGCCAGTTGATTCATATAATGTAATTTTAGTACCTTTTTTAACCGTTCTACCAATTGCAGGTGAGGTTTTAACTACTCTTCCAGCATCTATTTCATCACTATCAACTTTTTTAGTTTCAAGCTCAACTACGAAACCAGCTTTTTCTAACTTTTCTTCCGCATCAATTATCGTCATATCTACAACATCTGGTATTCTAATAGTTTTATTTTTATCTTTAGTAACTGCAAAATATATTCCTGCACCTAAGATAAGTATTCCAACAATAATTAATGAAATAATTAAAGCTATTTTACTTTTTTTATTTTCGTTTATATCTTCATCATCTATTTTTTTTGCAAGATTTTCTGTTTCTGGATCTTGTTTATTAAAATCATCTATTTTTTCCATGATTTTTGTATCATCTAAATCATTTTCTGGATATTTGTATACATGTCTTTTTTCGTTTTTTCTTGCTTCATCTAATGCTGTTTCAATATCTTGATGCATCTCTCTTGCATCGTTATATCTATTCTTAGGATTTTTTGCAGTTGATTTAATCAAAATATTCTCAATAGATTGTGGTATTTCTGGATTAATCATTGTAACAGCAGGTAATGGTTCTTTCATTTGTTTTAAAGCAATTTCTACTGCATTTTCACCTTTAAATGGAATTGATCCAGTTAATAATTCAAACATTAATATACCAAGCGAATATATATCACATTTAACACTCGCACCTTTTCCATTTGCTTGTTCTGGTGGTAAATAATGCACTGAACCCATTACTGAATTAGTTTGTGTTAATTGTGTTGAATTAAGTGCCATAGCTATACCAAAGTCTGTTATTTTTACTAATCCATTTTCCATTATCATAATATTTTGAGGTTTTATATCTCTATGAATAATATATGAATCATGTGCATGTGCAATACCATCAGTTAATTGAAGCATGATATCTATTACTTCATTTAAAGTTAGTGCTCCACGTCTTTTAACAAGTTGTTTTAATGTTTTACCATCAACGTATTCCATTACAATATAATATTGACCTTCATCTTCCCCTACATCATACATTTCTACAATGTTAGGATGAGATAAACTACTTGCAGACAATGCTTCACGTTGAAATCTTCTAACAAATTTTTCATCGTTTGATAAGTCACCACGTAAAACCTTAAGTGCTACATTTCTATCTAAAATAGTATCGTAAGCTAAATATACGTTAGCCATACCACCTTCGCCGATTGTTTTAATGATTTGATATCTATCATTAATTTTTTGCCCCTTAATTATCACTTACTTCACCACTTTCTTTTTCAAGATATGCGATTGATATATTGTCAAGTCCTCCTCTAGCGTTGCTTTTTCTGATAAGTTTAATTACTTTATCTTCTATTTCTAATTCTTCATCTATAATTACTTTTTCTATTTGTTCTGGTGTTAACATATTAGTTAAACCATCACTACATAATAATATACCCTCTAATTCTGTATCTACATCAAATATATCTAATTCTACAATTTCATTAGCTCCTAATGCTTTCATTAATACATTCTTTTTAGGATGATGTACTGCTTCTTCTTCAGTTAATTCACCCGATTTCACTAATAAATTTACTAGTGTATGATCTTGGGTTATTTTATGTAATTTATTATTTTTAATTACAAATCCAGAACTATCACCTATATTACCCATTAATATAAATTCATCAGTAATTAATGTAGTAACTAGTGTTGTTCCCATACCTACACTTTCAGTGTGTTCGTTAGTATATTTAAATATTAGTGCATTAACTTCATTAACACTATCTTTTAACCAATTTATAGCGTCTTGCTTATTTCCTACACTAGATATTTCAGAGAATCTTTTTCCTAGGTGACTAATAGCGATAGATGATGCAACTTCACCAGCTTTATGTCCACCCATACCATCTGCAACAGCCATCAATATTTCACCATTTTTATTTTTAACAATTGTTACACTATCTTCATTATGATCTCTTACTTTACCAGAATCTGTTAAGTAAAAACTTTTCATATTACTCCTCCATCTTTTTAGCTCTTAGTTGTCCACATGCTGCATCTATTAGAGAACCAAATTCTCTTCTTACAGTCACATTAATACCATTCTTCTTAAGTATATCATAAAATCTAGTAATTTGTGAACTTTTACTACGTTTATATCTAATATTTTGTGTTTCATTATAAGGAATAAGATTTACATAGCAGTTTAGTCCATTTAAAATATCTGAAAGCTCTTTAGCGCATTCATCGGTGTCATTTACACCATCTAACATAATATATTCAAAAGTTACTCTTCTATTAGTTTTTTCAATATATTTTTTTACAACTTCCATTATTTTGTCAATATTACATACTTTATTAATAGGCATAATTCTACTTCTTATTTTATTATTTGGTGCATGAAGACTAATTGCGAGATTAACTTGTATTCCTTCATTCATAAATTTTTCTATCTTTTTTACTAATCCACATGTTGATAAGGTAATATGTCTTGCCCCAATTTCTATCGCCCTTGGATTATTAATTATTTTAATAAAATTTAAAACATTATTATAGTTATCAAAAGGTTCACCTATACCCATTAAAACAACATGTGATATTCTAATATCTAATTCTTTTTCGACTAATAATATTTGTTGAACCATTTCATATGTTTGTAAATTTCTTACTTTTTTTAATCGACCACTTTGACAAAATCTACATCCCATATTACATCCAACTTGTGTTGATACACACAAACTATTTCCATAATTATGTTTCATTAATACTGCTTCTATATAGTGGTCATCAATTAATTCAAACAAAAATTTAACTACATCTTCACCTTGTTTTATATCAACAATTTTTATCCAATCATCACTAAATTCATCTTTTATTTTTTCCCTTGTATCTTTTTTTATATTAAGCATTTTATCAATATTATCCATTCTTTTTTTATAAAGCCATTCATATATCTGCATTGCTCTAAATTTTTTATCTCCAATACTAAGGAAATATTCTTCTAAATTTTCTTGAGTATAATTATATATATTATTATTCATATACTCCTCACCTCATATCATTAATTATACCATTTATTACTTAGGATGTGAATTAATATCAAAAAAGTTATGATTTAATTAGTGTAAAATGTAAAAAGAATATAGATAAACTATATTCTAAATTATGTATTAATTTTTTATTTCAAAATATGCTTTTCCATCATTTGTAGAAACTATTGTAGTACCATTTAATGTTTTTATATCACTAGGCCAACTTATAACATTTTCCATTATTGGTGTATTAAGTGTATTACCATTACTATCTATCCATCTTACTATTTGTCTTTGTTCAAAATCAATATAATCATATGCTTCATTATTACTTCTTAATGGTTCTGAAACTGTTATTGTATATGTCCTTGGCTCTTGATATGGTTCATATGATGTTGCTGTTGTTCCTTCTTCTATTTGTAAATCCTTAAATTGTAAATTGGTTGATGAAGCACCATAACCCCAATAAATGTAGTCAATATCTTTCCCGTTTGTAGTGAATTTATATGATAAATATTCACCTGTTGAAGCTTTCCAACTATCAGTTGTTTTTCCGTCAGTGTATTTAACCATTATTCTATAATTTTTACCTACTTCTGATTTTATTTTTGCAGAAATTGTATATACCCCTTTTAAATTTTCCATAAGGTGATGAGAAGTAGTAATTTTTGTGTTACTTAAATATGAACCATCTTCTTGTTTGTCAAAATATGATAATGCGTCTGCATTAAATAAATTTTTACCTTTAACCATAATATTTATATCATAAGATCCACTAGAATTTGATGTTCCAATAATATCTCCATCTTTACCATGTAACTTTAATATCGGTATAATATCGTTACTGTTTGTTTCAGTTAATACAAGTTTTTGACTTGATTCTTTACTTACTACTTCACTGGTTTTTGAATTTGATGTTGCAGCTAATACTTGATTCCCAGCAACAAATTTACCACCTTCTGTATTACCTATTAGTGTTACTGTTGTATTTCCTTCTTGGTCCCATGTTACTGTTGAGTAATTTGATGTATTGGTATAACAACTAAATGGTAAATTAGTTGTTCCTGTACACGAAGTGTTTATCGCATAATCTTTAGAATTTAATCCTAATATATCTGCTTCTTCTTTTGAAATACATCTTGCAGGCTGTGGATTTAAATCTCCATTTGTATACTTAAGATCTATTAAAAATCCACTTTGTTTTTTCCCTAGTAATGACAAGCTTATTTGATCTTTATAAAATCTAGCTGATGAATCTGCACTCGCTTGTAATGCATCTTGTCTTGTGCTTCCTAATGTGTTTAATATCATTGGAACTGTTATTACTAATATTATTGATAATACTACTATTACAGCTAATAACTCAATTAATGTAAATCCTTTTTTATTTGTTTTCATAATACATACCTTCCTACATTATATATACCATATTTTTGAATTTTTTTAAATATTGTTTTTCATAATTATTTTGGATTTACATGTACCATACAATGTTTGACATTTATAAAATTATTTTCAATATCATCATGTATCAAATGAGCAATTCTATGTGATTCTTCTAATGTTTTATTTTTATCAACGCTAACTTCTACATCAACGTATATTTTAGAACCAAATAATCTGGTTTGTAATAAATCTAATTTTAATACTCCATCAATATTATTTATTAATATTGTCATTTTCTCAATAGTCTTTTCATCACATGCTTTGTCAACTAGTTTATAAATAGAATCAATTAAAATTTCTAGTGCTACTTTTAGTATAAATAAACATATTATTATACTCATAATTGGATCTAAGATAGGTAATCCCATTTGTGCACCAACTATCCCTATTAAACTTCCAATAGAAGATAAAGCATCACTTCTATGATGCCATGCATCTGCTAAAAGAGCTGAAGAATTAACTTTTTTTGCGACTTTTTTAGTGATTTGATACATCCATTCTTTAACTATTATTGAAATTATAGACGCTATTAAAGCAATCAAAGTTGGTACTTTAATATTACCGTTTATTCCATCAATTATTTTTGATGTTCCAGTATAACCAATACCTAGTGCAGTAACTAATAAAATCATACTAAGAAAAAGTGTTGCAATACTTTCAAATCTTTCATGACCATATTGATGTGTATCATCACTTTTCTTATTTGAAAATCTAATTCCTATAATGACTATTATTGTACTTAATACATCCGATAAAGAATGAACCGCATCGCTTATCATTGCGCTTGATTTACCAATTATACCTGCAATAAACTTAAATGCAGATAATATAAAATTTATAATAATACTAGCATATGAAACTTTCATAGTAGTGTTATAATCATTTTCTTTCATATTATTTTCCTCCATAATGTATATTATGAATTATAATATTTTTTGAAACTATTTGTAAATACTATTTTAATAAAATTCAGTAATTTACGTTGTTACATAAGTTAACTTGTAGTATGTTTATATAGGAAATACTAACTGTTGAGTACATGCCTACTTTTTAGGAAGGAGACTTGATATTTATGAGAAAAAAGATTTGCTAATCTCATTTTAATATTAACTAATATTTGATGGTTTTGATCTACAAATTAACAAATAAAAGAATATAGATGTTATTTTCTATATTCTTTCAACTTTTATTTTAGTATCATGATCATTTATATTAAATGTTTCATAAATTTCTTCTGATTTAGTAATATTATCAGCAAGTGTTTCTTTTTTGATAAATTCATCAAAACTATTTAAAGCACTTTCTACTTCATTATCAGAATTATAGTAGATATTAATTCTATCCATAATATCAAAATCATTTGTTTTTCTTAAATTTTGAACTTTAGAAACAAATTCACGAGCAATACCTTCTTCAATTAGTTCTTTAGTAAGTTCAGTATTAAGAATAATAAATTTATTATTTTCCATTTGAACATTAAATCCTTCTTTAGAACTTGTTCTAATATCTACCATATTGTATGTAACTTCGTAATCAGTTCCATCAATATTTATATGAAGTGTTTCATCATTTTCTAATTTTTGAACATCGCTATAATCTAAAGTTTTTAATGCTTCAGCATACATTTTAATTTTAGGTCCAAAGATTTTACCTACTTCTTTAAAATTAGGCTTAATTTCATAGTTCATAAATTCTGATAAATCTTTTTTATAACATACTTTTTTAACATTTAATTCTTCTTCTATTAATACTGTTAAATCACCAATTATATTTTCATATTTACCATCTAATATTACTTCACTAATTGGTTGTCTAACTTTGATTTTACTCTCTTCACGAGCGAATCTACCAAGACTAATTAAATCTCTTACTAAGTCCATTCTTTCTTCTATAGTATCATTTATATAATCTTCATTACATACTGGATAAGTTGTTAAATGAACTGATTCTTCACCAGTTAAATTGCGATACAACTCTTCTGATACAAACGGTGTTATTGGAGCGATTAATTTAGATAAACCAACTAGTACTTCGTATGTTGTAATATATACACTCTTCTTAGATTCATTTAATTCACTACCCCAGAAACGATTTCTGTTTCTTCTGATGTACCAATTAGACAAATCTTCTGAAACAAACGAAGATAAATAACGAACTACTTTGTTTAAATCATATTCATCAAATGATTCACGAACATTTTTAACTAATTTATTATATTTAGATAATATCCATTTATCAATTTCTTCGCGTGTTTCATACTCTACATAACATTCATCTGTATCTATTCCATCTATATTTGCATACATTTCAAAAAAACTATATGTATTCTTTAATGGATTGAAAAATTTAGAGTATACTTCTTTTAATCCATCCATATCAAATTTTAATGGAGTCCATACTGGTGAAACATATGGTAAATAAAATCTTACTGTATCTGCACCATATTCTTTAATTGTAGTAAATGGTTCAACAATATTACCACGACTTTTACTCATCTTTTTACCATTTGCATCAAGTAATAAATCATTTACTAATACATTTTTAAATGGTGAACATCCTTTAACAAATGTTGAAATTACCATTAATGTATAGAACCATCCACGAGTTTGGTCAATTCCTTCACATATGAAATCTGCAGGGAATTGTGATTCAAACAATTCTTTATTTTCAAACGGATAATGGTATTGTGCGAATGGCATTGCTCCAGAATCAAACCAACAGTCTAATACATCTGGAATACGAGTCATTTCACCACCACATTTTTCACATTTTAAATGAACATTATCAATGTATGGTTTGTGTAAATCAAAGTCTTCACCGATTTCTTCGATAGCCATATTTTTAAGTTCTTCAATAGAACCTAACATGTGATTATGACCACATTCACATTTAAAATATGGGATTGGACTACCCCAATATCTACTACGAGAAACATTCCAATCTCTTGCATTAGCTAGCCAATTTGCGAATCTTTTTTCTCCAACATATGCTGGATACCAATTAACTTTTGAATTAGCCTCAACTAATTTATCAGTCATTTCACTAACTCTAATATAATAACTAGGCATTGAGTAATATATTAAAGCTGTATCACATCTCCAACAATGAGGATATTCATGCGCTAATTTTTGTCTTCTAAATAATTTATCATTTTCTTTTAAATAGTTAACAACTTCTTCATTAACATCATGAACAAATTTACCTTCCCAAAGTCCACATGTATAACATCCATCTTTTCCTACTGGATTTAGACATGGTAAATCATACTTTTTACCGATATTTGCATCATCTTCACCAAATGCTGGTGCGATATGTACTATACCTGTACCATCTTCCATTGTTACATAATTATCACATGTAACATAGAAAGCTTTTTTATCTACTTCTAAACTAGGTAATAATTGTTCATATTCTTGATATTCCAAATCTTTACCTTTGTATGTTTCAAGTATTGTTACTTCTTCTCCTAGTACTTTTTCTACTAAAGCACTAGCAACAATAAATTTTGTACCTTTTGATAGGACTAATGAATAATCTTCTTCTGGGTTTACGCATAGTGCGACATTCGCAATTAAAGTCCATGGTGTTGTTGTCCATACAAGAAAATATACATCTTCATTTTTCTTTTTAAATGGTACATATACTGTAATTGCAGTATCTGTTTGATAGTTTTGCGCAACTTCGTGTGTTGCTAATCCTGTCCCACAATGTGGACAATAAGGTACTACTCTTGTTCCTTCATAGAACATTCCCTTATTAAACATTTCTTTTAATATCCACCATTCAGTTTCAATATATTCGTTTTTATATGTTAAATATGGATTTTCAACATCAAAGAATTGTCCCATTTTTGAAGTAAGATCAGTAAATGCATCTTCGTTTGCTCTAACACTTTTTCTACATTCTTCATTAAATTTTCCAATTCCTAATGCTTCAATTTCTTTTTTAGATGAAATACCAAGTTTTTTTTCTACATGGTTTTCAATAGGAAGACCATGTGTATCCCACCCTATTTTTCTTATTACTTTTTTACCATTCATTACATGATATTTAGTAACTGTATCTTTTAAATTTTTTGATACCATATGATGTAATCCTGGAAATCCATTTGCGAATGCAGGTCCATCATAGAATACAAATGTTTCGTTATCTTTATTTAATTCTACTTGTGCATCATGCATATAGTTTATACTTTTCCATGATTCTGAAATAGATGATTCTACTTCACTAACTTTTCTTTTATCTAATTCTTTAAAGTTTTTCATTTTATCTCCTCTTTTTCTTTAAATTTAACTCAACTGATTCTTTAATTTTTTCTTCTATGTCAGATAATTTATAATCAGATAATTTTACTATCTTACCATTTACTGAAATTTCTCCATTAACATCTTTTGTATTTTTAGCGCCATATATCATAATTAATTTACCTTTTTTATATCCTAAACAATATGATACTACTCTAGATTTAATTTGTTCACTATTTATACCCTTTTTTGAGAATCTGTTTAAATACTCATCTTCTCTACTTTTTCTTGCTGTAAATCCATCTTGAAATCCCATTTCATTCATTTTTGCAATTGTTGGTAATACAAATTTTTTCTTTTTCATACTAAAACCTCCCATAATATATAAAAAAACGTCCTTAAATATAAGGACGAATTATCGCGGTACCACCTTAGTTTATAACAATTGTTATACACTCATTATTTTAACCCAATTAGGGTTCTTCACTTATCCTGAAGAAACATTAGGAGTGATTCATATTTTATATTTATTATGGGCTTTCACCAAATCCCCAATTCGCTAAAATAACATTTAAAATATCGTCTCCATCATTTGTTTTTATAATCTTATATCATCAATATCATCTACAATTTGTAGTTGTTGTTCAATAATACTTTTTAATCTGTTTTTGAATATAGAAATATTTTTCTTTAATATAGCAGATTCTGATTCAATCTTTTGAGATCTAAGTAGTGCTTCATTAATAATTTTATTAGCATTTTTCTTTGCATCATTAATAATTGATTCACCTTCAATGCGAGCCATTTTTCTCATTTGATTTGCAGTTTCTTCTGCCATTAAAATTGACTTATTTAATGTTGCTTCCATTTTCTTGTATTTGGTTAATTCATTATTTAAACTTTGAATAACAGCATTTTTTCTATTGTCTTCTGCAACCATTTTTTCTACTTGGCTAATAACCTCATTAATAAAAGCATTAACTTCCTTTACATTATAGCCACGAAGTGCTTTTCTAAATTTTTTCATACATTCACCCCGACTACATCGTATATTTTAACATTTAAATACGACAAAATCAACTATATAAACTATTTTTTACCATTCAAAATCGAAATCTTTTTCTTGTTTTTTAACTTTTTTTTCAGTTTTTTCTTCTGAATCACTTTCTTCAGTGATTTTTCCTTCAACATTTATGTTTTTTGGAGTACATAAAAATATACCAGTTCCAAGTTTTTGTAAATCTCCACCAATCGCATAAACTGTCCCACTTAAAAAGTCTACAATTCTTTTTCCTTGATCTGGTGTTACTCTTTTTAAATTTACTACTACAGAATTTCTACATTTTAAATGATCTGCTATTTGTTGAGATTCTGAATATGCGCGTGGTTCAAGCAATACCATTTTATTTCCATTTCCAGCTATATTTTTGATGGCAGCTTCTGCATCTACATTATAATACTCATCTTCTGTAGCTACGTTTTCCATTTCTTCTTCCCCATTAAAGAATTTTTTTAATCCATTTAGTGCCATGACTATTCCTCCATATCTTACTCTATTATTTATTCTAACATATAACAAACAAAAAAGAAATATATATTTTTAATTTCTTTTTTGTTTTACACTATCTAAAATGATATTTCTTCTTCTATACCACTTACTTTTAATCCAGATGACTCTATTTTATTTTGTTCATAAATAGTACTTATTTGTTTAAACAGCTTAGTTTCCATTAATTTATTCATAATAGTGTTTTTATCTTCTTCTTTCATCTCTTCAATAGCTGTACTTGATTGAATATTTACTTCATTAATTTTATCATATTTAGAAATACTATTTTTTGTATTTATTTGTAAATCCAAATATTCATTTCCAGTTTCATTAATATTAAGTTTAATATTTATATTTGAATCTATAGAATCTTCTTTATAGTTTTCTTCATTATTTATAACTAAATTGCATTTAATATTCATATAGTTAAAGCTTAAATCAAGTTTATTATTTTCATAAGTACCTTTGATTGGTATCATTCCAAATAATATTCCACTAATATTCTTATTATTTTCTATTTTTATATCTAAATACTCTGTTTCTTCTTCTAAAACACTAAATTCTTTTACATCTTTATAGTTACTGTATGATATAGAAACATTATCAATAACTAATTCATATTTAACTGAATTTATATAATCTTTAACATAAATATTAAATACAAAATCTTGATTTGATGTAGTTACTTTTTCTGCGCTTTTAATTACATTATCTAACTTCTCTATTATTTCTTCTTTTGTAAGATTATTATAATCAACTAGTATTTTAATAGCTTTATCATCATTTTTTACCTTTTTAGCAAATTCACTAGAAACATCAATAATATATTTGTCAGTAAATTTGAAACTCATTTTTTTAACTTTTTCATCTTTTCCATTTATTTTTAGTGAAACATTATCACTTGAAAAATAATCACTATCTAATTTTTTTATTATTGAATCTCTTAATATATCAATTACATATTTACTATCTTCAGCGTTATCAACAGCAAGTAATTCTTTAAATATATATTCAACATGATAATATTTGTTAATTATATTTTCTAATTTAAAATACGCTTTATTATCTTTTATTAAACCATAAATATTCACTAATGTTTCATTATCAATAGATGAATCTAAATCTAGACTTGCATTTTTATTTTTTTTATCTTCAATATAATTATATTTAATAACTGTATTATCAAATAGTTTTAATGTGTCATCAACAATACTACCACTTAAATTTATTCTGGTTTCACCATCTAATCCTACTATATCATTATTTAAAATTTTATTTACTTTTTTATTAGATGCATTATCTAGAAGCACTTTATAAACTTTATTAATCCCATCAACAAATGTTTTCTTAGGACTGTTAAAATATGAAAATGTAACAAATAACAAACCTAAAAATATAACTATTATTGCGATTATAGCAATTATGTTTTTAGTATTACTTTTTTGTACCATATCTAAATTTTCATTTTCCATAAAAACACCTCACATTATTCTACGACATTATTGTACCATAGTTGACAAATATTTTAAATATATATTTTGAAATTTAAAAAGCAAGTGAATAATCACTTGCTATATTAAATTATGGTATTAGGACTGCTCTCCATGTATTAAATTCATTATATCCCCTAGCAGATCCATTAGAAAATATTGTTGACTCTTCGGAATTAAGAGTACCTCCACGTTGAGTCCATGGATATGTACGAGTTGGAACGTCAGAATAATGCCATTCCCATCTGTCTGTTTCCCATGTAGCATCTCCTAATATTGCCGTCTCTTTTTGTGCAAATCCTAAAAATGCATCTATTGTATATAAGTCGTAATATTTTGTTTCTGGGAAACTTATTCCATCCTGTTTTCCTGTAATTTCATCATCATATAATAATCCATTAAATCCTGAATTATATAATGAATTAGTTCCAGAATATTTATTGTAACTTCCCATAACATTCTCAGCGGATCCACCAGCCATATCATATATACCATATATTGTACCCGTTGTACTTGCTCCAGTACCTGATTTTAATTTTTCTTTTCCCGTACATATTGCTTCAGAACACGCTTTATCATTGTATGAATATGAGCCATATGTTGTTGTTTTACTACCTTGTCCAATACTTCTTCCTGTATAACGACCTGAACTGTTGTTTATATAAATATATCTACTGGTTGTAAGATAATCACTATTACCTTTTTTTCCATACTGACTATTTGATATGATTGCAACTGCTCCCCATTCAGTACTTTTTGACATATGGGTATTTACTATATTTGTTGTTGTATTCAGACCATATGTATTATTTACATTTGCGGTAAATGTAACATTACCTGTTGTAACATCCATTGTTCCACCTGCAAATTTTAATGATGTTATAAATTGTGTGCTTATATTCTGATATCTTAACGATAACACATCTGGTTTTATTATTGGTTCTACATCTTTACAATTAACTTCATTTGCAGATGAATTACAAGCATCACTATTTGTTCCTGTTTCAAATTTACCTACCCAAAAACCAGTTATTTCCTCGTCCCATGCTCCTCTTGCTGTTGTACTACTATCATAAGTAATATTATATATATTTCTAAATGCTGGATGTGTATAATAATTTACATTTGTTCCATCAGCAGTTATTCCGTTCCTATATGTTGCTTCATCTACTCCAGTAGCTTCTGTTCCATTTTCAAATACTACATCTATTTGTGGCGTTGGACTTACTGTACTATCATCAGCCCCTATATCACTTGGAATTTTATATTTATATCTAGGAATCCATACCCACATACTATTTATATCTTCCATAGATATTTCTGTGCCTGTTTTCGCACTCATATATTTTGTTCTATTTGTATTTGTTACAGTTACTGCATTTGCCCATACTTTATCTTGATATGCATAATAACTATCTTCATCAGCTTTAACCCAAGCATCTCTTGTTTCATCATATACAACAGGGATCATTCCATCAGCTAATATAGGTTTATTCGCACCACTTGTATCTTTAAATATTGGCATTGTTTCTGCATAGTTATATGCTTCAATTTTTAAATTTTTAATATTACCATTTATTAATACAAAAGAAATAATTATATCGTATGATATATTTTTATTTGTTCGTACATCTTTAGGCTGATTAATATATTCTAAAGACACTAACAAATCAGATGATACAGTACATTTTCTTAATGTTTTATCCCCACTAGTTGTGTCTTCACAATTACTAGGTGTTGTACTACTTGAAAAAATAGATAAATTTTCTTTGAAATAAGATTTTGTCATTGAAATGACATTATCTTTTTGAATTGCTTCTAAATCATTTTTAGAACCAGATAAAGAATTAATGATAAACACTGCTGAAATTGAACCTATTATCCCAATAACAACTATCACACCAAGCAATTCAACTAATGTAAATCCCTTTTTATTTTTCATATTATATTCACCTATCTTTATAATAAGATTATATAATATGTAAAACTTTAAAGTCAATTATATTTTAACTACATTTTTGAGCCTTTTAATAACCTTTTTTTCTATTCTAGATATATATGACTGACTAATACCTAAGAATTCAGCAACTTCTTTTTGTGTCATTTCTTCATGTCCCATTAATCCATATCTTAAAATCATTATTTGCCTATCTCTATCACTTAATTTTTCTAATTCTTGATTTAATAAAATTTTATTTACTTCTTCATCAAGTGGTTTAGTAACTATATCTGGATCTGTACCTAATACATCTTCTAAGTGTAATTCATTACCCTCTGCATCAAAACTTAATGAATCTTCAAAACTAACTTCTGTTCTTTTTCGTTTGTTTTTTCTTAAAAACATTAATATTTCATTATCAATACACCTAGATGCATATGTTGCAAGTTTAATGTTTTTATCTGTTTTATATGTATCTATACCTTTTATTAAACCAATTGTTCCAATACTTACTAAATCTTCTAAATCAATATTAGTATTTTCATACTTTTTAGCTAGAAACACTACTAGTCTAAGATTGTGTTCAATTAGACGCTCTTTAGCTTTGATATTTCCTTCTTCTTTTAAAGTTAATAATCTGTATTCTTCTTCTTTTTCTAAAGGCGGTGGTAAAGCATCACTACTTCCTAAAAAGAAAATATGATTTTTTCTTTTAAATAAACTTCTAATAAACTCTAATACTTTTCTTAACATATTATCCCTCCAATAATTTTGAATGTAATATACAATCTACACCATCAATATCTATATTTTCATTAGATATTCCAATTAATAAATTATTTTTAACTCCTACACCATATATATAAATTTGATCTGGTATTATACATTTTAATAATCCATGATTATTTATCCCATCATATGGAACAAGTAATGTTGATTGTTCATCATATTTAAAATTTAAAACTTTTCTATCCACAAGAATAATTGGCCTTTTTTTGTATGGGTCTTTTAATTTGTTTCCTGTATCTAAAAATGCATTAACTTTTTTTATTGTTCCATCTTTTAAATATATGTCCACTTTATAATAATTAGAATAATTGTTTTTTAGATTTAAAGCTTGTTTTACGTATGCAAATAAAATAAGTGGTGATGCAATAATTAAAACAATAAAATTGATACTAAGTCCATTATGATAAAAAATTAATCCCTCTTGTTTGTAACTGAATTCTATATTTAACATATATAAAAATCCACCTAATACTATACTAGTTATATAAAGATAAAATATATTTTTTAATGTATATTCTAAATTCTTATATTTAAAAGTTACGATTATCATTAAAATGCTTATAACCAATTTATAAATAAATAGTTCAAATGAATTGATATTCATAAATAATAAAAATATACTTAATGCTCCTATAAGTGCACCTAATATTATTCGTATTATTTTTACATTTCTCCTAAGAATTAACGAAACACTCATCAAAAGGAGAAGATCAAATGTAAAATTTAATAAGAAAATCAAATCTAAATATATTTTCATTATTATCACCAAAAATAGTATAAAAAAAAGACAAGTATTATTTTGTCTTTTTATTTGATAAATATAGAAAATTTTTCTTTCAATTCATTTTTTAAATCATTATTAATTATTTGTGAGTTAGTTATATCTACTTCAGGTATTTTAGTATCAACTTCTAAAATATTTGATACTTTTATATTTTTATTTGTAATATTACCTTTTTCTGATTTTTGATAAGCTATACTAACATTATTAGAATACTTTTTGTCTTCAAATTTTCCTTTTGTAAGTATTAAATTAATTATTTCTTGTTTTTTTAATTCTTCGCTGTAATTTTTTTGATAATTAAATATTACTTTGTTGTCTTCTTCATAATAATTACCATATAATCTATAGTTATCATAATCCATAATTATATTGTATTTATTTGTTGAGGTATTAACATTTTCAATATTTAAATAAAGTATTTGTTCACCATTAACATTTATTTTTAATTCATTTTGCTTATTTTCACTTAATAGAATTACATTTGTATTATTGTGTTCTAAAATTTGTCTAACTACTTTATTGTCTTCATTTGTATAAACTTTATATATAAAATTATTAGGAGTACTGTCTATTTCTTTTATCTTATCATTAATTTTTGTTATTAATTCTACATTTGAATACTGATAATTTTCTGTAATGATTTTCATTGCTTTATCATCATTTTTTATTTCATTCAAATAATCAGTATATATTTTATAGTATAGTTTTTCATCAATAGTTAATGTTGTTTCTTTATATTTTTTATTGTTTTCACTATATTTTTTTATTTTAAAATTATTATGTTTTAAATTATCTTTTACATTATCTAAAAGCATATTAAATAAATAATCTATATTATCTTTATTATTTCTATTTAATATTGATATAAATCTAGCATCTGTATTATAAAACTCATTAGTTGAATTTTCTTTATTAATAAATAACATATTGTCCTTTATAAGCATTTTATCAAACTTAGCTTTAATACTATTAAGGTTTGTATATTCATAATATTGTGATTTTTCTTTCTTGTTTTCAATATATTTAATATTTATTATTTCTTTATTAGATTTATTATTTTCTACACTGTTAATTATTGTAGTATTATTTACAGAAATATCATTATAATTTAATAATTCATTAAATGTATTTGTCTTTTCATTGATAATATTTTTAAACTGCGAATATCCACTATTAATTTGTTTTAAAAAAATTGTTTTAGGACTAAATGAAATCTTATATACAAATAGTCCCGTTACTATCGCAACAAATACAAATATGATTGAACTTATTATAGCTTCTTTCTTATAATTTATATTTTTTTCTTTTTTGTTTAATTTTAAAACTTCAGGTAATTCTATATTTATTTTATTTTCATTTCTAATATCATCAGGATAATATAATCTTTGTTTATTAATTAAATCATTTATTCCAATATCATTTCGATTATCTGACAACCTTGTTTCTTCTTTTTTAGGTATATATTGATACTGACTTCTATCTGTTACAAATAATTCTTTGTTTTCTTTTATATCAGAAATCAATTCTATTAACTCTTCATCACTTACTGGTTCTACATGTGGCACTATTTCATCTATAGAATCATCATCTTTAAATTTTAGTTCTTCTAAATCATCTATAATATCTTCTATATCAAGTATTGGTTTATCATTTGGTAGAACATTATTAAAACTAGAAGTTTTTTCTTCCATTTTTAATTTTTCTAACTCATTTCCTAACTTTCTAATGTTTAATTGATTTTCTTGGCCAACCCCACAAAATGGACAAGTACTATTTTCAACATTGAAAGACCTACCACACCTTTTACAAACCATAAGTATTGTCCTCCAAGTATAATTATATAATATCTAACAAAATTTTTAAATACCCTTTTTTCACTTTTTAAAGAAAAAGTAAAACAAGTTTTTTTTCTACATTTTTTTATCAGAAAACATTCTTATTATTTCAAAATAAAAGAGTAACAAAATTAATTTGTTACTCTCAAACAATTAATGTAGTTATATTAATAAAAGTATTTGATAATTTATTATGGTATTAATACAACTCTAAATGAATTATGTGTATAAGCACCACCTGTATTACCATTTGTTCCGAATAAACCAGTTCTTACATCATGATAAACTTTACCACCATGAACTATAAATGGGTACTCACCATCAAATTTTTCTTCGATACCATCTGTAGCGAAATCTTGATACCAATTCATTCCTTCCCACGTTGCATCACCTAAAATAGCAAGATCTTTTGTTATTATTCCATTTGTAGATAATGCTTTATAATGGTCATAGAATTTATCTTCTGGCATTGGAACACCATCAGTTTTTGATGTACCATCTGAATATATGCCATTAAATCCAGAGTTATCTTTATAATTGGTTTTTCCTGTATATCCACCATAGTTACCCATAGTGTAGTCCCAAGCACCACCACTCATGTCATATACACCATAAATTGTTCCAGATGTTGATGCTCCAGTTCCTTTTCCTGCAACTTTTGTATTAACGTTAATATCATAATTAGTTTCACCATAGTTGATCAAGTAATCATTATATGAATAGAATCCACCTGGTGTATATAGTAATGTACTTGTTTGATTAGTATAAGTACCATTTATAGGAGTACTTCCACCAACGTTTCCACCACTACGACCTGTATAATAACCATATGTTTCTTCAGTCTTATAACCAGAGTTGTTAATATATATTTCTTTATTACCAAGTCCATATTGACTATATGCAAGATATGCAACTGCTCCCCATTCTGTACTTTTTGCCATGTGTGAAACAGTTGTACCATCTAATCCATACATTGAACTTCCTTCATACGATACAAGTCCATTGTCTAATAGATTTCCACCAGAGAATTTTAGTGATGTTAAGAACTCTGTACTAACTGATTGGAATCTAACATTTTTTACATCCGGTTTAATAATTGGATCTACATCTAAACATAGTTCAACATTACCACCATCTTTGTAATTAGTATTACCTGTTAGTGCATCATAACATGCAGTTGTTGATGTAGATGCTTCAAATTTACTAAACCAAATTCCTGTTAATTCATAATTCCATCCACCTGCATCATAAGCAGTTTCATCATACGCTATACTTCCATCTCTAAATGCTGGATGTGTATAATAATTTGCATTTGTTCCTTCTGCTGTTATTTCTGCTCTATATTTTGATTCATCCACACCTGTAGTTGTTATTCCTTCTTCAAATATTACATCAATTTGTCCTGGTGATGTAACTGCTGATGAACTACCAATATTTTCTGAAATTTTATATTTATATCTTGGTATCCATACCCACATACCATTTATATCATCCATTAATATGTTTGTTCCCGCTCCAGCACTTATATATTTATTTCTTGTTTCTTCTGTAACTGTTACTGCATTTGCCCATTTTTTATTTGAATAATTATACCATTCTGATTTTAAATCTGCTTTTACCCATGTATCTGTAGTTTCATTATATACTACAGGTATCATCCCATCTGCTAATTCTGGAGCATTTACTCCTTCTTCTTCATATAAATCTTGTTTTATAATTGATTCTACTGTTACTCTTGCTGATAATGACTTGTTTTGCATATGGTTTTGATTCTCATTATTGTCTTGTAACCATACTAATAATTTGTAGTCTCTTTCTACTCCATCAGCTGGGATAGTTAACGTATCAATCAATCTTTCTCCAGATACGCCAATAAAGTCCCCTTCACTGATTGCTACATCATTTTCTAACAATCTCCATTTAAAATAACTATCTTTTAATTCTCCATCAATAGTTAATTCTGTTAAAGAAATTGTTGTTGTAGTTGCCTTTTGTCCATTATTTGTTAGTGTAAAAGGTAATTCTGTCGCTTTTGCACTAATTTCTGATGGTTGTATTGGAATTACATTTGTTGCTCTTAATATCTCTCCATCTACAAAAGCTACATCTATTTCAGCTGTTTTTATTGTTTGCTGTGCTGTACTTGCTGTCGCACTAAAGTATGCGTATGTCGCACCTGCTACTACTACAACTAATAGTAACACTGCCACTACTGAAAATATAATATTTCTATTTATTTTCTTTTCTTCCATTTTTTTCACTCCTTCTATTATTTATTGTGAATTTTGTTTACAAAAACGTTATCCACAATTCTATAATAAGAGTACCATATCCCCCCCTCCCTGTCAAGAAAAAGTTTTCCACTGTTAAACCTTTTTTTCTAGAGAAATCAATCATATGTTACACTTTTGTTTCAAAAGAACCAATTGCTTAACTAAAATCTATAAAAAAGTATTGGATTTGTCAAGACCGCGTAAGCGTTCATTTTAGTCTTGATAAATTTAATATCTTTTTTATATACTCTTTTAAGCAATGGTACAATTAAGTTTATATTCTTCTACTACTTGATTTGGACTTTTAAATCCTAATACTTTCTTTGATATATTATTATATCTTGCATTATACCTTTTTAGTTTCTTTTTCTAATCTTCTACTGAACTAAATTCATTTCTACTATAAAATCTTTCACCATCTATTTTATGACTTCTTTCCACTTTTCCATTTTGCCATGGTGAATATGGTCTTGTTCTTCTATGATTTATTCCTAGACTTTCTAATGTTTTTTCAAATATTGTTTGTTCTTTTGTTTCTACTTGATTATTTACAAACTCTGGTCCGTTATCTGTTTGTATTGTATTTATTTCTAATCCCATTATTTTTTCTAGTTTCTTTACGAATCTAGTTGTATTTGTTACACTTTTCTCATCTACTATTTCTAATACTCTTTTCCTTAATTGAACATATACCTCTGCAAGTCCATCGATTCCATATCTTGATTTTACTTGTTTTATTAAATTTAATTCTTCTTCTGTATGAGCATTTGGATGTGAATGTGGTCTCCTTGATTTTAATGCCAAACTTATTAATGTTCCATCATACTTTTCTAGTTGTCTATATACAAATTGTCTATTCGTATGATATTTTCTAGCTGCTTTTGATACCCCATGTTTTTTTGCATATTCACACAATCTCTTCCTATATCTCATTTCTTCTGTTATAATACTCATAGATACCGCCTTTTCTGTATAATTTTTCTTTACAACTTAATTATACCAGACGGTATCTTTTTTTATTTCATTTTTGTAACATATGTATTATAACTCAACAAAATTTTCCACAGTTTACACTAAAAAAAACTAGAAACAAGCATTATAACTTTTTGTTTCTAGTTTTTGTTTTACTATCATTTTCAGATATTAACGATTTCTTTTCTTTTAGTAATTTATTTATTTGTTCTTCTCTATCCATCTTATTATTTGTGTAAGAAATATTATTATCTAATTCTTTTATATTTTCTTTTTCTTCATCTTTTATTGTTTCTTCATTCATAAAATCTGGAAGACGCATATTTGAAGTCCCTTTATTCACTATTTTAGCATCCATATATTCTACAAATGTCATTGCTTCCATGCTTGAAGTTAATATAATCATTGTATTTACAAGTTTATCAAGTGGAAATTTTATTGCAGTATTTAAAAGTCCAAAAGAAACTGTTGTCATTAATGCAACTGTTTTTTCTCTACCTAATTGGCTAACGTTACCTCTTTTTTTATTTACAACTAAATCTTTAATCACACTCATTTTAAATAAATCTCTAATTTTTATTCCATCGGTAAATTCCTTAATATTTACTAATGCAATTGCTGATTCTAGAATAAATGGGAGTAACATTAATGGATTTATTGTTATACCATTTAATAATAATGCACTCATAACTAATGACTTATCCGCAAACGGATCAACAATTTTACCATATATACTTTCAACATGCCAACGTCTAGCTAAATAACCATCTAATGCATCAGTAGCGCATGCTGAACCGAATAGAATTGTTGAACTTACTGGATGACCGGTAAGCGTAAGATACCAGAATGCTGGTACTGCCGCAAGTCTTAACGTTGTTAAAATATTAGGTATATATTTTTTATATTTATCTAATACCCTTTTCATAATATCCCCCTCAATCGAATATATTATAAAATTTATTTTAATTTTTGTAAACCATTATATTAATAATAATGTATAATATTACTTAAGTGGTGATATTATGAAATTTGAAATAAATAATAATGTAGTTAATGAATATATTATTAATAAATCAAGGTTTATATGTCTTCTATATAAAATATATAATGTTGATGATATAAATAATATAATAAATGATGTAAAAAAAGAATATAAAGGCGCAACTCATTATTGTTATTCATATATTGTTGATAACAAAGAAAAATGTAGTGACGATGGAGAACCAGGCGGAACAGCTGGATTACCTATTTTAAATGTTTTAAAAAAGAATAATTTAACTAATATATTGTGTATTGTTGTTAGATATTTCGGGGGTATTAAACTTGGTGCGGGTGGACTTGTTAGAGCATATTCTACTTCTGTCACTGAAGCATTAAAATTAGTTTGTATAAATGAATATGTTAAATTTGAAACAATCGAAGTAATTACTAATTATGAAAATATTAAAGATTTAGAATACTTATTAAAAGATTATGAAATTCTTGATAAAACATTTTCAGAAAATATTCATTTTATTGTTAAGATTCCAGTTGACAAAATAGAATCAATTACAAATCACCTAAAACAAAAATACATAGTAAAAAGAGGACTTTAGGCCCTCTTTAATTATGGTCTAAATACTACATTGTATCTTTCAGTACATTCACCAGTTTCCCAATCGTAAAATTTACAATCCCAATTTTCGGCAAATCCAGATGGTGCGCTTGTTTTACCGCGTACAACTATTTCTGTTAAATCATCGTTCGATTCAAACGCATCTTTACCAATTGATGTAACAGTAGATGGTATTTCTATTGTTGTTAAACTATAATTACCTTTAAATGCTTCTTCACTAATCTTTGTAATTCCATCCATAAAGATAATGTTTTCAATAGTATTTGGCTCTCCTGCGTCACCGATATGAATAGCTACATTTTCAACATTTCCTGGAATTACAACTGTTTTTTCAATTGTATTATCAATCAAATACAAATCTTGTACACTCTCTGGAATCATTATGGATTTAATATCTCCTACATCGATAGATGCAAAAGTAACACTTTCTGGTATTGTTACATGATCTACATATACACCATATATAGTACCAAAAGTTGTAATAGTATCTGGGATTATTAAATTATTTGCAACTAAACCAAAACCTTCTGAATCTGTATCATCAAATGCAGTAACTGGTTCACCACCGATAGTTTTAGGTATTACTACATCTGCTCCACATGCTTTATTATATAATTCATCAGTATCTTCATAATAGTGATAGTTAGTTATTGTCCCATCTTCAAATCCAAAACAACTTTCTGGTGTATAACTAATAGGTTCACCATCTACAGTAACTTTCGCACTGAATGTTTCTCCTTGCATGTAGTTTTGATTTGCTCCGTCATCATGTATCCATACTCTTAATGTATAGTTTTTTGTTATGTCTTCTTCATTTTCATCTAGTACTGCATCTATTATTGTGTCACGGTATATTACCATTGATTTAGATGTTCCTACATCTTTAAATATACCAAATGATAATCCTACACCTGTATCTTTATTGTATAATCCCCATCTAAAGTCTACATCTTTTAAATCATCTGATATTTCGATATCTGTTAGACTTATTGTTAGATTCATATGTTCTGTACCTTCGTTTGTTACAGAAAAATCTAATTCTGCTGCTTTTGTTTTGATTTCACTGTCTGATATTGGCATTAATGTGTCTGCTCTTAAGAATTCTCCATTAGTAAATTGATATGAACCCCGTTTCTTGGACATAAGAAACGGGGTTCATATCATTAATATCACTTTAATTACTGTTTTTGTTAATAAATTCTATCATGTCTTCTTTGGTCATAAATCCAATTGTTTTATCGATTTCTTGTCCATCTTTAAACATTATTAATGTTGGTATACTCATAACTCCATATTTTTGAGCAATATTACTATGTTCATCAACATTAATTTTTATTATTTTAACGTTAGATACTTGATTTGATACTTCTTCTATTATTGGTCCTAACATTTTACATGGTCCACACCATTCTGCATAAAAGTCAACTAAAGTTAATCCATCATTTATTATCTCATTAAAATTTTCTTTTTCTAAATGTAAAATACTCATACATATTCTCCTATCTATATTTATCTAAAATACTTTCTGCGTCATTTATTTTTAATTTTCCACTTTTAATTAAATTATCAACAGATTTTACATCTGCAATTTCATATTTTAATATAATATCTAATGATTTTAAACTATATTCTTCTTTTGTAAGATTAGCTTCTTTTAATTCATAAACACTTTGAAATGCATTTAATGTACCGCCAACTGTATTAGTTAAAATTGGAGTATTATTTAATATTTTATCAGTAATTTTTGAATCTTTTACTATTCCAATATTAAACATAGGTAGTGTTAAGAAATACATTACTATAAATACGTATATGTAAGTTTCTATAAATCCAACAAAGATACCTATTATTTTAGATGGTATTCCTAGTACTATTGTAAAGTCTAATGCTTTTTCTATTATATTTGCAACTTTACTTAGTAATCCAACTCCTATTTGTAATATTGAAAATACTAAGAAAAATGCGATTACTTCATATAGTAAAATGTTTAAAACTGTTACACCTTTAAATATTCCACCGAAATCAAGAAATGGAAGATGTTCATACATAAATTCGGCAACAGGACGTCTTAATATTGCTGATAATACTATTGCTAGTACTAATCCAACAAATGAAACACCAGTACTAATTGCGCCCTTTTTAAATCCTACAATTGATCCAAAAAGTAAAGATAACACTATAATTACATCTACAATATTCATAACTTTTCTCCTTTACATCTTTTATAATACTAGTATATTACATTTTGAAGAAAAAATAAAGAAAATGTGTTAAAATGTATTTAGGAGGTAGTATTATGCCAAAAGCTAAACAAAAAACAATAGTATTAAAAGTTAGTGATAAAATTAAAGAAGAAATGATCAATCATTATGCTTTTATGAGAAGAGAAAAAACTCCACCCTATGCAATCTTTCAAGCACAGGATGCAGATACAATAATTACTTTATATGAATCTGGAAAAGCAATGTTTCAAGGAATAAGTGCAGATATAGATGCTAATATATGGAAACAAAGAGAAGCTTTTTTAAATCCAGAATTAGTTAAAGAAGAAATACCAGTTAAAAAGGAAGTTACAAAAACTGGTGAAGTTTGTCCAAAATGTGGACATGACATGGTTGTAAGAACTAGTAAATATGGTGAGTTTGAAGCTTGCAGTAATTATCCTAGATGTAAATATATTAAAGGGCAAGAAAATAAAAAAACTAAAACTGTTGAAGTTAAAGACTACCATAATGTTTGTTCAATTGGGTCAGATGAAGTTGGAACAGGAGACTTCTTTGGTCCATTAGTAGTTACTGCAGCATATGTTAGTATGGATGATATTAAATTTTTAGAAGATTTAGGTGTTAAGGATTCTAAAAAAATGAGTGATGAAACAATACTTAAGGTTGTACCTAAAATTAAAGAAAGAATTCCATATGAAACTAAAATACTTAGTAATGAAGAATACAATTTAATGTACTCAGACAAGATTAATATGAATACATTTAAAGCATTAATGCATAATGAGGTACTTTATAGATTAAAAGAAAAATATATCGATTATGATTATATTATTGTAGACCAATTTGTTAATCCAAAGAAATATTACGAATATTTAAAAGATGAAGAAAATGTTGTTAAAGACATTACTTTCATGACTAAAGCTGAAGATAAGAATTTAGCTGTTGCATGTGGTTCATTAATAAGTAGATATACTTTTCTTTTAGAACTTGATAAATTGGGAGAAAAATATGATATGTTTTTACCAAAGGGTGCATCTAATTTAGTTGATGAATTTGGAGTTAATTTTGTTAAAAAATATGGATTTGATGAGCTTAAAAAAGTTTCAAAAATGAATTTTAAAAATGTTGATAAAATAAAAGAAAGTATGTAAAAGATGTTAACAAAAGTGTTAACATCTTTTTATCTGTTTAATAAATCATATATTTTTGACGCTATTACATGTGATGATGGCGCTCTATAAATAAAACTAGGTTTATCAGTTTCAATAGCTTCTATAATTTTATCAGTTATTGAATTTAATTTTTCTTTTTCAAATAATTCGAAAATTAATTTTTCTTTAGCTTTAATTTTAGGTATTTGTTTTTTAAAATATGATGATTTTTGCATCCAATCATACTTGTTTTCAGCCATAAGTTGGTTAAAACCTGTATGATATAATCCTGGTTCAATTAAAATTATATCTATATTATTACTAATTAATTTCATTTCATTTTTTAGTGTTGTAGCTAATGTATTTACTGCAGATTTGGTAGAACAATATACTCCCATGAAATTAAGTGGCATTACACCTGCTAAAGATCCCATAATTATAATCCTACCCTTATCTTTTTTTATCATGTTTTTTAATACAATTTGAATTAACTCAAATGTTCCAAATACATTGACATTAAAATTATCCCTTACATATTCAAATGGTATTTCTGATATAGAACCACCATAACAAACTGATGCATTACTTACTAAAATATCAATATCTAATTTCTCAATTTTCTTTCTGTCTTCATTATCAGTTATATCAAGTTTAAAACACTTAACATTTTTAATATCTTTATATTCTTTTTCAATGCTTTTTAATTGTTTATCAGTTCTCACTGTTAAAAATATTGTATAATCTTTTTTTAATAAACGATCAATTGTAGATTTTGCTATACCACTACGAGCACCTGTAAATAAAACATTCATAATATCACCATTAATATTATGAACGTTTTTAATTTATTTATTATATAAATTTAATAATTAAGTTGACATTGAAAAAAAAATATCGTATAATTTAAACTGTTATCGAGCAAATTATATGCGAGTATGGCGGAATTGGCAGACGCGCTAGACTTAGAATCTAGTGTCTACGACGTGCAGGTTCAAGTCCTGTTACTCGCACCAGACTTGTCCTGGTAGCTCAGTTGGATAGAGCAATCGCCTTCTAAGCGATCGGTCAGGGGTTCGAATCCCTTCCAGGACACCATAATGATAATAAACTCGAGGTTTCGAGTAAAATAAAACGACTTGTCAAAAAGTCGTTTTTATGTTATTATGTATATAGATGAAGAAATCTTCATAAAATATTAAAGGAACACTTAATATTGCGTTGTTGAGTGTAGCCATAAAGTTATGGTCCACCTAAATCAAAGCTGAGTTAGGTGGATTTCTTTTATATTAATACTATAAATAGTAAGAATAATAAAAGGAAGATAATTATTACTAGAGATAGAATTAAAAAATCCTTCTTGTTCATTTTATCGCCTCCCTTCTTCAAGAAGTTTGGCTCCACCCAACTATTAAATGTTCCTATACATAATTATAACAAACATTTGTTCTTCTAACAAGAATTTTCATAAAATTATTAATCCAAATAACACACCACGCTATTATTAAAACCACTAACACTTTGTAATGAAAATAAAATAAAAAAGTCAATCGATAATTTTGTTGAAATTACATTCTAACAAAACTTTCCATGACTTTTTTATTTTTTTAATATTTTTTGTATAGGTCTTCTTGTATTTATTATACTATTATAGTAATTTATCGATCCAGTTATTATGTTATTATCTACATCAAAATCAATCACTTTTATTCCATTATTTTCAACTATATTATCTTGTAAACTATGTGAATCTATATAGAAAGACACTCCATTAACTGCAAATACTACGTTTTTTTTATCTAATCTAGCAATTGTTATTGCGTCCATTAAAACAGTTTCAATTGGAATATCACTTGAAAAGTCTATTTGGTGTATTTTACTCTTTTTATTATATTTATAATCTATTATTTTGTTTTGTTTAGTTAATTCTTGCAAATATATTTTTGTAAGATTTTTTTTGGAAATAGTTTTAACATTACCATATCCATTTTTTCTTAATGAATCCATAGCTGTAATAACTTTGTCAGTATGTTCAAAGAATATGAAAAAATCATTTTCTATATCCCACCAAAAATTATCTTTCATTTCTGATCTTGTATTCTTAATATAATCACTTAACGAACAATAGGCTTTTAATCCATATCCACTTTCAGTTAGTTGTTTAATGATATTTTTAATATTACCAATGAATATTTCTGGAGCATAAATTTTTAGTGAATTACCTTTTACATCTTTGTATTCATTAAAAACAAATACACTATAGAAGTCTTTATTAACAGTCATTCTTCTCAAAGAACTAGGTAAAGCATCAAATGCAAATTCACCATATCCCATGTAATTTAAAGATATAATATCATTAATTTTTTTTATATCAGTTTCTTTTAAATCTTGAATATTGGGTTTAAAATAACCACTTTGAACCAAATGAACTTTTTTCGTCATTAGTATATTCATTTTATCAATATTCTTTTTCATATTATCCCCTCATTGGCTTGATATTTTATCACTATTCTATTATTTTGTCAAAAAAACTTTTGAATTTAAAAACGACTTATAAAAGTCGTTTTTCCTATTGTTCACTAAAAACAGTTTTTTCTATCTCTTCGTTATCAACATAGAATAATATTTCATCTATATCAAAATTATCTTTTATAGATAGCGATATAGTATATTTGACTTCTTCTAGAATATTCATCTTATCAATATCATCAATTAAATAATTATTAAACTCTAATTTCATTTGTTTATCTTTTATTTCGTAATTAATAAGTTCTGTATTTGAATTTAAAAAACTCATTAAATTATTTTCATATGTTGGAGTACCAGCTAATTCTTCAATAATAACCTTTACCTTATCATCAGTATTATTAGTATATTTTGTAACTGGAACATAATAATAATTATCATTACATTTGTTTACATAGTAGATTGTTACTGGTTCTACATCTTTAAGACTAGTTATATTAAAAACTTTATTAATGCCAAAGCTTCTATCTAATATTGTTGGTAAAAACTTTTTACTTTTTGGCAATTCTGTTAATAATTCACCCTCAACATAAATTAATATACCCTTTACTTCCTTAATACTTGTTAGAGTATAACAAATAGATTCTATCATTTTTTCTTCGTATTCCTGATTTATATCTAATATGTCCTTTGAAAAATCAATTTTAAGTGTGCCATCATTAAAGGTAACACCTAATATTCTAGTATCAACTGGAATTATTGCTTTAAAACCATTTGGTATTAAGCTTTCTTTTTTTCCTCCTATTATCATTGCATCAAGTAATTCTTTTACTTTTTCTTCTATACTTTTATTATCAGAATTAACATATGAAATAGTAGTTCTAGCAATATAATTGTTTTTATCTAAAAGGTATATTTCATGTAAATTAGTTGTATCCAAATCAACATATTGTTCAGTTTGTTCTACTTTAAGGTCTTTAGTATCATTTGGTAATAAATACATTAATGTTAATACTAACAGAGTAAATGTTGCTAGTGTAATTTTTCTAATTGAAATTCTTTTTAACATAAATTTCACCTCTAATTAATGATATGTATTAATATGTTAAAAATGAAAAAAGTCGTTACTTTGACGACTTTTGTTTTAAAGTGTTAATTCTCCTAACTTTAAAAGTTCTACAACTGCCTGAGCTCTACCTTTAACTCCTAGTTTTTGCATAGCATTAGATATATGATTTCTCACTGTTTTTTGACTAATATTTAATTCATCAGCTATTTCATTTGTACTTTTATTTCTTATAAGTAATTCAAATACCTCTTTTTCCCTTTTAGTCATTATTTCTTTACTCATTATTTCCCTCACTTTCCTCACAATAGAGGTGGTTTATATTTTCATTCATAGTATTCTATGTTTGTTTTATTTTTTAGTGAGGGGCAATAGTACAAAAAAAACTAACCTAAAGTTAGCTTTGAAATTTTACAGATATATACATTTTTGTGTCAAAATCTTCCTGGATACTTCTCATAATATTATTTGCTAATTCTGTAGAATGATCACTACTAGAAACTACTACTCTTATTTGGTTATTATTGTCAATTTTAACAAAAGAATCTACTTTGAAATTTTCTTTTATCTTTTTTTCTAATAATTGTTCTTTTCCTTTTAATGAATTTAAATCTTTTAATTTTTCAAATGCATTATTTTTATCTTCTGTACTAGCTTCTTTATTATTTAATGTTTCATTGAGAGCATTTATCTCTTCTGTTCTTTCTTCTTCAGCTTCTACTCTTAATGCAGTTAATAGTTCACTTTCTTTTATTACAGCTTGT
Organism: Bacillota bacterium; assembly: GCA_015059335.1. Taxonomy (GTDB): domain Bacteria; phylum Bacillota_I; class Bacilli_A; order RF39; family UBA660; genus SIG205. The sequence continues at coordinate 326,150 of SVAP01000001.1, read as the reverse complement.
TCCTCACTTGTTTCGTTTATTGTTTCTTGATTAGCTTGATTTGAGTTATTAGTAATTAATAATTCATTTGGCATTGTAATATAATATACACTTAAAACAAGAATTAAACTGAACAATGTTAAAAACCATATACTTTGTTTATTAATCATATATATCCCTCGCTTCAATAAATTATATTATGATTAATAACAAATATTACAAATTAATTTATCTTTTATAGAAATGGTATGAAGGGATAAAAGTAGTTTAATACCAGTAAACCCACACCTAATATAATTAATATTAATATTATAATTAAAATCTTAATTAAAATATTATTTGATTTAACATTTTCATTTAAATCTGTTAATCCTTCAAAATCTTTTTTTGAAAATGTAAATGAATCAGAATAAAAACTTTCTTCATCTTCAGCATCTTCTTTATTTTCAATAGATTTTGGATTACTTACTTCTACATCTTTTTGAGGTGGAACAATATCATTATTATTTATTGTTGCAGATGGTGTTATTACACTAGTTGCTTGTAAGTCTGAAAGTAATCCCAATGGATCATTATCTTCTACTTCTACACTATTATTTTTATTAGTAATAGAATTTATTAAATCTTTTAATTCTTCTTTTTGTTTTTCTAAATCATCTACTGTTTTAGTTTTTTTACTTTTAATATCTAAATTACTCAAAATATCGTATTGTGTATTTCTTAATTTGCGCATTTTATCTTGTTCATCAATTTGATCTTTTTCATCTTTTACTTTTTGTAATAAAACATTTATATCATAATTTTTTTCTTCGTAACTATCTTCTTCTACTTCAATATCATCATAATCAAACTTTTTATCACTCAACATATTTCTATATGATTTAGCTCTTTGATAATCTTCCCTACTTTGAATTATGTTTTTTAATTTGGTAATGTCAATTTCATTATTTGTATCTATTATTGTTTCATTTGATGAATACATACTATAATCTTTTTTTCTATATAAATTTTCATTTTTTGTTCTTCTACCTATAAATTCTTCATTCTGATTGTAGTATTTTTCCATTCTACTTTTCATAGACACTCACCCTTTTACTATATATAACAAAATAATAACATATTTTAAAAAAAAATAAAACATATAATACTTTTTTTATTGCTTTTTTATTAATTAAAATATATAATGTTACACGAGGTGAATATAATGGTTAAAGTAAACAAAGATGCGTGTATTGGTTGTGGTGCATGTCAAGCAATAGTTAGTGATGTATTTGATATTGATGATGATGGATTAGCATATGTATTAGAAGACGCTAAAATTGAAGAAAACATTGATGATGTTAAAGAGGCAGCAGATAATTGTCCTACTGAAGCAATAATTGTTGAAGAAAATTAAAATAAGCATATATTTGCTTATTTTTTTTGATATTCCATACCTAATTTTAGTATATTTTCTTTTGATGTATATATTAATACTTTATTTATTTTGATTCCAGTAACATCTATATTTATTGTTTCTTCTGACAAATTATATTTATGTAAAGTTTGTTTATAATGTAACACAAATTTATTAAGATCTTCAAAATTATATTCACTAAGTTCTTTTTTTAATTTCAAATTCCAAGTTTTATTAACATCAATATATATTTTTTTTATCTGATATGTATTTTTTTCTAAAGCAAAGAATTTTTCTTCAAAATTTTTAGTGTTTAGCGTATCTTTAAAATCTACTATATAGTTTGCGTAATTATTTATATTAGAATTATTTTCATTAAAAGTCATTAATGTTTGTTCATCATTATTTATAAAAATAAAATATTGAAATATTAATACAATTAAAAAAAGAAAACCAAGAATTGATTTATTAATTTTTATCATAATAATCACCATTCTTAGTATTATCTTTGTTTTACTAATTAAACGTCTTTTTTAATTGTTGTTCATTATTAGATATGTATTTTCTAACTATATTTTCCATTTCATCAAATTTTAATTCCATTTCACTTACTAATTTTAATTGGTTACGTGCCCTATCTAAATTATGCGTTTCATAATCACACTTAAAATATGTATCACCATTTATGTAATCATTTAGAAAACGCATAGCAAGTTCTAAAGTAATTATTCTGCATGCCATTGGTAAATATTTTATTTCTATTGGGGTTAATATATCTTTTGTTTCATTTAAATAAGCTTCTGTAAAACACTTATAGTATTCCATATCAATTGTTACTTGATCTAAATTTTTATCATCTTCTATTGCTGTTGCTGCACCAGATCTAATGGCATCTCCAAAGTCATATAATGCACTACCAGGCATTACTGTATCTAAATCAATAACACATATTGCCTCGTTTGTATTTAAATCCATTAATACATTATTTATTTTTGTATCATTATGTGTAACTCTATATGGGATTTCTTTATTATCTAATAAATCAACAATAATACTTAATTCATCACTTCTTTGTATAATATATACTATTTCTGCTAAAACGTCTTTAACTCTATCACATGGATCATTTTTAATATCTTTTAAAAAGTCACTTAATCTTTTCTTTGAATTATGAAAGTTTGGTATAGTTTCATTTAATTTATCCATTGGATAGTTATCTAAAACTTTAACAAACCTACCATATGCAATACCAACATTATAGAACATATTTGCATCATCAAATTTATCATATGATACTGCATTATCTATATAATTATACATTCTATAATATTCATTGTTTGATGTCCTTAATAAATTTTTATTATTTTTTGTTTTAATAACACTTAATGTTCCTCTTTCAACATCTTCATTATTAATTCTTAAATAATTTTTATAATAGTTTGTAACATTCTCAATATTTTGCATTAATACATATGGTTCATTAAATACAGTTGTATTTATCTTTTGAATTATATATTTTTTAATAACTTTTTCATGTTCAACAGTTACTATATATGTATTATTAATATTACCAGTACGTTTTTCCTCTATGCTTATTATTTTACCTTTTAAATTAAAATTTTCTACTAATTTTTCAATTTCCATATATATCCCCCAACAATAAATAATATCCAAATACATTATAACACAATTTAAAAAAAGTGTATCCTTAATGAATATTTATTCTTTGGAAAAATTTGTATTTTACTACAATAAAAAGCAAAACTTTGCTATTAAATTGCATTGTTTTGCTTAACATTTGTAAATTTCATATTTATTCTTTTCAATTATTTTGATGATTTATATAATGCGTCGAAATATCCATTTTTGTCTAACAAATCTTGATACTTTCCTTCTTCTACAATTTTACCGTCAGATAAAACAAAAATGTTATCTACATCTTTAATAGTTTCTAATCTATGTGCAATTACTATCATTGTTTTATCTCTTAATTTATTTAAAATGTTGGACATTACCTTTTTGTTACCTGAAATGCTGTTTTTTACTAACCTAAGCCTCGCAAAACTTTGTAAATACTGGGCAAAAAAAATGTGGACCATCTCTGGTCCACTTCAGGGGGTTTTGGTTGATTGGTACTTTTATGGTCAAAAGTGCCCTTTTTTGTTAGAAAAATGCCTATAAATTGATGACATTTTCGTAATTACCCAGCTTTGTTTAGTCCCATCGTACCTAAATCGTACCTAAAAAATTACTTTTTTGAATTCAAAATTGAATTGGCTAATTTCATATATCCTGATTCTTTTAATTGATGATCCAATTCTTTTGAAACTGTATTAATTGATTTTTGAATTTTATCTTTTGAAGAATTCATACCCTTAATAACTTCAACTATTAATTCATTTTGTTCTTTTAAATATTTCTGATTCTTTTCGCCATAAAAATACATTTTTAATGTTTTTTCTTTATTAGAAACATTGGCTGCATAATAAAGCGTATTTAATAATTCAACATATGTTGTTTCTAATAAAATATTATTATTCATTGAATTATCGTTGTTACACTTCTTATTTATAAAATCTAGAAACATTGATTCTATATTTATTAATATATATTTTATTTCATTAACAATATATTCTTTTATTTTCTTACTATCTACCAAATAACTAATAACTTCTTTTATATTAGTTACATGCGTTATCTTAGATAAATAACTATATAAATCATTTATATCTTCCTTATCAAAGCTATCACTTAAAACATCAGTTAAATTTTCACATACTTTTTCTTTAAAATACCCTGCTCTTGTTTGTATATTAATATCTAATTTAATATCTAAGGAAGTTTCCATTATATATAATACTTCTTCATACGTATATCTAATTAAACAAACTGCCATCAATACATTTCCATCTTCTAGCATTTGATAAACTGTTTCAAATTCTTTAACAATTTCTTTAAACATATATTTAGATTTTTGATAATTAGAAAAATCACTAATATTAGTTTTATTTATTAAAATCCAAATAAATAGCGTTACTTACATCTAATATTTTCATTGTCTTCTTAAATGAAAATTTTTTGTTCTTATGTTCTAAATCATAAATGTATCCTTGTAATTTAGATTGTTTCATATATTCAGGCTCCAATCAAAAAAGAGTATATTCCATCTTAAAATGAAACACACTCTTATTATGCATAATTATTATATCATTTTTTATCAGTTAAACTACAATTAATTAGTATTTTTATTAGAAATCCAACCATATGAGTTAACGGCCATATCAATAAAATGCATCAATATCATTAAAATTATATTTTCAAATGACGTTTTATCATAGCTGTCTGGTAAATCTTTATCTAACGAAACTGCAATAGCATTTTTTACTCTTAATGTAGTATTTAAATCCTTATACCAATCTACAACTAATAAGTCTTCTTTTTCTTTAGTCAATTTTTCAAACAGGTTTTTAGCAGCTAATTTTACTTTTTGTTCTTCTTCTTTAGTTAGCTTTTTATCTTTTCTCAATAAATCATATAACTCTAATTCTTCATCGTTTAAGCCTTCTAAATTAGCTCTATTTTGTTCATTCTTCAATAAATTAATTAAATCTATCAATTGATTATAATAGTCTTCATTTTGAGAATTTCCTGCATTATATCTATCTACGATATTTTTATACCGTTCAGAAAACTTTTGCCTTGTAACATTCATGTTAATCATTTGTTTTAAAGCACGTTCAATGTATTCTTTAAGATTGTCTATTTCTATTGCACGGTAAGTTGTTGTTTCTAACTCTTTTTTTAAGTCATCTAGATTAATTTTTGATAAATCTATTACTTTATTGTTGTATACAGCAAATTGATTGTTTTTGTCTTCTAACGCATCAGAAGATCTAACGCTATTATCTAAAACTTGTTCCATTCTGTTTCTAGCTCTTTTTATTTTTTCGTCATCAATTCTATTGCATAACAATCCATTTAAATAATCGATAACTCCAAATCTATCATCTTTCCAATGCATTTCAAATATTTCCGGCTTTGCTGCATCATAGATATTAATCATAGTATTACTAATTACTTTGAATTTTTCCTTTTTATCATCAGTATCTACAATAAGATTATAAGCTTTTCTTATTTCGTCTAATTGGTCTAACGTTGAAGATTCAGATGTTATTTTTTCAACATTGATTCCAATTTCTTTAAGAAATTTATCAGCCTCTTGAATAGATGAATTAAGTAATTCAACTAATTCACTCATATCTTTTGCAGGCATTACATCACCATTATCATCAGTTGCATAATCACTCAAAGCTTGTTTCATAAATTTGAAAATATTTACATAATCAATTACCAATCCACAAGTTTTTCCTTCATATACTCTATTAACTCTGGCTATAGCTTGCATTAATGTATGCGATTTCATTGGTTTGTCTAAATATAAAGTTGACAAGCTTGGAACGTCAAATCCAGTAAGCCACATAGAACATACAAAAACTAATTGTAGTTTATCGTTAGGATCCTTAAATCTATCTTCTATATCTAAGCCTTCGGGAGTTAATTCTTTCATCTTTTGTCTATGAGATGCAATGTCTAATCCTTTTTCAGCAAATTTTTCATTTTCATTTGCTTCTTCAGAAACAACTACAGCCATTTCAACATTGTTCATAAAATCTAATATTTTATTTATTTTGTTTCTCTCTTCTTCAGTCTTTGCAATATTTCTTGCTTGAATAAGATTCTTTTGTTCTTCATTCCAATAATATTGAACTTTATTATACATTTTAACTGTAGTATATTTATCAACAGATACTACAAGTCCTTTACCCAAGAATCCTCTTCTAGGAAAGTGATATGCAATATCTCTAGCTACTTTATCAATTCTGCTATCTCTTTTTATTACTTCCAACACTTTTGAAGTAGAATTTTCAAGTATTCTTTCTTCATCAGAATTTAAATTTTCGTCTTCAATAATATCTAATATGTCATCATCAAGATAATTGTTTTCAAGCTCAACATCAGGTACTCTTTTACTATAAAATAATGGAACAGTTGAACCATCCTCAACAGCTTGATTAAAATTATACTCTGAAACATAATCACCAAACCATTGATTAGTTAATCTATGTTTCCCTAATAATGGTGTTCCTGTAAATGCTATATAATTCGCATTTGGCATTGACTTTCTCATATTTTCTGCTAAATCTTTATATTGAGTTCTATGAGCTTCATCAACTAAAACAATTATATCGTTTCGAGTTGATAAAATAGGAAACTCTTTATCCTTATCATATCTAAATTTTTGAATTAGAGTAAATATAAATCCTTTATTTTTTGTTAGATAATCTCTCAATTGATTTCCATCTTTAGGTTGACATTCTTCTTTTGATCCAATAACCTCGGTTCTAACAAAGGTCTTATGAATTTGAGTGTCTAACTCAGCTCTATCCGTAATAATAACAAAAGTAAAATTACCATTTATTTTTCTTCTAACTTTTCTTGTGAAGAAAACCATTGAATATGATTTTCCAGATCCTTGTGTATGCCAAAATACTCCAAGTTTTCCTTTTAGTTCTTCCCGATTTTTAACACTTTCAATAAGGTTATTAACTCCTAAGAATTGATGGTTTTTTGCTATTACTTTAATTTTTTGATTATTGAACATTATAAAATTTTCAATATAGTCTAATAAGGTTTCCTTTTTTAATAATCCATCTATTAAATAATTAACAGATAATCCCTCATCTTCAATATATTTCCTATCAATCTTTTCTTTTTCGGAGTTTTTTAACCATTCAAAGAAAAAATCATAATTTGCATTGAATGCCCCAACCTTTGTTTTTAATCCATTACATAAAACACATATTTGATTAAATGCAAACAAATTAGGAATATCTTTTATATAGTTTTTAAGGTTGACATCATAAGCTTCCTTAACCTTAATAATGCTATTTTTCAATTCAATAAATACTAATGGCAAACCATTAACAAAAATTAACAAATCAGGTCTTTTCCAATAGTATCTTCCTTGAATCCACATTTGAGAAACTACAGTAAAATCATTATTATATGAATTTTCATAATCTATTAGTTTTACAATTTCAAAATCTTCTACATCATCATGCATGGTATTTATTTTTACACCATTTCGTATTTTATTATACAATTCATAGTTTTTATCAATAATATCATTATCCGAAAAGTCTGTAACTAATGAATCAATTACCAATTGTAATTGTTCACGAGAAATATTTGGATTAATTTTTTCTAATGATTTAGCTAATACATTAGGTAAAATGCAATCTTTCTTACTTCTTCTTCCAGTTCCATCGTTTAAGTCTTCTTGTTTAGACGGATCAGAATCACATATTATACTATTATATTTAAACTCATCAGAAATTAATTTTTTTATTATAGATTGTTCAATATCATCTTCTGTTATAAACTTAGACATTTTTTCACCTCTAATCTACTTCTAATTTTCCTGACATCAATCTAGGTAGCATCATCTTTTTCTGACACAATAAATTCTTATTTTGTTCAAGTAAATTTTTTATTTCCATAAAAATTGGGTTTACAAAATTGTTATATTTTATAATCAAATCTTCTTCAGGAATAATTATATTTAATTTGTTTATGTTTTTAGGATATACATGTGGTTGTGCGGCACCAACTTGCAAATTGTCAATCGCTTTAGATATAAAATCCAATGATGAATAAACAAACCATATATTCTTATTATTTGCATAATACGAACAATCTGCAGCCCAAATATCACACAAATTATATTTCAAGTATCCGGCATTTGCACCAGAAGCAGACATAGTAATACTAAATTCTTTTACATTTGATTCATTATGATATCCTGAAGGATTAATTCCCGCAGAAATAACCGGAATATCCCCCTCAACCATCTCAGCTGCAGTAATATTCTTTCCTCTGACAAATTTGCCTATTTCTTCAAGTTTTCCAATTTTCCACTTCGACGGAATCATCATCTCATTATCATTGCCAAGCACCCATCCATATGGTTTTACCTTTTTTTTATTCTTAATTTCATAATTAGGAATATTGTTTTTTATAAACCATTTAATATAAGTTTTTTTAATTATTTTTTCTAAAGTCATTATTTTTTCTTCATTTTTCAAAATTAATTCATCATATTTCATTAAAATTTTAGCTATTTTTTCTTGTTGAGGTTTTGAATAATCAGGTATATCAAATCTTAATAAATTTTCAACTTTCAAATTTGGTTGTGTTGATACACATGATACATTATCTATATATTGTCTAAATTCCCTTGTTTGAAATAATTGATATATAAACCCACAATTAACATTATCTTTAAGACGTAATCTGATAGTCCCATTATTATAAACAGCATTGCAATCTTCCTTAACAATATAAGATACACCAACTGTAGCACCTGTTCTAGCAACAAGAATATCATTTTTCTTTAACTTAAACTTATTATAATCACTTTCGTTTACTTCTGTATTTCCCCATTCATGGAATTTTTTATTTTGAGATATATCTTGTATTCGAATACATTTAATATCTGACTCATAATCAACTATTGGGGCTCTTTTAATTGCATCTAATCCTGTATTTGCTGATTCATACACATCTCTAAGTTTCATGTTATTCACCTATTAATTCATTAAATATTTTATCCAATTCATCAGATGCTTGATTTGATTCATCGGATAACTTTTTATAAGCCTTTTTTATATCTTTTAAATCAGATTTGAATTCTTCATCTGTTAATCCATCGTCTTCTATAACTACTCCCACATATCTTCCAGGATTTAATGAATAATCTTGTTCAGATATTCCTTCTTCTTCATCAATTCTAACAACCTTACATAAACCTATAACGTCTTGATATTTTCCATCAGGAAATCTTTCTGACAACCATTCTATTTGACTTTTCCAATAATCTTTCTTATTATCTTTAGACTTATTATAATTATCATTATATTCGTCTATTAATTTATTATATGAATCTACGTCACCATTGTATATTTTTGTTATAATAGATAAATTTTTTATTTGTTCTTCGCTGAATTTTCTATGAGCTCTATCTATTTGCGTAAAAACATTTCTTGCATCTATAAACAAAACCTCATTCTTTTTATTGGTATTGGGTTTATTTTTATCAAAGAACCATAATGTTGCAGGTAAGGTAACCGAAGTAAACATATTAGAAGGTAAAGTAACCATTTGTGATACAATTCCTTCATCAATCATTTTTTTTCTAATTTCTAATTCACTTTTGTTAGCATCAGACGCTGAATTTGCCATAACTAATGCTGCTTTCCCAGTTTCATTTAAAGCCGTTGCAAAATATGATATCCATAAGTAATTAGCATTAGGGACCGTTTCTTTTTTATCTGATTTTTTCTTACCGCTATTTGTTTTATTCTTTGGTATACCATACGTATTAAAGCGTTTATCATCTTTAACTTTTTCATAAACGACTTCATCAACATTAAAAGGAGGATTAGCCATTACATAATCGAAGTTTCCATATGCGTTATACGGATCGGAATAAAATGAGTTAGCTTCTGTAATATCCCCTCTAACATTATTTAAAAGTAAATTCATTTTAGCTAATTTAACAGTATCTGGTTCTTTTTCCACACCATAACATCTAAACTTCATCATTTCATTTTCTTTTGCATTATGTCTATGCATGTATCTAGCTGCTTGCACAAACATACCACCAGAACCACAAGCAGGATCTAAGAATTTCTTATCACCGGCTTCGGGATTTAAGACCTCAACCATATATTGAACTACTGAAGCAGGAGTATAGAATGTTCCACCATCTTTACCTTCAGCTAGTGCAAATTTACCCAAGAAGAATTCATATATTTCACCAAACAAATCTACACTAATATTTTCAGGTATATCCATAAATATTCTAATTATATTTGATAATAATTCAGGTTCTTCTTCAGGTACGAGTTGACCATAAACTTCTTTGGGTAAAACACCTTCCATTTTATTATTATTTTCTTCTATGGCTTTCATAGCATTTTTTACTAATTTTGCTTTATTTGCATCATCTGGTGCATTATTTAAAAAATCATAATAAGCAACTTCTGGTAAATAGAACCCACATTTTTCTATTGCAATATCTTTAATGGATCTTTCCATTCTTGATCCTTTTAAAGAATTATACTCTTTTTCTATTTCATCTTTATGTTGTTTATATAAGATATCAGCGTATCTTAAAAATATTAACCCAAGTATTGGTTGTCCATATTTATTCGCTGCTAAATGTGCACTTGCACGTAGCATATCAGCAGAATGCCATAAATCATCCTTTAATTTTTTTAATTCTATATCTGTCATATAGTCCCTCCGTTTTATTTTAAGTTAAAGATTTCTAATAATTTTGAAATCATATTTTGTTTTCTTTTTTCATAATACTTTTCAAAATTATACAAATCTGTTGATTCTTTTTTGTCACTATATAAGACTTTATTACCTGCTTTTATCCAATCAGCTAATGGAACACGATTTTTTGATTCGTTTTCACTACCCTCTAACAATTGAAGATTAGGTAATGTGTTTCTCATTTCTTTCCATTTAGAAATTTGTGTTTCACTTAATTTAGTAGAGTCTAATTCGTCAAAACTAACATAAGGGTGAACATGATCTTGATGGAATTTAATTTGTCCTAACTTTAAATCAGGATACAATAAAGTTAATAAATAAAATGTATAAAGCCCTTTTTCACGATCCATATAAGATGTAACGTCCTCTTTTGTTATTTTAAATTCTCTATCTCCTACTAAATGTACACCATCAAAAATACTTGTATTAAATGTTTTCTTAGCACAGTTAAATTTATCAATTGCAGCTCTTGTATTGGTTAATGCTGAATTAGATGCAACACCATAAATGTTTTTCAAAAACGATATTGCCAGGTATATTCTTAACCCATCAACACTATCTTTCTTATTAGAACCGCCTTTATAAATATAGTATATGTAGGGAATAATGGCATTGTACGATAGTATATTATCATTTGAATATCCTAGCTCTACTAAAGAATCAACTGCCTTTTCGATTGATTCTGATATCTGTTGAAAATTATCTCTAATAAATTCAATTTTTTCTTTTTTAAATGATTCTACTTTCATATTCACTGGTGCACCTGATAACACTAAACAAGTTCTCATTATGAAATCTTTGGAAAAATTAAATTTGTCTCCTTTGTTATTGATTTTCTTTATTAACTTTTCAATTACTTCTCTTCCACCATTCCAGTCTAATAACATAGTTGAAAACAACAAGTCTGGTTTAGATAATGGTGTTCCACTTGAATTTAATCTTACGAATATATTTAGTACATCATCATAATCTGTATCTTGTATTGTTAAATAATGAATAATTGGCGGATTCTCCAAATTAATCATTTCCCAGAATTTTGTTAAATTATTTATTTGATTATCTGTTAGTTTATTAGTATTTGAATAATTGATTATCTCCGACAATTTTTCAAATTGTAAAACTTTTGAAACTTCAAACCATAAGTTATCTTCCGGTACTTTCGTTACATCAAAAAATTTAAATAATGGAATCTTATTATCTTCTTCATCATCAACTAATCCTAGTGCATCCAAGTTAAAAAATAATTTTTTTTGAGGAAAAGCAGAATCTGAACTCCACCATAAATATGGTAATTTATAAGCTAATGACCCTTGCAATCCTATATAAAGTGAAGATAACCTTTGTTGTCCATCAAGTACAATATAATAACTATCATAATTAGAAGCTATTTCAGAAGCTTTTTTATTATCTTTATTATCTCGTTCGTGAAAGTCTTTAATAAAATCATATAAAACGAGTTCATTATCATTTATATCCTTCTTTGTAGTCTTCCAAAACAATAATGTCCCAATAGGATAACCTACAAAAATTGATTCAAAAAGTTTTTCAACTTGTTTTTCCTTCCAAACAAAACCTCTTTGGATTTCAGGCAAATACATTTCCTTATTATTAATCTTTGTTATAACTTCTCTTATTGATATAGTTTTATATTCCATTACACTTCCACCTACCTACAAATAATTATAACATAAATTCGGCAAAAATTGACTTTTTGCCCCTAATTAAGCCTACAAAATTTAAAATTTGTTAAATAAAACTTGTATTTTTTTAATATTTAAGTGATTAATACAACAAATTGGAGGTGTCTATGATTAGAAAGACTACTAATGGTGATATTAGTGATGAAGAATTTAATGCAATATTAAAACCTTTCCTTGATAATTATGATGAGTATATCGAAAGTTATGTAATGCCTGAAGTTGTTGCTTATTATATTGCTAATTCATATTATAGAAATGCCATGTATGAAGGTTCTTTTTTACAACATTATAATTCTGCTAAGGATTTAATTAATATGTTTGGTGAGGATCAAGAAAAAGTAAAAGCTGAAGTTTATAAGTTATTAAGAGTTAAATATGCTTTATTAATTGTTAATGAAAATCCTTTGGAATTTAAAAAAATTGAGTATTAGTTGTTTGTTCTAATACTCTTTTGTTTGCTATATTTTCCAAAAAATTCACGGAAAACTTATAATTGTGTGAATTTAGGTGGACTGTGGGTGTAGAAAAAAATATTATTTTTGATTAATTACTCCCCGGGGGGATCTACTATTTTTAATAATTGTTCTTTAGTTATTAATCCTTTTTCAGCATGATGGTGATGATATGTGCATAATGTTATTAAATTATCGCTATCTAATCTTTTTGAATAATCAATATTTATCGGGATTATATGATGAACTTGTAAATTGTTATATGTATATATATTATTCATTAAACATACTTGGCAGAGATACTTATCTCTTCTTTTTATTTGTTCTCTTTTTGTTATCCAATCATTAGTATTTCTAAATGAATTGGCTTTACTATTCTTTTTACTTGGATATTTTCTTTTACACATTTTATCTTCTTGATGGATTCCACCACATACGTTACAAGTTCTTAACATGCTTCTATCCTTAAAGTTTCTTTATTGTTAATTTGAGTTTTAGATTTTATATATTCATTCATGTCATCTAGTAAGAATTGCGGTATTATTCCCTTTTCTATCCATCTTATTGCTTTATCATAATTTCTATTTGCATGTTCATCTGTTAATTCTTGATATCCCTTTTTAAAATAACCATCATCATACATTTTATCAATTATAGATAAATAATAACTATTACTAACATTTTTTGATTTATCTAATATATCGTGTACTGTGGGCATAAATGATTTTTCTTTACATATTTCTATTATTGTCTTTTTAAATACATCTGGTTTGATATCTTTTAACATTTCATACCATATAATAAAATCATCATTATTTAAATCTTTATGATAACAAGAATAAAGTATTTTCATTCCTTCTGCAAAATCTAATTTATCCATTTTTCTTATTATCCCTTATTTCTTTTGCTTTTTTAATATCTGCTAATGTTATATCTTTTATTGTTTTAGGTTCGTTTTTTTGATATAAATATCTTTCAAATTTAGAACCCAATAATGTTTCTGGTCTAAGATATGAACTCATTTTAGGATTATTAATCCATTCTGAAGTTTTTTTATCTATTACTATTTTTATATCTTCAATTTTATATTTATTTAAGATATTATTAATTAATTTTTTATATTCATCTATTAATACATATTTTGAGTTTGTTTTAAAATTAAAATAATCTATTATTTCTTGATATTTATTATCATCTATTTTTATTAATTCTTTTTTATTAGTTATAAGTTCTAATTTATTATTGTTTATATCTATATTTGCCTTACCCTTTGGCTTACAATTTTTATTACATTTATCCCTACTATTTTTAGCTCGATATTCTCTCATTTCCATTGCACCTACAGTAGTTTGATTTGTTAATACTAATGCATCTTCTATGTAATATGTATTACCTCTTTTTTCTATCATTTCTGTATCTAAAAAGTAATCAATACTTTCTTTTATTGAATCTATGGAATGTCCTGTTTCAATTGATAATTCTTCTATTGTATATGGTATATTTTTCTTACCTATTTTTTTAATTAATTTACCATCTTTATTTATAGCTTTAAATATTAATTTAAAATATAAGATTATCATTTCATATCCATTTTGTTTTTGTTGTAGATATCTTATTACATCACTATCAAAGAAATTAGATTTTAACATAAAGTAATAATATTTTTCTTTATTATATTTCGCCATTTTTTGATTTATTAATTGTTACTAAAAAATCCAGATTAATTTTAAAGTATTCAATTACCTTTTCCATCGGAACTAAATTATTAGGAAGTTTTAACCCTTGATCTATTATATTTCTTTCTATTTCGTTTTTTATGTTTCTTGCTTTATTTCTACCTAACGCACCTATTTTCATTATATCTTGTATTGTAGCCCACTGCTTATTTAGTAGTTCCAGCATCTCATCTGCTTGAATTATTGTTTTGCTTTTCATTTTTAAATCTCCTTTTATTTTCTTATTAAAGTTTACCAGACTCTTCAATTACGATATTTTCGTAACTTAAAATTATAAAAAAATATATCGATACTGCATGATATAAAATTCTATTTACTACATACTTCATTCACTTCTTTACTACTACATCTAAATTTTCTTCGTGCTCTTGATTGATGCCATTTAATTATATCTTCCTTATTGCTAAATAAGATGCTATCAATATCTACATCATATACTTGCATCATCTTTTTTACTAAAGAAATTCTAGGCATTGTCTTATGTTGTTCTATTGCTCTTAGTCTACTTGTTGGTATGCCTATTTTCTTTGCTGCATCATCAATACTCATATTTAAGTGCACACGAATTGCTCTTAACGTAGCCTGCACTATTTTAACCTCCTTCCTATTTTAATAATATTACAAAAATTTTTAATTGTAAATAGAAATTACGAAAGTTTCATAATTTAGCTTGTAACTTTTCGTAAATTAAGTTATACTTATATTAGAGGAGGTACGATATGAATAGTAGAGACATATTTATAAATAACCTTAAAGCTATTATGAAAGAAAGAAAAGTTTCAAGAAGACAACTTGCTGAAGGTTTAAATATTCCTTACACTACTCTAACTGATTGGTGTACAGGTAGAATATTTCCACGTGTTGAAAAAATAAATTTAATTGCTGATTATTTTAATATTAAAAAGTCTGATTTAATTGAAGAAATAACAGATGAAGATGATGATGCTTTATATGATGATGTAGTTAAAATTGATGTTTTTTCAAAAGTTAGCTTAGATAATACATATCACATGATTATTGCAGAAACTGGTTTACCTTTTATTTCGCTAAACTATGACTTTAAAATTGATGAAGAGTTAATACCTCCAGAATGGATAAAGAATCATCAAAAATATTTTGGAATGATAATGAATGATAATTCTATGGATCCTGAATTTCATAAGGATGATTGTTTAATTATTAGAGAAAACCAAATAATGGATAAAGATGGTTTCTACTGTGTATTAGAAAAAGATAGTGATTACGCAATAATAAGAAAGTTAATAAATATTAATGACGGAATAATGGTTATGCCTCTTAATATAAATAAAAATTGTCAACCTAGAACTTATTTAAAAGACACACCAGAGTATAAATCATTAATGATTATTGGTAATGTTGTACAAGTTAAAAGAAAATATATATAAAAAAGACCACTGCTGGAACAGTGATCAAAATGAAAAATCCCTAATTAAAAAGTCTGGTAAACTTTAATAATTATAATAAATATAATTTTGGAGATTTCTCGTATATAATTATATCATTAATTGGGGATTTACACAAGAAAGGACGTGTAAATTGTGCCAATATATAAAGATAAAAAAGCTACTAAAGATGGTAGATGTTGGTATTTTAAAGTAAATTATACTGATGCATTTGGTAAACCCGATCAATATAAATCAAAAAAGTTTGCTACAAAAAAAGAAGCAGTTGATGCTGAAAGAATGTTTATGGTTACTTCTACTGATAAAGTTGAAGATAATAATATGACATTTAAAGATCTATATGATGAATTTAGAATGCATAACGACGAAATAATGAAAGCTACTACATTATGTGGTTATAGCTATAAAGAAAAATATATCGAATGTTTCTTTCCTGTAAAAATAAAAGATTTTAATATTATGCAATTTGAGCAATGGAAAAGAGATATAAATAAAGCAGGTATATCTTTACGTTATAAAAATGATATTTACAAATTTCTTAGATCAATTCTTAACTTTGGTGTTAAATGGCATGGATTTAATTTTAATAATGTTTACAACAAAATGACAAAGTTCCAAGATCCTAATGAAAGAAGAAAAGAAATGTCTTACTATAACTACGAAGAATTTAAAAAGTTTATTTCTTATGAAGAAGATCTTAGATGGAAATGTGTATTTGAAATTTTTTATTATTGTGGACTACGTAAAGGTGAATTAAAAGGTTTAACTTGGAAAGATATTTATTTCGATAAAAAGGTGTTATCCGTTAACAAACAAATTACCCAGTTAAATAACCGCACAAAGTTCGAATTTTCGGATACAAAGACAAAAGATAGTTATCGTATTGTTCCTATCACAAAAGTCCTTCTAAACGACCTTAAAATGCTCTATGAGCAGTCTAAAAAGGAATATTGTAACTTTAACGATGATTTCTTTGTTGTATCTGACGCAAGACCTATTAGTGATACCACTATATACGACAGAAGAACTTTAATAGCAAACAAAGCTGGATTAAAATCAATAAGATTACATGACTTTAGACATTCATGTGCATCTCTATTAATTAACAATGGAGCTAATGTTACATTGGTTGCTAAATTTTTAGGACATACAAAAATCGAGGAAACACTAAACACATATTCTCATATGTTTAGTACCGCCCTCGATAATGTTGTTAGTGTTATAGATAACTTGGAATAACCAAGTTATTTTTTGTTTGCAGTTGTTTGCAGTTGTTTGCAGTTGTTTGCAGTTGTTTGCAGTTGTTCTATTAATTTTCAATCATTTACAGTTGTTTGCATTCTTTAACAGTTATTAACATCTGCTAACATTTATTTTTTTGCTATCCATTTTGGTTTGTTCTTAGTGCCTTTATTAAAAATTAAATCTCTTTCTCTTAAGAAATTAATAATATATCTTGTTTTATTATTTAATTCATTTTCATCTGTTGTATCAAATAATGGATACATATAATCATTAATAGCTTGACGACTTACTCCATTATTAGTTTTAATATAATCAAACAATTTAATTTTAAGTTCATCCATTTCCTCAATAACATCTAATGCTATATCAGTTACTTTTTGAGCTAACGGAACTGTGACAGTAAATATTTCATCGTCTTTAAAACTTGGAATCCCGCCACTATATATCTTATTATATTTCGTTATAGTCTTTATTCCAGAACCCAACTCTTCTGCTAATCCTATTTCTTTAAAAAAATTGGCTATTTTAGGATTTTTAGGATATGGAGAATAGTTGTTAAGATCAATATAACCAATATTTCTAGGTTTATTAGCGTTTTCAGTCATTATCGATTCTTTTGTTATTATTAATCTTGCTGGAACTGGATTTGCATATTCTCTGTGAATTAATAAATTTACACATAACTCACGCGCTATAACATCTCTAATATTAATTCTTTGATTGCCATCCATATAAAACTTTTCATTTAAATGTTTTTTAACAAAATTTATTAATCTTTCATAGCTTTCTATCAGATTTGTTCTTATATCATCTCTATCATCATATCTATCAATATTATCAACTTTTAATATAGCATCTGTTTTATAGTAAGAAAGTGCAGAAGCTATTACATCATCTTTACCAAATAATAATAATCCTGCTAAATTAATTCCTTCTTCACCAGTTTGTAAATTTTTTTCATATAATGATGCACTTCTCAACATTTCTAAATCATTCATTTTAGCCCAAGGATGATTTGCTACTCTATTTACAGCCATATTTCTAGCTTTATCAATCAAATCTTTTCTTAAATCTTCAATTGTAGCAAACGGATATATTTTGTTTTCTATATACGTACTGCTTTTCCTAATATATAATTGTGAAATCAAAGATGTATTACCAGTAATTTCAAAATCTCCGTCTTCATTTCGATCAAATATTTTATTTGCCGTTTTATGTACGTCTGAACTCTCGTATACATATATATATAATATTTCTTTTTCACCATAAAAAAACTCTTTTATTTCAAGATGAACCGTTGGACTTATTTTTTCTGTATTATTACACAAATTTGCAAAATTCTTTTTCATTTCTTTAATATAATCCTTAAATACGCCAACAATTTCTCCATCATCTTGTATCCCTAAAAATATATGTCCACCATTTCTATTCAGCATAGAGCAAATTGTTTCAAACAAATTTTCCGGAAGATTCTTTTTTGCGGTTTTAAATTCTACTGTCGAACATTCTCCTTCCTTTATTAACTTTAAAAGATTTTCTGGAATTTGAGCTAACATATTATCATCTCCTTTTATATATTATACACCATTTTCCTAAGTTTTATATTATTTTTACATTGTTTATTAATAAATTTAATACATAAAGAAATTTATGAAAATTAAATATATATTCATAAATTTTTAAAATTGCTACCATTATTATTAGACAATAACAAAGTTGTCTTTTTTTTATATTTCTGTATAATAAATAACCAGGTGATTTTATGAATTCAAACTTAGTAAACTTTTTTATTGGAGATGATAGCAAAATAGCATATGTAATTTTTCCATTATTAATTTTACATTTAACAAATGTATTTTTAGATGAATATTTAGCTAAAAAAAATGTTTATAAAAATAAAAGTTCAGTAATTGATAAATTAAAAACCACTTCGATAATTTCTTTATTTATTTTTTTAATATTAGCTGTCTTATTATTATTTTTTCAATTAGGAATAATTAGTAAAATTTTTTCATTATTAAATACTTTATATTTAATGTATATCATAATTATATGTCCGTTATTCAATATAAAATTAGGTTATAATTTCAAAAATGATAGCACTATTATATCATCATTTTTAATAACTGAAGTTATTTACTTTATAAACAAATCAAAATACACAAACTTAACAAATTTATTTACTAACGAAAATATTTTTCAAATTTCTGTAATATTTTCTATTTTTCTTATTTCTTTCTTAATATTATATTTAGTAATATTAAATATATATAATATTTTAAAAAATTTAAATTCTTTATATTTATTAAATCTAAATAAGACAATAGTTGAAAATATTTTAAAAATTGACAAAAAATATGGGATTGATAATTTAGATAAATTATTCAAAAGGAATAATAGAAACCTTTTTAAATATACAATTTATTTTTTTCTTCAGTCCATTATTTTTATCATAATGAATTTTATAATTAGGACTTTTTTATTTATTTTATCTGTAATATTAAATATTATAGACACAACTTTTTCAGTTGAGTCGAATAATGTTTTTTACACTTTGTCAAAAATAAGTTTATTAATAAGTTTATTTTTTGTTTATATTACGATTTTATTTTCTAAAACTTTCTCAGAACCAATAATTTCCATTTATGAACTAACTATTTCATCTATAACTATTCCAATAATATTAGAAATGTTACTTTCTAGAAAAGAAGCTTAACCGCTTCTTTTTATAATGAAAATATATTTTTTGATATACACACTGAATTTTTTTTGATTTAATTTTCAGAAATAATTTTATCTAATTCAAAAATATCGTACCCAAATCGTACCTAAAATAAAAATCACGAATTCTATCCCCTACAAACCCTTATAAATTGGGGCAAAAAAAATACCGCCCCAATTAAGGGACGGCTCAGGGGGTTTTGGTTGAATACACTCTCACATAGAATCGTAAGAGTGAGCGTGTTATACTATCACGCTACATTCATAATATTAGAAAATGACAAAAATGTCAATAATATTTATACTAATATTTTCTAAAATTTTAATGTCTAATTTAAATTCCCAATGTTTTCAATGATTTTCTTTATATGTCCATTTGTGTCAAGTGTGTCAATTAAATTTGAATTTAAAAATTCTAAAGAATCTTGCTTTGCTTGCATAAGTATTTTAAAATCATCCTTAATATTAGCGATTTTAAAACTCATATCACCACTTTGTTTAACGCCAAATAAATCTCCTTGTCCCCTCAATTTAAAATCTTGTTCACTAATTTCAAATCCATCATTACTATGTTCTAATATTTGTAATCTCTCTTTAGATTTATCACTAATTAAAAAACAATATGATTGAAGATCATTTCTTCCTACTCTACCTCTTAATTGATGTAATGTTGATAAACCAAATCTATCAGCATCAAATATTGTAATTACAGTAGCATTTTTAACATCAACACCAACTTCTATTACAGTAGTACTTATTAAAATATTTGTTTCATTTTTAGAAAAACTATTCATTATTTCTTCTTTCTCGATTGGCGTCATTTTTCCATGTAATATTTCTATATTTCGATTTGGAAATGCTTTTATAAACTTTTCTTTTAGTTTAATTACATTTTCCATATCTGATTTTTCACTTTCCTCAATTAATGGCGCAATGACATATACTTGATGATTGTTATCTAATTCAATTTTAATTGATTTTAATACATCAATAATTTCTTTATTTGTTTTAACCTTAGTTATAATATCTTTTCTACCAGTAGGTCTAGTTTTAATACTTGATATATCCATGTCACCATATATAGTTAAAGCATATGTTCTAGGAATAGGAGTCGCACTCATATATAAAATATCAGGCATAGTACCTTTATTTCTTAAATTGGATCTTTGATTAACACCAAATCTATGTTGTTCATCAGTAATAACCAATCCTAGATTATTATATTCAACCTCATCTTGAATTAATGCGTGAGTACCAATTATTAAATCAATTTCATTATTGTTTAATTTTTTATAAATCTCTTTCTTTTCTTTTTTAGGAGTACTTCCTGTAAGCAACTCAATTTTAATATTTAAACCATTAAATAAACTTTTAATATTATCATAATGTTGTCGTGCTAAAATTTCAGTTGGTGCCATAAACGCTGATTGATATCCACTTAAATAGTTTATATAACATGCTATTATACTAACAATTGTTTTTCCACTACCAACATCACCTTGTAACAGTCTATTCATTCGTCTAGGTTCTATCATATCAGTTTTAATATCATTCACAGCTTTTATTTGATCAATTGTTAATTCAAACGGTATAGATTTTATAAACTCGGTTAACATTGTATTATCTATATCTCTTTTTAAACCAATATTATTATTTTGATTTTTTAATTTTAAACAGTTTATTTTTAACATAAATGTAAATAATTCTTCATATTTCAATCTGATTTGAGCTTGTTTAATATCATTTATATCACTAGGATTATGTACTAATTTTACAGCGGTTTCTTTATCCATAAAATTATATTTTTCAATCAAATAATTGGGTATATAATCTTCTAATTCATTAATATTCAATTTTATTGCTTCTTCAATATAATTAGATAAATTTTTCCTTGGTAATCCATTAGTAGTTCTATACACACTTTCGATTTTTGTTCCATCTATTTTTTCAAATCTAAAATCTGAAGCAACAATTGTATTTTTTTTATTATCCCATTTACCTATAATTAATATTGTTTTACCTATTTCAAAATGTTTTTTCATAAACCCTCTATTGAAAATCACAACATTAACAAGTGTATTATTAGTTTCAATTCTAAAACTCATTTTATTCATATTCCCTTTAAGTCTAATTAGAGTTGGTATTTTTTCAATTATTCCTTCTACACAAACTTTATCTCCATCATTCATTTCATTTATATCATTCAACTTTATTATTTCATATCTAAATGGATAATAATTTAATAAATCATTGATTGTATATATATTTAGCTTGTTTAATAATTTTAAAGATTTAGGTCCAACACCAGGTAATTCAATAAGTTCCAAATTATCATCCCTTTCTAATTTAATTATATATAATTTTAAATATAAACAAAAGAAAATTAAAAAAATTTAAAAAAAATGTTTAAAATTGTTGACAAATTACTCAATATGAATTAGTATAAGAATCACCAATTCCCAATTAGGCGAATTGGTGCTAGTATCACACTAGCCAACCCCTTTTTATTCTTTTTTGAAGGTTACCCTCAGGGGGTGTAACCTTCTTTTTTTGTTTAAATAAAAAAAATAGAGACTTATAATTAGTCTCTATTTCTTCTTGCATTTCTTCTAGAATTTTTGATTCCTTCTTTTTTTTCTATTCTTCTTTTTACACCTGGTTTATCATAGTGTTTTCTTTTTTTGATTTCAGAAGGGACTCCACTTTTAGCAAATTTTTGTTTAAAGATTTTAAGTGCACCATCGACATTGTCATTTTTAACTGATACATGTACCATTTTATTTCCCTCCCTTCTTGTTTTCATGAACAATTATAACACAACACTTGATTTTCCACAAGAAAAAAATAGATTAAAATACAAAAAAGGACAAATATTGTTCTTTTATAACATACTAAGTAATGCTTCTTGAAGTAATCTGAACGTTGTTCCAAATATTCTTCCACAATTAAGTATAAAATCTATAGTTATATTTAATGTTGTTAAAAGTATTGGACTTAGTAATATTACAGAAAAAATAAAAAGTGGTTTCCTATATTTTTGAATATATTCCATATTATCCTAGAGAACATACTTGTCCACTATTTATTCTTCTAATTGCAGTCCCTAAGCTTCTTCCAACTTCTAATATAGAATTGATTGCTTTGGTAAATGCAGAGATTAAATTTCCTGATATATTTATTCCACCCTCTATTTCTAGTAAAACATCTTTTTTTAATTCTTTCATTTTATCTCCTTCTTTCTATTTAGGGCAAGCAAGTGGTCTTACATAACCATCTATTACTCCTACTATAAATATAACTGCGCCCACTATTCCAACTACACCCCAGGCACCTATTCCACCATTAATTTCCATTAATTCTGCTTTTGTTAATTCCAAATTATTTCTCCTTTCCTAAAATTAATTCTTTGACTATTTCAAAACCATATTTACTATCATATTTAATTTTAAATTCTACAATTGAATTATTAATTTTTCTAAGATTATTAACATCTATTACTACATTTATATATGGTATATTATTTTCTATTGTTGGAATTGAAATATTAGTTATTGTGTAAGAGAAATTTTTTTTATTAATATTAAGTTTATTGCTATTCAATAATTTATATGAATCAGTATAATTTATTTTAGTTTGAATTACATCTGATTCACTAACTACTCCAATTCCTTTATAGTGATAATCATACTTCAAGAATAATAATGAAATTAAAACTATAATAAGTAGTATTAAGATTAACGTAAATCCATATATTTTTTTTGATAACAAAAATTTTGGATTTCTATATTCTTCTATATTTATTATATTATCCATAAAATCACTTATCTTTTCTTTCTATGACATTTTTAATACTACCATTTTCTACATTAATAACTTTATCGTATAAATCCATGTTTTCTAATCTGTGTGATACTACTATTATTGTTTTATCTTTCATATCTTTAAAAATTCTTTTTAATATTCTTCTTTCCATATTTACATCTATTTCATTTAATGCTTCATCTAGTAAGATTATATTTGCGCTATTGATTAATGCTCTGCATAATATTATTCTATTTCTTTCTCCACCGGATACATTAAAACCATTTTCTTCTAATAAAGTATCATAACCTAAATATCTATCATTACATATTTTATCCACTTCTGTTATTTTAACAAACTTTAAAAATTTATCATAATCTATTTTTCTATTCAATACTATATTATTAAATATTGAATCAGTAAATACTGTTTCATTTTGTGAAACATAAGTAATATTTTCTCGTAATTGTTTAGTATTATAATCATTTATATCTTTATCATCGATAAATATTTTATCTCTTTTTATTTTATAATACTTTAACAATGATTTTAATAATGTTGATTTTCCACATCCACTATTACCTACTATCATTACTTTATTTCCTTTTTCAATATTTAAATTAATTTTATTAAGTATCAAATCTCTATCATTAATAGAATAATTAAAATCTTTATATTTAATATTTCCTATTATCCTTTTTTCTATATATTTATTATCTATTTCTAGTTTTTCATTATCAATTTCATATAACTCATTTATTCTTTTAAATGAAGATAAAGCATATCGTATTAGTGGTTCTAATTCTAATATATTTTTTATAGGGGTTAAAAAATATATTAATAATGAATTATATGTAATTAAATCACCCACTGAAAGCACACCATTCATTACTTTTAAATAACCAATAAATAATATCATAAAAAGACCTATACCGCCTATTAAATCTTTTATAGTTTGTTGTATATTATGATATGTATTAACTTTGTTTTCAACATATAAATTGTCAACATATTGATTTTCTATTTTGTTGATAACATTATTTTGTAGATTCATACTCTTTATAGTTTCAAAACTGTTTATTGATTCAATTAATTTGGAATTTATTTGTGCATTTTTTTCTTGACTTAAATTAATTAAATTTTTATATATTGGCGAAAATATTAAAGCAACTATTAAATATAAGATAAATATAATAATCGTGATTAAAAATAAATCTTTATTTATTGTTAATAATATAGTAGAAGAAATTAATATAAGTAATAAATCAACAAATATAGTTACTATAATTTTATTTATAGCATCTTTTATATGATTTAAATCGCTTATTCTTGATAGTATTTCTCCAGTTGTTTTGTTTTTGAAATAATCGTATGGAAGATTTATAACATGATTAAAAGTTTTAGTGAATAATTGAAAGTCTATTTTTTGGTTTGAATATAATATTAATTGATTTCTAAAATATTCACTCAAAGATTTTAAAAGGATAAGTATTATAAAAACAAATGAGATAATATAAAAATTGTTTATAGAGCTTACTACAATATCATCTACTATTATTTTAAAATAATATGAATTTATGATATTAAACATAGTTATAAATAACGATAGTAAAATAATTTCAACAAAAACCTTTTTATTATTTAATATCAAATATTTAATAAGATTATTCACGCTCTTATTAGTCTTATAAATTGGTATTTTTTTTGTTGGATATAATGTTATTATAACTTTTGACCACATTTTATTAAACTCATCAAATGTTAGCTTTTTAACACCAGAATTTGGATCCATAATAGTAACTATATTCTTTTTATAATTTAAATCATACACTACTACATAATGTTTATAAGATTTATTTATGACAAGATGCGCAATGAAAGGAACATTTATTTTATTTTTTAAATCATTTAAAGATTTGCATTTTATACCTTTTGATGAAAATTCTAGTTTTTCTGAAGCACGTATTATGTGATAAGCTGTAGTACCAATTTTTGTAGTTTTAGTAAGCTCTCTTAGTTTTTCTAGACTAATATCTCCACCATAATACCTAATTATTGAAAGAAGACATGCCGCACCACAATCTTTTATGCCTTCTTGTTTAATTACTGGTATTTTCTTTTTCATATTATAACCTCCACACCTATATATTTAACTTTTTTGATGTGAAAGACTTTAAAATAATAAAAAAAATAAATCTTTTTGATTTACTTTTTATTTCTCATTGTATGATACATATATTGAAGCGCAATACCCGAATAATTTCCATATTTTTCTTTCGCAAATTTAATTATTTCTTTTTGATTGGGTTTGATATTAGGATATAATTCTTTCATAGCTTGAATTACCCATGTGTCAACTGGAAACACATCATATTTTTTATACGCAAAAAGTAGAATACATGATGCTACTTTAGGTCCTACACCTTTTATTAACATTAAATAATTTAATGCCTCTTCTGTGTTCATAGTATATATTTTATCTAGGTTTATTGTCCCATCTTCTATTAATTTTAAAGCATTAATTATATAAATATCTCTAAAACCTATTCCAATATCTTTTAAATCTTCTAATGATATTGATTTTAGTTCATCAAAATTAGGAAACAAATAATATTCATTATTTTTAAAAATCACTTTCTTACCATATTTCATTGATAATAATTCTACAGATTTCATTATTCTTTTAACATTATTATTTTGAGATATTATATAAGAAATTAACATTTCAAAAGGATCTTGTTTTAGTATTTTAAAACCTTTTGAAAGTTTTATATTGTTTTTCAATGTCTTATCACTTTTTAATATTTCATTATTAATCATGTTATAATCATTATTTAAATCAAAATATTCATTTATTATATGTTCTAAATTATCTTCATTATTAGACTCAATAATTAAGTTTTTATCATCTTGTTTAATATTAATTACTCTATCTGATAAAACAATTGTAAAACTATTATCATCCATTTTATAAAATCTAAAACATTGCCCACATGTTATTGTGTCATTTAAATTAATGTCTGTGTTTTTAATAATTATCATTTTAATCACCACTATTTAATGTGTTTGGTATCTATTAACTCCTTATAGCTAATAATTGAATTAGCTTCTTGCTTTTTAACATCAATTATTTCAAAATACCATTTTTGTTTTCTTTCATCCCACATTTTAACCATTACTTTATTTTTCAAAATATTTCCAGCAAATAAATTAATAATGTTTTCTTTCATTTATTATACACTATTTGATTAGATATTTCATGGTTAAAATTAGATTTTTCTACATGGTCTACTCTAATTACTGCAACATAAGCAAATATAACAAACATTAATAAAAATATTATTATTCCTTTATTTTCTTCATAAACATTACTTAACATACTATCAACTTCCTTCTACAATTAAATTCTACTACAAACAATTGTTCGTGTCAATTGTTTTTCGAACAATTGTTTGACTTTTTTGTAAAGTTGTGTTAATATGTAAATATAAGGAGTTGGTTTAATGCAAGAATTAACCGAAAGACAAACAGAGATACTTAATTTTATTAAGGAATTTATAGTTTCAAATGGATATCCTCCTACTGTTAGGGAAATTGGAAAAGCATTAGGATTATCCTCACCTGCTACTATTCATTCACATTTAAATAATCTTGCTTCAAAAGGTTTTATAAAAAAGGATAGTTCAAAAAATCGTGCGCTTGAATTATTAGTTGAAAATGAATATGAAAATAAAGCAGAAGATGTTGTAGAAGTTCCTCTACTTGGTAAAGTTACAGCTGGTAGTCCTATTGAAGCAATTGAAAGGCCTAATGAATTTTTCTCATTACCTGCATTTTTAGTACCCAAACAAAAAGAAGTATTTACTCTTGATGTTAGTGGTGAAAGTATGATTAATGCCGGTATATTTGATGGGGATATAGTTATTGTTCAAAAACAAAACACTGCTAGAAATGGTGATATTGTTGTTGCGATGACAACTGATAATGAAGTTACCCTAAAAACATATTATAAAGAAAATGGATATTTTAGATTACAACCCGAAAATGATACACTTGAACCAATTATTTTAGATAGTGTTACTATATTAGGTAAAGCAATAGGATTATATAGAAAATTTTAATTTATGTATTATTAAAATCCAAACAATAAAAGTTTGGATTTTTTTATAATTAAAAACCAACTAGTATACTAGTTGGTTAATTTCTTATATTATGGGATTAAAACTGTACGGAATGAATATTGTTCATTGAAGTTATGTGTGCTATTTGTATTACCACCGAATTGTGAATAGAAAATACCACTTTCAGTTGAATTTAGATAACTACCACCTCTTAAAGACCAATAGTTATATTCATCAGCAAATCCATATGAATCAGAATACCAAAGCATAGTCTCATATATTAAATCCCCTAATATTACTTTATTAATAATAGAATCTGATGTGTTCCCATCATATATGTCATAATATTTCTTGTTAGGTAATATATTGAATCCATCATAGTTATCATATTTTCCATTCCAATTACCCATTGTATATTCGTATAATCCCCCACTCATATCATATACACCATATATATTTCCAGTTGTACTTGCACCAGTACCTGCATTAAGCACTTTTTCTCCAATACATTCTGCTGCTGTGGATTGACACGTTTTATTATTATATGAATAAGTTCCATAAGTAGAATATCCATCATTTGGTATTGTACCACTACTTCTTCCTGTATAAGCACTATCATTTATATATATTTCTTTATTATTTACATCATAATTATTATTTCCCATTTTACCATATTGACTTTGAGAAAGTATCGCTACTGCTCCCCATTCTGTATTTTTCATCATATGAGTATCTGTTGTATTCGCGATTATATTAAGTCCATATTTATTATTTATATTAGAATTAAATGTAATTTCTCCTGTTGTAGCATCCATTATACCATCTGCAAATTTTAATGATGTTAGAAATTGTGTGTTTATATTTAGATTTGATAATGAAGGGATATCTGGTTTTATTAATGGGTTATCAATAGTTCCGCCTGTTTCAAACTTACCAACCCAAAATCCAGTTATTTCTTCATCCCATGCTCCTTTTGATGTTGTACTACTATCATATTCAATATTATCCGCATTTCTAAATGCAGGATGTGTATAATAATTTACATTTGTTCCATCATTTGATATACCTGTTTTATATACTGCTTCCGTCACTCCATTCGTTTCGGTTTCTGTTTCAAAAATCACATCTATTTGTGGTGGATTTGTTACAGCTACACTACTTCCTATACCACTAGATATTTTGTATCTATATCTAGGTATCCATACCCACATACTATTTATATCTTCAATTGGTATTGGAGTTCCAGGATCTGCTACTCTATGGCTTTCTACACTTGTTGTTACTGCATTTGCCCACATTTGTGAGTTGTAATCATACCATGCTGTATTTGTATCAGCAATCTCCCATACATCGTCTGTTTCATTATATATTACTGGTATCATTCCTTCTGAAAGTAATGGAATGTTTGCACTACTTTCATCTTTGTATTCTTGAATAATTGTTTGCATTTCATTTCTGCCACTATTTAAAATAATTGTTTCGTTTGTTGCATATCCTCCTTGAACACCAATTTCAATAGTTGCAGATTGTTCAGAATTATTTTCTACAACTATTTTAACAGTTTTAGATGCACCAAAGTCTATAATATCTGTATCAGTATATTCACTGTTACTAGATATTCCAACATTTACATTTAAAATAGTTACATCATTAGAAAATCTATAATATAATTTATATCTAGTACTATTTGCCATTGAATTTAATATTGTTAAATCAAAACTTTTTGTTTCTCCAGCTAATACAGTAATAGTTCCGCTATTTTCGTTTATATTAAAATCACTCTCATCTGTTATTAAATTAAAGTTTATATCACCAACTATTATTGTTGCAATCCCAACTTTT
Source organism: Bacillota bacterium (assembly GCA_015059335.1). GTDB lineage: Bacteria > Bacillota_I > Bacilli_A > RF39 > UBA660 > SIG205. The sequence continues at coordinate 296,331 of SVAP01000001.1, read as the reverse complement.
TCTACTGTTTTTTGAAATAATGCCATTGATGTATATATTAAACTAAATAACAGCATTGAAATAATTAGTAAAACAGCATATATTTCTCTTACTGTCATTGTTAAGATTTTCTTCATGCTTTTCACCACTCTTCTTTATTCTGTATTAATTATAACATATTTTTTTTCTTTTTCTACTACAATATAAAAAGATTTAGAAAAAATTCTAAATCTTTACTTTGCTTCTTCTGTTGCTCTAGTTTCTCTAACTACAGTTATTTTTACAGTACCAGGATATTTCATTTCTTTTTCTATCTTTTCTTTTATATCCCTTGCTATTTTATAACTTGTTAAATCATCAACTTGTTCTGGTTTAACAATAACTCTAAGTTCTCTACCAGCTTGTAGTGCATAACTTTTATCAACACCTTCAATGTCTGTAGCAATTTCTTCTAATTGTTTAACTCTTTTTACATAATTTTCAAATGAATCATTTCGTGCTCCAGGTCTAGCTGCTGATAATGCATCTGCTATCATTACAAGTGATGAAATAATACTAGTTTGTTCACTATCTCCATGATGTGATTCTATAGCATTAATAACCACTTCATCTTCACCGTATTTTTTAGCTAAATCTGATCCTATTTCTATATGACTTCCTTCCATTTCGAAGTCTATAGCTTTACCAATATCATGTAATAATCCTGCTCTTTTAGCTAGTAATACATTTTCACCAATTTCAGCAGCCATAATACCAGTAAGGTTAGCAACTTCTATAGAATGTTTTAAAGCGTTTTGCCCATAACTAGTTCTAAAGTGCAATTTACCTAAAATATGAATCAATTCAGAATCAACTTTAGTTATTCCTAATTCAAATAAAGCTTCTTCACCAATTTCAGTTATTCTTGTATTTATATCTTTACAAGTTTTATCATATAATTCTTCAATTCTAGTTGGATGTATTCTTCCATCTTTAATTAATGTTTCAATAGTTACTCTAGCGATTTCACGTCTTAGTGGATCAAAACTTGATAAAACTATTGCTTCTGGAGTATCATCTATAATTAAATCAACACCAGTAACAGCTTCAATAGTTCTAATATTTCTACCTTCTCTACCAATTATTCTACCCTTCATTTCGTCATTAGGTAGACTAACAACCGTAACTGTTTGTTCATTAGTAACATCTGACGCATATTTTTGCATACTCATAACTAATAAATTTTTTGCTTTTCTATCAGCTTCTAGTTTAGCTTCTGTTTCTCTTTCTTTAATATATTCAGCTATTTCCAAACTCATTGCTGATTCTACTTTTTTCATTATTTCTGATTTTGCTTTTTCTTTTGAAAATCCAGAAATATTTTCAAGTACCTCTAATTGTTGTTTTTCTAACTCTCCTAAATTTACTTCCTTATCTTGGAGTTCTTTTTGTTTTTGTAATAAATTATTATCTCTTTCATCTAAAAGTTTTTCCCTGTTTTGTAATGCTAAATCTCTTTTATCAATATTTTCTTCACGTTGCAAAAGTCTATCTTCAGCTTCTTTAACCTCTAATTTTCTTTCTTTTACTTCTTTTTCTGCATCTTGTTTAAGTTTATAAATTTCTTCTTTAGTTTCTAATATAGCATCTCTTTTAGATTTGTCAGCTTCTTTTTTAGCTTTTTCTATTAATTGTTCAGCTCTTTTTGAAGCGTTGTTTTCCTTTATATTATTAATAATAATTGATACAATAAATCCAAGAAATATACCAACAATAGTAAGTAAAATGGAGAACAGAATATTATCCATAAAAATTCCTCCATTCTCTATTTTATATATGTTAATAAATTATAAAAATTAATTTAACGTATATTTCTATTTTATATGTAATATGTTAATTAGTCAAGGAGGAATTTTTAAATATTATTTGTTAGTTAAATATTATAGTGTATTTGCATAAAATATCATTGATTTTTAATTTGATATGACTTAATTCTAATATCATCAATTTTTTCTAATAAATCATTAAAAATCATTTCCATATAAATAGTATTCATGTTATCATCTCCAAGTGAATAGTATCATAAAAATTATTTAGATTCATTAGTTTCGACAAATGTTGTCAATTACCGTCAAGTGACTTTTATAGTATTAGTTTTAACTGTAGAATTATAGAACTTTATTTAGTTTTGTAGTATAATATCTATTAGGTGAGAAAGATGAAATATCCAAAAGGTACCAAGAGAAATTTAAATAAAAATATTTATTATGGTAACCGTGGAATGAATTTAGAACAGGATATAAATATTACTAATGAATATTATTTAATTAATGATATTGCAGTAATACATAAAAAGCCTACTCCAATAACGGTTAATAAAGTTGATTATCCATCAAGAATTGATGCAGTGATTACTGAAGCACATTATAAAACACCTTCAACCACTGATTATAATGGTGTATATAAAGGCTTTTATATAGACTTTGAGGCTAAAGAAACTAAAAATAAAACTTCTTTCCCGCTTTCAAACATACATTCTCATCAAATTAAACATATTGAATCAGTTATAAGACATGGTGGAGTTAGTTTTATAATCGTTTGTTTTACTACGGTTAATAAATTATTTTTGCTAGATGGTAATGATTTAATTTGGTTTATTAATAACAACGAAAGAAAGTCTATTCCATTTTCCTATTTTTTAGAAAAAGGTATTTTATTAGAATATAAATTTCAACCTAGAATTGATTATTTAAAAGCAATTGATAAATTAGTTGAGGTGAAATATGAAAGAAATAATAAAAAAAATTAAACAATTTATTAAAAAATATAATGACATATTACCTATTATATTTTTGAGCATTTTAATATTTATTATAGGTATATTTGTGATAGGATTTATTAAATCATTCATACTTATTTTGTTTATTGCGATTATATATGTTATTTATGAATATGGAGATGATATTATGAAAAGAATAAAGTTGGGAAATGGTAAAAAAGTAAAAGTTACTACTAGTGAAAATAAAACTACTACTAAAAAAGTAAAAGATAAGAACAAAAGAAAAAGAAGATTATGGAACAATATTATGATTTTTATACTTCTGCTTATTGGTTTAGGACTTATTGCAGTTGGAATATTTTTAGGTTATATTGTTTCAAATGCTCCAAAATTTGATGTTGATAAATTATATTCTAAAGAAAAAAGTGTAGTTTATGATAGTAATGGAAATATTTGGGCTGAATTAGGTACTGAAAAACGTGAAAAAGTTACATATGATGAATTACCTCAAGTCCTTATCGATGCGATTCTTGCTACAGAAGATTCAAACTTTTTTAAACATAATGGTATTGACTTTGGTAGATTTACAGTAGCAACCATAAAGCAGTTAATGGGAAAAGATGGTGGTGGTGCCTCTACTCTATCAATGCAAGTTGTAAAGAATCAATTTACATCTAAAGATCAAACGTTGACTAGAAAGTTTACAGATATATATTTAGCAGTATTTAAATTAGAAAAGCAATACACTAAAGAAGAAATAATTGAATTTTATGTTAATATACCATATTTAGGAAATGGTGCTTATGGTGTTCAACAAGCAAGTCGTGTTTATTTTAATAAAGACGTTCAAGATTTAACACTACCTGAAGCAGCTATGATAGCTGGTATGTTCCAAGCACCTGGTTCATATGATCCTACAATTAATCCTGATAATACAAAAGAAAGACGTTCTACAGTTTTATATTTAATGAAAAGACATGGATATATAACAGAAGAAGAAAGAAAAGCAGCTGAGGCAATAAGTATTGAAGAAATGATTTCACAAGGTACGGCTTCTTCTAGTAAATATCAAAGCTATTTAGATGTTGTTATTAAAGAAGTTGAAGATAAAACAGGAAATAATCCATACAATGTTTCAATGCAAATATATACAACTTTAAAACCTGAAAAGCAAGATTATGTAGAAAAAATATTAGCTGGTGATGTTTATAAATTTAAAGATGATTTAGTTCAAACTGGTATAGCAGTTACAGATATCCATACTGGTGCGATAGTTGCGATCGGTGGTGGAAGAAATAAAGGTGCAGCTAAAACATTTTATAATAATGCTACTATGATAAAAAGACAAATTGGTTCTACTGCAAAACCACTATTCGATTATGGTCCAGGTATTGAATACAATAATTGGAGTCCTGCTATGAAATTTGTTGATGAACCATATTCATATAGTGATGGTAAACCAATAAGAAATTCTGATGGTTCATTTTTAGGTACTTTAACAATGAGAGAATCACTAATTAGATCGCGTAATATTCCTGCTGTTAAGGCATTCCAACAAGTTAGTAAAAAGAAAATAATTGAATTTGTTCAAGGATTAGGTCTTGAACCTGAAATTAGTAATGGTACAATACATGAAGCTCATGCACTTGGAGCATTTAATGGTTCAAATCCACTTCAAATGGCAGCAGCCTATGCGGCGTTTGGTAATGGTGGATATTATATAGAACCATACTCAGTAACAAAAATAGTTTATGATGCTGATGGTGGTGAGGTAACATTTACACCAAATAAAAAAAGAGCTATGTCCGAATCAACAGCATTTATGATAACTGATATGTTAAACTATGGTATAAATAGTGGATACATAGGTGGTGGAAGAATTAGTGGTGTACAATATGCAGCTAAAACTGGTACATCTAACTTTGACGATGCGACAAAAGAAGCAAATAAACTGCGTTCTAACGCAATAAACGATTTATGGGAAGTAGGTTTTGACCAAGAATATGCAATTGGTATGTGGTTTGGTTATGAACATATAGATCCTAATTATCACTTTACTGAAAGTAACTGGTCAGATAGAACAAAACTATGGAATTCTATTGCGAGCGGTATATTTGAAAAAACCGGTAAAAAATTTGAAGCACCAGATAGTGTTATAAAAGTTAAAGTTGTTAAAGGTTCTGATCCATTAGTACTTGCTAATGAATATACACCAGAAAATATGGTGATTGAAGAATACTTTAAAAAAGGTATGGAACCAACTGATACAGATACGTCATATATTCAAATTCCAGAAGTTTCAAATTTAATTGCTACTTCTACTAATGATACAATTAAATTAAAATGGACAGCGCCTGTTATGCCAGATACTAGTGGGCTTCCTACTTATACAATATATCAAGATGATAAAATAATTGGAAATACTGATACAACAAGTTACACAATTAATATCACAGAACAAAAAAAATATACATTTACTATCAAAGTAAGTTATTCTAATTTAAATGGAATTGAAAGTTCTGGTGCAAGTACAATAATAGATTTATCACACACAGATGAAGTAACATTTAGTCTAAATGGTAAACAAACAATTAGTGTAAATTTAAATGAAAAATTTGTAGACCCGGGTATCACAGTATTAGAGGGAGATAAAGATGTTACTAGTAAAGCAACTGTTACAGTTACACCAGATGAAATTGATACAAGTTCTATTGGCACATATACATTAACTTATAAAATTAGTTATAACGATCAAACTAAAAAATTAACTAGAACAGTTAAAGTTATTGATAATAGTAATTCAAATGAAAACACTGATGAACCTACTAATACTGATACACCTTTAACTAATAATAATTAAAGACATAAAGATTTAACCTTTATGTCTTTTTTCTTTACATATATTAAATAGTTTACAAGTATCACACTCCGGCTTTTGAGCCTTACATTTATATCTACCAAATAAAACTAATTGATGATGTCTTTTACTCCAGTTTTCTTTTTTAATTTTTCTCATAAGTTTCTTTTCAATAACATTAACATCATCTTTTTTATAAACTAATCCAAGTCTTTTGCTTACTCTAGAAACATGAGTATCTACTGCTATTGCAGGTACATTGTAAATATTACTTAACACAACATTACATGTTTTTCTACCTACCCCAGGCATACTTTCCAAAGCTTTTCTATTATTTGGAACAATCCCATTATATTCTTCGTGTAAAATACGGGCAATTTCTTTAACGAAGACAGCTTTTTTTCTATATGTGCCTATTTCCCTGATTATTTTAGAAATATCATTTATATTAGCTTCCTTTAAAGTTTCTAATGTAGTGTATTTTTTAAATAAAACTTCTGTAACGTTGTTAACTCTTTTATCAGTCGTTTGTGCACTTAATACTACTGCAATTAACAACTCATAATCTTTATTATAATTAAGTTCACATTTAGGATTTGGGAAAAGTTCATCTAAATAACTTTCGATTTTATCAATCACTTTTCATCACCGTTTAGCCAGTCATAATCAAAAATTTCTATTTTCTCTTCTTTTCTATTTCTCCTAATATTATTTTTTCTAACATCATTTACACTTTTATAACCTTTTTTCTTCCACTCATATAATATCTTATCAATATATCTAAGACTACTAACACCATTAAAAGTAGCCTCTCTTAATGCCTCTATTATTATTTCGTTATTAAATTTTTCTTTAATCCAACCATTAATAATTTCGTATTCCATTGGCGATAAAGTTCTTCCAAATTCATCTTCAAAAGTTTGAAATAAATTAGAATCAATAGTATCAGAATCATTTACTTCATCTAACATAAGCATTGAAATTTTATTATAAAATAATTCACAAGAAATAAATTCTTCCATTACACCTACTTTATTTTTAACTAATTCTATGGATATAACTTGTTTTTCAGTTAAACTATTTACTAATTCTAAAACTTTTTTTAATGTAATATCCATTTCCTTTGAAATAATTTTAGGATTAAATACCAATAGTCCATTATTATTTATTAAATATATAATAAGAATAAATTCTTCAGAAGTTAGATTAAGTTTTTTATAATTTTGAAATATATATTTAGGTATAGTTATATTACCCATTTTCATAAATTCTAATAATTTACTAGTGTTTGTCCCACTCATATTAATCCCCCTATCTATCAACATTTATTTTTTTAATAAATTCTCCTGTTAATACATCATAATATGAATATGTATATCCGTCTTTATTTTCTTTTTTTATTTCATATACTAACTTTTCATATTTATATCCTATTTTATATTCATCGTTTTTAATTTCATCTATGGTTTTTAATTTTTCATTTTCAACTGTCATAATTAAATTATAGTCTTTATCTAATACACACACATGTTTTTTACTATCTTTATTATAATACGAAATATAATAAGTATCTTCTCCATAATATATTTCTATTTTGTCTATACTTTCTGCATTATAATTAATAAAAATAACATTTTCTGCCGCTTTAATATCTGTATGTGGCTTACTATTTCCTAAATTTGTAGTTATAATTATTGCAATTAACGCTATTAAAAAAATAGATACTACTGTAATAATAATCTTTTTCATATAATCACCTATTAACATTATAACACAAATATTAATATGTTTTTAATTAATATTCCTATAATAGTTGAATATATTTATATTGGTGATAATATGTATAAAATTAGTCCATTATACTATGGATATTCTAGTTTAGAACCTTATATTGATACACATACAATGGGGTTACACTATAACAAACACTATAGAAATTATCTTAACAATTTAAATAAATTATTAATTGATAATAATTATGATTTTAGTTATCCTATCGAACAACTTCATTTACATATAGATAAATTTAATAAAAACACAATAGAAGATATTTTATTTAATCTTGGTGGCGTTTTAAATCATGAGCTTTATTTTAGAATTATTGCGCCAAATAAAAATAAAAACGATAAATTACCTCTTATTAATATAATTAATCAAAAATATGGTAATTATAATAATTTTAAAGAAGAATTTAAAAAGTACGCAAAAAAGCTAAAAGGTTCAGGATATACTTGTTTAGTTATGAATGAAAATAATGAAATATTTATAATTAATACGCAAAACCAAGATAGTCCAATATTTTATAATTTAACTCCCATAATTATAATTGATATGTGGGAGCATGCATATTATATTAATTATGAAAATGATAAAGACAAATATATTGATGCTTTTTTTGACATTTTAAATTTAGAGGAAGTAAATAAAATATTTGAATTTAATTACAGAAGATAATATTAATTATTAAAAAAAAGAATAATAAAGTTAATTATTATTCTTAAAATAAACTTAGTTGATTTGATTCATCCATATTATCTAAAATTCCCATTAATTTCATTTTAGCAATTGTTGTAGATGAAATTTTAGCTCTAACTTGTAAATCTTCAATACTTAAGAAAGGTCTAATATTTCTTTCTTCAATAATTTTTTTCGCAACTGTATCTCCTAGCCCATCTATTGTTCTAAATGGTGGAATTAGAGTTTTTCTATCATCATCAATAATAAACTTATCAGAATCAGATTTATTTAAATCGATTGGTCCAAACTTGAATCCTCTAGCTGTCATTTCTAATGCCATTTCAAGTTCCCCAAGTATTGAAGTTTCTTTATTAGTTGCTTCATATCCTTTATTATTTATTTCAAATATTTTATTTTTTATAGCCTCATATCCTTCTATCATTGTTTCAATATCATAATCTGAGCTTCTTACACTAAAATATGTTGAATAATATTCAATTGGATAATATATTTTAAACCATGCAACTCTATATCCCATCATAACATATGCAGTAGCGTGTGCTTTAGGGAACATATATTTGATTTTTCTACATGTTTCAATATACCATTCATCAATTCCTTTTTGTCTCATTAATTCAGCATATATATCCCATTGTTCTTTTTCTTTGCTAGCTTTACCCTTACGTACAAATTCCATAATTTTAAATGCATCTATAGGTTCTAAACCATGATACATCAAATAAACCATGATATCATCACGACATCCAATTACATCTTTAAATTCACATATTTTATTAGTAATTAGATCTTTTGCGTTACCAAGCCATACATTAGTACCGTGTGACAAACCAGAAATTTTTACTAATTCAGCAAATGTTTTAGGTTTGGTATCTTTTAACATTTCTATAACAAATTTTGTACCAAATTCAGGTACTCCTAGTGTTCCTGTTTCACACATAATTTGTTCTGGTTTTACTCCTAATATCTTAGGCGATGAAAAAATACTTAAAACATTTTGATCATCGAACGGTATATCTTCTAATTTAACACCGGTAATGTCACTTAACATTCTTAATGCAGTAGGATCGTCGTGTCCGAGTATATCAAGTTTTAATACATTATCATGAATTGCATGGAAATCAAAATGTGTTGTGTACCATCTACTATTTGAATCATCAGCTGGATATTGGAAAGGACTAAAATCATATATATCCATATATTTTGGAACAACTATTATTCCACCAGGATGTTGTCCAGTAGTTCTTTTAACACCAACACATCCTTTAGCAAGTCTTTCTATCTCAGCTTGAGACATTTCTATATTATTGTATTCACAATATCCTTTAACAAACCCATAAGCAGTTCTGTCAGCTACTGTACCAATTGTACCCGCTCTAAATACATTTTGTTCACCAAACATGACTTTAGTAAAGTCATGAGCTTGCCACTGATATTCACCAGAAAAGTTAAGATCTATATCTGGCACTTTATCAGCGTTAAATCCTAAAAATGTTGCGAAAGGCATATCTTGACCTTCTTTTTTCATGTTAGTTCCACATTCACATACCCTATCTGGTAAGTCATATCCACTGAAATATTTAGAACCTAAACTTATTCCATTTTCTTCAAATATACTTTTTTTACAATTAGGACAAACATAATGTGCAGGTAATGGATTAACTTCAGTAATACCCATCATAGTGGCAACAAAACTACTACCAACACTTCCTCTACTACCTACAATATATCCATCATCATTAGATTTTTTAACTAATTTTTGAGCAATTAGATATATAACATCAAATCCTCCACCTATAATACCTTGTAATTCTTTTTCAATTCTTTCTTCTATTATTTGTGGTAGTGGATCTCCATATATTTCTTTTGCCTTAGTATAAACCATACTTTTAACTTCACTATCACTATTTTCCATTTTAGGAGTATATAGTTTATCTTTAATAATTTGTACTTCTTCAATCATATCTGCTATTTTGTTAGTATTAGTTATTACAATTTCTTTTCTTGTTTCAGCATCTATAAAGTAGAAACTATCTAACATTTCTTTTGTTGTCATCATATGAAATGAAGGAATATTTTTGATTACACTTGGTTTATAAAGCGGATGAAATCCACCAATACCAGGTGTTTTTTGATTTATAATAATTTCTCTATATATTTTATCCTCTGGATCTAGATGATGAACATCCCCAGTTGCGACAACTAGTTTACCTTTATCACGAGCAACACGTATAATCTTCTTAATATTTTCTTCTAATTCTACAGTATTTGAAAAGTCACTTGTTTGAATTAAATGATTATAAACACTTATTGGTTGAACCTCAATATAATCATAAAACGACATTAAATTTGCAAGTTCTTCATCACTCTTACTTTTAGCTTGTATAAAAATCTCACCATTTGCACAAGCACTACCTATAAGTAATCCTTCTCTATGTTTTTCTATTTCACTTCTCAATATTCTAGGATTCTTATGAAGATATTTAGTATTAGCAAGTGATACTAATTTAAATAAATTACGTAGACCAACAGCATTTTTAACTAATATATTCACATGATATAAGGTACCAAATTTATGTATATCGTCACTTTCAACAATTGTTTTAATATCACTTATTTTCTCTATATTACGATCTTCTAGTCTCTTTAACATTTTATGTAGAATTAATGCGGTAGCTTCAGCATCATAATCTGCCCTATGATGATTATCTTCGTCAAATGGTATATCATACCTTTTAACTAAAGCAGATAAACTATGTCTATTATAATTACTATCCATAACACGAGAAAGTTCTAATGTATCTATTACTGTATTTGTAAATTCACCAAAATTATATTTTTTATATGCGGCTTCTAAAAATGACATATCAAACTTTGCATTATGAGCAACCATTGGTAAATCACCAGTCCACTCAACAAATCTTCTAATGGCATTTTCTTCATTATCTTTATCTTTTAACATTTCGTCTGTAATTCCAGTTAATTCTGTTATTTTATTTAATAAAGGTTTACCTGGATTAATTAATTCATCAAATCTATCAATTATTTCACCATTACAAATTTTAACAGCACCAACTTCAATAATAGAATCTGTACCACCAGCATTAAATCCTGTAGTTTCAAAGTCAAATACTACATAAGTACTTTCTAAAAGTTTATTATCACTTTCTCTAAATACCATATCGACATTGTCATCTATTAAGTTTAGTTCCACACCGTATATTACTTTTATACCTTTAGAATTATTATAACTCTCAGGAAAAGCTTGTACCGCATTATGATCTGTAATAGCTATTGCTTTATGTCCCCATTCTTTAGCCCTATTTATTAGTTTACTAGGACTAATTAGTCCATCCATTTGACTCATAAATGTATGTGCATGTAATTCAACTCTTTTTTCATCTGAATCATCAATTCTAACAACATCTTTTGATTCAATATTCATAATTGATTTAACATTTAAAACTAAACTTTTAGCATAATTATCATTTTTTGTATATCCTTCTAATCTATACCAATTACCTTCTTTTAGTTTAGATTTCATATCAGAAAATTCTTCAGAATTATTAAAAAATACTTTACAATAAATACTATTAGTATAATCTGTTATCTTTAATGTTATAATTTTAAAATCACTTTTACTTGATTCAAATAAATCAATTCCAAAAAGTTTACCTTCTATGATAATATTATTGGCTTCAGTATCAACATTATCTATTCTACTTATTTTACCATTTATTACTTCTCCATATAATATATTATTATCAGAACTATTATCTTTTGTTATTTGTGATTCTTCTTTAGATACTTTAACATCTTCTTTTTCTATTATATTTTCATTAGTTTCAAGTTCCAAAGGGTTGCTTTTTATATAATATTCTATTTTTATATCATTTATATTTTTAAATTTATTTTTCATTAATTCAATAACTTCTTCTGTTATTTTTGTATCTATATTATCATTTGACTCAATAATTAATTTATATGTCTTAGATTCTTTATTAATAAATATTTTTTTTATATTTGCATCATTAAATAAATTTATTTTATCTTTATCTAGTCCTATTGAAGTTAAAATTTCAACTAATTTATTTTCCATATTAACACCTTCTACCCACTAATAAAATTATATCAAAAAAAAGATACCAATTAAATAATATTTAGTATCTTTTTCTTGTTTTTTCTTTTTGTACAAATTGAGTTAGCATATATAATAGCTGTGTTTAAATATTTATTATTTATTACTTCATCATTTTTATTATATATTAATTTATAATCAAATTCATAATCTTCTATATTATTAAAGATAGTATCAATATTTGATAAACATAAACAATTCATTATATCTTCGTCTAGCATTGTTCTTGTATCTAATTTATTTTTTAAACGTTCTATAACCATATTTAATTGTGTATCTTTATTATTTAATAGATTCTGTTCAATAATATTTAATATATACATTTTTGATATTTGTGTTTTGTAATGTTCTAAAATTGGATTAATATTATCATTTATTATTTGTAATTCTTTTATATTTGTGGTTCTTTTTAATATCCAATATAAATATAAACTTTTATAGTTTAATTTATTTAAAATCACATCTAATTCTTTTATATCTTTATCTGTAATATTTATTAATTGCATTTTATTCATTCCTTTACATTTGTTCAATTTTCATAAAGTTAGTATGTTTAACTTGTTTATTAGGGAAACCACCAGTAATTATTATTTTATCTCCTTTGTTTAATAAACATGTTTCTTTTGATATTTTTATTGCATTACTAACTATATCATCAGTATTAGTAAAGTTTGGTACTAATACTGGATATATACCATAGTTTAAAACCAATGAACGAACAGTTTTTTCATTTTGTGATGTAGCAATTACCATACAATTTGGTCTATATTTACTTACCATGCGCGCTGTATAACCACTTGTTGTACATGCTACTATATTTCTACAATTTAATTTTAATGATGCATCAACTACACTACTAGCGATTACCTTTGTAACTGAATGTTCTTCACCATCAAAACTTAACTTATCTTTTTTGAATCTTTGTTCAGTTTCTTCCGCAATTTTAGACATTATTGTAACTGTTTCCACAGGAAAATTACCTGAAGCTGTTTCACCACTTAACATTATTGCATCTGTTCCTTCTATAATTGCATTAGCAACATCACTTACTTCTGCTCTAGTTGGTCTTGGTGAATATTCCATAGAAGCTAACATTTCTGTCGCAACAATACATATTTTTCCTGTTTCATTAGCAAGTTTAACTAGATTTTTTTGAATAGATGGTAACTGTTCTAAAGGCACTTCAACACCTAAATCACCACGAGCTACCATAATACCATCACTTACTTCTAAAATATCATTAATATTGTCTACAGCCATTTGATTTTCGATTTTAGAAATTAATTGAATATGATCGTTATTATTTTCCTTTAAAATTTCTTTTACTTCTAATATATCCTCTTTACATGATACAAATGAAAGTGCGATAAAATCTACATCATTTTTAATTGCAAAATTAATATCTTCCATGTCTTTTTCCGATAAAAATGGTATTGAAAGTTTAACTCCTGGTAGATTAACGCTTCTCTTATTTTTTATTACTCCCGTATTTTCAACTAAACATTTTATATCAGTCTTATTTACTTCAACAACACTTAATTTAACAAGTCCATTATTTAATAATATAGTATTTCCTTTTTTTATGTCATTAATTAAATTAGGATATCTAATTGTAAATTTATTTTCGTCTCCTAATATTTCTTCATTTGTTACATAAACAATACTATCCTTTGTTAATGTTACTTCACCATTTTTAAAATCACCAGTTCTAAGTTCAGGACCTTTAGTATCAATAAGTATACCAATATTAGAATTTAGTTCTTTACTAACTTTTCTAACAATATTAATTCTATTAATACACTCTTCATAATATGCATGACTCATATTTATACGAATACAATTTAACCCGTTTTGTACTAATTGTTTTAAAATATTATAATTTTCACTAACTGGACCAATTGTTCCAATTATTTTTGTCTTTTTCATTCAATATTTCCCCTTCCACAAAAAAACGCGCTTTCTGATTATACAATAAAAAAAAGGTTTTGTCCACCTTTTTATAACATATTTTTATTACGTAGTATATATGCAACAATGAGCGCTAAAAATAAGGAAATTAACACAATAATTAGAAAAGAAAATTGGTTGTGTGAAAATACTCCTAATGGTACATTCATTCCCATAAAACTCGCAACCATTGTTGGAATAGATATTACTATAGTAAACGCAGCTAAAACTTTCATAACTGAATTTAAATTGTTTGAAATAATAGTACCATAAGCATCAATTGTACTATTTAGTAATCCATTATATATTTCTGCCATTTCTATTGCTTGTTGATATTCTATTATTGTATTTTCTAGTAGAGTTTTATCATCCTCATATAAATCAATAATATTATTTTGAATAATTCTATCTAGTACTATTTGATTACCTTTTAATGATGTTTTAAAATATATTAATGCTTTTCTTAAATGCATAAGATCTAGTAAATCTTTATTTTGTGTTGATTTTTGCATTAAGTCTTCAGCTTTATTTATTTTTTGATTAATTTGCTTTAAATCTTTAATATAAGTAAGTGCGACTTTATACAATATTTGAAATGTAAATCTACTCTTTTTGCCAGTAAAAAACTCTGGTACTATTCCACTAATAAACTCCTCTAATACATTATTGTTTTTAGTAGAAATTGTAACTATATATTTATTTCTAACTTGCATTATAATTAATGGATTAGTAATATTAACTGAATATTTATTTTTCTTAATTTCAGTTGGTACATCAATAATAATTGTTTGAATACCATCTTTAATATCAATTCTAGATTGTTCTTCTTCATCTAGTATCTTTATTAAATATTTTTCATCAATATCTAATTTTTTAGATAACTCTGTTATTTCATCACTATTTGGAGTTGTGACATTAATCCAAGAATCAATCTCTAAATTATTAATTTCTCTTATATCTGTATTAATTTCATCATTCTTATAAATTTTTATCATATTATCACCATATCAAGTATATTATAAAGTTAAAAATAGAACAAGTGTTTTTATATTTTATAATATGTAATTATTGATTTTTTTTGTTGTTGGTGTTAAGATATAGAAGAAAGCGATTATGAAAGACTAGTAACTATAATCAATGTTATATAGAGAGCTAGTGGTTGGTGTAAACTAGTAATATATTATAAGTGAATCTACTTTCTAGGCAATAGTTAACAGCTATCGGATAGATCCGTTATAATTATTAGAGTAAATCTAAGGATGGTACCGTGAATTAATTCACTCCTTTTTGGAGTGAATTTTTATTTTAGAAAGGAAAAAACTAATGATAAAAATTGGACAAAGATACAAACATTTTAAAGGAAATGTTATTACAATATTAAATGTCGCAAAACATTCAGAAACTTTGGAAGATATGGTCATATATGAACATGATAATAAAGTTTGGGCTAGACCGCTCTCCATGTTTTTAGATAAAGAAGATGTTAGTAATAGACCTGATAATATTACTGGTCAAAAATATAGATTTGAGTATTTAGAGGAGGAATAATATGTTAGATATTAATTTAGTTAGAAATAACCCAGAATTAGTTAAAGAAAATATTAGAAAGAAATTTCAAGATCAAAAATTAGAATTAGTTGATAAAGTTTTAGAATTAGACATTAATTATAGAAGTGTTAAAACTAGTCTAGATGAATTAAGAGCAAAAAGAAATAGTATTTCTGCTTCAATTGGTGAATGCATGAGAAATGGTCAAAAAGAAGAAGCAGAAGCTAAAAAAGAAGAAGTTACCTTACTTCTAAATGAAATTAAAACATTAGAAAAGCAAGAAGAAACATTAGGTGCAGATGTAAAAAGAATAATGATGGTATTACCTAATATTATTGATGAATCTGTTCCTGTTGGTAAAGATGATAGTGAAAATGTTGAAATCGAACGTTTCTTAGAACCAAAGGTTCCAAATTTTGAGGTTCCATATCATGTTGATATATTAGAAGGCGTTGACGGTATTGATTTAGATAGTGCAAGAAAAACAAGTGGTAATGGATTCTACTATTTAACTGGAGATATTGCAAGACTTCATTCAGCGGTTTTAACTTATGCAAGAGATTTTATGATTGATAAAGGTTTTACATATGTAATCCCACCATTTATGATTAGAAGTAATGTAGTTAATGGTGTTATGAGTTTTGATGAAATGGAAAATATGATGTATAAAATTGAAGGTGAAGATTTATATCTAATTGGTACTAGTGAACATTCTATGATTGGTAGATATATTGATACTATTTTAGACGAAAAGAAATTACCAATCACTCTTACAAGTTATTCACCATGTTTTAGAAAAGAAAAAGGTGCACATGGTATAGAAGAACGTGGAATTTATAGAATACATCAATTTGAAAAACAAGAAATGATTGTTATTTGTAATCCTGAAGAATCAATGAATTGGTATAATAAGATGCTTAATTATACAGTAGAATTATTTACTAGTATGGAAGTGCCTGTTAGAACATTAGAATGTTGTAGTGGTGATTTAGCTGATTTAAAAGTTAAGAGTTGTGATGTAGAAGCTTGGAGTCCAAGACAAAAAAAATATTTTGAAGTTGGATCTTGTTCTACTCTAGGTGATGCACAAGCTAGAAGACTTGGTATTAGAGTTAATGGTGAAAATGGTAAATATTATGCACACACATTAAATAATACAGTTGTTGCCCCACCTCGTATGTTAATTTCAATTTTAGAAAATCATTTAAATGAGGATGGAAGTATTAATATTCCTAAAGTATTACAACCATATATGGGTGGTAAAGAAAGAATTGAAGTAAAAAAATAAAAAGTGGATTTTCCACTTTTTTTAATTTTCATAAAATTTATATAAAAGAATATTATTAAATGTAAATATATTTAAGGAGGAAAAAATATGGGAACATTAAAAGTTAGTTCTAAATCAAATCCAAATTCTGTCGCAGGTGCTTTAGCAAACGTTTTTAGAGATAAAGGTGAAGTTGAAATTCAAGCAATAGGAGCTGGTGCATTAAATCAAGCAATTAAGGCAATTGCAATCGCAAGAGGATTTGTCGCACCAAGTGGTAAAAACTTAGTTTGTATTCCTGCATTTACAGATATTGTAATTGACAGTGAAGAACGTACTGCTATAAAGTTGATTGTTGAAGCAAAATAAAAAGTGGAAAATCCACTTTTTTAATTTAATGTTTTTAATAATGAACAAAGATTTTTTGCAACTTCTAAAGGTAGTATCTCGTTTAATTGTTCAACACTTAACTCTTTAATTTTCTTTAATGAACCATATTTTTTTAGAAGTTGTTTTTTTCTAACATTACCAATACCTTCTACACTATCTAATATACTTTCTAGTGAACCCTTACTTCTTATTTGTCTATGATAATTAATTGTGTATTTATGTACTTCATCTTGCATTCTAGTAAGTAAATGAAATACATTGCTATTTCTATCAATATTTACAATATTATAATTA
Source organism: Bacillota bacterium (assembly GCA_015059335.1). Classification (GTDB taxonomy): domain Bacteria; phylum Bacillota_I; class Bacilli_A; order RF39; family UBA660; genus SIG205. The sequence goes on along the minus strand of SVAP01000001.1, from coordinate 278,678 downwards.
TTATCCATCAAATCACTTGTTCTATGTTTATTATTTTTTACTAATCCACAAATTGGTATATTAATATTCAAATCATTAATAACTTCCTTAGTTGCAGTTATTTGATTTTTTCCACCATCTACTATTATTAAATCAGGCATAGTTTTTCTTTCCTTTAATAGCCTAAAATACCTTCTATAAATAACTTCCTTCATTGTATTAAAATCATCATTTTTTTGTTCGCTAATACTAAATTTTCTATACTCATTTTTATTTGGTTTACCATTTTCAAATACAACCATACCACTTACATTAAAGTTACCAAATATATTGGAATTATCAAATATCTCTACTCTGTTTAAATTTTCTATATTTAAAATATTACCTAATTCTTCATTAGCAAGAACAGTTCTTTGTTCATCTTTTTCTATTAATTGAAACTTTTTCTCTAATGATATTTTTGCATTTTGTATTGCCATATCTAAAAGTTTTTTCTTTTCACCCTTTTTAGGTACTAATACATTTATTTCTAAAACACTTTTTAATATCTCAATACTACCTTCTAATATATTTGGTACTAATATTTCTTTAGGTTTTAAATTATCTTTCTCATAAAATCTAGATATAAATTCTTCTAATTCTTCATTTATTTCACCTACTATCGGATGAATATGTGAATCTCTTTCTACTAACTTACCACCACGTAAGAAAAATACTTGAAAAGATATATATCCATTATTAACATAATAACCAAATATATCTCTATCTACATTATCATGTAAATCTACTTTTTGTTTAATTAAAGTAATGTTTATATAATCTATCAATTCTTTTAATTCTTTTGCTTTTTCAAAATTCAATGCTTCGCTTGCAGTTTCCATTTCTTCTTTAATTTTGTTTATTACTTTGTCATAATTACCATTTAAAAAATAAATTATTTCATTTACAATTTTATCAACAGTTTCTGTGGATATACTTTTTTTACAATATCCTAAACATTCATGAATATGATAATATAAACAAACATCTTTTGGCATATTTACACATTTTCTTAATGGATAAATTCTATTTAATAAATTAACTGTTTTACGAGCCGCATAAACATTTGGATATGGTCCATATATTCTTTTATGTTTATTTTTCTTTTTATTTATATTTCTTACTACTAATAGTCTAGGATACTTTTCATTTGTAAGTTCTATGTAAGGATATGTTTTATCATCTCTAAGTAGTATATTATATTTAGGATCATATTTTTTTATTAGATTTAGTTCTAATACTAATGCTTCAGTTTCAGAATTAGTAACTATATATTCAAAGTCTACTATTTCACTTACTAATTTTTTCGTTTTTCCTGTATGTTCCCTATTAAAATAACTAGATAATCTTCTCTTTAATTTTTTAGCTTTACCAACGTATATTATCGTTCCTTTTTTATCATGCATTAAATAACACCCAGGAAGTTCTGGAACAAGATTTAATTTATCTCTTAACATTAATATCACCTACCTTCTAAAGTATATCATCATGTTATAGAAAAAACAATTTTATAAAAATAAGAATGATAAATCTTATTTAATCATTCTTACTTTTTACTAGTGATTTTGGTTTTTCCATATTTATTGTATCTTCTGCACTAAAATTATTATACATATCATCAAGTATATCACCAATATTAGGTAAAATTTTATATGCTGCATAACCTATTCCTGCAGTTATTAAAGATGCAGCTACGCTAATTGAAATTGCTTTTTTTGTAAATTTAATATTTTTAATTCCATTATTTTTTTGCATAGCTTTATGTGAAGTATATAAATTATTAAATTTTTCATAATATTTATCATTATTATCTATATTTATAAATATTTCAAAATCTTTAAAACTAATATAAAATTCATTTTCTTTTCTTTTCATATAAAGATTTTGATTGTTGTTAACAATTTCAGTTATTCCTTCTAATGTTGACTTTTTATCTGATTTTAAATCCACATATTTTTTATTAAATCTATTAATACCATATACTACATCTTTATGTTTAATAAAATTCAAAACAATAATTCTTTTCATATTATCCCCTCATCGGCTTGCTATTATATCACTATTCTATTATTTTGTCAAAAAGAGATAAAGCAAAAGAGATAAAGCGTCCTATTTTAATATTTTTTTATAATCAATTTACTAAAAGTTATTTAAATATTTCATATAATCTATATTCATGGTTTCATTAGTTTTATTATTAATTTCATTTAGTAGTCTATCCTTCATTTGATAAACAAGTTCATAATCTTCTTGTGTAATATCACCAGATTCATATGCAGTAATTAACTCATCTTCATCTAAAATATTTATATAACCATTTAAATAAGTTATATCTAGATACAAATCATCATAACATGGAATTTTAGATAAGTAATCTAATCTATTATTTTTGCATATATCAAAATAATACTCTAGTGGCTCTTTATTGGAGTTTAAAAATAATCTCATTGCATAATTATCATTTTTAGGTATAACTTCGAAAATATAATATCCATCATCCATAACACACAAACCATTATTAATAATAAATTTTTCACGAACATGTATTAATTTTTTTACAGAAATATAATAATTTTCTTCGTCTAAATAAAGTTTTATTTGATACTTATCAATATCCCTCAAATAAGTATTAGTTATAAGTTTAGTTTTCATATTTTATCACCTGCATATATTATATCAAAAAAAGACTAGATTTCTCTAATCTTAATATTATTCTTTATCTTTAATATACATTATCCCATTACTTGACCACCATTATTATGTATTACCTGCCCTGTTACATAACTAGAATCATCACTAGCTAAAAATACAAATGTAGGAGCAAGTTCATATGGCATAGCACCTCTTGCCATAGCTGCATCACTGCCTAAAGATGGTATTTTTTCTTTTACCCAACATGCAGGTTGAAGTGGTGTCCAGAAGAAACCAGGCGCAATAGCATTTACTCTTATATTTTTTAAAGCAAGATTTCTAGCAAGTGATCTAGTAAATCCCACTATTGCACCTTTTGTTGTAACATAATCTATTAATTGTGGTTCACCATAAAAAGTTGTTACTGAAGATAGGTTTATTATCGATGCACCACTTTTTAAATGTGGTAAAACTTCTCTAGTTAAATAAAACATACCATATATATTTACTTTCATAGTTCTATCAAATTGTTCATCTGATATACATTCTAAAGTATCTTGTTGATACTGTACTCCTGCATTATTAACAAGTATATCTATTTTACCAAATCTTTGAAGTGTAAAATCTACAATATGTTTACAGAAGTTTTTGTCACTAATATCACCAGATAATAATTCACATTCTCCGCCAAGCATTTCTATATATTCTTTTGTTTCCATAGCATCCCTATGTTCATCATAATAAGGAATGACTACTTTTGCACCTTCTTTTACAAAAGCAACAGCTGCTGCCCTACCAAGACCACTATCTGCCCCTGTTATGATTGCAACTTTATTCTTTAATTTACCACTACCTATGTAATTAGGATTATCAAATATAGGTCTTGGAGTCATTAAGTATTCCATTCCTGGTTGTTTATGTTGTTCTTGCTCTGGAGCAAGTATATCATATTTTAAACTCTTTATACCAGTGTCACCATAATAGTTATAACACTGATTTCCAAAACTATAATCACAATTCATCAAATCACCTATATTTAGTTTATGTAATCTGTAAAGTTATGTGTGTTATAGTTTTATAGTTTTATCTAATATTATAAATCTATCATGAAATGAATTATTATTGATAAATGTAACATTATCATATTGACCTTCATATTTTTTCTTAATATATCTAAAAGTTCTTTACCCGCATAATTATCTATTATAATTATTTCTTGTTTAACTTTATTAAAAACATCTAATAATAATGAATAGAAATCATAGAAATCGCCTTCAAAGAATAAATAGTCTTTAACTATATCTTTAGGATCGAATTTATCAAATAATTCATTCATTCTTTTTGTTTCAACTTGATATAATTATGCTATATCACTTGTAGCTACCTAATGACACTATTCATTATTTATGTCAATATACATGTTTATATCTTGTTCTGTGGGTAACTTATCTAATATATCTTTTTGTACTTTATTAATTACATTATAAGATGATACACCTATTGGAACATTTATGAAATCAAGTGCCCACTCAACCGAAAGTTTATCTTTTTCTTTGCATAATAACAATCCTATCGTTTGATTATCTTGTTCTTTTTTTAATGTCTTATCTACCGCTGTAACATAAAATCCCAATTGTCCTATATATTCTGGTTTAAATTCAGTTGCTTTTAATTCTACCACTATATAACATCGTAAATCTAAATGATAAAATAACATATCAATATAATAATCCTGATTATCCGTACTTATCTTGTATTGATTACCTATGAAACAAAAACCTTTTCCTAACTCTAAAAGTACATCTCTTATTTTTGTAATCATGTGTTTTTCTAATTCTTTTTCTACATAATTTTTCTTTAATCCTTCTAATTCAAAAATATAAGGATCTTTTATTATTTCATTAGCTAAATCACTATTATTTTTTAATTCAATATTTTGATTAAAATTAGTAAATTTATTAGGTAGTTTTTTTCTTTCATATAATTCTAATTCAATTTGATGTACAAGAACATTTTTTGACCAACCATTTTTTAAACATTCCTCTGCATACCAAAGTCTTTTATCCCTGTCTTTAACCTGTTCTAATAGTATATAATTATGAGTCCATGGTAATTCTGCCACTACTGGTGGCAGAATTGATAAATCTTTATATTTTTCATAAAAAGCTTTCATTCTCCATAAATTTCTTTCTGAAAATCCTGTTACATCTGGAAATTCTAACTTTAATGATTTTGATAATATTGTTATAAAATTACTTCCATACTTAGCATTCTCACTTATATTTTTACCCATTCTAAAATACATGTTTATTAATTCTCTATTTGCATTATACATTATTTTGTTTCTAGTATTAATCACATCTTGCTTAATATTATCAATAGTTTTTATAATTTCAGTTTTTTCTATATTTTCTATCATATTTTTCCTTTCTAAATTGTGCAAATACTTTCTGCACAATTAATTAATACTGATATTGGTTTGACAATATCATAGTGTGTTTATTATCTTGTGATAAATATAATAATGACATTTGGTTACAGATATTTCACTGTCCAACATAACCTGTACTCCTCTTATTTCATAAATCATATTTTCTATATTTACTTGTTTTTCTATTATTTCATTCATTTTATTTTCTCCTTTAAAAACAAAAAGAGACACTTATCTTATGATAAGTATCTCCGCATCATGTATATTTCTATTTTGCCACTAGAAACATACCCTATCGATTAAATTGTCTATAAATATCAGGCAAATTATTTAGTTATTACATATTTTCTTTTACAGCAGCTTGTGCAGCAGCAAGACGAGCTAGTGGTACACGATATGGTGAACATGATACATATGTTAATCCTAAACTATGACAGAATTCAACTGTAGAAGGATCTCCACCGTGTTCTCCACAAATACCTAATTTGATATCAGGTCTAACAGCTTTACCTTTTTCAATTGCTATTTTCATAAGTAAACCAACACCTTCTTGGTCAACTTTAGCAAATGGATCTGATTCAAAAATTCCTTTTTTATAATATTCATCTAAGAATTTACCAGCATCATCACGACTGAATCCATAAGTCATTTGAGTTAAGTCGTTTGTACCAAAGCTGAAGAATTCAGCTTCTTCTGCTATTTTATCAGCAGTAAGTGCAGCTCTAGGAATTTCAATCATAGTACCAACATGGTATTCTAAATTTACATTGTTTTCTTTAATAATTGCATCTGCTGTTTCACATACTACATTTTTAACATATTTTAATTCATTAATGTCTCCAACAAGCGGAATCATAATTTCAGGCACTACATTTAAACCTTCTTTATTAACATTAATTGCAGCTTCAATAACAGCTCTAGTTTGCATTTTAGCTATTTCTGGATAAGTTACAGCTAATCTACATCCTCTGTGTCCCATCATAGGGTTAAATTCTTTTAATGATTCAACTCTTGATTTTAATGATTCAAAACTTACTCCTAAACTTTCAGCAAGTGGTTTAATTTCTTCATCAGTATGAGGTAAGAATTCATGTAGAGGTGGATCTAGGAAACGAATTGTAACTCCATATCCTTCCATTGCTTTAAATAAACCTTCAAAGTCTTCTCTTTGATAAGGTAAGATTTTTTCAAGTGCAGCTTCTCTTTGTTCAACTGTTTCTGCAGCTATCATTTTTCTGAAGTTAAAGATTCTATCTGCTTCAAAGAACATGTGTTCTGTACGACATAATCCAATACCTTCAGCACCAAATTTTCTAGCTTGTAATGCATCTTTTGGTGTATCAGCGTTAGTTCTAACTTTTAACTTTCTAACATCGTCAGCCCAGTTCATGAATGTTTCAAAGTTTCCACTGATTTCTGGTTCAACAGTTTTAACTTGTTCACCATAAACATTACCAGTAGAACCGTCTAAACTCATCCAATCTCCTTCTTTGTATGTTTTACCATCTTTTGTTGTAACAGTCTTAGCTTCTTCATCAATTCTAAGTTCTCCACAACCACATACACAACAAGTACCCATACCACGAGCAACAACAGCAGCATGGCTTGTCATTCCCCCACGGATAGTTAATATACCATGAGCGATATTCATACCTTCAATATCTTCTGGACTTGTTTCAAGTCTAACTAATAATAAATCTTTTTCACCATTTTTACTTGCTTCGATTACATCTTCAGCAGTGAAATAGATTTTACCTGTTGCAGCACCAGGTGATGCAGCAAGTCCTTTAGCAACAACTGTTGCAGCTTTTAAACTAGCCATATCAAAGTTTGGATGTAATAATTGATCTAATTGTCTAGGTTCAACTTTTAATATAGCTTCTTCTTTAGAAATCATTCCTTCATTAACTAGGTCAACAGCAATTTGAAGTGCAGCAGCTGCAGTTCTTTTACCATTTCTAGTTTGAAGCATAAATAGTTTACCATTTTCAATAGTAAATTCCATATCTTGCATATCTTTGTAATGATCTTCAAGAATTCCACAAATTCTTACAAATTCATCATAACATTCTGGCATAACTTCTTTTAAAGTATCAATTGGTTGTGGTGTACGAATACCTGCAACAACGTCTTCACCTTGTGCATTCATTAAGTATTCTCCGTATAATTTCTTTTCTCCAGTAGCTGGATTTCTTGTAAACGCTACACCAGTACCACAGTCATTTCCACGGTTACCATAAACCATTTCTTGAACATTAACTGCAGTTCCCCAAGATGCTGGAATATCATTTAATCTACGATAAGTGATTGCTCTATCATTATTCCAACTTCTAAATACAGCTTTTACAGCTTCTAATAATTGTTCTTTTGGATCTTGTGGGAAATCTACACCTGCATGTTTTTTATATTCTTCTTTGTAAATTTCAACAACTTCCATTAAATCTTCTGCTGTAAGTTCAGTATCAAATTCAACATTTTTTTCTTCTTTAATTTTATCAAATAATCTTTCAAATGAGCTTTTAGGGAATCCCATAACTACATCTGCAAACATTTGAATAAATCTTCTATAACTATCATATACGAATCTAGCATTATTAGTTGCTTCTGCAAATCCAACAGCAACTTCATCATTTAACCCTAGATTAAGTACAGTATCCATCATACCAGGCATACTTGCTCTAGCACCACTTCTTACTGATACTAATAATGGATTTGTTTTATCACCCATTTTTTTACCAGAGATAGTTTCTAATTCAGTTAATTTTTCAAAAATTTCTTTTTGAATATCTTCTGAAATCATTTTTCCATCTTCATAGTATTTTGTACAAGCTTCAGTTGTAACAGTAAATCCTCTTGGAACAGGTAATCCAATACTTGTCATTTCTGCAAGATTAGCACCTTTACCTCCAAGAAGGTTTCTCATGTCTTTGTTTCCTTCTTTAAAGGAATACACATATTTTGTCATAAAAATCCTCCTTATTTGTCATACATATCTATAATATCATAAAAAAAGAAAACTACACAAGAATTTTGTGCAGTTTTTCCTTATTTTTCAATATATTTTTAATAGTTAACACTATTTAACAAAAGGTTTTATTTTTTATATTCAAAAGTAAAAATTTGATATGCCATAAATTCAGAACCATTATTACTTGTTTTATTAACTATTAAATACTTATATGTATCATCTTCAGGAAATTCAATCATATTACTATATTTTTCTATATCACTTTTTGATACAGGTGCATTATTTTTTTCTAATTGAAATGCATAAAATCTCTTTGTTCCTTCAAAAGATGACATGAAACTAATATAGTTTTTATTTGTTTTTGAAATGTATTTAAACTTATCGTTACTATCTTTTTCTAAAGTATTAGACTCTATTTTTATATCACCATTATCATTAAATGAAACATGAACTTCTTCTGGATATTCATTTCCTTTAGAGCTAACATAACTAATATTTGCTCCTAATCCTTCAAGTAAAAATCTAATAGGAACATAAAGAACATTATCAATGATTTTAGATTCTGCATCAATATAACCAGAAGCTGGTGAAATTATATCAAAATTTAAACTTTCATTATTTTTATAAACAGTTGTTTCGAATGTTTTTGTTTCTGGGTAATGAATTAAAGAAAATTCAATTTCAGTGTTTAAAATTTTTCTTGTAACTCTATAAAATGTTTTACCTTTTTCATTTTGTTTTTTTTCTATATTACAAGTATCAATATTTTTACAAACATCTTCTAAAGAAACATATATTCTACCTAAATCATAATCCTTTAGATTTTTAATCTTTACTTCTTTATTATCTATATATATTTTTGCATTATTTTCTTGAATTCCTGTTAGTACTTTTTCATCATTTTTTTCTTCTACAACATCAGGAATTACTTCAATTGGAATTTCAAATTCATATATTGCACCAAATCCTCTTGTACCATATGTTTGTCGAGCGGTATTAATTTTTATATTTTCATTTGAACCTGAAAATGTTGTAAACCAAAGTCCATGTATAACTTTGTTTTTTGTGTCTATTGGAACAGTATTTAAACTGCCAATAAATATATTTCCGGTAACTCTTTTACAAATACTTTGATATGTTTGTTCATATTTTGAACATGCTTCATCTATTTGTTCTTCAGTTAATCGTTCATAAACATTTTTAGTATCTAAAGAAGTTTCCCTATATTTAAATCCATCGCGCGAAAAATACAAGCCCGAAAGACCATAAGGATTATTTCCTCTTGTTAGTAATTCAACTTTACCTTTTTTATATTCACTCTCATATATTTTAATTGGATTATTAGACACCCAACGTCCATCAGAATCTAAAGTACCATTAGAAATTATACTATTAGGTAAAGTTCCCGAAAGATTATTGAACGAAATTGGAGAATAAATATCTGGTCGTGTAATTGACACTAAATCATCCAATAATATAGGATATGCTTCTCTCAAATAGCGAGAATTAATTTGTTGTGCTCTATCCCAATTAACAGGATTATCACGACTATTACAATCAATTTCACCATTTACAAGTCGACAACTTCCAGAACTACCACCACCAACAAATACATGTGATGATAATAATTCAGCTGGTATTAATGATGATATTGTTGAAAGTTTTCCATCATCGTCCATACCACCATCATAAAAAACATTTGAATAATATGGTTCTATAAAATCTTCAATTTTATTAATATAATTCACTACATTTTGTTCATCAAAAACAAATTTTTCTTTATCTGCTAAAGACGGCCTTGTTAAAGTTGAACCAGAAATATAATATTTTGTTCTATCTTCTGATATTTCTATATTATCCATAACTATATATGCATTAACACTAGTTATTCCTAGAAAAAACATTACTATAAACAAAAACATTTTTTTCATATGTTACACTTCCTCTTCAATCACAGAAAACAATATATAATTTGATTTTGTTCCCAAAATAGACTCACAATAAACTTTTGCTTCACCAACTTGCTTTATATCTAAAGTATCATTACTCTTAACTGAAATAATATCACTATTACTACTTTTACATTTTAAATAACCATTCAATAATTTTTTATCACGAATTTTCTTTGTAATCTTAATTTTTGAATTAGGTGTCACCAAAATCAAATCACTTTGTGCTGGACGCATTATGCTTGTGTAATAATTAGATTTTGAATAATCAATATCTATATATATATTTTTAACTTTCATTTGGGCGTAACAAAATATACTAATAATCACTATAAGTATACCCACTGCACTTCCAATAATTATTTTCTTTTTCATATCTTACATCTCCTCTATTTATATGTACAAAAATAATTGTTTGTACCTGGATTATTAAATTGATCACCAAAATTGCTCATATTTGTCCACATACAATCATTTTTACACTCTTTTTTACTTTTAAACTGTGAACAATAACCAATTACATTGCTTTCTACATTTTCTACTTCTTGTAAGTCATTATTATTAGAACTATTATTATTGCCATTGTTATTGTTACTATTACTTGATACATTACACGTACTAGTATTTAATACACAAGTTAGACATGATGATTTTGTTTCATTTATTACTGATAATATTAATCCTACAATGGTAGGTATAAAAAATACAATCACTGCAGCTATCGACCTTTTTACAAATGTTCCTTGTGATTTTTTTATTTCATCTTCTTTACCAGCTATAACAGCTTTCATTAAATCAAGTGATCCCATTATTATTAATAATATTGGTACTGCAATTTTTATTATAGTTAATATATTCCCTATAACTTCAAATATTATTAAAGCATCACCTTTACAAATATCCATGCATCACCCTCCATTCAAAACAACTAATATTATCTACAAATTTCTACTCTTGTATATTATAAGAGTATATAATATTTTACTTGTTATGTCAAACGAAAAAAAATGTTATCTTAATTTTTTAAATTAAAATAACATTTTGGACACATACTCTCATACGTTATATCATTCATACCATCAATCGCAACTTGGTTACCACTAAACACATATTTTCCATTTTGTTTTCTAACATTAATAGTTGCTTTTTTACCACACTTACATATTGTTTTAATTTCTTCTAATTTATCAGCTATAAGTAGTAATCTATTACTCCCTATAAAACCATTCATCATAAAATCTGTTCTAAGTCCATAACATATAACCGCTATATCAAGAAGTGATGCTATTTTTAATAATTCATCGGCTTGCTTAAATGTAATAAATTGTGCTTCATCTACAATTAAACAAGAAATATTTCTATGATTATTTTTGATAATTTCATATATATTATCTTTATCATCTAACAATATATCTACTTTTCTTGATAAACCAATTCTTGCAACAATATGTTCTTCCCCTTTTTTATCAATTTTTGGTTTAACTATTATTACTTTCATTCCTTGTTCTTCATAATTATAAGCTGTTTGAAGTAACATTGTTGTTTTACCAGAATTCATAGATCCATATTTAAAATATAATTTTGCCATATTATTTACCACCTAACTCATTAATGTATTTTCTTTTTTGTTCTAAAGTTAAATTTAGAATCTTATCTTTTGGAATAATTGTTCGATGTAAATCTTTAGTAACAATCATATCTTCAAAATCACCAATAATACATTCATAATTATTATATATTGTTACAAACAATTTATCTAAATCATTAAGTATTAAATCAATTGAATCTATAGACTCTTTTCTACCATATTTTTTCTTTACAATCCTTAAAATTTCTTTTTCTTCATTATTATACTTTATATAAGATTTTATTATCTGTCTAAGTTTATCTCTTTCTTTTATACTCTTTGGCATAAATACATATAATTTTAATAATATTGTGAACGAATTAACTAAAAACAGTGTAAGAGATTCTCTTTTTTGTGAATAAAGTTCTTTTATATCATCTTTATACATGTTTTATTACTCCTTTGCTCTAGGGTGTGAATTAAGATATACATTTCTTAATCTTTCATTTGTTATATGAGTATATACTTGAGTTGATCCTAATGATGAATGTCCCAACAATTCTTTAACTGTTAATAAATCTGCACCATTTTCTAGCAAGTGGGTTGCAAAAGTATGTCTTAATGTATGTGGTGTAACATGAATATTAATACATGCTTTTTTTATTATATTTTCTACTATTAATCTTACACCTCTTGTTGTAATATTATTGCCTTGTGCATTTAAAATTAGATACTCACTATTTTTATTTTTTAATAATTCTTTTCTTCCCTCATTTATATATAGATTTAAAATATCATCTAGATATACACCAAATAAAACAATTCTTTCTTTATTCCCTTTACCTAGTATTCTTATTGTTTTGTTAGAACAGTCTATATCTTTTAATTTTATATTAACTAGTTCACCAACACGAATACCTGTATCATATAAAAGTTCCAATATTAATGAGTCTCTTTGACCAAGTGGATTTGTAATATTTGGAACTTCAAAAATTTTTTCAATATCTTCGTTGTATAAGAATTTAGGTAATCTTTTTTCTTTTTTAGGTGATGATACTAAAGTAAATGGATTCATTTCAATTTTTTTCTTTGTATGAAGATATTTAAAGAAACTTCTAAGCGAGCTTAATTTTCTAGAAACAGAGTTTCTAGAATATTTTTTGTCGTATAATTCTTTTAAATATAATCTTACTACTCCATAATCAACATCTTTTAATTTATTTATACCATCTTTTTTTAAAAACGATATAAATTCTTCAATATCATTTTCATAATTGATAATTGTATTTTCTGAATATCCTCTTTGATATTCAATATTTTCTAAAAATTCACTTAGATATTGTTCCATAACTATTACCTACTTACCCTTAAAATAAGTTTAATATACTACAAAAATTTTTTCAATAAAAAACGACAATATAATTGTCATTTTTTATGATTTTTTTTCTTTAATTTTTTTATATCAGTACGATAATATTTGTATGTTTGAGACAAAATAATTGTCACTGGAAGTGCGATAATAATACCAGTTACACCAAATAATGCACCACCAGCAAATACACCAAATATACTTAATATTGGATGTATGTTATTTGTTTTACCATATATTCTTGGAGACCAGAAATAACCATCAATATTTGGTAAAACAATTGAAACTATAAGAGTTAAAACAAATAGTTTAGGACTTACAACAAGCGCTGTAATTAATGCGATAATATTTGTGAATATACCACCAAAGTATGGAATTATTGTTGTAAAAGCGGCTAAAATTCCTAGAATTAGAAAATATGGATGTCCAATCAAATAAAATACAATAATATATTCAATTAATTGAACAAATATATATTTAACAAGTCCTATACAATAGTTTTTCATTTCAATATCTAATGCTTTTATATAATTATATGTCTTTTTACTTTTACTTCTAAAAAAATCTTTTATCTCTTCTCTTATATAATCCATATCGGCAAGAAAATAAATTCCAGTAAAAAACGCAATAATTATATTTGTAATAACACCAATTGATTTACTAATAATATGAAATGCACTATCAGAAATAAATTTTCCTAAATCAACAAGTATACTGTTTAAATTTGAAAAACCACTTTGTATATAATTTAAATTGATTTCATATTTAATAGAAATATCCTGGATAAATTTTATTGCGTTAGATAATAAACTTATTGTTTGTTCATATACCAACGGAATTAATAAAGATATTATTAAACTTACAAACCCCACTAATATAATTATAATTATTCCAACACCAAGCCATTTAGGAATCCCTTTTTTTTCCATGAATTTCAAAAACGGATATGATACATACGCAATTGAAAACGCTATAACAAATGGCATTAAAATTTCTATTATTTTATCTAGTGACCATAACCAAAAGTCACTAGTCGCAACTAAAATCCAAACTAGAATTGCAATTAATACTAAATTAATTAATTTAATATTTATTTTTTTATTCAACACAAACTCACTCCTTACTATCAAGTATTATAGTAATAGGACCATCATTGATAAGTGATACTTTCATTTCACTACCAAATATACCAGTTTCAACATTTACTTTTTCCTTTAAAAGCTCATTGAATTTATCATATAAAACTGTTGATAATTCTCCTTTCATAGCTTTTACATAACTAGGTCTATTGCCTTTTTTCGTATCTGCATATAGTGTGAACTGAGAAATAGATAATATACTACCACCGACATCTAATATACTTTTATTCATAACTCCATTTTCATCGTCAAAAACTCTTAGATTAACTACTTTTCTTACCATATATTCTATGTCATTTATATCATCATCATGTGTAAATCCAACTAGTAACATAAAGCCTTTATCAATTTTACCGACTATTTTTTCATCAACACTAACAGAAGCCTTATCTACTCTTTGTACTACTACTTTCATTATTTTATAATCCTTTCCACTTTTTTAATAAAGTCCAAATTATATAAATCATTCATAAATTTATCTAATACTGTAGTATCTGAAACTAAAATAGTAACTTCATATACAACAACTTGACTTCTACTAACTGTATTAATATTTTCAATATTCACACCATTATTAGCTGCTTTAGTTATTATATCTAATAATGGATTTTTAACTAGATTAGCTTCAATTGTTATTGTAGTTGGATATTTTTTTGTTATATTAGAATTCCAATATACTGGTAATAATCTTTCTGAAAAATCAATTATATTATGACAGTTTTTTCTATGGATACTTATACCATTTCCTTTTGTTATAAACCCAATTATTTCATCATTTTTAATTGGTTTACAGCAACTAGCAAGATTAACCATAATATCGTCTATACCTTCAACAATGATGTCATTTTTAATGTTTAGTTTTTTAGGATCTTTTAATATTACTTTATCCATTACATAATCTTCTTTAGATTTTTCTGGTGCATTAATTATATTAATAATATGTGTTGCAGTATATTTTCCTGAACCAACATTAAAATATAAATCTTCTAAATCCTTAAGTTTTAATTCGTATATAATTTTATTTATATTCTCATCATTCCATACTTCACTAAAACTTAATTTTCTTTTTCTTAATTCTTTTTTTACTAATTCTTCTCCAATTTCTATATATTCAGTTTTA
Organism: Bacillota bacterium; assembly: GCA_015059335.1. Lineage (GTDB taxonomy): Bacteria > Bacillota_I > Bacilli_A > RF39 > UBA660 > SIG205. The sequence goes on along the minus strand of SVAP01000001.1, from coordinate 263,486 downwards.
TCTTTCTTGAAGAAGAATGCTTTAATTTTAGTTTTAGCTTGATTTGTTTTAGCAATATCAATCCATTCTTTACTTGGACCTAAAGAAGTTTTATTAGTATTAATTTTTACTATATCATTACTTTTTAATTCATAATCTAATGGTACTATTGAGTTATTTACAATCGCTCCTACCATTTTGTTACCTACTTCGGTATGCACTTTATATGCAAAATCTATTGGGGTTGCACCATTTGGAAGTTCTATTACATCACCTTTGGGAGTAAAAACATAAATATTTGCCTTTAATATATCACTTTTTACAGTATTAACAAATTCTTCATCTGTTGCTCCTTCATCTTGTAATTCTATAATACTTCTAAAAAATTGTAATTTATGTTCCATATCATTTTGCATACTTTTAGATGCATTAGAATTGTTTCCACCATTATTTTCTTTATATGACCAGTGAGATGCAATACCGTATTCTGCTATTTGATCCATGTTGTGAGTTCTGATTTGTATTTCAAATTGGAATCCATCTATTCCAAATACTGTTGTGTGTAATGATTGATACATATTAGTTTTAGGTCTTGAAACATAGTCTTTAAATCTCTTAGGTATTGGTCTATATTTTGAATGTATTAAACCAAGTGCTATATAGCATTCTTGTTCCGTATTAACTAAAATACGAAGTGCGAGTAAATCAAATATATCGTCCCAACTTCTACCTTTATTTAATTTGTTGTAAATACTATATATTGATTTAGCTCTACCTTTAATTTCGTGTTTTATATCGTGTGCATTTAATAGTTCAGAGACTTCTTTTAACATATCTTGAACTGTCATATCACGTTCTAATTTAGTTTGATTTAATCTTTCTACTATGGAATAGAAAACATCTGGTTTTAAATATCTTAATGACAAGTCTTCTAATTCACTTTTAATTTTATGAATACCAAGTCTGTGCGCAATTGGTGTTAAAATTTCTAAAGTTTCTTTAGCGTTTTTCTTTTGCCTTTCTTCTGATAGTGCCCATAGTGTTCTCATGTTATGAAGTCTATCTGCCAACTTAATAATAATAACTCTAACATCTTCAGAAAGACCTACGAATATTTTTCTTTGATATGCGATTGTAGCTTCGCTTTCTGTTGAGAAATTTATTTGATTAATTTTAGTTACTCCATCCACAAGGAAAGCAATTTCTTTACCAAATTTCTCTTCGATTTCTTCAATTGTAGTGTTTGTATCTTCTACTGTATCATGTAAAAGGGCGGCACAAATAGTTTGATAATCTGCATAAATATCCGTTAAAATCATCGCAACACTTATTGGGTGTTGAATATATGGTTCCCCACTTTTTCTTAACATACCCATGTGTGCATCAGATGCATACTGATAAGCTTTTTTAATTACATTTAATTCATCATCAAAAGTAATATATTTTTTTAACGCACATTCTAAATCTTCATATGTGTATAACACATTTTTTGCCATAAAAACACCTCTATTCTTTTACTTATTTATTTAAACCAATAATAACTCTTTCATCTAATTCATCATCTTCAACATCAAAAAATCTTTTTTTATCCTTTTTATTTTTACCAATATTTCTTTTTTCTATTTCATACCAAATTTGTGATGCTATAAATAATGATGAGTAAGTTCCAACTACTAATCCTATAAACATTGCAATATTAAATTCAAATATACTATGTGAACCAAACAATAATAAAGTGATTACTGGTAATAATGTTGTTAATGTTGTCATTATACTTCTATAAAATGTTTGTCTTAAACTTGTATTTATAACATCAAATAATTCTTCTTTAGTTTTGATTTTATCTTCATAAATATCTTTAATGTTTTCTCTAATTCTATCAAATATAACGATTGTATTATTTATTGAATAACCTATTATAGCTAGAATAGCCGCTATAAATATTGTTGACACTTCGAATCTAAAGATACTGAATAATGCAACTACAAATAATGCGTCGTGTAACAGCGCTATAATAGCTGATATTGCATAACTAAATGTGTATCTTATTCCAATATATATAACCATACCTATTGATGCAAATACTATTGATAAAATAGCATTTTTAGTAAGTTCTTTTTTTACAATATTAGAAACTACTCCAATATCAGTTTTAATTGATTGGCTTGTATCAAGATTATCTACTTCTTCTTGAATTGTTTTTATTTCTTCTTGACTTAATGTTTCATCAAGTTTTAAATAAATTCCTTTTTCTTCATTAATATAACTAATATCACTAACTGTGTATTCTTTTCCTTTAAAATATTCATCTATTTGTTTTTTATCTAATTCTTTTTCACCAGAAATTGTAACAGATGATCCACCTTTATAATCTATACTTAAATTAAATCCATAAATTAGTGTAAATACTGCACCAGCAATTATTACTAATGATGAAAATATAAATACTTTTTTTCTTGGTTTAACAAAGTCTATTTTTACTTTTGTATCAAATATTTTCTTATCTTTAGATTTAGAAATATCTTTTATTTTATTATTTTTAAATCCTAATAACAATTTTGTTTTATCATTAAATTTATCAGTATCGATAAATTTCTTTAATATCCATTTTGTAATAAATACCATTGATAAAATTGTTACTATAATACTTATTATTAACATAGTAGCAAATCCCTTAACACTACTTTCACCAAATATGAATAGGATTATTGCCACTAAAAGTGTAGTTAAATTTGAATCAAGTATTGTTGTAAAACTTCTTTTACTTCCTTCATTAAATGCTGACTTCAAATTTCTTCCTGCACTAAGTTCTTCTTTGATTCTTTCAAATGTTAATACATTTGAGTCTATTGCCATACCAATACCTAATACAAGAGCAGCAATTCCAGGTAATGTTAATACTCCACCTATTAGATAGAATGTTAAGAATACTAAAAATGTATATACAAGTATACTTATACTTGAAATAATACCTGCTATTTTATATACAATAGTCATTAATACCATTATTAATATTATACCAATTACTCCTGCTGTTAATGTAGCAAATAGTGAGCCTTCACCAAATGAAGCATCAACTGTTCGTGATGAAATTTCTGTTAGTTTTGTTGGCATACTACCACTGTTAATTAAGTCAACTAATGTAGTTACTTCATCAGTTGTAAAATTACCTTGTATTATTACATCTGACGCAAATCCTTGACTAACTGTCGCTGCTGATAAACATCTAGAATTTCCATCACCACATTTATTTTGTTCATTTTTAAAACTATCTACTTCTTCATCAAAATCTAACCATATAACAATTCTATTATCTGTTTGTTGGCTTACTTTTAATGTTTGTTTATAAAATTCATCTTTATCTTTAACACTAAGACTAACAACTGGTAATCCATTTTCATCTCTTCCAGTTTTAGCACCACCACTTTTTAATACACTTGAATTCATTAATAAGTTATCAGATGTATCCCTAAAAGTTAAATTAGCGGCTTTACCTAGAATTTCCCTTGCGTCATCTGGATTTTTAACTCCAGCAAGTTTAACTCTTATTTTGTCAGTACCTTCAATAACTATTTCAGGTTCTGAAACACCTAGAACATCAACTCTTCTAGATAAGGTTTTATATGTGGCATTAGCCATATCGGATGTTACATTATCACCATCTAAACTTTCTAGCTTGTACAATACTTCAAATCCACCCTGTAAATCTAACCCAAAGTTAATACTGTTAAATATCGGAATAATTGAACCTATTATTCCAATTACAACTATAACTAATGTAATTATTAATATACTAAGTTTTGTCTTTTTATTTTTCTTTTTACTCATAATCTGTGCCTCCAATTCTGTTTTTATCAATATATTTGCTGATTTTATATCCATCAGCATTCATAATATCATCTATAATAGACGCTAAATCAAGATCATCTTCCATTATCCATTTTTGTTCTAACAAATAATTCCAAACACTATCTTTAGATATCATCATAAATTTTTCTCTGTGTAATTCTTGTTCTCTAGCTTTTAAAGCGGGTAAAACTGTATTATATAAATCTTTTAAGTCTCGAAATTTCTGCATACTACCACATATTTCCTTTCATATAATATATTATATATGATTATCAAGTATTTTTAAAGAAATAAAAGAAAAGAAAATAATAAATTATCATTTCTATCTAATTTAATTATTATTTACTCTATTATAACCCTGTGTCAAACTATCTATATACTATAAATTTTGTTATTAATTAACTATGACAATTAATAATTTTTAGTAGTTTTATCACATATATTTTATATAGATTAGGTGATTATATGAGTAGAAATATAAAAACAAATATATTTATTAAATCTACACTAATTTTAGTATTAGGTGGCGCTATTACAAAAATATTAGGTATGGTAATTAAAATATTTACTACTAGAATAGTAGGTACTGAAGGTATAGGAATATATATGATGATTATGCCAACATTTAATTTATTTATAACATTATCACAATTAGGATTTCCTATCGCAATAAGCAAAATTGTTAGTGAAGATAAAAAAAACAATAAAAAATTAATATTTTCTACTATTATATTTTCATTGGCGTTTAATACGGTTTTAATTTTCTTAATATTCTTGCTAGCACCTATTTTTTCTAATATTCTTCTCAAAAACACAAATACTTATTTGCCAATTATCTGTATTGGGTTTACACTACCCTTTATTGGAATTTCAAGTATTGCTAGAGGATATTTTTTTGGTAAACAAAAAATGTTTCCACATGTTATATCAAATGTTTTTGAACAAATAGTAAGATTAATAATTATTATAATAATAACTCCTAAACTACTTAATTATGGCATTAATGTAGCAGTTGCTGGATTAGTCATATACAATGTTATTAGTGAATTATTATCTATAATTATTTTATATTTCTTCTTACCTAAAAACTTTAAACTATGTAAAGATGAAATTAAGCCTGATAAATCTTTGTTAAAAGATGTAATGGCTATATCAATACCGACTACATCTTCTAGATTAATTGGATCAGTTGGATACTTTTTTGAGCCAATCATTTTAACTCAAACATTAATGTTTGTTGGTTATAATAATAGTTTTATAACTAGAGAATATGGAATAGTTTCAGGCTATGCGATGCAAATGTTATTAATGCCATCATTTTTTACAATGGCTATTTCACAAGCATTAATTCCTGTTATTAGTAAAGAATATGCAAGAAATAGAATAAGTTATATAAAGAAAAAAATTAAACAAGCATGTTTAATTTCGTTTGGAATTGGTTTTATAATAACATTAATAATATTTCTATTTCCTAATTTCTTTTTAAAACTTTTTTTCAATACCACTGAAGGTACAACATATCTTAGGGTACTTGCTCCATTCTTTTTAATATTCTATTTAGAAGGCCCTTTGACGTCCGCACTTCAAGCAATGAATAAAGCTAAAGAAGCTTTTAAAGTATCATTTAGTGGGATAATATTTAAAAGTATTATTTTATTTATATGCTGTTTATTTAAAATTGGAATGTATCCATTAATAATTGCTAACATATTCAATATTATTTATGTAACATATAATCAATATAAAATTGTTAAAAAAAGTCTAAAATAAAATAGCATTAAATTTTTAATGCTATTTCGTAAATAATAATTGTTTTTCTTCTAAATATTCACTTTCATATTGTTGATTACGTTTTTCTTCATTATTTATAAACTTTGGTCTATTAAAGTGTACTGTTACATATCTTGCACCAACATTTCTCATTGTTGTTTTAACTAAAAAATTTATAATTTCTGCATCTTTTGTTGATTTTGGTATTAAAATAATCTTATTTTTAGTAACAATTACACCATTAAACAAAAATTTTTTTATTTCGCATTCACTATCTGAATGAGTTGAATAATTTAATATCATGTTTGAATCAATAAGTGGATAATAAGTTATTTTTTTTCTTTGTATATACAAATCTTCTTCAATTAATTCTGTTAATTCTTTTTCGTTATTTATTACCCAAATTTCTTTTGAATTTTTTTCATAATCATGAAGTGAGTGTGGGAATCTATTTATGATGTCATCATGTTCACTTTTAAATGATATTTCATGATATTGGATATTATTTTCATTCATATATTTTTTAGTATAATTTATTTCATCTATACTATCTTTCATAAACACTATACATGTATTAGTATCTTCACAGTATAAAAACGTATTAAAATTTTTAGAATTCATATTTACTTCTTCAAAGTTAAAATGAGATATACAATTAGTGTAAAAATAATTGTTTACACTATTTTTATCGATATTATCAAGTGCTTTTTTTAATTTTCGTTTATCCTTTTGAATTAACCATATATTTGGTTCTAACATCGCACTTCCCCCTTTATTGATTAATTATTTTAACATATTTTTAATAATTTGTAAAATCACTCTAAAATAAGGTTATTATTTTTAATATCAACACTAATATTTTGCCCATATTTAATGTTATCTAATATTATTTCTTTTGCTAATAAAGTTTCTATATTTCTGCTTACAAATCTTTTTAATGGTCGTGCACCATACATATTATCACTACCATTTTCTATTATAAACTCTTTAGCTTTATCAGTTAATGTAAGTTTGATGTTTTTGTCCTTAAGTCTTAATTCAATTTCATCAATTAGTTTGTCTAATATTTTATACATAACATTATTATTTAGTGAATTAAAGGTAATTATTTCATCAATTCTGTTTATAAACTCTGGTCTAAAAGTTCTCTTTAATTCGTTCATTACTAGTTCTTCACTATTTTCGTTATTATTTAAAATATATTCACTTCCAAGGTTAGATGTCATAATTATAATTGTATTTTTAAAATCCACAGTTCTTCCTTGTCCATCAGTTATTCTACCATCATCTAAAATTTGAAGTAGAATATTAAATATGTCTCTGTGTGCTTTTTCTATTTCATCAAATAATACAATACTATATGGATTTCTTCTAACAGCTTCTGTTAGTTGTCCACCGTCATCATAACCTACATAACCAGGTGGAGAACCGATTAAACGCGCTACAGAATGTGATTCCATATATTCTGACATATCTATTCTTATCATGTGTTTTTCATCATCAAAAAGTTCATAAGCTAAGGTACGAGCAACTTCTGTTTTACCTACTCCTGTTGGACCAAGAAAAATGAATGAACCAATTGGCCTATTCGGATCTTTAATTCCAGCACGTGCTCTAATAATTGATTCTGATACTAAATGGATTGCATTATCCTGTCCAATTACTCTTTTTTTCATGTTATCTTCTAGGTGAAGTAATTTTTCTTTTTCACCCTCAACTAGCTTTGTTACTGGAACTTTAGTCCAACGGGAAATTATTTCAGCAACATCTTCTTCTGTTACTGTATCACTTAACATTTTATTATTATTCTTATTTTGGAATTCTTTAAGTTCTTGTTCTAATTTTGGAATAGTACCATGTCTAAGTCTTGCCGCACTCTCTAAATCATAGTTATTTTCTGCAGTATCTAATTTAAATTTTGCATCTTCTAATTCTTTCTTTTTATAACTAATTTTATCCTTTATATTTTTTTCTTCTTCCCATTTATTGCGGATATCTGACTCTTTATTTTTTAATTCATCTAATTCTTTATTTATTATATCTAATCTGTTTTTACTTATTTCATCTTTTTCTTTTTTTAATGCTTGTTTTTCTATTTCTAATTGCATTATTTTTCTAGTTAAAGTATCAAGTTCAACAGGTACTGAATCCATTTGTACTTTAATTGTAGCACAAGCTTCATCTATTAAATCTATTGCTTTATCAGGCAAAAATCTATCTGTAATATATCTATTTGACATATTAGCTGCAGCAATTAAAGCTTTATCAGATATTGAAACACCATGATGCACTTCAAATCTTTGTTTTAATCCACGTAAAATTGTAATTGTATCTAATACAGTAGGTTCAGAAACTATAACTTTTTGAAAACGTCTTTCTAAGGCTCCATCTTTTTCGATATGTTTTCTGTATTCATTTAATGTTGTTGCTCCTATTGTATGTATTTCACCTCTTGCAAGCATTGGTTTTAACATATTACCGGCATCCATTGCACCTTCTGTAGCACCTGCACCAACAATCATATGGATTTCATCAATGAAAAGAATTATATTTCCTTCACTCTCTTTAATTTCTTTAAGTACTGCTTTAAGTCTTTCTTCAAACTCACCACGATATTTAGCGCCTGCTATTAAGGCACCCATATCTAATTCCCAAATTGTTTTATCTTTTAAACTATTTGGAACATCACCTTTAACAATTCTCCATGCAAGGCCTTCAACAATTGCGGTTTTACCTACACCAGGTTCACCAATTAAAACAGGATTGTTTTTTGTTTTTCTAGATAATATACGTGTTATATTACGTACTTCTTCGTCTCTTCCAATTACTGGATCAATTTTACCTTTTTTAACATCTTCAACTATATTTCTACCATATTTCTCAAGAGGTTTTTCTATTGATTCAGCAAACGGATTCATTCCATTATTCATATATATACCTCCTTTTTTAGTGTATCAAAAAAGTGAATGGTTATTCCATTCACTATTATTATACCACTCTTTTAGCACTTGTCAAGAGTGAGTGCTAAAAATGTTTTTTAACAAGTTCTACTGAATTATTTAAATAATTTAATTGTTCATCTACCATATACATATTATATGTAAACCACTTATTCCATGCTTCATCATTTGAATTAATTGCAAGATTTGCAATTAAATCTCTATATTGTTTTCTTGTCATCAAATAATTTTTTGATAAATATATTATTGGCTTTTTAAAGTTTTTTCCATATATATGATTTGTGTTCTTCCAAATTTTAGCATGTTGAACTAATCTTGATAATCTAGTGTTACCATCATCAAATGGTTGCATAACTGCTAAAGCACCGTGAAATATAAATGGATTAATAAACACATTATCAATATTGTTGTTATTAAGAAATTCTAAAGCCTTATCAATGGAATTAGGTATTTTTTTATAATCAATTGGTATGTAGTCAATTCTCTTAGTTCCATCATTGTTAATTGCGCCAACAAATTTATTATTGTCAGATCTAAAATTATAAGCAAGTTCTTCACTATAAGTTCCAGTCATTAATGTTTTATGAAGTGATTGTAAATCTTCTTTTGTTAATTCATTCTTATCTTTTAAAAGTTTAATAATCTTATCTAGTGAATTTTCCTTATTCATACTATTATATAAAGAAATTAAAAATGAATTTTCATCTTCTGTTTGTTGATTGTTTAAAATTTCTGAATGTTTAATTGTGTACAAGTAATTATTTAATAATTCACTATCAAATTGTGATATTTCTTCTAAATATTTATAATATTTATCATTTGTTTCTTCTAATAAAAATTTGTTTTTATCACTTATTTTAATATCCGTGATTCTTTCTAATAATTCCATAATACCCCTTCTTTTGAGATATTATTATACACTTTTTTATGATTTTGTCAAATTTATGTATTCAATCACTTGATCTAAACGATTAATTACATAGAAACCTTTCCCATTTAATTTCTCTGAAAATCTAACACCTATCCCACCTGCATTTTCCCATTCTCTTAAATTTCCTGAGTAGTCATCAATTAAAATAGAACCTACAGTATGTACCATTTTAGTTTTAGATATCTTTTTTGGAACTGGGATAAAAGTAATATCTTTAAAATATTTTCTGATGTATTTTATTTTTTCAACTGCTTCATCTAAAGATACTACATGAGATAATATATTAACATTAAATAAATTACTATCAATAATGCTTTGAATGCATTCAATAGAATTATTAATTGGTTCACATTTTTTATTTAAAAATTCATGCCAATCTATATTAGTAAAGTAATTTTTACAAGTTTCTTCATTAACTTCTAACCCTAATTTTTTTATTTCTTCATATCCCACTTCTATTGAATTCATTATGACTCCATCAAAATCTATATATAAATTTATCATATTACACATCCTTGCTAAGTTTTAATGCTAAATCTTTTATTTTTCTAAATCTATGATTTAATCCTGATTTTGTAATTTTATGATTTGTTTCAATACTTATAATTTGACTTAATTCTAACAATGATGATTCAGGATATTTTTTTCTATATTCAATTACTAGTTTATCCTTTTCATCTAATAATGTAAGAGCGTCATTTTCTTCTAATATTCTAATATATTCTAATTGCATATTTGCTGTATTTATTATCTTCTCAACATTAGCCTGTTCACAATTATTCAGTCTATTAGTCATATTAACATGATCTCTATATATTCTTATATCTTCAAAATATAATACTGCTGAATATGCTTTTAACATTCTTAAAAAATCACTTATTTTTTCTGATTCTTTAATATATACCATATATCCTTTTGTTCTATGTAATATCTTACTTTTTAAATCAAACTGATTTAATAATTTATTTATCAATATGGATTGTTCTTCGTTCTTAATTAAAAATTCTAAATGATATCTTGCTGTTTTAGGGTCATTAACACTACCACTTGAAATAAAACATCCTCTTAGGTATGATTTTATTTCTTCATCACCACTTATTATATATTCATCGGGATATTTATTAATTTTATTATTTTTACTTAATGATAAATCCTCTAATAAATCTTTAACGTTATTATATTCTAAAATATATGCTTGATTTCTATTAAAATTATATTGTCTACGTACTATAATTCTAGGAACTATATTGTATAAATTTTTTATTAATGAGAAATATCTACGAGCAACACTTGCATTTTCTGTAATTATTTTTACACATTCTTTATCTATTTCAGCACTATTAATCAAAAATCCGCATAGTTCTGCAATATACTCTGATTTTTCACATTCTAATTTAGATATTTCATTTTTAACTATACTTGTAAAAGACATAGTTAATCACCACCATCTATAATAAATTTGAGAATATATGAAATGCTATTTTTATTGTATTATGTCTTATTACATCATCAACTATATCTACAAAATTATCTTGAATTAATTTAACATTTAATTTTTTTGTTTTTTCAAAGTCTACAATTACTGGGTCTTTTTGTTCTTCAATTGAATATTTTTCTATTAGTTTTGGATTAATATATCCATTATTTGCTAAAACTATATCAACATTTCTATCCCCTAAATATGAGTTTATCGTTTTTACATGATCACTTACCTTATAATTTTCTGTTTCACCAGGTTGAGTCATCATATTACATACATACATAATTTTAGCCTTGCTTTGTTCTATTTCAGATACCATTTCGTTACATATTAAATTAGGGATTATACTAGTATATAAACTACCCATACTTAAAATTATTAAATCTGCTTCTTTTATAGCTTGTAATGCCTCTTTTGTTACCTCTGGTTCTTCTTTATAATAAACTTTTTTTACTGCACGTTTATCTGCAGTAATATTGTGTTCACCTTCAATTATTATACCATCTTCCATTTCTCCTACTAGTGTTACTACGTCTTCAGTTAATGGAACAACTTTACCTTTTAGTTTTAATACTTTTCCTAATGCTTCTATTCCATCTGATATATTACCAGTTATATTTTTAGTTGCTGCTAACAAAATATTCCCTACTTTATGACCATTTAAACTACTACTTTCTTCAAATTGATAGCTAAGTAATTTTTCAACTAACGGTTCTGTTTCTGATAAGGATATCAAAACTTTTCTAATGTCTCCTACTGCAGGAATATTAAATTCATCACGTAATTTTCCTGTGGTTCTACCACTATCACACACAGAAACAATTGCTGTAATATCTAATGGAAATTGTTTTAAACCTCTTAGCAGAATAGACATACCAGTCCCTCCACCAATTATGACAACTTTTTTGTACATTTAAAACACCAACTTTCAATATCAATTATACTATATATAATTAAAATTAAGAAGTTGAATCCATTATATTGTTTAAAATATCATCAATATTTATATTACCAAATCCTTTTTGATATAGCTTTTGTTTTAATTTTGATTTAATTTCCAACTCACTATATTTTTTTGATAACTTTTTATATTCTTTTAAAGCTTCTTTTTTCAATATTTCATCTTCATTATTAATACTAATATTATCAATTTTATCTTGATATAGATATTTAGGATAACCTAATATATTCAGTTGTTCTTGAATTTTGTTTTTTAAAATATATCCAGAATATTTATGATTTGTTTTAACATATTTATTTATTATTTTTTCAATTTTTTCTAATAATATTTTTTCATCAATATTTAAAATATTATTATCAATTAAAGCCTCATCTATTTTATGTTTTAATAATTCTTTTTTTATTTTATATGGACCATGATTAGTCATTAATAATTTATCATTTATAAATGATTTAACAAATTGTTGCTCATTTAATAATCCATTGTTACATAATTTATTAATTATTTCATCTATAATTTTTTTATCACAATTATTTTTAATTAAATATTCTCGTATTTCATTTTTACTTCTCATTCTTATACTTATATATTTAACACATTTAATATATATTTCAGAATTGTTATTTTGACTTTTAATATCTTTGATAACAGTTTCATCAACATATTTATTAACAAGTAATTGATTATTAATTATTACATCTTCATATAATTCTATACTAGTACCATCTTCGAAGAAGACTTCATATTTATCTTTACCTTTTTTTTTAAATTTTTCTATCTTCATGAAATCACCATAATCATTATAACATACATTTGTTCGAAACAAAAGTTTTTTTTAAAATATACATAATAAAAAGGATTAATCCTTAATAATAATTAATCCCTGAGATAATTCTTCTAATGCTCTACCTATTGCTTTATCGCAAATATATTCGTTTTCTTTCATTTGAAAGAATGCATCTTTTTCGATTTGATGTGCACGCCTTGCTGCAATATGTACTAAAGCATATTTTGAATCTACAATATTCAATAATTTATCAATTGATGGATATATCATTTGTATCACACACTCCCTCTATATTAATAATATTATGCTAAGATTTTTTTTACAATAGATTTTACAAAACTTTACATTTTTATTTTAAAAAAAGAAGCATTATCCAATGCTTCTTGATGATTCTTTATTAATATTTGATAAATTATTTGCTGATTCAATCCCTATTAATACTGATTTAAATGTTTGAAGATTTCTATTAACAGATTTATATCCAAACTTTTCTGTAGTTCCAAACGCACCACGTACTGTTTGAGGATTAACTATATGATTTTCAAATTCTTGCCTATTTTCAATTTTTTGATTTTTTGCAGATTTCATTACATATGAGTCTAATATCATTTTAAATATATCATTTTCCAAAGTATTTTCTTCTTGTGTTGGTGTATATGATAAATCATAGTTTATCCTCGTTAAATTATCCATTTTTTTAGCAAGTTCTTTATATTTAGAACCATATTCTTCAAACTTTGTTTCAAACATCATGTAATCGGAATTAAAAAACGAATTTAATATTGTTTCTAATCCAACAACACTTTGAATTAATCCCAAATGATGTCTTTCAATTATATAATTTTTAAATGTATCCTCATCTAATGTTTCGTTTCCTAATAACGTATTTGTAACATTTTCTATAATTGCTTGATTTAGAGAAGTATTGTAGCTAGTATTATTACTATTAATTGATACACCGCTTAAAATTCTTTCTCCTTCAATCTTTGTTGACATATGTTCTAACATTCTTTTTGTAAAATGATATTCTAATTGTGGGGCATCAACAAATGTTTCATGAATATATATTGTTTTTGTATATGGAGAATAAGCTGATTTAACATTTTCTAAAATAGTGTTTTTCATTTGTGTTTCATCAATTTCATCAGTTATTTCAATATGAAAGTTAGATAGTTCCGGTATATTAACATTAATATTATTTGATTTTAATCTGTTAACAACATAATTAAATCTGTCTTGAAATTTGATGATTTGAAACTCTTTTAATGCATTATAATTATTTTCCATTTTATCACCTATAAATACATTATACAAAAAAATCTCTTAAATGATAAGAGATTTTTAAAAATTATTTAAAACAACAACAAGAACCTTCATTTATTTGACAAACTTCATTTTCTTCACAACATGAATAACATGGTGAATATGTATGTTTATATACATGATGGTTTATTATTCTTGTATTTATTGGACATACATGTGGTACTTCATGACAAATTGTTCTATGGATACATTTTTCAATTGGTTGTTCATATACTGGTTGCATTTTGCACCCACCCATATTCATAATATGATCCATACCTTTATTACATCCACATCCCGAATTTTTCATTCCCATTCCTGGCATCATTGTAATATTTTTTTCTTCTTTTTTGATATAATTTTGATCTATATCAATATTAGTATACATATCTGTTCTAGGCATAGAAGTTTGACATGATCCATCATAACATCTATTTTTGTTAAACAACATTAATTTATCCCCCTTTTCTAATTTATAATATGAATTGTGGGATAAATTGTACATGTAATAAGTCTATTTTAAAATGGTAATTTCATATTCCCGTTTGAAAACTGTTTCATCATTTTTTTCATTTGTTCAAATTGTGTTAGTAATCTATTTACATCTTCTACTTTCATTCCAGAACCTTTTGCGATTCTCATTTTTCTACTAGCTTTAATAATTTCTGGATTTCTTCTTTCTTTTGGAGTCATAGATAATACAATTGCTTCAATATGTGCAATTTGTTTAGGATCTATATTTATTTTATTAAGTCCTAATTTAGAAGCTCCAGGTAACATTTTCAATATATTTTCTAATGGTCCCAATTTTTTTATTTGTTTCATTTGTGATAAGAAATCTTCTAAATCAAATTTACCTGACTGCATTTTTTTAACACTTTTTTTAGCTTCTTCTTCATCTATCACTTCTTCTGCTTTTTCTACTATAGATAAAATATCCCCCATACCAAGTATTCTACTTGCCATTCTTTCAGGATCAAATTCTTGTAGTCCATCTAATTTTTCAGATACACCTACCATTTTTATTGGCACATTAGTTAAATGTCTAATAGAAAGCGCTGCACCACCTCTTGTATCCCCATCTAATTTAGTAATAATAGTTCCAGTAAGAGGTAAAGTGTTATTAAATCCTTCAATAACATTAATTATATCTTGTCCAACCATTCCATCAACTACAAGTAATATTTCATGTGGATTTATTTTATCTTTTATATTAACCAGTTCTTGCATTAACTCTTCATCTATATGTAATCTACCAGCAGTATCTATTAATATATAATCATTATTATGTTCCTTAGCATATTCTAATGCATTAGTAACTATATCAACAGGATTAGTTTTTCCTTCATCGTAAACTTCAATATTAAGTTCTCTACCTATTTGTTTCAATTGATCAATTGCAGCTGGTCTATATATATCACATGCCACAAACAAAGGATTTTTTTTATACTTTTTACGAACAAGATTACCAAGTTTACCTATTGTAGTAGTTTTACCACTACCTTGTAATCCAACAAGCATTACTATTGTCGGTTTTTTATCTGTAACTAAATCTTCTTTTTCTCCACCTAATAATTCTACTAATTCATCCTTAACAATCTTAACAAACATTTCACCTGGTGATAAACTTTTTTTAACTTCTTCACCCAATGCTTTTTCTTTAACATTGTTAATAAATTCTTTGACAACTTTATAGTTAACATCAGCTTCTAATAAGGCTAATCTTATTTCTCTTGTCATTTCACCGATATTATCTTCTGTAATCTTACCATAACCTCTTATTTTCTTTAATACATTTTGTAATCTATCACCTAAATTTTCAAACATAAAATCACCTCGTTATTGTTCTTCTATTTTTGTTTTTCTATTATCTTCTATTTCTCTTTCTATTCTTTCTAAATCTAATTTTATTAAATCCTCTAAATTATATTTACTATAATTTTCTATATTATTATCTGATTTATCCATTATTTACCCTATCCTTTGATTTATAAAAGTTTAGATATTTCATTTTTTAATTTACTATCATCAATTTTATTTAATAATTTTTCAATTTGTTTATTTCTCTTAATAATCTGTAATTTTTGTTCATAGTTTGTTAATTTATCTTCAATATCTTTTAATTGCTTTTGAACCGCACTTCTACTAACACTATTATTTTCACTAATTTCTGATAAAGTTAAATTGTTAAAATAATAATCTTCAAAATATATTTTTTGTTTATCTGTTAATAACTCCCCATAATAATCATATAATAAAATTAATTTTGTATTACTATCCATAATTATACTTCTTTCTTTTTTTGATATATTTTATCTTTTTCTAATTTATTTAATTCATTTATTAAGTTAGAAAAACAACCAATAAATTCTTGATACCTTGAACCTGATTTAGCTACTATATGTGATTGTAATCTATTATTTTTATTTTGAATATAAATTCCAATAGTATATGGTTCTTTTGTCTCATTTTTAATAATTCTAAAGAAATTTCCATCATTAACATTTGAATAATCATCATAAAATGTAAACCAATTATGTTCTTCATCGTAAAGTGGACAGTCTTCATATTTATAATCATTAAAATCTTTATATGCATTATATTGATCTAATAATGATAAATAAAACTCTCTAAATATATAATATATCTTTCTATCATATTCTGTTATTTTAAATGATTTTCCACTTAATTTAGAGTTTTTATCCCCTGTTATCCATAAGTTATAATTATTTTCATCTTGTATATTAAAACATTTTTCATCTTTGTTAAGCACTATTGAATTATTATTTTTATATAAATTCATTTTATTACCCCCTAAAATAAATCTTTAAATAATCCGTATATATATTTTTCTATATCAAATACTTTTAAATCATTTTCTCTTTCTCCAAGTCCAATAAATTTAACTGGTATGTTAACTTCTTCTTTAATCGCTAAAACTATTCCACCTTTAGCTGTACCATCTAATTTAGTAAGTACTATTCCAGTTATATTTGTTATTTCTTTAAAACTTTTTGCTTGACTAATACCGTTTTGACCTGTTGTTGCATCAATCACTAATAAAGTTTCATGTGGTGCGTTAGGAATTAATTTACCAATTACTTTGTTCATTTTTTCTAATTCTTTCATTAGGTTTACTTTGTTTTGTAATCTTCCTGCAGTATCTACTAAAACAACATCATAATTTTCATCTTTGGCTATTTCTAACCCATCATATATAACACTAGAAGGATCTGCATTTTCTTTACCAACAACTTTAGTTCCTACTCTTTTACCCCACTCTTCAATTTGTTCTACGGCACCAGCTCTAAATGTATCACCAGCAACAAGTAAAACTTTTTTTCCTTCACTAATTAACTTTTTAGCGATTTTTCCTATAGTAGTAGTTTTACCTACACCATTAACACCAACAAATAAAATAACTGTTGGTCCTTCATTACTATAATTAATTTTATTTACTATTACATCATTATTTACATATATAATAAATAATTCATCAACAATTATTTCTTTTAAATCTTCTGTTGATTCAATATTTTCTTTCTTTACTCTTTTCTTTATTTCATCAATAAAGTTCATAACAGTATTAACACCTATATCTGCCATGATTAATATTTCTTCTAATTCTTCAAAATATTCTTCACTTACTTTTTTATATTTATTAGAAAGAATTCCTAATTTAGACGTAAATACTTGTCTAGTTTTTTCTAATGCCTCATCATATTTCTCTATTTCTTCTTTTTCTTTTATATCTTCTTTTGTATTTTTATTAAATATATTTTTAAATTTATCAAATAGTCCCATGTTATCACCTCGTACTAAAATTATATATTAAATACTTGATAATATCAATTAAAAAGAAAAAAGAAGTATTAAAACTTCTTAATATTAATTTAATTATTACCTATTATTATTTAGAATAACATTTATTTAATCCTTCCATATTAATATCATTAACATATTCATAATCAATTGTTATGACATCATTTTCATCAACATTTTTAGTGATTTTTACATATGTCATTAAATCTAATTTATCATTTGTTTTAGGGTTTGTTATTGGTGCCTTTAAATACTTACTTATTGTTAAATCTTTTAATGTTACATAACAAGATTCATTATCTAAAAGTTTTGTTTTATCAATATCATTATGATAATAATTTTCAGCAGAAGTAACTATTAAATCAACTGTTTTTTGATAATTTTTTTCTTTGTTATTATTACTTATTGAAATTATACTTGGTACAGCTACTAAAGCTATTACTACTAATATTCCTATTACACTTATTATTTCTACTAATGTAAATCCCTTGTTATTTTTCATATTTATTCCCTCTATCTTACACTTATTATAACACAGTACAATTATAAAAAGAAACTAATTTTATTTAGTTTCTTTTGCAATTTCTTTATAAAACTCTTCCCACATTTCTAAGACATGTTCTTTAGAATAAAATTCTGAAATCATCTTAGATTTTTTAGAATATTTTTTATATAACTTTTCATCAGTAGATAATTCTTTTAAAATTTGAACAAATTCTTTATTATTTTTACCTTTTAAATAATCATTAAACAAAATATCTTCATATAGTTCCAAATTTCTTAACAATAAAGGTGTTTCTGAATTAATAGCTTCTAATATTGTCATAGGAAACAATTCATTATATGATGGAACAAATAATACATCTGCCATATTGTATATATCATTCATTTCTTCTCTAGGAATTATTCCTAAGAATTTTACGTTTTTAGGCGGATTTTCCATTATTTCTTTTAACTCATCATATCCATCTGTAATTTTTCCAAACGAAAAACCACCACACCAAACGAATTTAATTTTTGGTAACTTTTTAGCGCAATTCACAAAGTCTTTAACACCTTTTCTAGTTTGTACTTGTCCTGCACCTAAAACAACAAAATCATTTTCGTTAATATCATATTTTTTTCTAATATTACTTTTTTGTTTTTTAGTATATTTATAAAATTTTTCTTTAGAAACATAATTTGGAATATATGTAATTTTTTCTCTACTAATCCCAGCTTTTTCTAAGTCATTTATAAATATAGGATTAACAACTACTAAGTGATCTGCACTATTATAAAACTTAATTACATATTTTTTAAATATATTAAATGCAAATTTTGGTAGTTTAATTGAACCATCTAATGTTGTTGGTAAAAAATGAACATATGATACATTAACACCTTTTTTATTTTTTTTCATTCTATAGTAGTTAATTGGATCAATAGTATGACAGTGAATAATATTAGCTTGTTCTTTAGAATTAACTAAAACTTTGAAATATTTACTTTCTTTTACTAAATTAACTTGTTCTAAATATGCACTTCCTACGCCTTGACCATCTACTTTATCAGCACTTGACAACATGTTTATTACTATTTTTTTCATCTATACTTCTCCCACTTATATTTCTACTTCTTGAAACACTGTTATAATCATTGGTTTACATTCTGTTTCTTTATATAGATATTTTCCTAAATTTTCTCTTAATGCATTTTTAATTTTATTATATTCCACATGTTTAGTATTATCTATATTATTTTCTATAACAGTAACACATAATTTTTTTATTTCAGATAATAATTCTGCACTATCTTTTACATAGATAAATCCGCGTGTTATTACTTCCGGACCTGAAACTATCTTTTTAGTTTTTTTATCTAGAGTAGTACTAATTATTACTATTCCGTTCTCACTTAATACTTCTCTATCTTTTAAAACAGCTTCTCCAATATCAGATACTACATTACCATCAATTAATATATCATCTGTTTTAACTTTTTCATAACTTTCTACTAATTTTCCATTAACAAATTCCACTATTTCTCCATTTTGTTTAAGCAAAATATTTTCAGGACTAATTCCTAATCTTGCTCCTATATTTGCATTTGCTACTTGGAAGCGATATTCACCTTTTACCGGGAAATAATACTTTGGATTTAATAGATTTATCATTAGCATTAAATCTTCACTAGATGCATGATATAACAATTGTTTTTTTCTGTCATACATTATTACATTAACACCAAGTTTAGCAAGTTCATCTGCAGTTTTAACCGCACTTCTTTCAATAGAATCACTTATAGGTTCAGCAAATACGAAAGTATCTGTTTCCTTTATCTTTATATATTTATCATATCCATTAATCATTCTATTAATATTTGAGAATGTTTTTTCTCTTTCATTCGCAACTAGTATTATTACATTTTTATCATTTATATTAGATAAATCCCCAATTTGTTTTTTATCAAATTTCAAATATCCTAAATCTAACGCATTATTTATAATACCTTGTAATGTTTTACCCATGATAACTATTTTTCTTTCAGTTTTTGATACTTCATTAAAAAGCTCTTGAATATTATAAATGTGCGCAGAAAAGATATTAAATACAATTCTATCTTCATTACGTGATAAAATTTCACGTATTATATTTTCTGTTCTATGATGTGGCGAAGTATAACCTGATTTTTCTGCATACATTGATTCTGATAATAAACATAAAACCCCTTGTTTACCTATATATGCAATTTTTCCAATATCTGTTTTATATGGTCCCATCATTGTTGAATCAAACACAAAATCACCAGTATAAACTATCGCACCATCTTTAGTATTTAATACATATCCTACTGAATCAGGTATTGAGTGTGTTACACTAATTGGAAAAATACTGTTTTCTCCAAATTGAATTTTTTTATGTGCTTTAATCTCAATCATATTATTAAATTTAATTTCGCAATTTTCTAATTCCCTTTTTAAAACTTCCAAAGTAAATTTTGTTCCATAAACCTTTATATTAGGAAGCTCAGATACAATATCTGGTACTCCACCAATATTCTCATTATGACCATGTGTCAAAAATAACCCCTTAACTCTATCAATATTTTCTTTAATATAATCATAATTTGGTAATATATAATCAATTCCAAATAATTTATCATCCGCATATTTCAAACCCGCATCAAATATAAAAATATCTTGGTCAACTTCTACTATATACATGTTTTTTCCATTTTCATTTAAGCCACCCAGACTAAAAATTTTAATCTTACTCATGTTTTCTCCTTTCTTTTAGTTATCACTGATTATATTATACAAAAAATAGATACTTTTGTAAATCGTATCTATTTTATTACTTCATATATTAATGGTTCTAATTCTTTTGATTCATTATCTATTTCATAACAATTTATAACATCTAAAATAATATTATCTATATCTTTATTAGTATATAATGTAGCAAGCAATTCATTTTTCTTAACATAGTCACCAATTTTTTTGTTCATAATTATACCTGCTGAATAGTCAATAGAATCATATATATTATTTCTACCTGCACCTAATCTCATTGATATTTCACCTAATGTTTCAGAATCGATTTTATTAATGTATCCTTCTTTACACGATAATACTTGTATACCTTTAGCAGTTATTTTACATTTATTTAAATCTCCATTTTGTATCTTAACAAATTCTAAAAACTTCTTATAAGCACTCATATCATTTAATTTTTCTTTAACTAATTTATTAGCACTTTCAATATCAATATTTTTACCAAGTGCGACCATATGTGTTGCAAGTATTATTGATAATTCTGTTAAATCTTTTGGACCTTTACCTAATAAGGTTTCTATTGCTTCTTTTACTTCTAACGAATTACCAATTGTATTACCAAGTGGTTGATTCATGTTTGATAAAACACATATGACTTCTTTATTATTATTTTCCCCTATTTTGATCATTAGATTTGCTAAAATTCTAGCATCATCTAAATTTTTCATAAATGCGCCATTACCAACTTTTAAATCAATAACTATTTTATCGCAGCCACTTGCAAGTTTTTTACTCATAATAGATGATGCAATTAATGGAATAGAATTTACTGTTCCAGTTACGTCTCTTAATGCATATATTTTCTTATCGGCTGGAACTAATGTTTTTTTTGCGTAACATATACAAACGCCTAAATCATTTACTTGTTTAATAAAATCATTATTTTCAATATTTACATTAAAATTTGGAATTGATTCTAATTTATCAATAGTACCACCAGTATAACCTAGTCCTCTACCACTCATTTTAGCTACTTTTACTCCGCATGCAGCAACTAGTGGAGCAATAATTAAAGTTGTTTTATCACCTATACCACCTGTAGAATGTTTATCAATTTTAATTTCGTTGATTTTTGATAAGTCAATTGTATCACCACTATTTAACATGCAATTTGTTAAGTTAATTGTTTCTTCTTCGTTCATTCCATTGATACATATAGCCATTAATAATGCACTCATTTGACAATCACTAATAAAATCATTCAAATAATTATCTACAACAAATTGTATTTCTTCTTTACTAAGATTATTACCTATTCTTTTTTTATCAATAATATCTATAATGTTCATATTATCACCTATTATAATTCTATCATTAAGAAAAAAAGGAATCAATTGATTCCTTAAATGTTTTCAAATTTATTACGTTTTTTAAAATATACTACTCCGTATACAGTACCAATTAATATTGTTCCAAGAACTGCTATACTATAACCAAGTCCAGTTTTAGAATTATCTACTTCTTCTTTACCTGTACCTGTATTTGTCCATACTGCATACAAATCTAAATTTTTACTGATTGTATGAGTTTCACCAGGATTATATGTTTTATCTGCTTCTTTTGCTGATGCATCAGTTGACCATCCAACGAAACTATACCCATCTCTTTTAAATGTGTTTTCTTGTATATTAAATTTTGCATCTTTTTCAAGTTGAACTATTACTTTATTATCTGTTCCATTATTTGCATGATATGTTACGTTGTATTTACTAGCATCATTAGCAACTTTATATGTTATTCTGTAAACATATGGATGCATTATATATTTTATTGATCCATCTGAACCATAGTAATCTTGCATTTCTATTCCTTGATTTACGATAGTTTTAGGGAAAGAAACTTTTCTTTCAATAGTAAATTTATATCCGCTACCATAACCATTATTAAACCAGTTTCTATTAATGGATACACAATTGGTATTTGATGTGTTTCTACATGTTGTTTCCCATGTTTGAGGAATAAATTTTAAATCACTTTTTAATTCATCTCTTTCATCTGTTGTTAAATCAGAATATTTGTATGTAATATCTGAACTTGGTTCATTATAATACCAGAAGAAAGGATATGATTCTTGTATGTTACTACCATTGTTATCTCCATATAATGAATGTATATAATAAGTATCAAAGTGATCAACTGTACTATTTTTTTCAAGTTCTACACCATCACCAATATTTACATTTTTATCAAATATTTCATATAGTTTTTCTTTGTAGTCAATTTTTATACTATAATCATCTTCATCAGTACAAACAATTTTTCCACCATCATATTCACAATCAATAAGTCCTTCTTCAATTATGCTATCTTCATCAATTCTTTCATCAAACACATATGCAGTGTGTGTTGTATGATTGTTAAAATACTCTACTCCATCAATATCAACTATTTCAGCTGTATCATGTTGTCCTAATTCAGCAAGTGTGATATCCCATGAACTTGTTGTACTATAAAATAAGTAATAATTAGTATATTTGTCATAGTCTGCAGCTTTTACACTTACAAATGGTATAAACGATATAATTGAAACTAATAACAAATTAAATATTTTTTTCATATTATCTTACACTCCTATCATAAATAAATGATACATTGTTTTATTATGAATGTCAATTAGTTTGACTAATTTTTGTTTATTTTAGTTACTATATTAGTAACTTCTTGTTTAAATTATACAAATATGTTAATATTAATTTAGTGAATATGATAAATAGTGGGAGGTGATTAACATTAATAAGATTAAAGTATCAATTGAAAATAAAAAAGTTATTTTTCAATATGTTGATGATATCGTTAATTCTGATAATTCTATTAATAGTAACAATGAATTAATTTTTGATATGGAATATTTTTTAGGAAATAAAAAAATAATTTCTAATATTATTAGTGGAATTGTATTAGAAAAAGATATTAATAGCGCACATGTTATTGATTATGAAATTATTCCTGATGTTATTGATGTAATAAGTTATATAAAGAAATTAACAACTCTAACTATTGTTGATGATAAGGAAATTAGTTTTGAAATTTATGATAAGTTATTAAAATGTAAATATCTTAAAAATGTTAATTGTCATACTGCGCCTATTTATATGTTAGATAATTTAGATAAGAAAAATATTAAGGTTAATTTTAGAGTTGAATACCTTTCTGATAGTAATTTTATTATTAAGAATAAATTGTTTTCATATTCTAAAATGTATTACAAAGAAACAATAAATATTGATAAATTACTTTCAGATAATGACATTAAAGATTTAAAAATGTTTTTAAATATTAATAATCATTTAAAAAGAATTAATGTTTATAATTTTTCTTTTGAATTAATCAAACAAATAGTTGGTGAATTAGCTGATAGCATTAAAGAAAATATACAAATAATAATTAGGGCTGATATAGATAATGTAGAGAATATACAAGATTCTATACCACATCTAAAAACATTAGATAAATTATATAAAAAGAAATTAAAGCTGGATTTTAAAATCAAATATTCTTTTGAATATAAAAGAAAAAACATATTGAAACAAATATCAAACAATGTTTTATTAGTTAGTTGTATAATTATATCAATTATTTCAATTTTAAGTTTTATATTAATTGAATATAATAATTTTATAACTAAAACACAAGGTGATGAATTAAAAGAAATATCAAAGGTTGAAATAACTGATTCTGATGAGACAAACATTGAAGACAATAATAATAATGTTCAAGAAGATGAAGAAATAGAACAAGAAACACCAAATGGTGATAGTAATAATAGTAATAGTGATAGTAATACAAATACAGTCGCTCTTACTGAAGATTATCAAAAATTACTTTCCATAAACAACGAAACAGTTGGATGGTTAAAAGTCAATAATACAAAAATCGATTATCCCGTTGTTAAAGCTAGTAATAATGATTATTATTTAAATCATAGTTTTTATAAACAAAGTAATTTTAATGGGTGGATTTATATGGATTATAGAAATGATCCTAATAGAGTTGATCAAAATACAATAATATATGGTCATAATCTTAAAAATGGTATGATGTTTGGTACATTACAAACAGTATTAAAAGAATCATGGCATAATAATCCAGATAATTTAACAATAACTTTTAATACGACTAATAAACAAATGAAATGGCAAATATTCTCAATATATGTTGTGAATGTAACAAATGATTATTTATATGCGAACTTTGATTATGATGTTGAATTCAAGGAGTTTGTTGATAAACTTAAATCAAGAAGTATAAAAGATTTTGGAATAGAGGTTACAAAATTTGATAAGATTTTAACATTAACAACTTGTCAAAACAATAGTAAACAAAGATTAGTAGTACACGCTAAATTAATAAACTAAAAGACAGATTACTCTGCCCTTTAGTTTATTTTTTTATTTATCTTTTCAATTAATCTTTTTGGGTTATCTTTTATAATTGTATATAAATCAGGATATTTTTTCAATTCTCTTAAAATTTCCATATCTTCACTGGAAATAGACACAGAATATTCTTCTTTTTCTTCCATTACTTTCGCACTAACTTCACTATCTAATAAATAATTTGGAGTAGTATTTAAAATATTTGCTAAATCAATAAGAGTTTCAATATTTGGTGTTCTATTACTTTTTTCATATCCACATATTGATACTTTTGTAACATTTACTAAATCTCCTAATTGTTTTTGAGTTAATCCCATACTTGTTCTTAATTCTTTTAATCTTTTACCATTAAACATACTTATCACCTCATAGTTATCAAATGGTTAATATGATTATATATCGACAATATCAATAATAGTAACAAATTAACTAAAAAGTAATTTTTGTATTGCTATAGCTCACAAAATGTTTTATAATTATAATGGACGGTGGTTAATTATGAGTAAACTCTCAGAACTTAGAAAAGAAAATAAATTTTCTAATCAGTATATGGCTGATCAACTTAATATTAGTAAACCTTTTTATTGGCAACTAGAACACGAACAAAGAAAATTATCCTATGATATGGCATTTAAAATATCAAAAATATTTGGATTAAAACCAGATGATTTATTTTATGATGAATACAATAAAAAGACTATTCAATAGTCTTTTCTTTGGAAGACAAAAAGCTTAGTTTCTCTACAATAAAGTTTATAACGTTCATTTTAGGAACGTTTTCTTTTTCTAATGTAGTTGTTTGTAATCTGCCTTTTAGAGCAATTAAGTCTCCTTTTTTACAAAAAGTAGTTGCAGTTTCTGCAAGTCCTGCCCATAATGTACAATCTATAAAATCACTTTCATATTCACCATTAGGATTTTTAAAAGATCTTGGAACAGCAACAGTAATATTAGTTACCTTGTTTTTGTTTTCTGTTTCTCTTAACTCTGGCGTTCTTACTAATCTTCCAATTAAAATTACATTATTAATCATTTTTCCCTCCTTTGTTTTGATAATAATATAATTTTAAAATGTTATCAAATAGCAAAAAAACACTTTTTTTATGTACTTTTTAAAGTGTTTTTTTTATTTTGTATATAACTTTTTATTTATTTGTATAGTTATTATTATCAGATATTATAAATCTAGATAATTTTTAAAAGTTTCTTTTATACCTTCAATATATAATTTTTTATTATTTAAAACATTTTCAAAATCACTAGTTGAATTCATAAATCCGAGTTCAAGCAAATATGATTCTACCCCGATATTTGAATTATAATATGGATTTTTACCATATAATTTATTTCTACCATCTACATAAGCATTAGTTGCAAGCCCACCTGGCTCTCTTACCATAAATAAATATGGTGTATCAGCAGTTATATTATATGGTTCATAACCAGATTCTTTAGCTGAATTAGCTGAACTTTGTATTTCATAATATGAAAAGTTTCTTACATAAACCCCATCATATACTCTAGCTGTAACATTTGGTGAATAATTGGTTTTAGCGTATTCAACTATATTATCTGATAAAAGTTTGGCAAATTCTAATCTAGCATTAGAAGGAGCATATATTTCAATTCCACCCTTATTCATTTTATATTCAGCACTATTTAAATGTAAAGATAAGGTATACTTAGCCTTTACTTCATTTGGAATTACAGCTCTACCACCTTTACCATACATATCATATATTCCAAGTTCTTCTTCATTATTTCCATCCCTTGTTAATTTTATTTTTAACCCTAATTTTTCTAAAGATTTTTTTAAATCTTTTGCATAATCTAAAGTAATATCTTTTTCAGCATATTCTTTACCATTATATTTTGTAACTGCACCACCATCTTTTCCACCATGACCTGGGTCAATTACTATATCATAAACATTTTCAGGTAGTTTAGTTTCTTCAATCTTAATATTCATATAATATTTTTTTAAATCATCAACAACAAGATTATCAAATGCTATATCAATTTTATTATTTTTATTTTGCTTTGTAATTGTATAGTATTCTATATTATTATATTTTGTTTTGTTTTTTAAAGAATAGTATGTAACAATTTCTTCATCATCTGTATTTGTATTTAAATTTTTTTGTTTGATTTTAATAAATACATAGTAATTTCCATTTTTTAAATTATCTAAATTTATACCGTCGTTTATATTTTCAGAAGTATAAAAAGTAAATTTATCATCATTGCTCATTTCGTATTCTATTTCAAAACTTTGCATTTTATCTTCTACACTTTTAAAAACTAATTCAGCACTTATAATATTATCCTCATAAATTTTTTCATCTATTTTACCTTCGATATTTAAATGTGTACCATACACAATATATTTATCTATTTCTGCAAATTTTTCGCTAGTATTGTATAGTAGTTTTTTAGTTAATTTTACTGTTTTGCTTTCTCTACCAACAAAATAGTAAATACAATATCCTATTAATGTAACAGTTATAATTAATATAATTATATTTTTGATTTTTATCATTATTTTCCTCCAACAATTGTGATATTATCTTTTAATAATCTATTTAATTCAACCGCATATTCAATTGGTAATTCCTCTCTAAAATCACCAATAAACCCCATTAATATTAATTCTGTTGCTTTTTCTTCGTTAAGTCCTCTACTCATAAGATAGAATAACTTATCTTCATCTATTTTTGATACACTAGCTTCATGTTCTATGATGCTAGTATTATTTTTATTTGTATTTCTTGGAATAGTATCACTTTTAGAATACTTATCCATTATTAATGAATCACATTTAATATTACTTTTTGAATTTTCTGCTCCTTTTTTAATTTCAACTGTACCTCTATAATTAGCTTCTCCACCATTATTAGAAATAGATTTAGAAATTATTTCACTTTTACTATTTTTTCCAATATGAATCATTTTAGCTCCGGTATCTTGTATTTGATTTTTTTTAGCTAATCCTATTGTTATACATCTGCCTACAGAATTATTACCTTTCAAGATACATGCCGGATATTTCATTGTAACTTTTGAACCAACATTACCATCTATCCATTCCATCATTCCGCCATCTTCTACAATCGCACGTTTAGTTACTAAATTATAAACATCTTCACTCCAATTTTGTATTGTTGTATATCTACACTTAGCGTTTTTGCCTACATATATTTCGACAACGGCAGCATGAAGGGCATCAGTACTATAAATAGGCGCAGTACATCCTTCTATATAATGAAGCTCACTATCATCATCAACTACTATTATTGTTCTTTCAAATTGACCCATATTTTTTGTGTTTATTCTAAAATAACTTTGTAACGGTCTATCTAATTTAGTGTTTTTAGGAATATATATAAATGTTCCCCCACTAAATACCGCTCCATTTAAAGCAGTAAATTTGTTTTCTTTATAGTTGACTAATTTGTTAAAATATTTTTTAAATAATTCCGGATATTTTTTAATTGCAGTATCAGTATCTAAAAAAATAATTCCTTTATCTTTTATATAGTCAAGCATATTATGATATACAACTTCACTTTCATATTGTGCGGAAATCCCACCTAAGTATTCTTTTTCTGCTTTAATAACACCAATATTATCAAAAGTTTCTTCAATGTTATCTGATACTTCATCCCAGTTTTCAGCAATTTTCTCTGTTGCTTTTTTATAATAGTTGATTTTATTAAAATTTATTTTTATTTTAGGACCAAAGTCAGGCATTTCTAATTCATGAAAAGCCTCTAGAGATTTTAATCTAAAATCTCTTACCCATTCTGGTTCTTGTTTTATCATTGATATTTCTCGTATTAATCTTTCATTTAATTTGTTCATTTAATCACCGGCTTTAAATAAATTATACTAGAAAAAGATAAGAAAAAAAAGTCTATTTGTAATAAATAGAACTTTTATTGTATTGTTGATACATTATGTAATATTAATTGTTTTACTTCTTTTTTTAGATTATTAGAAGTATCATTTTTATAATCTTCAACCAATTTTTCATTTAAGTCAAAATCTTCATCTAAGACATATTTTTCTAACAATGGTATTAGTTCTCCCATTACTTTATTTGAAACTTTTCTACTTGAATTAGGATATATATATTTCTTTATTTCAAATACATTTTGATTTGTTTGAGATATATATAAATTTTCATTTAATTCTGTTCTTTCATACATTAAATCTTCAAGATTATTATTAGCGTTGTTAAAATTATGTGAAGAAATACAAAACACAAGATTTTCTTCTGGAACAATATAACCTATAGCTTTCTTATAAACTAATTTGTTTTTATTGTTTTTGTAATGTATATATCCCATAATAAACTTATTCTCTTCTATATTATTAAATTCTACTTTTTTCATGTGTACTTACTTCCTTTTCATGTATTAATAATAAATTTAATTTTGATAATCTTTTAAAACACGTGGTATATGTTCTTCGTTTTTAAGTTCCTTTTGTTGCTTTTTAATTTCTTTAATACCACTATTATACTCTATTATATATTTTTTTAGTAGGTCTTCTATTTCTTGTAAATTTGCATAATTAAGTTTAATTCTTTTTGTAGAATTTTCAAACATAATATTACTAATTAGTGCATAGTTACCTTCTTTTTCTTTATTAGACTTATCATATAATTTATATATTTTATATATTTTTTTTGATATAAAGTCATATATTTCATTATTTGGTAATATATATCCTACTGATGTTCTAACACCAGTAATATTTGATTTATCTTTTGATTTTAATATTACATCAAATAAAACAAAGTTTTTTTCTTTTAGATAACGGTTATTAGTTTTTTCTTTTAGTAATCTTAATCCATTTAAATTATTATTTTTTATATCATTTTTTAATGTTTTTAAATTATTTATATTGTTACTTATCATGTATACCATCCTTAGTTACTTATTACAATTAAGATTTATATTGCGTTAATACTTCTTTAATACCATCCCATGGAAGTAGTGCGCATTTTTTTCTATTTGGTTGTTTATATATTTCATTATATATTATTGCTTCTCCAATAATATTTTCATTATATTCTTTTTCATTTATCATATTTTGATAATTATTTATTATATTTAGCGCTTCATCTACAGTTTTTCCTATTAGGGTTTTAATCATTACTGAAGCTGTTGATGTTGATATGGCACATGCTTCTCCATCAAATCTCATATCTTTTATTAAATTATCTTCTATTTTAATCATAATGTCTAACTCATCTATACAACTTTCATTATTAGTATTTATTTTGATATAGCTTTTATCATCAATTAATCCTCTATTTGTTGGATTTTGAAAATTTTCTAATAATAAACTTCTTTTTAAATTAGAGTCCATTTTATAATATTTGTTGATAAAGCATATCACTATTTTTCAATACTTCGATGAGTTTATCTATTTCTTCTTTTGTGTTGTAAAAATATAAGCTAATTCTACATGTGTTTTTAATTTCCAATTCATCTTTTAAGATTTTCGCACAATGATTTCCTGCTCTAACACAAATGTTATAGTCATTTAAAAATATTGCTGTATCCTGACTAAATATATTCTTTATGTTAAAAGCAACTATCCCACTTTCACTGTTTTCATTATATACTTCAATCATATCGTTTTCTTTTAATTTTTTTACTAAATATTCTTTTAACTTTAATTCATATTCGTGAACTTTATCCATATCTAATAAACTTAGATAATCTATTGCAGCTCCTAATCCTATTACTCCTGCAATATTTTGTGTTCCAGCTTCTAAACGTTGTGGAAGACTTTTATATTCAATTATTCCATCTGAAGTAAATGATGAATTCATTCCACCACCTAGATTGTAAGGCTTCATTTTATCAAGTAATTCATATTTCCCATATAATATTCCTATACCTGTTGGTCCACACATTTTATGAGCAGAAAATGCTAAAAAGTCACAATCTAAATCTTGAACATCAACTTTCATATGTGGTACAGACTGTGCTCCATCTACAATAACTTTAATTCCTAATTGATGTGCATATTCTGTGATTTCTTTAATTGGTCTTACATCCCCTACAACATTAGTAATGTGCGCAATTGATATTACTCTAGTATTTGGAGTTGTAGCTTTTTTAATACTATCCAAAGTCACTTTAAAATCATTATCTAATTCTATATATTTAACTTTAATACCAATTTCATTTGCAAGATCAAACCATGGAAGTACATTTGATGCGTGTTCACTTTTAGTTATAAGTACTTCATCACCTGGATTTAAATTATATTTAAAATATGATTTTATTATCATATTAAGACTTTCTGTTGTCCCACTTGTAAATATTATTTCTTCTAATCTTTCCGCATTAATAAATTCTTTTACCTTTTTTCTAGTTGCTTCATATTTCATATCAGTTTTT
The DNA here is from genome assembly GCA_015059335.1 of Bacillota bacterium. Classification (GTDB taxonomy): domain Bacteria; phylum Bacillota_I; class Bacilli_A; order RF39; family UBA660; genus SIG205. The sequence goes on along the minus strand of SVAP01000001.1, from coordinate 231,534 downwards.
AAACTAATATTATAATCTCCCCTATGCGCATTAGATGTATAATTTTCATAATAATCTTTAATACTATCTATTACTAATCTTGGTTTAAATGTTGTTGCGCCATTGTCAAAATATATTAAATTATTATTGTTAACTAACATAGGAAATTCTTCTCTAATATCCATATTTTCACCTCCTAAAAATGTATTTTTCAAATAATAAATGTTTTTCTTTTTCCTTTAAATTTAAATTATTTATTAAAAATCCATTAGTAAGTAATCTAATACTATTTTCTTCTGTTATTCCTCTACTCATTAAATAAAATACATCTGATTTATTTATTGGAGAAATTACTGAAGAATGTATAGCGTTTACTTCTTTTTCATCTATTAGTAATATAGGTCTTATTGTTGAACTATTTATACCTAAATTTATTATTTTACTTTTTTGAGACAACTTACATTCTGTCATACCTTTAGGTACTATTTCAGTAATATTAAATTCTTGAGTTTCATTATTAGTAATCCCATAATTTTTAACTAAACTATTAGTTTTTTTACTATTATGATAAATATTTAAATCTTCTTTTATATTTCCTAAACAAGAATGATAATATTCAATTTGACTGTTTATTCCATTTAAATTTATATTTATATTTTCTTCTAATTTTTCTGTACTTATAAATTTATTCAACAACAAATTGGAGTTTTTTTGAATGTTAATTTTAATATTTAATTTATTGCGAGCATTTAATATTAAAAATATTCTAACACTTGAATTTTCATCAATATTAATATTAATTCCATCTATTAATTTATTGTTTTCAAAACAAATACAAAATTCTATATCTTTCTTTATATTTATATGCAATTTATTATTTTTATTAGTACAAGTAATAGAATTATTTGTTTTATCTTCTATTATCCCATCTACTATATTTAGTATATTCATATTATTTATTTTCCTTTATATCATTTGTACCAATATTTTCAAATCCTTCTTTTTCAATTTGAAATGCCAATGATACATCTGACGTTTTTACTATTTTCCCAGCTTTTAATATGTGTACAAAATCTGGTTTTATATATTCTAATATTCTTGGATAATGAGTAATAATTATTATACTTGTATCTTTATTTTCTTTAATATATTCTAATACATTAGTTGAAACTACTTTTAAGCTATCAACATCTAAACCAGAGTCTATCTCATCTAATATTATTAATTTAGGTTTTAAAAGTCTCATTTGTAGTATTTCATTTTTTTTCTTTTCTCCACCAGAAAATCCTGTATTTATATTTCTGTAAAGCATATTTTTATTAAGTTTAAGCTTATCAGTTAATTTCTCTGTTTCTTTTGCAAATTCATACAGATTAATTGGACTATCTGTTTTTGATTTTAATGCTTCTTTTAAAAAATCTACATTACTTACTCCTTCAATTTCTTGAGGATGTTGATAAGCAATAAAAATTCCTAGACGAGCTCTTTCATCAACAGACATTTTACTAATATTTTTACCTAGAAATATAATTTCGCCATTATTAACCTTATAATTGCTATCACCCATTAGTACTCTAGATAAAGTTGATTTACCAACTCCATTTGGACCCATTATTGCATGTATCTCACCAGGATTTACTTCTAAATCAAAATCATTTAATATTTCTTTGTTATCTATGCTAACATTAAGATTATTAACTCTTAACATTTGGTTCACCTCTATTTAAAATTCTAACACTTTTTTTAAAATTAGACAATTGTTTAATATATTGTTATAAAAAAATAAAAGACAACAGGTTGCCTTTTTGCATATTTTTAGAATTTATTTGTGTTTTTTAATTATTTTTATTAGTGTTTTACTTTTTTCTTCTCCAGGCAATGGTCTTTTTAGTGTTTCATCAAAATATTTTTCTTTTTCCTCATCAGTATAGAATTTTCCCATTTGGATTCTAACATCACAATTAGCATATAGACTAGGATGTTTTAATACATCTTCTCTTGTTTTTTCTGTTATCTTTAATTTTACATAAGGTTGTTCTAATATATTTTTTGATTTTTTATATTCTGCATCTCTTAATTGTTTGTTATATTCAGTTGTATTAGTTTTTTTATCCGCTAATTCAATTATCCCAAATTTTTCGAGAATAACTGCAACTGGCATTACGGCACATACTCCACCAAGCATAATAGCAGCAGGCCACAAACCTATACTAGTCAACCCTGTGATAAATATTATTCCAGTAATTGCAAATAAAATAGCGTATAAGTTCTTTTTTTCGTTTTTCATAAGCAACCTCGTCTATATACTTATTATTACATCATAAAAACAATCTATTTACATTATTTACTTGTTATTTTATATAATTCATTTTTTCTATTTCTTTAATCGATTTCTTAGGTGTTGGTAAATCTTCTGGCATTGTACCACCTAATTTTTCTATCGTTTCTCTAACAGCTTTACCAACTTTAAAATGTGTATTAGTTGCGACTGTTTCATTTGGTGTTTCTTGTTTTTCTAATAAGGCTTCTGTTTGAGTAATTCTAAATATATTCGCCCCTAATTCAACACTTCCCATTTTATCTAAAATGTCTTCTCTATATCTTACATTTTTTCTTTTTGCTATATCATCAGCTGTTTCACCATTATATAATCCTTTATACCCAGCATTAGTAAATTTATCAAAATTATTTACTCCTTTTTCTTTTGCAATTTTGTATAAAAGTTTATTTCCATCTTTTGTTTGTCTTCTTCTATATAATCTTTTTTCATCTTCGTTTAATTTACTGTATTCTGCTTCAGTTAATTCTTGTTTCCTAGTTTGAACAGCAAAGTAAGTTTGACCTAATGCAACAGATTTTTTATTTGGATTAGAATTTTGCACTATTAAATAACAGGCATATCTATTAAGATTATAGTCAACAATAAAACTTTCCCTACCTTTTCCACTGATTATTGGCTTCCTGACTTCAGGAAAGCAATCTGAAACACTGTTATTACTAGTCTCACAAGCAATCATTGCCTTTTTAATAACCTTATGAAAATTTTCCCACTTATTATATTCTAAAAGTGACATTAATTCTCTTGCTTCCCAATATTCATTTCCATTTTTATCAACATGTCTAATACTTTCAAATATTTTTTCATTATAATTTTCAATTTCATTCATAGATATTTCCTCCATTCTCATAGATTCCATTCATTGCTCATCACTATTATATCAAACATCTGTTCGGTAATCAATATTGTTGTTACAAAATTTATTTTTATTAATTGTATATGTGATATAATTATGTGGGTGATAATTTTAATATGATGATTATTGATTTAGAAGATCTTGTTGGAAATGCAGTATGTTCACTTTTTAACGAAAAAGGTATAGATAGAGTTGATTTAAAAACTATCAATAAATATCAAGATGCTATTTCAGAAGAACTAAAAAGAAGAAAGATAACATTTGGCTTTGATATGAGTAGAAATAAAACAATTAATTTTATTAATTATAATAAATATTTTGATGTTCATGGTGACACATATAATTCGCAAAATAATCTATTATTTGTAATGAAACTTAATATAACTAGTAAAGATTTATATCGTTTTAGAGGTTTTATACCATTTGAATTATTAACTGTAATGTTATCGGAACCTGTTTTAAAAACATTGGGCATCGAAAAAGAAAACACAAGCTCAAAAAGTAATAAAGAGGTTAAAACTTTAACCAAAGTAAAAAAAAATAAAATTCAAAAATAATTTTAATGTATAATTAGTTTTATATAAAAAATATAATTAATTGAGGAAGTGTTTAATGACTAAAATTTATGCACATAGAGGTTTTTCCTCTATTTATCCAGAAAATAGTATGGATTCTATTAAAGAAGCAATTAAATACGATTATATTGATGGGATTGAAATAGATGTTAGAATGACTAAAGATAAAAAGTTTGTTTTAATTCATAATAGAGATATTAGTGATATTTCTAAAGATATTGGAAACGTGAATGATTATACATTAGAAGAATTAAAAAAGATTGACTTTCACTATAATAAAACGGATTATAAAATTAGTTTATTAAAATCTTTTATTAATAAAGATGGAGTATTACAAAGAAAAAGATTAAAAAAAATTAGAAAATACACATATAAAGTTGTTACTCTAGAAGAAGTATTAGATATTATTAAAGATAAAATTTTATTAATTGAAATTAAATATAATACTTTTGATAAATTTGATTTAAAAGAATTTTATAATATTATTAGTAAATATAAAAATAAAAATATTGAAATACAATGTTTTAGTAAAAAAATTATCAAAGATTTGAAGAAAATAGATAATAAATTAAAATTAGGAATATTAATCTGGGATACAAATATAGAAGAAAAAATTAAAATTAAAACTAATTTTATATCAATTAAGGATAATGTGATTAATTCAAACATATTAGATAATGAGTTATACAAAAAGAAGATAATCAATATATGGACAGTTGATTATTACAAACAATTTAGAAATCTTGTTAAAAATGTTGACGGTAAGATTAACGAATTAAATATTATTACTAATTATCCAGATTTAATTTATAAATATTTAAATAATTTGAATAAAAAATAAAATATACACCATAATTAAAATAGATATTTGATAGTATTCATGAAAAATGCTTGAATGCATTTTCTTTTTTTTATAAAATAAAGTTAGGAGATGATAAAATGGATTGTATTTTTTGTAAAATAATTAATGGAGATATACCATCATATACTATTTATGAAGATGATATTGTAAAAGTATTTTTAGATATTGAACCTAATACTAATGGTCATATGTTAATTATACCTAAAAAACATTATACAAATATTGTTGATATTGATATTGATACAATGAGTCATATTATTAAAATTCAAAAGGAAATGTACGAATTAGTCAAAGAAAAACTTGGTGCGGAGGGTGCGACTTTTGCACAAAATAATGATTTAGGTCAAGATGTAAAGCATTATCATATGCATTTGATTCCAAGATATCAAAATGATGGTTGGAAAAATAGTTATGATATGAATAATAAAAACAGTGTTGAAGAAATATTTAACAAACTAAAAAGTGAATAGCAACTATTCACTTTTTTAATTTATAATTCCACCTAATATTCCATATGATACTATCATCATTATTAATCCTGCAAGTAAAACACCTAGGCATGCTGCAAATAGAGATTTTTTCTTGTTCATATTTAGAAGTGCAGCAATTAAACATCCGGTCCAAGCTCCTGTTCCAGGCAAAGGAATACCAACAAATAACATTAGACCCCAAAATTCTGCTTTTTCTATTTTGTCTTTTTTCTTAAGTGCTCTTTTTTCTAATTTTTCAACCCACTTGTCTACTTTTTTTAACGTTTTTAATTTATTAAATAATGGAGTTATTCCCCATAATATAAATGGTATTGGAATCATATTACCAATTAAACATATTATAAAAGCAATTACTGGATTAACATGTAATAATGTTGCGGCAATTAATCCTCCTCTAAGTTCTAAAATTGGCATAAGAGAAACAACAAATATTATTATTTCTTTTCCAAAAGGCATGTTAATTAATCCTCCAAATATATTTATAAAAAAATGTACTAATCCTTCTGTCATATAAATCTCCTTTACTACTATATAAGTATAATCTAATTATATGATTTATGTCAATTAAATATAAAAATAAAATAATGAGAAATCCCCATTATTTTATTTTTATATATTTTTATTAATAAAAGAATGCTGATCCAAGTATAATAGCTAATAATACATATAAAACAATAATAATTACGAATCCATTATTATGGTTTCCTTCACATGAATTTTGAACACAAGACATTGTTACACCTCCTTACTAAATAAATGCCCCTAGTATGATTACTAATAAGATAAATAATACTAAAATGATTGCAGCACCAGTTCCACATGATTGACCCATATTTCATTCCTCCTTTTTTCTTATTCACAGTATTTTATACAAATTTGAAAAAAGTGTGAGTAATAATATAAAAAGAAATGCTATATTTTAGCATTTCCTAACTTTAATTTTAAACATTTATATTTATAACTGTTAATATGTAGTTCAGTTAATAATTTGTTGTGTTCCTCTAATTTATTTAAATATTTTATCTTTTCTTCAAATGTAAAAGTTTTTATTGAATATGTTTTTTTGTTTTTTGAACACAAATTTTTTTAATATCATCATAATCAAATGATATATCATCAATTCAATTATAGCATTTTTTAATTTGAATTAGGTGATTTTATTGTTTTTTTTATTTTATTTTGTTATGATTATATTGTTACATTGAAAGGAGAATAGACATGAATAAGAAAATTGGTTTAATGCTTTGTTTTGGTTTATTATTTGTTACTGGTTGTGGTAAAGTTCCACAATTAAAAAATGGGGAAGAAGTATTTTTACAAGTAAATGGAAAAAATGTTAGTGCGAATGATGTATATGAAGAATTAAAAGAGTCATATGCTAGAGATCAAATTCTTGAAATAATGGACAAAATTATTTTAGAAGAAAAATATGAAGAAAATGATGAATTAAAGAAATATGTTGATTCGCAAATTGATTATTATATTCAATCATATGGTGAAGAAGGATTTCAACAAGCTTTAAAACAATCTAATTTAACAGAAAATGATTTAAGAGCTACAATTGCTTTAGATTATAGAAGAAATTTAGCTGTTGAAGATTATGTTAAAAATACTATTACTGAAGATGAAATAAATAAATATTATGAAAATAGTGTTAGAGGAGATATTAAAGCAAGTCATATTTTAATTAAACCTGATACTACTGATAACAGCACTGATGAAGAAAAAGCTACTGCTGAAGAAGCAGCTTTAAATAAAGCTAAAGATGTTATTGTTAGATTAAATAAAGGTGAAAAGTTTGAAGATTTAGCAAAAGAATTATCTGATGATGAAGGTTCTGCAGCTGATGGTGGTAATTTAGGATATTTTTCTAAAGGTAAAATGATAGATGAATTTGAAAATGCTGTTGTTAAACTTGAAGTAGGAAAATATTCTACTGAACCAGTTAAATCAACTTATGGATATCATATCATTTTAAAAGTTGATCAAAAAGACAAACCAAAGTTAAAAGAAGTAAAAGATGAAATTATTGATAATTTAGTAACTGAAAAATTAAATAATGATTCAACATTAAAACATAAAGCATTATATGAAATAAGAAAAGAAGCTGGATTAGAAATACATGATGATGCAACAAAAAAACAATATGAATCATACATGGATAACCTAATGAATTCAAAATAAAAATAAGGGAGTAACCCTTATTTTTTTAATATTATTGCATTAGGAATATTTCTCATACCACTAGGTGTAGAAGCAACTGGATTATTTATTACTTTGTTTTCAATTACTAAAGTAGATGATGATCCACCGTCTAAATTAGCAGCATTATAAGCACCATAATTAACCATTATGTCTTGAATATCCTTTATACTAGCTCCAATACTATGTGCTCTTCTTCCATCAATTACTAGCATTAAAACTATTCCATCTTTTCTTTGACCAATTACTGTTCTAGGGCCATATCCCCATCCACCATTTCCATATATTGTTGTTCTTCTTCCATTAATAATTAAATATGGTCCAAATTCTATAGCATCCTCTATATTATTCTTTCTTGCTTGTTCAACAGTCATATATCCAAGTAATAGTTTATTATCCTTTGTAAAACCGATTAATTCACCCGCACCACCAGATTTAAAATCATATAAAACTTCACCATTATTTATAGTTAAACCACTAGGAATACCACCTTGGCTCTTCCAATCAGGATCATAAAATCCACCACCATTTATAGCGACTAATGCATCATTATCCTTAGCCATAGTAGTAATAAGTTGTCCTTGATTTCCTAAATATTTTGAATGAACAATCTCAATTTTTGATGGATCATACGCAGCAACTAAGTATCCCTTATATGTTGCGCCATTAACCTCTATTAACTTATATTGATCACTATCATTATTCTTCTTTAATATTTGTTCTTCATATTTATTTGCATAATTTTTAAAATTTTTATTAAATTTTTTTATGGTAATTTGATTTAAATCACTTACATCATTTGAATTTACTACTTTATTTTTTTCTAATACTTCTTTTATAGTCTCATCATCATAAAACCATGTAGCCAAATATTGGTGATGTAATGTAGTCATTGCTGTAGTTATTAAAAGTTCTCTAAAATATGACCATGGTCCATACAATAAAAATAATCCTCCACCTGTTAGTGTAACAAATACTAATGATGTGATTATTAATATTTTTTTAGTTAACGATAATTTTTTTTCGCTCTTTTTAATATTTTTCTTTTTTGTTTCTTTAGCTATTTTATTTTTACTGTTTTTTTTGTTTGTTGTTTTCTTTTTTGTTTTAGAATTTTTTTTTGATTTTTTATCATTTTTTTTAATATCTTTTTTTGGATTTGTGTCTTCCTCAAACTTTTTTAATTTTTGTTTTTGTATTTCATTTTTTATATTATCTACAAGATCCTTTATAATTTCAGTTTTGAAATTGTTATACGCCATTAATACTCACCTTTTATTCTTTTCCTAAAAATACCCCGTCATTATTAAAGTCTACATATACAGTATAATCCTTATTAATAAAATTGTCTATAACATTATATGATTCTTCTGGATTTTCTAAGACCCATGCATTATATGTATTAATATTCTCATTATATACATTAACATCTGATATATATAAATTTATCATCATTTCTAAATTATCAACAAATGAACTACACTTTGGTGTTATTTCAATGTGATAAATTTTTGAATTAATACAGTTTTCTTTTAAATATTTAGATTCGTTATCTATTTTCTTAATTAAATCATTATAACTACTCATTAGTGTATTCCAATTATTAATATTGTTGTTAAAATCACTATAATATTTATCCTCAAAGATTTCACTATATATAGTTGTTCTTTGATTATTAAATTCATTTAAATAATAATTAAAATTAGTATAGTTCTCGTTGATTTTTATTATTTTGTTTTGTGTTTTAATTTTATCTTCTTTATATCCTTTATAAAAATTATATATTATTAACCCTAACATTGTTATAACAGTTAATATTATTAAAATAATTATAATTATCTTATTTTTCTTTTTCATTTCTAACACCTACTATATAGTATATCATAAAAAAATAAAATGCAATAAAAAAATATCAATTAAGATATTCTTTTAATGATTCTACTGGTTTCGCATTAAGTTTTAAGTCTGAAGTTTTACCTTTTTGTAATGCATAGTATGCCGCACACCCTATCATAGTTGCATTATCTGTACAATATGAAATTGGTGGGATTAACAACTCTACATCGTTTTCTTCACATAGATTTTTAAGTTTATTTCTAAGTCCATTATTAGCTGCTACCCCACCTGCTACAATTAATTGTTTTATATTATTTTCTTTAATTGCATGCATAGCTTTTTTAGAAACTAGATTTACTACAGTTTCTTGGAATGAACAAGCTAAATCTTCTTTGTTTATTTCGTTACCTCTTTGTTTTTCATTATGAACTAAATTTATAACCGCACTTTTAATACCACTAAAACTAAAATTAAAACTATCATCATCCATTGGAGTTGGTAAGTTATATGTGTGTTTTCCAATTGATGCAAGTTTATCTATTCTAGGTCCACCTGGATATGGTAAATCAATAACACGCGCTACCTTATCGTATGCTTCCCCAATTGCATCATCTAATGTACCACCTAGTCTTTCAAATGAATAATCTTCTTTCATAAGAATTATATCAGTATGACCACCACTAACAACTAATGCAAGTAACGGAAATTTAAACTCCCCAACTAATCTATTAGCATATATATGTCCCGCAATATGATGAACTGGTATTAATGGCTTATTATATAGATATGCCAATGTTTTCGCACATTGTAATCCTACTAATAATGATCCTGATAATCCTGGACCATATGTTACTCCAACTGCATCTATATCTTCTATTTTCATATTAGCTTTTTTTAAACATTCATCTAACACTATAGTTATATTTTCTATATGGTTTCTTGACGCTATTTCTGGTACTACTCCACCATATAATGTATGTATATCTATTTGAGATAATGTAACTGTTGATAATTCTATATGACCATCTTTTACTATACTCATACTTGTTTCATCACAACTAGATTCAATTGCTAAAATAACTTTACTTTTCATACTAATCACCTGTAATTCGTTTATATTTTACTACAAATTTAATAGTTTTTCAAATTTTACAAAAGTTAATTAAAAGTTATCGTTTTGAGAGTTAATTTGTGTTATTATGTATATGGGAATATTTTAACAGTTGGGTGCTTACCTCAGAAAGAAGGTTGTGAAATGACTAAGAAAGATTTTCTACTCTTTTGTTACAAATGACACATCTTGATTATTATTTTTACCTTTATTGTTGTTATCAATTATAGTTTTATATTCTACACCTGTTTTAAAATAAATCTTACTATTTGTATCTACAATCTTATCAAATCCTTTCGAGTAAACTGTTAAATATATTAATTTATCCACTAGATTAATTTGCTTGTCTTTCCATATTCTGTTGGTGCCGTCTAAGTTTAAGAAAGATAGCAAAAGAATTAGATTTAAGTTTAGAAATATTAATGACGGACGCAGCTTATAATCAAATAGCATATATGTTTAGACAAAAAAATGGTAATTTTCTTGATAATGAATTTAAAATAGATGAAAAATTAGTTAAAGAATATAAACTATCGCAAACGGATTTATTAGGTGACTCTTTCCAAAAAAGAGCTAATGTAAGGGATTGTAGAGGTAGGCTATCAACTCTTATTACTAAATTAGAAAATTATGATTTTTTAGATGTATGAACTATAGAAAAAATAACAGAAGAATTAAAATAAATAACCAAAGGATACTCCATAAGTCAGCTATACTGCTGAAGGCGGGGATGTCTTTTTTCTTTTACTGATAATGGTATATTATTTAATATTTTTTCTTGAACTAATCTTAACCCAGGTTCATTAGATAAAGGCAGAACAGTTGCATCATAATTTTCATAATCATTCATAAACATTCTCCTAGTCTTTAAATAATTTATTTATCAAACTTTTTGATGTTTCATCTATTAGAAATATGAATATTACTATCAAAAAGCAATAAATGAATTGTGATAAATTTAAACTAACTATACTAAACATATTTTTGAGTGGTGTATTAAAAATAATTATTTGAATAATCCCAAGCACTAGCATACTTTTATTCATATAACTATTACTAAAAATATTTTTATTTAAAACGCTTTTTTTCAAGTTTCTACAAGAATAAGCATATATCATTTCTAATAAAACTAAAGTTAAAAATGACATCGTTGTCGCTACTTCTATATTATACAATTTTAAATTTAAGAAAAAAACAAGTAAAATTGTAATAGATTTTAAAATTGCTGACAAACTCATTTTAGCAATTAAAAATGGTGTAAAGAAAGAACTATCTTTTTTTCTAATATCTCTTTTCATAATGTTTTCTTCTTCTTTTTCAAAAGCAAGGGCAATTGCAGGAATAGAATCTGTTATTAGATTAATATATAATAATTGAATTGGTAAAAATACTTCTATACCAAATAACATACCTATAAAAACGACTAAAACTTCTGCAATGTTTCCTGTCAATAAATATACTAACACATTTCTAATATTATCAAATATTCTACGACCTTCTTTTACAGCAGTCACGATTGTAGAAAAACTATCATCTACTAATATTATATCTGATACACCTTTAGATACCTCTGTTCCTGTAATTCCCATTCCAACACCTATATTAGCACTTTTTAAGGCAGGAGCATCATTTACACCATCACCAGTCATTGCAACAACTTTATTATTTTGTTTCCAAGCATTTACGATAGCAAGCTTATTCATTGGACTAACCCTTGCGTATACAGAATATTTTTCAACATTTTCCTTTAATTCATTTTCACTCATTTTATCCAAATATTCGCCACTTATTGCCGCTTCATCATTTTCTAAAATTCCTATTTCTCTAGCAATAGAAGTTGCAGTAGATAAACTATCTCCTGTAATCATTATAGGTTTAATATGAGCAGTTTTGCACTCACTAATTGCATCTTTAACATCTATTCTTGGTGGATCTATCATTGCAGTCATTCCTACAAAAATTAAATCATTTTCTAAATTGTTATCTAATATATAAGAATTATCTATTTCTTTATAAGCGTACGCTAAAATTCTATAAGCTTTATTAGATTCATCAGTTTCTACTTGTTTCAATTCTAATATTTTATTTTCTGTTAATTCCAATATTTCATCGTTTTCATAAATATAAGAGCAATGTTTAATTAAAGAATCAAAACTACCTTTAGTGTATAACCTAACATTATTTTTTCTCGTATTAATTGTTGACATCATTTTTCTGTCAGAATCAAAAGGTAATTCATCGATTCTTTTGTTATCATTCCTTAATTTTATTATATCAAAACATTCTTCGCAACATTCATAAAGTGCTATTTCAGTTGGCTCTCCAATGTATTCATTACTATTTTTTTCTACATCATTATTTAAAGCCATAATATTAAATAATATATTATTACTATCTAAATCATTAGCGCTACATAATTTATTATTGAAATAAACTTCTCTTACTTTCATTTTATTTTGAGTTATTGTTCCTGTTTTGTCAGAACATATAATTTCAGTACAGCCAAGAGTTTCGACACTAGACATTTTTCTTACAATAGCTCTTTTTTTAGCCATTGTACTCATACCTAGTGATAGAGTAATTGTAATAACAGCGGGTAGTCCTTCTGGAATTGCTGCAACCGCAAGTGAAATTGATAACATAATAACTTCTACAACACCCATACCTCTTACAATACCTATTAAAAACATAATTACTATTATTATAACTATTATAAGTGATAAAAATTTGCTAATACCATCAATTTTCTTTTGTAGTGGAGTTATTTCTTTTTCTTCGTCATTTAAACTTTTTGCAATAAGACCAAATTCTGTATTCATTCCAATTTCACACACTACTGCTAAACACTTACCATAAACAATATGCGTTCCCGAATAAATCATATTTTTTCTTGAAGATAAAGGTGTATTTTCATCTAAAGTAATAATATTTTTTTTAACAGGAATAGATTCTCCTGTTAAAGATGATTCATCAACCTTTAAAGATGCTTCCCAAATTATTCTAGCATCTGCAGGTATGGTATCTCCAGCTTCTAAAACTAGAATATCTCCTTTTACAATATCTTCACTATTAACAACATATATTTTATTTTGTCGCTTAACTTTTATTTTTGACACTTGCATTTTTTTTAGTGATTCTATTGCCTTATCTGCCTTCAATTCTTGGATGAAACCAAGTATAGCATTTAATACTACTATCGCAAGAATTATAATGCTATCTGTAAATGGCTCATTATTTAAAATTGATAAAATAAATGAAACTATTGCAGAAACAATTAAAATAATAATCATTAAATCTTTAAATTCATTTAAAAATTTTGAAATTTTAGATTGTTTTTTTGCTTCTATTATTTTGTTTTGTCCATCTTTTTTTAATCTAATTTCAACTTCTTTCGATGAAAGACCTAATTCGCAAGAATTTAAATTATTTAATACTTCTTTAACATCTAAACTATAATACTTCATTTTTAAACCTCCACTTATTGATAATAATTTCTTTCCCTTTTGGTTCTGATTGTTTTAATCTATCTAAAATAGCTAATCTTGATTTTTCATTTTCCTTTGTAATTTACATATTTGGTTATTAAGTTTTATCTTTCATTTGTACCTTCATGTACAATTATTACTTTAATAAAATTATAACACACTTCAAGTAAAATTGAAGTAACGATTATATAATTTTCCTACAAAAGTCAAATTAATAGTGGTGGTAATTTTGTTGAAATGCGAAAAAACTACAATACAAAACTTAAAAAAGATATGTTATTAAACATACCTTTGCATATAAAATCAATTCCTATTTTTTATTTTAGGCAAGTTTCCTTGAACATTTATTATAATACCTCAATAATCTATTTTTCAAAAACAATAAACAATTATACTCATACATCACTCTATTTTGTTTTTCATAATCATCTTTACAATAACATTACATTTTTTCACAACCTTTTCTTTAAGAATTCTTCAAACTTAGGTAATCCATATTCTTTATTATAATAATTTGGAAATTCATTTAAATGCGCTAAAGCAATTTTACCTGTTAAGAATAAATTATCGTTAGTAACATTAGTGTTTGAATTAATATTACCGTGCTCCAACTCTATATTTAGTCCTACTTTAAAATCCTCGAAAGAAAATTTATCAAAAGTAATATTCAATAATTTACCAACCTGTAAAACTTGTTCATTAGTTATCAAAAAAATCACCTCATAATAATATATGAGATGATTTTAATTTAATTTCTTTTCCATTAGATAACCATCACAGTTATCATAATATTTTTTTCTAGTCGCAATAATTTCAAATCCATTATTTTGATATAACTTAATTGCTGGTTTATTATCGGTTCTAACTTCTAATGTAATATTTTCTTTATCGCTAACTTTATTAATTAAACTTTTAATTAATTTTGTTGCGATACCTTTATTTCGACAATGTTTACAAATAAAAATGTAAATTATCTCCACTTTTTCGTATATAACATCATATTTTATAAAACCAACAACTTTTTGGTTATCTAAAAATACCATTGTATGTGTGAACGGATTATCACCCTTCAAAACATTTTTATTATCACTAATTTTTTCTATTATATCGTTATACTTTTCTGTTTCTATAATCATTAAATCACTTCTTTTAAATAGTTAGGATTAACATTGTGAGGATTAACTGTAGGAATTTTATCATAGTAATTAACTATTGATAAAACATCTAAATCTTTTCTATCAACATCTTCTGAATCATATCTAATAATTTTATTGTTGCCAGACAAGTTAGAAATTCTTTCTTCAATTTCTTCATCACTAATTAACCCCTCAAAAATTGTATCATAATTATTGTTATATATTCCTATAAATGATTTATCTCTTTTATCTTTCATTATTGAAATATAATTATCATATCCATTAAATTCTAATATTTTCATTTTTAAACTAGACACTGGTGTTATTTGTTTGTTTAGTGTATAAGCATATGTTTTCGCAATAGTAATTGCAATTCTAATTCCTGTAAATGAACCAGGTCCATTTACAACAAATATTTTATCAATGTCATTTGGTGTCAAGTTGTTATTTTCTAGTATTTCTTTTAATTTTTCTACTGCATAAATAGAGTGTTCTCTAGCAGATTCTAGTGTTAATTTATCGATTAGTTTATTATCTTTAACAATTGATAATACTAAAGTACTTGTAGATGTATCGAAAAAAAGGCTTGTCATAAAACAGCCTCACAGATTTCTTCATATTTACTACCATAAGGTGTAATTTTAAATACTCTTACATCTTCATCTACTACTTTAATATTAATGTCTAATCTTTCTTCTGGTAGATAATCTTCAATCATATCTGCCCATTCTATAACTACTACTCCACCCTTTTTATAATATTCTTCTATACCAAGTCCTTCTACATTTCCATCTAGTCGATATACATCCATATGATATAGAGGTAGTTCTCCTTCATATTCTTTTATTATGTTAAAAGTTGGAGATGTTATTGTTTCAGTAATTCCTAAGGCATCAGCGATTCCTTTTGTAAATATTGTTTTGCCACTTCCCAAATCACCACGAAGGCAAATAACCATGTTTGGAAATTTTTCTGATTCAATATTTTGAGCTAATTCAATTGTTTCGTCTTCATTTTTTGTTGTTATTTTATATTCCATCATTATTTATCACCTTTCAATATTATTTACAATAATATTATAACAGAATAAATTATACATATTCAATAATTTTATCAATTTATATGATAATTTTTTAATTACTATACAATACTATTTTTAAGTTACATTCATATTCTTTATTAAGGAGTATTTTTATGTATAATGAAGAAAATAAAAGATTAAATCAAATTGATTTATCAATTATTGGTGTAATAATATTTATTTGTATTTTAATACACTCTATTTATTTATTGTTAGTTGAGAAAAAGAAAATATTAAAAATTGAAACAATTAGTGATGAAAATTTATTGATTCAATCTTTAATAAATAGGATTATTGCATTTTTTGTTGTTTTATTATTTTTTTCATTTTCTTTTTCAAATTATAACGATATATTAAAGACTAACAACGAAGAACAAATAAATAATCAAAGTCTTAGACTTTTAGTTTCTACTTTTGCCCTTTTATCAGTTACAACAGAAGTTTATTTAACTATTAAACAATTTATTTCGTTAAAAGAAAGTGAACAAAACTAATTTATTTTTTTAATACTAGCGCAATATTTTTTTCTTTATTATTATTAATTGTATATTTTTCAAAGCCTTCATTTACATATTGTTCGCTATTCCAATCAATTGTTTGAAACACTAATATTTTTCCATTTGAATTAAGTTGTTTATAGATAACTGTTTTTATATATTCAATCCATTCTTCATCTGTATATAATTTTCTTTCTAATACATCATCAAATGGTTGTTGATTACATTCTATAATATTTGATAATGATATAATATCATAGTTATCTTTGATTGAATATTCAAAATATGATATATCAGTTTCTATAAATTTAGGGTAATCCTTTTTTGTTAAGATTTTTTTTAAAGTATAATAATTTTCTTTAATATAATATGGGGTTTTATTTTTGATATTAGATATATCGTTATCTAAAAATGAAACTAGGTTACCTATTTTACTAGAATCTACTTCACTCAAATAAGATATCCAAAACTCTTTAATATATGGTGGTAATTCATAGATAAGTTGTTTTATTAGATTGACATTTAAGTATTTTTCTTTATTTATATATGGAAGAATAAATTCAATAAAATCTTCATATTTTAAATTTCTAATCGCACTTATTTTTAAATATATATAAAATTCAGCTAAAGCATTAATATCATATATTGTTTCTTCTCTTGAACCGAAAAATATAGATGATAAATATTGATCTGCACTTGATCCTGTTAATAATACTTTTTTATCTTTGAAATTTAAAATATCATTTATTTGATATTGGTTTTCATTGGTTGAACCAACAATTTTTGAATACGAACCCATATAATTTGTTTTACAATCTTTATTGTTTGTTATATATATTGCTTCTTCAATATTATTTTGTAATTTTATTTGTTTTATATCAATCATATAAACACCCCGTTTAAGAATGTATATTTTACCATTATTTTTATTTAAATTCAACATTAAAAAAAGAACTTTATTCAAAGTCCTATTTTTTCTTACTTTTCTTTTTAGTTGTATTTGTAATTCTTTCTTTTTCCATTCTTTCCTTTTCTTCTTTATATATTTTTTTATATCCGGGTTTTAATTGATATCCATATGTTTTATATGCCCATCCAAGTAACATACCTATTCCATAACTAAATACATATATTAATGAATATACCCATAAATCATTTGAATAGAATAAGTGTATTGTTGGATAAAATAATAATCCTGGGATAATCCACATAAAGAAATTTAATTTATATTTAAATGAATCTATTGTTGATACAAATATTATAATCAATAAATTAAATACTACTAAAAATAACGCTGTTATTATGTCTCTTATGCTTTCACTAAAGAATTCTATCGAAATCCATGGAATTAAATACATAATGATTAAATATATTAATATTTGTATTCCAAGTCTTTTATAAATATCTTTAAACATATCACACACTCCTTATTTACATATTAAATTAAACCATATTTTTTAAAATAATGCAATAAGTAGCATTATTTTTAAAAATATTCATATGATATATGGGGTGATTAGTATGAATGAAATTTTAAATCCTATAGTTAATGCTCCTTATCCTAAAATAGAAGTTACCGGTAAGAATTTAGATTTAGCTTATAAATTGTTAAATGTATACGCAGGTAATATAAGTGAGCTTACTGCTACTTCACAGTATAGTTTCCAAAGTTTTTATTTAAATGAATATAAAGATCTTAGTAATTTAATAGAACAAATAGCTATGGTTGAAATGTATCATTTAAAGATACTTGCTAAACTGATTTTATTACTTGGTCTTACACCATATTATGTTACCTATGACTGTAGAAACACACCTATTCCATGGAATTCAGATAATATTGATTATACAGTTGATTATAGAGATATGTTACTATCTAATATAAATTCTGAAATTATTGCTATAAGGGATTATAATAAACTAATCAAGGAAACTAATGACCCTAATATCAAAAATATATTAAGAAGAATTATAATGGATGAAGAAAGACATATGGAAATATTTAATGAGTTATTAAAAGAGTATGATGCTTTGGAAAACTAGACACAAATTTGACTTTTTTGCTTATTTTTGATATAATTAAAAACGTTTCATGTGTGGTGCATTATTCTAGTCAAAGTTACTATGACGAAGGTGGGCCTAAAAATCCATCAAAGGGCACATAATCGCGCTTGGTATTGTTGCTTCAGCAGCCCAGGTTGGGGTGATTTTATCAAGTTTATGAATATACGGTGACGCTATAATGGCATATAGATGTTTGCCTTATATTCTGCTCATTACTAAATAGTAATTTTCCATATATATAGAGAGTACTATATATATGTAGCCTGCCGTGAGTGAAGTTAAGGGATAAAATGATTGATTATTATATTGGTCGGCCAACTGATATGATAAAGGATTTTCGAAATTACCTTTGCAAAAACGGATAAGCTTAGTTTAAGACTTTGTTTGGGAAAACCTCTAGAATGTTGTATTAAGAGAAACAGGCACTTTAAGGATTGAGGTGCGGACTAAGTGGTAATCGAGTAACTACATTGGTGACGTGTAGTTGACTTCTTCAAAGAGAAATCGCTAAATGGCAACGTTTAGTAGAAGTCAGGGAAATCCAACTGGACCTAAGCCGCAAAATTTACTTAACGTGTTACCATACATGTTTTTTTTATATTATAAAGGAATGAAAATTAGATGAAAAAATCAAATAAACAAAAAAAAGATAATTGGTTATGGCAAGTATTTATTGTTACTTTCTTATTAGCAATGGGATTTGGAGCAATATCTAATACTGTAGTTAATAAACTTAATATATATATAGCTACAATACTTCTTTTTATAATTATAGGAATTGGTATTGTATTTGACCTAGTTGGTATGGCTGTAGCTAGTGCAGTTGAAGCACCATTTCATGCTAAAGCAGCAAAAAAACATAAAGGTGCTAAAGAATCAATTAGATTAGTTCGTAATGCTCCAATGGTTTCTAATATCTGTAATGATGTTATTGGTGATATATGTGGAATAATTAGTGGATCAATAGGTGCATTACTTTCTGTAAGTATAAGTTCTAAATTAAATTTGGACATTATAGTAGTAAGCTTATTAATTAGTGCAATAATTGCTTCTATAACTGTTGGAGGAAAGGCGCTTGGTAAAAAGTTTGCTATTAATAAATGTACTAATATTATATATATAGCTGGTACAATTATTCATTATATTTGGCCTGTTAAACAAAATAATAAAAAAGGATAGACACTTTGTCTACCCTTTTTGTTTTTTTGTGGTTTTTACTTCTTCTTTTTTCCTTATACTAAATATCATAAATAATATAATGATAATAACAGAAGCTACAACATTAACAACAAATCTGTTTATTAATTGTAATACTAATTCATTACCAGCTAGAGTTCCCATTTGTGATATTAATACATAAATACATGTATCAACTATCATACCAATAATTACTGATAACGCAACAGCAATTAATTTAAATGTATTCTTTTTAGCAAATGAATATAAACCAACATTTACAATATGTCCAATAGTGAATGCTACTAGAGTTGCAATTATAGGTCTTAATTCAGGATAATAATTTCCATTGATTCCATATGGTGTTAATACTTTTTGTAATGCATTTGCTTTATCGATTGAATTAATTTGATTTGGAACATTAGTTACAAGTATATATGCAAGTAATACAATTATTTGTATTATAATTGCGTATAATATACTCTTTCTCGCATCCTTATTACCATATAATTCTGAAATTAATGCAGTACATAAATATGTAAATGGGTAAATAAACACACTACAAGATAATGGAAGTTTCGCAACAACAGTCACTTTAATTGCAACAATATTAGATATTATAAGTAATACACTTAATAATGTTGAGAAAAATACCTTTCTACCATCTTTCATAAAAATCCTCCTTATATAAAATATTTTGATAGTCATTACACTTTCCTATCATACATTAACATTATATCTAAAATGATTATAAAAGTAAATATTTTAATTTATAGGTTTACAATATCTTATTGTTAATTTTTTGTAAGAATTACACCAATCACTAATTCTAATAATAATTTTATTATAATTATATATAATGGTAATAATATATTATGGTTAAAAATAACTAAAAATATTGATAATAATGTTAGTAATATATTCGTTATTAGAACATAATTTATTGTTTTTTTAAATTTGTCATAAACTTTTCTAACCTCTTTAATAGTATTTACAATAGTTGAAAAATTATCATCTAATATTATTATATCTGAAAAATTTTTAGAAACATCTGTGCCAAATTTATTCATTGATATTCCAATATCTGCATCATTTAATATAAATCTATCATTTACTTTATTACCAGTAATCGCAACAATATCATAATTATGTTTTAATGTTTTAAGTATTCTTAATTTATGATCGGAGTTTATTCTAGAAAATATATTAACGTTTTTAAGTTTATCTAATAATTCAGAATCAGACATATTTTCTATTTCTTTTCCTTTTAGTATTGTACTACTATTTATACCAATTTCTTTTCCTATATGTGCCGCTATTTCTTTTTTATCTTCTGACAACACAACTAATTTTATATCTAATTGTTTACATATTTCTGTTGCTTCTTTTGTATTAGCTTTTGGATAATTATATAAACTTATTATCCCATCAAAGCTTATATTATATTTAAAAATATCTTTTTCAATTTTTTTAATTTTATTTGATCCAAATGCCATAACTTCTAGTCCTTGTTGAAATAATTGCTTTTGAAAATTATGCAATTTATATTTTTCTTCCACATCTAAATCACAAATATCAAATAAACTATTTAATGTACCCTTTACAAATATATATAATTCGCCATTGTATTCATATACATTAGCCATCATTTTTGTTTTGTTATTAAATGGATACTTTTCCACTAATTTATATTCATCATTTATTATAATATTATTATTTTTAACATATTCATTTATTGCATTTTCAAATAAATCATTAGTGTTTTTATCACATGCTAATGCACAATGTACAAGTGCATCATTTTTATCAAGTGATGAGTATAATTCTTTTACTACTATTTTATTTTCAGTTATTATCCCAAATTTATCTACACATAGACATTTTATTTTACTAATTATATCTAAACTTGAAATATTCTTTATTATCACATTGTTTTTAGTAAGTGTATATATGTTATTATAAATTAAAAGTAGATATGTTAATGGTGTTATTAGTGGTAAAGTGGCAATAGATATTGTAATACCTGATATTAATCCATATATTACATTATCATTTATAAATATTGAAACTATTATTATAATTGCAAATATAATAATTGATATAATTGTAAATATTCTATAAAGATTATTTATTCGTTTTTGTAAATTAAATTCATTTTCATTATTAGGTATATCACTCTTGTTTTTAGCAAACCATGTTTTATTACCTATATTAACCACTTTAGCAATTACACTACCATTTATAATTAATGACTCTTTATATATATAATTTGATTTTAATTGTGCATCTTTATCTAGTAAATCATAACTTTTTAATATACTATTTCTATCTTTTATTAAGTTTGACTCATCTACATATAAATTATTACTTTCTAAAATTATAGCATCAGCACACACTTTATCTCCTTCTTTTAAAAGGATGATATCATTTATGGTTATATCTTCGCTATTAATTATTAATTCTTTATTGTTCCTTATTACTTTACATATGTTGTTTTTAAATTTGTTTAAATTTTCAATTATTTTGGAAAGTTTAATACGTTTATATATTTGAATTATTAAAATTAATATACTTATAAATATCATTATTACTGCATATATTGTTTTATTTAAAATTAAATATAGTATTACACATATTATTAATGATAATATTATAGGAATTATCAATTTTATGTAACTATTTTTATTATTATTAGTTAATGTGTTCTTACCATATAATTTTTGATTATTTAATACTTCATTATCATTTAATCCGATATATTTATTATTCATATTGTCACATCCTATAATAATTTTATCATAAAAAGATATATTTAATAAAAAAATAAACGATAACGTTTATTTTAATTTGTTAACACTTGTTCTTCTTTTAATAAATCTTCAAATTCTGATTTGAATCTTATGATTTCTTTTTGTAAAGTATCTGGATAAATACTATTACAATTTTTGATTCCTAGCCAAACATGTTTCATTTTTACTTCTTTTTCATTATCAAATACTGCATATGAAAATATCTTCTGTAGTAAAGCTAAGGATATATCTGGATATCTTGATGATATTTCATATAATCTTTTATATTCTGAAGTCATCTCTACTAAAAAAGTAAATATTCTTTCAATAATGTAATGTGTATAATTAATTTTAACACCTGTTTTTTTCTCCATTTTAGGGTATGTTCCCATCATTATTTTAACAGTTGTAGGTATATCCGGTTCTTCTATTTCAATTTTTTCAAAACGTCTAATAAACGCTCTATCTCTTAACATATATCTTTCATATTCTTCACTAGTAGTTGCACCAATTAATTTAACATTACCACGTGCTAAAGCTGGTTTTAAAATATTAGCAAAATCTAATGATGACCCTGTTTTTGCTCCAGCACCCATAAGAGTATGAATTTCATCTATAAACAAAATTACTTTATCTTTCTTTATTACTTCTTGAACTAATAATTGAATTCTAGAATCTCTTTCTCCATCACTTACACTTTCACCTAATAGTGATGATGTTGCTATATCTATTATCGTATAATCTTTTAAAGCATCTGGAACATCATTATTTTGAATTTTATATGCTAATCCTTCAACAATTGCAGTTTTACCTATACCAGCCTTACCAGTTAAAACAGCTGATTTATCTGGTGTTAGTAAAACTAACATTAATGATTTTATTTCTTCATCACGAGCTATAGCTGGATTAGTAACATATGTTTTCTTTGTTAAATCTTCTCCATATCTTTCTAAAATACTAAATTCTTGTTCTTCGTTATTATTTTCACTTACATCAATAAATTCATCCATGGTTTATCCTCCATTCTTTTTAATTATATCATAAAAAACATTTATTATATTAATAAATGTTAATATCTTTTTAAAATATCTCTTGCTGCTATAAGTCCTGTAGCTGCAGCTGTTACTATATTACCAGCCTTACCTGCTCCATCACCAATAAAATATACATCATAATCATTTAATTTCATATTATTATTTGTAATAATTTCATTGCTAAAAAATTTAATTTCTGGTCCATACAATAATGTTTCATCATTATTAACTCCGGGTATTATCTCATCTAATTTTTTTAATCCCTCTAATATATTAATAATTATTCTATGTGGTAATACTAATGCTAAATCACCAGCTACACAATCTTTTAATGTTGGAGAAATAAAACTCTTTTCAATTCTATGAATTGTTGATCTTCTACCTTGTCTTAAATCCCTTAATGTTTGAATGATTGGTTTTCCATCACCTAATACATTGGCAATTCTTGCTATTGATTCACCATATTGTCTAGTATTAGTTGCTGGTTCAGTTAAGTTTACTTTTGATATAAATGCAAAGTTACTATTATTAGATTTTTTTTCTTTTAATGCATGTCCATTCACACAGATATAACCATAATAATTTTCTTTAGCTACATATCCACCCGGATTAGTACAAAATGTTCTTATTTCATCATTATAAGTATCAGTTTTTATAAATATTGTAGGATCATAAATTATTGAACATATTTCTTCCATTATTTCTTTTCTTACTTCTACTCTTACACCTATTTCTATACTTTGCGAAATATAAGGTATATTATAATTATCAGCTAATTCTTGTATCCACTTTGCTCCTGTTCTTCCAGGTGCGATCACTACATTTCTAGCTTGTATAGTGGTATTCTTTTTTGATTTTGTATATGTTACCTCATGTATATTTTTTTTAATACTTTTTACATCACATACATTAGCTCTTTCAACAATTTCAACGTTATTATTTCTTAAGTAGTCAGTAAAATCTTTAATATATGTTGGTAATTTATCGCTGCCAAGATGTTTTTGTTTAATTATTAATAGATTATCTCCTGCTTTAGCAATTTTTTGTTGTAATTTTAAAGCTTCTTCCATATTACTTGGATAAATATCACTATCCATATTAAATTTATTGAATATTTCTTCAGTATCGTCAATTAATTTATATGCTTCATCTTTATCCATATATTTAAATAGATTTGATTTTCCTAACTTTGGAATAAAATTTAATTTACCATCAGAAAAAGTACCTGCACCACCATATCCAGAAAGTATTGAACATGGATTACAATTTGTACAATTTGTTTTGTTTTTATTCATCGGACAAACTCTATTTTCGGCTAATTTTCCTTTATCTAACATGATAATTTTTAATTTAGGATTCTTATTTATTAATTCATATGCGGTAAATAATCCAGCTGGCCCACCACCTATAATAATTACATCATACATATTATCTACCTTCTTTTCTTATTAGTTTTTTTAATTTTTCATATTCACATTGGTATGAATAATTTATTTCTTCTTGACTATTCATATGTGCACATAAATCATTTAATACACTTTCCCAATATTTATATTTATCATCAGTAGGTGCATCAAAAATAAAATCATGTATTAATCTTTGTATTGTCAAATCTGAATATCTACGTATTGGTGAAGTTGAATGTGAATAATATGGTGTATCAATACCAAAATGTCCAATATTTTCAGTCGTATAATAAGCTTTAGGATATAACTTAATTAGTGTTTCTATCATTTTTAAATAACTTTTAGTATTTGATTGATAAAATTTATTATTAACAATTTCTTCTAAGTTTTTTAATGATTCATAATCTTTAGTATTTTTAATATTAGGATGAACTCTATAAATAAAAGGCAAATATTTTTGATCAAATGTTAAAGCAGTTACAATATTTGTTAGTATCATAATTTCTTCAATTATTATTTCAGCCTTACTTTTTTCATTTTGTTTATTTTCTTGACTAGATACCCCAGCAAGAGAATTAAATAAATATTCAATTTCTCTATATCCATCTTTTTTAGTATTATTATTTTTTAATATAGATGCTAACTCACTTAAGTATAATACAGTATTTTCTATATCTTTATTTATATGACTACCACTTACAATGATGTTGTTTACATCATTGTAACTTAATTTATTAGAAATTAAGACTTGTCTTTTGTTAATATTTGTTTCTAATATTTGACCGTGTCCGTCAATATATATTTCATATACTATTACATTCTTATAACTATTAGAATTTAATGACAATATATTATTTGATAATTCAAAAGGTAACATAGGAATAATATTATCTGATAAGTATATAGTTGAATAACGTTTTTTAGCTTCTATATCTAAATATGTTCCTTCTTTTATCGCAGTCGCAACATCCGATATATATACGTTTAGTTTATACACTCCATCTTTTTTATCTATCGATAGTGCATCATCCATATCTAAAGTATTTTCTTTATCAATTGTTATTATTTTATGATTAGGAGTTATTTCTATATTAGAAATCTCATGTTGAATATTAGGACTAAATCCACTACTAATATTATATTTAAAATTTAATTTTTCTATTTTTTCTCTTGTAATACTATTTGAACATAATTTATCTTCTAAATCTTTTAAACATACTATTTTCTGATTATATCTATTAATCTTTCCGTGGTGTTCTTCAATATACTTTTTAGCGTTTTCTATTATTCTTGATAAATATTCTTTTTCTTCATTTGTTATTCTAAATCTAGGATTAGTTATAAATTCTTCTATTATTGATTCAAAGTATAATATTGAATTAATATTATTTTTATTATGAGTTTTCATTTCTTCCACAAATTTCTCAATTAAATCAATAACAATATGTTTCTTCTCCTCATTTTTAGTATTTATATAATGTGGTGACATTGCGAGTATTTGTTTTAAGTGACTTCTATTTTTTATTTCATGTACGATATAACTTAGAAATTCATAATTATTATTCTTATATTGTTTTTGTGCTTCACACATAAACTCTATTTCTATAATATCTATATCCTCATTTATCTTATTAATAAAAATTTCCCATTCACTATTATATAAATTTCTTTCTGTAAGTTTCTTTTCAAGTACATTTAAATTAGTTTTTAACTTTCTAACTTTACCTATATATGGAGTATAATCTATTACTTCTTCACTATCTTTTGCGGCCATAATTAATGTTTTAATATTTTCAAATACTTTATATTTTGGTGGTGTAGATTTGATATCACAATATACTAAATACTCTCTTTGTACATTTATTAAATTTCTTAATAAGTTTTTAACTGTTGATTCATTAGTTATAGTTTTTAAAGTTTCTATATCTATATTATCGCTTTTTAAATATTTTTTTATTACTTCTAATCTGTTGCCTTCCATAAATGCCTCCTGTTTACCAATAAAAAAGCACACAAAAAATTATTGTGAGCTTATGGGTAATGTTATTTTTAATTTTTGTACTAATTCTTTCATATCAACATTACCCTCCTATAATTTGATTATATCATTATAATTTGATTATGTACATAATATAGGATTATTTTTCAATAATAAATTTAACACCTTTCTTTACATTTTCTACTTTAATATTATAGTCAAGTAATCTACATGTCTTACTTACAATTGAAAGTCCTAAACCAAATTGTCCTTTTATTCCTTTTTTATAAGGAGAAAAAATGTCTGTAATTATTGTTTCATCAATTGGTTCCCCATCGTTATAAAACACTATTCTTTTTTGTGTGGCAGTAATTTCAATTCTATTTTTAGCGTATCTCATAAAATTTCCTAATAAATTATCAATTATTGATTCCCACATATCAATGGTTCCACGATACATTATAGTATCTTTTTTATACGATATTTTAAATTTAATTTTTTTATTCTCTACACTAAACTTTTCCACGCTTTTATTTAAAACATCAACAATATTAATTTCTTCATTGGTGTTTTGAAAATGTTCTTTTAAATATTCTAATTTATTTAACTGTAATAAACTTCTTACCTTACTATCTAGCTTATTTATTTGTTCTTCAATGATTACTCTTGTTTCTTCTTCATTAATCACACCATCTTTATAGGCTTCTAAATATGATTTAATAACTGAAATAGGTGTTTTAAAATCATGCGAAATATTTTGATACATCTCATTTTTAAAACTTTCTTGTTCTTTTATCATAATTCTAACATCTTCTATTGTTTTCTCTAATATTTGTAATTCATCCTCTACTTTTATCTTAGAAGAATGATCATAATTATCATTGTTTAAATTTTTAACCTTATTAATTAATATATTAATTTTATGTACAACAAAATTACACCATATTAGTAGTGAAATTAATATCATTAAAAAAGTTAAAATTAAAACTGGCAATATTGAAACAAATAGTTTACTTCTCATATTGTTTATTAATTTTGTATCTGTTATTGTGATTTTAATTATATTATTAGAGTAATTTGCAACATAATAAAATTTATTATTATTTAGTTTAAATTTACCCTTTTCACCATTTATCTTTGACAGTAATTTTTCATAATTATTAATTTTTAAAATATCATTAGCGTTCTCACTTATCAAAATATTATTATTATTTTTATCCACTTGCAGATATACTATATTATTAGTAAAGTTTTTTTCAGATATATTATTAAAATATTTGAATGGCTGATTTAAAAAATTATATACAGTTTCTTCAAAATATGGAGATAACGATTTAGGTACAAATATTGTTAATGATAAGGTTAAAATGATAAATACTACAAATGAAATTAATACTAGTTGATTTGATATTGGTATATTTTTTTTCATGATAATCTATACCCAAACCCATATATTGTATTAATTTTAAGTTTATTCATTTTTTTTCTTAATCTTCTAACTAAATCATCAACTACTCTATCACTACCATAATATCCTGTACCCCATAATTTGTTTAATATTAATTCTCTATCTAATGATTTATTTTTGTTTTCTAAAAATAAAACTAATAAATCAAATTCTAATGTGGTTAAATTAATCTCTTTATTATTACATTTAACAATTCTTTTATTTAAATCAATTTCATAATCCTCATAATTTAAATAATTATATTCTGATTTATATACTCTTTTAATAATGTTGTTTACTCTTAATACTAGTTCTTTAGGTGAATATGGTTTTGTAATATAATCATCACTACCTAATTCTAATCCAATTATTTTATCTAAGTCTTGATCACGTGCTGAAGTAAAAATAACTGGAACAACATCATTAACCTCCCTTATTTTTTTGATTATGTCATATCCACTTATGTCATCTTCTAACATTATGTCTAAAATCCATAAATCTACTTTTTCATCTAAATTTAATGCTTCTATTCCCCTTGTCAGACTAATTACATCATATCCCGCATTTTTTAGATAAGCAGATATAAGATTATTTAAATCTTTTTCATCTTCAACTAAACATATCTTATACATATATACCACCAATTCTATTGTAACATTTTTTTTAAATAAATATATTAAGTATTATGTATTAATTGTGTTAAATTGTGGGAATGATATAATAACTATATATGCAATTTAAAAGTATATATATATTTAAATATCATTGAAATTATTAAGAATAATGAAATATCATATTATCAAAATCTTAGGAAACAAAAACAACATAATGTAATAACAGATGTGAAAATATGATATATGAAAAGAATAATATGATAACAGAACTTGAGGAAAAAATTAATGATTTAGAAAGCAATATAGATGAATATAAGAGAAAAATTGAAGAATTTAAAAATGTTTTAAAATAAAAAAGAGCGTTTATTTAATTGATATATTCCAGTTAAATAACGCTTTTATAAATTAAAAACTCACACAAAAGTGTGAGTGATTCTCTCAATGGAGCGGTTAAACTGCAACTTGCGAACTAATTAGTTCTCTTTCTGAATTTATTATACACAACCTTTTTCAAAATCACAACCTTAAATTTATAAAAAATATAAAAAACAAAATTGATAGTGTACGAATGTATTATGTATTAATAATAATGTTATTTATATAGAATTATTATAATACATCTGTTATACTATTGTTGTAATATTATTTTGTAAGGTGTGAAGTAATGAATGATAAAGAAATAATTTTAGGAAATGTTATGAATAAGTAAATAATTAGAGGACAAATATATTTTGTTCTCTTTTGATAGGAGGAAATTATAGAAATGAATTATACAATCAGAAAAGCTAAAACAAGTGACATTAAAGATATTAATAATTTTCTTACAAGATTAATCCGAGATGAAAAACAATATGATGACAATATTAATGAAAACTGCATAATATATTCGTTCTATGAAAATATTATTCATGATGATAAAAATTGTATATTAGTGGTTGAAGAGAATAATAAGATAATTGGTTATCTGTATGGTTTTATCCAAAATAATGGAGATACTTATATAAATGATGTTGCTCAACTAGATACTATATTTATTGATGAAAAATATCGTAAATTAGGTATTGGCAATGCACTTATTGAAGAATTTAAAAAATGGACAAAGAAACAACATGTAAAATATATTGAATTAAAGGTATGTAATAATAACGTTAATGCAATTTCGCTATATAAAAAAATTGGATTTGTAGATACTAAAACAATTATGTCATTAGAACTTGAAAACATAGATTTTAGCGATTAGTTTATTTAAAGATTTATTAGCATATACAAGAATAATATTTTTTCTACTGTACAAAACTGTCAAAAAAACCGATTTTGTTTAGCATACTAAACAAAATTCGCAAACAACATTTCTGTCGTACAAAATTTTCAAAAAAAGCAAAAAAGTACGATGCATCGTACAAAATCGATAAGTACAAAGTATGATATTCTAATGTTATATTGGAAAACACTATAATGAGAATTCTAATTTTTTTCTAAAAAACTAGACATTTCACTATGTTTGTGTTATAGTATAGGCACATAAGTGATTATGTTGTGCATTTTTGCATATAATAATAATGCTACTTAGTAGCGCTAAAAAAGCTAGTGATTCCCACTATAAGAGGAACTTAAAAAAGAAGCGATTCCGGCTTTGACAGGAATTTAAAAAAGCGGCGATTCCGGCCATAACAGTGAACTTAAAAAATAAAATAAAACTAGAGAGCACACTCTAGTTTTATTTTATTTTTTAATATATAATAAATTTTGAGGTGATGATATGGAAAGTTTAATTTTAGTTAGATTAGATTCAAAATACTGTGATTATTTAAGACAATTTGATAAAAGAGTTCCATATAATTATGATAAAAAAGAATTAAGACCATTTATTGGTGTTTTATTTGAAGTAAATGATTGCAAATATTTTGCACCATTATCTAGTCCTAAACCAAAGCATAAAACTATGAAAACCACTTTAGATTTTTTGAAAATAGCAAATGGTGATTTAGGTGCAATTAATTTTAATAACATGCTTCCTGTAACAGATAAAAATATTATTAAATTAGATTTAGACAAAGAATGTTTGACAAAAACAGAAGAGAAATATACTAAGATGTTAAAAGAACAAATATTTTGGTTAAATCGTAATGATGATAAATTATATGGTAGATCTAAAAAACTATATGATAAATATATTAATGGTACATTGAATGAAAGTATCGCAAAAAGATGTTGTAATTTTAAATTATTGGAAGAAAAATGTAGTGAATATAATAAAAATAATTAGTTTTTAAAATATATTTAAAAAGGAAATACAGTTTATCCTAAAGTACTGTGTTTCCTTTTTTCATTATTTTTCAATTATAACCCATATTCATATTAATGAAATAGATTCATAATTATAATTAAAAGAAAGTAACACATTTACTTTCTTTTAATTATTTATTAATTTGTCATCTGTCTTACCACAAAGCCAATCCATTGATACATTAAACTTTAAACAAATTTGATATGCAAAAGCCGTTAAAATTAAATTTTTACCTGTTTCATAATAACATATATTAGAACACGAGGTATTTAAAATTTTAGCTAAATCTCTTTGTGATAAATTATGTTCTTTTCTAATTTCTTTGATTCTGTTACCAATTAGTTCACTATCTAAAAATGAAATTTTACTAGAAGGAATTTTTTTGTTGGATAAACTTAAAATATAATCTAGACTTACATTAAAATAATTAGAATACATATTAAGTTTTTTTAAGGGAATAATTTCTTTCCCTTTTTCCCAATTACAAATAGATACTTTTGTAGTATTAACAATTTTTCCTATTTCTGTTTGAGTTAAATCTTGTTCTTCTCTTAAAAAGTACAATCTATCAAAGTTCATCATTGTCGTTCACCAAAATCATTTTCCCATTATAAAGAAAAAAATCAGAAAAAGTTAGGACATTATGAGCATTTGTGATATAATGATTACAGATAAAAGATAAAAAGTGGTTTTCTAATAAAGATATTTAAATAAAACATATATAGGTTTTAAAGTATGGGAGGAATGACAAATGGAAATAACACTATTTTTAAATGAAAAAATAATTAATTTTAAATTGCCAAGTGAAATTTCTGGAAGTTATTCGTTCGATGCATCTGAAATTGAAAGTAAATTAATAAATGTTGAAGCTCGTAACGAATATTGGACTCTCTATGAAACTACTGATGTAAAGATTATTCAAAATAATAAATATTTAGAAAGTATTCAATTAGTTCCAAATAACTTTTATATTTTAAAAAAAGAAGAAAAAACTTATTTAATATTTGTAAGTGATTTAAATGTTAATTCTTTTTCAATATATAAATATGATACCAATTTAAAATTATCAATTGGAAATACAGATTCATGTAACATTAAATATAATTGTGAATATTTAAAAAGTTGTGAAATATTAATATATATCAAAAACAATGTATTAGTATTAGAAAATAAGGATAACAGTGTAATATATATAAATAAAACCAGAGTTGTAAACAACACATATAACTTAACTATTGGTGATGAAATAGAAATATATGGTTTAAGGATAATAATTATTAATGGTTTTATTTTAATTAATAAATTAAATGATAAAATAACAATTAACAAAGATGATACTCATATTGAATTGTATGTACCAGATAGTGATGAAAAACCTAAAGATTTTGAAATTAAGGATGTTGATTTATATCAGAAAAATGATTACTTTTATAAGTCACCACGTATAAGAAGAATAATTGAAACAAAAACAATTAAATTCTCTGCCCCACCAAAAGATGGAAACAATCAAGAAATGCCTATGGCATTAGTAGTTGGACCTATGCTTACAATGGGAGCAATTTCAGTTATTACAATCATGAACACTATGGAAAAGGTTGCTTCTAAACAAACAACTCTTGATGATGCTATGCCACAACTTTTAACAAGTGGGATAATGCTTGTTTCAATGTTAGTATGGCCATTGTTAACACAATTTTATAATAGATTTACTAAAAAAAGTAAAGCAAGACAAATAGTAAAAAAATATTCAAAATATTTAAATGATAAGAAAAAAGTTTTAGAAGAAGAAAAAGAACTACAAAAATCAATTTTATTAGAAAATTTAATTACAGTTGAAGAATGTTTAAAAATTATTGAACAAAGAAAAAATAACTTTTGGGATAAGAGATTAGATCAAAATGATATTATGACAGTGAGAATTGGAGTTGGTGATGAACTTTTAGATGTAAAATTTGAATATCCTGAAGAGGAATTCGCTATTGAAGAAAACAAACTAAGAGAGAAAGCAGATGAGTTAGTTTCACAATATAAATATATTCCTTACGTACCAATCTCATATTCGTTTTATGATAATAGAATAACAGCAATTATGGGTAATGATTATCAAAGTACAAATTTTATGAACAACATAATTATTCAACTATTAACTTTTTATAGTTATGATGATTTAAAATTAGTAGTATTCACAAATGAAAATAATGAAAAAAGATGGGATTATATTAAATATTTAAATTATAACTTTAACAATAGTAAAGACATAAGATTTTTTGGCTCAGATGCTGACAGTATAAAAGAAGTTTGTGAGTATTTAAATTTTGAATTAAATAACAGATTAAATGAACAAAAAAATGATGGTGACACACCAAAACCATATTACTTTATTATTGTTGATGACTATGATAAAGTTAAACGTCAAGAATTTATTAAAACTTTAACTGAAATAGACGAAAATTATGGATTTAGTTTAGTTATATTAGAACAAAGTTTAGGTAAATTACCAAGTAAATGTAATAACTTTATAACTCTTGCTCAAAAAAATTCCGGAGTATTAAAAAACTCATATGAAAAGCAAGAACAAATTAAATTTAGAGATGAAATTCATTATGGAATTAATATGATGAGAATAGCAAAGATTTTATCTAATATTCCAATTGAATTTGAAGAAGGAATTAAACAACTTCCAAGTGCCATTTCATTTTTAGAAATGGAAAAAGTTGGTAAAGTTGAACAATTAAATGTTTTAAATAGATGGAATTCAAACGACCCTACTACAACATTAAGAACTGAAGTTGGTGTTGATGAAGAGGGAGAATTAATGTATTTAGATTTGCACGAAAAATATCATGGACCTCATGGGCTTATTGCAGGTATGACAGGTAGTGGTAAGTCAGAATTTATTATTACATATATTTTATCTATGGCAATGAATTATAGTCCTGATTATGTTTCCTTTATATTAATAGACTACAAAGGTGGAGGTTTAGCATATGCCTTTGAAAATAAAACAAACAATATAGTTTTACCACATTTAGCAGGTACAATTACAAACCTAGATAAAGCAGAAATGGATAGAACTTTAGTTAGTATTGATGCTGAAATTAAAAGAAGACAACATGTATTTAATGAGGCGAGAGATTCGTTAGGTGAAAGTACAATTGATATATATAAATATCAAAGATATTATCAAGAAGGAAAACTAACTGAACCAGTACCACATTTATTTATTATATGTGATGAGTTTGCAGAACTTAAAAGTCAGCAACCAGAGTTTATGGATAATCTAATAAGTGTCGCACGTATTGGACGTAGTTTAGGAGTCCACTTGATACTTGCCACTCAAAAACCAAGTGGTGTTGTTAATGACCAAATTTGGTCAAATACAAAATTTAGGGTTTGTCTTAAAGTACAAGATGAACAAGATAGTAAAGAAATGTTAAAAAGACCAGAAGCGGCTTCACTAAAACAAACTGGTAGATTCTATTTACAAGTGGGATACAATGAATATTTTGCATTAGGTCAATCTGCATGGTGCGGTGCTAAATACTATCCATCAGATAAACCAATTATTAATGTCGATAAAAGTATTAATTTTATAAATGATTGTGGAACACATATTAAAAGTATTCAAGCATCAGGTGGAGTAAAAGTTCCAGCTCAAGGTGAACAACTATCAGCAATTATAAACACCATAATAGATGTATCTAAAATGGCTGATAAAAAAGCAAGAAAATTATGGTTGGAAAATATACCAAATATTATTTTAATAAGTGATTTAGAAAATAAATATCCATATAATAAACAACCATTTAATGTAGAAACAATAATTGGTGAATACGATGCACCAGAAAAACAAGAACAGGGATTAGTTAAATTTAACTATCTAGAACAAGGAAACACACTTGTTTATGGAACAGATGGTAGTGAAAGAGAAATGCTTTTAAATAGCATTATATATGGAACTGCTAAAAATCATACTGCTGAAGAAGTAAATATTTATGTTATAGATTATGGTTCAGAATCACTTGGAAAATGGAATTCTTTACCACAAGTTGGTGGTGTAGTGTTTTCTAGTGAGGAAGAAAAATATAATAATTTATTTAAACAAATAAAAGAAGAAATACAAAACAGAAAAAAATTGTTTGTTGACTTTGGTGGAGAATATAAAAACTATATCGTAAATAGTGGTAATAAATTACCTTTAAAAGTTATTATAATTAACAATTATGATTCCGTATATGAAAGTAATCCAAATATATATGAAGAATTACCTGAATTAGTTAGAGATTCAGAAAGATATGGAATTATATTTATACTAACTGCAAACGCATCTAATTCAGTACACAGTAAAATTTCACAGAATTTCCATAATACTTATGCATTTAAAGTAAAAGACTCAAGTGAATATTCATCTATATTTGGTGTTAGAACAAAAATAGTGCCAAGGGATATTGATGGTAGAGGATTAATAAATAATGATGGAATACATGAATTCCAAGTTGCAAGTATTACATCAGATGAAACAAAATTAAATGGATTAATACAAGAATTTATTTCTAATCAAAAATCTATCAATAAATATAAAGCAAAAAGAATACCTACTCTTCCTGAAATAGTTAGATATGAGGATATTCAAGAAGAAATTTCAACTATTAAAAACGTTCCAATTGGTATAGATAAAAAAGAATTAGAAATAACAACAATAGATTATTTATCAGTATTAGGTAATATTATAACTTCAAATAAACTAGCTAATACTAAAAACTTCGTTGTAAGTTTATTAGAAAATATTAGAACTATAAAAAATACAAGTTTAATAATATTTGACTCAATGAAATTATTAAATCTAAATAGAGAAATTTTTAAAAATTACTACACAGATAATTTAGAAGAAATATTAGATAGTATCATTGATTTTGTTAAAAAATTAATTGACTCTAAAAGTAATCAAGAAGGAATTATTCTAATTTATGGATTGAATAAATTTATATCAAAAATAAACAATTCAAGTAAAATTCAAACATTAGCTCAATATATCAAAGAATATGAAAAAATAAGTTTAATAGTAGTTGATGATGCATCTAAAATAAAAAGTTTTGCATTTGAAACTTGGTTTACTACCCTATTTAGTGTGAATGATGGTATTTGGGTTGGTAGAGGAATTTCTGACCAAAACCTATTACATTTATCAAATGTAAACAAAGATATGATGAAAGATTGTAAAAATAATATGGGATATTTAATAAATGAAGGACAAAGTACTTTCTTAAAATTATTAGATTATATAACAAAGGATGAGGAGGATAAAAATGCAAAATAAAGTATTAATTAAACTAATAGTTCCAGAATTAGATACTAGTTTTGACATTTTTATCCCTGTTAATGAAGTTGTTTGGAAAATAAGAAAACTTATTTTAATGTCTATTTCGGATTTAACAAATATTCCAATAGATATTAATAGTGAATACTTATTAATCAATAAAGATACCTGTAAAGTATATAAAAATAATGATGTTATTGTTGATACTGATGTTAGAAATAGTAGCGAAATAATATTAGTAAGTAGGTGATTATACTATGGGAATTTCTGAGAAAATCAATTCATCAATTGGTGATAATTACTCTAATAAATTTTCGAGTTTTAGTAATAAAAACTCGGAAAGTTTTCAAACAAATAACATCAAAACAAATGTTGAAACTGTAGATATAAACAGCGAAATTTTTCAAATAAAAACCAAACCAAAAGTAAATAGTATTTCAGGTGCTGTCACTACTAAAAAAGCAGAAAGCATTTTTGTTAGTAGTCAGAGTTTTTTAGATAAAATCCAAACTTACGTTGAGGAAACATGTGCTACTATCTCAAATTTTTTTAAATCCTTATTTAATAAAGAAAAAGTACAAAAAATTGAGTTAGAAGAAGCAGAAAATTCTTATGAATTTTTTGAAGGATTCAACTATCCTGGTAGATATGGTGTTAATCAAGGTGAGATGTATAACTTATGTGTATATGAATATAATGGTACTCAATATACCTATTATGATGCCAGAGCACTAATTAATGAAGCAAAGAAAAATGGAGAACCCCTACCAATATTTAACCCTGTTATATTATCACCAAAAACATATGAAAAACTAGTAAATAAAGTAAAGGAATATGGATTTTCTGAAGAAGATTCAGAATTCATTTTAACTCTTATAGATGATGCTGGAGCTTGTTCATATGCCTCAACATGTAATGAAATTTTCCATCAATTTTCTAATAATCCAGAGGCATTTAAAGAAGTGTTTGGCTATGATATGTATATAACAAGTACAAAAGGTTATCAAGTGTTAAATAGTCCAGAACTGTTATTAGATTTATACTTATATGCTAATGATGAAAAAAATGGTGGAAAATTATGGAAAGATGGAAAAATAAATAAGAATTTATTATCAAATGAGATTGATCCGTTAGGTAGAACTTTAATTGATGTTGGTGAGCACCAAGTATATATGTCAAGTGATTATAAGAATGAAGAAGTAATAGAAAAGTTTTTAAAGAGTAAAGAAGAATCTTTGGATTATAAAACATCTAAACTTTTAATTACAGATGCTAATCATTGTATTTACGCAATATCAAAGCAACTAGAAGAAGGAAAATCTATTACATTAGATTATTATTATAATCCTAATTATGAAGACCGAAAAACTAATATACATATGCAATCATATGATGAGAATGCTAGCGCTAGTGTAGATACAACAACTTGGAGTGAAGGTTCTGGTCATTCAGTATTAATAACTGGTGTAACAGATGAAGGTTTAATTGTTTCCTCTTGGGGACATAAATATCATATTCCTGTTAGTGATTTAAAATTTGATAAAAACTGTTATATATATTGTTCTGATATATGTACTAATTAAAGGATGATAAAAATGAAAATTGAAGATAAAGTAAAACATCAATATATGAAATTGTTGTATGAATGTTTGGATTTAAAAGAAATTGACGATTATTTTAAATCTAATAATGTTAAACCCAAAACAATAACCACAGGTCAAATGCCAATAATTAGTGAATATTTTTTCTTGTTTAATAAAGTTAATCTAGATAGTTTAACAGTGGAAGAAAAAGAAAAAATTAACCAATATTTTTCGTGTGATTTAAATGAAATCGATAAAATTTATGATATTGATGAAGTTAATAATTTCTTAATTGACAATGTGAAAAAAATTTTATTTGATTCTAA
The DNA here is from genome assembly GCA_015059335.1 of Bacillota bacterium. Lineage (GTDB taxonomy): Bacteria > Bacillota_I > Bacilli_A > RF39 > UBA660 > SIG205. Next base: position 193,064 of record SVAP01000001.1, on the reverse strand, counting down.
GAACAATAAATATATAGGATATGGTGTTTTAAATCCACATAACCTTGTTCCTAGTGATGCAATAACTTTTGTATGTCATTTTAAGAAATATGATAGTGAAAATCCACACCATACAACTAAAATTGTTTATGACAAATTAAATTATATTCAAGATAAATTATCAAAGGAAAAACATATTAAATTAGCAGTTATTCCTTGTGATGAAACAAAAACAATTAAATTTTAATGAAATTGGAGGTACAAGATGAAATTTCAAAAGTATTTACCAATAGGTACGGTAGTATTACTAAAGGATGCAAAAAAAAGAATAATGATAACAGGGTTTTGTTCAATATCTGATAATGATAAAACTAAAGTTTATGATTACTCAGGTTGTTTATATCCTGAAGGAATAATATCTACTAATAGCACATTATTATTTGACCATTCACAAATAGAACAAGTATATTACTTTGGATTTGTTGATGAAGAAGAAAAACTATTTAAAGAAAAGTTAAATTCAATAAATAAAGATATAAATTGATAAATGTTATCAAATCAAAATAATAAGAAGGTGGCTATATGAATAATATAAATAAGATTGTTTCAAATGTTAATATTGAATATCCGTCTTATAATAACTCAAATCAATATAATACAAATACAGCAATAAATAAAGTTGAAACTGTGGATGTTTTAAGTTTTACAACAAATGATGTTAAAAATAGTTTTATTGCAGATAATTTCTTTGAACAATTCGGAAATGGAAATTATGGAGTTGATCAAGGAATTACAAATAAAGTTTATAACGAAAATAAATATATAAATGAAGCACCAAGAATATTAGATAAACTTCAAAACAAATATAATTTTAATTATATTGATTCATATCAAATTATGACTAATATGGATTCTGCAGGTGCTTGTACTTATGCAGCATTTGCAAATGAAATTTTTACACATTTCGCAAATGATGAAGAAGCATTTAAAAATAAGTTTGGATTTGATATGTATATAAAACTAAATGACGGAACAAAGATTTTAAATAGTTCAGAATTATTAATAGATTTATTTATATCATGCAATATAGGAACATTGTTCCAAGTTAGTGAAAATAATAATTTATATATAAGTAGCAAAGATAGTAATAACACAATTGATTTATCAAAACAAAGGATATTAGATACCCCAAGTATAAAGGAATGGTATTTAAATTCAAAAGGATTGAAATATACTCAAACATCACATATTACAAAGAATTTACTTTTTAGTGAAAATGATAATGAAGAAATTAATAAATTGAAAGATACCCTTATTAATGAATTTAATGATGGTAAATCTATAATTTTATCAGCAAATTCTGGAGGAAATGGTATAAATATGTATAGCGAAAATGGATATGTTAATACCAATTCATTTGGTGTAGGAGGACACGCTGTTTTTGTGACCAATGTTGACCAAGATAAAATTACAGTAAGTTCGTGGGGTAAAAAATATTACATTAATTACAATGAATTAAATGATACCCGTTTTGATATAGTAATATCTAATATATCATAGTTATTTTTAAATAAATTTTGGTTAATGCAGATAAATATCTGTTATTAATATATATGTAAAGGGAGGTAAGATATATGGCATTAACAGGATTCGATCCGGAAGTAGTAAGAACTTCAATAGGAGCAGTAAAAGGAGCATACGAAAACTTAATTCAAGCATTGGGTGATGATATGCAAACACAATTTATAGGAGGTATGTCTGATAAATGGGCTTGTAATCAAGCACAAAGATTCTTTAACGAAGCTTTTAAACCATCAATTGATAGTTTAATTAATAATTCAAATAGAATATTTGAAAGTGTTGTACGAGCTATGAATAGTGCTGCTCAACAATGGGCAATTGATACAGAGTCATCATACTCACCATATCAATTTTCTGTAATATCTAAAACAATGGATATTAGTGGAATTCAAGAAAACATTGGAGGAGTTAGAGGTATCGATAAAGAAAACGCAAATAGTGTTTCAAGTAAGTTACCAATAATTGCAGAATCAGCAAAAACAGCTCTAACTAGTGCACAAAATGCAGTACAAAATTGTGGTTTCATGGGTGGGAATCAAGCAAGTAGTTTGATTAATTCATTAGGTACAATTAAAACTAATATTGATAATGCTGTACAAGAAATTACAAACAGTTCAAAAACAGCAATTGATAATACTGTTACAGCTTACTCTGATACTGCAGGAAAAGTTGCAGAAGCATTTGCTGGACAACAAGGTTAGGAAAAATATTTTTTCCTAAATATGGAATAAATTATAAAATAATTTATTCTGTATTTAGCAGAAAATAGGAGGCAATATGAAAATTAATATAATGATTATTAAAAGTGAAATATTAAAGTTAAATACTTTAATTGATGAATATGAAAATAATTATTTGAATTTATATAACGAAATTAAAAAGGCATCATCATATTGGCAAGATGGTAATTCAATTAACTTTTTTAATGATGCAGACTATTACAAACTTAAAATTCAATTAAATGTTGAGGAAATAAAACAACTCAAAGAAGTATATAATTATTTAATTAATAAATATAGTCAAATTGGTAATAAAATTACATTTAACTTAAATAGTAGAACTTATTTGATAAATAGTTTCAATTCATATATAAATCAAATAGATGAAATAATAAAATTATATAATAATTTGGATTTATCTTTTTGTAGTTATGAAAGACAAAAATTAATTAACCAAAGAAATCAATTTAAAAGCATTAAAAATAGTTTAATAAAAATTAAAAAAAATATAATAAATAAACTAGAATATATTGAAGAAATAGAAAAAGAAATAAATTTAAAATTATCTAAAATAAGTATTGAATTACTTAAGGAAAACAATGTTTCAAATTATATTTAGGAGTTGACTATTATGAAAAGTATATTAAATGAATCTGAAATTGAAAGTAGTATTAAAAAAATAATATTTTATAAGAATCAAGAACAAATAAACTTTGATGCTTTATCTGATAATTTAAATGAGATTAATTATAATTATGATACAAATAACAGTGAAAAATTATATGATTTATATTTAGAATTAAGTAATAAGTTAAATATAATAAATAAAATCCATACAAAATATATTGATGTTCTTGATAAAACCTTATTAAAATACAGAGAAAATAAAACCACAGTGGCAAATATTTTTGATGATATTATATGATGGAGATGATAAAACATGGATGAAGAAATTATAAGAAGAAAATACATTAGATTAAAAAATAATGTTATAAACATTAGAAATAAAATATCAAGACTTAGTACATATAATAATAAAGTAATAAATTCAATAGAAGATACACTATTAGTTGATGACAAAATATTTAATGAATCTGAAATAAAATCTGTATATAGTAATTCAAAAAAAATTATTTCTGAAATAAATAATAGTATAATACCTAGCATAAATAGAAAAATATGAGAATTAATTGAGTTTATAATTTGAAATAAAAAAACCAAATACAAATTTTCCTTTTAATAGAACAATAGTTAATAATTGAGTTATATAAAAAATAAACAGTTAGGAGGTTTTATTGTGGCAATGGAAAAAATAATAACAGGTATATCAAATGGTGTTAACCATGTGGCTAAAATGGTAGATAAATCATTTGAAGCATTAAATAAGAATATAGAAACCATATCACTTGATTCTACAACAGATTCAAAAGTTAAAAGTCTATTAGAAAAATATCCAAGCATTTCAAAGGATGATAAGTTATTAATAAATTTTTTGATAAATAATCCAGACTGCAATTATATAGGAACTAAAAAAATACAATTAGGAACTTTTAGTTCAATTGAAACATTTGAAATCTGGGATTCAAAAAATCAATTAACATATTATATAGATAAAAATTATTCAAATGAATATATTTTTAATGAAACCGTTAAAGATATAAATGAAATATATTCTAAAAATCCTGTATTAATTAAAAATATTTCAGAAGTTGTATTTACAACAAAAGATTGTCCAAGCGATTGGTATTGGAATCTTTTCGGCAGATCTGGGAAAGTATCTTCAACTGGTGGAATTAGTGATAAAAAATGGGGTAAACCAAGAATTACATTTTACCAAGAATGGGAAAATGAATATGTTGGACGTAATTCACAATATGGTGACGCCAATTATATAATTGCTCATGAGGCAGCACATTGTTATGATTATGGTAGTGACATTAGGAAACATATTTCTGATAATCAGGAATGGGACAATGCAATGAAGGCAGATAGAATTGTTCAAGTAAAATATGCAGAGGAGTATGGATATAATTATTTGATTGATTCCGAAAAAAGTTATGTTTCACAATATTCTATGGATTCTTATAATAATAGAAATAATAATATGAGAAATGATGAGGAATTTGCTGACTCTATTGCTCTTATAAGTACAAATGGTAAAGATTATTTTGAATTCAATTTTCCTAATAGAGCAAATTTATTAAGAAAAATCTGTCCTGAATTATATAATAGTTTTAAATAGGAGGAGACGTTTATGTCAAAAAAAATGGATGGACCAACACCTAATGGTGGTTCTTATGCAACAATCACTTATTTTGACGATAAAGGGAAAATAGTTGATGAAAGTATTGCAACTAGAGCAATTGGATGTGAATTTGATGAAAATGACGAGTTAATTTGTGAATCGTGGATTATCCTAAAAGAAGAAAAAACAAAAGTTATGGGGTAATACATAAATTAATATAGTATTTAAACTAAAAAGTAATAAAATTTTAAAATATTAAATCGCCATTTTTATGATACAATATAAATGATAGATAAGGTAGTATTAAATCAATTTGATTTTTAATTAGTGTTATAAAATTTGATAAATATATATTAGATAATATATTTACTATCAGTAAAATTACTCAGTGTTTTTAATTTGATATAAAATTAAATTAAAATTTGTGTATTTTTAATAAGGGTATGGGATTTCCCATAATTTGAAAATGTTAGGAGTCCATTTTCAGTGCTTGCTAAGACAAAAAAATCAACAATTTAAAAAACGAGGAAAATTTTTTCCTCGTTTTAATCATAAATTAATTCATTTAATACTATTTCTTCAGCAGTGTTTTTATAATTATTCATTAATTGTACCCACTCAAGTTGGTTTATTTCTTTATTTTTTTCAGACAGTTTTTCATCATTTTTAATATAACTATCCATAAGAAATTTTACTTTTTCTTCTGCCATTTCACCAACTGAAAATAAATAATTGTTTAATTCACCACGCATTAATAGGTATTCATATAATGCTTTTTTGTTATGTTTTATGTGAACTAATTTTAATAATCCATATTTATTTAATTGTTTTTCATCATTATTAACTACTATATATTTTACTTTCATTTTTATCAATTCCTTTCATTTATTCATAAATTATTTTAGTTTTTGGTATAAGCATAAGGTTATCAATGATGTTTCCTTTGCTTATTAGAGGACAATTTATAATGCCATCATAATAGAAATGTTCACTTAATAATGTATTAAATGCCTCTTGTTCTAGAGCAGAATATTCATTATTTTGATATTTTTTTAATGAATATACATAGTATTTTTGTTCATATTTTGATAGTTCATCCACACTTATTTGTTCATGATATTTAATTCCCATATTATCATTTTGTAAAATATCATTAAGATATTCTAGATATTCTTTATTACTTTTTGATATAAATTCATCAGAAAACTTTATATTTTTTATCTCAATATTATAATTTTTATCTCTAGTTATCTCTAAATTTGATATGAGTTTTTGTATTAATTCCTTTTTTGTTTGTCTTTTTAGACTATCCCATACAAATGAAAATCCTAATTTATTAAACATAATATTTTCATTATTTTGATAATCACAGTCTATTTTTTTAACTAATTCTACTACATATCCTTTAAAATCATCATCTGGATTTAACAATTCTTTTTTCTTATTTAGTTTTTGAATTTCTTTTTTTATAGTTTCATTTTTATTATTAATAGTATCAACAGGCAATGTTGATGAGATATATAAATCAACTAATCTTTTTTCCTGTAGTTTTAATTTTTCTATTGCTTTATCTATATCTTTAATATCTTTTGATTTAGTAGAGTTACAAACAATAATTTCATTATCCATATCATACATATACCTAGTTAATTCATTTAATATACGACCTAATCTTTTTTCGATTTTATCAGAACTATAATGTAACCCTTTTGATTTACAGTTAGGATTTTTACAAGTTAAATGATAATGTTCGATTCTATTTTTATTTTTATCATATTTATATGATATAGTAGAAGATAGTATTTTAGAACATTCTGGACACTTTACAATAGAAGTAAATAAATGTATATGTTCTCCATAATTTGGATGTTTATTCTTTTCTAAATTAGTTCTAGTAACATTCCAAGTATTCATATCTATAATTGGTTCACAATAGTTTTCAACTCTTAAAATATCTTCTTGTTTTCGTTTGTATTTACCATATTCAAATATTCCAATATAAATAGAATTAGTTAGTATTTTATAAACTCTATCTACTCTCCATTTTCCTTCTTTTAGATATGCATTATTATCATTTAAAATATTCGCAATATTTCTTGTTGAATTTCTATTTTTACAAAGTTCAAATATTTGTTTAACTACTAGTGCCTCAATAGGTTCTATTTCTAAATGTCCAGTTTCTTTATTTCTAACATATCCATAAGGAGCTTTACTAGGGTGTATTTTAGATAATGCCATTTCTTCCATAGCTCGTTTAGTTCTTGCGCCAATTTCTTTTCTTTCTCTTTGTCCAAATACTAAATTCATACCAAATATCATTTCACCATTAGCAGTTCCTACATCATAAGGTTCTAATATTAATTCAATTTTTACATCGTGTTGTTCACAATAATTAAGTAACCAAAATCCATCATAATTATTTCTAGTTAGTCTATCCACTTTAATAGAAATTAACTTATCTATCTTTTTTGCCTTAATATCTTTTAATAATCTTTGCATTTCAGGTCTCATTAAATCTTTTCCAGAATAACCTGCATCATTATAAACATCAATAATAGAATAATCATTCTTTTCACAATATTCTTTAATCATACGAAGTTGTGAATCAATAGAATAACCATTATCTCTTTGATCGTCTGTACTTACTCTTACATATATTGCGCATCTTTTACTCACTCAAATCATCTCCTTTTTGTATATTCGTAACACTGAATTTGTACTCCCAACAAAAAAGTCACTGGTTTTTAATAACCAATGACTTGTAATTTTTTTAAATTATAATATTTTCCAAATTTTAGTACCTTCATACGTGATTACCTCCGATGTATAGACTTCCTAACTTGGTTTCATTATAATTTATTTCATTACATAAGTCAATTGGTTAATTTTTGTAGAATTGATTTGAGTTCTTTAAGATTATATTTCTTGTTGTATTCTTTAATATAAAATGGTTTATTACTAATCTCATTTACTTTGTATTCTAATATTGTAAGAGTAATAGGTTCTGTAATTATGTATTCTGTGGGTTCAACAAATTGTAGATTAGTTTTTTCTAAGTGTTTAACCTTACCATTTTTAGTTTTGTAGGTATAGCCTTTAATTAGTTCTAGAACCTCAGTATTTGGTTTAAGTATTTCTAATGTTTTAAATTCAAGCATAAAAAAATGTCCTCCTTTCTTGAAAGAGAACATTTAAGTATTAAAAAAACTTACAAACCATATTGGTTCGTAAGTTGATTTCAAATGGAGCGGATGATGGGAATCGGACCCACGCAGTCAGCTTGGAAGGCTGAGGTTCTACCATTAAACTACATCCGCAAATCGAATTGACAATTTAAATTATACCATAATTAATACAAAAGTCAATAAAAATAGTAAATTTTTTTTAAAATCTGATATAATGTATTATAGTAGAAAGGAAGATACTATGTCAAAGGTATTAATTAGTGACTTTGATAATACATTATATGTGGATGATAATCAAATAATTCAAAATATTAATAAGATTAAAGATTTTATAAATCTCGGAAATATATTTATTATCGCAACTGGTAGAAGTTATATAGATATAAGTAAAATGATAATAAAATATAATATACCATATAATTATTTAATATGTAATGATGGTGGTACAATATTTGATAATAATGGAAAATTATTATATAAAAAAGATATTCCAATTAATATTGCTAATGATATAATGAAATATGTAAAGACTAATAATTTAGAAGATATAACATATATTGATAGTGGTTATGATTATACTAAATCAATAAAAACTGAAGTTAATGCAATTATTATTAGGGATATTGATAGATTAAAATCATTAGAAATATTAAAATTATTAGAAAGTAATTATCCTGAAATACATGGTTATATAAGTGATAATTGGATTAATATTACAGAAAAAACTGTTACTAAAGCAAATGGAATCAAATATATTCAAAGCTATTTAAATTTAGATAAACATGATATATATACAATTGGTGATACTATTAATGATATACCAATGATTAAAGAATATAATGGTGTTTGTATGATTAATTCTACTGACGATTTAAAACAACATTGTAATAAGCATTTTAATAGTGTATATGAATATATAGATTATATAGAAAAAATATAGAATGGAGTTATACATGGAATTAATAGATATATACGATGAAAATAATAAATCAACTGGTACAGTTATGGACAGAAAAGAAGCACATGAAAAAGGAATGTGGCACCATGAATCAGTTGTTATTGTAATGAATGACAAAAATCAAATATTATTACAAAAAAGAAGTTATAAGAGGCATAATTATCCTGGTAAATGGGGATTAATGGCAGGACATGTGATGAGTGGTGATACACCAAAAGCAACAGCAGTTAGAGAATTAAAAGAGGAAATTGGATTACATGTATATCAAAAAGATTTAAGATTTATTGAAATATATGTTAAAAATGTACCCTCTAATAGAGCTTTTATATATATTTATTTAGTGAAAACAAATAAAAAAGTAAGTGATTATATATTACAAACTGAGGAATTATCAGAAGTTAAATATTATAGTATAGATAACTTGATAAAACGTATAAAGAAAAAAGATAAAACATTAGTATTTGGTGGAGATCAATTACATATTGATTTATTTAATTTGATAAAAAATTTCACAATTTAAGTTTATTATCACATAATTTTACCATATTCGTTTTCTATAATTAAATTATGAAGAAAGGAGATGGTAAATGATTATATACAAACTATAGTTATTAAAAAAATATAACTAAAAAGATAATAAAGTTTACAAACCTTACGTTGGACAAAAAGAAGAATAACATGTTTCTTTTGTCATAAATTATACAATAAATTCTCACTCCGAAAACTTTTAAGAGATGATATCATCTCTTTTAATTATTGTTTAAATTAAAAAACCAAGATTACTCTTGGAATTATATTAATATAAATTTTATTATTACTATAGCTGCAAATATTAGTCGATAATATGCAAATACTGCAAAGTCATTTTTTCTAATATAGTTTAATAGGAATTTAATACTTAATATTCCAAATATTGCAGAGGTTACTATACCTACAATTAGGTTTAAATTAAATTCAGCTAATAAATCACTAAATTTTAAAATTGTCGCTCCAAAAATAATTGGTGTTGATAGCATAAAAGAAAATTTAGCACATGCTTCTCTTGATGCACCTAATAATCTTCCAACAAGCATTGTTGTTCCTGATCTTGAAAATCCCGGGAATATTGCAAGTGCTTGACTAAATCCTATTAAGAATGTTTGTTTTAATGATAATTTTTCATATGATGTTTGTTTTTTATAGTGTTTTTCAGCCCACTTATCACCTATATATATTAATACACCCATAACAGCTAAAGCAACAGCTATCAGTACTGGTAACTTTCTAAATACTGTTTCTATATAATCCTCTAATAGTTTACCTATTAAAGCACCAGGTATAGTTGCAATTACTAGATACCAAAACATTTTGTTTTCAAATGAATCTTTTTTATGAACAACCTTGTTAAATACTCCTTTAACTAATGTTAACCAGTCTTTCCAAAACACCATAACTACTGCAATTAATGTTCCAAAATGAAGCGCTACATCAAATGCAAGTGAGTGTTCAGGAAAATTAAAAAGATATGGTATCAAGACTAAATGTGCAGAACTTGATATAGGTAAAAACTCCCCTATTCCTTGTACAATTCCTAATAATATGTTTTGTAAAATTTCAATCATTTTATTTCTCCTTCTACTAATCAGTATATTAAAATTATATTAAAAATATAATTAAGTGTAAATAGTTATGTATGATTATTAGACATTTTTTTATAAATGCTTCTTTTACATAATAAAAAATATGGACAATATTGTTCATATTTTTTTTACTTTATAATTCAATTTTTACATCGTTTCTCTTGATTTCATCAATTTCAAAGAAATCTTTTTTTGTCATTCCTTTGTTTTTAGCAACAACACTTGTTGGGAATGTAACTAATTGTTGATTATATAAAGAAACATTAGAATTATATAATCTTCTTGCTGCTTGTAAGTGTTCTTCAACATCAGCAATAGATTGTTGTAATGTTTGATAGTTTTCACTTGATTTTAGTTCAGGATAATTTTCTGCAATAATATTAATTTTTTTCAAATTTTCATCCATTGCATGATTAACATTACTTTTTTCTTTTAATGACATATTATCTCTTAATTTAATCACCTCAAAAAGTGTTTCTTTTTCATGTTTGGAATAAGCCTTAACAACATCTATCATTTTTGTTAATACATCATATCTTTTAGTTAAAGCAATATCAATTCCTGACAAAGATTCATCAACTTTTACAACTAATATATTTAATTTATTTGAAGTAGAAATATACCATACTACAAATATAAGCGCTATAATCGCAATCGCAATTAATACAACATATATTGGATTCATACTACACCTCCTTTCTAAACAAGTCATTATCTAAATCTAACTCGTCAACAAAATTTGTAATTAATTTTATATCTTTTGATATTTCTTCAATAACTTTATCTTCATTGATCTTTTTGAAAATACTGTGTTCAAATGAATCTTTGTTATTTTGTATTCCAACATGCAATTTATTATCTATAAAACATAACAGTATTTTACCATTAATAGTATTTGTTAAACTTTTAATTTTTTCCATTAATGATGGTGTTAAAACATAAAATGCATCATGTTCATTTTGAGCATAAATTCTAAATTGATTATTAAACACTTGATCTTCCATCATGATTTTTTTATACTTCAATTTATTTCCCCAATTATTAATCCTTGAATTACCAAATCCTTTTTGTGAAACTTGAATATTTGCTTTAAAATTTTTATTAAAATCAAAAATCATCCATCTTCCTCTGAAAATCGTAACCCATGTTGTTCTTTTATTTCCATCACTATCCCTTGTTTCATGTTTTTCTTCAATGTGAACATCCGATTGAATAACAGCTATGTTTTTATACTTTGCAGAAATATAATCATTTGATGAATAACGGTCTCCCATATCCATCATTTGTGTATCCCTTATTGTTGATTCATCAATACCTATTTCTGGTTGATATTTTAAATCAGTAAATATGTTTTTTAGTGATTTTAAAACAAACTTTTCTTTAAATGCCATAGTAAACATTTTACTAGGTTTAGAACTTATTATAAGTGTTATTATAATTCCAACAACAACTCCTATAAATAATGTTGGAAATAATTTTGTTATATAAAACAAAAATATACCAAATATTATTGAGCAAAAACCACCTATTAAAACAATTTTTTTTGCTTTAATTCTTAATTTTTCTAATTCCTCTATATCCATTTAGTTCACTCCAAACATTTTTACAACATATTCTATCATAATAATTATATCATATTTATACTGCTTTTAGTATATTTACATATAGATTCTCATTTTATTATAAAATAAATCGTCTCTTAATATAACATTACTTCTTAAGTATGACAAATTTTTACGTTTGAATTAATGTTTGATGTTTCTAATTTTCTTATCTATAATATCGAAAATTATTTTTAGTTGTAATAAAAGTTCGACTTTTTAATATTTAAAGAAAAATGTCTATATAAGACATTTTCCTTGTTTTTATATTTTTTTAACATCTGATTTTCTAACATATCCTCTATTATTATTTAATTGAAGTTGATTTAACGAATCTGGATATATTTTAGTAATTGTCCCACCATTGTATTTAGCTTTTATTGGTGTATTACTACTATTACTTGTATATATGTTCCAATCATTAACAAACTCTACTTTATCTCCAATTTTAAAATCTTGTATAGTATTATTAACAGGTATTCTTAATACTTGACCTGGTTTTATTATATATGGGATTTTTATATTGTTTAATTTAGCAATATCAATCCATTTCACACCATACATATTACCAATTTTCCATAGGCTATCACCTTTTACAACAGTATAAGTTATTTCTAATAATTCAGATTCAAGATTGTTTAAATTATTATCTCTAATTATTTTAGGATAATCCTTATATGCAACATTCATATCGACCCTTGTGTTTATTCCATTTATAGTTCCATTACTTGTATATTGCCACATTCCATATGGTTTAGTGTAACTTGGTTCACTTCTCCATTCTGCTAGCCACTTATCATATTTATCTAATTCAGCAGAATTAAGTTTAGTAGTTAACCAAAATAGATTAGCATAGATTCCAACATAATAATTGTTTTCCTCTAATATATTACAAAAAGTAGTACAAATATTAGTTAATTGTTCATTAGTTAATGGCTCTTGTATTCTATCTTCAACATCATAAAATACTGGATATTCTAATTTATAATTTTTGATTAATCTTAACACATGGTTTGCTTCACTTGCAGCATCACTTGTATTTTTAGCATAACTATATAAATATACACCAAATGGGATTCCTAATCTAGTACATTCATTAGCGTTTTTTACAAATTCTTTGTCATCTTGATTTACAATATCTTTTCCATAACCACAACGAAGTATCGCAAAATCAATATTTGGTTTTACTAGTTCCCAATTAATTGTACCTTGATGATATGATACATCAATTCCTTTCTTTTCCAATGTTTCACCTCCTTCTACAGTAATAATATATTATTTTTTTTACAATACGTATTGGCTTATTAAATATAACTTAATCACATATATGCATATCTTATTGTAGGAGGAAATAATGAAAATTTGTGTATATGCGATTTGTAAAAATGAAGAACAGTTTGTAGATAGATGGGTTGATTCTATGAATGAGGCAGATGAAATATATGTTTTAGATACAGGATCAAAAGATAAAACTGTTAATAAACTAAAAAAAAGAGGTGTTAAAGTTAGAGTAAAAAGGATAAAACCTTGGAGATTTGATGTTGCACGAAATGAATCTTTAAAATTAGTTCCAGAAGATGTCGATATATGTGTATGTACTGATTTAGATGAGGTATTTGATAAAGGTTGGAGAAAAAGATTAGAAGAAATATGGGAAAAAGATATCACTAGAATAGCATACAACTATAATTGGAGTTTTGATAAATATAATAAGCCATCTGTTAATTTTTACATTGAAAAGATTCATACAAGAAATGACTATATTTGGACACATCCTGTACATGAAGTATTAACTTATATTGGTAATAATGAAGAAATTGTTAAAACTGATGATATTATTACTCTAAATCATTATCCTGATTCAAATAAGTCAAGAGGTCAATATTTATCTTTATTAGAGCTTTCTGTTAAAGAAGATCCTACTGATGACAGAAATATGCATTATCTAGGAAGGGAATATATGTATTATGGTAAGTGGAATGAATGTATTGATACATTAATTAAACACTTGAGTTTAGAAAAGGCCACTTGGAAAGACGAAAGAAGTGCCTCTATGCGTTTTATTTCAAGAGCATATGTTAATCTAAAAAGATATGATGAAGCAAGAATGTGGCTTACTAAGGCAATTAATGAAACACCATATTTAAGAGAACCTTACGTTGAAATGGCTTATTTAGAATATTCACAAAATAATTTTGATAAAGCTTATGATATGATAAATAAGGCATTAAAAATTAAAGATAAGACTAAATCTTATATCAACGAAAACTTCTGTTGGGATAGTACTATCTATGATATTTCATCTATATGTTGTTATAATTTGGGAATGTTTGAAGAAAGTTTAGAACATATTAATAAGGCAATAGAAATTAATCCTAATGATGAAAGATTAAAAGAAAATAAAAGGATAATAGAAAAACATAAAGATTAATTAGTCTTTATGTTTTTTGTTGGATCTAATAATGATAATGCCACTTTATTTTTATCAATGAAAATATCATCAACATAACAATCTACAATATCACCTACACTCACAACTTCCATTGGGTGTTTTATATAATTTGTAGTGAGTTTAGAAATATGAGCAAGTCCATCATTTTTTAAACCAATATCGATAAAAACACCAAAATCAACAACATTTCTTACTGTACCTTGTAATTTCATTCCGATTTTTAAATCTTCTATTTTTAAAATATCACTTTTAAGTAAAGGTTTTTCAAAGTTATCACGAGGATCTCTTAGTGGTTGTTTTAATGATTTTATAATATCTTCTAAAGTATATTTATCAATATTTAATTTACTAGTATATTCATCGATATTAATTTCATCTAATGTGTCACTTAATTTATCACTACCTATATCTTTGATATCTAAATTTAATTCTTTTAATAATTTTATAGTTGAATCATAACTTTCAGGGTGAATTGAAGTCTGATCTAATGGGTTAGTTCCATCAATAATTCTTATAAATCCAATTGATTGTTCATAAGATTTATCACCCATTGATTTAATTTTCTTTAGTTCTTCTCTTGACATAAACTTGCCATATTTATCCCTATATTCAAGTATATTATCAATTAATTTTTTACTTAATCCTGATACATATTGTAATAGTGATGCGCTTGCTGTATTTATATTTACACCTACTTGGTTAACTGACTTGCTTACAACAAAATCTAATGATTCATTTAATTTTTTACTAGAAACATCATGTTGATATTGACCTACTCCAATACTTTTTGTATCGATTTTAACAAGTTCACTAAGTGGGTCCTGTAATCTTCTACCAATGCTTATTGCACTTCTTTCTTCTACATGTAAATCAGGAAATTCTTTAATCGCTAGTTTACTTGCTGAATACACTGAAGCACCTGCTTCATTTACAATTATATATTCTACTTTTCTATTAGCTTCTTTAATTACATCAGCAGCAAAAGCTTCACTCTCTCTTGATGCAGTACCATTACCTATTGCGATAATATCTATATTATATTTGTCAATTAAATCTAATACATGTTTTTTTGCTTTATCATATTCATTCTTTGGTTCATGTGGATATATAACACTTATATTTAATGGTTTTCCTGTTTTATCTAATACTGCAAGTTTACATCCAGTTCTATAAGCCGGATCAAGACCTAATACGTGTTTTTCTTTCATTGGTGGTGTAAGTAATAGTTTTTCTAAATTTTTAGCAAATATATCTATTGCGACTTCTTCCGCATTATCAAATATCTCACTTCTAATTTCTCTTTCAATACTAGGCGCAATTAATCTTTTATAACTATCATTAATGGCATCCTTAACTATATCAGTTACTATACTTTTTTCGTCTTTTATTATTCTGCTATAAAGATTATTTAAGATTTCATCTTTATTTATATCCATTGATACTGATATAATCTTTTCCTTTTCACCACGATTAATCGCAAGATATCTATGTGGTTTAATAGTTCTCAAACACTCAGTATAATCATAATACATTTCATATACTTTCTTTTCATCTTCAGCATCTTTTTTCTTTTTAGTAACAACTATCGCATTTCTCATTGTATAGTTTCTAATCCATTTTCTATAACTTGCATTATCACTTATCCATTCTGCAATAATATATTTCGCACCTTGTATAGCTTCTTCACTAGTTTTAACTTTATCATTTAGGAATTTTTTAGTTAACTCTTCTAGTGTTCCATTTACTTTAAATGACATAATAATTTTAGCAAGTGGTTCTAGACCATTGTTGATAGCTTCTGTAGCTTTAGTTTTCTTTTTTTCTTTGTAAGGTCTATATAAGTCTTCTACGTCTACTAATTTTTCAGCAGATAATATTTTTTGTTTTAATTCATCAGTAAGTAAACCTTTTTCATCAATTAATCTAATAACATCTTCTTTTCTTTTTAATAAGTTTACTTGATATTCATATACTTCACTTATACTTCTTATTTGTTCTTCATCTAAAGAACCAGTTACTTCTTTTCTATATCGTGCGATAAAAGGTATAGTGTTTCCTTCTTCTAATAATTTTAATGTACTTATAATTTGTTTTTCACTAACTTTTAAGTTTGTACTTATCTCTTTAATTATTAATTCATTCATTGTTATCCTCCTCTAATGTTGTACTATTTAATTATAATATTTTTTAAAATTTGAGACAAGATTTAGAAAGAATTTAAAAATTAAAATATAATTATTATCAAAAAACTAAATTTTAACAAAATTTAGTTTACATTTGGCTAACTTAATGTTATACTATTTATAGAGATTTATTTAACAAGCAAATTTATGTTTACTCATAATTGCTACTGTCCAAATGTTAGATAAATCTCTTTTTAATTGTAAAAAAGTTTTCCACAAAATTGTGAAAAACTTTTATTTGTTAGATAATTTTTGTAATGTATAATTTCTAGTATTAATTTCATTTTTCAATTCATTATCTACCCTATTAATTTGGTATTTATTTAATTCTTTTTTATATCTTTCTAATAATTCTTTTTCAAGGATTATATTTTTAATTAGTTCTAATTGAGTTTTTGGTCCATCAAATTTTTTTTCTAACTCATATCTTTTCTTCTCAAAATCCATTGAAATATTATCCTCTAATTGACTTTTAACATTTAGATATTCTTTTCTTACATTATCTTTCTTTTTATTAAAACATTTTTCTGATATCGGAATTGCACAAATTGATGTTAAAAACGCTATCGCTAAACCCAAATGTACATGCTGTATAAACATTGCACTTAGAATCATAAGTATAGCTGAAGAAATTACAACACCTCTACAAACTATTGAAATACTATTACTAATTTCATCTAATCTGTGATATTTTGCTTTTGTTAATTTTAGTTTGTCTTCTAATTCTTTTTTATTTAAATATTCTTTTTTCATCCATATCCTCCTAAATTGTTATATATTAAAGTATATATTATATTTTGTTTCATAATTTAGTGTTGTGGATTCTCCATGTCCAGGGTATATTATTGTATCTTTTGGATATTTTTTAATTTTTTTAATACTTTCTATCATTTTATTAAAGTTTCCACCATCTAAATCACACCTACCAATGTTACCTTTAAATATAAAATCACCAACAAACATAATATTTTCATTTGGAAAATAAAATGTAACTAAATCTTCTTTATGACCTTTTGTTTCGATGATTTTAAAATTAAAATTATCAATATTATATAATTTATTATCATCTTCATAATCATTATAATCATAAACTTTTATATTATATTTATTTTTAATATCATTAAGTGCTCCAATATGGTCAAAATGATAATGTGTAATAAATATTGCGATTGGTGTTAGATTAAGACTATCTATTTTACTAATAATTTTATCTTTATCATCCCCAGGGTCTACAATTATACATTTATTGTTATTTATTACTAAATAACAATTTGTTTCTAAACTCCCTACTTTTATTGTTTCAATTATCATTAATTATTTACCCTTAAGTAGTTCTTCAAAATTACCTTTCATTGTGTAAATATCTTTACAACTCATGAATAACAATACTGCATTGTTATGTTTTAATAATTTATCAATTGTATCATCACCAATGTGTTCTCCATTTTCAAGTTCATTTATAATCAAATCAGATGTAACACCTGGAAATTCTTCAGGTAACTCCCTATCACATGTAATATCTGTAACATATGCTTTATCAGCTAAATTTAAAGCACTAATAAAGTCTTTATATAATTCTTTAGTTCTAGAATATGTATTAGGCTTAAATATTGCGACAACTTCCTTATTTGGATATTTTTGACGAGCTGCTTTAATTGTTGCGGCAACTTCTGTTGGATGATGTGCATAATCATCTACAGTTACAACATCTCCAATGAATGTTTCTTGAAATCTTCTTTTTGCGCCTTTAAATGTATGAATTTGTTCTTTAACCTTATCAGAATCTAAGTTTTCTAAATAACAGATAGTGATAACTGCTAAAGCATTTAAAACCATATGTTCACCAAGTAGTGGTAAGTCAAAGTGGTCATAATATTCACCTTTAATATAAACATCAAATTCTGAACCTGTTTCTTTTAATTGTAAATTTTTACATATAACATCATTATCTTCATTAAATCCATAATATAATTTATCTTTTAAATTTAAACTTCTTATATCTTCACTATCTCCCCAAGCAATAATTGTTTTCTTTGTTTGGTCAGCAAATGCTTGGTAAGCACTTTTATAATCTTCAAAATCTTTATAGTAATCCACATGATCTAATTCCAAATTTGTAATTATTGTATATGTTGGATGATAATTAAGAAAGTGTCTACAATATTCACATGCTTCTATAAAGAATAAATCACTATTTTTGTTGGCAACGCCTGTCCCATCACCTATAATATAACTACATCCTACTGTATTTGAAAATATATGTGATAATAAAGCTGTAGTAGTAGTTTTACCATGACAACCAGATATAGCTATTGTTCTATATTTATCAGTTAATCCACCTAATAATTCATAGTATTGTTTAATTTCTAAACCTAATTCTTTGGCATTAATAATTTCTTTATGTGTATCTCTTACTGCAGAAGTTCTAACAACAATTGTATCATTAGATAATTCTGGTGTTTCATAATATATTTTAATATTTCTTTTTTCTAATTCTATTTGTGTATATGCATGATGAGTATTGTCATCATAACCAATTACTTCATTTCCTAGGTCATGCAATACTTGAGCTAACGAACTCATTCCTGATCCTTTAATTCCTACAAAATAATATTTTGACATAAGTACATCTCCTTTTCCTAATATTATTATATCATTTATAAGTTAAGTTGTGAATTATTTGATTTTATATATTAAAAATATTTTCACAAAATTAACTATATTATATAGATAAAAATCTTTGTTTTTTATAATTCTACTATTATTTTTTTATAGTAATAACATTATTATATAGATAATAAAAACATCTGATCTCAACAACTGTTGATTTCAGATGACTATCCAATAAGGGATTACATCTGATTAGCGCAATCAAATGTATCCTTTTTTATTTTATTCATGTTTCCATAACTTAGTATAAAATTATCTTTTTTTCAACGATATATTTAATGTTTTAGGTTTTATTGGTTCTATACACACTTTAATATTTGTTGCTCTTTTTAACATTTCTTCGTTTTTCTTCAAAACTTCAAGATTTGGTTTTAAATTGTTAAATTCTTCTGCTTTTTCAGGTGCTACTACAAATGGTCTATTACACGTTTTTGCTAAAACTGTCATTCTCTGTTTGT
The DNA here is from genome assembly GCA_015059335.1 of Bacillota bacterium. Lineage (GTDB taxonomy): Bacteria > Bacillota_I > Bacilli_A > RF39 > UBA660 > SIG205. The sequence goes on along the minus strand of SVAP01000001.1, from coordinate 173,414 downwards.
TATTTTTTTCTTTCACAAAAATTCCTCCTGTGTATTTATTATAATCTATTTAATTACTATTATCAATGTATTTTTTTGCAAACGTTGCCGCTATTGCGCCTTCTGACTCTGCTGTTACAATTTGATATACATCTTTTTTTATTATATCTCCACAAGCATATATACCAGGTATTTTAGTTTCCATTTTATTGTTAACAACAACATATCCATTTTCATTAAGTATTCCTAGATTTTTGATAAAGTCACTTGCAGGTTCATAACCAATAAATACAAATACTCCATCAACTTTTAATATATTGTTATTTCTGTTTTGGGTATCCTTGATTTCAATGCTATCTAATACATTATTATTTTCATTAAACTTTTCTACTTCAGTATTATATAGAATTTCTACATTATCTTTATTTTTCAACTCATTAATAAGTGTTTCATCTGCTCTTAATTTTTCATTTCTGTGTATTAATGTCAAATCAGATGCAAGACTACTTAAGTAAAGACTTTCTTCTATTGCACTATTACCTCCACCAATTACTGCAATATGTTTATCTTTGTATAATTTACCATCGCAGATTGAGCAAAAACTTATTCCTCTACCATATAACTTATCTTCATTCTCTTTTCCAAGTTTTCTAGGTACTCTACCAGTTGCGATAATTACTGTTTTTGCTTGATATGAATCCTTATTAGTTATTATTGTTTTATAATCACCATTATCTTTTATTTCTTTAACTTCTAATCTTTTATAATCAACTTTTAATTGTTGTAATTGTTCGAATAATTTAAATGCAAAATCTGGACCTTCTATTTTTGTAAATCCAGGATAATTTTCTATTGTAGCAGTTTTATTTACTTGTCCACCTGGACTTTCCTTTTCAAGAATCAATACATTTAAATTACTTCTCTTAGCATATATTGCCGCACTTATACCAGCAACACCCGCACCTATTATAATTACATCATACATTCTATCATCCCCTAATAATAAAAGTTAGAATATCTAACTTTTTAGAATTTAATATTTTTTTGTTCTTCTACTTCATTATATAAGTTTTCTAATTTTGATTTTTTCTTGGATAATATTAATAATAATATTCCTATAAAGAATAATACTATAGAAATGATTTGTGCGATTTTAAAATCACCCAGCATTAAACTATCAGTTCTTAGTCCTTCGATAAAGAATCTACCTATAGAATACCATATAAGATACATTGAAGCAATATTACCTATTTTAGTATATTTCATTCTTCTTACAATTAGAAGTATTAATACACCTACTAAACACCAAATTGATTCATATAAAAATGTTGGGTGATAATATATCCCACCTATGTTCATACCATCAATAATAAATTGTGGTAAATGAAGTTTCTCAAGAAAAGCTAGTGTTGTAACTGGACCATGCGCTTCGCCATTAAAGAAATTACCCCATCTACCTATTGCTTGAGCTAGTAATAAGGCAGGAGCTATTATATCAAATATCTTAAGTGTTTTCACCTTATATTTTTTTGTATATAAAAGTATGAAGAGTGATCCAAATATTATACCACCATGAATTGCGATTCCGCCTTCCCAAATTTTATATATTTCATCAGTATGTATACTATAATAATCCCAATTAAATATAACAAAATAAATACGCGCACCAATGAAACCTATAATTACTGTCCAGAATATTAAATTAGTTATAAAATCATCACTAATTTTAAATCTTTTTGCTTCTTTAGTAATTAGAAAAATTCCTAATATTAGTGCGATGCATATTAAAAATGAATACCATTTAATTTGAAAAAAACCTAAATCTAAAAATATATCACTCATTTTATTTTTTACCTCTTTCTAATACTGGTTTAAATATTAAGTGGTCTAGGATAATATTCATAATAGATACTAAAATAGATATTAGTAATGGAATCCACAATCCGTGTATTACAAAATTACGACCTAATAAAAACGATACTAAATATAACATTAAAAGATTTATAAATGGATAGAATATTCCTAGTGTTAATCCTGTTATTGGAAGTGTAAATAAAACTATCATTGGTTTTATTGTTTCATTAATCCAATACATTATAACTGCTACAAGTAATCCATATAATCCAAGATATTCATTATTAATATAAAACGACTTTGGAAATAGTACAGACATACAAATTAATATTAATGCATAACCAATCATACGTATTAACCACTCTACAAATCTGTTTACAGTTCTAATGCTTTTACTTTGAGTCTTACTCATTGTTATCACCATTAAAATAATATCATAAAAAGCAAAAAAAGTATATAATATACTTTTTTACTATTGTTTGATATTTTCAACACATATAAGATCATTGTTTTCATCGAAAGTTAATTTAAAAGTTTCTAGATATTTCCATTTTCCATCAAATAAAATTTTGTTTCTAAATGTGTATTCTTTATTATAATAAACTTTACACCATTTTTTTAGCAGAAATGCCATAGCTGTTGAGTGAGTTACTATTGCAATTCTTTTGCCTTGATTTTGATTTATTATTTCACATAGTACCTCATACATACGATTTTGAACTTCTTTTTGTGATTCTCCGAAACCTAGTTTATAATTTTCATCTTCAAATTGTTTTGATTCAAAATTATTAGGTAGTTCACCCCATGAATTAACACCATGTATTCTCTCATTAAATCTATCATCAATATTAACCTTTAATTCATTTATACTAGCAAAATATTTTGCAGTAGACATTGCTCTTACATAATTTGAAGAATAAACTAAATTTAAATTTTTAAATTCCTCAATAGTAGCAAATACTTCTGCCATTTTTTCGCCTTGTATACTTAATGGTGATTTCTCATTTTCTAATAAAATTGTTTCATTAGTTCGAACACTTCCCCTGTGAACTTTAAAAGGTTCAGAATGTCTAATCAAATAAATTGTAGTCCCCATTCCTATCACTCCTATAAATCTCTATTTTTTTCAATAATATGTTTAAGCGATAAATTAGATTTCTGTATTAAATTTTTACAAGCTTTTGGCAATAATTTTATATTATCCAATTCATCAATATTTGTCCAATGAAAAGTTTGTCCATCATTGTCTAGGCTCTTGAATTCATTTTTATCTATTTTCTCATTATATATGGTCTTGTAACAAAAACAATACTGCATAATATCTATATTACCTTTTTTAACAAAGTTTTCCTGAATAGAGCACAATTCAAAATCCAAATCAAAATCCAATTCTTCTTTTATTTCTCTTATGATAGCACTTTTACTATCTTCATTTATACCAATTCTTCCGCCTGGTAATAAAAAGTAATCTCTTCCATCTTCTACTTTAAATAACAGAACTTTAGATTTATCTTTGTTATAAATAATAGCAGATACTCTTGAATTAAATCTAAAATTATTTAATTTAAAGTCCAAGTCCATACTATCACCTCATTATAATTATAGCATAGTTTTAATTTATAAAAAACACACAAATATAATACATGTGTGTTATTTTTCCAATTCTCTTCTTAAAAATTGTCCAGTGTAACTTTCTTCCATTTTAGCAATTTCTTCTGGTGTACCACATCCAATTATAGTACCGCCCATATCTCCGCCTTCTGGACCTAAATCTATGATGTGATCAGCTACTTTTATAACATCTAAGTTATGTTCAATAACTAAAACAGTGTCACCATTTTCAACTATTCTATCAAGTATTTTTAAAAGTTTTTTAATATCATGTGTATGAAGTCCAGTTGTAGGTTCATCTAATATAAATAAAGTTTTACCAGTAGGTTTCTTTTGTAATTCTTTAGCTAGTTTTACACGCGCTGCTTCCCCTCCTGATAAGGTAGGTGCGGATTGTCCTAGTTTTATGTAACCTAATCCAACGTCCATCAAAACTTGTAATTTTCTTTTTATTTTAGGATGATTTTCAAAGAAGTTTAATGCCTCTTCCACTCTCATTTGCAATACATCATGTATATTTTTATCTTTATATTTTACTTCAAGTGTTTCTTTATTAAATCTAGTTCCTTTACACACTTCACAAGGAACATATACATCTGGTAAGAAGTTCATAGATATTTTCTTAACTCCATCACCCCAACAGGCTTCACATCTTCCACCTTTAACATTAAATGAAAATCTTCCTTTTTCATAACCACGTATTTTAGCTTCTTTAGTCTGTGTGAACACATCTCTTATATCATCAAATACACCTACATATGTTGCTGGATTACTTCTAGGGGTTCTACCAATAGGATCTTGTGAAATATCAATAACTTTGTCAATATTTTCCATTCCTTTTATCATTTTACATTTACCCGGTATAACTTTTGAACCATATATGTTAAGCGCTAAAGATTTATATAATATTTCATTAATTAAACTACTTTTACCACTACCAGATACACCAGTTACTAAAACTAGTTTTCCAAGTGGTATTTTAACATTAATATTTTTTAAATTATTTTCAGATGCACCTTTAATTTCTATAAATTTACCATTACCTTTACGTCTTATTTTAGGTATCTCTATTTTTTCTCTACCACTTAAATAATTACCTGTGATACTGTCTGTGTTAGAAATTACTTCATCTGGTGTTCCAAAGGCCACAATATTTCCACCATGTTCACCTGCTCCTGGTCCAATATCTACTAAATAGTCAGCTTGTAACATTGTATCAGTATCGTGTTCTACAACTACTAGTGTATTACCTAAATCTCTCATTTTTAATAATGAATTAATTAATCTTTGATTATCTCTTTGATGTAATCCAATACTTGGTTCATCTAACACATATAAAACACCTGTTAATCTAGAACCAATTTGTGTAGCAAGTCTAATTCTTTGTGCTTCTCCACCTGATAAAGTACCCGCACTACGGCTAAGTGTTAAATAATTTAATCCAACATTTATTAAAAATTCTAATCGTGATTTTATTTCTTTAATTAATAATTTTGCGATTTCTTCTTTTTCTTTACTAAGTTTTAATTTATCAAAGAAATCATATAATTTTTTAATATTCATATCTGTCAAATCAATAATATTCTTTTTGTCAATTAGTACAGATAATACACTACGTTTTAATCTCTTACCATCACAAGTATCACATGTATGTTCAACCATGTATTTATCTAGCCATTCTCTAATAAATTCGCTATTAGTTTCTAAATATCTTCTTTCTAAATTATTAGATATTCCTTCATATGGTTCAACACTGTGCATATGGTTTCCACTTCTTGTTTTAAAATCAAATTCAATATTTTCTTTTGTACCATATAATATAATATCTAATTCTTTTCTAGTTAAGTCTTTCATTTTTTTATTCATATCAATATTATATTTATTACATACTATTTCTAATTTTTTGATATAAATATTAAATTCATCCATACCACTTAATGGTTCTATACCACCATTAATCAAAGTTTTTTCTTTATCAGGAATAATTAACGCTTCACTTATCTTTAATTTGAATCCTAATCCTTTACAATCCGGACATGAACCATATGGAGCATTAAAACTAAACATTCTAGGTTCTAATTCTTCTAATGAAAAATCACAATGTGGACACGCAAATGCTTCACTCATAACTATTTCTTCACGACCCGGTATTTCTACTACTGCTTTACCATGTGATAATTTACATGCAAGTTCTAATGCTTCATATATTCTACTTCTTACTTCATCTTTCTTAATAATTCTATCTATTACTACTAAAATATTATGTTTTTTATTCTTATCTAATTTTATTTCTTCGCTTAAATCAATTATTTCGCCGTCTATTTTTGCTCTAACAAAACCATCTTTTCTTAATTTATCTAATAATTCATTATGAGTTCCTTTAGAACCATACACAACTGGCGACATAATAATAAGTTTAGTACCATCTTCTTCATTCATAATTTGTATAGTCATTTCTTCAATTGATTGACTACTTATTGGTATATTATGATTAGGACAATATGGAACACCTATTCTTGCATAAAGTAATCTTAAATAATCATATATTTCAGTCACTGTTCCAACTGTTGATCTTGGATTATTATTAGTAGTTTTTTGATCAATTGAAATAGATGGACTTAATCCTTCAATTGAATCTACATCGGGTTTACTACTTCCACCTAAAAATTGTCTAGCATATGCTGATAAACTTTCTACATATCTTCTTTGACCTTCTGCATAAATAGTATCGAACGCTAAAGAAGATTTCCCACTACCACTTACACCAGTCATAACAATAAGTTTATTCTTTGGTATTTCTAAATCTATATTTTTTAGATTATTTTCACGCGCACCTTTTATAATAATTTTATCCATATTACTTCACCTGGAAGTTATTATATCATTATTTTTTTAATATTCATAGTGACAAAAATTAGAAAAAAGTAAAATAAAAAAGGTATTAGAAATTAATCTAATATCTTTTATTTAGAGATTATGTAAAAATATGGTTCCTTTACCTCTTTTAATATTAAATCAAAATCCCAGAATTCTTTACTTTTTTCTAAACTATTGGGATCTGCTATTAGTACTTTATTATCTTCGGTAATACCTCTTAAAACAATATAGTGCGCTGTTGAAGTAAACGTTCCTTTTCCCATTGAAGCTATAACTAATGATTCTTGAGTTTTTAGTGTTTCTTTTACTCTATCACTACCATCTTTTGTAACATATTGAACAGATAATTGATATTTTTTAGGATATACTTCCATTAGTTTACCTAATGTTCCTGTTGGAGTACAATATTCATTTTTACATGCCCAATCAGTAATTGTTGCTGGATTTATATCTTTTTCGGTTAGCGTTGATATTACTGTAGCTAATGCCGTTGGCCCACATCCATGAGAAGCAATAGTTGCTGGAAACCCACTATCCCAATCATTATTAACTGGTCCATATGTATTATATGAATATCCACCTGTTCTTTGATTATAATATCTTATTGGTAAATATCCTTCATTATATAACGCTATTGGTGCCCATGAGTTTGATGAACCCATTCCATAAGCTATAGGGCTATATTTAAATTCGGTTACTTCACTATTGTTCATGTTTTTTCTTACCGCAATTGCTTTAATAATTATTCTTGAGTTTATTTTAATTGGTTCTTTGTATAATGTACTATTAGTACTCGGTTCACTTCCATCAATTGTATAATAAATTTGTGCATCTTTAGTCTGCGATGTTAAAGCAATTAATTTACCCCATGTAACATTTCCATTTGGAGTATTTGATTCTACATTTTTTGTTTTTGATTTATTTAATGTTTCAAAACGTATTTTTTTAACTTTTGATACTGATTTATCTAGTGGATTTGATGCCATAATTTCTAATGTATATTTTTTATTTTCTTTTAACTTATTTATTAAAACTTCATAGTTTTTATCATTTATTTTTTTATTATCTAGTATTTTTTTACCATTTGAATTTGTTAATGTTAAATAATAATTAACAGCATTATCTCCACCAGTAAATTCAATTTTAAAATCATCCCATTCTATCTTGGAATTATTTTTAGGATATATCATTTCTATATTGCTTATATTTGGTACAGATATATTTATTGTTCTTCTGCTTACAATCATTTTTACATCATCAATATTTTTACATAATCTTAATTCATATTTACCAAATAATGTACTAATATACTCTTTTGGAATACTAAATTTATTATTAAATATATCTCCTTTATATATCAAAGTATCATCTTTTAATAATTCATAATAATAACCAATTAAATTTTCTTTATATAACACGTTAATATCTAAATCATTATTGTTATATATTATCATATTATCATTTATATCTAGTGTTGGTGCTTTCCATATTATTGAATAATTTTTATTACTTATTATTTTCTTATTTTTAACACTATCTATTGCATTTATATTAATATAAATTTTTTTATTATTTGTCGCACTTATATTATTTAGATATATATTAGTATCTTTAGTTTCTAATACTTTTAAAATTTTTAAATTTTCATCATATACAATTACTTGATACTTTTCTGCATTAATTGACTTAGTCCATGATAGCTTATTAAAATTTTGATATTCATCAATATTTTGATTAAAATTTATTATTTCAAATTCTGTTAATTTTATTGTGTTTATAAATATTAAATAAATTATAGGTGAAATTATTATTCCAATTATTATTGAAATCAACATACATTTATGTTGTTTTATATATTTCATAATTTCACCTCCGATTATAACATTATAACACTATTTTAAATATATTTAAAATCTTTTATTTGATTTTATGAGTTATTTGAGGTGTACGCTCTGTTATCTTTTCAAATCTATATCCATTCTCTTTACCATATTTTATTATTTCTTTTAATGCTTTTACAGTTTTATTGTTATTAGAAAAATCATGCATTAATATTATATTGGTATTATATTTATATTTTTCTAGTTGACTTATTACTTTATTATAAATTCTTTTTGATGAAATATGTGATGTATCATTTGAAGCTATATTCCAATCAAAATATATATATCCTTTTTCTTTAGTTGATTTAATTAATTTATTCATCAATTCTTTTTTTGCGATTGTATTTGAACTGCCTCCAGGAAACCTTATAATTTGTGATTTTATACCTATGGTTTCTTCTATCTTGTTGTTGATTTTTTCTAAGTCTTCAAAATAGGTTTCTTCAGATTTATATATTTCATTATATTTGTGAGAATAACTATGTAAGCCTATTGTATGTTCTTCATCAAATATTCTTTTAATAACTTTGTCATATTTTTTGTAATTATTAATTACAAAAAAGGTTGCTTTTATATCTTCTTCTTTTAATATATCTAATATTTTTGTCGTAGTGTTGCTTGGACCATCATCAAATGTTAAATATATTATCTTTTCATTATATTTTGGCTCGGTTAATATATTAATAAATCTATTTATACTTTCAATGTTACCAGAACTATCTTTTACTGTATAAGTTATCCTATAATTACCTTCTTCTTTGGTATTTAAATTACTTGTTATTGTAACATTGTTAGTTAAGTCTCCATCACAATTATCAGTCGCTGTATACCCTAATTCCTCATAATTATTGCCAAGATAAAGTGTAATTAATTGATTACCATTTAACTTGATTGTTGGATTTATTGTATCTTTTTTTATTATTTTTCTTGCCGTCATATACTTGTTTCCTATACTATTTTCGACTGAATAAGTAATTTGATTTTCACTTTCATTAATTATTACTTTATCAGTAATATTTCCATCATATTTATCTAAAGCTATATACCCTGTTTCTATATATTTTTCATTTGGACAAATTTCTAGTATACCTTCTCCTAATAAACTAATTACCGGTTTATTATTATCAATTACTTTTATTATTCTTGTTTTTTCATATGTTTTATTATTATAGTTTATTTTATATGTGATTTCATATTTTCCTAATTTATTTATATTAAGATTACTCTTTACTATTGTTCTTTCAGTAATATCTTTATTAAATATAGTGGTTTTATATCCTGGTTCTTCATAACTAGTATTAATTTTAAGGGTTATTACATCATTACCATAAAGAGTTATTTTAGGTTTAATATTATAAAATAAGTATGATCCTAATATTAGTATAAGTATTAAAAATAATAAAATTAATAGTTTCTTTTTCATGATATATGCACCAGTATATTATATACTTTTAGTTCAAGTTTATTAAAAAAAAGAGATTTCTCTCTTTTAGTAATTTTTTGCTTTTCTTTCAAAATATGCTTGTGGATGTTCACATACAGGACAAACTTTTGGAGCAGTTTTACCAACATATATATGTCCACAGTTAGTACAAATCCATACTTCTTCTTCACTATCAGCGAATACTGTGTTATCTTTAATGTTTTGTGCTAATTTAATGTATCTTTCTTCATGTTCTTTTTCTATTTTAGCCACTTCACTAAATAGATATGCAATTCTATCGAATCCTTCTTCTTTAGCAACTTCAGCAAATTCTTTATACATATCTGTCCATTCATAGTTTTCTCCAGCTGCAGCATCTTCTAAATTTGTTAAAGTGTCTGGCATACCATCATGTAATAGTTTAAACCATATTTTAGCGTGTTCTTTTTCATTGTTAGCTGTTTCTTCAAAAAGTGCAGCTATTTGGTTATACCCTTCTTTTTTTGCTTTAGAAGCATAATAAGTATACTTATTTCTTGCTTGACTTTCACCTGCAAATGCAGCTAATAAGTTTTGTTCTGTTTTACTTCCTTTTAATTCCATATATTTATTCCTCCTCTATTTTTTAATTTATATTAATGAGTTATCTCACTAAATATCATTTTTATTATCTCATTATCATGAAATATGTCAATAAAAAAAGAAAAATTAATTTTATTTTTTCTTTTCTTTTAGTAAATCTCTAATTTCTTCTAGCAAGATAATATCATCGGCTTTTTTAGGAGCTTCTTTTTTTTCTTCTTTTTTAGGTAAAATTCTTTCAATAAATTTTACAAATATAAAGATGCAAACTGCTATGATTAGGAAATCTACTATATTTTGAATAAATAAGCCATAATTGATTGTTGCGCTACGAAAATTTATTGATAATGATGTAAAATCTAATCCACCTAAAATAACACCAATAATAGGCATTAAAATATCATTAACCAATGATGTTACAATTTTTCCAAATGCGCCCCCAATTATTACAGCTACAGCTAAATCTACAACGTTTCCTTTAGCAATAAATTTTTTGAATTCTAAAATATATTTTTTCATATTAACACCTCATAATTAATATATAACTTTTTATATATTTAGTAAATATTTCTTTTATAATTTGTATTTTTTTGGTAGAATATTGTGTGTAGAAAGAGTGATATAGTGAAAATTATAGACAAAATAAAAGAACAAGCAAAAAATTTAAATAAGACTATTATATTACCTGAATCAGATGATATAAGAACATTAAAAGCAAGTGAAATAGTTACAAAAGAAGGATTTGCGAAAGTTATACTTATAGGAAATGTAGATAATATCAATAAATTAGCAACATCAAATAACGTTAATATTAGTGGTGTTGAAATAATTGACCCTGTTACTTTTAGCGATACTGAAAAACTTGTATCAGAATTTTATGAACTAAGAAAAAATAAAGGTATGGATTTAGAAAATGCAAATAAAATTATTAGAGAAAATTATTTGTATTTTGGGAATATGTTAGTAAAATTAGGATATGCTGATGGTCTCGTTGCTGGTGCGGTTAATAGTAGTGCTAATGTATTAAGAGCAGCACTTCAAATTTTAAAAACAGCTCCTAATAGTAAAATTGTTTCATCATTTTTCTTAATGGAAGTTCCAAATTGTGAATATGGTGATAACGGAATATTTATATATTCAGATTGTGGTATGGTACAAAACCCTACTAGTGAAGAATTAGCGCATATTGCCAATAGTTCTGCTCAATCGTTTAAAAAATTAGTTGGTAATGATCCTATTATAGCTATGTTATCACATTCAACTTTTGGTTCTTCTAAACATCCTGATGTTGATAAGGTAACAACAGCTGTTGATTTAGCAAAAAATATGTATCCAGAATTAATTCTTGATGGTGAATTACAATTTGATGCAGCAGTTGTTCCTAAAGTAGCTAAACAAAAAGCACCTAATAGTAGTGTTGCTGGAAAAGCTAATGTATTAGTATTCCCTGATTTAGACTCAGGTAATATTGCATATAAAATAACTGAAAGATTAGCTAAAGCTAATGCATATGGACCAATCACTCAGGGTATTGCTAAACCAGTTAACGACTTATCTAGAGGGTGTAACGAAGAAGATATTGCTGGAGTTGTAGCTATTACTTGTGTTCAATGTGATTAAAATTATAATATTTGAATTTATGTTAAAAGCCTTAGAAAAAACTAAGGCTTTTAATTTGTTAATCTAAATCATCTTTAAATAACATATATAATTCAACATCTAAAACTTCAGCTGCAGTTTGAATGCTACCCATAGAAAAGTGTTTTCCAGATTTACTAGATTCAACTTGTCTAATATAATCATGAGACAATCCCATTTTTTCAGCAAATACTGCTTGGGTCATATTTCTTTTCTTTCTATAATATTTAATGTTCTTTCTAATTACATCGTATACATTTTCTTTTACTTCTATCACGACTAATCACCATAATTATTTTCTCACAAAGTTAAACAAAAATATGTGAGGTTAGAGCTCACATATGTTATAATAATACATAAAGGTGGAATTGGAATGAAAAATAAAATAATAGAGAGTTTATTTGAAGATTATTATATATATGCTCCAATAATATATAAATTAATAAAAAACGGTAAATTAGATTACTATATTAAAAAATTAGAAAATGAAAATTATTATGCTACATTTAATAATGAAAAAATGGAATATTATAAACATTTTATTATGATGATTGATAATTTTATTGATTATTTGATGTATAGTTTAAATTTAAATCATGTCCAATTATTAAATGTTTTAGATAGTATTTTTGATAAACTTGAAAATTCTATTTTTTTAACTAAAAGTAACCTTAAAGAAAATTATAAAATTAATAAACGTACTATTGAGTACAAAAAAATAATATTAGCAAAATTTAGAAATAATTTAAAATTTGTTATTACAAGAGTTAATTATAATATTGATTTAAATGATGATAGAGTTTTGTTTAACTTTTTAATTGATTGTTGTAATGTTAGAAAAAATCATCAATATATATTATTTGATGATTTTAATGAATATTTGGATAATCCTAAAAAAACTGAATTTTATTTACTTATGTGGAAATTGGTTTTTGAAAAGTTAGATGAAAACTAATTACATAAACTATCAACAACATTTTTTGGTAATAAAACTTTTATTTTTTTTCCTACTTTAATTTCTACTTCTTTTGGTAATACTTGTTTTTCTCCATCTAATGTCCAATTATCAGTTGGTAATTTATCGAATATGATTTTAATTTTAGATACATTTTTATGCACAACAATTGTTTTATCATCAACAATTGTTTTTTTATTTGATGATAAAATCGCTAGAAGTTTTATCATATCGATTTTAGTCATGTTTGGTATAAACATTACTTCAAATTTTCCATCATTTAGTTTAAAATCATCATAAAATTCAAATCCTGCGAAACCTTTTGAATTAGATATCGCTCCTAATATACATTCTGTTGTGTATTCTTTACCATCTATTTCATATTTCAAATTATATACTTCAGGTTTTTTTAGGGATTGTTTACCTCCATATAAAACATATGCTGATTTCCCTAGCGCCTTTTTTAGATTCTCTGGGGTATCTGATGCTATAGATGTTAAATATCCAAATGCTGAAACATAAGCATATGGAATATCATTTATGGTTAAAATATCCATATTTGTTTTTTTACCTGAAAGTATTTTTTTTAACGAATCAATAGGATTACCAGTCAAATTAAAAGTTCTCCCTAAATCGTTAGTAGTGCCCATTGGAATATGACTAATAATAGCCTTTTGTTCTTCAGTATAAATCCCTCTTATTATTTCGTCAAATGTTCCATCTCCGCCAATTGAAATAATTAAATCTGAATCTTGATTAGCTTCTTTAACATATTTTGATCCTAATCCTGTTTCATTACTTTTATATGTTTTTACAACATAATCAATTTCTAATATTTTACATATTTCATCAATTACTTTAGTATCCTTAACTCCAGATGAATTTGGATTATAAATAATGCTACAAACTTTTTTCACTTGTAACACTCCCTTACAAGATAATTCTATCAAAAGCAGTAAAAACAGTCAATTATTTGCACATATACATTATTAACTATGGGCAATCACATATAACAAAATATCATATCAACACATATATTAGTATAGGGAAAGTTTGTTATGTTAACTTAAGGAGGATAATTTTATATGGATAGTGATGTAATAACATTAGATAAATTACCAATAGGTCAAATAGGATATGTTGAATCCTTATTATCAAAAGGTAGTGAAAGAAGACGAATGTTAGATTTGGGTGTTGTAAATAATACAAAAATAGAGGCGCTATATAGGAGTCCTGTTGGAGATCCAACTGCATATTTTATAAGAGGCGCTGTTATAGCATTAAGAAATGATGATGCTAAAAAAATTAATGTTAGTTATAGGGGGAAATTTTAATGGGCCTAACTAATAAATCGACTGGTTCTAAAGTTATTAGTAATGATATTGATTTTTTGAAATTTGATAAAAATAGTAAAGTTATTGCTTTAGCTGGTAATCCAAATGTTGGTAAAAGTACCGTTTTTAATGAACTAACAGGGATGAACCAGCATACGGGAAATTGGCCAGGAAAAACTGTTACTAGTGCGAGAGGAGAATACACTTTCAATAATAAAAATTTTACCTTGGTTGATATACCCGGAACATATTCTTTGATGTCTAATTCACCTGAAGAAGAAATCGCAAGAGATTTTATTTGTTTTTGTAATCCAGATACTACTATTGTAGTTATGGATGCAACATGTATGGAAAGAAATTTAAATTTAGTATTACAAGTATTAGAAGTGACAAGTAATGTTGTGGTGTGTGTAAATTTACTTGATGAGGCTAAAAAGAAAAAGATAAACATTGATTTAAACAAGTTATCTTGTAAACTTGGTGTTCCAGTAATTGGTACTAGTGCTAGAAATAGAGTTGGATTAAAAGAATTACAACAAGCTATTTATGATGTTTCTATCCACAATTCTGTTGATAACTCTTTTAAAATAAAATATGACGAGAATATTGAAAACGCTATCAACAGAATTGTGGAAAAGATCAAAGATAAACTCGATGATAAAATTAATCCTAGATTTGTTAGTATTAAATTATTAGATTTAGATGATAGTATGCATAAATCATTAACAGAATATCTCGGATTTGATATTTTAGATAATGATTTAGATAAAGAAATCAATTTAATAAAAAAAGATTTGGAAAAAGTAGGAATAAAATCACATTTGTTAAGAGATAAAATAGTAACAGAGATTGTTAGGAATAGTGAAAAAATATATAATGAATGTGTTAATATAGAAAATAAAAAATATAATAGTAGAGATAGAAAAATTGATAAGATATTAACTTCAAAAACAACAGGTATTCCAATAATGATTATTTTATTTGCATTTGTTTTTTGGCTAACTATAGTTGGTGCGAATTACCCTTCTGAATTATTATCAAATATGTTTTCATATATTGAAACTAAACTTTTAATATTGTTTAATTTAATTAATGCTCCAAATTGGTTAACTGGTGTGTTAGTACTTGGAATGTATAAAACTGTTACATGGGTAATTGCAGTTATGTTACCACCAATGGCAATATTTTTTCCATTGTTTACACTGTTAGAAGATTCTGGATTTCTACCAAGAATTGCATTTAATCTTGATAAGTTTTTTAAAAAAGCTAATGCTCATGGAAAACAAGCATTAACTATGATTATGGGTATTGGATGTAATGCATGTGGAGTTGTTGGTTGTAGAATTATTGATTCTCCTAGAGAAAGACTAATTGCCATACTTACAAATAATTTTGTTCCATGTAACGGAAGATATCCTACATTAATATCTATCATTACTATGTTTTTATCTTCTGCAATAATTGGGGGATTTATGGGATCAATTATTTCAACTTTATTACTTACAGCATTAATATTACTAGGAGTAATAATAACATTATTTGTTTCCAAATTATTATCAAAAACAATACTTAAAGGTATTCCTTCATCATTTGCACTAGAGTTACCACCATATAGAAAGCCACAAATTGGTAAAGTATTAGTAAGATCAATTTTTGATAGAACACTATTTGTTTTAGGTAGAGCTATTGCTGTTGCTGCTCCAGCAGGTATTATAATATGGTTAATGGCTAATATTAATATTTCTGGTAGTAGTTTGTTATCATATTGTACTAACTTCCTAGATCCATTTGGAAAAATAATAGGATTAGATGGAGTTATAATTATGGCTTTTATATTAGGATTTCCTGCTAACGAAATAGTTATTCCTATCATTATTATGAGTTATATGGCAACAGGAAATATTATGGAATTAAATAACTTATCTGCACTAAGAGAATTATTAATAAATAACGGTTGGACTATTACCACTGCAATTTGTATGATGCTATTTTGTCTATTCCATTTTCCATGTGGTACAACATGTCTTACTATAAAGAAAGAAACTGGAAGTTTTAAATGGACGTTAATTTCATTTTTGTTACCAACAATTATTGGTATAATATTATGCTTTATTGTTTCTATGATTTCAAAAATATTTATATTAATATAAAAAATAAAACTTCACATTTGAAGTTTTATTTTTCTATTTCATCAATAATATTAGGGATAATTTGTTTTTTTCTAGAAATGCATCCTTTTATATATTGACCTTGTTTTAAAACATCAATATTGAATGAATTTTCTAAAATACTTTTTGAAGAATTATTATAAATTATATATGAACCATTAGTTAAAATATCAGTAATAAATAATCCTATAATATAATAATTTTTATTTTTTGTTATTGTTTCAATTAATTTTATATAATCATCTATTTCATTTAATATTTCATTAGGGTTCATAGTAAATATTTGACCTATACCTATCTTTTTATTTTCAATATTAAATACTTTAAAGTCATTATATAATATTTCTTCTTTTGTTTTACCTTCCAATGTTGTTCCCGCTTTTAACATTTCAATACCATATTTTTTATAATCAATATTTAAAAGTGCACTTAATTTTTCTACTGTTATCCTATCCTTGTTAGTCGTTGTTGGAGAGTTTAATAGTAATGTATCAGATAATATTCCAGATAACATTAATCCTGCTATATCTTTTGGAATATCAATATTTTTTTCTTGATATAATTGATAAATAATTGTATTAGTACTTCCAACAGCCATATTTCTAAAATTTATTGGAGTGTTAGTATTTATGTTTCCGATTTTATGGTGATCTATTACTTCTAGTATTTCTGCTTCATCAATCCCATCAACACTTTGTTCTGGTTCATTATGATCTACTAATATTATTTTCTTTTTGCTTTTTTCTGATATATCTGATAATCTTAATAGTCCCAAACATTTATTTTGTTTATCTACTATAGGATAATTAGTATGTTTTACTTTATTTGAAATTTCGATAAAATCATTTAAATAATCATTTTCATCAAAGCAAATTATATCCTTATTTGTTATTATTGTATTAATATAATTACATAAAGCAATAGTTTTTGATACATGAAAAGTATTAAAATTAGTTTTTATTATATTTACTTTATTTTTACGTGCTATTTCTAAATGTTCATCCTTGATATACCCACTATTTGTTAATATTATAAGTTTAATTCCGGAGTTTACTGCATATTCAATAATACTATGTCTATCGCCAACTATAAGTATTGTATTTTGATTTAATTCTACATTTTCTATAAATGATGTACTTCTATATGAAGCAACTAGAATATTTCCAGATATTTCATCATCAAATTTTAAAATTTCTTGTCCCTCAATAGTTTTGATTATATTTTTATATGAGGTTTTTAAATAATCAAAATCACCTTTTATCAATTCTTTTGCGATATCTTTGATAGATACCATACCAATAAATTTTTTATCATTATTAACTATTGGTAATCCTGTTATTTCATTTTTTGTCATATAATTATAGCTATCATAAATTGAATTATGTTGATCACCAACACAGTTTTTATGATAATTAACATCTTTTATTTGTAGTTTTACATCATTAAGATATTTAGGTTCTTTAACATTGAAATAGTTTAGTGCGAATTTTGATTCTTCATTTAAATCACCTAAAACATAAGCCTTTGTATTTTCTCCTAATTGGTTTTTTAAATATGATAGCGATATACTTGCCATAACAGAATCTGTATCCGGTTTTTTGTGTCCAAATATAAAAATTTTGCTCATAAGTACTTCCCCTTTTTAAATGTAAAAAAACGAACTACGTCGTTTTAAAATTAATATTGCATATTATACATGTTTTATTTTTGTTTTTCAAGTATTTTATTTATTATTAAATATTATTTTACAATTTGTTAGCTTTTTTCTTCTTTTTATATTTATTGCATTTTTAAAGCTTTGATATAGTATATTATATATACCTTCCCAAATTAGTATCCATCCTATTATTAATATGAATTCTGATATCACTGGAATGTTTGAACTAATGAAATAAAACATTAAGAACACTGTTCCTGATAATATCATTAGTATATTTAATAAATATATTTTTTTTAATAGAATTTCAATCTCACGTATTGAAGAACCGTAATTTTCTCTTATCATATCTAATAATTTATGTTTTTCGTTGTCGTTTATTTTAAACTTAACATCTATGTGTAATTCAATATCATTATTTAATTCTATTGTTTTACATTCTTCTAATATATAATCGTTTAACTCTTTAGATATTCTATTATTATTGTATTTGTTTAAATACTCTTTTTTATTATTTAAAGTTATTTCTATAATATTTTTCATGTTATCACCATTTTTATTATAATAAAAACAATGTATTTTTATAACGTGTTTGATAATTTAAACAATAAAAAATGATACTTTCGTATCATTTAAAAAATATTTTATATAACTCTTTTATCTATGTATTCCTGGATTATCTTGTTTATAACACTTTTTATTTTTCCATTCTTCGTATAATTCTTCAATCGCTAATTGTTTTTTTGCTTTTTGATAAACACCTTGCAAATTCATACTTTCACAAGCGGAAACTATTTCTTTTGCAGAAACACCAACAAGTCTAGCATCTTCTAAAATTCTACCAACAATTTCTTTTCCTTCATCGAGTAGTTTTTTCATTTCTTTGCTATCACCAACAGCTAATAATACTTTTTGTTTAAATTCTTCTGAATATTGCATAAATACCCTCCATTCATCTTAATTATAACATATTTAGTATATAATACTATACCAATGTTTACAAATTGAGCTTTTTATGTTAATATATCAATTATAAAGGCAGGAGGATTTTGATGAAAAAAAACAAAAAAAGCAAATGCTTTATATCAAAGTTAAATGAATTATTAATCGATTCAGAAATAAAGGAACAGATCATAGAAAAAATAAACTTTTATTTATATTATGGCAAAATACATTTTGATAATAATGATTTGTATGGAACATATATTAATAAAAATGATTTAAATCGTGCTACACCAGCAAAAGAATTTTTAGAAATTAAAATTATTGATAATAATTTGATTTGTAATTATTCTGAATGGAGTAATAGAAAAATTACTAATATAGCACAAAAGAGAATAAAAGGCGGAAATACTAGTGTTTACAAAAAAGAAACAACGGATGTTTTTACATATAATAATAACAACGAGTTTAGAATAAACGAACTTGAAAAAATTTACAATTATCAAAATATTTTAATTTATGAATCAAAGTTAGAAAAAGAATATAATTATGATACTTATCCTTATAAGGATAGTAATATTGTTTATAACGATGATAATTTTAACAATAATTTTTCATTAGAAAAAAACTGGTATATACAAAATGGTTCTATAATAAAATATAATCTTTCAAAATCTTATATGAATCAAGATAGCAAAATATATGAACTTTATTCAATTTGTCCAGAGGTATGTTGGACGGAAACTGATAAGGTCTATAAATTTGTAGAGTTAGATAAGGAAATTTTTAAAAATTTTATGACAGGTAAAATTGATATACATGAAGTATTACACAAAAATAAAGAACATAAAAAATTGCTTAAAAAATAAAAACAATCGCACATTTTCATACATAAACAATGAAAGTGGCGATAGTTTTTTTTATTAAAAAACGCAAACATAATAGTGTTCGAGTTTGATATCAATTTGACACCACGATTAAACCGATTTCTAAATTTTATTTATATATATTTCTTATTTTTTCTTTGATAATGTATGTGTCTTTACATTGTTTTCAAATTTACATAATGGTTCTATATTTCCAATCTTTATTGGTTGACCATTAAGAATTCGATATACACCTTTCATAGTTCCAAATGGTTTTATTTCACATATATATTTACAGCCATTTGTTTCAGGATCATATCCTTCTTTAAAGAAATATCTTGGATCATCTTCGATATCTAAAAATTCTGAATGATTGATTAAATATGGTAAAGAAATATCCTCATATAATTTTAAATTATTATCCTTATCACGAACATACAATTTAACTATATGAAACTCTTTTGGTGCATTATTAGGAATATCTTCCCCAATAACCAAATGTAAAGTATAATTTTCTATCAGTATATTATGTAATTTTTTTCTCATTTAAATCACCTATATAATTTATAAAAAAACTTGATACTATCATACCAAGTTTATCTTAACGAACACATTGGTTCGACTAAATCTCAATGGCACGATTTTAAAGGCAATTTCCAATTTCTTGTTTTTACACCTTTCTACTATTTATACATAATGTTTTTTCCAAACGATTATTTTTTTGATTAGCTATATTTTCTCCGCGTAAATCTTTTACCATTTCAATATAATTTTCTAGAAAAATCTTTTTTTCTTCGTCATTCAATTCACAAAATAAAAATTGAAGATATAGTTGATAAAGATGTGACCCCATATAATGTCCTCTTGTTGATATATGTTTTAAAATTAACTTTTTTTGTTTTAACAAGTACATTTTTAATTGATTTTCAGTAGTTGGATTCATTGATAAAGTAAACAAAAAATCTTGTTCATCAGAAAAATCTTTATCATTACAAGCCACAATATTAGAAGCAAATTGATCCATTGCATCATATCTAGCAAACCTTATTGAGTCCATTATCGGTTCACCAAACTCATAATTTTCAAGCCATATTAAAATTTTTCTCATATTAGATAATTTATATTTATCTATATTATTTTCCATAAAACCCTCCTAAAATTTATAAAAAAAACTTGATATTTTCGCACCAAGTCTCATATTAACGAACATATTAGTTCGACTAAATCTCAATGGCACGCCACTGGCGTATATATTCAACTCAATTTCTAAAAATTAGAATTGAATAAATCCAATCTCTATTAACATCATACCATAAAATTTTATTTTCATCTAGTATTTATTACTTATTGTTTTTTGGGGGAATTCTTTTTTTTACTAAACTAGGTCCCTTTTCTTGTACTTCTTCCTCCATTGTTGTATGAGTATAATAATTAGGTCTATATACCGCATCTGGAAAAGGTGTAGTATCATTAATTATATTCTCAACACTTTTTCTTCCTAAATTATCTAGTATACTGTCTGTTTTTTCTTTTGATTTGTCTTTGCTTTCAGTTGCAGTTTCTACACTTCTTTTTTCAATAGCATAACCAACTTCTTTTAATTCCATACCCAATTCAACAATTTCACCAATTTTTGTAGAAATCATATATTTTAATTCATCTTCATATTCTACATTTGGCTTTTCAGATAAGGCATTTTCTCCTAATGATTTATTTAAATTATTAAAGGCATTCATAAAATCATTATTGTTTTTTGCAAAAAAAGGTATTGATAAAGGAGCAACTACTAGTGTGGGACTAAAACATAATGCCATAAGTTTTCCAAATTCAGCCATAGTTTCTAATGTTGTATTTCTCATTAATTCAATTGATAATGGCATACCAATTAACAAACAAAATGGAAAACTCATCATCAAAGCATATGATATAATATTTTCTATTCTGTGTCTCTTTTTTCTATTTAATTTAACTTTATTTTTTAAATATGCTTGTGAAGTTAAAACATCTAATTGTTCCATTCTTTCATTATATGCTCTAGTTAACATTTCTTGTCTTTCCTTCAAAGTTTCAGTAGTCAAGTCAGCATATTTATCTATTTGATAAAATTCACTAGAATAATCACTTAATATTTGTTGTCTACTTTCAATGCTTTTATACATTTTTCGTAATGCTTCTTGCTTGTTTTCAGATTTGTCTATTTCCATTTCATAGTGCATCATTTCTTCTAATATGTCTGCATTTGTTTTTGCATCTGTAAATTCTTTCATTTTCTTTTTTGCTCTAGCTGTAATTATGGCTTGACCTGCATATCCTATAGCAACACTTGATGCAAAAGCTACACCTAATGATGCTGTTAATGGCAATGTAAATGCTGAACTAATAGGTGCTATTATACTAACACCAGCTACGATAGTTGGAAGTAAAGAAACCACTCCTATAGTACCTGTTTTAGTAAATTTTGAAGCAGTTGTATTTGCTTGTAATACCTTTTGTTTATTTTCACATTCATTACAATAATCACCGATTTCAGAAAATTCTTTTTCTAAATCCGTTTTCATTTCATTTAACATAATATCTCCTCCAAGTAAAGTTCTTTTAAAATGTGATAATTATTATATATTAAAACTCTTTTTTTTTCAATAACATTAAATGAATATTGCTTAAATAGAATTGTTTTAATCAAAAATTCTTTAGAATTTATCAAAAAACATAAAAAGGTTCAATTTTCACAATTCATTATTTAAAAATTAGTCTTCATCAATTATATTTAATTTTTGACTTACAATTGATGAAATTTCAGTTTTACAATACTCTTGTTATATTAATTTATTATATTATATTTATTATATTATGGTAGAAGTTTTTTTCTAGGGTGGAAGGAACTTTTTTTCTACCCTAGAAGGAAATTATTTCTAGGGTAGAAGCAAAAAAGTAATGGAAGAAATATGGATGATAAATAAAATTTTGGTGTTTTTTTCCTCCATAAATCATCCATAACTTTTCTTAAGTTTTTAGAATTATGGAGGAAATGTAAATCCAGTTAATCTTTATAACTAAAGAGTTAAACAAGATTATGGAGGAAATTCTCCATTAATTTTGGAGTTTTTTGCAAGTGCAAAAAGTGAAATGATATCATACTATTTCCTTATTTTATAAGGATTTTATAGTAGTAGTGATATCATTCCCTTTATCCTGCTTTATAAATATTTACTATTTTTCTATTGATAACGATATTCAGCACCATCTTCTGTTATTTCTACAACATCATCTAGTGTAGCTCCAGGGGTATTTAATAGTAATTCATCAGTCATAAATTCATCATACATCTCTTGTTCTAGTTTTTCTCGTGTGTATACTTTTGTTTCATGAATGCTAAGTATTCCCATATTAACTTCTTCTTTAGAAAAATCATTTTCGATAGGAAATATTCTTATAACTTCATGCGTTGGATTAAAAGCAAAATTAAGAATATTTGTATTTTGATTAAACTTTCCATAATGCATAGAAACATCATAGTATTTTCTAAGTTTGTTTAAATGATTAGTTACATGTTCTTTATCCATATAATTACTATATCTAACTGTTTCAAATAAATCATTATCAATTTTCCAATCTAAATATCCTTTAGAAAATAAGTTATTGAAGTCTTTTAAGAATGTACTTCTAAAATTAACATTCTTTACAAATATGGTTTTTCCATGCTGTTCTAATTCAATATTATCAATATAGTGCATAATAATATTTTGACGACTTATTCTATCTAGTTTTTTCCAACTTTTGATAAATCCGTCATATAATTCAGGATATCTAAGTGAATTAAGATAATCTAAATCTCTATATACTAAAATATCTTCTTCATTAAATGTTAAATTCTCTAATTGTTTATTTTCAATTATCTTTCTTTCTAATTCTTTAATGTTGTTATCAACGATTTTGTTTTCTTCTTCAAAAACTTCATATTCAAAACTACCATTGATATATGCTTTTCTTATTCTTTCTTTTTTCATTTGTTGATTCTTTAGTTCTCGTTCATAATCTTTTTCAGGATTATTAATTTTATTCTTTAATAGTGGTAGAAAGAAATTATTTACTACAGCATCATACTCAACAATATTATTAAGTAAATCTATTATTTGTTTTTCAATATCAATTTCATTTAAATGATTTTTACAATCATGACATTGATAGTAATAATATGATTTACCATTTTTCTTTTTAGTAGCTTTACCACCTAATATTCTTCCACATTTTGGGCATTTAAGTTTTTGTAAGAAATAATAATCTTCTTTTCTCATATAGTTTTTAGAATTCTTTGCACCTTGTTCTTGGCAATAATCCCATAGTTCTTTACTAACAATAGAAGGGCATACATTTTCATAATAACATTCATTCTTTTTACCTTTATTAGAAATATAGTCTCCTTTATAAACTGGATTTTCTAATATTCTTCTAACTGTTGAGTCTTGCCAATTAGTTTTACCTAAACATTTTTCTTCGTTTAAAATATTTCTAATAGTGTAATGCGATTTACCATGAGAATACATATCAAATATTCTTTCTATAACTTCTTTATCAATTGGATTAATAACTAATTTTTTATCTACACGATTATATCCTAGAGGAGTAACTCCAGGAATATGTCCTGCTTTAATTGCACCAGCCATTCCAAATTTAGTTCTTTCACTTGTTCTTTCTATTTCATTTTGACTAACACTAATTAATAATCTAGTTAATAATTTTCCATTAGCATTTGTAGTATCAACTTCATCGTTAGCACACACAATATAAGCATCATTTTTATTTAGAAAATCCATTAAATTTTCCCAATCAAATATACTTCTTGTAACTCTATCTAGTTTTAAAGCAACAATAGTGTTACATTTTTTATCTTTAATATCTTGTAATAATTCTTCAAATGCAGGTCTTTTATTTCCTTTTTTAGCGCTTATTCCAGCATCTTTATAAATTCTATAAATCTCAATATGATTTTCTTCACATAATTCTCTTAATCTTTTTTCTTGTTCTGGTAAACTAAATCCTTCACGGGCTTGATCCTCAGTACTAACTCTAATATAGATTCCAGCTTTTATATTAGAGTTTTCATCAAAATTCTTTCTAATCATACACATCCTCCTTCTGCAAAACAAAAAGAGTCAAAATAGGCAGAATAATTCCGTATTATTGACTCTTATAAAATAAATTTTGTAAAAAAGTAATTTTAGACATGAAGTATCCATTCTTTCAGAAAAAGACGATACTGCTATCTTTATCTAATTTAATTTTACTTATTATTTTTAGATAAGTCAATATTACGACAATTTTTTAAGATAATCTTCTAAATCTTTTAGCAAAACTTTGTTATTTAAGTTATTTATATAGACTTCATTAGAATAATTAAAGAATAAAATTAAAATATCTTTTATAATGGCTTTATTTGGCTCAATATAATACAAATTGGTTTTATCTAGACTAATTATATTCCCAGATTCAAAAGTAGGCTTAAATCCACAAAATTTGCATATAAAGTCTATTCTTTGTTTTAGTTTGTCATCAATATTAACTTTTTCTTTCTTAAAATTTAGCATATAAAAAATCCAACCTTTCTAAAGATTGGATTCCTTTATATTAAAGTTCGATTTTTTAAAAAGTTCGAACAGAAATGCAAATGGCAGGGGTAGCAGGAGTCGAACCCACATTAACGGTTTTGGAGTCGAGGTCCCCTGTTCACTAAAAGCTATCAAATTCATTAATATTATACGATAAAATAAGGGTTTTGTCAATTTCTTTCAGTCATTTTTAATTAGCCGAAAATTAAAAATAATTGAAAAAAATCAACATTAATTAAAGCATTTCGTACATTTTTCGTACATTTTTTGGGATAAAAATTTTTGGTGTGTACGAAAATGCAAAAACCGTCAATAGGGGGTTGATTTTTTTCGTGTATTAAATTCGGATTTTTGGTTCTAATCCTTCTATTTTAATTTTACGATACAAAGGCATAAATCCCTCAAATATAGCATCAATTTCATCATCGTCTAATAAGGAATCAATTTGTACTATTTTATCAAAAATAGGAAATAATTCTTTAAAATATTCTTGGCATCTTTCCAACAAAATATCAAAGTTAGAACTATCGACATATTCATTACTTACTTTTTCTAAAATACTTGTTAATTTTTTTGTGTCGCTAAATCTATTACTAACAATCTTATATAATTCAGACATAGATAATCCTAGCTTATTATAAAATTCTTCTTCATATGATCTTACAAGTTTTTTATCCTCGTTTAGATTACTTTGTGCATATATACCAAGAGTGGTTTCTACATTTTCATGTCCAACTCTATTTTGTACTGCTTTCAAATTATGTCCACGAGCAACAAAGAAAGTAGCATGAGTATGTCTTAAATTTTTTAAAGGTACATTTTTTGTGATACCTATTTTTTTTATGAAATCTTTAAATTCTTTAGAATGTCTATCAGGATTTATTATTTCTATACTATCCCAAGCAGTAAATACAAAATCGTCATCATTAACTACAAAACCACAAGCAACTTTAAATTGTCTATATTTGTTTATTAATTCTAATGCATACGCTGTTAAAATAATTTCCCTTTCACTTTTCTTTCTTTTTACAGGTTTAATAATATATCTATTATCTAATTTTGATTTTACAAAAGCTCTTTCGATACTAACTGTCTCCCTGAATTTGTTAATATCACTAAATTTAATAGCAAGTGCTTCCTCTCGTCTCATACCTGTATCCATAATAAGAGTTATTAATGTTCTAAATCTGATATTTTCAAACTCTATTTTTTCTTTAATGTAATGCATTTCTTCTTCAGTAAAATATTCTTTATCAACTGATATTGCATGGGGTTTTCTTTTAACAGTATCAAAAGGATTATATTTTATTATTTTTAAATCTTTACAGAAATAATTAAACACCTTATGAATAAAGGAATAAGGTTTATAAATTGTATTTTCTGAAATCCTTTTTCCTTTATTTTGTCCTTTAATAACTGTTTTATCCCATAGATAATCAACAAATTCCTGTGCATAGTCCTCATCAACATCAATTATGGTTTGTTTAAAGATACCATAATCTAATAAATACTTACTATCAGTATAATCTTTTACATCTTGTTCATAAGTAGTAATTTGAATAAAACCTCTTTCAAAATCAAGTTTTCTTTCTTTTAAATATAATTCTATACCATCACTAACTAAATCATATTTAGTTATTTTTCCTTTTGCATCTTTTATGGTTTCTTGTTTCTCAAGTGCTTGTTCTCTTTTTGTTTCAATATCTTTAACCAATTCATATTTTAATTTAATTGCCTCCAATAAATCATGAACAACTTTTGTTTCTCTTTTATTATCAATAATAGGTATAGAAATACGAAATGTATTTTCTTTAGGTTCAGATATATATTTTAAATCCTCATCTGTTATACCAAGTCGTTGTGCCTCACTATAAGATATTGAAAATCTTTTTATTATTTTTCTTGATAATTTATTTGCTATTATTTATTCCTCCAACTTTGAATTGTTTCAGGAATACTGTTAACAACTTTCTCTTGTTTTTGTTTTAAATAATCATCAATATCATTTAACTTAAAATATCTCTTATTACCAATCCAAGTAACTTTTAACTCGCCACCATTAATAGCATTAGTAATTAAATGTTTAGATAGTAAAGGATATAATTGAATTACTTGATTTATACTATATAATTTTTCTTCATCTTTTTCTTCTTTAACAATACTAGAATTATCCTCATAGGCTTTAACTAATTTTCCTATTTCAAAAAATAAATCACTTAATGATATTTTTTTATTTTCTATGCATCACCCCTCCTAAACTAAATTGACCTTATATTATAAATTCTTTCAAAATTGTCTTTTATTTTTTCTAACATAAAATCTCTCGTTTTATTATGCATTTCTCTAGCTTTAACATCTTCAAAAGAGAATGATTCTAAATCATCACCATCCCACATATTCAATTTATTACAATTAATATGTTTACCAATGACAACTTCAATATGATTATTAATTTTTCTTTCAGATGGCATATATACCCACATACATAAATCTAAATTAGGATTAAATTTATCAAATAGTTTTAATACACACCCTTGTTCTTTTCCGTTGTTAAAAATTTCAACAACACCATCAGTATTAATGGTTTCTTTATATAATTGATTAATTACAGCCTCTATAATATCCTGACTTTTCTTAACTTTTTCATTCCATACAATCATTTAATTCCTCCTATATATTTATTTTTGATAAGTTATAATTATTTATTTTTTTAACATATTCGTCTGGTATATTGCTTAATAAATATTCTTGAAAATATTCAAACCATTCGTTTTGCAACGATAAATACTCATGTTGTATACCATCTAAATATTGATACCTAGTATTGCAATCACTTTCATAAAAATCATTATTTGGATTTAATTTTTCTATTTCTTCTATAACATAATTAAATGTTCCAAGTATATTTTCAAATTGTTCCTTTTTTACAAAATCAGATTTTTCTATAAAATTTAATAAATCATCATAATCACAACTATACCCATTAATGTGCCAACCATATAAACCATTATTTTCAATTTGATAATTAAATTTACCAAATTGAACTGCAGTTTTTTCATATTCTGATAACTCTTTTAAAAAATCAGAATATCCAAATGAATTTTCCCATTTTTGATAAGAATGTTCCAAAACAAACTGCCATAAATCTTCAATGTTATCCATTTCTACTTTTATATTTTTTTCTATTATAAATTATCCCTCCTAAATAAAAAATGATAGCATCACATACAATTTAAACTATTTTTCTCTGAATACAGACCATACTCTCTATCATAGAACTTTTCAAAATTATTTATAATTTTTTTACTATAATTAACAATTGTATTTAATGAATCATCAATTTCTTTAAAATCTTTTTCTTTACTCCAAGCATACAGATATGAAAGTGAATAATCACTAGGGTTCATATTTAAATATTTAGAAACTACATAGGCAATAGATTCTGCCTCAGTTTCATATTGATTACGATGTTCTTGATAATCACGATTATTATTTTCTAAATGTTTATGAGCTAGTGCATGAGCATATTCATGAATCAAAACTTTCATTTGCATTAAACTACCTAAACCTTTTCTAACAACAATAGTATGATTAGAGTGGTCACAATAACCTTTAATTCCTCCCTCAAGTTCTTTAAATTCAATATTAAAACCATCATTATAAATTGTTTTAATAAAACAATCCATAATATCTTCAGCTCGTTTATCGTTGATAATAGGATTAAGTTCAGCATCAATGGTATCCATAGGAATAGTAGTATCCTTAATATCAAATACATTACCTAAACTAAATCCCGCTAATTTTTGTTTATGGAAAGTAATAGTATCATCTTTTGCATCTTTATATTTTTTTCTTTCTTCATCAGTTAATGAGAAGTATGGTTTGAACTCATACTTCTCATTGTCTAACTTAATTTTTACTATATTATAAAAATTAGGAATAAAAATTTTTATTCCCTTACTGTCCTTATTTAACATATAACCCATATCTTTAATGGTTTTAAATGAAGCAACATAATCTGCATCAGGTTTTTGAACCCATATTAATAATTGGTTATTAAACGAATAATTATTAAAATTAATTATATTATCTAAAAACTTTTTGATATCAGATTCATCTTTGAATTTTAGAACTGCTTCTTTTTTTAAATCAAATAAAATTTTTTTTAATTCATTTTCTATATTATCTTTTTCTTTTTCATCTTTGGTTTTACGAAATTCAAAACCAAGTTCATTAATTTTTTTTAATTTTTCTTCTATTATAAATTATCCCTCCTAAATTCTAATATTATATAATTCATAAAAAGAATATGAATTATAATTTATACTACCTAATTTATCCATGTCATCTGTTATTGATGTTTCAAAAGGACTAAAAGACCTATCAACAATATCATAAACTAAATCTATTTTTTCACAATAGTCATTTTTATTTAATCTTGATAAAAGCATTTTGTTTTCATAATCAACACTATAATAAATATCAAACTCCCAATCATCAATGTCAACCACATCATTGATGTCTCTAACTACTTGATATATTAATTTTTCTATTGAATCATAATCTTTATTTGTTATAGCATTAAATTTTTGTTTATTAACAAACATCTTAAAATCATTGTCATAACTTTTCCAAAAACTATTTTTTTCCAAATAACTTTCAGCATATTTTTTTGCAACTTCTATTTCTTCATCAGTAAGGTCTGCAACATTCTCGTGCAAAACAAAAGCATAATGATTTAATAAATCAATGGTCATACGATCTGTTCTGTCCATAAAATATGTTTCAGAAACAAATTTTCTTATTTCATCATTTGTAAACTTTTCTATAATATTCCTCCTAAATATCTATATCTTTATATGTACTGTTTTTAACTATAAAATCTTCATCATATATGTCATCATTTCGTATAGCTTCAAGCATACCATCAGTTCCTATGTCATAAGAACCATATCCATAACTAATTAAATCGCATATAATATTATCTAATTTTTTTATTAAATCGTTATCATCATCATATTTAATTGTAATTTCTAAATCTTCATGATGAACAAAGTATTCTTTCATTTAATTCCTCCTAAATTTTTATATCAATAACTTTTTCAGTTTTTAAATTATATATTTTGTTAAAATCTACAATTATTTCTTTTTCATTTCTTTCATCAAAATATGCAATAATATCGTCTTTCTTTATAGTAGCTTGTAATACATATCCATTATTATCAAATCTCTTTGCAAACCATAATGCTTGTTCGTAATCATCAGTCCAAGACAATGCTTTAGAATTATTTTTTTTATGTACACCACGATAGATAGTTATTTCGTCAGGTAGAGTATTTAATTTTAATAGTTCGGATTTAGTCATAATTAAATTTTTATCTGCATTTTTAAACAGGTTTAATGATTCATCAACTGATACATTTTTATCTGTATTAGGGAACTCTGTATTAATCCATATATTTTTTAAATAATAGTTAAAATCTTCTTTTGATAGACAATCCTCAATAATTTTTAAAAAATAGAAACGATAAGGTTTAATTATCATCGAAAAAATACTAGAAACATCTTTAGCATTTAATATAACATCAGACATCTTATTAACAAAAAGTTTGAAATCATCTTCATTATTTATAATATCTAAATAAATATAGTCTCCACTATCATCTTTCATTGGTACAGGGTTAATATTAGCAAAAGTATGATACATAATAAACAAATATTTATCATGAGCAACAGGTGTAGTATTTAAATATTCAATAGCTCTAATTTTAATTGCATCAATTAATGTTTTCATATATTAATCCCTGCAGACATTGTTATTTCGTATTCAATTTGCTCGTCTATAAAATTTGCTAATTTTTGTTTCATATTTAGCATTAATGCTACATCACTTGATAAGTCAGGGATATATTCTTCAAAATTTAAATCCCATACATCTTTATCCTCATTAGAAATTTTAGAGTAGCAAAATCCAAACTTTCCATCCTTAATAATTAAATCACAACAATATCCTTCTTCTTCATCACAAAAAGTTGCCATACGCTTATAATTCTCATAATGTAAATTACTAGCATCGTCACAAATTCTTTTCAAAGCATCCATACTATAATATCTATCATACTTAATATGTTTTTGTATAACAATATCATTTTTATACATATATTTAATTTGTTTATATACATAATCAACTGCCTCTTTATACTCATCATGTTTAAAATATTTAGCTTTCTTATAAGCATCATCAGTAAAGTTATTGTTTAAATCTGAATCTTCCTCATTGCCAATAATTATCATTAAGTTATCTGAATTTCTGCATTGACAAGCCCATATATACAAGTTGTAGTTACTGTTATATAGTTTTAATATAAAACCTGATTCCCTGCAATTATTGAATGTATCATAATAACCATTTAAAGAACTATTGCTACTGATTTTATCCTCTAACATATTAAAAAATTTTTCACTTACCTTTAAACTTTCAATTTTTTCAAATTGTACTATATAAATTCCTCCTATATATTTATATTCTTTTCGTAATCAATCTCAATATTTTTAATTTTTAACTGATTAATAAAGTAATCTTTTAACTCTTCTTTTGTATATCCCATATCTGAACAAATATATCCATTTGCTTTTAAAAATATTGGTATATCTTCAATTGTCTTAAATAATATTACATCACCATAATATCCATCTGTTCCTGTTTTTAAACAAAATTTTTGTTTACTATCATCTAATAATTCTTCAATTGTATGTGAATCATATGCATATTTACAAATCTCATCTGCCTTTTCATTTATTCCATAACTAATTCTAGCTGTATCCATTCCAATATCAAAGTCTTCCTTTATTACAAATTCTTTTAGATATTTAACACCATCATTATGAATTGTTAGCAAAGGGGATGGGGTATTAATATATTTATTATTTTTTATACAAATATCTACATCTAAACCTGATATTGCAAGTTCTTCATATTTTTCCTCATAATCTTTTATATTAATTTCAATATCATAATTTTGTTTTACTTTTGAATTGTGTTCAAATCGACATTTGACATCCTTTTGATATGATGGGTCAGATATAACTATTTTTTCAACATCTTTTATTGTTCCAAAGATTTTCATTATATTTTGATTCCTTTTTCTATATCAATAATTTCAAAATCATCTAATCCATCTATCAAAGCCAATGTTCTACCATTATCCCATAACATATGAATTTGTCCTTCATCATCTACAAAATCAACTGCACCACAAGTTCCACTAGGTACTGCATAATCATCATCCATATATTTTAATTTAATTCTTGTACCAACAGGGTATTTTTCTTTTATTCTTTCAATATTCAAATTTATTCCTCCTTCTTTTTTTCACAACAAAAAAAGATATGCAATTAAACATATCTTTTTAGCTATTTGTAAAATCTAAATAATTTATTTAATTAATTATTCCATTTATATTTTGTATATCTCCCACCAGATATTTTAACAATTTTATCTTCTTTAAGCAATTTATTTAAAGTTCTTTCAATTGTGGTTTCACTTAAATCAGGACATTTATTTATTATAAATGCTTTATCTATTGGAATAATATTATTTTTAAATATATCTATAATTCTATCGTAAGCAGTTGTTTTTTTGTTTTCAACAATATTTATTCTAGAATCAAATTCCTTATAAGCATTTAATATTATTCCTAAATAATATTCTACAAAATATGAATAGTCATTTTCGTTATTATGCCAATTTGTTGAGCTTTTTTCTAATGTATCATAATAACTTTCTTTTGTTTCTTCTATAATTTTTTCAATACTAATATATTTTCCTACCATATAGTTTGCTTTATATAATAATAGTAAAGTAAGTAATCTACTCATTCTACCATTACCATCATTAAATGGGTGTATAGATACAAAATCCAATATAAATATAGGAATTAAGACTAGTAAATCACATGATTCATTGTTAACTAATTCATTATAATTTTTACATAAATCTTCTATTGCAATTGGTGTTTCAACAGGAGATAGTGGTGTAAATCTTATTTTCTTTTCTCCTTTTTCATTTTCTTCTTCAATAAAGTTTTGAGAATTCTTAAATTTACCACCATAATTATAACCAGTATATTTATATAAATCTCTGTGTAATTGTAATATTGTATTTCGATTAATATCAATAAAGTTATAATTTTCGTGTATTAAAGTTAATACATCTCTATAACCAGCAATTTCTTCTTCATTTCTGTTTTTAGGTTCTAATTTTTGATTTACGATTTCATTAATTCTTTTATCAGTAGTATAAATACCTTCAATTTTATTTGATGAAGAAGTACTTTGAATTTTAGCAACTTTTAATAATGTTTCTAATGTATTTTTTTTAGTATCTAATAAATACGATTGTTTTCCTTTATACTCATGAATTTTACTTATCAAGTTAATAATATTACTATTAGATATAATACTATTATATTCTTCCAATAAATTAAATCTTCTCAAATTGCATCATTCCCCTTTCATTTGCACCATTATATCATAAAATGATGCAATTAACAATATATTTGATGCAAATAGATTCACATTATTAATATGCGTAATATCATATTTTTTTAAACATTTAATTCCTCCTTAATCTATTTAACATTATTCTAATTCAATCATATTCTTATTATTTGCATTCCTATATTTTCTAAATTCGTCCAAATTAAAACACTCAATTTTATATTCTTTAGGAGTGCTTGGTAAATTTACAATTTTATATTTTATCGGATATTTAGCGATAGGTATAATATGAGCTTTAATAGGGTGTAGTCTTGTTCCCATAAATATTGCCTCACCAAATTTAAATCTCATTAATTCATCGGGCATTAATAACTCTCTACCCATAAGAGACTTATCATTTGAAATATTATAATCTAATTGTTCTAATCTACTTGAAGTAGAAACTCTCTCACTTGAGATAGTATACTTACCAAGTCTAGCACTTATTTCTTTGGCAGACTCATTATCTGAAGTTAAGAGATAAATCCATTGGGTAGCATTTGATTTAATAGTACCTGCAGACTCTTTGTATTTTTCTTTTAATTGGTCAAAGTCTTGAACTACTAAGTAAAACCTTATATTACGAGAACGAGATACTGTAATTTTATTTGATATAGATGTAATGGGTGGCATATTAGCAAATTCATCTAATATAAAATTGACTCTAATAGGCATCTTACCACTAGGCAATGTTTGAGCTGAATTAACTAGAGCTTGATAACATTGGTCGATAAATAAACTTGCAAGTTCGTGTCTTGATTCCTTTTCATCAGGTATGATTAAAAATACTGCAGTTTTTTCTTTTCCTATATCATCTAATTCAAAATCAGTTCTACTTGTAAGATTTGCAATACCTGTATCAGAAAAGATTTTGATAACAGTAGCAAGTACTGAAAACAGAGTAGCACGTGTTTCACCTTTAGCAAAAGAACCTGTAGCATAACTCATCTTGGCAAGATTACCAAAAGGTTTTTGTTGAAAATATAAATCTAAAGAGTTAAATCTATCAATCATCTTTGCTCCATGTTCTACTAACATATTATAGATAGAAAACAAGTGAGCTTGTTCTTCTTTAGGTGCATCCTCAATAATTGCATAACACAAAGCAGTTAGAACTGAATTAGCAGACTTTTCCCAATACATATCTTTACTAGAAAGATTTTTTGTTAATGATTTAGAAAAGTTTTCTATAATATCGCCTGCGAGGTCAATATTATCTTCTTTATAATATTTATAGGCAAGATGAAGTGGATTCCAACCATCAGATGAAAGAGCATCTCTTAAATTAATAACTCTAATTTTATAATTTTTCTTTTTTAAAAAATCTGATGTATGAGCATATAATTCACCTTTAACATCATTAATAACCATCGATTCACCTGCATATCCTAGATTAAATATTAAAGGCATTATTTCACAGATAGTTTTACCACTACCAGTTGAACCGATGATTAAAGTATGATCAAAAGAATCTGAATAATAAAACTTACCATCCATTTTAGTGACAGGAATACCACCACTTTTTAGGGTAGAGCCAATATTCCAAACTTTAAAGTTATCTTTGATTTCTTTTTTAGTAGCCCAACGAGAACTACCATATTCAAAACTACCATCCTCTTCAGGCATCTTTTTTAATTTTTGAAACTTTAATTTTAATTCTTTATCATATTTTAGAACAAATAACATTATTATAGTTGTTAAAAGAATTGTACCAAATAATAAACTTAAATCTTTTAATTGAAGTAATGAATAGAAAATACTTATATCCCAAGAAAGTTTAATGTTATTTTTGATAATAGTAGTTAAGTTATAACAAACATTACAAGAAAATAAAAAAGCACAAATAGAAATTAATATGTAATTAAATGTTTTTTTAATTAACATCCCTCCAATAAAAAAGACTAACATTTATAATGTTAATCTAATTGATAAATTGTAATTTGAATTACTTTTTCTTTTTATTTTTCATTAACAAAATACCGATTACTATAAGTACTATTGATGGTAATAAAAACTCAATACTTCTAGCTATTACATTTAAATAAAATGGACTAGAATACATATACCAATGTAAATAATCAACATGTACAACTACTAAAAATAATAATACCAATAGTAATGCTACAAATAATAATATTAATCCTATAATCTTTTTAATCTCTAATTTTTCTTTTTTTATCAGTTTTCTAACAATATAAGTTATAGAAATTGTCAAGTCCTCAAATATAGCAAATATAGATATTAAATATAAGGATGTTAATAATGTTGGTACACTACCGAAATGATAAATACTAAATATCTCTGCAAATATAAATGTTAAAACTAATGTAATAATAGTTAATATTATAATTGTTCCTTTTTTCATATATTCCTCCAACCAACAAAACATAAAGATATTTGTCAAGTATATTATACCATAACAAAAGCAAATCAATAAAATGATTTGCTTAATAAATTGAAATTCATTATTTTAAAAACAAATTATAATATTCTTCAAAAGTTATATCATTTTCATAAATATATTTTGCTACTTCTTTACCAACATATCTTATATGCCATTCTTCAGCACTATATCCTGTTATTTTTTCTTTGCCATCTGGATATCTTATAATAAAACCATAATTATGCGAGTTTTCTTTAATCCATAAGTATTCTTTTGAATTTTTAAAATTTTCATAATCTAATGATTTTAAATCTATAGCAAGACCTGTCTGATGTTCTGAATATCCAGCAACTGCTACATATTTATCAACATAATCTTTGCCATATAACTTTAAGTATTCATTGTACAATTTTATTTGTTCCTTATAACTTCTATATGCTGATGATATCCTAATATTTAAACCTGCTTTAATTGAATTTAAACACATTTGTTGATAAGCTTCTGCAGTTTCTTCTTCCAAATAAAAATTACCCTCAGAACATTTTTTTACTTCAACTAGATTGTTAGGTTTAAAATCTTTATTCAATTTGTTTTCCTTATTAACAAGAATATATTTATATTTATTTATCTGCTCAACTTCTATAACTTGACCTTTATTATTTGAGTTTGTTAAACAGATAATTAAAAATGTAATAAATATAACAATTAATAATATTTTAACTTTTCTCTTTATCTTTCTTTTTTTCATTATCTATCTGCTATTGGTTTTTTCTCTAACTCTTTTTTTGAAACTTTACTCTTCGTAAATAATTTAAAAGTATCATTTACAAATTCATCACTTATCAATTTACTTGATACTAATTTGTTCCAATTATCTTTTTCAATCACTTCATCAAAATTAGAAATATTATATACTTCTTGCAATTTTTCTTTAGAAATAGAATATCTATAATCAGTATATCTAATTTCTACTGAATTAACATCTGAAACTGTAGTAAAAATTACTGATGCAATATTAATCATTGCTTCTTTTACATAATTTTCATCATTATATGCTTTAACAGCATTTTTATATGAAACACCATAATTGATTTTCATAATATTATTATCAAATTCAAATGTTCTTTCTTTCCATTTTAACGGTAACTTCATAACAATTAATTCTAATTTTTCACCATTAGTATTTTCAATAGTAGTTTTATAATCACTATAATAACTAATATCATATATGGTATCTCTATCTACAATGGCACCAATATCTTTATTTTCATTGATAAATATTAATGATATTATACTAGTTAATACTATAAATACAATGATAATAGAACTTATTATTATGTACTTTTTCTTTTTTCTTTTGATTTCACTATTAGAATAATTAATAGTATCTTTTAATGTTTCTTCAACTTCTTTCTTATTCACTTTTTCACCTCTTAACAAATCATATAAACTAATATTTAAAATTTCTGTAAGTGGTATTAAAACAGATATATCAGGAAAACATAAACCACGCTCCCATTTGCTTACTGCTTTATCTGATACATATAATTTATCTGCTAAATCTTTTTGTGTCATATTTAATTTTTTTCTAGCATCTGAAATTATTATACCTGTTTTTCTTGGATCCATATTTTTCCCTCCTTACACCTATAATTTTATACTTAAAAAAGTGAATAGTAAACCGACCTGTGGTTTAGTTGTATATTTCTACCTGTGGTTTAGATGTTGATTTATAAATTAAATTATTCTAGTCCTATTTTAACATAAAAAAAGCAAATCTTATTATAGACCTGCTTAATAAATTATAATTTTATCTTTATTTGTTTTCAAAATAAAAATATATTTCAGATTTAGTTAATCCATATCTTGCAGTTATTTCAACATGATACTGTCCTTTTTTTGTTATATAAGGAGCAATGTTATTGATATATTTTCCTTCATAAACCACTTCATGTGGATTTGTAATTCTAGTTATTTTAACTTTAGTATATTTAGTATCATCATTTTTTTTCATTGTTTGTTTATTATTGGTACATTCTGCTTTAATGTTTTCATAATAACAACTATATGAGTCAACATCTATTATATATTTATCAGAACCATCACTATAAAAAGCAACTGTGTCATCTCCTGCAATATTACTATTACCTAAATATACGCTATTAAAATTAACTAAAAAAGGTATTATAGGTATTGTATGTGTTGCTATGTATGATACAGCAACGTGTTTATCATTTACTGTTACTTTGTAGTATCTAGCATTTGATTTAGAAGCACCAAATATATTATATAATTCAATAGTACCAAAAAATATTTTAATTACTGAAATAATTATTAATATAATAGTCATAATAATTATGATTTTTTTTCGTTTATTTTTTCTCATTTCATTATCAAGTTTATTCATTTCAATTAGTAATTCCTTTTTTTGAATTTCTAATTCTTCTTCGCTTGGATTAAACTTTGATTTATTATTACTCATATACTCACATCCATTTTTAACAAATTACTATTTATTTGTTAGTTATATTGTATCATAATATCATTAAAAATTAATATTCTTTTTTTCTTCTTTAAGTTCATTATACGATACTGAATTATTTAATAATTCTTCTAAAAACAAACCTCCATTGTACATATTAAAGTTTTGACAACCATAAGAATATGAAACATCTTTAAAATGAAATATATCTTTTTTATTTTTTTCGTATTCTTCTAATTTGTTTTCATTATTTAAAGTAGTAATTAAAGAGTCATTAATAAAATATGCCATTAATCCACTAGCTCTATTTTTTTGATTATTATGAAACAAATATATAGCAGGAACTTTATCATACTCATTATTAAAACATTTTACTATTAAACATTTTTCTGGAGTTGTTGGTATAGACTGAATAATTAAATCCTTATCGATACAAATATTATTTTCTTGTAATAAGTAATCTCTTAAAGAGAATAATTCTATATTAACTTGTTCATCTAATATGTCTTTATCCAAATGCAATCCATCACAATTTGCAATAGCATAATTATGAATATAATTAATAATTTTTTCTTTAGTATCACTACTTCTTTTTCCAAACATTAAGTCATTTTCAACTGAATAATTATCACTTCTTGTTATATCTATAACATACATTATCTAAATTCCTCCAATTCATATTGCATATCAGTAATTATTTGTTTTTCTTCTGCCTCAAGTTCATACATTAAATGATTAACTGCTTGATTAATAAACATTTTATAATTTAATTCTTTATAGAAAAATTTATTTTTAAATTTACTATACCTTTCATAGTTATAGCCAAGTTTTCTTAAAGCAGAATAAAAATCATTAGAACTCATCTCATAATCAAGAACAGTAGCAGACCTGATAAGATCATCAACATTAAAATCATAATTAGAATTTTTAATCCATTTTTCAAATACTTTTTTAATTTCATAATTATTTAAGTCTGCCATCATACATAATTTATATAAGTCTTTACCAATTTTAATTTTTGTTTCTTCTTTAGAATAATCACTACGACTTTTAAATTTTAATTCTTTAATATGTTTTGATAAAAAGGATTTTTCTCTAGTCATTAAATCCATAGCTTGATAAACTTTATAATTAGATAAAATCTCATTACCAATTTTAGAATATAAACGATTTAATTGTTCATTATAATATTTTCTTTTTTTATTATCAGATGAAATACCATAAAGAACATTAAGTTCTTTTTGATGTTCTTCTAACAACCTTAAATAGTTAGCATAGTTATACTTAACTGAATCATGACTTAATATATAATGTATAATATTATCTAATTCTTGTTTATATGGTTTCATATTTTTTGAATTATATTGAAGTCTACCTATTTTTGGTAGGGTATCATAAAAGGATAATAGCTGTTGATTCAATGTCTTTCTAAACTTGTCACTATATAATTTTTGACCTTTAACTTTTGTTAATTCTTTTAATGATATCCCATCAGTGATAGTGGAAAATTCATTGTCCCTTAATTTATAAAAATCTGTATTATCTATTAAGTAATTACCAATATTACTTTTTAAATTTTTAACAGCAAATTTAGGTATGAAACCTTTAGTTGCTGTTTTATTTTTTTCTACTAAACAGATATGTAAATGTGGATTATCAGTATTACGATGTAAACTTGATAACCAAATAGTATTATCTAATTTAAGTCCCATGTCAGTTATTAAAGATGGCATTATATGTTTTGTTAAATCATAATAATCTGATTTAGTTATAAGACCATTATTGATAGCAAAGTCAGGTGGGAAAGAGATAACCAAGTTCCAAGTGAAACCTGTATCATCAATTTTATATTTTTTTAAATATTCTCTAGGATTTATGTCGCCATCTCGATTCCAAACAAAAGACTCACATTTTTCAAATAAAAATGAGTCCTTATCAGCAAGAGAAAAATATTCGTTCATTATGTTTTTATCATCAAGACTAGTGGCATCTGCTTTTTCTTTTTTAGAAACATAATCAGACCATTTAGTAAGATGTTTGCTTGTTTCTAATGAATGCTTGTATCTAGTTCTTACGATAATATTGCTACTACTCATTTTCTAATTCTTTCTTTTTAGATGACATTGTTCTAATATCTTTAAGTACCAACTCTTGAGCTATATCAGTAATAGGATGATTTAAGAAAGAAACATTTAAATCATCTTTTGTTTGTGGAACTTTAATATGTTGCATAAATATATCTTGTTGTTTTATTATCCACCTAGTATTGAACTCAATACGATTTAAAATTACTAATAAATGTTTTTGATATGGGTCATAACTTCTTTTAAATGATGTATCAAATAAATTTAAAAATTGTCCCTGACTATCACAAAGTTTATCAAGTTGCAACTTATCCATAACAGCATTATAAATATACTCTGATGTATTCATATTTGATTTTTCAGCATTAATACTTATTTCTTTTTTTTCATCTTCACTTACACGAACTGATATACGTTCTGTTTTCATTTCTTATCACTTTTAGTTCCAACTACTAATTGAATGTTCTCAATAACAAACTCTTTAACTTTTGATTCTATTAACTCTTGTTGAGTCATATTTAATTTAGTTAAAAGTAGTTTTAGAACATCATATAAGTTACCATCAATTTTTGCTTTAATAATTCCTGATTCATTATTCAATTAATCACCTCCAAATTTAGTACACAATAATGTACCTTAATTTTTAAAATATTTAGTAATAAATTTAACTTTTTATGTACCTAGTCGTGTGTGCTTTTTTAGCAGGATAAACGTGGCTGACAATCAACATCGCCAGTGGCGAGTTAGCCCGAAATTAAAGGGATTGTAAGATTTTAAAATGTCATACATTTCTAAAAATGACTGACTTTTGACATACATCTTAACCCCCATAAATAAAGGAAACAATAAAAAAAGTCGGACAGAAGTCAGACTGTTTTAAAGGTTTTTTAAGCCCAAAATGTACCTTTATATTCCAATATTATTTTTATTAATACCGAAAACAAGTACATCGTTTAGTTCATTTTTTAAATAATTATTTTTAAATGGTAGCTCTAACATATCAACATTATAGTCTGTTTTTAAAATGTCGTATGCCTTAACAAAGGTTCCTAACATATCCTTTTCGTTATCTCTTATTATCTCTGTATAGGTATCAGCAATGATGTCGACATACTCTTTAGCAACTTTTCTTCTTACTAATACATCATATACATAGAAAGCAACTTTTTCACTATCTATAAAAATTATAAAATCTTTTTCTGAAATATTTCTTTTATCCATTTTATATTCTCCTTATTATAATCCCTCTATTACATAATAGGGGTCAACATAATATTTGTCATTAAATTCTAAAATAGGGCTCGTAAGAGCAAGATGTAAATGGTTTCCTGTTGATGAACCTGTGTTCCCAACACATCCAATTTTTTCACCAGATTTAATATTTTGATTTTCATTTACAACTATTGAATCATCTAACATATGACCATAAATACTATAAAAAATTATATCACCATAGTCATGTTTGATATAAACATAATTACCAAGTCCATCTGAATCGTTTCCAACTTGGTACACGATTCCATCACCAATTGCGACTATATCTGTACCCTCAGGTGCTGATAAATCAATTCCATAATGGTTAGTTATTTCACCACTACCAAAAGGGTCTAAACGATTACCAAAATAAGATGTTACAGAATAATTAACATCATCATTGAATGGTTTTCTAAATAAAGTTCCTGCTAATATAGTAGCATCACCACTAGATGATGTACTTATCATTAGGATTAATGAAACAATAAATAATAAGGAAGCAAAAGGAATGATAATTGGAAAAAACTTTTTAATTATTAATAGTTCATCCATTTATCTTCCTCCTGCAGTACCAAATAATTCCTTTTCTTCTTCTCGCAAGTGGACTTGTATAGGAAGTCTTGTATCTTGCGATATAACAAATAATCCTTGACCTTGGGATGCAGTAGTTAAAAATTGAACTTCATATTCACTTAAGTTCATCATCTTTTTTACTGCTTCAATTTCTTTTTGTCCCTGTGCCATAATTAAAATATAAGCACTATTATCAATAATTACTTGTCCCTGTCTTTCGATTTCTTTTGATGTGAAATCAATTAAATTTTGACTTATTATCCATAGACTACCATTATATTTACGTATTCTTTTGGACGTTCTTTTTAAGAATTCTATTCCATCTTTATTGTTAGGGTCAATAAGTAAATGAGCTTCATCACAAACAAGAATAACAGGTTCTTCACGATTTCTACTAATTTCATTCCAACACCAAGATAGAATATTAAAGAACTGTGTTTTTAATATAGTATCATCTGAATCCACTAAACTGTGGATATCTAAAACAATAAAGTCAGTATTTTCATCTACATTAATACTTGAATGTCCATTAAATATTCTTGCATCAGCACCTATGGTAGCTCTTTTTAACATTGAATTTAATTTTTCTAATGATTCAATTACATTAGGCGACACATGATTTTTCTTTGAATCTTTTAATGTTTGATTTACTTTTTTATATAAATCTTCCATTATAGGATAGTCACTACTTTTAAATTTAGATAAATCTGTATTAAAGTCAATTCCTTTTTCTTTATAAACCTCAATTAATATTTCTTCAATTTTGGTTAATTCATAAGCATTTAAATCTTGTAAGTAATATTTTATAAATGTCCTAAAAGTTTGAAAATGTCTTGATAAATCATTATTAATATTTTTCTTATCTAACAATCCATCTTCATCAACAGAACTTTTTCTTACTTCTAATGGATTAATTATTCCTGCAGTTCCAGTACCACAATCAATCCAAGTTCCTCCAACGTTTTCACACAGATGTTTATATTCACGTTCAGGGTCAATTACTATAATCTTACTTCCTCTGCACCAGTTACCTCGAATTAGTTTTTTTAATAGAGTAGATTTACCACTACCACTTTTTCCAATAATAACAGCATTGGAATTATTTCTTTTATTAGTTCTTTTCCACAAATCAAAGAATAGTAAACTACCAAGTGAATCTGTACCAATCATCATTGAATCCCCATCATCTTGTAAATTTTGAAATATAAATGGGAAAGATGCTGAAGTAGTCATCATTGGAATAGGTAGTCCAAAACTTTTTTCTAAATCTCTATACATTGTAGGCAAACACATTTTTAGTGACCTTTCCTGATCAAACATTAAATCAGCTCCACCCATACCATAGGCAGATAAAGTATTTTTTAATTCTTTTTTAGTTTTGTTTAGTTGTTCTAGAGTTTCACCATAACACAGAAAATTAACCGTTAATAATGAGAATCTTTCATGTTCTCGGTCAATTCTATTTACTAACTCTGTATAATCTTGCAATTGATTATTTAAAATGATTTGGTCATTGTAATCATTAACATTAATCATTTTTGATTTAACTTCTGAAATACTTTTTTTAATTGTATTACTAATCTCTAATGTATCCATTGGAGTAATAGTCATAACCATACGAGTATGATTAACATTAGCAACTGTACCTAACCATCCACAATCTACAATTGAT
This sequence comes from Bacillota bacterium, assembly GCA_015059335.1. Classification (GTDB taxonomy): domain Bacteria; phylum Bacillota_I; class Bacilli_A; order RF39; family UBA660; genus SIG205. The sequence goes on along the minus strand of SVAP01000001.1, from coordinate 129,053 downwards.
GGATATAACCTTAAAGTAAGAACACTTATATAAGCATCACCAAGAATTACATCTCTTTCGCCAATTTTAAGACCATTTGGGGCAATTTTATCTTTAAATGACCTTGTAATACCTGTACCATCTTTTTTGAAATTTTCAAGCGAATTAACAGGATTTAAAACAACATATAAAAGTTCACGCCATTCTTCACTAGTAATCTGAGTACTAGATAACCCCATAGCAGTAAATTCTTGTATTAAATCATTAATCTTTTGTTTTAATATATTTTCATTATCTGCAGTTTCTTCAATAACTAAATAAAACTCTCTATTAACTACCGATTTTTTATTATTTAAATCTTCAATGAATTTGTAATCTTCTTCTAATAGCTTTGATTTGTTTTTGTTTTCTTCATTTTTGATTTTTGAATTTAATATATTTAGGTTATTATCTAGATTAATAGGTTTGTCTATACTAAATATTTTTATTGGATAATCAATAGAATTTAATACTTTTTTAAGTTCACTAACCTTTATTTTTTGTTCTTCATCAAACAACAAATAAAGATTTATTGAATTAATTTTTAAACCACCAACAATTTTATTATTTTCTAAATATACTGTATTATTCCAAACATCTTGGAATGGAATAAAATCATTTATTATTTTAGGTAATTTTTTGTTTTTTCTTTTAAATAAAAAAATTAGGAATCCCTCCTAATAGTAGATATTATATTATCAATTTGTGTAGTAGACTTTATTGTATCTATTTCTTTTTTATCTAAATCATTGATTAATATTGCAGTTTTAATTAGTAGTCTACTAAATTCTGACATTGTCATTTTATTTTTGAATGCTATTCTTTTAAATTTTATTTTATCTTTTTTATTTATACTAATAGTTAGTATATCATCATACAATTTTAATCTATCCATTTAACCACCAAAATAGAATTTATTTAAGTGCTTCATAACACCATCATAATCATATTGTTTTAAAATTCCCATATTAACTGTTGCGACAGGTATTGATACATAACCATATTTAGTTGAACTTACTATCTCTTTTATTATTCTTGATTTCTTTAATATTTTTAATAATCCATTTTGAGTTACAACAGGGTCTAATAAAATATGTTTGTTGTCTACATAACAATCTTTTAAATCAATTGTAATATCGTGACTTTCTTTTTTAGCTTCTATTTTTAAACGAAGTCTATTATTATCATATGTATATACTCCTATGAAATAGTTTTTGTTATTAAATCTAATTTTCTTTCTTTTTATAATAATTCCTCCTTATATTTTATGAATATTTTTTATTTCATACTCAACTGAATTCATATATTTTTCAAATCCAACAGGATCATATTCTTTTAATTTTTCCATATCGAATGATACAAAGTCATATTTTCCCATATTATATTGTTCATTACAAATAATCTCTTTAATAATTCCTGCATCTAATAATGCTTTTTCTAATCCACAGGATTTAGATATTTCAGATATATGAGCTTCATTGATATTAATTGGAAAAATATGAGAATTAGAGAGATTAATTGTTAAATCACAATATAAATCATCTTTAGTTTCACACAATATAGCAAGACGATTATTATTTAGGTATTGAGTAATAGTAAGATATAAATCTTTTCCTTTAAATTTAAATTCCTTTTTATCATTTTCTGTATTTATGTAAATTCCTCCTTATAATTTTTATAATTTGAAAAGTTTTGAAAGTCAACTTGCAAAACTTTTGATTTTCGACACTTTTTGCAAGTCGATTAATTTTTTAATTTATAATTTTGTTGTCTAATTCTATATTTTATAAACTTTAATAATATTTTAAGAGCTGTACTTCCATTTGGTAAGGGGATTAATAGAATAAAAGTAGTAAGTGGCAGAATAGAGAATAGCAATATTTTAGTTTGATATTCCTTACTTAAATAAGTTAATAAAAAACCTATACCTAAACTTAATGCCATAGCAAATAATTCAATTAATCCAAAACCCTTAAATATTTCTCTTTTAATTTTTATGTTTTTAGGTATAAGATACATTAATACCACTTCCTGTCAAAGTTGCTATTAGCTTCTAATCCTGACTGACTCATATATTGATTTCTCATTGGATTATATCTCATATTAAATGGTTGAGTAAAAGGATTTGAATTAGTCATATTCATAATATTATTACTTTTTCCCTTATTTTTATTTTGAGTTAATCCATCTTGTACTTGTTGAAAAGCTTTGTGTGGATTATGATTAGAAATACTTTCTTTTACTTGTGTCATTTGTTCTTCTGTTAAACTATTCTTTTTCTTAAACATATTTGATGCCATACCTCCTCCTTTAGATATTCCACCACCAATTACATTGGTTCCCATTGATAGTGCAGACATTGTTCCTGCTTTAGCTAGTCCCATTCCTGAAGATACACCCTGACCTAATGCCATAAGAGATTGAATGTCACCAAATGCTGTCATCATACCAGATTGCTGACCTAATAAACTACTTACAATTGTAGGTGTTGAAATTATAAATAATAATGCACCAATAATTAAAAAGATTCCAGTTAATGTTCCATTATCTTGAATTGCAGTACCAAACATATTAATAAGTAATCCCAAACATACAAACTGAACTACAGTGATTAGAAATAATCCCATTGTACTTTTAGTCCATGTTTCAAATGATTTTGACTGACCTGATGTAAGACTTGTGCAACAAAAGGGGGCTATTATTTTGAATAAAGCAATTTCCATAACCCTTTTTCCCATTTGTATTGCAACAAAGAATAATAGAAATATAGTTACAAAAGATAAAACTATTAACATAAAGAAATTTAAAGAGTATAAGTAGCAATCACCGACACCTACAATTCCACCCTCGGTTTCATTTATATCAATAGTTTTCCAATTAGACACTAAATATTCCTTATCATCTGGTTTGGTTTCTTCATTATATACCATCGTTCGTATTAATGCATCAGATATTGCGTTTTCTTGCGAATCGTTTCCAATACCTGAAACTTCTATAACAGAATCAGTAAGAGCAGTTGAAAAGTCGTGACCAAATTGAAATAGTGGTGTAATTGAAAACATCATAACAATTGCTAATACTGTACCTTTAAAAATAGTTAGTGGGGAACCTTTTCCATCATTTTTAACAATAAAATTCATAATTAGTTCTAATACTACTTTTAAAACTAACCAACTACTAGCAACAATTATTGCACCACCAAATATTTTATTAACATACTCGTTATCAAAAAATTTGTATCTCCAAATGCCATCAATGATATTAAAGAAACCATCTAAAAACCATAATAGACCTTTAGCGATTCCCCACATAACATTTCTGAAAACATCAAGATACCATTTTTGTTCTACTTGTGTTACATTTAATATTAATATAGTTTAATTCCTCCTAATATTTTTCTTTACTTGTAAGTTCAGATATTATAACAATTTGTTTTGTTTTATCAGTCTCACTACAAGTAATCATTGTTAATACTGTCTTTTCAGTATTCCTTTTTATTAGTACTGTTCCATTTTTTTCAACTTCATATATATTTACAACATGGTAGGTGTATTTTTCGTTTTTATAATAAATATGAGAATAGTCACCAATTTGTAGTTTATCTAGATCTTTAAAAAAAGCATTATATCCAGTTCCTGAATGACCTGCTAATATTAAATTACCATTTTCAATATTAGGCATATCTGATGGTTTGATTATTTGAATATTGTATTTTACATTATTTCTTTTAGAATCTATATCAACTAGACCTCTTTTAAATGATATTTTTGGTATTTCTAAAATGCCTATATAGTTTTCCACAGATTTATCAACAAGTGTTTCCTTATTTTCTTTTACTTCCTCCTTTGTAGGATTTAAATTATTATTTTCAAAGAATATATTTACAAGTTCAACATCATTTTTTTCTTTTTTAAAATCTTTATACCAATCAACAAATATAAAACCTATTCCAAATAGTATAAGAAAAGAGCCAATCATTATTGAATGACTCTTATTGTTATTTCTTCTTTTTATCATAGATAATGTATGCAATACCTAATATTATAGATACAATTCCAATAATATTTAAAACTTTAGAATCTGCAATAGAAGTTTTTGGTACTATAACTTTTTGATTAGTTATTGTTGATTTAACTACTTCGCCATTTTCTTTTATTTCAAAATAATGAACTGCATCATTTAATATATATCCATTTGGAGCTTCACTTTCATAAAATTTATATTTTCCAATTGGTAAATCTTTTAAAACAATATTACCATTTTCATCAGTATATCCTTTAAAGATTAATTCATCATTAATTGTATATATTTCTATTAAGGCATTAGGAACAATTTCACCAGTTGATATATCAGTTTTATTTAATTCAAAGTCACCCTTAATAAGTCGATTATTAAATTCAAGTTGTAATGAAACAATATCTGTGTATTGGTCTTTATATTTCAATTCAAAATAAAAAGGGGTAGAATCAATAATATGATTTATGGCACTTTCTTTTTCTATTAAATAATATTTACCCAAATATAAGTTTTCTAATTTATAATATCCATCTTCAGTTTTAAAAGATATAATTAATTCCTTATCTTTATATACTAGAGTTCCATCTTGTGAGTATATATCACCATTAGCATATAATTCAAATTCTACACCATCTAATTTTATTTCTTCATAATAATACTTACCATTATCAATTATAAATTTTTCACCATACTTATTTATTTCTACTTCACCTTTTACTTGTTTATTTGAAAACTGAACTTCTAACATTACACCAAAATCTTCATCATAGATAAAGTCACTTGTATCAGTTATAGAAAATTTTAGTGGAGTACTGTTCCATATATATCCATCAATAATTTGGTCTTCTAATTCCTCAATTTGATAATTACCTGACTTTAATACATATGGAGTAATAAATACACCATCTTTTGTTTCAAATATATCAACTTTAGCTTGATATGGATATGTAATATTTTGAGTCACATATTCTCCAGTATCAAGATTTCTAATTTTAAATTTTATTCCATCTTTGACTAATACTTTTTTAGAATCTTCATCTACTTTTACTAATTTTAATTTTGAAGTGATTTCAGCATTAGAAATAATTCTTGTGATAGGTTCTTTTGAATCATTATCAATAGTAATTACGAAGTCATCAACCTTTTCATAATTAGGTGTAGTAGTTTCTTGTCTTACTACATAAGTACCATAAGGTAATCTTACCTTTAGATGACCTTTATCATTAGTAGTTGCAGTTTCATATAGTTCCATATTAGATTTAAGATAAAAATTAAATGTTACATTAGGTTCAGCTTGTAATATAGTTGTATTAGCATCAGCAAATACTTTGTACAACTCAAAGTCTCTTCTTATAACTTCTTCATAAACAGTTACCTGTGGATATAAATTATTTGGAGTTATTTCAAAGTAATATTTATTATCATCTAATTTATAACCTAAACTACTTGTTTCTTCTTTTAAATAGAATCTACCTAAACTTGGTAAGTAATCACTTTCTACAATGCTTTGCCCATTTGTAGTTAAAGTGCCTACTTTAATATCGTTAGAATTATATATTCCATATATTGCACCTTTTAAAGATGCATCACCAAGTGGTTTAAAAGATAAGGTTTTAGAATCTAACTTTTCCAATGAAATTGTCCCACCATAACTTTTAATGTATATTGCACTTCTAATTGGGTCATCTATTCTAAAAAATCCCATCTTTTGGGATTTCCCATCTTGTCCCATAAATATTATAGATGGGTCATCACTATATGTTTTTTTCTTAAGAATTACTTCTACATCACCAATACTTGTAGGAGTAACATATAAAGTATTACCATCTATATATGCATTAGCATTATTACTTTTATAGATTTCATATTCACTTAAGACACCATTGGTATCTGTAAAGGCAGTTTTTTCATTTAAAATCGCACTTGTTTCAATACCATTAAAGGATGGTCTATTATAATGAGCATTTACTAATGACATTATTTGATTTTTCTCATAATCGATATTAATTAAACTACCATTTCCTTTAGGTTCCGTCCAATAAGTTACACTTTCACTGCCAACTGCCTCCCAAATAAGAGCTTGAGTTGCCATTCTATATCTTACTGTTTGATGAGATGGATAATCATATCCATAATATCCAATTAATTGTATTCTTTGATTTATATCTTGAGAAAAAGGGGAATTCCCCCAACCAATGGTTCCATCATAATATCTAGTAGTTATTTCTACATCTGTTTCAATACAATAAACAACTCTACCATCTATTGTGTATGTGTGGAATGGGTCAGATATCTGTTTACCATCGCTTCCTTTTCTTAAGAAATATACATTTGGTATATCATTTTTTACTAGCGTGGATGCGAAAACATCATTCGTTCCAATTAACATTGATACTAGTCCAATCAAAGACATAAGTAGCAATTTATATTTGTTTTTCATCATTTCCTCCTTTTTAAAATAGAAAAAGTGCTATTTTGTAGCACTTTATATAATTTAACAAATTATTTTTTTTATTAATGCAAAACTTATTAGTTCCTGATTGTTTTGCATTGTTCAGCTTCATTTCCTGCATTATCAATTGCATATGCACAGAATGTTCTTCCACTTGCAGTATTTAAATTTATAACATCTGTCATAAGTCTGTCATTTCCGTCTTTTCTTGGCGAACCTGAACCATTGCCATAAGGTACTAACCAAGTTTGATATTTTTGTATTCCTGTACCTTCATCATATCCCTCAACATAAATTCTAATATCCCATCCTGTTTCTGTTCCTTGATTCGCATGTAAACCAAGATTAGTAACATTGAATGTTTTGATAGTAGGTGGAATATTATCATACCAACTAGGATTTATGAATAATGAATCAGTTACTGTCCATGTTTTATCTCTAAATGAAGTTATATTATATCCATTTCTATCATAAACATATACTCTTACTGTTGAGCCATAAGGTACTGCCTCATTATAATAATCTTTTACTCTATCTGCTACTTGTTCACCATTTAGCCATACTGAAAAGGTAAAACCATCAACTCCACTATTATATGTTGTATTTTGAATAATTGGATTAACATCAACCTCAAATAAATGAGTTTCCCAATTAGCATTAAATATTAGATTACCTGTTGTTCCTTTTGGAATAACTAAATCCTTTTGTGGTGTCGTTCCATTAGAACCTGTCCAACCTAAAAAAGTATGTCCTGTTTTTGTAGGGTTAGGTAAGGTAAATGTTTCTTCAACATTATATTCTAGCTTATGATTAGATGTAGTACCATTGTCTAGATTATAAGTAATTGAATAGTTAATTGATTCCCAATTAGCAAATATTTCTTTATTATTTATTTCATTAATATTATTAATATTAATTGAATAATTCGTTTCACCACCTAATATATTACTATAACCTAAAAAGTTATATCCTATTTTAGTTGGTGTAGGTAGTATTGTTGCACTATTTTTTATAGTAACATCTTCAGAATCGAAAATACCACCATTACCATTTAAAGTAAAATTATATCCTAAAGTTTTAATTTTACTTTCTATTTCTGTACTAGTAATAAAATAAGCATAAGTTGGATATAGAGAACAATGTATAGCAAGAATAAGTGCTAATAGTTTATTCCATTTTTTCATTATTTTTTGCAACTTTTCTTTTATGTTCTCCATATGCATCATTACATAAATCAAGAGTTATAATTGCAACAGATATATATAACAAATATTTATTACTATAAATAAAGTCAGCATAATATCCAAGAAATGGTATACACCATTTTGTTCCTTCCCCTAATAATTGAGTTTGTTCTATTTCATTGGGGTCAGTTGTATTATTAGCATCTCCTTTTGTTATATATCCTGTTTCTGTTTTTTCTACTAATCTGTGAGAAACAATATGTTCTTTAGATTTAAATACAATAATATCACCGGTTTTAAAGTCTTCTTTGTTTTTTTCATTATAATAAAGTAGTCCACCAACTTTTAATGATGGTTCCATACTTCCTGACACAACCACTAATGGATTATATCCCCAGAAGCTGGGGATATAAATCATTAGATATACCAATATTAAAATATAAACAATTCTAAATATAAGATTTTTAATTTTTGTTAGCATGTTTAATTTCCTTTCTAACTAGGATTTTTATTACCAAACACTATTTGCTTTGTCAAATTGAAAAGTATCGAATTGTACAGTTAAAGTATAAGTAGCATTATCATATCCTCTACCACTAGAAGTATAAGTAATAGTATTGCCATCTTCAGACACAGTTTTATCTAAAGTAACCTCCATACTTTCAAAGAAAGTTATGTCTTCAATGAATGATTGAGTTGTTTCATTTGGTTTTAAAGGTATATTACCATTAACATTTCTGTAATAATAGTATCCATCTTCATCTAAATCCCAATAAGCTCCTGTGTGAATTATTGCAACATTATAATTACCTTTAGTTGTAGGTAAATCAGTTCCATCTGATGAAGTCCATTTTTCTGTATATTTAGCTCTTAAAGCCATATCAATATTACCAGTATTAGTTATAGTAAATGATGGAGAAAACTTTTCAGCAGGTTGCCAATTTTCTGGTGCTTCCCAAGTTTTTACTATATTATGTTGATATAATGCAGTTTTGACTAAATTTTCTATTTCTGTATGTGTAGTAAAGAAAGCAAGTGTTCCTCCTAATATTGTAAATGCACTTATAATTGTAACTATTAATAATTTTTTCTTATTTCTCTTTTCGTTTGTTTTATTTATTTTTTTCATATTTTAAATTCCTCCCTTTATTAATTAAAAAATGCAACCTAATTGGTTGCATTATAGTATTTCCAAGAACCGTCATTATAGAAAAGTATTATTCTATATCCAATGACTTGTCCTTTATATATTACATCTTCGCAAGATGTATTTCTTATATTTATAATGTTTTCTCTAGATGCTGAATGTATATCTCCTGCTTTTTCCAAGCAATCCATATGATCATAAGAATCAATAATAGATAATAATTCTTGATATTCAGCATCGTTTTCTATTGGTTGTTCTTCCTGTGGTATGTCAGTATTATTACTTTCTATTGGTTTTTCTACTGTGACATTTTGAGTTGAAGTATTATTTGGTGGTTTTTCAATAATACTCTCTTCTTTAATAACTGGTTCATTATAATTCGAATCTTGAATATTATTTGGTTCATTACTTAAATTATTATTTATAGTATCATCAGTTTTGTTACTTTCTACTTCTTCAGCACTAGGTAATGTTATATCTTGATTTTCATCCTGTGCATTATCTTTTTTTATTATTTTTTCAACTTGTTTGTTTGGTTTTTTTAATACTTTTTTATCATTATTAAAGACCATTACAAACAAGCAAGTGATAATAGCACATACTAATACTGATATAATAATTAAGTATTTATATTTTTTCATTATACCACCTCATTGTTTGTCTATAATTTAACTCATTTTTAAAAATAAATCAATTTATTTTGCACTTTAATATGCTTAAATCGTAAATTAATTCAATAATGTTACTTTTTTCAGCATTGCTTGTTTGTTTTTTACTTAATTTTGTTCTTAAAACATTAAGTAAAGTTGTAATAAATTCTTTATCATATAAGTTTTTTTTAATGTATATTTTTATTTCAATAACATTTTTATATTTAAAAATATCATAGTTATTTAAATTATCATATATACGGTCAACCAATTTATGATTATTGATAAAAGAATTTACATTTTTTCTTATCATAGTTTTTTATTTAAAAGTAGCTCTTTTTGTTAGAGATTATATTTATTATTTGAAATATCCTAAAATCCAAGATACAAATTGAGTAGTAATTAATGCAGATACACCTGCAATTATTGTTGTTTTAATTTTTCTGTCATAACTAGCTTTTTGATTATCATCACTTGATGCCATCTTTAAAGCATAATCTTTTGCAACAAAAAAGGCAGTTCCTCCAATGACGAACAACCTTAAATATCCCATAGCATCATTTATTAATTTCAAAACATTTTCTAGTATAGAATCCATTTAAATATAAACTCCTTCTATATTGTTGCTTTTTAATTTAATAGTGCTATAATTGTATTTGCCGAGTGATATTAGTGACTGTGCATTTACTATATATCTTATATCTCGGTTTTTCTTTTGCAATAATATTGTGTTTATACATACATTCCTCCTCATTCATTTCTTTGCTCATTATTGTAATCTAACAGGATTTTTAGTTGAATTCCATTTTTAATTCTTTCCTTTATAACCTTACAATACTTGTCTGTTATTTCAATTCCTATCCATTTTCTAGATAAGATTTCACATCCAAGTAGGGTAGAGCCACTTCCACTTGTAAAATCCAAAACTAGGTCACCTGCCTTGGTATAAGTAGAGATAAGGTATTCCATAAGATTTGTAGGTTTTTGTGTTGGATGATAAAGTCTTGATTCTCTAGGAAATTGAATTACATTTCTAGGAAAATTTGCATATTCCTGAATATGTGTATTCTTTTCCTTTTTTTTCTTTTCATGTAAATAATCTATTGAAGACCTAGATACTTTAAGATTAACAGCTATTATTCCCTGTGGATAATATACCATAGGCGTTTTTGAATGAGCAACTGCTCCACCTTTTGAAAATATCATAACATCCTCATAACAACGAAGTGGTTGATATTTTGCATTTTGATAACCAGTTATTTGAGTTTTTACCCATTTCCAATCATACCTATACAATTCAGAATTACTCATTCTTAAATTACTACTAAATGGTTCATTTCCAAAAAGTACGATAGCACCATTATCTTTAATTAGCTTTAATAAGCGTTCCCACATTTTATCAAATGGAATAAGCTGATCCCATTCATAACCAGTTACTGCATAGGGTGGGTCAGTTATAATTGCATCTACTTTAACATTATTTTCAATAAGATAATCCATTACATCCAAACAATCACCTTTGTATAGAGTACCATTTTCAGTTTCATAGTATGGACTACAAGACACGATTCATAATCACCTCACTTTCTATTTCATATTTAGTTTTTTTATACGAGCTCCCTATAAACTCAAATCCCATATTTCAATTAAAAATATCCATAAATTTGTCAAATCCTAATTTTAAACAAAACTTTACAATGGCACTTTTTTTAATAACATTTAATTTATCAGGATAGATAATTAAATCTTCACATAAATCTGCTGTTGTTAAATTATTAATGAAAATTGATACGAATACTTTCCTTTCTATTTCATTTAGAGAATTAAGAGCATTTTTAAATTTTAATAACAACTCTTTTTGTTTTTCAATTGTATTATATTGATTAAATACAAATGATTCAATTTTAGATGAAGTAGGTTTTTTACTTCCCCCAACTTTTATTTCATATGTTGGCGTGATTTTAATGTAGTAATCATCTGCATCAATCAGCACTTGAAAATTCTCAACTAGATTTAAGAATGCCTTAATCATTTTTTGAAATTTTTTCACATTAAACTGATTAACTATAAAGTTTGATAAATATTGATTTGGATTCATATGTTCCTCCCTCCCTTGTATCTATATAAAAAGAGAATAAAAACCTCTAACTAAGTTTTTACTCTCTTGTTATATCATTAATACTATTGTCGACAATTGTTCCGTTAAATTGATTATGTATCAGCATAAAATAAATGTGTATGTAATGTTTTTGGTTAAACATAATGTATCAACTCCCTCGATTATATTGCCAACAAATGGTAAACAAATTAATTTTTGCTTTATATAATATCATAAATAAATAAAAAAACAACTCCTTCTGAAAGGAATTTTGAGTTTTTTTCTTACAAAATTTTTCATTCTGTTTTTTTCTAGCAATAGTAGGGTAGAGCTTGAAAAATTGAACTTTATGGTTGAATTTCAAAGAATGTTTTTGGACGTTCATTTATCTATCCACAGTGTTATTGCTATTATAATCATTATATCACTTGACATAATTTTTTCAATCAGAAAAAAATCAGAAGTTTTTTCTGATTTTTTTCTGATTTTTTTCTATTATTTTTCTTATTTTTTTCTTAATTTATAATTTTTAATCCTCTTAAACACCTTATTTTATGGGTTTTTCATAAATTACCAAAGTAGAGATAGGACAGTCTAAAACATAACAAAATTTTGCTAAAATATCAGCATTATATATATGAATACGATTATAATAATAATTTAAAACAACATCATATTTTAATCCACTTAAGCGACTCATCTTGCTAATACTGATATTTTTCTCGTCCATTTTATCTTTTATACATAATTTCACCTTACCATAATTTGTACCCCAAATTAATTCTTTTTCCCTAATCATTTTAATTCTCCTCACTAAAATTAAAAAAATAAGGTAGTAAAAAATCAAATAGATTTAATACTACCTTATCTATTATTTATATTGTATCACACATTTAATTATTATTTTAAATAAAAATTTAATTTATTTATTTTTTTCTTTTTTTATATCAAACCTATAAATAGATACCAATCCATTAAAAAGTTCAAAAACACTTGAAATTAATGCTATATAAGCACCAACAAAAGAATTAAATATAATCCATAAAAGTGCAACAAAAGTTGTTATAATTCTAAATTTTTTTAAATTATCTTGCCATGTTGCATACGTATAAAGAATTGTTGCTAGTATTGGAATTAAACTAATAACTCCATTATAAGTAAATATTGAAATTATACAAATTATTAATAATAATATAAATAAAATATATTTAGGTGTTGTTTTACTTTTTTCACTATATTTATAAAATATCACACATCTTATTAATGAAACCAAACTCATTAATCCAGCAGAAAATGAATTTAATGTTATATATTGTAATCCATAAAATATGTTTGCAAATATTTGAAATAATAATATTTTTTTCTTATTATTGTTTTGAATACTAATTATTAAAAATATTAGTCCAAAACAACCTAAAATTTGTGCTAAAAAGTTCATAATTTAATTACTACTTTCTACATATGAAGATTATTATTGATATTATTATTTACTATCTGTTCTGGTGTAGGTAATATGCCATTTTCTCTTTCAATTTCTAAATTTTTATTATACTGTTCTACAAAAATTTTATATTTTTCTATACCGAAAACTTTTAACATTTCAACAATCTTTTCCATGTAAATCCTATTATTCAAATTTCTATGTAATTGTTGTTTAATTTCTTCAGGTGCATTTATTGCATTTAATAATTCCATTAAAAATCGTTCTGCATAATAGTCTCTTACTTTATAAGCATTTGTAAATTCATCTTTTATTTCATCATATTTTGGAATATCAGTACCATCTCTTGATGTAATTAAATTATAATATTTTAAATGTGATAATCCAAAAGTATTGCGTATATTATTAATACATTCTTTTTGCATTTCACTAGTTTCTGATTCTTGAAATCCACCAGAACTATTTGATAAATCTAAGTCTTCTGGTATATATTTACCACTTTCTTTTAATTCTGATTTTATTGCATCTTTTAAACTACCTCTAAATAGTTTAATTTTAACTTTTAAATTACCTAACATAATCTTTTGTTCATCTGTTAAATTATTAAAAGTTTCTTCTTCAATTAATATAATTGCTTCTTCAGATAATTCAACATTACCTTTAATTGCTGTATCTGTAGGAACTAATGAAACTGCTCGTTCAACATGATAAACTAATGAATCAATTACTGCACATTTTTTATTAGAAAAAGTATTATTACCAAAACCATTTTCATTATCGTCAGGACAAATACCATTTAATGAAAATAAAACAGTAGAATTATAATCGGATGTATAGGGGATGTACTCTTTTAATATTTGTCCACATTTATGTACATAACTATCATAATAATCGTCTTCAAATACTCTTGAATAATCTTGTTCTGGAGTTATTTTTAATTCATCTAGCCATTTACTTATTGCTGCTTCAAATTCACCACTGATGTTTTTACATAAATATGGTTCATTACTTAATGGTTTTACTACACCATCAAATGGTATTATATTTGTTGCTCTAACTATAGCAATATTTTCAATGTTCATTGTCATTACCTCCTAAACAAAACACCTTTAACTCTTAAGATTATTTTAGTGAGTTTATTAATTTATCAATTTCAATTAAATAAGATTTATTCATATCTATCATTAGTTTCAAATCTTCTTCTGAAAAAATAGATGATGAAATATCATTTAATAGTTTTTCATGTATTTCTATTTTATTTTTAATATTTTCCTTTATTTCTAATAATTCATCATAAGTTTTATTAGTATTATTTTCTTTAAAAATTTCAGGACTAATCATTTCCATTTGAAACACCTCGTCAAACAATTATTCAGCGTTCCATAAACAATATAGCGTTTCAGTCAATACTATATCTTCTGGAGTAAACGTATTAGCAATAGTTTGCGCTACACCTGCAACTGCTTTCTCTGCATACATAATATCAGAACCATATCTTGCTCTTGAATGATAATCACTCGTAAATGGTTTGAAATCAACTTTAGCACATTGTTTTAAACATTTTCCAGCAGCTTCTGCAATTGCCAATGCTTGTTCTTCAGCGTCTTTATAAGCTTTTGCTAATATCTTTTTTCTACAGTCTTTTTCATCTTTAACACCAAAGTCCACTTGACACATTGGTGCATTATCTAATTTTGATATAGAAACCATCATAGTTGCTAATTTCTCTTTATCATAGTCAAATTTTAGTGTTGCATATTGATTAAAAGAAAATCCTTCAAAAATATTTTGATGTGTTAAATTATCATATCTTGTTTCTTCTTTAATTACAAAGTTTCTTGTCTTCAAATTCTCTTTTTCAAAATTATTTTGTAATAGTAATTCATCTACAAAATATTGTACATTTTTGACACCTTCTCTTAAAACTTCCTCATATGTTTGTCCTTTTATTGTAAATGTAAAATTTAATGTCACTTCATTTGGAGTAAAAAATTCTTTTCCTTTTCCTTGTACAATTATTTCCATATTAATCCTCATTTCTTTTAATTTAATTTACTTTTAAAATCCTCAATCATTTTTTCTATTAATTGTTTTTCTTCTAAACATATAATTTTCTTTCTGTTATATCTTTCATCTATATCTCTTATTTCTTTTATATATATACCAGCAATTTTATAACTTCCATTTTCTGTTATTTCACGTTTTTCTTCATCAACATCATCAGGATAAACAGTATTAATGCCAAATAATATTTCTTCTATATGACCTAATGCAAAATAAAGTGGATTATCAATGAAATGTTTTTTGTTATAATTATCTTCATCTTTTAATATATCATAAAATTCATTAACTAAAAATTTTCTTCTGCCTTTTAGAAGAAAATCCGAATCACTAACAAATTTATGTTTTGAAAATTCTTCTGTTATGATATTTATATAATCTAAAAAATAATTATTATCATTGTATTCATTTTCTTTACGATACTTGATTAATTTATCTACCAATAAATTTCTATTTAATTTTCTGTTAAATAAGTTCATACATAATCACCAACTTAATATTTTGTTATAATTAAACAAATAATCCTAGAATTATTACTATTAAAGATATAACTATTAATACTAATAATTCTTTAGGTATTAATTCTTTATGTTTGTTATATTCTTGTTGTATTTGATTTCTATGAGATAAATTATTAACTTTCTTACCAATTAATATTTCACTTGTGTCAACAAATTTATCCACATCATCTTTATATACTGCATGTCCATCACTATATCCAGCATATTTTTTTTCTGGCATAATAGGACTATAATATTTATCTAATTTTGATGATGCAAAAACACTTCCTATAAGATATGCTAGAACCACACAGCATATTGGATATACTACATATCCTTTTAAAAATATTGTGTTTATTCCAGGAACAAATAATAATATTGTTGATATAACTATTGCAGGTATCATACCAGTTGCAAAAGCAACTGTATTTGTTATTGAACTTTTTTTCTTTATTATCATGTCATATTTTTCAGGAGCATTTAATACTATGTTTTTAATTAAATTATATAAATCATCTAGTTTATGATCTTGACTACTTAATTTTACTGATATATCTAATTTATTTTCGTTAATATGCATTTGAATTGATTGATGATAATATTCATTACTTCTAGCTGGTGCTGGTGTAATTACATTGTATGTTAATGAATAATATACATCTAAACTTTTTATTTCATCTAACCTACTATAAAAAATACTTGCAAAATTATCATAGTTATCAAAAGTTATATCCGTATTATCATAAAAATCAACTGTAACTTTCATTTTACTTCCTTCATCTTTAAAGGAATAAGCTCGTTGCATATAATCTACATTTTGATTTATTTGTTCTTCTTGCATAGCTATTTTTTGATACTTTTTTAATGTTTCTCCCATTGCTTGAAATATTTGCGTTAAATCATTATTAGTTATTATTTTATTTTCTGCTTTAATTGACTCATTATACATTTTTACTCACATCCTTTATTAGTTTAATATAATCATTAATAATCAATATTTGACTCACTTGTTGATATTTCTTTTCCACTATTTAATGCATTTTTTATTGTTTGAATTATAATTTCTTCATCTGCCCCCATAAACAAATAATGTGGGAATCCTCCAAATTTTTTTACATATTCATCAATTAGGTTTTGACATTTGTCTGTATTTCCTATTTTATTTTTTTCCATAATTAATTCAGTTAACATTATTAAATCTTCATTATTTATTTCATACATTGTTTTTGGACTAGGTTTTGAATACATAACCTCACTATAATTAGGATTATTAAATATAAATTTATCTTCATAATTTTTTATATTTTCAAGTATCTTGTTTCTTTCTTTTACTAATTCCACCATACTTTTATCAATATAATCTTCCTTAAATTTTTTTACCAACATATTTATTTCTCCTATCTTATAAAACAATTATATCACAAAATGCATTTTTGTTAATGAAAACCAAAAAAGTTTACACAACAAATATAAAAAAAATAATCAATACATAAAACATTGATTATTTATCTTGTTATTCCACCATTGCTTAGTTGTTCTGATTGATTCATACCATAACAATTAACAGGTGTATAGTTATTGTTAGCATCTTTAACAAATACATTTGTAAATCTATAAAAATTTTGATTTGCATTATCATAGAAAACAAAATTTATATCACCTGTACTAGTTACTAAACAACTTGTAAGTTCTACTTGTTTATTTTTGAATACAGAGTTTTCTTGATTCATTTCCATATATGATGTGAAATCACCTAGTGAAAAATTCTGATGAAAATTTCCTATTGGTGGATGTGAATGTCCATGACAAACTACTAGTCCATTATTTAAATTGCCATTAATTCTACTTTGCAAATTATTTAACATTGTTTGATTAAAACTAGCAGCAGCATTTTGTCTATTATTACTTGCTGACATAAACTCAGTAAATTCTATTTGATTATTTCCCGTTTCTTTACCATATAGAAAAAAAGGAAATTCTTGATTTGTTGATATTGTTGCTTCTTGAACGGCTAATAACATTTCATAAACTTGTTCACTTAAAACAATTGATGCATTAGGCATGTTATTTATAATATCTGAATTTATAGGAGTCATTTCATCATATGCTTGGTATGTATTAAAATTCTGTTGATGATATACACCATAGGGGTTTTTGTGAATCATAATATCTTTAACGCTTTGCTTATATTGTTCTCTTGTCATGAATAATATTCCTTTACTCCAATACCTATTGTAGAAATTTGATTTTTTTGTTCACTATTAAGTTCTTTTGAAACACCAACGCTAATTTTATGAAAAACATAGGAATAAGGTTTATTTGAATCATCAACAATCCCTTTATTTTTTTCTTTTAATAAATTAATTATTTTTTCATCATCTTCTTTAAATATTGAAAAATCGTAAATTATAGGATTTAGATTACCTTCTATTCCACCTAAAAATTCAATAAACTCTACATTATTATTTAGATCATAATCTATAGCAAGTTCACTATTATAATAATAACTTCTAGTACAATATTTCCTATTATAAATTATCTCTGGGTCTCCTAAAATTGAAATAATATCTTCTTTATTCATTCCCAAATTTATATTTTTGTTATTAATAATAATTCCTTCTAACGGTTTAATAAAAACATCCATTATTAAATTTCTCCTTTTTTGTATATATTTTTAATACATTACTCTATTATTTATGTCATCATCACCAGTAGGATACAGTATTTTATCTAATAAATCTTCATCTTTTTCTAAACAAATTTTAATTGCATTTATTGTTTGTTCTTTTGTTCCACCAGGTTCAGCAATATATGCTTTTTTGCCAAATTTTTCTTCATAAAGTTTACAATATTTTGTGAATTCATCTTCAAGGTCGGTTTTCTTTTCATCTTTAATTTTTCCAATCATTTCATCAAAATAATTAAAATTTGTTTTTTCACCCTCATCAATAATTAGTTTTTTAACAATATCAATAAATTGTTCACAAAAATTCCCAATATTACCGCTTACTTGTCCATTAATATATATGATTAACTGTCCGTATTTTATTTTAATATAACTAGAATTTCCACCTTCATAGGAATTAGAATTTAAATATAAATTATTTTGTGCTTTTGAACATTTAATTAATGTATCTAGATTATTTGTAACAAATGATTTGATTTTATTAAATAATTGTTGACTATTAATATTATATTTTTGTCCATTAATATTAATAGAATATTTATCTAATCCAAAAATCTCTATATCAATTCTATCATCATTATAATTTGGATGATTTATTGGTATAACACTACCACTATAAAGTTTTATAGCAAAATCAACAAATTCAAAATCCATATACTCTTGTTCAAGTTTT
This sequence comes from Bacillota bacterium, assembly GCA_015059335.1. Classification (GTDB taxonomy): domain Bacteria; phylum Bacillota_I; class Bacilli_A; order RF39; family UBA660; genus SIG205. Next base: position 110,126 of record SVAP01000001.1, on the reverse strand, counting down.
TTTAATATATCGTATTCGTTCTTATCAATTTCAACTTTAACAGTTGTATCAATGATTTTTTTAGATTGGTCATTGACTTGTTCAGATTCTTGTTGTTCTATAGATTTAATTATTTTTTCAGCATTTTCAACTAATTCCTTTGCATATTCTTGTTCATCATTAGTATTAGATTCTGGGAATATATATCGAACTGTATTATCACTATCAATCATAATCATGGGATTATTCTTGTTTCTAAATTTTAAAGCATCCAATTGATTGTTTAACTTATCTGCTTCTATAATATCTTTTACTTGAATATAGTCGGTATAATAATTATCATTTCCATCTATGTTCCATTCCAAAGACTGTGATAGAAAAAGTGCTCCACATTTATTACATTTCAATAAATTTCTTGTACAGTTATTTGGTGCTGGTATTTCACCATATTCCTTTACTACACTAAAATCTTTATTTTCTTTAAATTCTAACTCTGGTTTATTAAATATACAACAATTCTTTGATTTTTCTTTAATTATTTCCATCTTATCACCCTTTATTTTTTAAATTTATATCTCTACTGCAATAAAGGTATTTACTTAACCAATATTTATCATTATCTTCCTTATATTCTGATACAGGCACATCTATTGACATATCATCTGCTAATTCTAATATAACATCTTTTAGTTCTAAGTCTTCAACATAGTAATTTGGTATTTTAGAATATCCCAAATGCGCCCCCATAATATTACCTGCAATTGCTCCTGTTGAATCACTATCTCCGCCATGATTAATTGCACACACAATAGCATCTTCAAAACTATTAGGATATTTTAAACATGAATAAATTGCTATTGCAAATGCTTCTTCAGCAACCCATCCTTCACCAATTAATTTAATTGCCTCTACATCTGATATTTTTTTCTTGCTTAATTCAATTACTTTTTGAATAATATTAATAAATTCGATTTTATCACTTAATTCATATTTATTGAATTTTTGATTATACAAATCCATTGATTTATTAAGAGCATCCTCAATACTAATATCATTATTTATTAAATAATTTATTAATACAGCAAATACATAGGCAGGAATTACTCCAAGAGCATGTCCATGTGTTATAGCACTTGCTTCTGCACTAATTATTCCTGCTTTTTCTGGATTTTTTATATACATCCCAATTGGTGCAACTCTCATGACACCTCCACAACCTTTACTGTTATTTATAGGTTCATCTATTGTTCCCTTTTTATTTGATGATAAAGCACTTAAACAGGTATTACCTGGTGCTCTTTGTACATTCAATTCAGGTAATATTTTTATCCATGAAATAGAGTTTTCATTGTCATAATTACTTTGAGTACTATACCAATCTTTATATGCTAGGAAAATAGCGTCAGAAGGTTGCATTGCAATGCCTCTTAAATTAACTCTTGTTTCTCTCCATATTAATGCGTTAGCAGTAAACAATGTCATTTGTGTATCATCAGATATTATTCCTTTATCTTGAAATCTAGTTACCTCTTTATCTTTTAAAAAATTAGCAAATTCTACAGGATATCCAAGTGCATCACCAACTGCACCACCTATTAAAGAACCACGTATTTTATCATTTTTATTCATCATACAATTCTCCTTATTGATATAATATATTGTCATACAAATCATTATATAAACATGTTTTACTATTTAAAATATAAATCACAAATCTCATTATATCTTACCAATAAACTATTATTTTTATCTAACTTATCATTAAATAACTTTTTCATTTCTAAATAATACCATTTGTTCATTTCATAAGTAGTCGATAATGTTGATAGGGCATCTTTACCTTTTTCTTTCCATAAATTATAATCAGAAAGCAAATTGTGTAATTTATCTGCAACTTCAATTAAAATAATATTTTTATTTTGATTATACAATCTATTTATAAATTCTAATTTGCATTCTTTAAAGTTTGTAATATTTTGATTTTCAGAAAGTGCAAGAACATTATCGGCAATATTTTTACCAAACATATTTAATATATAGTCGTAATTATAATTAGTATCTTCTATAATGTCATGTAGTAATCCACTAACAACAACATCCTCACCACAGCCAATATCTTTCAACATAAAACCAACCGAAATACTATGAAATGATAAATTAATATTTTCTTTAATTCTTTTTTTATTTTCAAATGCTTTAATAACAAACTTAATTGCTTTTTCTTCTACTGAATACATATTTCACTTTCTTTCATAATATATAATTAACTTTATTTTTCACTTTGATAATTAACATTAATGATATTACAGTTACATTATATCAAAAATAATTAAAATCTAAAATAATATACAGCTTTTTAACATTTACTTTACAAAAAGTGATTTTGAATATAATAGAGTAGTGTAGTTTCAAAAAGAAAAAGTGCATTATTGCACTTTTCTTTGGAAAATTTTTGTATATTTGAATTTTCTTCTGAAGTATTAAATTTAATGTTAAATAATTCAGTATTTTTTTCTTTATAATATTAATTACTAATCATATTCATATTAGCATTTTTAACTCTACCGTTCTCATCAAATTCTACAATGTATTTATTACCATTTTCCCAAGTACCAATTGTTTTATTATCCTCAAAACTAACGATACATTTATTCATTTCTAAAAAACTTTGAACAAATAATTTATGATTGATATTATATGAACTTATACATTCTAAAACAATAGTATTGAATTTTATAGTATCTATTGGTTCATATATTGAACTAGGTAAATTTTTAACAAACATTGACAATGTTATTCCACTGTCAGTTCCTGCATAATAACATAAATTATTACTTAATAATATACAAGCAATTTTTGACATATTATGTGCAGTAATTTCAGTTGATAATTGTGATTTTGCTTCTAAAAATTCCTTTATATTATATTTTTTTCCAATACTATATAATTGTTTAACTGTTTGAGTATGTTCTTTCATAAAACTTCTGTTAGCATCTGCCCATAACCATGTTCCATCACTTTGTGATGAAGAACCAATGAATTCTATATCAAAAGTTAAACTTCCAATAGTCAATTTTGCATTTGGAACATCTACAGAAAAATCTTTATCTGCATTATCTCCTAAATATTCTATAAACTTTTTTTGTCGTGCCTTTCCTTGACCTAAACACACTGATAATAAATCCATATAATTTTGAATATGATATTTTTCTATTATTTCATTATAAACTTCATTTTCCATATTTACAATTCCTCCTATAAAATTTAATATTTCTTCTATTCAGAAATAGAATTCTTAATTTTGTATAAATGATCATTAATTTCTTTAACAAATCCATTAATGTCTTTTCTGTCATTTTTTCCACCATGACTAATAAAATCATTCCATTCATCTAATACTTCTTTAATGTTACCAAAATTAACTTTGTCTTTAAGAATAGCATAAGCTGTTTTTTTATAATTCATAATTGTAACAACACCTAATGCTTTATAGTAAGACTTTTCAGGAATGTTTGAAATCTTATAAAATTCTAATGCCATTTCATCAGTTATTTTTCTTGGGTTTTTAATTATTATTTTGTTAGTTCTATAGATAGTTGTTGCACCATCAAGTTTAATATTTTCTGCATCTTTTGGTATTTCTACATCATATAAAGTGTCACCTCTGTGAAGCCATCTTAATATACAATCTTCGGTTGTATAATTAAAACCACCAAAATCTTTTCCACTAGTTGCTTTCGGATTCCAATTATTACTAATATTGACTTCATTAAGTTTATATTCAAAATCACTTTTAGCACCACTAGTTGTTCCAAACATTACTTTTACATACTTTTTATTCATTTCATCACTGCCTTTTTATTAAATATTGTAACAAATTTAAAAACAATATGTATTATTATTCAAAAAATAAAATATTATCCATTTTGATTATAACTATACATTTCTTTTTTATAATATAAAGTTCTTAACTTGTCTAATCCTAAATCAGTATTTTTAAAATTAAAACCATATGTGTTTAATTCTTCTAACAATAAGTTTCTTTGTTCTTCAAGTGGATAATTATAATAATCAGGATTATCATAATAAACTAATAATCCAATATCTTTTATAATTTGCAATTGAACTCTACTTTTCATTGTATCATTACAATATTGAAAATCAATCTTTTTTGTATCGAACACCTTTTTATATCCATCGGTAATCAATTCTTTTTCTTTTTCATAAATTTTATCGGTATTATTATTCTCTTTATTAAGAGCATTACATATCCTTAATCTTATACAATGGTTTTTTATCTGATTTTCAGTCATACCTTCTAAATTATCCTTTGTATAATATAAATCTTGAGTAATACAACTAAAAACCAGTTTTAATCCATGATTTTCTAATAAATCATGATAATAAATTAAATCTTGAGTTAATTTCATTCCTACTTCTACTACTAATTCATCCATTTGTAAAAATCTCTCTTATATATTATTTTCTAAATCAAGTAGGAACTTTTCAAAATCAAAATCAAAATTTATAGGGCAACTAATCCAAATATTTTTTTCTTCTAATCTAAACGTAACACCTATTTTAATTTCGTTTATTTTGCCATATATAAATATATCTTCCCAATCTGCTCCTTGTTCTTTTTCGGATTTATCAACTTTATGTATAAATTCATCTATTTCTTTTATTGAACTACATTCAGCAATACATCCTCCATCTCTTAATGGATAACTATCTTTTGCTGATGCGCTATAAAAAACAAATTCATTATTATTTTTTAAACCTAATAATATGCCATACACATAATTGATATCAACAAATTTTTCTGATATATATTTCATTTTTTTAATCTCATGTTGTTGACTAGTTTTTAAAATCTTCTCTTCTATTAATTTCATCTTTTCACCTCTAAATTACGGAATTAATTCATCTTTAACAAATCCTTTTATATCATATACTAATTGATAATCTTGATTATCTTTTTTGTATATTACAAATGCTTTTGAATCATCTAACATTACATATTCTAATTCTACATCACCATTAATATATTCAGATATATCACAACCCTTTTTAAACGTACTGCTAAGTTGTCCTTCTGGATATTTCATACAGAAAGTTTCTGTTTCATTTCTAACATTTCTAGTTGCATAAATAGGGACAATAATTTCTTTATCATTAATAATTATCTTTGCATCCCCATAGTTTATACCTAAATATTCATAATTTTTAAATGTAAAATTATTTACTTGTTTATCGATAATCGTTGATAAACTTAAAATATCTATTAATTCTCTAATGCTGTCAGATGATGTAATTACTTCTACTATAGCTTTTTTTACACCATCCTCTTCAAATTCTTGTCCATAATAATCTCCATGACAGGAAACACTAAATTTATCTAGTAAATCTTCTAGAGGATATTGTCCTTCTCCTTCTTCTAATTCATACTCAAAGGCAAAACTATAATAATTCACTGATTTATTTTTGTACACTGAAAATACAATTTCCTCATGTTCTTCATCCACATATTTTTCTAACTTTTTAATTTTTATATTTTTCATAATCTTTCCTCCATTTTTATAATCCCTTTCTAACTTCTTCAACATTTATCTTTTGGGTGTTAGTTAATTCATCTTTATACTGTTTTAACTGCTCAATTTGTTCTGACTTTGAAATAGACGATGATAATCTATTGTTAACTGAGTGAACATAGTTTTTAACTTTATCAATAATTTCATGATATGTTAATCCTTTACAATCAATAATAAAAGTTACTTCTTTCCATTTATCATTACCTGAAACACATTCTTTTGTAGGATAAAATTTAAATTCTTCATTAGCATAATTAGTTAAATTATTATAATCAGTTGTCAAATTTATTTTTAACCCATTTTCAGTAAAAGACACATTTGCACCACCAGCATGTAATAAACCATTTATACTATTAATTACTTGGTTTAATTGAATTTGTAAATTCCTACTGTAATCTAAATTTTCTAGTTTGTTTATATCCTCAAACTTCATATTAGAAACATCATTATTAGTTTTAGTTGCTAATATAGAACTATTATTAATGTTTTGTTGAATAATTTGCAAATGTTGACTTTCTATATAATTATTAATAAAATCTACATTAATTTCTTCATTATCAAAATATTCGTATAAATTATAAATTTGCTCATATTGTAGTGATTTATAAACTCCATTTTCATATGTTATACCCATTTTAATATAAAAATTTAATAAATTGGGATCAATATTTTTTTCTTTACACAATTCAATAATTTTATTGTTCACTTTTTCATCATCACGCCATATCATTTTTGAATTTTTACCTTCGCCATGACCTTTAAACCAGACGTCAAACATTTTAGACATCATCTCTGATGAAATAGAAAAATCTTCTTTTGAATAATCTTTATAATTGTTTATATAACTCATAACAATGTTTCTTGCTTTCAAATTTCCTTCTATTTTTATATCGGATGACAGAGAGTGTCCAGTGTCGTTTATATTATATTCTAAAGCACTATATCCCATTGAATTTAAAAGTAATTCTACTGCTCTCTTTTTATCGCCCTTATATATAATTATTTTATACATGTTTTTTTGTTCTTCAGTTAATTTGTCATAGACATCATGTCTAACCATAAGAATAGATGCATCAGATATTTCTACCGAATGTGGAATCCATGTGTCCCCAGCACTTTTTCTTCTTATTTCGCCAGAATGGTTTTTTGCATTTTCCAACACAATATATTCGCTTCCAAATTTTCCAAATCCATGGTCTTGAACAACTGAATTTAAAATAAAGTGAGTTGTTCTTCTTGTAGAATAATTAGGAAAACTTTTCCTTACTCCTTCATATTCGAATTCTACTGTTTCTGATGAAGTATTTTCTTTATCAATTTTGTTACCATCATATCCAGATAAAATTTGGTGATTATCAGGAAAATGCCCAGTAGAGTGAACTAGCATAAATTCATCATTATTTAATTTTCCCTCCTGACCATATGATATATCAACATTATTATGCTTATCGGCATCGATTACTAAAATTCCATCTTCATTCATTTCGACAAGATTATTATCAAAAGATTTAGAACTATCCATTGATTTTATTAATGTTTCATAATATCTTTTTTTTTCATATAAATCATTCAGTTTAGTTTGGATTTCTTCTTTAGAACCATGTAGTTTTACAAATTCATCAACATCTTTTTCGGCAATCTTTATTCGTTCCTTAATTTTTTTATTATTAAACAATTTATTTATTATTGTATTGTTTTTTTTAACGATTTCTAAACTATTCTCTTTTGTTCCAAGATTATTTAATTGACCTTCAATTTCAATTATTAAATCTTCAACTTTTTTAAGTTCTGATTTCGAATTATTTATAGTATTTTCATATTCAAGTCGTTTTCTTAACTCATTATAATCTATCATTTAATCACCACTTTGATTATTAAATTTTTTTACAAAAATATTATATCATATTTTTTTACTTTTGTCTTACTTGGTGTAAGATTTTGTAAGTTTGTTTTAATTTATGATAGTATTAGGTGGTATATAGTGAGAAATAATAGGGAAGAATTCAGTATATTAAAGAAAAAAATTGATATGTCCAATCTTAAAACTTTAAGAATAAAAAAAGGTTATTCACAAGTAAAATTACAACATCTTGTAGGAGTTAGTAACTCATCTATTGAGGCATATGAACAAAAAGTTCGTATTCCCTCACTTCCTATTGCATATAGATTAAGTGAAGTTTTAGGATGTTCAATTGATTATTTAGTTGGTAAATCACATGAATTAGATAAATATTATTTATTATCACAAAGTGATAAAGACAAGGTTATAAACTTTATTGAAACTTTATCAACTAAAAAATAATTCTGTTTAATAAAACAAAAAGAAAGTAAAATAATAAAATAATAATATTTTTACTTTCTTTTAATTATCAATATAATTATGAAGCAACTTCATCATTATAATTTAAAAATTCATCATAAAATATATCATCTGGTTTTAATCCAAATATTCTAGCAATATCAAATGCCATTTTATATGATAACTTTCGAACACCGTGTTCTATTTGCCAATAAAATGTTTTACTCACATTTAATTCATTCGCCATCATCTGATATGTGAAATTATTTTTAGTCCTTAATTCTTTTAATCTAGTATTATTCATAATTTAACTTTCCTTTTCTTAATATATATTTTAATGTTTTTTACAATCTAAAACAAGTTTTTATGTTTAAAATAAAACAGGGGAGTAGCATTTGTATAATATATATATACTTATTCTTTTGATATTTCATAAATTCTTTTTCTTACAAGTTCTGTATCCATATCAATATTCTTTAGTTTTTCTTCCTCAATATCTAAGTTTTCAGAACACTTGTTAATCAAATCATCAACGATAATATTAATGTCATCTGGTAGTGAACCATCAAATAAATTCTGTAAAGCTTCAATGACATTATATAAAGTTAAGACTCCCTCATTTATAGTATAATACTTTGTTAATTTTTTCAATTTGCAAACTCCTTTCTATCATCGTTTGTATGTTAACTCTGTTCGAAAGATATTGCAAGTCTATTTTTATATGAATATAAAAAAACGATTTAATCCCTAATTTTAAAGATTAAATCGTGAATTTTCAGTGGCAGGGAATAAGTGAGTCGAACACTTAACCGCGGTTTTGGAGACCGAAATTTTACCATTAAACTAATTCCCTATAAACAAATTACTTTTAGAAAAAAATTAATTTTTAAAAAGTGATTTTATTATATATGATTTATCATTTTTAATCAAGATGTACAAACAAAAATAACGATAAAAAATGGACTAAATTAACTGATTTTAATTAAGATAAATTAACATTAATTAAGCAATTTCGTACATTTTTGGTACTTTTTTCGTACATTTTTTAAAATTTCAACAATTGATTTTTTTAACTTTCCTTATTTTATAAGGTTTTGTGGCGTTTTTATTCTTCAAAAATTTAAACCCCTGTTAGCTGTTTTGGAGACCACTATGTTACCATTACATCATGCCCCTAGAAAGCTCTTTTTAGAGCAAACTTATTATAACACATTTATTGTGTTTTTTAACATTTTTTTATTTGTTTCAGTTCGTTTTATATTGAACTATTTTTTTGACTTTGCCACCAAAGGTGACCACACTTTGAAAGGGTAGTTTTAACAAAGTCAATGTTTATAAGGGTTAAATTGGCATTTAATCTCTCAATAACAAGAGTTTTGGAGACCGTCGCTCTACCATTAAACTATACCCCTGTTTAAATATAATAAGATTATAACATAAAGTTTTTTTTTATACAATATATTTATCGAAAACATAATTAAAAATGATATACATATATTATATTAGGTGGTAAAATGGCAATAATTAGTTATAATGAAAAAGAAGTTGATCTTTTAGCTCGACTTATGAGGGCTGAAGCTGTTGGTGAAGGCAACTTAGGAATGTTGATGGTTGGAAATGTAATTGTTAATAGAGCACTTGCTAATTGTTTGGATTTTAAAAATATTACATCAATTTCTCAAGTTGTTTACCAAAACCCAGGGGGATTCACTTAATTAGTACCAATTGCTATATGTTAATGCTATAATAAAGTTATCTCTAGCAGTATCGGAGGTAATTTATGGAAAAAATATACTTAAGAGACCAAGAAAGATTCTACGCTTTCAACACAGAAGACATAATGTATTTTTTAATTATGGAAAGAAAAACAGTAATCCAATGTAAAGAACAAAATTATAACATTAGATTACCATTATCACATATTGAACCACTTTTAAATGATAATTTTATTAGAGTTCACAAGTCTTGTATATTAAATTTAGATAATATTGTTTTTTATGATAATAAAAAGAAAAAAGCTAAACTAATTAACGATGAACACATAGATACTATATCAGATAAATACAGTTGTAAGATTGAAAAATATTTTAACGAAAAACTAAAAATATAACACAGCATACCAGTAATCAATTCTGTGTTTCGTAGAACCATCAAGAACGTAATATGCGTTCTTTTTTTCATCATTAACAGTTAATATTATACTATCACTATTTACTTTAATATCTCTTTTAAAACATTGTAATTGATAGTCTTTTAATATTCTTGATTTCATATTATTCCCCCTCGAGTCGAATATTCTACAATATTGTTTTGTCGAATTGTGTCGGAATATGTAGAAAGACACAAAAAAAGAGGGAAATATCCCTCTAAACTCATGAGTGCGCTTAGGATTACCTAAACGAAAAATCCACATTACGTGCATACGTTAACGTGTTATTATGTTATGTAATTAAGTACATTTTTATTCAAAGAAAAGCAAAAAACAGAGATAAACTCTGCTTTTTGAAATAACAACTTCCATGTTTTTCAACATGCACAAATAAATGTAACATTAATATAGCATATATACTAGCAAATGTCAACTTTTTTCATATGAGGGGGGTATTTAAAATGTAAATGTATAATATTTTTTTAAAATTTCTTTTATGTTATTAAAGTCATCATCATTTATATATGCTTTAACATTTTTAGCAAAATAAGCACTTTCAATTCTTTTATAACTAAAATTCATCATTGATTCAACTTTAATTGAACAGTCATTGACTGATAATAAATCATAATGAAAATAGTAATTGTCTTGTTTGCATTTTGTACTCAATGGTATAACTGTCCAAACTTTTTTATCGGCAGTACTTCTCCATAAAATTGCTGGTCTTAACTTTCTTAACTCTGAACCAACATTAAAACCAAAATCAACCCAATATATTTGTCTAGGTTTTAAGTTTTGCATTTTTATTGAAGCAGTATTTAAATCTAATACTTTTTTTACCCATTTTATATATGATAAGTCCTCTTGTTTTTGAGGATTAATGCCATTTTCAATTTTTGATACTAAAGAATCTTTCAATTTTTTGTTTATATAATTTCTTTCTTTAGATAAAATTTTTAACGGTTTCCCTTTTATATATATTAATGACTTGATTGAATTTTTTGAAATATCCATTACTTCATCTATATTAATATATTTGTTAATAGACTTTATCTTAATAGTATTTTTCTTTTCTTTATCATATACTGGGAACCCAACATAATGGTTTCCGGATATATTATATAGTATTAAGACTTTCATGTTTTTTCCATTGATTTTTGCACTATATATATTATCATAATAAACTTGTAATGACATATAATCACCCCTGTAAAATAAGTATATAAGGTTATTATATATGTTATCATAATAAAAATCAATAAAAAAAGAGCTAGTCCTCAATTAAGAGAACTAGCTTTTAATTAATAGTAGCAGCCTAATAATAGGCAACGTCCTTCTATTGTAATGCCGAAGCTAGGCAGGGGCTACCAACTCCCTATAATATATCCATGTGAACTGCACTTGAATTTGCTATTCCATAAGTGTATCTTAATTTTCCTTGAGATACTAATTTATTAGTAAGGTCAAGTATTTGATTTTGTGATACACCACTGATATAGAAATCACATGCTTTGCCTGATAAATGTCTTGAAGTAGATACTCCACCAACATTTTTATTATGTTTAGAACATCTTGTCCCACTTGTAATAGTCATAGGTTTACCAAAATGTTTTCTTACTTCATCGGCGATTTTTACTAACTCTAATGAGATGTTATTACTACCACATCCACATTTACAAGTAAATTCTGATTTTTTGAAGTATTTAATATCATTCCAACTTAGTGGCTCAGCATTTAATTTAGCCGTTGTTTTAGGACCTACTATATAATCAATAGAAAGGTCGTTTTTAAGTTGAAAGTCTTTGATGGCGTTAATTGTGTTAGTTCCTACTAAACCATCCACAGAAAGTCTAAAACCATGCTTATTTAACTTGTTTTGAATGTCTTTCCATACTTGAATAGATTTTACTTCTGTATTTGCCCCGAAAATACCATCTACAACTAGTCCATATGCTTTTTGAAATTTCTTTGTTGCTTCTTTACTTCCATTACCCCATATTCCGTCAATATTTCCTTTGTAATATCCTAGATGTTTTAAATTTAATTGTTTTTGTTTTATAGTCATAACTACTCTACCTCTTTCTTTTTAGTGAAAAAATATGTAAAAACTGCTGTACATAAATTAGTAAATAATAAGAATACTATTTCAAATATATTTTGACTTTTAAACACAGCAATAAACAGTAACGCAACTAAAGCTATTGCGAATAGTATTGTTACAAAGCTCTTTACATCATTCAGTGCTTTCTTCATCTAATACTACCTCCTTTATAAAATTAATTATTTCGTTTGCTTTTATTCTCCTATTGGCTCTTCAATATATAATTCATACATTTGTTCTTCAGTAAAATTATCTGGAACAAATATTGTAGTCGAATAATAAGGAAAATGTTCTGGTACTAGATTACCTTCTTCGTCAGTATGTTCTGGTACATAAACATCATTTATATTTCTGATGTGTTTCCCCTCATCTGCTACTATCATTCTTGGTTTTGTATAAGTAAATAATTTCATATTTTATTCTCCTTTCTAAGCAACCGACCATCCCTTAGAAGTCGCTATTGCTATTTCTTCTGCTGTTAATTTTGCTAAATTAGTTGCCCCGATTGTTAATTGTTGTATTTTACAACCTAACGTAGCAATATCGTATAAACCGTTAATTACATTCATTAAACTGTCGTGAGTTAATTTTGTAGATTTCGATAAATCTAATTTGTAAGCAGTGTAGTTTTCTGCTCTCGATGTAAGATAAGCAGCGCCTAAATTTAGAAAACCTCCGAAATTCTCTAATGCAGGGCAATTTGTCAGTATATAATTAATAGATGTTGCACTGGATAAATCTAATTGCGGTATAGTTTTGAGCTTATCGCAACTATAAAATACATAAGTCATAGCTGTTACTTTTGATGTGTTTAACAAAGGGATCGTTATCAAATTATCGCAACCGTATAGCATATAACTCATGTTCGTTACGTTACTTGTATCGAATTGTGGGATTTCTAATAAACTGCGACAACTGTAAAACATATAGTCCATTTTCGTTACGTTAGATGTATTCAATAAAGGAATTGATTCTAATGCATAACAATTGTAAAACATATAACTCATGTCCTTTACGTTACTTGTATCGAATTGTGGGATTGTTATTAAATTATCACAATCAGCGAACATATAATAAAAATTTGTTGCGTTACTTGTGTTTAATAATGGTATTTCTGTTAATTTAGCGCAGTTTCGGAACATATTTTGCATATTCCGAATAGTATTTGTATTTAGTGTAGGAATTTTTGTTAAATTGATACAATCTTCAAATGCACTCTGCATACTAGTACCAGATACTGTTATTGTTGGAATTTCGGTTATAAGTCTTTGTAATATATATTTAGGATTACCATCAATATTACCTGACATTTTGGTTAATATTTTCACATTCATTTCGCCACTACTACCAGTTTCGATTCCTTCAATAGCTGTAGGCATTTCACTAGGTTTTAATGTTGCACTATCTCCTGTTTTGTTTCTAATAGCATTTGCTATATTAGTTAAAGTTGTATCTTCTATACTATATTTAGCCATTAGAAACTAACCTCCTCTGCTATTGGAAAACTAGCTAATACTAATCCTGCTATATCTGTTTTATCAGCATCAGTAAGAACATAATCATTACCTGGTATACCTTGTTCTCCTTGCGGTCCTTGTTCTCCCTGTATTCCTTGTGGTCCTTGTATTCCTTGTGGACCTTGAGGACCTATTGAACCAGTATCTCCTTTATCACCTTTTGTTCCTTGAGGCCCAGTATCTCCTTTAGGACCTTGAATACCTTGAATACCTTGAATACCACGTTCTCCTGTATCACCTTTATCACCTTTAGGAAGTACTAAATTTAATACTTGATTAGGAGAAGTACCAGTTATTGTTGCTTGAGCTTCATTTCCTTTACTTACAGTTCCTATTGTTAATGTATTAGATGGTCCAATAGAACCAACTTCGCCTTTATCACCTTTGTCTCCCTTATCACCTTTAGGAAGTACTAAGTTAAGAGTTTGATTAGGAGAATCACCTGTAATAGTAGCAGCAGCATTATCACCTTTTGTTACTGTACCTATTGTTAAAACGTTAGCAGGTCCGATTTCACCCTGTATTCCTTGTGGACCTTGTATTCCTTGTATTCCCTGTTCTCCTTGAATACCTTGTTCCCCTTTAGGTATTCCAAAATTGAATATAGGATTTAACTTAGTTGACGCTTCATCTAATTCTACTATTGCATTTGAATTAGGTTCTAATGTAGTTGTTGTTCCTACCGTTATATTTGGAGTTGGTGCTACTTGTATTTTAAAATCTCCTGTTAGACTTTGTTTGTCTGGTACATTACCACTTAAACTTTCTTTTGCATCTATCATAGTTTATCGTTCCCTTCTGGATATAAAACAAAGATTTTTTCACCCTCTTCATCGTATCCTATAATTGTTTGTGGACTTGTTTCAGGATTCAATTCTATTTCGTACCATAGAGTAGTAGGTTTATTTATTACTTCACCTATTTTTGTTTCTGTGCCATCTAAATTTATATCTACACTTGTACTTTCTTCTGTTATTTCTACATCTTTTTGTAGTTCTACACATCCACAATCTTTTTTCTTGAATACTTTTAATCTAACTACATCCCCCACTTTAAAAGTATAGTCTGTACCATCTTCATTTGTTGCTTTTACTTCTATACATGCTATATCTCCTCTAGTTAAATGTATTTCCTTATTTACTATCTTGAACATTATTAATCACCCTTTCTAATAAGAAAAGACACTAATTAATAGTGTCTTTAATCCCTATCTTTTTCTAAAATAGTTATTCTTGTTTCATGATCGTTTAATTGGTCATGTATATCTTTTCTATCAGATTGACTATTTTTCATTTGTTTATTTAATTGTTCTATTGTTACATTTAATGTAGTGATAGTGGTATTTAGTTTAATTATTACTGCTACAACTGGAATCATTGCACCTATAAATCCTAATATTGTCATTATTGTATTATCCATATTACACCTCTTCATCAGTTGTTTTTGTGTAATTTAATGTTACTATTTTAAGCCAATTAGAACCCCAACCACTTTCACTATACATATTAATATTTTCTATGTCGACGTGTACACCTACTCTATCTGTAAAACTACCATAATAACAAACTTGTGGTAGTGGAAAAGTGGAATTTCCACTTTTCAAAAAACTGTTGCTTGTATCTATCCAAATTGTGTCTACATTAGAAATCCCATGTGGTTTTGCTAATGCAGTGGCAGAATCTACTGTATCGGTAAATTGTAGAGTTTTTCTATATAATGGTTTACCTAACCAAGTTCCAATTTGTTGTTCTTTTGTTGAATAAACATCTTTCACTAACTCATTAATAGCATTAGCATTATAGGTATTTGTATCACTTGGTGTTCCATTTTCATCTATTAATTCAGCATTAGGAGGTAGTGTGGCTAGATTTTTAACTTTTATTATGTAATTTACTGTTATATATGGTTGTAAGTTTCCAGTGTTTCCAGAACCTGTTGGAAGTGTCATATTTACTTTTGAAGTTTCAACATCCAAACTTGTTATTCTATATCCATACGCTTCTGTAGAGCCATTAGCGTTCCCATCAACCGACGGAAATCCACCAACTGTTTGAATATGACTATGTTCTTGTAATTCTGTGCTACCACCTGTTTTTCCTAAAGTATTAAACCACTCTTGATTTACGTTTAATCCTACTGGTACTCTGCCATTCATATTAGGAAGATTAAATGTTGTACTTCCATCACCTGAACCATAATTAGTTCCAATTACTTTAAATAGTTCTGCATATTCAGTTCTTGATAATTCTTGTCCATTGGCAAATTTATATCCATTTGGTTCTGTTGTTCCAAAATAGATTTTAGTACATGCTAAAGGTTCATTATCTATTGCTTTAACGTGTATATCTATCCAATTTCCATTTTCATCTTTATATTTCATTTATTTCACCACCTAATCAGTTGTTTTTGTGTATATTAGCGTTATAAAACCACTATTTATTTTTGTGTAAGCACTTCCATACTGAATACCAATCCTATTAGCGTCTATATCTCCATATCCAATACCATATTGAGAAATAGCATCAATTACAACACGAGGTATAGGTTGAATTTTAGTTCCTACATCACTTGTAACATTTACTTTTCCAGTTAAATCTGTTAATGTTTCTATATTTATAGAACGTATATCTAAAAAAGACCAATGTGAATCATCTAATGTTGTTGGTATATCAAACACTTTTTTATATAACGGTTTACCATCTTTCCATATACCAATTACTTGTTCTTCTGTTGAATACACATCTTTTAATCCCTCTTTAACTGCTTTTACACTAGGCGCTTTATCTGTTTCATTACCCTCTAAACTATCTACTACATCATTCCCTTGTGGTAATACTTCATTAGGATCTATAAATATCTTTGTATCTTCTGTTATTTTTGATTCGTCTCCTATTACTACTTCGTTTCCAGAACTTCCGCCAGTTCCTCCTCCACCATCACAGTTATTAACACCATCAACAACCTCATCAATTTTATCAGTTATTTTTGTCATTAAAATATCATCCATTATTGGTCCTTGATAATTAACAAATTTAAGATTTAATTTATCTATACTCATATCATCACTCCTCTTCTGTAGACATATATCCAACTATGTCTAAAAACGCAATTACTCTTCCAGAGTACTTATAAGAAATAAATGATTCTAACACACCAGCAGAATCATTTACTTCATAATCACATTTTAATGCCAAATTATTCATACCAGATTTTAGATAATTCTTTATATCCCCTGAAACAATAGTTTTAGTAGAATAATCACTATTACTAGGAATTGGTGGTGTATACCCATTTTTACCAAAAGCCTCAATAATTTCTGTCATTTTGCTACTTTCATCCATATAAAATTCACTATCAACCCATCCATCCCATAAGATATTTGTCAAATCAACTTTATACAATTTTATATTCCTAGAATAGCACCACTCTGTTAACACACCGTCAATAGTAGTCATATTAATACGTTGTGGCATATGGAATAAAGTAACCTTAGCCTCTTTTATCTTAAAATTATCTGGTATATAAACACTTAACGGTAAAGTATTAGCAACATACTTATCTAAAGTATAATGATAAGTAAATCCTAATCTTTCAAAATCTTGTCCTGTTTCATATTGTAGGTTAGTTAAAAGACCATCTCCACCAATTACTTGTCCACCAGATGGTAAATATACATTCCCAAAAAAACGTCCATTCTTTGCTTCTATTGAACCATCTAATAACACTTTAAAATTATTATTAGCGGTAACAATACCCTCAAGCATAATCCTTTCAGCAATTATTTTTATTAACTCAGGACTTTGATTAATTTCACTTATGATATTTCCTCTAGAAACCTTAGATTTAATATTTTGATCTGATATATTAATAGCTGCTCTTGTTTCGATTTCAGTAGTGAAAATATCACTTAATTCATTTTTCTTAATATATTCACAATTAAATTCAACATTAACATTAATATGTTTAAGTTTAATATACGTTCCACCATCATAGGTAGGTACAAGAATATCTTTTAATTCATGAATAATAGGGTCATCTAAACTAACACAATTACCATAATTGTCATAACCAACATTTTGAACAATTGACACATAGTTTTCATAAATCAAAAGTTCATCAGAAATAATGACATCATCAATATTAATTGCGCGTAAAATTATAGGACTTTCAATATCAAGTTCCTCATAGGAATTAAATGACTCATCATTACTAAAAATCAAATTATAGTGATTATATGCCCCAGGATATGTATAAGGAGTAGGATAAGCCATACCTGGATATAAAGGAATAATAGGAATCCCTTTAATAGATAATTTTTTGATAGCTCCTTTACTATTAGGAGTATTTTCTAATTTTAGAACTTCATCAACTTGTTTAATAGTAATAATTTCTGGTTTTATTGTGGATAACACTTCTAAACTAATTTCATCTTTTGCTTGTTGTATTTTTGTTTCAGTATATTTTTCTAATTCACTAGTCTTAATGTTAATTTCCTCTTTGTTGTAGTACTCATCCTCTATAGCACTAACCTTTATTGTCTTTAAATCTTTTTTAATAAAGTCATCTTTGTTATATATATTAGAATCATTAATAGCAATTACTATCTCGCCAATTTGGCAGTCACTAGGAATATCTTCTTCAGTATCTATTACCCAATAATCATCTTTAGAATATTCACTAGGTTTTATAACAAAAATATTTTTGTGACCATCAACAAGATTAAATAGAACCATAGGTACTGAAACAATATCCCAAGAATAAGACACAGGATTTGTATTCTTTTTAGTATATCTTCTCTGTACTCCAGAAGAATTAGAGTACCATAAATCACCATTATGAATTTCCTTAAGAACATCAGTATCCCATTCTGCACTAGGATCTGAATCTTGATAAAATGATTCTATCTTTCCATCTGACTGATTAGGAATAGATAATTCATATGCAGTATAAACATTTTCCACAAATTGATTAAAACTAGAATCATCAGTAGCAACCAATTGCCAATCAGAAATAGAAAAAGCGCCATATAGGCGCTCTTTTACACATTTATATACTCTTCCATCATCTGTCCAAGTATCTCCAACAGAATATGGTGGTTTAGGTGTTAAACCAAAGTTTTTAGAATACTCACTTGAATCAGGTATTGTTTCCTCTACTTCAGTAATACTTTCCTTTAACTGACCTAAAGTAACATGTTCATTATCATATTTAGCTTGATTGTACATTACATCACCAACCTATTCTGCCATTTTTATAAATTTTGTATCCTGCTTGTTCCAAGATATCACGTTTTTCTGTTGTGGATAACCTTAACTTATTAACATAATCAAATACTATCTTCCTAGAAGAATCGGTAGTATAACCAGAAAAATCACCAGTAGAAACAGAATAACCTAACAAATAAGTAGTTAGAAGTTTCTGTTCTTTTGAAAGACCTTTTGTTTCGTTAATTTCTTTTAGTACTTTTTTCTTTTTGCTTCCAGATATAGTTTTACCTACTACACCACTCTTTGTATCAGTATCACCCTTAATATCTGTTATTCTTAATTGTAAATCAATAAATGATTTTAGTGATATATTAGAGTTTAATAATACATCTAATTTTTCTTCACTAGAATATCCACTCTTTTCATATAGATAAGCAATTTGTTTGTCGCTTAAATTACTATTTTTAAGATAATTAGTAACAGTAATTTTTTTTCTAGTAGAATCTTCTTTATCAATACTAGTATTAAAATCATACAAATCTTTAGCACTAAAATCATAATCATTTATAGCACTTACAAAATTTTCTCTTCCTTTCGTATTTAAACCAAAATAGTATTTATATACTTCTTTATCATTATCAAGTATTTTTAATGATTCTATTGTTTCATCTTTATCACTACTTGATAACTGACTTAACAAATAATTCTTTTCTTTTTTAGAATATAAATTATTATTCATAATTTCATATGCTTTTTTACCACTAGCACTTCCACTTATTGATTTACCATTTTCATCTTTATCTGATTTAATTTTATTAATTTCCCTTAAATCACTTCTATATTTCCAATATTTTGTTATAGGAACATTAAGATTTTTATAATCCTCAATTTGATTTTCTGTTAAAGGTTTTTCGCCTCTATCAAAATATTCTCTTGCCTCTTTACTTGAATATTGACCAAATAGTGCTGCTTGGGTTTTACTTAAAATATCTTCCTTAACTGGAAACCTTAAGTCACCAGATGTTGTATAACTACCTTTTATATCTTTATCTTTAGAATACATTGATAAGCCTTCGACAGTCTTTTTAATTTGACCACCACCAACAGGCATTACAATATACATAAAAGGTTTAGTTAGTTCCTTTCTCAAATTATTAATAGCAGTTTTCTTTTTATCCTTATCATCACTAAATGAATTAACAAAATATTCAAAAGTTTTAACATCAGGAATAGCAGAATTAATAGGTAATCTACCACCACCAAGAATACCACCAATATAAGGAACTTCTTGAAGTGCATTTGTTGTAATGTTTTCTAATTTGTCATAAGTAGATAAATTCTTGTTTGTAGCAGCAGAAAGTGTTTCTTCAACTATGTCAACAGGTGAAAAAGCACTCTTTCTACCAGTCAATGACTCGGCAAACTTATTGTATAACCATGCTCCTAAATACATTTTCATAAAGGCACTAACTAGTGTTTTCATGCCCTTATCTTTTAAATCACGAGGGATATCCTTAAACATATATCCATATTGGTTTTTAACTTCCAATTGAAAAGAGGTTAATAATTTTGTTATCGGATTCTTTTCATTGTAAATAGTAGGCATTTCACCCTTACTACGACCAGCCATAACATCTTTAGCAAATTCATCGGCATTTTTAATCGCTTCTGTCTCCGAGATACCATTACTTACATTATCGTAATATTTTCCTCTAACCAGAATATTTGACGTAATACTATCAATTCCTTCAAATAAGAAAGATGCTTTATCATTAAATTTATCTAATCCAGTTTTATATAAATTATCAGGATTTTTAAGTCTATTGGTTAAGAATGTTGAACTATTCTCAAATCCATCATTGTTAACTTGATTACTAATAGTATCCTTAATAGCTTTTAACATATTCTTGGTACTTATTTGTGAATAACCTTGCGTAATTGGTATAAAGTTTGTCAATGCAGAAGATACATTTAATCCGACCATATTAGCACTAACACGATTTTGAATATTTGTCATGACTGAATATATTTCTCTATTCAATTTATGTTCCATATTTCTATCATCTATTGCTTTTTTATTAGCTAGACCATCAGTATATCTTCTTATTTCGGTAACAAAGTTAGGCATTTGATTATTAAATCTATCAAATATCTTATCTATTTCTTCTTGCTTTTCTTGAGTATCTAAATCACTATCTTTATTTATTTCATCTATTTCTTTTTTAATAGTGTCAGAGGCATATTGATATCTTATTTCATTTTCTAATGCTCTTAATTTTTGAATATCTTCTGTATGATATATTAAATCAGCAGCGCCTCTAATATAAGTATCAAAACCTTTTAAAGCATTATAATCAGTTGAATCTCCTGTTCTTTGTTGAGAAAAAGAAGTCCAACGTTTACCTGGTTTAAATATTTCAGTCATACCTGCAATATCAGTAGGTAAATTTTCTTTTTTTATTTTCCACCCTAGTTTTTCAGCAAACTTACCTATTATAGAAGTAGATTTATCAGTAACAAAATGAGGGAAATATCCTTTTCTGTATTCAATAGGTTTATATCCCTGTTCTATCAATACATTATTTACTTTATTTATAAGTTCATCATAAGTATCTCTAAATACTTCAACTGAATTTTTGATTTTGTTCAAATCAAGATTATTTTTTTCTATATATTCATAAACTTGTAATCCCGTTAATGTAGTTTCTGGATTATATTTATATTCTCCATACATTTGAACTGCGATAGATTCCTTATTATTTAAATCTAATTTCTTGATTTTATCATTATATTCATTTATAAAATTTTTAGCAGTTGCCTCGTTTTCTGATATTGTTTGAAAATAAGTTTCATATACCTGTTTAGCTTTATTTTTATCTGGAATAATATCATACAAATTTCTTTTCATCGTTTCTGTTTGATATGAAAGGCCTATTTTTTTATCATTCCAATCTACAATATCATCTATCATATTAGAAGCAAGTTTTCTATATTCATTAATTTTAGCTTTTCTAGGATTATTGATAAAGTTATACACAGTATTTGTTATATTCTTAATATCCTTACCATCAATAAGATTTTTAAATATTTTATTAGTTAAATTATCAATTGTTTTATCATCTAAACCTTTGCCTAATCTTCTTAATTCACTATTAATTGAATCATATGTTTTTTCGCTAATTAACTCACTACGTTCCAAAGAAGTATATTTTGATAACATATTTTTAATATTATTTATTTCAACATTGTAGTTATCAACATAATTATAACTTTCTTCTTTAGTTGGATCTTTAGGTATTTCATTTGTAGCATTATTATCTTCATCTGACGTTAAAGAAAAAGAACTACTTTCTAGTTCTTGTGAATTATTTATATTTTCTTGCATAGAATAATTAGGTAATGTATTAGATTTGACAATATTGTTAGATTGTTGTATATTGTTAGCAGTTGAACTGGTTGGTCGCAATTGTAGCTTCCTGTCAGTTCTTTTTATTATACCTTCATCTATATCGTATAGCAAATTTCCTTTTGATATACTTTTTTTCATAAAACTATTGCTTTTGATATTACTCATATCTGTTCTGGTTCCTGATGATTTATAATTACTTTCTAAATGCTCTTGCCATTTACTATCTTCATTTGACGGTAAAGAAAAAGAACTATTATTTAGTTCTCGTCCTCCTCTATCACTAGGCATCTTTCTGTTATGAACATCTCTTTTATTTTTTGAAGAATTTTCTTTAATATTTTCATCAATATCAATGTCCTTTCTCTTACCAAGATTATATAATATATTTGTTTTATTATCAATATTACTAGTTGATGTTTTCATGGATTTTGGTCGAGAATTTAACCTTTCCGCATATGATAACTTACTTCTTTTTTCTGTATCACGCGCTTCTATTTCACCTGCATTATTAATATATTCAGCTATACCTTTGTTTCCAGCAGAACCTTTATTGAATTTCTCTATTTTTTGAATATTATGTTGAATTTCATGTAATAATGTATTTTTAACTTTATCTAGAGAGTTATTCATGTCCAATAGTTTATTATTTAATTCTATTGAGTTAGTAAGTGGATTATATTGACCTGCAACCACCTTATTATTATAATTTTTAATATCTTTAAATATGATTTTAGAATTTCTTAATTTAGGATATAATTCATATAAGTCATCATGATTCAGTATTTCATCTAATTTATATTTGGCATTCTTTTTAACGTTTCCATTAATTTGTGCTTCATTATCGCTGATTTCAAATCTTTCTTTACCATCTGTTCCAATAAACCATCCTGTTTTTTGTCTAATGATATTATTATCATAACCTTTTGTTCTCAAAATTTTAGACTTGTTATAATTATTATATAACCATTGATTATCAGCACTACTTTTGATTGCGTTCTTTAAACCTTTTACGCCTGTCATCATATATTTACTATCATTTAGGATATTGTTTTGTGTTCTATAGGCATTTTCCCATTTGTTTTTTAAATCTTTAAGAAATAAACTTTCCTTTGAATTACCAGTTATCTTATTTGCTAATTCAATTATTTTATTATATATTCTTGTAAATACATTAGGTTTTTGTATAGATAATTCATTTATAAATTCTTGGTTACCAAATAATTGACCCGAAATATCAGCTAATACCTCACTAGAAACATCAGAAGTATTATATGTTTGTTTTAAACTTTCTAATGCGTTATTAAACTCACTATTTTTAGAAGCATAGTCTATAACTAAATTTTTGATTTCATCTGTTTCAATGGCATGAGTTACTTCATGCATAATCAAAAACTCCCCAGCTCTAGTTGAGTTGGGGTTAATTCTTATTTCAGTTTCACCATTATCTAATGTACTTATTTTTGCATCAACAATATTACCACTATTATTGGTTAATGTATTATCAAATATAACATTATAATTTTTATCAGTAATAATTTTTTCATAAGTATTTATTAAATTCTTAGTTTCGGTACTATTATCAAAATAGGTACTTGCACTTTTTCTTAAATTATCTATTTTAATATTATTACTTTTTTGATATTGATAATTATTTATATTGTTTTGAACTTGATTTAAGACATTTTCAGACATTTTTGCTTCCAAACTATTATTTGTATTATCTGTTATGTTTTGGGTTGATATTATATTGTTTTTTACATTATTTGGTTGTGTTCTATTATTAGTTGCAGTTGAAAGATTATTTATACCACTAATAACACCAGATGTCATAGCACCCATCATACCTGAATATAGATTTTGGGAATTAAATAGTTGTGAAGATAGTTGTTTTACACCTTGCTTAAAATCTTTTTGCATTGTATTCCAGAAATCTGCACCATTTTCTTCTTCTAATACTATATTTTTAACAATGGGGTTAAGAAATTCTTGTAAATATTCTTCAGTAAATTCACCTGAAATTCCACTTACAGTTTTTCTAAAGGTATCATTTTTAACAATGTTTTTCATTACTTTATTTGTTAATTTTCCACCTATGCTTTTCCCATATATACTTTCAAAACCACCTAATAGTGATTCTAAACCAGTTTCTAAGGAACCAACTACAACACCATATTTTGTTGCTTTATCTTCATCATATCCGTCTCTTTTTGCTTCGTTATATGCACTTCCACCATAATTAGCAAAACCAATAAGTTTAGCACCTACAGGACTTCCTGCTGCCACTTGTGGTATCATTCTTGCAGTAGAACCTAATATGTTTAATCCGACTTTACCTGCACCAGATGATTGATCAATTGATTCTTGTGCCATTCTCTCACCAAATGATAATTCTGAATTATCACGATTTTGTCCTGTAAATTTTTGAACAGTACTTTCAATACCTTTTAAACTTGTTTCTAAATTACCCATAAGAGTATATCCAATTTTTTCTGTATTGCTAAGGTCTTTACTTTCTTCTTTTACAGTTTCATCTGTTATTTGTTTTTTAATACTTTTATATCTGTTTAATAATTCATTATATTCTTCATCATTTTTATATTTATTATCTTGGTCTTCTACAAATAATTTATAAAGTACGTTACCTGAGTTTTCCAATATATTTTTATCGGAATCCCACCATTTTGTTTTTTCTTTTCTATCATAATTTGCAAGTTGCTTCTGTAAATCCTTATACTCATTTATTAGTGATTGTTTGGAAAGCTTTTCATTAACTGAAAAGTCAAAAGATTTATTATTGTTATTTTGAGTTTTTGAGTAATTTGTTTTAGTTATGTTAGTATAATCATTTTTATTAAATTCTGGCTTATATGTACCACTTAAAATTTTATTTAAATCATTAGTCTTGGCACTACTTTGTTTTGTTTTAAATGATGGTTTATAATTTCCACTTAATATTAAATCCAAATCTGATTTACTCATTTAATCACCACTATAAACCTAAATTTTTATATATTGTTTTTACATCTGATTCTGTTATTTGTCCCGATTTTAATGCATCTTGTAAAGATAATTTTGCGTTTTCTTTCCAAGCATTATATTTCATAGTATAAGCCGAATTTGTAGAACCATATTGTGTTGGTTTTGATTTAGAAAGTTTAGACTGCAATGCAGAAGCATTGCTAAAATTACTAGTATTCTGAGTTTTTTGTTGATTATTTTGAATACTGTCTATTAAATCATAACTGTAACTTTCAGCTTGTTTTTTTGATAGTTCATATTCTTGTTGCCATTTCAATTTTTCGTATGCTAGCTGTTGTTGTTGATATTCCCTTTGGAATGCTAATTGTTCTTTCTGTAATTGATATTCTCTTTCAATTTGCGCTTGTGCAGCTTCATACTCTTTTAATGCTTGTTTTCTTGCTTCTTCTTGAACAAACCAATTATAGGCATTGTTATATCTATCTAGAGCTTGAGCATCTATTGATTGTTGTAATTGTAATCTTTTAAGTGCTTCTTCACTTAGTGCAGTATTTTTATTTGTTTCATAAGCTAGATTAGTATCACTAATTTGATTATCTATATCTCTTAATCCCTGATTTCTGTCAGTATTTATTTTATTTACGTTTTCACCATATTGTGCATATAAATCATTTAAAGAAGTTTCTCTAGCACCACTAGTACCTATTCTATATCTACTTAAATTTTGATTTAATGCTTCTTGATTTAACATCTTATATAAATATTCTTGTCTATTTAAACTATCAGCATTTTCATTAACAGTAACTTTGTTTTGATTTAATTGGTTTATTGCTTGTTGATTAGATGATTCTAGTGCCTTTAATCTATTTTCTTCTGATTTTTTAGCTTCATCTAATAAATATTGTTGTTGTTTTTTAATTAAATCTGCTTGTGCTTGTGCATAATTACTTGCTCCTTGCATTATAATCACTCTCCTTTGTATCTTCCACTATATACATATTCCACATTTAACTGTTCTAAAGTAAGTCTTTTCTTACTTCTAACAAAAAATTTAATATATAAGAATTTTCTTATTTTTTCCTTTTCTAAAATAACAACAGGAAAATCTGTTTCACCACTTTTTAAATCAATAATTTTTTCTTCACCATCAGGTGTAATATATCCAAATTCAAATTCACTATTATTTTTGTAAATTAATCCTACTTTTTTAATAGTCTTATTTAAAACAGTACTATCTAAACTAAGTGGTGGAGTTTCAAAATACGATTCGAAATTATCTTCGTTATTTTGAACATCGTTTATTTTACATATATCACCTGTTTCAGTACCAAAGTAAAGTTCATTATTAAATATAAACCATACCCTAACAGGTATATCTTTCCAAAAATACCATTCATATTGGTAATCTTCTGTTTGACTATTTTTAGCATAACTTTTAAATCTGCTATCAGCTATATACACATTATTATTAATAGCTAAATAATATTTTCCTTTAAAACTAATTGCAACTGCTTCTTCTAAGTTTTTTTCTTTTAATAATTTACCATTAACATAATAACTTCTTAACATTGCAAATTTTTCGTTATCAGAAGAAACTATTGCAAAGACACCTTGTTCTGTTAAAGTTAAAGGATCATTAACTAAATTAGAATTAGCATATTTTCCAATACATCCTATTGTTTTAACTCCAGCAGTTAATGGGAATACTTCTTCATTATTAAAAATAGCACTTTCTAAATAATAGATAGTGCTGTCTGAATCTGATTTTGGTTTTTGTATTCCTAATTTACCACTATTAATTCTAGTAAAGTTATTAATTTCTTCTTGACCTACTTGAATATAATTTATATCTGGAAAATATGTTACGTCATTTGAATAACTATACCATACCATATTTTTAAAATTTTTATTTCCTGTAATAAAAATTCTATCATCATTTCCGTTGTAACCGAATACTGTTGATATTGTGCAATTATTTAATATATCTAGATATTCAGTATTAGTTTTACAATATCTAATGCTAACATTATCTTCTTCATTAAGAGGGGTTTCTCCGGGAGCAATTTTAAATGTAACCTTACCATTTACATAATCAACAGTATATTCACTACTATCTAAGACTTCCCATCCATCTAAAGTCAACAATTGAATTAAAACATCACTATTATCATCTAAATTTGTATCATTTAAATTATAAACTGTATCTTCTGCAGTACCTCTAATCATATTAATTCTATACTTACTAGCCATATTAATAGGTTGATAAGATTTACCACCACCACTTGGACTCATGCCAATAGTTGTTATGGGAATCGTACCACATTCATCTAAATATCTGGCTTCATAACTATTACCAAAGTTACCAAATATAATATTTCTCTTTCCATCTATAATTATTAAATAACCATTTATATATTGTCCTGTTGATTTAACATCATTTAAATTACTACATACTTCAACATATGATGAAAAATCACTAGTTACCTGATATAATTTAGTTCCGCTATGAATTAAAAAATAGTCACCAGATTTAGTATCAACATTCCATGAACCATTTATTTTATTGCCTATTTTTTTTAATAATTCATAACTTGGTCTTGATTCAATATAACCATTATTATTTATAACATTATAAGCATTACCACTTCTTTTTTTATCAACACTTGAACTTGTAAAATCTACACCTTTAAAATCATTAATAACTAATAATTTAGAACTTTTTGGCATAGGATATTTCATTAAAACACTCCAAATACATCTTTAATAGATTTTTGTTCTGGAGCATGACCTTTTAATCCATCAAGTCCTGCTTCGAACTCATTCATATATGTTGTAGCAAGTGCAATATCATCATCCTTATATAGTTCACCTGCTAAATATAGAGGTATTAAATTACATAGTTCTCTTGCTAATGGTAACTTTGTTGTTGGTGTAGTTCTTTCAGTTACATAATAATAAGATTCATAATACATAGTATAAACTTCATTTTCTTCTGCATCGTGTATTCTTAGTATTGTTTCACCCTCAACGTGATATTGTTTTCTATTTCCTTTTTCATCAAATAAATCATAAACAGATTTGAAATCTTCATCATCAGTTAAATCGTATTTGTCAGTAACTTCGGTATATTGTATGTATGGTTTAACTTCTAAAAGTTTATCAATACATTCATTAACAACATTGTGGATTCCATCTAAGTATGTTTTATAGTTTTTATCATTTTTTAAAGTTTCTAATTCCTCAATTTTAATATTTCCTTTATTTAAAAACATTTTTCTTAATGCACTAAGTAATATATCTCCATATCTCATAAACATTTCCTCCTAGACAAGTTTAGTGGAGTTGCACCACCATAATACTCTTAACTTGATAAAAAAATGCTAGATAATACCAGCATTTTCTAATACTTCTTTTACTGCTCTTGGTACTTTTACTGTTTTACCTTTTTCAATAGTCCAACGATAACCATTGATATAAACATCTTCTGTTTTTAAATGTTTATTCATAGGATCAACAGGTATTTTAATTTCTACCATATCCTTTTTTAATCTTTTAACAAAATCATATTCTTTTTCAACAGGTTTTGTTGGTTCAGGTTTTACTGGTTCAACAGGTTTTGTTTGATTTTCATTATTATCAATATTAGTTTCTACTTTACTCATAAATCTCTTCCTCTCATTATTTTAGAATTAGAAAAGGAATACCTTATGCAGATATTCCTGTTTCAATTCTTACAATAGCATTTTGTTCTAATATTTTAGATTCAAAGAAGTTTTTCCATCCAATTGTACTTCTTTGATTTAATGGGTCTGCAGTTCCAGCACTACCTTGTGCTTTTACTATAATAGATGGTTTTGCAGCTGACCCTTCACCAATTTCTGGAACACCATAAGAGTCTTTACCATAAATAACTCCTAAATGTACTGTTGCATCACTAGCACCAGTTCCAGTAGCAGTGTTGCTTGATGTCATAAATCTTACACCAGCATATTCACCAATTTCACCTTTTAATAATTTCTTATTATCAGTGTATTTATTGGCATCAATCCATCCACCATCAGCAGTATCACTCATTAAGTCATATGCTTGTTCTGGACTGATTACAGCATGGAAATATCCATCTGCAAATGTTTTTGCATTATTTTTTCTTAAATCTCTTACTGCTTTTTTAACTTCTTCACCAGTTAAAACATCAGCAGCAGTTAATTCAGAACGACCAGTTTTACCACCAACAAATCTTACATTTGTTCCAGCAGTAACAACATCTCTTATTTTAGTGTCAACAAGTAATGCAGCTTGTTCACCTAATAATTGTGATGTTTCAGTAATAACTGGATCTTTAGATTGCATATCTAATACATCAGAGATTTCAACAAAGTCACCATATTGACTTAATTCAGCAACCAATGATGTAATACTTAAAGAACTACCATTTGGAGTAGTACCTTCAGTTAATGCTTGTTCTGGAATTGCTAATGAAGCAAATTTTCTCCATTCAATTTTTGTTCCTTTTCCTTTAGGAACTTTTTTCTTTTTACCATCATTATAAAAATGTAATTCAGGTAATAATCTTTCTAACAAAGCTCTATCATAAAATGTTTGATTTTCAACTGTTAAAGTTGTAATTGTTTGAGTATTAGGCATACTATCACTTCCCTTTCATTATTGGCTTAATACTTTATCAACCTCTTTTTGAAAGTCAGCACTAGACATAGTTGCATAATCGTACTTAATTTCAGTTCCACCATTTAAACTACCTGGTGAACTATGCGCATTAGAAATAGTCTTTTTAGCATCTTCTATTGCATCATTTCTAAAAGATTTTTTTAGATTTTCAAATGATTCATAAACTTCAACTAATGGTTTTTGTTTTCCATCCATATAATCGTTAAAGTTCTTGTCTGCTAATAATTGATTTAAGTTGATACTAGGATATTTATTTTTAAAGTCTTCGACTTCCTTTTGAACTTTTTCTTTAATTTCTTTATCTTTAAGTTCTTTTTCATAATCAACTCTTCTCTTATCAGCGACTGCTTTCGGATAGTCTTGAATAGGATCCTTTCCAGCTTGTGATATTTGAAACATTGTCTCGTATGTTTCAACATCTTGGATATCTTTAATCTCTTCATTTGTATAAGGATTAATTTTTCCAATATAAGCCTCAAGTTTTCCTTTTTCATAGGCTTCCTTAATTTTTATTTCTGCCTCTTTTTCAGCTTTTCTTCTAGCTTCGGCATATTTAGAATTATCTTCTTTTGACTGAGGTGTTTTTTCTTTCTTTTCACCATCATCACTTTCAGATTCTTCCTCTGATGAATCATCAGTTAAGACAAGACCATCTTCACCTTGTTCTTCACCAGGATTTTCAGTAACATCATCTGTTACTTCTGTTGTTGGTTCAGCGACTTCCAACTCTTTTCCGCTTCCAATTAATTCGTTTTCCATATTTCCTCCTTAGATTTTTGCGCTCTTCAATGCGTAGATAGTTCTTTCAGTCCTACTAAAAAAGGACAAAATAAAAGAACACTAAATTGGTGTTCTCATATTTTCGTTATTTACGTTTTCTATTGGTGGTAATGTAGGATTATCACCAATAGGTGTTTGAGCAAGCATTTGTTGCTGCAACATCATTTCTTTGGCTTTTCTTTCTCTAATTTTCTTTAACTGTGCTTTAAATGGCATTGCACTATCTGGATATAGTTCTATTAAATCATCATCATCAATTGTATTTCTATTTCTTAATGACTCTAACAAGTTAACTGTTAATGATTCACTAAATACTCCTCCAGCACCAATTTCAACAGTTGCATTAAATTCATATTCTTCAAAGTTTTTGCCATTCATTTCAACAGCATAATTTTGACCATCTTCTTCAAATGAAAAAACTCTGTTATCTGTATAGTACATTTTGAAAAATTGTTCGTACAGTTTAGCAATCTTCTTATAACTTCTATAAAAAGATTTTTGTAACATATCAATTGGTTTCTTTGCTTGATTTTGTAGTGCAATAATAGCACTTGCTGCCATATTGGCACCAGCAACTTCACCAGTAGATACTTCTGTAGAACCAGATACAGTCCTTGTTAATTCTAACAATTTATCTGTTAACTGAATTGCCTGTGGATTAAATGCTGGAGTTTCCATATTTTTAATACCCCAACCATTTTCTCTAGAATAATCATAAAGAATCTCACCTGGTGCGTTAGTAATATCTTGTTTTCCTAAAGCACCTATTTTGGCAATTAACTTTGGCCATGCAGTTTGTTGAACTGATAAAAGCATTAAACCTACATTAAAGTTCAATGCTTTTTGATTAGGAATAATGTTTTCTATTTCTCCACGACCAAATATACTTTTTTCTACCTTATAATGATTTCCAACAACTATTGGATACATTTCATTTTTAAATGAACCAATATTTGCTTTATCAGGTTCATTTATTTCATTTGTAGATTCCTTTTCTAAATTAATCTTACTATTAATTTCTGGATTTAAGTATGTTGCTTCACATACCATAGATGTACTAGTTGATTTTTCCCAAATAACTCTACCATCTTTTCTTGAATATGTAGTTATTACGGTAACAACTTCTTCATCTTTATATTCCTCTTCTTCTATTTCATGGTCTGCCACGATGTTATCCCAAGTAGAAATATTATTTTTCTTAGCTTCTGCTTTTACATCCTTTACTTTTTCTATACTAGCAATTTGTATGTATTCTTGTTTTTGTTCATCTTTTTTTCTAGGATTAGCAAAGAATATATTTTTAGGATTAATTATTTCACCACGCATACCACCAATATATTTTGATTGCATACCACCTATAATTTCTTTATCCCAATAATAATGATAAATGTAAGTACCATATTTACCTGCATGATTTTGTGCTTCATCATCTAAATCACTTTGTCCTAAATCTTCTTTTACTACTTCTGCAAATCTAGTAAATATGTCTGATCCTATCATTGCAGTATCCACATTTGGTCCAAACATTTCACCAGGTTTAAATAAAATCTTTATATTTTGATTTAAAATATTTGATTTTTTATTATTTAAAATCATATCACAGAAATTTATAACAGGACGTGGTAAATTCTTTGTCTTTTTTGTTGGTTCTGGCCATTGTTTACCATCTACAAAGTCAGCACACATTTTCCACTTTTCATCTAGATTATTATCACTTTGATATTTTAAACCTTTTTTAAAGTAATTCCATAGTGTTACATGTCTCATTTATTATCACCTGCACCATTCATCCATTCATCTATAATTTCTGGAGTTAACTCATTAGGATATTGTGTACCTTCTGTTTGTTCTTGACTAGTATTTTTAGATTCAAATATTTCAGTTACTGTTTCATCAACAACTTCATCAACAATATCATCAATAAATTTATCTTTGTCTTTAAATTCAAGTTTAAGACCACAATATAGTCCAATTCCAAAGAATATTAAATAAATAATTCCCTCTAACATATTAATCACCACCTTATATATTCACCATCATCTTCTTCATCATCATCTTGAAGTGCAAAAGGAAGCACCACTTTTGGTTCTTCCTCTATTTCAATTTCAAATGATCCTTGCTCCCTAGAATAAATACATATAGCAAATCCCATAATTAAATCATCATGATATCCTACTTCTGCCTCGGGTCTACCTTTTTCATTTCTAATAAACCTTAATGCTTCTTCTAGAGTATCTATATCATTGATTTTATCTATATTTTCCTTAAACCATTTAATAATTAGTGATATTATTAATGGCCTAGTTTGTGTTGTTGTTTTAAAACCATATTTATTAAACTTTCTTTTTGTGTAAGTATCTTCTGCTTCCCTAATAAATTGATTATCATATCCTAATCTTTCTAGTTCCTTAACTGGATAAGTAGAATAATTAACTTCAACACTTAGTAAAGCATTGTTAAAATATTTACCTAAACAGTACATTTGTCTAGAATAAATATCCTCATCAAATTGATGTTTTAAAACTGCAACTTGATTACCAGTTATATTATTTATTATTTGTCCTGTAAAGTTATCAGAACCATCACCAGCAGTATCTCCACCTACAACATAAGGATAACCTTTTTGAACATCTTCATATATCTTAATAAAACCATTAGGATCATCTATCCACTCAATATTTGATATTTTTTCTTTTGTTGGTTTTGTATCATCATATTTATACTCAAAATATCCTACCTTAATAGGTTCTTTATCTTTAAGTTCTTCTATTCTTGACATTACTTGTTCGGTATCAAATACACATCTACCACTACTTAGGAATGCATCATCTGGTGTACATGGATATTCTTGTTTAATCATATCTTTTTCAATATATTTTTCATATTTTTTATAATACCAATATAATTGGTTTAAAGTTAAATGTTTAACATTTTTAAGCCACTTTAATCTAGTATATATCCACTCAGTTTTATTGTTAATATTGTTAATAAACTGTTGTTTGATAGATTCACTTTCAAATTCTAGAGCATATTCTTTTGTTCTCCACCACTCATAGAAACAATTGATACAGGTTCCACTTGCCCACATTTTTTGAAAGTCATTATATCCATTAGCAGTAGATTCATATATTTTTATAGAATCTTTAGTAAGAGCTTCTCCAAGACCTGCTTGTGTAATTGCAATTCCGTATTGCCAGAAAGCACACTCTGAAGCATGTAGGAAGTTTATTGTTCTAGAACGTCCCATGTCTTTAGTTGCTGAATCTATTCCCCAACTACTATTTATCTTTTCAAATATTAATTGTCTTTTAGTATTATATTTTTCTGTTGGCTTTAATTTTTCGGGAAGATTGTTATACATAAATTTTGCTTTATTTGTAAATATTGATTCTACATTATCTGTATTATCTGCAATTGTATATCCCTCAAAGTTTCTTGTAGTTATAGTACATGCTAGTTGATATGCAGTTATAAACGTAGTAAATCCTAACTGTCTCCCTTTTAAAATTAAAAAAGATAAATCTAACAATTTACCTTCTTTAAAATCTTGTTTAGCTTGATTTAATATATCTTTAAAATCTAACTGTACCTCACTTAAGAAAAAAGGTACAGTTTTCTTTTCTTTGTTAACAACTATAAATACTAATTCTATTAATTTTTCTGGGTTTGCTTTAATCTCATTACGTAACTCTTCATTTATACTTAACTCTTCGACAACTAGTTCCCTAAATATTTTATCTCTTTCAATATCATTATCTTCATACCATTTTTGTTTTCTACGTTCAATTAAAAAACTAGCAGTACATTTCATTAAATCACATCTTCCAATTTGAATGGTTTATCATCTTTATTACCTAAATCAATTTGTTGCTTTTCTTTCCAATTTTCTGGATCACGATTTTGTAACCAGAATTTAGCAGCATTAGTTTCTGATGGTTTATGTTTTCTTAGCTCAACCACTACAGGTTCACTAATTTCTTTAACTCGTTTCCCATCTACGTATATTACTTCTTTTTTAGTGGTTAATGCTTGTTCAACATATTCATATCCCAAACAATTCTTATAAAATTGATTTTCTACTTCAGCATCACAAAATTCTTTATTTTTATGAACTATTTCTTTAAATTCTGGAAATTTATTTTGGTAAGCATAATAACTAGATTTTTCTATACCTAATCTATTCCAGATTTCTTTATCTGTTAGTCCACTTCTGCACCATTTTGCGACCAGTGGTAACTTTGGTCTTACTTTTTTTTCGTACTGACTTGTTGCCATTAATTTCACCACACTTTTTTGATAGAATACAACCTCTACAAGTAGGTTGTCTCATACAAAATGAATCATCAATTTTTCTCAATATCATCACCACATAAAAATCATATAGACAGTATTCCGAAAACAATTGGTATCTATAACTAACTAGTCAGCTGATGTGATAAATCACCTAATTAGTATCAAGATAAGTCGGTAAACTTTTTATAACCAGAATAATACCTCTATTATTCTTTGTTATTGTTTTCAGGATACTGTCTACATAACAAAAAGAGATATCACTATCTCTTCAGGGGGTGAACTAAGTGTCCTTAGTTCTCTAGGGTTTCACCCTATTATAATATTATAAGTCAAGTTTACTCCTCTTTTACTCCTTTTTTACTCCTTTTTTAATGATTCTCTTATAATCCTATAATAAACATTAAATCTAGACTCACTATATGGTGTCTTTTGTAATACTTCCTTATAGTCTAATTCTTCTAAATATTTGTAATAAAATATCCTGTCATATATATCTGTTTCTATTTTTAATTTTTCTTTTAATTTCTTAAAATTATGTTCACTAGTTTTTAAATCATCTTTTAGTTTTTTGACAATTTCCTCATAATATTCTGATTTTAAATCTCTATTACAAGGATATGGTGCTTTAATCCACCAGTTTTCATCTGGATTCATTACTTTATAATCGAATGTTATATCATCACTTGTTGCTAGAATTTCATACTTATCTATATCTTTTTCTAAACTTTTTATTTTTTTCTTTTTCTCTAATAATGATTTGTATAATTTTGATTTAACTTCATCTATTAATTTCATACAACCCTTTCTAATTCAACCACTACCCTTTAATTTATTTAATAAATGATCTATTTACTTTGCCTGATGGTAATGCTTTACCACCAAAATAATTTGTTTCTGATTTAACTGTGATATAACCATTTTCATCAGGTTGATATTTGTATTTTGGAAAATTTTCTTTATAACCTTTTGGATGTACTGTTAAATAAAATCTATCATATTCTTCTATTACTTTATATTTCATTTGTTTTGCCAACTCTCACATGATTCCAAATTAAACCTTAATTCATATATCTCTTGTTCCATTTGACCTATTACATCATCTCTTTTGTATATTTCTTCTTTGTATGTTCTTTTCATGCCCTCATATTCATTTATTTGATATTCATAGTTATTTGTTACTACTGTATATGTTATTAAATATGTTAGATATATTGTACAAAAGAATGTTAGTATTAGGGGTATTATGTATTTATTCATTAACAACACCTATCTTTCATCATATCTACTATAATCATTATCTATATATATTCTTTGATTATGTATTTCTTCTAATTCTCTTTTTAGTTTTTCTTCTCTTTCTGTAAATTTTAATAAGTCTTGACGTTTAATAAAGTTCTTTAATAAATAACCAATACTATCTAATTTTCTAATAACATCAACTGATGTATCGTTTACTGGTCTATTTAATCTTGCTTCATATTCTTTTTGCATTTTGAAAAATTCTTGTTCCAAATTTTTATATTTTTCTTCCCAATTAATTTCTGCTTGTTTCATTACTTATTCCTACTTTCTATTTCTAAATTATTTGTTTTAAGTTCTATTTTTCGTCTTTCATATTCTGCAATACCTAATTTCAAGATATGATTTAATTGTTCTTCATCAATTAGTAATGCTGTTATATTTTCATCATATTTTAATTTTCTTTCATTTATATAATCTTGTATTGCTTTTAACATAACTTCATCTCGTTTATTTACTACTTGTGCCATTAGAGTTTCTTTATATGTATATAAAAAATCTTCTTTCATACTCTATAATCTTTCTAATCCCCAAACCAAATTTTTATAATTATTGCTATTTCTACAATTCCATATACAATAAAAAATGGTATAGCGATTATCTTGAATATTTCTTCCATATTCTATAACCTTTCTAAATTATTCATTTTCCCACCTATATAAACTTTCAAATTCTTCTTCTGTTGCTTCTAACTCATCACAATTTTTACTAATTATTTTTATTAAATTTTTTATATCTTCTTTTAATTGGTTGTTTTCTTGTTCTAATAAACAAGTGCCACCATTTCTAACCCATCCACATTCTTTCATAATCTCTATAACCTTTCTATTTCTTCAACTTTTGCTAATGTACTTTCTAATGTTGCAATTTGAGTACATTCATATTCTGTTCTATCATATATATCATTTTCTTTTATTTCATTTATCATTTCTTTTAACCACTTTTTTAA
Organism: Bacillota bacterium; assembly: GCA_015059335.1. GTDB lineage: Bacteria > Bacillota_I > Bacilli_A > RF39 > UBA660 > SIG205. Next base: position 72,888 of record SVAP01000001.1, on the reverse strand, counting down.
TTCATTCCAGTTGCTTTTTAAATCAATTACTTTTTTACTTTTGTTTCTCCAACTCTTATACCAATATTCTTGTACTGTTTCACAATTATCTATTAACTTATTCATTATTCATCACCTAGTATTCTATTTAATTCATTACAAATGTTTGGATAATATGGTGTTTGAGGATTTGTTGCTATGATGTCTATTATTTCTTTTATTCTTTCATTCATTCTATTTCACTCCTTTAATAACTTTGTATCTAGGTTTAGTAAAAATATAAAATTCTAGGTTAGAATAATATTCTTTGATTTTATTCATTAATTCTTCATTACAACCTCTTTTACCATTTAATATATCACTTAAATAACTAACACTTATGTTTAATTCTTTTGCGATTTGTCTTAATGATTTATTCATTCTATTTCACTTCCTAATCTATCTTTTCTACCAAGTCAGATTTGATTAAGTCGTATATTATATCTAACATTTTATCAATGTCGGTTATAGATAAATAACCATTTACATATTCAGTTGTTATTCCCTCTTTATCTATCCACAACTTTTTCAAATAATATTTGTCAACACTTTTATCATAATGACCACCTTTAATTAATTTATCAATTTCTTTTAAATCTACATTATCTTTTATCTTTAACATCTTATTTCACATTCCTATCTAATATTTCTAATAATGATTTAGCACTTATTAACCTGTCTTTTTTGCATATATAGTCTGTTTTATGTTCTTCTGCATATTCCCTTGCTTCTCTTATTATTTGGTCTTGTTGTTCTATTTTGGATTGTAGTTTTCTATTTTCTCTTACTAAGTTATATATTTTTTGTGATTTTTCTGCTAATTGTTTTGATAGTTTTTTAATATCAAACAGTTCATCAGGATTATTATTTAATGTATCTAATAATCTATCTGTTGCTTTATTAAATATTTCTTTAAATTTTTTATCTTCTTCTTTAGTCATGTTCTAACCCTCTTTCTTATATTTCAATTTAGTTTTTTCTATTAACTCTATAACATAATTAAGTTCAAATATTTGTCCTTTATATTGTCTTAAATATCCCTCTGATGGATCGTTTAATGTTTCTTTAGTTTCCATAATCCTTTTTCTTTTTGCTTTAATATCTTTTAATATTTCATCTATCATATTTGTCTATTTTCTAATTCCTTTACTCTTATAGTTTCTTTTAATTCATATACTTTTACATATTCTTCTTCAAATAGATAACTGTAATCTTTTAATTGTTCTAAGCTTCTATATAGTCTTAATCTTCCTTGACTATTTTTCATTGGTTTGCCCTTTGAATCCACAATCATATATATTTTTTCTTTCATTTTCCACCTCTTCATATAATCTTTTTAATTTAACTAATTGAATAGTTAAATATACCTTTTTAAATGGTAATGCTGTTTTAATCATTTTTCTAATTGCTATTGTTTTATTTTCAAACTCAAAATCCCCCATTATCTTTAGTAATTCTTTTTCCATGTTTTCTCCTAAAATAAAAAGCAAGAAAACTACTTAAAACTTGCTGCATTTAAATATATAGTTGGAGTGTAAGCTAATGGAACTTAGCTATTGTAGTTTTTTTATTTATCGTTTCTAGTCACTTATTTTTCTTTAAAATATTTATTTCCAGGTTCTAAATGTACACCATACCATTCATCCCTTTTGAAATTTATTTCGTTCATTGTTAAATAGCTACTTATCATACAGTCAGCTATAATATAATCTGGTGTATTAGTATCATTTTCTAGACTGTATTTATTAATCAGTTTAATTAGTTCTTTTCTAAATTGTTTTCTTACACTAATTAATTTTTCTAAAACTTCTATTTCTTCTTTTGTTGGTTCAATCATTTTCAATTCCTCCTATTTTCATTTTCACATCTGGATTATCTACCCTAAACTTTTGTGGTATTAATCCCTCTGCTACTGCTAGATTTGTTAAACTAGCATTTGATATTTTTAATGTCTTTATTTCTTCATTTTTCTCTTTTATAACATCATACATTCTAACTATTATTGTTATTAAGAGTGCTATTGTAAATATTTCCATATAGTAATCTCTCCTGTTTTTTCTTGAAATCCATTTTAAATATTTTTATAAATAGATTATATCCATGTAATTCAATGAATTTATCCTGTGCATTTAAAAGCCATTTTTTTCTTATTTTTGGATTATTATGACATCTTCTACAGAAAGGTACCACTAATCCATATTTGATTGAATTACTTCTATTACTACCACCTATGCATTCATGCTTGTCCTCTTTTGGATTTCCACATTCAATACATATTTCCATATCGTTTGTAAATACGCTAAATCTTTTTGATTCTTTTCTTCTTTGGTTTGAGCTTTGTTTTTTTAAATGTTTATATTTTTTAAACTTTTTATTTTCACAACCATAACAATCCCCTTTTTCTAATATCTTCTTTTGCAAACTACAATAAAGATATTTTTTTCCTTTTTTTGTTCTTATTTTTAAATGCTCACATTTATTGAACATATTATCAAATCCTTTCGGTAATTTTGAATAACATTTTCTACAGTAGATTTTGTTATTTAAATAAATTCTTCTTGTACTATCACAATGAGGACATTTTTGGTATTTTTCATCCATAAATTTAATCTCCTTTTAAAAAAAGTTGCGAGGTCCAAAATGTTTTTTTAATTCGTGTTAGCATCTTGTTTATTTTTAATCAAAAAAGTTGACATCTTCTACAATTCTGTAAACTTTTTTATATATCGTTGTTTTCCTTTGTTTTATATAGGGAAAATACAGTTTTTTGATATCTTGTTTTTAAAAAAGTTGCGAACTTTTTTCTTTCCTAATGATTTCTAACACTTTTTTAAACAAATTAATCACTAGATTAGTCCAAAATAAGTCTGTTCTCGTTCGATTTCAGAGCCAGTAGAATCCCAACATATATAAAGTAAAGTTGTTGATGGATCACGGTGATTTAACATTCTTTGGACCTTATAAATATCACCAGTTTCAACGTATTTATGATACGCAAATGTTTTTCTCATACTATGTGCAGAGAATGGTCTATTAAGTTTTATATCTTTTGACATTTCTTTTAAAATATCATCCACTCTCTGTCTTGTAATTGGTTTTGTACCATGTGGTTTTATTGGAAATAAATAATCATAATCTTTTATGTTATATTCTGTTATATAATCAATAATTTCTATATATAATTTTTTATTTAATTTAAAGACCTGTGATTTGCCTGTCTTAAATTCAATAATATTTATAAACCCTTTTGATACATCTTTACCATAAAGTTGTACTAAATCTTCACATCTAAATGCAGTATTAAATCCTAATAAACAAATCATATAATTTCTGTGTGCTTGGAATCTTTTTACTTCAGATTTAGAATGTTCTCTTTTTTGAAGCCAATAGTTTAAAATTATATTTATATCATTTCGATTTTTAAGTGGAAGAGTTGCATTTTTACTAGATGGTCTTTTATATTTTCTGGGATAATAATTTCTCATAAAATTACTAAAAGTTTTTCCAATGCAACTGCTTGTCCCTTACTTATTTCTTTTAAGTTATCAACTTCAAATAATGATTTAATTAATTCAATTGATATATTTTTTTTATTCATAATATAAAATATTATTTCTAATCTTTCATCAGATATCATTTACTAGCCTCCGATTCTTTAAAATGTTGACAATGCTTATCAAAAACAAACTCTTTTACTGTTAATATTCCATCATCATTTTTAGCAATATATACATCAATATTACTGTTTCTAGAATTTGAATTATCTTTTGGATTTAGTAATATAACCTTTCTAGCAGATTGTTCTATTTCTCCACTATCCCTTAAATGAGATAATTTTGGTTGGTTTTCTTTTGCAGCTTCTCTTGATAACTGACACAATGCAATTATTGTACAATTATAATCTAATGATAATCTTCTTAATTCTTTCGCTATTTCGGTCATTTTTTCATAACTGCTATTTCCTTTGTTTGATATTAAACCAATATGATCAATTATTACGATAAAATGTTTATCACTTTTAAAATTAGCAATATAACTTCGTATTCTATTAATTTCTTGACTTTGATTTTCTAATGCTATGTTTCTTTTTTCGTATTCTAATAAAGTCCCTTTAATTCTTTCCTTTTCACCAATACTTAATGTTTCGTAATTGTTTAATTTAGACATTTCTATTTTTGTTCTTAAGGATACCAAACGTTTATATAATAACTTTTTACTCATTTCTAAATTAAAATAGATACATGGATAAGTTTTAGATAAATCTTCTAACAGATTTAATGCAAAAGCGGTTTTACCACTTCCAGTTTTCCCCGCAATAACTAATAAATCATTTTGTACTAGATTTAAAGATTTTGTTAAACATTCAAATCTAAAATTAATCTTTTTATCTTTGTTAAAAATGTTTTCATACATGTCTTTAGCAGTAATATAAGAAGTCTCTTGATAACCGAGTTTATCCAATTTTGTTAATCCATCATAGAAATTCTTATAACTAATTGTTTCACTAACATATTTATTTATTAATTCCTTAGTTTGTGTATCTTTGTACTTTTCAATGATTAGTTTTTGAAACTCATTAAAATGAATTTCTTTTGAACTACTATAGATGTTTGTTGATAAAAGTGCACAATAATATGCAATATCAAAATCTTTATGCTTAGCCATGTTTTCAATAATCAAAACTTTTCTTTCTGAATATTCTCTTTGGAGTATTTCAAATAAAATCTTATTAGCACCATTTAAATATTCTGAAGTAATGATGGTTCTTTCAAAATACTCAGGATAATTAATTAGCAAGGATAAAAAATCAGATTCTAGTGTATTTTCCATTTTCTTCTTCCTCTTTTCCTCTTTTTTCTTTTTCATGCTTTTCCCAAGTTAACATTTTCTGTTTCCAACTGCGTACTTTACGTCCCTTACTATCAATCCAATTACTATCGTTAAAGTAATTGTAAAAGTATTCACAGTCCACATATTTCATTTCTCTTTTTTTAGCATAATTCTTAATTTCATCTAAAGACGGATATTTTGAACTTTCTTTGTATAATATACCTTTAGGTATATTATATTTCTTTATATTATTATCCTGGTCATTTTTGACACCACCTACCGTCATTTTTGACACCACCTCTTCATGAGAGTTTGTAGGTAAAGTTATCACTCTTTTTTCGATTTCTTTTGTTTCATTTTTATACACATATTTAATATCAATATACCCCTTTTTTTTGAGTTGTCGGATTATTCTAGTAATTGTTGATTCACTTAAATTGTATAACTCTTCAAAATAACTATTTTGTGCATAACATTCACCATTTGCATTACATAGAGATGTTATTTCACTGAAAATTAATTTTGACTTATCTGTTAAATCCTTATCATATCTGATTATTGCAGGTAATATTGAATAAAAATTTGGTTTATTCATAATTTTTACCCCCTAATCATTTCCAAATAATAATTTGAAATCTTCTCGTATTTGTTTAATTGATACATTTTTAATACTTATATATAGTCCACATCCAATACATAAATACACTGATAATTCAATTAACAAATCACTTAAATTCACAATATTATGCATTAATATTGACTTTATTGATATTATTGTGTAAAATATAAGAGAAATTTTTTTCAAAGAGAGCTTTTTAATGTAGTGATTTAGAGCTTTCTTTTTTTTATTTTTTCTATTGATCATAATTGTAACTCCTTTCAACTTGTCCATATTTTGGAAGATTATTTTTCTTCCTTATCTTTAAGTTCGTACTCAATGTTGACATTAAATTTGTTTTCTAATATTTCTATTAGTTTCTTACAAAACACTTCTACATGTTGTTCTGTTAATTCAGCCATTTTTTCATCACTCTTTTCTGGTTAATTATATTTTTTTATTGCTTGTACTATTTTATAAATTAGTTTGATTTTCTAATTATTATTTGATATACTTTAATTGCCCTGTATGGGGCATTTTGTTGCTGCCATAAAATCAATTCTTTCTTTCTTCAAAAAGGAAGGATGAAAGAAAATAGTAACAAAATTTTTAAAGTCACTTTTTAGTAGTCTCTTGACAGTAAATGTTTTTGTTATTGTTGGAGATAAAAATAACTTTAAAAAGTGATAGTTAGTGGAATCAAGTGTGAGTTTGGCGACCTTACTTGATTTCTTTTTTTATTTTCTCTAAATCTATATTAAATGCAATTGAAATTGTAATTAACTCATCTGCTGTTAGTTTTCTTTTGTTGTTAAAACTTAAATTTATTTTGCATTGTTTTATTCCAGTTTTTCTTTCTATCTCATATTGAGATATTTTATTTTCTTTAAAGTATTCTTTTAAATAATTAGATATCATTGTTTATTCTCCTATTCTTGTTTTTCTTTTGTTGCGTTTTGCAACATAGAGTCCAAAAAAAATTGAAAGATATTACAATCGAGAAATTCACTAATTTTCACTCCGACATCCAATGTTATTGTTTCCGGATTATTTTCATAACTTCTATAGGTATTGCCAGAAATTCCAATAAATTCGGCAATTTTGTCTTGTGACACTTTCTTTTTAAACCTTTCAAGTTTCAAATACTCAGATACTTCTGTATAATTGACTTTCATTTTTCTACCTCCTTACATTTAGTATTATACCATTGCAATTTGCAACAGTCAAGTATTTTTGTTGCTTTTTGCAATTTTTTTATTGAGTTCATAAAATTATTGTTGTATAATTTATATAGAAAGGAGATTTTAGATGAATAATTTTTTTGCCAAAAATATTAAATATTTAAGAATTAAACACAATATGGATAGACAAGATTTAGCAGAAAAACTTGATGTTGGATTATCAACAATATCATGTTGGGAAAATGAACTAAGAACTCCTAATTTGGATATGTTAGCAAAAATAATAGAATTATTTAATATCAAGGTTGATATAGTTACTCAAGACTTGGAACAATTAAATAATTACGAAATACACCACATATACAAAGATAAAGATACAGAAATAAGTATATTAACTCATCCTGATATGGATAAACTACCTGATGAAGTTAAAGTTGACATACTTAAACAAGCATTAGAAGAAAAACAAAAAATGATATTAGATGAAACAGAACAAGTACTAAACATAAAAAAAGAATTGGATAACATAGAGAAGAAAGAATAATTTTGGTGATTTAGATGAAAGCATTGTTATATATTATTGGAGAATTTTCAATTGGAGGTATAATATTTGGTTCAATAATTTTTTTGTCAAAAGGTGCATTAAAATTGCTATTATCTTTAGAAATAGATTCAATTATTTTAGGAATATTTATAATATTTATTGTTGTGAGTATTATATTTAGAACTTTTATGTATTTTGAACAAAAACATTAAAAAAGAACTAGATAATATAGAAAAGAAAGATTAATATTGGTTAAAACTTGCTAGTACGAGGAGTTTTAATATAGATGTATTAGCAAGGAGGTGACATCATGATACAAACTGAAGAGTCGATTGTGGAGAAAGCATTAAAAAATTTCACAATAGTTAAAAATTCTGATTCAGAAAAATTCAAGCAAATAGACGAGTGGTTATTAAAAGAGTCTAGATTATACATGAAAGAAATCAAAAATAATAATGCACCAGCACAGTATTACAGTTACAAACGCGGAACAATTTTAAAAGTTGATTTCGGGGTTAATCCTGGTTCTGAGTTGTGTTATACACACTTTGCAATTGTGTTAGATAAAGATAACAAAGCATCAAGTGATTCCATAACAGTCGTACCACTAACATCAAAAGAAGGACAAGGTAAGATTTTATTAGATACTCTTATTCTTGATGAATTGATAAAAAAACTAAGTAATAAAGTCAGAGTTGCAAATAGCGAAGCTGATGTTCAAAAGATTAAAGCTCTTATAAATTCATACAAGAAATATACTAATTTTTCGTATGCATACGTTTCACAAATAACAACAATTAGCAAATCTAGAATCATCATACCAAGTAATAAATATGATATAATTGGTAAATCAAGATGTTCAAAAGAAATATTAAATAAAATTGATAATGAAATTATAAAGCTTTATACAAATTTAAATGATGTTGACAAAGTTTAAAACATATGATATTATATAAGCGTAACTCAGCCACTATACTATATAGTTGGCATAGGTAGTTTATTTGGACCCTTGCGGTCATTAAGAGATATCAATGTTTTGGTATCTCTTTTCTTAATTAAATAAAAAATACTAATTTCAGACATCAAAAATAGGATTTCAGACAAAAAAACGACATTTGTACAACAAATGGTAATATATGGTAAAAATCATGTATTATAACCTTATAAAGGAGGGAATAGTACATGATATATATAATAATTAAACATAAAGATAAATTAAAAATATTTTTATACAAACAAAAACTCCTAACTGCTGGAACAGTTAAGAGCGATGAAAAAACAACGAATTAGTACAAGCAATAAAGTACAATATAATTGTATGTCTTTTCGCATATAATTATATCACAGTTGTTCCAAAAAAGGAAGTGATATAACATGAATAAAACAATAGATAAACCACTTAATGTTGCACTATATATCAGAGTTTCAACTGATAGACAGGCAAAAGAGGGAGATTCACTAGAAGCACAAGAAGAAGCACTAAAAACATACGCAAAAGAACATGGATATATAATATACGATTTATATATTGACGGTGGAGAATCAGGACAAAAATTTAACAGAACTAATTTCCAAAGAATGCTTGATGATGTTAGAAATCATAGAATAGATATGATCCTAATGACAAAATTAGATAGATGGTTTAGAAATCCTGCTGACTTTTATAAAACAGCTGAAATATTAAAGAAAAATAAAGTAAATTGGAAAACAATTTGGGAAGATTATGATACAACAACAGCAAGTGGCGAATTTTGGTTAAATATGAGTTTATCTATGGCAAGAATGGAAGCTAAACGTACAGGAGAAAGAATAGATGCTATATTCGACCATAAATATAGTGTTCAAAAAACTGTTTGTACGGGTAATCTTGCTTATGGATATAAAATAGGTAAAGATAAAACCATTGAAATAGACGAAGAAAAGGCAAATAACATAAAATTATTGTATGAACACTACATTAATAGTAACAATTTATCAGAAACTGTAAAATGGTTTCAAAGTAATATTGAAATTAGAAGTTATGATTCAATAAAACTATATTTAAAAAATTCCGCATACATTGGAAAGTTTGTTAGAAAACGTACTGGTGAAATAATTGAAAACTATTATCCTAGAATATTAGATGATGAAACATTTTATGAAGTTCAAAGATTATTGAAAAAAAATCTAAAACAAAATAAAAAGAACTCTAATACTCAACCGTATATATTTTCAGGATTATTAAAATGTAGTAACTGCCATAATAATTTATCCGGTAAGACCAATCATAATCATCACTATTATGTTTGCAAAAAGGCAACATTAAACATTACATGTAATAACAAAATATTCATTTCTGAATTATGGATGGAAAAATATTTAGTAGATAATATTTACAGAATTATGAACGAAAAAATATTGATCATAAAAAATCTACAAGAAAAGAAAATTAAAACTAATAATGATAATACTATCCAGTCTTTAAAAAAGAAATTAAAAAAATTATCTGATTTATACATAAATGATATGATTGATATGGATGTGTACAAAGAACAATATAAAACACTAAATGAGAAACTTAACTATGAATTAAAACAAACTGCACCAAAGAAAGAAATTAATGTTAAAGAAATAGAAAATCTTATTAGTGATGATATTTTATCTAATTATTATAGTCTTTCTAACGAAGATAAAAGAAAACTATGGTTAAGTATTATAGATTGTGTTATAATAAAAGACAAACAGAATATTGAAGTTAAACTTCTGAATTTTTAATAATACAAGGTGGTACTAACTAATATAATCCTGGTGGATTTTCTGGTATATATAGTTCATTATTTCAAGGTGCTGCAACAGCGAAGGAAAAAGAACTAGCAAGACGTGTGTTAAAAGGTGAATATTATTATCCTGCAACTAATGCCTTATGGTTTTATGCTCCTAGTAGTGGTCAAAACTGTGTTGCATTATGGTACAATCAAAAGCTCGCTGGTAGATATAAAAATCATTGTTTTTATGAACCATATCCTGGTGTATGTCCAGAATTAAGATAAAAGAAGATTAAATACTAATCTTCTTTTATCTTGTTGGTATCAATAATTGTTGTCCAATACTTAGCGTATTACTTGTTAAATTATTCAATTGTTTAAGTTCATTTACAGTTGTATTGTATCTATTAGCAATCGAATATAAATTATCTCCACTTTTTACTGTATATATTGTTGTATTTTCTGAAGAATTATTGGGAATTAAAAGCTGTTGACCAATACTTAGTATATTACTAGTAAGATTATTTAGATTTTTAATTTCATCAACTGTTGTATTATATCTTTTAGCAATAGACCATAAACTATCTCCACTTTTTACTGTGTAAGTTATTCCTGGTGTTTCGTTTTCTATTTCATTAATAGGTATTAATAATTGTTGACCAATGTTTAATATATTACTTGTTAAATTGTTAAAACTTTTTATTGTATCAACAGTTGTATTATATTGTTGTGCTATTCTATATAACGAATCTCCACTTTTTACAACATAGATTATATAATTAGGATTAGGATTTGATGGTTCTGAACTTGGTATCTTTAGTATTTGACCAACATTTATCAAATTACTTGTCAAATTATTTTCAGTTTTTAAATCGTTAACAGTTATATTAAATTTTTTTGCGATTGACCATAGACTATCTCCACTTTTTACTGTATATGTATTTGTTTCTTCTTGTTTAGTTGGAACAAGTAATATTTGACCAATTTGTAAGGTATCACTAGTTAAATTGTTGTAGGCACGTAATTCAGATACTGTAATACCTAATTTTTGTGAAATTGACCACAAGCTATCTCCTGCTTGAACTACATATATTGTTTGACCAGCTGGTGGTGTATAATTGAAACCTAGATAATCTGATAATGCTCTAACCACTGCTTCAGCATATTCCTCATAATTGTTTTTTAAACGTTCTGCATCTATCGAATTATCAACATAACCATATTCTATTAATACAGCTTGAGTATTTCCGGTATCCCTTAATATATAATAATAATCTTTTGAGGTATCACCTGGTAGTCTCCTTTGAAAATATTTTGTGTTTATGTTGTTTACTTTTTTCATTTCATCTAAAATTGTTCTCGCTAAAACATCATTGTTTCGTAGGGCATAAATTACTTCAGCACCGGTACCACCTCCTACATTTGTGTGATTAGATAATACTATTACATCTTCATTATTACCATATGCTTCAAGGATTCTTCTTACACGTTCTTCATCACTTATTGTTTCATCACCACTTCTTATTATTGTTACAGGAACACCAAGTGAATTTAGTCTATTATATATATAATTGGAAATATCTAATACCAAGTCCTTTTCAATGATTCCATTACCAGTTTGTCCAGAATCAGACCCACCATGACTTGGATCAATAACCACTTTATAATCTTGTCTATAAATATTATTCCACATTAATATCACTCCTTATTATATTTATATTCAAACAGTAAAAAAAGGTATCAAATACCCTTTAAATAATGTAATAATTTGTTATATAAAAAAAGTTAAATGTTTATTTAACTTTTTTTGAATTCTGACCAGTTAATTGTTCGTATATACCATCTGATTTAAAATAAGAATCATTTAATACAGGATGTTTAGAAGCATATAAAATAAACTTCTCAAGGTTATCTACTTCTACTGGTAAATGTGATAAACTTTGACATGCATAACCTGATAATGCCATAAATTTTCTTGAAACAGGATTATCAAAGCCTAATGCTTCAAGTATGACTTCACCTTCAACATGTGAAAATTGATGTCCTCTATATAATTCAGGATTAAAAACATCATATGGATAATTATCATACATCTCAATTTGAGAAAACTCAAATTCCGCAACTTTATTTGCAAGTTCTGACGGTAATGTTACTTTATTTCTTGCAGCTTCTTCCTTTTTACATGCTGCAGGGTAATCTGGCGAAATAATATCAACAGTATAACCAGTCATTCCTTCACGTTTCATTGGATATGAAAAATCAGGTGAAGATTTACCGTACTTACAAATAACATAACCACATTTTTCCAACTCACTTTTAAATATATCATTACATGGTATAAAATATGTATGACCAGAAGCATCAATAAATGTCATTGTTGTACCATACGAGTATACTACTCCCATACTAAGCAAGGAACTTTCAGGAAAACTCTTTCCATATCCATCTTCATAGAATACAGGTATATCAGAAGCTTTAACAGCATATTCATACAATATTGGTGGTATTGGTTGTAAATCTAATGCTTCTGAACAACGAAGTCCTAAAATAGCTCTATTATAATTATATTCACTTTTTATCATTTATATTACCTCCCAGGTTAAGAATATAATAAAAACTAACGGTTGTCAATCGTAAAACATCTTAATTATACATATGTTTAACACTTATATTTATATTCAAAATAATAATTTGGGTTTTACATAAAAAAAGCGGTTATTCACCGCCAGAAACTTGATAAGAATCAGTAACAACAAAGAATGCATCTGGATCTATTTCATGTATACTTTCTTTAAATATAAAATATTCTTTAGTTGGGATAGTTACCATCAAAACATTTCTGTTTTTATTTGTGAAACCACCGTGACTTTTTAATATAGTAACACTATGTTTTAAATTATCAATAATAAAATCTTTTATTTCGTCTTCTTTAGAAGTAATTATGAAAAATGCTTTATTGTCTGATATTCCAAGCAACACTTTATCTGTCATAGTTGTAATTATATATATAGCTATAACACCATACATAGCGTTTATCCATCCAAATATTAATCCACTAAATCCAATAATTATAGTATTAACTATTAATGATGCTTTACCAATTGAAATTTTAGAATATTTAGATAGTATTTGAGTAATTATATCACTTCCACCGCTAGAAAAACCAACTTTAAAAATCATACCGCCAGCAATTCCAGAAATAACCGCACCAAATAATGTTTTTATTAATAAATCTGCAGAATTAATATCTATATAACTAGTTATATTACTTGTTAACGATACAAATATTGGATATAAAAGTGAACCTACTAAATTTTTAATAGTTTGACTTTTTCCTAATAAAAAATAACTAAAAAACATTAATATAATATTTACAATAAATATAAATGTTGATGGGTTTATATTAAATAATGCTTCGGTTATAATAGCTGTACCACTTACACCACCAGTTACTATCTTACCTGATACAAAAAACAAATTATAAGAAGTTGCTGATAAAAGAAGTGCTAAAATTAATATAACATATCTTCTTATTAGATGTTTACTGTCGATTTTTTTTATAATTTCTTTCATATCTATTTGACTTGTATTTTTAAAAAAACTCAATATCTCCATTTCACATTCTCCTATCGATCTTTTCTTATTGCCTTTTTAATTATATCTTTTCCATACTTAGATTTCAAGTCATCAATTGTATATTGTAAATTTTCAAAATTATCATTTACACCACTATTACTATTAAATAATGATATTTGTTCAAATTTTTCTTCAACTAACATAGACAATCTTATTCCTAGACTCCTAATAGGTTTAATTTCTATTTCTTTTAATAAAATTATAACATTTTGATAAATTTCTTCATCGGTATTGATAGGATTTTTTAACCTCTTTTGATGAGTTAGTGTTTTAAAATCACTGTATTTTACATATAAAGTTATGACACACGCATATTTTTTATCTTTTCTTAGTCTAGATCCCACTTGTTCTGATAACTCTAATAACTTTAACTTTATATCATCTATTTCTTCTAAATCCTTGGGTAATGTTAAAGAATTCCCTATTCCCTTTAAATCAGGTTTTTCACTTTCCACAGGAGTATCATCTATTCCATTTGCGTACTCGTATAATGTGTTCCCGAAAGATTTAAAATTCAATATTAATTTTTCCTTATTAGTATGCGCTAAATCATAGATCGTATTTATTTTCATTTCTTTTAACTTTATTTTGGTTTTCTTACCTACCATAAACAGATCTTCAACTGGCAATACCCATAATTTACTTTCTATTTCGTTTTTAAATAGTGTATGTACTTTATCAGGCTTTTCAAAATCTGATGCAATTTTAGCACATAATTTATTATTACCTATTCCAATATTAACTGTAAATCCAAATTTATCTTTTATTTCATTTTTTATTTTTGTTGCAAATTCTATGGGATCTTTAAAAAAATGACCCATTCCACTCATATCAAGAAAACATTCATCTATAGAATATTGTTCTAAATGTGGTGTATATATAGATAAGTAATTTATTAATTTATTTGAATATTCTTTATAAATGTCATGACTTGGGGAATATATACATAAATTTTTATATTTTTTTCTTGCGCTAAATATACTTTCTCCTGTAACTATACCATATTTTTTTGCAAGTGGTGATTTAGCTAAAACTACCCCATGTCTTTTGCTTTCGTCTCCAGCAATAACAGAAACTTGTTTTCTTATATCGACATTACTAGTTTTTAATAACTCACATGCTGTCCATGAAAGATATGCATTATTAACATCAATATGAAAAATTAGTCTATCTTTCATGTTATTCACCTCATTATCATTATATCATGATATTTATAATGTTTTAATTGTTTATTTGTCAAAATATATTGGAATTTACTAAAAACATGATATAATTATCTTATATGTAGATACGGAGTTGTGTTTTATGGATTTAAAAAATAAAAAGCATATTATATATGGTGGTATTGGTATAGTTTTATTGATATTAATTGTATTTTTAATTATTAACAATGTTAAAAATAATATACCTGATAACGAAAAATTCGCTAATGAATATACAGAGGTTGGAAAAAATAATGTATTTGTATACAGAAATGCTGATGAAATAATAAAAATTCTTGAAGGAGGAACTGGAATTGTTTATTTAGGATTTCCTGAATGTCCATGGTGTCAAGCTTATGTACCTATGCTTAACGAAGTTGCTAAAGAAGAAGGTATAGAAAAAATATATTATTTTAACATAAAAAATGATAGACAAGAAAATACAAAAAAATATCAAAAAATTGTTAAATTAGTAAAAAATCATCTTATGAAAGACGATGAAGGTAATGAAAGAATATTTGTTCCTGATATATATGCAGTTAAAGATGGGAAAATATTATCACATAACAATGAAACATCAGTGATTGAAAGTGATATAACTCCTACTCAATATTGGACAGATAGTAAAAAAATTGAAATAAAACAAACATTTAAAAAAATGATAAACGATATATATAGTAATGTTTGCAAAACATGTAAATAAAAGAGTTATTTAGTAAAATAACTCTTTTTCTTTTTAATTTCTTCTTTAAATTCTTTATCAAATATTAAATATTCATCATATTCAATTGATAAATCATTTATGAGAATCGATAATGTTTCATTATTTAAAACGTCATCTTTTTTTATTGAATTTAATACTTTTGGATTATATAACATATAATAAGAATCTTTATCTATAATAATGTTATTGATAAAATCTATTACATAATCTTTTTTATTGTTTACTATTTCTAACCAAGAATATAATTTTTTATTATCTAATAATTCTGTATCAATATATCCAGTTACTATTTGTGATTTATGATTTAATTTTCTTAATTTATCTAATAATATAGGTATATATACATCTTTTCTATAATATAAGTTATTCTTATAGTCTTTTTTATTAAAATTTTTATGTAGCAAACATAAATTACCTATAACAATTTTCTTGTCAGTATATTCTATTATTAATTTTTCTCTACTATAATCTATTATTTTTACATCATTATTTTCAAGCTGATTTATAAATTGTTTTTTCATTTTATCAGGCATATTTGGATCAAAAATGTTATTAATCAAAATTCTAATAGAATGATTAAAATCAATTTTACTTATAAAACAATCAATTGAATCTTGATTATTTATATTTTCTGCTACTATTCTAAACATTTCGTTTAAATGATTTTGATTAATACAATAGTTCTTGTTTTCTTCTGTTTCAATTAATCTATTATATCCTATACTCATAAAATCCCCTTCTTAGTTCGTATATATTACTATTTTTTTATTAAAAAGTCAATTTTCAACAAAAAAACAACTAGTTAGTCGTTTTAATTGGTCTTAATATTAGTGATTTAAAATCATTAGCTTCTCTAATAGAATTAAAATCTCTATTATTTTTAATAACTATTATTTCGCTATCACATATTTGATAATAATTTATAATTTCATAATTAACATATGAATTTACTTTAAAAAAATAATATTCATCTAAATTTTTGTTTATAATTGATATATCCTGAGTACCATTTACATTAGATTTAGAATAATAATAATAATGTGCATTTTCTAATGCTTCTATATTTTCTGGTATATCAAATTCAATACAGTCATAAACATCTCTTTTAAGATTATTATATAAATTATTTATATTTTTTTTAAAGTTTTCTTGATTTTGATAAACTTTGATTAACTCTTTATTTTGTTCTAAAAACTGTAATATTTTTTTTATGCATATTCTTTTTTCTAAGTCTCCATATTTATTTGTCATATATTTCCTCCTTGCATTCACTTTTAAATATATGTATATATATAATAAAAAATGCATAAAAAAACTCTCATTTGAGAGACTACAACATAATTGGTGGAGATGAGGGGTAGCGAACCCCTGTCCAAAAATAAATCATTAGTATATCTACAAGTTTAGTCAATTTTTGAATGTCCTAATAGATAAAACAAATTGACAAACCTATCTATTAGTAAGTCTTTAATTGTTCGTTATTCTAGCAAGACAATAGAATAATATAGTTCACTAAATATGAGCCCCTAATATTTCCCGTGAACAAGGAAATAAAAGAAGCTTACACCAACCCTAAATTAATTAGGCAAAAGAAGGTGCAAAGTTATAATTATTTTTTCCGTTTATTTCGGTTTTGTGGAATTAACGCATACCTACGACTTGCAATAGTTAACTCATTATTTCTGTCGAATCAATTCATCCCCATGTGCACAGTATTATACCACAAATAATTAAAAATGTAAAAAAAAACAGTATTAGTTCAATACTGCTTTATAAATTATTCTTTTTCGATTTGGTTATATATCCATTCTGTAAATCCATTTCTAACACCTTGTGACATTGCAGATGTAATAGTGCTTGAACCATACAAAGGCCATTTTTCAGTATATGTAAATAGGATAAGATCAACTTCATAATTTTGTTTAGTAAATTTATAAACTAAATTAGAAAAAGCAGATTTTGTTCCGTTACTATTATTTAACACTGTGTTCTTAAATGATGTAAATCTATTTTTATAAGAACGTGCAGATTCTCCTGAGTAAAAAGCTTCAAAGGCTTGTTTAATTGTAAGATTAGTATTTTTTGACAAGTTATAATATATAATCCAAGCATCAGTATCTGCATATATATCATCCATGCTAAAATTTGTATTACTATTACCTAACATTTCCAATGTAGCCTTTTTATACCCATTTATAGTTTTATCAGTTACAGTAGGCAATAAATTGTCAACCATAAATGTTTGAAGATCTCCTGCCCAACTAGCAATTGAGTCAACTGTTATTTGATTAAGTAAACCATATGATCCACTTGCTGTTTGATACATACGACTTGCCATAACTGCTGCCATATGTTTTAAATCTATATTATTCCCATTAATACTAAATGTATTTTTCTTTGTGAAATAGTCTTTTAAATAAGAACCATTATTATTTACATATGTAACAAATGCATTATCACTACTTGAAACTGTATCCCAATTTGAACTTTTATATTTTAATTGTCTAATATAATAAAATACTAACCAATCACTTTTAGAAGGTAAATAGTCAGACGATGTTACATTATTTGAGTACTTTTCTGCTAATAATTCTAGTCTTCCTAAATTTTTAAATAGTGTTCTAACATCACTTGTAAATGTTTGCTTTTCTTTATTTAATAAATCATTTCCATATTTGTTTTGAATATTATAAATACCATCATATATTATTATTTGATATTGATTAGATGAATTAATTCTTAATTCACCACTACCAGTTATATTAGAATTCATTGATATTGTATTATCTATTATTTTATTTCCATATTCATCTACTTTATGTATTGAACCATTATCAAATTCAAAATAAGCTTCAGAAGATATAGTATTATTTTCTATATATCTTAAGGCTGAAAATTTTATTTCCTCATAAAGAGATAGAACACTATCTGAATATTTATTGTTAACATTCTTTACTCTATTAAATCCACCTTTATCATTTATGGTTATTATTTCATTGTTTGATGGTTCTATTGTATATTCAAATTTTAAAGATTTATATATTACTATCTTACCTTTTATATGATAATTATTTATTTTAAAAACTTGTTCTTTTGATCCATCATTATGTATTTCATATATATAACCATTTTCAAAAATAAACCTTTTTAATTCATTAACACTATTGTGTGATAAATAAATTTCTTTAAACAAATCTAATTCATTATATAAAGATGTAATTTCCCTAGATATTATTAAAGAATTAATATGTACTTCATTAGAATCATAATCCTTTTTAATATCGTAATCTTCATCTTCTGAAATTATTGATATATTTTTACCAGATTTAATTTTAATTATACAGTTTTTACAAGGCTTACCCTCATATTGAAAATAATTAGTTGGAATAGTTGTTCCATTTTTATTTATATAATATTCCTTGTTATTCTTAATTATAAAAAATGCATCATCAACTAATTTTTTATCACTTACTTTATCTATCTTTATCGCATCTTTAACAATTTTTGATAAAGTTTTTACATTACCAACAGCTATTTCTTTTTTTGTATTTTTAACTATATTGAATGTTACTATATAACATATAGTAGCTATTAGTGCGGTTAATACTATTACCATTAGTAATTCTATAAGCGAAAACCCCTTTTTTTTCCTTCTCATATAAATCCCTACTTTATTAGGTTAAATTATTAAAACATTAATATCTAACTATCTTTTTAATTTCCCTATCTTGATCTCGTTTTTTTATTGTTTCTCTTTTATCATATAGTTTTTTACCTTTTCCAATACCTAGCAATACTTTTGCTTTACCCCTACTAATATATACTTTAATTGGAAAAAGTGCATATCCTTCAATATCTAATTTATTTTTAATTTTTAATATTTCTTTTTTATGAAGTAATAACTTTCTTGTTCTTGTTTCTTCGTGATTAAATCTATTACCTTCTTTATATGGTGCGATATACATGTTTAAAAGAAAAGCTTCACCATTTTTAATAATGGCATAACTATCCTTTAAATTCGCACTTCCATTCCTTATTGATTTGATTTCAGTACCTTTTAAAACAATGCCCGCTTCATATTCTTCGTCTATAAAATAATCAAATCTAGCTTTTTTATTTAATATCTCCATGTTTATCCCTCCAAGCTTACAATTGGAATTGTATTATCATATTTTCTTATAATATTAGAAAATTTATCATAATATGTTTTATAATTATATAACTCATTATCTGTTAACATTCTATATGGAATAACTTTATAATTAGACCAATTTCTATAATATGTATAAATTAATTCTGTATTTAAATTATTAAGTGTAATATTTGATGTTTGATCTTCTTCCACAGTTTTGTTGATATCTACTGAAACTAATGCTCCAGTAAGTCTTTCAACACCTATTTGTGCAGAAATAAAATTTCCGAGTGAATAAATAACCAATGTATTACCAATATATTCT
This sequence comes from Bacillota bacterium, assembly GCA_015059335.1. Taxonomy (GTDB): domain Bacteria; phylum Bacillota_I; class Bacilli_A; order RF39; family UBA660; genus SIG205. Next base: position 52,954 of record SVAP01000001.1, on the reverse strand, counting down.
ATTGGTTGTAATACATGTGGATGTGTACCTATTACGATATCAACACCTAAGTCAGATAAGTATCTTGCAACTCTTTTTTGTTCGTCACTTGCACTATGCCAATATTCATTTCCCCAGTGCATAGATACAAGTATTACGTCAACTTGGTCTTTTACTCTTTCAATATCCTCTTTTACTTTTTGATCAGAATATGTAACCGCATAATAATTTTTACCATCAGGATGATATAATCCATTTGTACTGGTTGTATAAGCAAGTAACGTGTATTTTATATTGTTTTTTTCCATGATTCTAGGAGTAATTCTGTCTTCTTCACTTTCATATGAACCAGCTGTTAATACCCCTTCTTTTTGTTTCCAATAATTTAATGAATGTAGTATACCCCTTTCACCTTTATCAAGTGTGTGGTTACTAGTTAAGTTTACTAGGTTAAATCCCATATTAACCATACAATCCCCTATTTCATCCGGCGAATTAAATAATGGATAAGACGACATGCCTAAATCTTTACCACCAATTATTGTTTCTTGATTATAAAACGCTAAATCATAATTTTGTATAATTGGTGATATATATGTCATTTGTTTAGTAAAATCATAATTATTATTACCAAGGTGTGCATCTCCATAAACAGTTGTGTGTATCAAAGCATCACCAGTCATAATAAGACTTAACTTATAATTTTTTGGATATATTTCTTTTGGAGTCTCAATTTTTATTTCAGCTACATCTTCTTTAACACTAGTTTTAATTTTAGCGATATATACATTTGTTGTAACAGTATCTATCGCAAGAAATATAAGTAGAATATTTTTAATTATTCTTCTCATTTCTAGTCAACACCTTTTTTTTAACTATTTCAAAATCTATTGTTCTTTCTTCTGTTGATGCTGCAATAACTTTTACATCAACTTCATCGCCTAGTTTATATATTTTTCCAGTTCTTTCTCCTCTTAATGTTTCTGATACTTCATCATAATTATAAAAATCATCTTTCATATCTTTAATGTGTACTAATCCTTCTATCATGTTGTTTAATTGAACAAACATACCGAAATTCATGATTGAAGCAACCATACCTGTATATTCCTCTCCAATATGGTCTTGCATGTATTCAGCCATTTTTAAATCATCTACTTCACGTTCACACTCAATACTTGCTCTTTCTCTTTCAGAACTATGTTCAGCAATATACATAAGTGCTTGATTCCAATATGCAATTTCTCTATTATCCATGTTACCATGTAGAATTTCTTTTAATATAGTATGGAATGTTAAATCTGGGTATCTTCTAATTGGTGAAGTAAAATGTGTATAAATCTTACTTGCAAGTCCATAGTGACCAACATTTTGTTTTGAATAAATAGCTTTTCTCATACAACGAAGTAATTTACTTGATAATATTTTATATTCTTTTTTATCACTTAATTCTTCTAATATTTTTTGTATATGTTTAGGATGTAAATCAGTTCTTTTACCTGTTAGTTTATATCCTAATAAACTAACATATTTTAAAAACTCACTTATTTTTTCTTCTTCTGGATATTCATGAATACGGTATATAGTTGGTAAATCCATATAGAAAACATGTGACGCTACAGTTTCATTTGTAACAATCATGAAGTTCTCAATCATATTTTCTCCAATACCACGTTCTCTTAACTTAACATCAATACATTTTCCATTTTCATCTGTTATAATTTTTGCTTCCTCTTGTTCAAAATTCAAATAACCTCTATCATTCATTCTTTTTCTAAGAATATCTGAACATTCTCTCATCATATTTAATGTGTCAACATATTCTTCATATCCTTCTGGAATAATATTTTCTTCTAAAATTTTATTAACGTTTTTGTATGTCATTTGTTTTCTTGAACTAATAACACTTTCAAATATATCATAACTTACGACTTGTCCTTGATTGTCAATTTCCATATAAACAGTCATAGCAAGTCTATCAACATTAGGGTTTAATGAACATATACCATTTGATAGATAATGCGGTAACATCGGAATAACTGTGTCAGCTAAATATGAACTTGTACCTCTGTCTCTAGCTGATTTGTCTAATTCACTATTATGTGTTACATAATTACTAACATCTGCAATATGTACACCTAATTTATAATTACCATTTTCCAATTTTTCAATACTAATAGCGTCATCTATATCTTTAGTATCATCACCATCTATTGTAAATATTATTTGATCTCTTAAATCATGATTTTTTCTATCTATTATATCTTTTTGAGATATTTCACTAGGTATGTTTTTTAATTCTTCTATTGCTTCTTTTGGAAAATCCATAACAATACCATATTTATAAGCTATTGATTTAATATCTATTCTCGGATCATCTTTATGACCTAAAATTTCTATTAAATTCCCCTTATATATATTATTCTTTATTTTTTTACCTAAACTAATCGCAACTTTATGACCATTAACTGCCTCATGGCATTCTTCTTTTGGTAATTCTACTATAATATTTAATTTATTATCATCTAATTTTACATATGCTTTATTATTTTGATAATAAAATTCTCCAACTAATTGTTTTAAATCTCTACTAACAATTTTTAAAATTTTTCCTTCCTTTTTAATAGCATTTTTATCTACTAATTCAATAATAACAGTATCACCATTTAATGCACCATTAATATTTCTTTCGCCAATATAAATATCACCATCATTTGTTCTAACAAAACCAAATCCTTTTTTATTAACTTCTAATTTTCCTTGTAATAAATGGCAATATGGAAAATACATAAACTTATCCCTTTTAGTCCTATATACTGTTCCTTCATTTTCTAATTCATTTAATGATTTAATTACTTCTTGTATATCTTCACTAGATTTTACATTAAGTTTATCTATTAAATCTGATAATTCGTATGCTGTTTCATTTGCTTTTAATATTTCTAATAATTGTTCTTTCATAATCCACCCTCGTCCTATATTTATTATAAAATAAAAAAGACTAAATATATAGTCTTTTTTAATGTTTTCTTTATTATTTTATTATTCCACTAGATATAATAAATGATATTATTAAAAATAATGCACCTAATGTGAATGTAATTCTACTTATTAATAATTCTCCACCACGTTCTTTTCTATTAGAAAATAGGTCACTACCTCCACCTGATATAACACCAGATGCGCTTTCGGCCTTACCACTTTGTAATAAACCTAATGCGATTAATAATATAGATATAACCATTAATAATATGTCCATCAAAATCCCTCATTTCATGTAAATATACTTTATCATATTTATTAGAAAAAATCAAATATTAATATTATATTTATATTTATAAATTTCATAAAATATTCTATCAACAATTTTTGTTGATAACTACCTAAATTATTGTATTAATCTTTATCTTATCCGTTTTCATACTTTTATTTTCTATAATATCTAAAAAAACAAAATAGAAGATTCTTTATATATGAGAACCTTCTATATATCATTATTCAGCGGACTTAACCGTTACTATATAATAATTTAAAAAAACTCTGGCAGATTCAAACTTCGTTTTTTCTTCACTCGTTCTTGCAACAACAGACTTTAATGAGTGACACGCTCCAAACATACTGCCCATAGTAGTTACATTTGATGTGTCAAAACTACTCAAGTCAAGGGATGTTAAGTCCATACATCCCCAAAACATCATATACATATCCGTTACTTTAGAGGTATCCCAATCAGATAAGTCAAGGGACGTTAATGAACTACAACCATCGAACATACTACTCATAGTAGTTACATTTGATGTGTCAAAATTACTCAAGTCAAGGGACGTTAATGAACTACAACCACTAAACATACCATCAATAATAGTTACATTTGATGTGTCAAAATTACTCAAGTCAAGGGACGTTAATGAACTACAACCACTGAACATACTACTCATAGTAGTTACATTTGATGTATCAAAATTACTCAAGTCAAGGGACGTTAATGAACTACAACCACTGAACATACTACCCATGCCTGTAACATTTGATGTGTCAAAATTAGTTACATCAAGGGATGTTAATGAACTACAATCATCGAACATACCACTCATAGTAGTTACATTTGATGTGTCAAAATTAGTTACATCAAGGGACGTTAATGAACTACAACCATCGAACATACCATTCATATATGTTACATTTGATGTGTCAAAATTAGTTACATCAAGGGATGTTAATGAACTACAACCACTAAACATACCATCAATAATAGTTACATTTGATGTGTCAAAACTACTCAAGTCAAGGGACGTTAATGAACTACAACCACTGAACATACGTCTCATATTACTTACATTTGATGTATCAAAATTAGTTACATCAAGGGACGTTAATGAACTACAACCACTGAACATCCACCACATAGTAGTTACATTTGATGTGTCAAAATTGGACAAATCTAGTTCTGTTAAAGTTTTACACTTAAAAAACATATAGCTCATATCTGTTACATTTGATGTGTCAAAATTAGATAAGTCAAGGGACGTTAATGAACTACAACCATCGAACATATAGCTCATATCTGTTACATTTGATGTGTCAAAATTAGATAAGTCAAGCTCTTTTAATCTATCACACTTGTAGAACATATTGCTCATATCCGTTACCGGCAAACCATCGTAAGTCGAACCTGGATTAGGAAGTGCGCTTCCAACAGTCCATAAAGTCTCACCATCTACAACATAATTTTCGTTATTATTCAGTGCTGTTTTAAATCCATCGACTAATCCTACTTTATAGCCGGTGTTATCGTCAACAAGACTGTAAGTATAAAAAATCTCTACATTATCTGGAACTTCTGCCGGTTCTTGACTACCATCAACTGTACAAATATCTGATGTTTCACTAATCAAGTTATATTTCACTTTATTTTCATTAATTCTTACTTCAACAATACCTTTTAATTCTTTATTGTTTCTTGGATCAATTATTTTGGTTCCATTTAAAAATTTGTCATCAATACCATTTATTAAATTACTTAATTCAATACATTTATTATCTTTATTCTTTATATAGTATTTACTAGCCTCACTTAGTATTTGTTTTTCTAACATTTCATATTGTTGATTTTTTCCTTTTTCTATAAACTTCATGCTAGTTGGCACTGCAATAATAGTAATCATTAATATTATTGTAACTGCAGCTAAAACTTCTACAAGAGTAAACCCTTTATTCTTCATATAAACCACCTCTTTAATCTTCTAATTCTTCCTCAATTCTTAATAATTCATTATATTTACTAATTCTTTCACTTCTTGATAAAGATCCTGTTTTTATTTGACCTAAATCTAAACCAACAGCAAAATCAGCTATATAATAATCTTCTGTCTCACCACTTCTATGAGAAATAACTGTATTATAATTATTTGCTTTAGCAAGTTCAATAGTTTCAAGTGTTTCAGTAATTGTACCAATTTGATTTACTTTTAAAAGTATTGCATTACCAATTTTATTATCTATACCATATTGTAATAATTTTTTATTAGTAACAAACAAATCATCACCAACTATTTGAATTTTATCACCTAATTTTTCGGTCATATATTTGAAACCTTCATAATCAGTTTCATTAAGTCCGTCTTCAATAGATATTATTGGATATTTATTAATTAATTCTTCATAAAAATCCACTAATTCTTTAGAGGTAAATGTTTTTCCTTCACCATTAAGGATATAAGTATTGCTATTTTTATTATATAGTTCTGATGCTGCTACATCTAAAGCCAATTTAACATCTTTTAAAGGCTCATATCCAGCTTTAACGATTGATTCCATTATTAAGTCTAAAGCTTCTTTATTTGATTTTAAATCAGGTGCAAAACCACCTTCATCACCAACACCAGTAGCATATCCTTTTTCTTTTAATACTTTTCTTAATGAATGAAATACTTCTGAACCTATTCTTAAACGTTCTTTAAAAGTATCAGCTATTGGTATAATCATAAATTCTTGAAAATCTACATTATTATCTGCATGAGCTCCACCATTTAATATATTCATCATTGCCATAGGTAAAGTTTTTCCTTCACCCACATATTTATAAAGTGGAGTATTATTATCTAAAGCAGCAGCTTTTAATACAGCTAAAGATACACCTAGCATAGCATTTGCTCCCAATTTTTCTTTATTAGGTGTTCCATCTAATTCAATCATTTTATAGTCTATTTCTTTTTGTAGTGATACTTCCATACCAATTATTTCATTTTTTATAATATTGTTAACATTAGAAACAGCTTTTAATACACCCTTACCATTGTATCTTTTATCACCATCTCTTAATTCTAAAGCTTCTTTACTTCCAGTTGAAGCACCAGATGGAACACTTGCTCTACCTAGTATTCCATTTTCTAATATTACATCTACTTCAACAGTTGGATTACCTCTTGAATCTAGTATTTCTCTTGCTTTGACATTTTTAATTTTAGTCATATTTTACATTCTCCTCTATCTCATTTACTACATTTTTGAAGTCGTCTCCTCTATCTTCAAACTTTTTATATTGATCCCATGATGCACAAGCTGGGCTTAATAAAATTATATCGTTTTCTTCTGATATATTATAAGCTAGTGTTGTGGCATCTTTTAATGTTTCAACAATTGTACAATCAATATTATGAGAATCGGCAAACTCTTTAATTTTCTCTTTGGTTTGTCCATAAGTAACTATACTTTTTACATGTGTCATATACTCATATAATTCTTCAAAACTCTGACCTCTATCAAGTCCACCTAATAATAAGATAGTTGGTCTTGTGAATGAAGATAATGCAATTTCTGTTGATTTGTTATTTGTTGCTTTAGAATCGTTATAAAAATCTCTACCATTAATTCTTTTAACAAATTCTAATCTATGTTCAACTCCTATAAATGTTTCTAATACTTCACAGATTGAATTATTATCTATTCCTAATTCTTTAGTTGCAGAAATCGCACACATAATATTTTGATAATTATGCATACCTACTAATTTAATATCTTTGATGTTTATAATCTTTTCATTTTTATAATATATTATATCATCTTTTAGATATACATCTGTATTAATTTTATTAGTAGAAAAATAAATTTTCTCAGAATTTATATCACTAGTTATTTTCATACAATCATCGTTATCATGATTAATTATTGCAATATCAGATTTTGAATGATGTGCAAATATTTTCTTTTTTAAATTTATATAATTTTCATAACTACCTACATGATCAATATGAGCTTCTGATAGATTAGTTAATACACTAATATCTGTTTTAAAATCATCTAAATTTAACAATTGTTGAATAGATACTTCAGTAACGATATAATCACCAGGTTTTATTTTATTTATAAATCCTGCAAAAGGAAAACCAATATTTCCAGTTAGATGTACATTTTTTCCTGATTTTTTAATTATTTCATATATTAATGTTGTTGTAGTTGTTTTACCATTTGTTCCAGTAATACCAATCAATTTTATATCTTTAGGTAAAAAATGATAAGCCATTTCCATCTCATTAATTACTTTTATATTATTCTTTTTAGCAAATTCTATATATTTGTGTGTGTCTCTTATCCCAGGATTTTTAATCACATAATCAAAGCTTTCATCTAATATATCATCCGGATGTGTACCTAATATTACACTAACTCCTAAATTTCTTAACTCTTCAAGATGACTCTCATCTTGTTTTTCATTACTATCATTAATAACTATTTTATTATTATATTGTGACAATAGTTTAGCTGCCTCATATCCACTTCTAGCCATTCCTAATATGAATATTTTTTTACTTTCAAACATTTTATCATCTCCTATTGATATAATTATACTACGAAAACTTTCAATTGTTAACTTTTTGTGCTATAATAGATTAATTTCTTGAAAAAGGAGGTATTTTAATGAGATTATACGAAGTTCCTAAAACTGTTTTTGATGAATTTTCTGAAAAAAATAAAATAAGAAATTTTTATCAAACTAGTGAATATGGTGACTGGATGGAAAAGCGTGGATATAAATGTATGTATTTAGCATTTATGGATGAAGCACGTACTGTTCATGCAGCAACTTTGATTATTTATAAAAATGTTTTTGGCGATTATAGATATGGGTATGCACCTAGAGGATTTTTGATAAATTATAATGATGATGAATTGTTTAAAGAATTTACTAGACATATTAAAATGTTTCTAAAAGCTAAAAATTTCGCTTATTTAAAAATAGACCCACCTCTTATATATCGTTCAAGAAACAGAAAAGGCGAAATAATACAAGGTGGTAAAGATAATACTCCATTAATAAATAAATTAAAAGATTTAGGATATATTCATTTAGGTTTTAATACCAACTTTGAAGCACTAAAACCTAGATGGAATGCTGTTATCAAACTTGATAAGAAAGAAAATGAAATGTTTAACTCATTTTCTAAAGATATTAGAAATAAAATCAATAATTCTATGAGAAAAGGTCTTCTAGTATATAAAGGAACTGAACATGATATACCTATATTTTATGATTTCATTAAGAAAAACTATGATAGACCTATAAGTTATTATTATGATTATTATGAAATATTTAAAAAAAGAGATATGATTGATTTATATCTAGTAAAACTTGATCCAATTAAATATTTGGAAACTTCTAAATATTTATATGAAAATGAGTTAGAAAACAACAATATGATTTTAAAAGAAATGATGAGAAAAGTTAAAAAGAAAAATTTAACTAATAAAAAGATTGAATCCGATAAATTATTAAATGTTTATAAAAAAGATGTAATTAAAGCTACAGAATTGGCAGCTAAATATCCAGACGGAATAATCATAGGTGGTTCAATGATTATAAAATATAACAAGCAATTACAATTTTTAATAGATGGTATTGATGAAACATTCAAATCATTTAACCCAAATCACTTATTAAAATGGACTGTTATCAAAGAGTATTTAAATTCAAATTTTTATTATATTGATTTAAATGGTATTGTTGGTAATTTTGAAAAAGAAAATAATAAGTATTATGGTCTTAATAGATTTAAATTAGGATTTAATAGTGATGTTATTGAATATATTGGTGAATTTAATTTACCAATAAACAACACTATATATCATATTGTCCAACAATCAAGACTGTTTGGTCTTACAAATAATATTGGTACAAATAAAAAATAAATAGAAAATTCTATTTATTTTTTGTTTTATTTGAATTAGTTTTTAATTGTTTTTTTGTTGAAGCTTTTTTAGAAGTAAGTTTAGCAATTTTAACTATATCATATGAGATAATTGCCAAACATGGAATTAGAACAACAATTAGCCATCCACCTTTTGAAGCAAGGAAAAATTGCAATCTACCTAACTGTGGAATTCTCATAACAACTTTACCTATTATATTTTCACCGATAGTTAATGCATCATCTTCAACATTATTTGCATCCCCTCGTGTTCTAAATATACCTTTTTCTGCGTCAATTACTTCCACAATTCTGTGTGTAACAGTAACTCCATAAAATCTACTGTCATTTGAATAGAAGGTTATAACATCTCCTTCTTTTAATTCAGTAGTATCTGTTCTTTTTGAAACAATTACATCATATACATGAATATTAGGTTCCATACTACCACTTATTATTACATACGCACCAAATAATGGTTTAGGAATTCCACCTTTAGATTGTTGAATTTTAACATCAACAATATATACTGTAAAAATAAGTCCAATTATAATTAAAATAATAAGGCATGAATAAGAAATAATTGTTGAAATTATCTTACTAATATTTTTAAAAGCTTTCATATTTTAATCCCTTTCTATTCTTTATTATTAGATATCCTCTTGTACTTTTAAAACAATTCTACCAACATAAAATTTATTTTGATCTTCATTACCAACATTTTTATCAATCCATAATCTAAGCGCACATGGTATATCATTATCTGCTTGTAATTTTCCGCTACTCAAAACACCATCTTCCAGATCAGAAACAAATCCTTCATTAATAACTGAGTTTGTATCTGTATTTATTAAAGAGAATTTAACCTTACTGTTTAATATTCTTGTTTTTCCTTTAATTTCAGTTATATTATTTAATTCATTATCCGGTACATCTTCTAACAATAAAGTGTAATTTAAAGAATAGGTACCATTATTATTTAAATTAAATAAAAACGGTTTTAAATTCTTTGCTTTTTCATCACTCATTGGATAAGTATTATATAATCTTATAGTTGTATCATTTTCATCAACTAATTCTAAAGACATTTCACCAACTTCAATATTATCATTAGGTATACTACTTTGATTATATATAGTAGATATAGTAAAAGAAGCTGATATTATTAACATTATTAAAGTTATTGAATATAAAAGCAATAAAATAATTGGTTTCCTTCTTTTTTCTACTTCAACCAAATTATCTTTACATGATCCACAATTAGGACAACTATATTCTTCTGGAAGTTTTTTTAATTTTATTTGTTTTTCACATTTTAAACATTCAAAAACTTTCATAATACTCCTCCTCTATGATAAATTAATTATATAATAAAAACTTGCATTATTCAATGCAAGTTTATTATTTTTTAATATTTTAATTTAATGATGTAAAGACTATTGTCTTGCGTTAACGTCTAATGTAGCACCAATTGTTAAACCTTGTAATTGGTCTTGTTTAGCGTTTTCAGTATTTTCTATCCAAATATAAAGTGTATATGCATCAGCAACAGTGTTGTTTGGAGTAATAACTACACCTGTTTTGATAGCTAAGTTTGTAACATCACCGTCAGTTACACCTTCTTCATCTACACCAAAGTCACCAGTTGCAAGAGCTGTAGTAAGATCAGTGTTATCATAAAGAGCCCATTTAACATCAGATAATTCTCCGCCCTCTAAAGTAACAACTTCATCGTCAGCATTTGTTCTTGTTGCATTTAATTGGACACCTTCAGTACTTAATAAAATATCATATTTTGCATTTTCAATTGTAGTACCATTAGTAGCAACTGATAATCCAACTTTAGCGATATCTGCATCACCGTTAGCATCTGTAGCATTTGTCCATTTTGTTGGTTTAATTTTTGCACCATCTTCTAATGAAGAAGTTGCTGCAACTTTTAATTCACCAGTTGTAATTTGTTCTTCTTGAGTACCTCCTGTTGCACTGAAATATGCAAATGTAGCACCTACTGTAGCTACAATTAGTACAGAAATACCAATAACTGTTAATAATATTTTGTTTGTGTTCCTTTCCATTTTCCTTACCTCCTCTACTATTAGATAATATCATATTTTCTTTTTGAATACAACCATAATTTTTAAAAATATTAAAAATAATTTTTTAGTATGTAAAACAAAAAAATATCAAAGTCATTGCTTTGATATTTTTATAATTTATTATTCAATAATTTCAGAAACTTTACCAGCACCAACTGTTCTACCACCTTCACGGATTGAGAATTCAGTACCGTTTTCAACAGCGATTGGAGCGATAAGTTCAACTGTCATGCTGATGTTATCACCAGGCATAACCATTTCTACACCTTCTGGTAATGTAATTACACCAGTAACGTCTGTAGTTCTGAAATAGAATTGTGGTCTGTAGTTTGAGAAGAATGGAGTATGTCTTCCACCTTCTTCTTTAGAAAGTACATAAACTTCAGCTTTGAATTTTTTATGTGGATGAACACTTCCTGGTTTAGCAAGTACTTGCCCACGTTCAACTTCTTCACGAGAAATACCACGTAATAATACACCAGCATTGTCTCCTGCTTCAGCATAGTCTAATTGTTTTCTAAACATTTCGATACCAGTAACAACTGTTTTTTTAGTATCTTTAAGACCAACGATTTCAACTTCGTCATTTAATTTTAATTGTCCACGTTCTACACGTCCTGTAACAACTGTTCCACGACCTGTAATTGTGAATACGTCTTCAATTGACATTAAGAATGGTTTGTCAGTATCTCTTTCTGGAGTTGGAATCCATTCATCAACTGCAGCCATTAATTCTTCAATTGCTTTTTCGTAGTTAGCATCTCCTTCAAGAGCTTTTAAAGCTGAACCACGAATAATTGGAGTGTTGTCTCCATCAAATCCATATTCGCTTAATAATTCACGAATTTCCATTTCTACTAAGTCTAGTAATTCTGGATCATCAACTTGGTCACATTTATTCATAAATACAACCATTCTTGGAACACCAACTTGTCTTGATAATAAGATGTGTTCACGAGTTTGAGCCATAGGTCCATCACTTGCAGCGATAACTAAGATAGCTCCATCCATTTGTGCTGCACCAGTAATCATGTTTTTAACGTAGTCAGCATGTCCTGGACAGTCAACATGAGCATAGTGACGAGCGTCAGTTTGATACTCAACATGAGAAGTATTAATTGTAATACCTCTTTCTCTTTCTTCAGGTGCTTTGTCGATATTTGCATAATCTGTAAATTCGGCATTACCTTTAGATGCTAACACTTTAGTAATAGCAGCTGTTAAAGTTGTTTTACCATGGTCAACGTGTCCGATTGTACCAATGTTAACATGTGTTTTTGAACGATCAAATTTTTGTTTTGCCATTTTAAATTTCCTCCTTTTTCATATTTACACTAATATTTTATCAAACCTTGAAAATAATTCAAGTGTTTTTACATAGTTTAATTGCTTTTTAATTAGTTTCCACCATTTTTCTTGATGATTTCTTCACTAATATTTTTAGGAACTTGTTCATAATGATCAAATGTCATTACAAAGTTACCTCTACCTTGTGTATTAGAACGTAAGCTAGTAGCGTAACCGAACATTTCTGATAGTGGTACCATTGCTGATAACATAATAGCGTTTCCTCTTGTTTCTTGTCCTAATGGTTTACCACGTCTTGAAGTAATATCTCCCATAACGTTACCGAAGTATTCATCTGGTGTTACTACTTCAACTTTCATTATTGGTTCTAATAATACAGGTTTACATTTATTTTTAGCTTCTTTTAAAGCCATAGATGCAGCAATTTTGAATGCCATTTCTGATGAGTCAACATCATGATATGAACCATCAAATAAAGTTGCTTTAACATCTATCATTGGATAACCAGCTAATACACCAGTTTCTAATGCTTCTTGTAATCCTTTATCTGTTACTGGAATATATTCACGAGGAACAACTCCACCAACGATTGCGTCAACAAATTCATAACCTTTATCTGTGTTAGGTTCGAATTTAATCCATACGTGTCCATATTGACCTCTACCACCAGATTGTTTAATATATTTACCTTCACACTCAGCAGTTTGAGTTAAAGTTTCACGGTAAGCAACTTGTGGTTGACCAATATTAGCTTCTACATCAAATTCTCTTTTCATTCTGTCTACTAGTACATCAAGGTGAAGTTCACCCATACCAGCGATAACAGTTTGACCTGTTTCATGATCAGTATGAACTTTGAATGTTGGATCTTCTTCTGCTAATTTTTGTAATGCAGTTCCCATTTTTTCTTGATCAGCTTTTGATTTAGGTTCAACAGCTAATTGAATAACTGGTTCAGGGAATACCATTGATTCTAGAATAACAGGTTTCTTTTCATCACAAAGTGTATCACCTGTTGTAGTATTTTTAAGACCTACTGCTGCAGCTATATCTCCAGTATATACTTCAGAGATTTCAGTTCTGTTGTTAGCATGCATTTGTAAGATACGCCCGATTCTTTCTTTAGTGTTTTTAGTTGAATTTAGGATATATGAACCACTTGTCATTTTTCCTGAATAAACTCTAAAGAATGTTAATCTACCAACATAAGGGTCAGTCATAACTTTGAACGCTAATGCACTAAATGGTTCGTTGTCAGATGGATGTCTTTCAGCTTCATTACCATTCATATCTGTACATTTAATTGCTGGAATATCTAATGGTGATGGCATGTAGTCAACTACTGCATCTAACATTGGCTTAACACCTTTATTACCTAATGCAGTACCACACATTACTGGGAAGAATTCTACAGCAAGAACACCTTTTCTGATAGCTTTTTTAATCATATCAACAGGTATTTCTTCACCTTCTAGATATTTTTCCATTAATTCATCATCATATTCAGCAATTGCTTCTAATAACTCTGCTCTTTTTTCTTCAGCTGTTGCTTTTAAGTCTTCAGGTATTTCTATTTCTTTTGCAATTTCTTCAGGTTTACCATCGAATTCGTAAGCTTTCATTGTTACTAAATCGATAACACCACGGAATTCACTTTCTGCTCCGATTGGCCATTCGATTGGTTTAGCATTAACTCCAAGTCTACTTTCGATAGTTCCTAAACTGTATTCAAAATTTGCCCCCATTTTATCCATTTTGTTAATGAATATAATTCTAGGAACTTTAAATTCAGTTGCTTGACGCCATACTGTTTCAGTTTGAGGTTCAACACCTGCTTGTGCATCAAGAAGCGCTACTGCACCATCTAGTACACGTAAACTACGAGAAACTTCAATAGTGAAGTCTACGTGTCCTGGAGTATCGATGATATTAAATCTATGATCTTTCCAGAAAGCAGTAGTTGCTGCTGAAGTGATTGTAATACCACGTTCTTGTTCTTGTTCCATCCAGTCCATTTGTGCAGCACCATCATGTGTTTCACCAATTTTATGGATTTTACCAGTGTGGTATAATACACGTTCAGTAGTAGTAGTTTTACCAGCATCTATATGGGCCATAATTCCTAGATTACGAGTTTTTTCTAATGAACTTGTACGAGCCATAATTCTTGTTTTCCTTTCTTAATATTTTATTACCAACGGTAGTGAGCAAACGCTTTATTTGCTTCTGCCATTTTGTGAGTATCTTCACGTTTTTTAACTGCTGCACCTATTCCATTTGATGCATCAATTATTTCGTTTGCTAGATTTTCAGCCATACCTTTACCATGTCTTAATCTAGCATATTGTGTTAACCATCTGAATGCTAAAGCTTGACTTCTGTCAGGTTTAACTTCAATTGGTACTTGATAGTTTGAACCACCAACACGTCTTGATTTAACTTCAAGTTGTGGTTTGATGTTTTCCATAGCACGTTCAAAAACTGTCATAGCATCTTCATTTGTTTTTTCTTTAATCATTTCAAATGCATCGTAAACAATTCTTTGAGCAGTACCTTTTTTACCATCATTCATTACTTGGTTAATTAACTTAGTAACTATTTTAGAGTTATATATTGAATCTGGTAATACATCTCTTTTAACTGCGGCTCTTTTACGCATATTTATCCTCCTCTCGAATTCGAATATTATTTATTTTTGAATATTAATTTTTAGGTTTTTTTGCACCGTATTTACTACGACCTTGTGCACGGTTTTGAACTCCTTGAGTATCCATTGTTCCACGGATAATGTGATAACGAACCCCGATTAAGTCTTTAACACGTCCACCACGAATTAATACAGCACTGTGTTCTTGTAAGTTATGTCCTATTCCTGGAATGTAAGCTGTAACTTCATATCCATTACTTAAACGAACACGAGCATATTTACGTAATGCTGAGTTTGGTTTCTTAGGTGTCATTGTTCCAACACGAGTACATACTCCACGTTTTTGTGGTGAATTAGTTTTTGTTGTTTTTCTTTTTATAGTATCTAGACGAATTCCAAGTACTGGAGATTTACTTTTTCTAGTTTTTTTACTTCTGTTTTTTCTTACTAATTGATTAATTGTAGGCATTGTATTTCTTCCTCCTTTCTTTGCACACATCCTGGTGTATCAAACACCCTATAAATATAAGTTCTACCCAGTTGGATAAAACCTATAAAATTTATGCATAATTACTATAACACTTTATTGTATGCATGTCAATTAATTTTAGTCATTTTTGTGTAATATATTAATTAGTAAAGATAATATAGATAATCTTTATTTATTATAATTCTACTATTGTTTTTTATAGTAATAACATTATTATATAAATAATAAAAACATCTGATTTCAACAACTGTTGATTTCAGATGCATCCAAAATGAGGGAATTCATTTGATTCGGACAATCAAATGTACCCTTTTTATTTTATTCAAGTAACACCTACGTATTCAGTATATTACTTGACAAATTAATAGAAAATTGTAAGAGTTCTATGGTGATGACTATTAGTTTTGTTATTAATTTCACCATAATTCCATAATATACTATCTAGAGTAGCAGAATCGATATATATATTTTTTTTGTAAGTTCTTTTTTTATTTGTTCAATTGCCCATAACATATTTGCCCTTATTTCAATTTCCATTTTGTGGTTGATCCCAATATATTTTTATATCCGTGTCTTGTATAACCAGGACAGAATAATGCCAAAAAATTTATTTTATCATTACGTATATGCGCTTGAATTATATATTTAAAAAATAATTTGAAATCTGTTTTTCTATTATAATTAGGATCAAAATAGTTTAAACTGCCATAATATATATTCCATATCATATAAAATTGCTTTTCATCCATTACTATTTTTTGCTTTTCTCTGCATATTAATTTTTCATCTTCCATTGCTGAAATCAATGCTTTTATTGCTGTAACAGTTAATTGATTTGGTACAACATCAAAAAATTCTAGTAATTCATTTAAATATACTTTAATCATTTTATTCTCCCTTTAGCATATACATTGTGAGAATGTATTGATTCATAATTTTCCATTTCAGCAATTATTTCATAACCAGAATATTTTTCTTTCATTTTTATTAATACATCTCTTATTAAATCTTCTGAAAATTTTGGATTTTCATACGCCTTTTCCGTTAAATATTTTTCATCTTCCCTTTTTATTACCGAAAATACTGGTGAACTAAAACATTCTTGCATTATGTTAGACATATCTTCTATTTTAACCTTATTTTCACAATTTAATATCGTAGTTATTAATGAGCATCTTTGACTATGAGCCCCATACTTTGAAATTTTTTTAGAACTAGGACAACACATTGCACCATCCATTTTAAGAGATATATTTTTTGTTATTTGATCTTTGTAAATTTCTATATATAATTTTACAATTGAATCAATAAATGATTCTTTATTTGTTACTGGTGAAGTTGTAGGTATTAGAGCAGGAAAAGTTAAAGATAAATTAGCATTTCTTGATTCTATGCGTTTTGAAAGTTTAATTATTATTTCGGTAAATTTGTCTAACGAAATCTGTTTGTTTGCTAAATTTTCATTTAAAACCTCTACTATCCTACTGAGGTGAGCACCTTTTTGTTCTTTTTCAAGTTTAACTCCGCTCGAAATTAATGCTACCGTATTATAATTGTTTTTAGATTAAAAACAAAATGGCAATTTAAAATTATTTATTCCCACATTTTGAATTTCTATATTTCTTTTATCAACACTATTGTGTATATCGTCCATATTATAATCCCCCTATATATAAATTCATTTAACGTTTTAATTGTTAAGTATACTAATTTAAATAATAATCCTTTACTCCATTTGTAGAATAATTATCACATTTTAAATATGGAGTAAATTCTATATTCTCACCATTCTTTTTAGATTCTACATATCCATTACAATTATCCTTTGACATTTCTGTTTTTAAATTACTATCTACTTCTAAAAGATGTGGATAATCAACAATAAATAGATTTTCACCAATATTGTTTTTATAAACCTCTTCTACATATTTTATAGCATCTTTAGTTAAAGTTGATTCTAATTTTATGTAATCGATAGTTTGATTGTCTAAGTTAATTGTTTCTTCATCATTATTATCTATTTCTACTTTTTCTTCTGTTTTATTATCATTAACTCTTAAATTTTCTTTTAATCCGTTTGTTAATCTTATTATCATTACTGATGAAAATAAAAGACATATTATAATTATTGATCCTATAAGTAAGAAATCAGATAATCCCCAACCTCTATTATTAAGTTTAAAATTCAAAATAATCCCCTCTTTTCATGTGTCATATTATAATATATTTTGTAATTTTTTACAAGCATAAAAAAGAAAATGCATTATTCTGCATTTTCTTCTGTTTCTATTTGAATTTCATCTTCAACAGTATCTGCAAGTAATTGATCTTCTAATGCTTCTATTGGTTCATCATCGTTATAATTAGTAGTTAAATCAAAATCAACATCTGAATATTGTCTTGCTCCAGTACCTGCTGGAATTAATTTACCAATAATTACGTTTTCTTTTAGACCTTGTAATGGATCTATTTTTCCTCTAATAGATGCATCAGTAAGAATTCTTGTTGTTTCTTGGAATGAAGCTGCTGATAAGAATGAATCAGTTTCTAGTGAAGCTTTTGTAATACCAAGTAAGATAGGTCTACCAGTAGCTGGTTTCTTACCTTGTAAGATTACATCTTTATTAGCTTCAGTAAATTCATTAATTGAAATTAATGATCCAGGTAGGATTTCTGTATCTCCACCTTCTGAAATTCTTATTTTAGAAATCATTCTCTTAGCGATAATTTCGATGTGTTTATCACTGATATCAACACCTTGAGAACGGTATACTTTTTGGATTTCTTTAAGTATATATTCTTGAACAGTTATAGGGTCTGTTACTGCAAGTAATTCTTTAGGACTAATTGCACCTTCAGTTAATCTATCACCTGCTGATACAACATCACCTTTTGCTACACGTAGTTTAGCACCATATAGTGTAACATGTTCTCTAGTTTCAACATCATTTTTAATATATACTTTCCATTTACCATTTGCTTCATCAATTTTAGTAATTTTACCATTAATTTCAGCAATAGTAGCTTTACCTTTTGGATTTCTTGCTTCAAATAATTCTTGAACACGAGGTAACCCTTGTGTAATATCGTCTCCTGCAACACCACCAGTGTGGAATGTTCTCATGGTTAACTGTGTACCAGGTTCACCAATTGATTGAGCAGCCATAATACCTACTGCTTCACCAGTTTCAACTATATTACCAGTTGCAAGGTTTTTACCATAACATTTTCTACAAACACCATGTTTTGTTTTACATGTTAATAGTGTTCTTATTTCTACTGAAGTAATACCAGCTTTAATAATTTTGTCAGCTATATTTTCAGTAATAAGTTCATTTTTATCAATAATCATTTCTTTAGTTTCAGGATGTAACACTTTTTTGTTTGTATATCTTCCTAAAATTCTATCATATAATGTTTCAATTACTGTATTAGATTTTTCATCAACGAATTCTTTAACAGTTTGACCTTGGATAGTTCCACAGTCATCTTCTTTAACAATTACATCTTGTGCAACATCTACTAGACGACGAGTTAAGTAACCAGAGTCTGCAGTTTTAAGTGCAGTATCGGCACTACCTTTTCTCGCACCATGTGTAGATAAGAAGAATTCTGATACTGATAATCCTTCTCTAAATGAAGATGTAACTGGAATTTCAACAGGTTCACCATTTGGTTTTTGCATCAACCCACGCATACCAGCAAGTTGGGTAAAGTTTGAAATATTACCTCTCGCTTTAGAGTTCATCATCATGAAGATTGAATTATCAACGTTTTTAGGGTCTTTTGCGATTTCTTCAAGTTCATCAGAAACCACTTTTTTAGCATCGTTCCATGTTTGAATTACTTTATTAAATCTTTCTGATTCAGTAATTAAACCTCTTTGGAATTGTTTATTGATTTTCTTAACTAAATCATTACTTGATTTTAATACATCTTCTTTTTTACTACTAGTAACAATATCTGTTACAGCGATAGATATACCAGCTTTAGTAGAGTATTTAAACCCTAAATCTTTAAGTTTATCAAGCATTACTGATGTTTCAGTAGTTTTATATCTTTTATAAACTTGAGCGATTATACTTTCCAAAGTACCTTTAACAAATGGTTTTGTAATAGGCATATTTTTAATTTCTTCTTTGATATTTTTACCTTTTTCTATAAAAAATTTGTTTGGAGTGAATGTTTCAATATTTTTATCACTTGGTTCATTTATGAACGCAAATGAATCAGGTAAAATTTCATTGAAAATTAATTTACCTACAGTTGTTACTAAGTATTTTCCTTTTTGTGATTCAGTAAACACTTTGTGTTTAAAAGAATCAACAGGAATAGCTATACGTGCATGTAGAGTTAATTCTCTTCTTTCATAAGCCATTAATGCTTCATTAGTATTTCTAAATACTCTTCCTTCACCTTCTAATCCAGGTTTTTCAATACTTAAGTAGTAGTTACCTAGGATCATATCTTGTGATGGTGTAACAATAGGTTTTCCATCTTTAGGGTTAAGAATGTTATTAGCACCAAGCATTAATAATCTTGCTTCAGCTTTTGCTTCTTCTGATAGTGGAACATGGACAGCCATTTGGTCACCATCGAAGTCAGCGTTAAATGCTGGAGTAACAAGTGGATGAAGTCTTATTGCTTTTCCACCTATTAAAACTGGTTCAAATGCTTGAATACCAAGTCTATGTAGAGTTGGTGCACGGTTAAGTAATACTGGATGTTCTTTGATTACTTCTTCTACAATGTCCCACACTCTTTCGTCTTTATTTTCAATTAATTTTTTAGCAGCTTTGATATTACTTGCGATTTCTTTTTCTACTAAACCATGAATAACATGTGGTTTAAATAGTTCAAGAGCCATGTCTTTAGGAATACCACATTGGTACATTTTTAAACTTGGTCCTACAACGATAACGCTACGTCCTGAATAGTCAACACGCTTACCAAGTAGGTTTTGTCTAAATCTACCTTGTTTACCTTTAAGCATACTACTTAATGATTTAAGTGGTCTATTTCCTGCACCTGTAACATTTCTTCCACGTCTACCATTATCAAATAATGCGTCTACCGCTTCTTGAAGCATACGTTTTTCATTTTGAATAATGATTGTTGGTGCGCCTAGTTCAATTAATTTCTTTAAACGGTTATTTCTGTTAATAATACGTCTATATAAGTCATTTAAGTCACTAGTTGCGAATCTTCCACCATCTAATTGGATCATTGGTCTAAGTTCTGGTGGGATTACTGGTAATGCTTCAATTATCATCCATTCTGGTCTGTTTCCAGATTGACTGAACGCATCTAATACATCCAATCTTTTGATTAAACGAGTTCGTTTTTGTCCTTGAGCATCTTGTAATTCTTTTCTTAATTCTTCTAGTTCTTTATCTACATCAACTTCTTGTAATAATTTTTTAATTGCTTCGGCACCCATTCCAACTTCGAATCCATCTCCATATTTTTCATAATATGCTCTGTATTCTTTATCAGAAAGTGTTTGTTTCTTTTCTAATGGCGCAATACCAGGATTAATTACTACATAAGAAACGAAATATAATACTTCTTCTAGATCTCTTGGTGACATATCTAGAACTAATCCCATACGAGATGGAACTCCTTTAAAGTACCAAATGTGTGATACTGGAGTAGCTAGTTCAATATGTCCCATTCTTTCACGTCTAACTTTAGAACGTGTAACTTCTACACCACAACGATCACAAACTATGTTTTTATAACGTAATCTTTTATATTTTCCACAAGAACATTCAAAATCTCTTGTTGGTCCAAAGATTTTTTCACAAAATAAACCGTCGCGTTCTGGTTTTAAAGTTCTATAGTTAATTGTTTCTGGTTTTTTAACTTCCCCATAAGACCATGATCTTATTTTTTCAGGAGATGCTAGGGAAATTTTTAATGCTTCAAAATTATTAACTTCTAACATTAAAAATCACTCCCTTCTTCTAACATGGATTCATCGAATTCTTCGTCATCGATATCACCATCATCATAATCATCTTCTAAAGTGTCTTCTAAATCGTCAACACTATTATCTTTATCCTTTTTATTTTCTATTGCTAATTGATCGATTAGTGCTAATTTTTCTCTTAAGTCACTATCTTCAAGTTCATCAATAGACATAGCATCTTCTTTTTCTTCCATTTCTTCTAAGTCTTTTAATTCTAATTCTTGATTATCTTTATTGATAATTGAAATATCAAGTCCTAGTGCTTGGAATTCTTTAATTAATACTCTGAATGATTCTGGTACTCCTGCTTGGTCAACTGGTTTACCTTTTACGATTGCTTCATATACTTTAACACGTCCTACTACGTCGTCTGATTTAACTGTAATAAGTTCTTGTAATGTATGTGCTGCACCATAAGCATAAAGTGCCCAAACTTCCATTTCCCCAAATCTTTGTCCACCAAATTGTGCTTTACCACCAAGTGGTTGTTGAGTAACTAATGAGTATGGTCCTGTAGAACGTCCATGTAACTTATCATCAACCATGTGAGCAAGTTTAATCATGTACATAACACCAACACTAATTCTGTTATCGAATGGTTCACCTGTTCTACCATCATACAATACTGTTTTATAGTCATCATCAATTCCTGCTTCTTTCATCATTTCATCGATGTCAGAAGTTTTTGCACCATCGAATACTGGAGTTGCTACATAACAATCAAGTTTTTTAGCAGCCATTCCTAAGTGTAATTCTAGGATTTGTCCAATGTTCATACGTGATGGAACCCCTTGTGGATTAAGCATGATATCTACTGGTGTACCATCTGGTAAGTATGGCATGTCTTCTGAAGGTAATATTAGAGATATAACCCCTTTGTTACCATGACGTCCAGCCATTTTATCCCCAACTTGGATTTTACGTTTTTGAGCAATATAAACTCTAACTACTTTACTTACACCAGCTGGTAATTCATCGTTGTCTTTTCTTGTATAAACTTTAATATCGTGAACGATACCATCCCCACCGTGTGGTACACGTAAAGATGTATCTCTAACTTCTCTTGTTTTTTCTCCGAATATTGCATGTAATAGTTTTTCTTCAGAAGTAAGTTCAGCCATACCTTTTGGAGTAACTTTACCAACTAGGATATCTCCTTCTTTAACCTCTGTACCTATTTTAACAATACCATCTGAATCTAGATTTTTTCTAGCATCTTCACCAACATTAGGAATATCTCTAGTGATTTCTTCAGGTCCTAATTTGGTTTCTCTACATTGAATTTCATAATCTTCAATATGAATTGATGTATAAACATCATCTTTAACTAATCTTTCATTCATGATTACAGCATCTTCATAGTTATATCCATTGAATGTCATGAATGCAACTACTACGTTTTTACCAAGCGCTAATTCACCACAGTTTGTACTTGGTCCATCTGCTATAGTCATTCCACGTGTAACTTTTTCACCTACACTTACAAATGGTCTTTGATGGTAACATGTACCTTGGTTAGAACCTTCAAATGTTGATAAGTAATAAGTGTCTTTTCCACCTTTATTTTTAACAACAATTTTATTAGCATCTACATATTCAACAATACCATCTGCTTTTGCCACTACAACTGCTCCAGAGTCTCTAGCTGCAATATATTCAACACCAGTACCTACTCTTGGTGCTTCTGTTTTGATTAGAGGCACAGCTTGACGTTGCATGTTTGCACCCATTAACGCACGAGTAGCGTCATCGTGTTCTAGGAATGGGATACAACTTGTTGTAACTGACACAACTTGTTGTGGTGATACGTCGATATAGTCTATTTGTTCTTTGTTAACTAAAACGTTTTCACCTCTATAACGAGCAGTTAGTGTTTTATCAACAAGATTTCCATCTTCATCAATATTGATTGTTGCTTGAGATATATAGAAATCTTTTTCTTCATCTGCAGTTAAGTAGTCTACTTGGTCTACTAATTTAGCATTTTCAACTTTTCTATATGGAGTCATAATAAATCCATAATCATTTATTTTTGCATAACTTGCAAGTGAAGTTATAAGTCCAATGTTTTGTCCTTCTGGTGATTCAATTGGACAAATTCTACCGTAGTGACTTTCGTTAACGTCACGTACTTCCATACCGGCTCTATCCCTTGATAAACCACCTGGTCCCAATGCAGATAAACGTCTTTTATTAGTTAATTCTGCAATTGGATTTTGTTGATCCATGAATTGAGATAATTGGCTACTACCAAAGAATTCTTTAATAGCTGCAGTTACAGGTCTAATATTGATTAATGTTTTAGGTGTAACTGTATCCATTTCTTGAGTTGTCATTCTTTCTCTGATAACTCTTTCCATACGTGCAACACCAATTCTAAATTGGTTTTGTAATAGTTCACCAACTTGTCTTACACGACGGTTTCCTAAATGGTCAATTTCATCAGTAAATCCTACACCATCTAAAAGATTTAGATAGTAAGATGTTGCTGCATAAAAATCTGAAATAGTTAATCTCTTAATTGTTAAAGTTTGGTCATTACCTAAAATTGAAACGATCTTTTCTTTATCAATTGGAGAATAAATTTTAACTTCTTGAATTGTTCCATGTTGGTCTAATTCTTCGTTAATTAACACTTCACGAGTATTATATCCAGCTTGGAATATTGGTTTAATTTCTTCTAATAATTCTTTTGTAATTAAAGTTCCTTTTTCTACTTTTACTTCACCATCAACTATTATGTCTTCAGCAATAATATTGTTAATTAATCTATCACAAACATCTAGTTTACGATTAAATTTGTAACGCCCAACTTTTGCTAAATCATAACGAAATTCATCAAAGAATCTAGTGATTAATTGGTTTTTAGAACTATCTAATGTAGCAGGTTCACCTGGTCTTAATTTTTCATAAATTTCAATTAATGCTTCATCTGTATTCTTAGTCGAATCTTTAGCCAATGTATTTAAAATATATGGATTTTCACCAAATACTTTTGTAATTTCTTCTGATGTAGATAATCCGAATGCACGTAATAATGTTGTTAATGGAACTTTTCTAGTTCTATCAATTCTTACATATATTACATCTCTTGCATCTAATTCAAATTCTAACCATGTACCACGTGTTGGTATAATTTGAGATGCAAATACGCTTCTACCATTTTTGTCTATTGTTTTTGAAAAATAAACACTTGGAGAACGTACCAATTGTGATACGATAACTCTTTCCGCACCATTGATAATGAATGTTCCACTATCAGTCATAACAGGCATGTCCCCAAGGAAGATTTCTTGTTCCTTAACTTCTCCTGTTTCATGGTTGAAAAGGCGTGCTTGTACCTTTAAAGGTGCTGCATATGTAGTTTCTCTATATTTTGCTTCTTTTATAGAGTATCTTGGTTCATCAAAAGAATAATCTGTAAATTCTAATGATAAGTCACCTGAAAAGCTTTCAACTGGAAATAAATCGTTGAAAACTTCAGAAATCCCATCAGTTATAAACCATTGATAGGATTTTTTTTGGATTTCTAATAAATCCTGAAGCTCATAGGTGCTTTTAATTCTCGAAAAATTTCTTCTTTCTCTTTTACTGTTGATCTTTTTAATATTATATGCCACTTATTTCACCCCTATAACTAAACATATTATTAAATTATTCAAAGAACATAAACTTGTTAAAAAAGAATATGCCGCCAATTTATAATGTTATCAGACAAATATCAAATTGTCAATTGTTTTTAGCTCTAATTACAAAAAAGTTTTTACTTTTGTTTATTACTTCAACATTATATATGTCACTAATGTCTTTTGCTGTCGTTTTAGCTCCTTGATGTTTGTTTATAACAAATATCAATTCACCAGTTGGTTTTAAATAGTTTTTAGCATTTCTTAATATTTTATAAAGTATTTCCTTACCAACCCTTATAGGCGGATTAGTAATTATATAGTCATATTCTTTTTTTACATTTTCATAACAATCACTTTCAAAAACATTGATATTTGATACTTTATTTAATTCAACATTTTTCTTTGTTAAAGCAACTGCCCTATCATTGATATCTATCATATCAATATTTACATTAGTATTTTTAGATAATATTATACCTATTGGACCATATCCACAACCGAAATCTAAAATGTCCCCTTTTATTAAATCAAAATCTAAAGATTCTAACAAAACTTTTGTACCTATATCAAATTCATCTTTAGAAAAAACTCCATTGTCTGTATAAAATTTATATTTTTTATTTTTGAATTCAAATTCTATTAATTTTTCATTGCTTTTTATTGTACTGTTTTTTGTAAAATAATGATTCATTTAAATCCCCTTTATAAAACGACTATAAGCCCGTGTTAAAAACACGAGCTTAAGTTTTTTAATTATTTAAATTCTACTGTTGCGCCAGCTTCTTCTAATTTAGCTTTGATTTCATTAGCTTCATCCATAGATGCGTTTTCTTTAACATTACCACCGTTGTCAGCGATATCTTTAGCTTCCTTTAATCCTAAACCAGTGATATCTCTAATTACTTTAATAACAGCGATTTTGTTAGCTCCACAGCTAGTTAATACTACTGTAGCTGATGATGGACCTTCTTCAGCTGCTCCAGCTGCTACTGGTGCTGCTACTGCTACTGCAGATGGATCTACACCAAATTCTTCTTTCATTGCATCTACTAATTCTTTAATTTCTAATAATGTCATTTCTTTTAATGAAGCGATAAATTCGTCTCTTGTTAATTTTGCCATTTTTATTTTCCTCCCTTATTTTTTTTAATTATTAATTATTGTTCATTACCTTCTAGTTGTTGACTATATAAGTCTAAACAAATTGATAAATCTTTTGCGATTCCAATTAAACCGCCAGCAAGCATTGTAAGTAATCCTTCTCTTGATGGAATTGTTGCAAGTTTATTAAGCATATCAATATCAGCTATTTCACCGTCAATAATTCCAACTTTAAGTTGTAATGCTTCGTTTTCTTTAGCAAAGTTTGCTAATACTTTAACTGGTGCTACTGCATCAGTACCATAAGCCATTGCTTTAGGTCCAGTTAAATGTTCATCAAGTGAAATATTAAGTGTGTTTAATGCTCTTTTTGTTAAAGTGTTTTTATATACTTTTAACTCAGAACCAGCTTCTTTTAAACTTCTTCTTAGAGAAGTCATTGCTTCAACACTTAATCCTCTGTAATCAAAGAATACTACTGCACTTGAGTTTTTAATACTTTCTTCTATTTCATTAATAGTTTGTTGTTTTTGTTCAAGTATTTTAGCACTTGCCATACTACACCTCCTCTATTATTAAAATACCGTAATATAAAAACCTTTATATGCGCAGACATACAAAGGTTTTAAAGACTTTATCTTTAAAAGTTCCTCGGTAGGATTATTAAGCATATGCCCCTACTGTCTACGGTACTTCGTTCACGTTGTTTATTATAATATATTTTTAATTATTTGTCAAAGGAATTTGAATCAACTTTAATTCCAGGACCCATTGTTGTAGAAACTGAAATATTTTTTACATATGTTCCTTTAACTACTGATGGTTTTGATTTAACAATTACATCAACAAAAGCTTTTAAGTTTTCTAGTAATTTGTTATCATCAAATGAAACTTTACCAATGATACCATGTACATTACCATAACTATCTGTACGATATTCAACTCTACCTTTTTTAACATCTTCAATTGCTTTTTTAACATCAATTGTAACTGTACCAGTTTTAGGGTTAGGCATTAATCCTTTAGGCCCTAATACTTTACCTAATTTACCAAGGTGAGCCATCATATCAGGAGTTGCGATAATAACATCGAAATCAAACCAGTTTTCTTTTTCAATTTTTTCTAACATATCAGTATCACCAACATAATCAGCACCAGCTTCAACTGCAGCTTTTGCTTGTTCTCCTTTAGTGATAACTAATACTTTTTTACTTTTACCTGTTCCATTAGGTAGTACTACTGCACCACGTAATTGTTGATCAGATTTTTTAGTATCTAGGTTTAATCTCATTGCTACTTCAACAGAAGCATCAAATTTAGATGTGCTAGTTTCTTTAGCTAATTTTATTGCTTCTTCTGCTGAATATAGTTTACTTTTTTCAATTTTACTAACAGCGTCTTTATATTTTTTGCTTAGTTTTTTCATTTCTATACCTCCTTATGTGGTAATAAGCGGACTTTTCCTCCCACATAGGTAAATACCTATATGATTAATTTTATTATTTCTGTATTGTTGTTTTTTATTAGTTTTCTTCGTTGAATCCTTCAACAGCAACACCCATGTTACGTGCTGTACCTTCAACTATTTTCATTGCTTCTTCTACAGTGTACGCATTTAAATCTGGTAACTTTGTTTCAGCAATTTGTCTTAATTGTTCTTTTGTAATTGTTGCAACAGTTTCGCTAGACCCTTTAGCAGAACCTTTTTGAATTCCTGCAACTTTTTTAATTAAGAATGCAGCAGGTGGAGTTTTTAATACGAAATCAAATGTACGATCATCGTAAATTGTAATTTCTACTGGAAGCACATCTCCCATTTTATCTCTACTTGCATCATTGAATTTAGTACAAAATTCTTGTAAGTTAATTCCTGCTGGTCCTAACACTGTTCCTACTGGTGGAGCTGGTGTTGCTTTACCTGCTGGAATTTGTAATTTAATTTTCTTTGCGATTTGTTTTGCCACGAAAAACACTCTCCTTCCTTTTTTCGTTGTGGTTCTAATAGCTTAAATCCGCGCCTCCCACTTGTAATCTATATAAATAATATATAGCTGCGTTTAAAATAATAACACAATTTTTTTAATATTTCAATAACTTTTTACGCTTTTTCTATTTGTACCAATTCTACATCTACTGGCGTTTCTTGACCAAATAAATCAATTAGTACAGTTAATTTTTGATTTTCTAAATCCAAAGATTCAACTTTACCAAACATCCCTTTAAATGGTCCTTCAATAATTTTAACTTTGTCATCAACATTTAATTCATTACCAATTTCAAGTCTACTAAGTCCCATACTATTTAGTACTTTATCAACTTCATGTGGCATAAGTGGCGTCGGTTTTGCACCTTTACCAGATGAACCAATAAACCCTGTAACTCCAGGTGTGTTTCTAACAATATACCATGCTTCATCAGACATATCCATTTCAACTAATATATATCCAGGAAACATTTTTTTGACTTTTTCTTTTTTTACCCCATCTTTTATTTCAATCTCTTTTTGTTCAGGTACAACAACTCTAAATATGTGTTGTTGCATATCCATTGAATTAATACGCATATCTAGTTTTTCTTTTACTTTACTTTCATGTCCAGAGTAAGTATTAACTACATACCATTGTTTATCCATTAAAATTCCTCCTATTAGAATAATTCTATTAACCAGGCAGTTATTGCATCAAATGAATAAAAGAATGCGCAAAAGAATAAAATAAATACGATTGTTGCGATTGAATATTTAACCATTTCCTTTTTATTAGGCCAACGAACACGTGAGATTTCTTTTTTTACACCTTTGAAAAATTTAATAATTTTTTTCATTTCACACCTCATTTAATCAAAATAAAAAACACTTCGTTGTGTTTACAGTTATAAATTAACACAACTATCAATAAAAGTCAATCAATTTTGATATATATTATATTTTTTCTTAATTCTAGTAATTGCATTATTAATTGCCTTTACTGTTGTATTTAATATTTTAGAAATTTCTACATTTGTATATCCTCTTGCTTTTAATTTAAACACTTCTAATTCAAGACCTTTTAATTTTGTAATATATTTGTCATATATATTTTTTAAATTTTCCTGTTCAATAAGTATCTTTTCTGGATTAACACCTTTTTCATCTTCTTTGATTTCTAGAAAGTCTAATTCAGAATTTGTTTGTAATGCTTCATAATATAAAGAATTATTTAATATTTGGTTTTTCTTTATCTTTTCTTGTTTTACTAAAGATTGCATTTGCCTATTTATACATGTATATAACAAACATTTAAACTGATATTTATCATAATCTCTGAATTTTTTTATTGAATTATCCAAACCAATATATCCTGCTATAATGAAATCATTAATATCGATTCCAAAATTAAAATAAATATCAGCATATTTTTTAGCAAGGCTTATCACTAACGGTTTATATTTATTATATAAAAGATTATATGCTGTTTCATCATTTTCTTTAACCATATATATTAACTCATAATCGTTATATTCTTTATATTGCACAGTTACCACTACTTTCTTTTTTCTAATATTTCATAAATCATGATACCTGTTGCAACTGATGCATTTAGACTATTTACTTCTCCTTTCATTGGTATGGTTGCGATAAAATCACATTTTTCTTTTACTATTCTACTCATACCTTTTCCTTCGTTACCTACAATAAGACATACTGGCATTTTATAATCAATTGTACTATAATCTGTTCCTTCTAAATCTGTTCCTATAATCCAATATCCACGTTTTTTTAGTATTTCAATAGTGTTGGATAAATTTGTAACCATACAGATTTTGACTCTATCAAGTGTTCCAGCACTTGTTTTCATTACTGTAGAATTTATATCTACACTTCTGTCTTTAGGAATTATAATTCCATCAACTCCTGCTGATTCACAAGTTCTTATTATAGCTCCAAAGTTATGTGGATCTTCTAAATGATCCAGCATAACTATAAAAGGATAATCATCATTCTTAGGTTGTAAATCATCTAAATCAACAAATTTATAATCAGGTATATTTAGTATTATACCTTGATGATTTCCTTTTGCAATGTCATCAATTTGTCTTTTTGTGCAATACTTTATTGGAATATTTAATTTTTGTAATTCAGAAATTATAAATTCGTCTTTAAAGTTTTCCCAAATTATTGCTTTATATATTTTTTTATTATTTTTTATTAAATCGGTTGCTACATTTTTTCCATATACATACATTTTATTTATCCTCCAATATTTTATTAATTAATTCTTCTAATCTTGAAATATTTGTTATATATAGATATCCAATTAAAGCCTCAAAACCAGTGGCGTATTTATAAGTAATAATATCTGTGTTCTTTGGTTTCGAAACACTTTTATAATTTCTTGCGTGTTTTACTACTTCTAATTCCTCTTGTGTTAAGAATTGTGTTTCAAAAAGCTTATTTAATGTTTCAAATTGCCCTTTAGCGCTCACAAATTTCTTCGCTTCTTTTTGTAAATTATTAACTTTTCTAATACCTTTCTTTAAAAGGTGTTCTCTAATAGAAACTTCATATACTGCATCACCAATATATGCAAGTTCTAAGGCATTTAAATTATTTATATCCATAAAATCACCCACTAACTAATAATTATTTTAACACAATTTATACAGTTTTTTCTATTTTTAATATATAATATTATATAAGGAAGTGGTATCAATGAAAAAAATAATATTTAAAGGTTGTGGAACAGCTATCGCAACACCTTTTATTAATGAGGAAATTAATTATGACGAATTCGAAAAACTAATAGAATATCAAATTACTAATAGTTGTGATGCCCTAATAGTTTGTGGGACCACTGGCGAAGGATCGACTATGACTAAAGAGGAAAAGAAAAATATTATTAAATTTGCTGTTGATAAAGTTAACAAGAGAATCCCAGTTATAGCAGGAACCGGTGGTAATAATACTAAAGAAGTTATAGAAATGAGTAAGTATGCAGAAAGTGTTGGTGTAGATGGATTACTTATTGTTACACCATATTACAACAAAACCACTCAACAAGGTTTGATTGAACACTATAAAATTATTGCAAATAACACTAAACTACCAATAATTTTATATAGTGTGCCAAGTAGAACTGGTTTAAATATTGAACCTAATACTTGTTTAGAATTATCTAAAGTAGAAAATATTGTTGCTATTAAAGAAGCTAGCGGTAATTTAAGCCAAGTAGCAAAAATCAAAGCTTTATGTGGCGATAATTTAGAAATTTATTCTGGAAACGATGACCAAATATTACCTATTTTATCTTTAGGTGGTATTGGTGTAATTTCTGTATTATCAAATATCGCACCTAAATACACTCATGATATGATTGAACATTATTTTAATGGTAATAATGATGAAGCAACAAATATGCAACTTAATTGTATTGATTTAGTTGATTCATTATTTTGTGAAGTTAATCCTATTCCAATTAAAGAAGCATTAAATATTCTTGGTTATAATTATGGAATTCCAAGATTACCATTAATAAAAATGACAGATAAGGGAATAAAAAAATTAGAAAAATCACTTAATAATTTTAAATGTTATTAACTGTCTATCCACAATTCTGTGGATAACAAAAAACGCGGATAAATTTTATCTGCGTTTTATTTTAATCATTATCTCTTGCGATTAATACTAATCTTATGATTTGTAATATTGCAGTTACAACACTAGCAACATAAGTCATTGCTGCTGCATTAAGCATTGTATTTGCGCCATTTATTTCATTGTTGTCAAGTATTTGTTCTTTTCCTAATTGTTCTTTTGCTCTTTTAGAAGCATTGAATTCCACAGGTAATGTTAATAACTGAAATAATAATATAATTACTTCCAATGCGATACCAATCCACAATAAATCTGTTAATCCAGTAATAAATGATATAAGGATTGCAAAATAACCTGCACTAGAACTAAAATTAACAAGTGGGATAATTGAATTTCTTATTTTGATTGGAGTATATCCGTCTTTATATTGTAACGCATGCCCTACTTCGTGAGCTGCCACTGCACAAGCTGCTATACTTGTTCCATGAAATATGTCACTTGATAATCTTATTGTGTTTCTTTTTGGATCATAATGATCAGTTAAATTACCTTGTGTTTCCACAACATAAATATCATTTAATCCATTTTTATCTAATATTTCACGAGCAGTTTCAAAACCTGTTTTTTTAGTTTTATTTTCTACTTTTTTGTATTTACCGTATGTTGTTGTTACAAAAAATTGTGCACCTAAAGTAATTAATAACGAAATTCCAATTAATGTCCATGAACCATAATAACCAATCATTGTTTCACCTCATATATTGTTCCTTCTCTGGTATCTTTTATTATTATACCCATTTCATTTAAATCATTTCTTATTTTATCTGCTAATTCATAATTTTTTTCTTTTTTTGCATTATTTCTTTCTTCTAGTAGTTGTTCAATTTTTATTTTTTCATCATCTGTTAACTCAATATTTTTTTCCTCTAATAGAGATAGAGATAATACTTTATCAAATTCTTTAATTAATACTAATTTTTCTAGATCACTAATTTCTTCATCCTTAATACAATTATAAAGAACAGTTAAAGCATTTGATGTATTTAAATCATCTGATAATGCATTTTTAAATTCATCTATATATCGCTTGTTTAATTCTATATTTTGTGTATTAGATACATTATTTTTAATTTTAATGATCCTATTTTTTAATTTGACATATGCATTTTGTGCGATATCTAATGATTCATAACTAAATACTAATTGATTTCTATAATGTGATTGTAAGCACATAAATCTGTAAGCTAGCGGATTATATCCTTTACTTTTTAATAATTCAATCGTTAAAAAATCGCCTTTTGATTTACTCATCTTTCCAGTTTTATCATTTAAATATTCACCATGTATCCAGTAATTACACCATTTACTTCCAGTGTATGCTTCTGATTGAGCAATTTCATTTGTATGATGAGGGAATATATTATCTACTCCACCACAATGTATATCAATTTTTTCTCCAAGATATTTCATTGCCATACAAGAACATTCAATATGCCATCCAGGATAACCTACACCAAATGGTGAATTCCATTTTTGTTCTTGATTAGAGAATTTTGAATTTGTCATCCATAAAGCGAAATCTGCTGGATTTCTTTTATATATATCTTCTTCAACATCTTCTCTTGCGCCAATTATATTATTATCTTCTGTTCTACCTGACAACTCATAATAATTTGGAGCTTTGCTGATATCGAAATATACATTACCATTTGAAATATATGCATATTCTTTTCTTAACAGCTCTTGAATCATCTCAATGTAATCATCAATATGATTTGTTGCTTTTTCAATGATTTCTGGCTTTTTAATATTCAGTTCATCTAAATCCTTCATAAATGCTTCAGTATAAAATTCTGCGATTTCATTTGCTGTTTTACCTTCTCTTTTGCTGGCAAGCATCATTTTATCTTCACCATCATCTGCATCACTAACAATATGTCCTACGTCAGTAATATTCATCACTCTTTTTACTTTATACCCAAGCAAATTTAATGTTTTTTCTAACATATCTTCAAATATATATGTTCTTAAATTTCCAATGTGGGCATAACTATAAACAGTTGGACCACAAGTATACATTTTTACTTCATTTTTGTCTATAGGTATAAATTCTTCAACTTTTTTTGATAAGGTATTATATATCTTCATTATTTCACCTCTCTTAAAGTATATTACTAAATTGTGTTTAAAATATGTTATTTTAATCTATTTAATACAGTTTCTTTTCCTAATAAGTGAATTGTATTAGGTAGTTCTGGACCATGCATTTGATAAGAAACTTTAATTCTTATTGGCATATAAAGCATTTTACCTTTTGCGCCACTTTTATCTTTTGTGTTCATTATTGCATTGTTAATGTTTTCTATAGTCCAATCTTCAATACTTTCTATTTCTTCTGCAAAAACTTTAATTGTATTATCAATTCCTTCAGATGTCATAAATTCTTTACATTCTTCATCTAATTCTTTAGTATCTTGGAAGAATAAATCAGTAACTTCTACTATTTCTTTACCATAACTAATATGGTTTTGATAAATCGATACTAATTCTTTAATCCATTCTTCTGTTTTATTATTTAAATCATATGCTTCTTTTAAATGTGGAACTGTTATTTTTAGTAGTTCATCAATATCTAAATTTTTAATGTAATGTGAGTTAATCCAATTAAGTTTTTTAATATCAAATATCGATGGTGATTTACTAATTCTTTTTGGATCGAATATTTTTATTAATGTGTCCATATCAAATATTTCATCATTAGTTTCTGGACTCCATCCTAGAAGCGCTAAATAGTTAACAACTGCTTCTGGTAAATATCCATCATTATATAAGTCCATAAATGATGCATCACCATTACGTTTACTTAATTTTTGTCCATCTTCACCTAACACCATTGAAACATGAATATATGTTGGTTTGTCCCATCCAAATGCTTCGTATAATAAGTTATATTTTGGTGTAGACATTACATATTCGTTACCTCTTATTACATGTGTAATATTCATTAAATGATCATCAATTACATTTGCAAAGTTATATGTTGGATAACCATCTGATTTTAATAATATTTGATCTTCTAATAATTTATTTTCTACTTTTATTTCACCATAAACTAAATCATTATAAACACTAATACCTTCTTTTGGCATTAATTGTCTAATTACATATTTTTCTCCATTATTTATTTTTTCTTCTATTTCTTCTTTTGTTAAATTTTTACAATGTCCATCATAAAGAAAAGCAATCTTTTTTTCATCTGCTTCTTTTCTTAAATTTTCTAATCTTTCTTCACTACAAAAACAATAATATGCCTTACCAATTTCTACTAGTTTTTCAGCATACTCTTTATACAATGGTAATCTTTCACTTTGAGTATAAGGTCCATATTCTCCTTTATTGTTTGGTCCCTCATCAATTTTAATATTACATAGTTCTAATGTATTGTAGATAAAATCTATTGCTCCATCTACTTTTCTAGTTTGATCTGTATCTTCTATCCTTAATATGAAACTACCACCATCATGTTTTGCAAGTAAATATTCAAATATTGCTGTTCTTAAATTACCAACATGCATATATCCAGTTGGTGATGGTGCAAATCTTGTTCTTACTTTATTCATTTTTTTCACGTCCTTTATCCCCTATATTTTATCACAGTTAAAGTTATTTTTAAATAATATTCTGCATCAGTTTATAAATTTCTGTAATTTTATTTTAAAAACATTATCTTTGTTATCCAAATTCTACATTTTACAACACATTCCTCATGTAATATATACTTGGTGATAACTTATGGATATAAATTATTTATTAAAAAATTCTTCAGATTTTTCTAGATTTGACGAAATCAACAATAACAATTTAGAACATTTGGATATTGGGTCATTATTTAAACTTGAGGAAAATATAATTAAAAATATTTGCAAATTAGAAAACAAAAACAAAGACTTAGATATTATATATTTAAAATATCAAGATCTTAAAAACTCATTAAAAGAAAAAATAATTAGCGAGAAAAAGTTACTTATTAAAATTAATAGTCAAAAAGAAGAATATGATAAAAGCGAAGAAAAGAGAAAACTTCTTTATCTTACTAAGGAATATAATTTTTTACTTGAACAAACTAATACTAAAACATTAATGAGTAGAATTAAGGAAATAGATAAAAAAGTTGAATTACTAAGGAAAGAACTTAAAGATAGAAAAATAACTATGCAATATAATAAAATAAAAAGCAAATATAGTAAAATTATTATTTTTATAAATAGTGAGAAATTTGATAATAAAACTGATGTTATTCCTAATAACATAAATATGGAAGAAAAAATTATTTGGTATGAAAATAGAATAGAAGAAATTATTGAAAAGAAAATGATATTTGATAATTATATATTTTCATTAGAAACATTATATAAAGATATAGTAGAAAAAAGAATGTTAGATATTACGAACAAGTAATTTATCTAACATTTCTTTTTTAGCAATATTTTCAAATTCATCATCAATTTTTTTCAAATTAACTTTTTTGTTGTATTTTCTTTCTAAACAATATTTTAATATATAGTCTGCAAGTTCAGGGTTTTTTGATAGTAAAGGTCCATGAAGATATGTACCAATTACATTTTCTTTCATAAAACCTTCATATTCATTTTTAAAGGAATTCCCATTACCATATCTTACTTTTCCTAGTGGTGTATCTATTCCAAAGGTTTGTCCACCGTGATTTTCAAAACCGACTAATTCTATTTTGTGATTATCAACCACACTTTCTATAACTATATCACCTATACACTTTTCGTTTTTTGTAGAAGAGGTTTCTGTATAATAATTAAATATATTTAGTCCTTTTATCACTTTATTTTCAGAGTCTTTGTAATATTTTCCAAACAATTGAAAGCCACCACAAACCAATAAATAAAATATTCCTTTATTAATAGATCTTTCAATTTGTTTTTGATATTTGATAATATCTTTTGCGACAACTTTTTGTTCAGTATCTGATCCACCACCTAAAAATACTAAATCATATTCATAAAAATTAGGCTCTTCATCACCAATAGTATATGTATCTATATTGATGTCTATATTTCTTTGTTTTGCTCTATATTTTAATATATCAATATTAGCATTATCACCATATAAATCCATTACATTAGGATATAAACATAAAACATTTAAATTCATTATTTATCACCTTTTTCAAGTTGTTCTAATATTTCTTTAGTTTTAGTTAGAGGAGAATAATTAGAAATTATATATTTTTTACTATCAGTTTCTAATAGTTTATTAATAGATTTATCAATATCATGTTCTACAATAATTTTATTTTTATCATAATTATTACATTTTAGAGTTATAGCAATATCGTATGCTCTTGTACCTGAACATATTATTCTATTAAATGAATTCATATTATTAAAATCTATTCCCCAAATCCATGATACATCTTTACCATCATTTATTTTATCATTAATTAAAATTAATAACTCTTTATTATCTTTATCTTTTTTTATATTATTTAATATAACATTAAACCCCGTAGGATTTTTACCAAGATTTAAAATACATTCTTTATTATTAATATTAAATTTTTGATATCTGCCATCTTTTGAAGCGTAATTAGTAAAAATATCATTTACTATATCTTTATCTAAATTATATATGTTAGATAAAGTGATAATAGCTAAAAGATTATAAATATTATATAAATTAGGATTGTTAGTTGTATATTTATCTTTTCCAATATAAAAATCATTAACATCTATTTTTGATAGTTCGTTATAATAATTTATTTTGCCAAATTCACACTTTGGACATATAAATTTTCCTATATGAGAATATTGATAAAATTCATACTCTAATGTTTCCTTACATATAGGACATATAATACTTTCTGTTGAATCTGTATATGACGTTTTTAATTTTTTAGAACCATAATAATAATTTTTACCTTTAGTGTTCATTAAACCTAATCTAACAACATTTGGATCATTACCATTTAAAATTAAATTTCCTTTATAATTTTTAAGGATTTTTCCAATCTTTGATATTATTGTATCAACTTCACCAGTTCTATCTAATTGATCATTAAAAAGATTTAAAATAATTAATGTATCAATTTTTAGATTTGCATTTGTATATAATACTGGTATCCAATGTTCGTCAGTTTCTAATACTATATAATCCGCTTTTATTTTACCAAATATATTACATGATTTTAATAATGTAGTAGTTATTCCCCAACCAATATTATTGCCACCAATATTACATACTACTTTTTTATTTGATTTTCTCAAGATTTCGTAAATCATGTTTGTTGTTGTTGTTTTACCATTTGTTCCTGTTATAACTATTAACTTCCCATCAATCTTAATATAGTCTCTAATATTTTTATTTAATTTTAAAGCAATTCTACCAGGTACTGTACCTGCATTTTTTCCAAGTAATTTTAAAATAAATGTTATAAACTTCGCTATAATTACTATAATACAATTTTTCATTACTACATCACCAACTACTCATTATTATATCACGATTATATATAAAAAAAATAGACAAAAATTGTCTATTTCTAATCATTTACACTTCCACCTGATGTTTCATATGCATCTGTAACAACAAAGAATGCACTTTCATCAATATAATGAATTCCTTCTTTTAGTTTAAAGTATGCATTAGTTGGTACAACACAAAGTAACATCTTTTGTTTGTCATTTGTGTATCCTCCTCTAGCATCTATTACTGTAACACCATGACTAATATTTGTTAATATAAAGTCTTTAACGTTTTCTGGTTCTGATGTTACTATATAAAATGCTTTGCTTTGTGAGATACCAAGTACTACTTTATCTGTCAAAATACTAATTATATATAATGCGATTAATGAGTACATTACTGTTTCCCATCCAAAAACAAATCCACCACATAAAATAATTGCTCCATCTGTTAGAAACATTGCATTTCCTAATGACATTTTAAAATATTTAGAAACGATTGCATTTAATATGTCAGTACCACCAGTAGTAAATCCTGCTTTAAAAATAAGTCCTAATCCAAATCCTGTTATTAACGCCCCAAATATTGTTAAAATTAATGGGTCTGGATTACCTAATTCAACAAACTGAATTAGGGGTTCAGTTAACTTTACAAATATTGGGTACAACAACGAACCTAATATAGTATGTTTAGTATCTTCAACTCCAAGTAATATAAAACTAAGAATTAATAATAGAACAGATCCTATAAAGATAACTAATGATGGATCTGTACCGAAAATATATTTAAATATTACACCTACACCACTTATTCCATATATTATATTTAACGGTAATATTAAAATGTTAAAAGCTGCTGCAACAATTAATACACCAATTAAAAATTGTGAATATCTTTTGAATTTAGATTTTTGATAAATTAATTTTAATATATTTTCAGTGTTTTTCTTTTTAAATAAAAACATTATTTTACCTCCATTTTTAAATATGAATTAATAAACATTTCTAAATCACCATCTAGTACTTTACTAACATTACTAGTTTCTGTATTTGTTCTATGATCTTTAACCATTGAATATGGATGCATTACATAACTTCTTATTTGTGAACCAAATTCATTGGCCATTTGAACTCCTTTAATTTTACTAAGTTCAGATTCTTGTTTTTCTAATTCTAACAATGCTAATTTACTTTTTAGAACTTTCATAGCTGTTTCTCTATTTTTAATTTGACTTCTTTCATTTTGACATGTTACTACTATTTTAGTAGGAATATGTGTTATACGAACTGCAGAATCTGTTGTATTAACATGTTGTCCACCAGCACCACTACTTCTATACACATCAACTTTTAAATCACTTTCTTTAATTTCAATTTCAATATCATTATTTATTTCCGGAGTTACTTCTACAGATGCAAATGATGTATGTCTTCTACTGTTAGAGTCAAACGGAGATATTCTAACTAATCTATGAACGCCTTTCTCACTTTTTAGATATCCATATGCATTTTCACCTTTGATTAAAAAATATACACTTTTAATTCCTGCTTCATCACCATCAACTAAATCAATAACTTCAGTTTTATAATTATTTTGCTCTGCATATCTTTGATACATTCTATAAAGCATATTAGCCCAATCACAACTTTCTGTACCCCCAGCTCCTGAATGAATTTCCAATATGCAATTGTTTGAATCATATGGTCCGTTTAGTAATAATTCTAGTTCTACAGTTTCATATAATTTTTTAATTTCTAAAATATCATTATCAATTAATTCCAACATTTCATTATCATCAACTAAATCAATTATATCCAAATTATTATCGATTTTTTCTTTTAATTCTTTAATATTATTTACTTTTGATTTCACTTGATTAATTTTTGATATTACTTCTTCGCTATACTTTGTATCATTCCAAAAATTTGGCTTTAAAGTTTCTTTCTCTAACTCTTCAATTTCCTTTAGTTTTTTATCTGCTTCAAAGCGACCTCCAAAGTTCTAAAACTTTTTCCTTGTAAAAATTCAAAATATTTTTTTGTTCTTTTGTATCCATAACGATTCTCCTTAATTTTTTCTATATAAATTATACCATATTATTACTTTTTTAAAAACAACAAAACAAAGAAATATAACACAACTATTTCTTTGTTTACGTTTATAATTATTTAATTGTTAATGTTTTTAAATTTTTGTTTTCATCAGTTTTTGATAATGGATAATTTAATACTTTTATAAATTGTTTATACGGCATAACAACAGTTCCTGAATGAATATGATTATTATCATAATCATTAAATATTACTTTTGCTTCGTTGTAATCATCTTGTATAATATTTATTCTCCCTATATGTGATAAACAGTTTCTTATAATTTCAATAACTTCATTTGAATTATTACAATATCTATATATATATTTTGTTTCTTCTTCTATTTTTATATCCAGTATTTTGCTAATTACTTTTTTTACTTTTTTCTTTCCTTTTACTGTTTGACATTTAAAAAAATGATTGAAGTAATTGTTTATTGTAGAAGATATTTCATTAATTCTTTCTGAATTGTAATTGTTATAATTAATATATGGCACAAAATTTATATTTTTTTCTAAATCACACAATTGTTGTTCTAATAGATTTTTATTATTTAAAATTGAATTGATACATATTTTTAAACTAACTGCGCCTTTTATATTAGTACATTTATTTAATTGTGTTTGTTTTTCAAATAATTTTATTTCTTGTTCCAATATATCTAAAATTATTTTTTTTCGTTTTTTTGCGTTTTCTAAATAATCTTGATTTGTATATGCAATTGTGCATGATTCTAATATATCATTATTACTTTTTTCATAATATTTTTTATATAAATGACTATTATTAATTACTAACGTACATATGCCATAAGTATTTATACATATCATTCTTAATATATTTAATGTCCTATAAAATTCATTATAAATATCATTTAAAGAACTATATTGTTTTTTTTCATTAGTTAAAATTGAATTAATTAAACACATTTTCTCTTTAGTAGTAGTATTTATATCTTTTACACCACTACCTAAATTTTCTATAATAGAAGTTAAATAATTTAAAAGTATAATTCCCTTTGGTTTTATTAATTCATTTAATCCGCTACATAGTAAATCATAACTTGTATAATAATTAGCTAATTTTCTAGATGCTTGATTTATTAAATTATTTTTTCTTTCGTTAATATAAATATCTAATGTTATATCTGGAAATTCTTGACTTATTTTATTTTTAACTGTATCAGCCGCATAATAAAACGATATTAAATATTTTTCATTATAATGTTTTTTATTAATATTGATTTGATTTTTATATTTTTTTATGATTTTTTCATCTATATTATTTAAACTACATTCTTTAAATATTTCTGCTATTCTTTTTTCAATTTTTTTTATATTGAATTTGTTTCCAGTAATATTCACACTATATAAAATAGTGTTTAATATTTCTTTTTTTGTATTTAAATATGAATAGTTTTTCTTGTTTTTATTGTAATAAAAACCTTTAAATGTGTATTTGTTAGATATTTTTTTGCCCAATATATCATATTTTGCATAATCAACAATCCATGAAAAAGGTATTTCACATTCCAAATCTCTATCATAATAGTCATTCTTAATAACTAAACATTTTTTAATTTCATCAATTTCAAGCATTTCATGCATAATTGAGTCTCTTATATTATCTAAAATCCATAAATTATTATCCTCTTTTGAGTTGGAAATTATAGGCATTTTATCAGAAAATCCTTGACTAAATAGTGCATCAATATCTATTGTAGGAACATGTTTTTTTAATCTATCTAATCTTCTAGGATTTTTAAGTTCTTTATCAATTATTTTTTCTTTTGATAAAGTTAAATAAGCTAGACATAGCGCTAATTCAAAATAATCATCTTTTTTCAAAAACTCATTATAATTTAAGTTTTCTAATGCATCAATTTTATTCTCTATAATAGTTGACATTTTCTTACTAAAATCTACTTTTGACATAATATCCCTCTTTTTGTTTGAGAGTATTCTATCACGAAACTGTTTTTTTATCAAACATTTTATTTTTGACGGTAACAATTGGTTTTAATGATAAAATAAAGAAATTAGATTTTAGGTATTATAAAATCTAATTTCTAGTTAGTTTTTTCATATATATATTTCTTGGTCCTCGTTTAAATTCTTTATAATTTACTAATTCAAATTCATCTTTTAATAGATTTCTTATTGAATATATATTATCCGGATGAATTGTTCCTACTGCATATTTATAATTATGTTTTATACTATACTTATCTATTTCTTGTAACATTTGATATTGTAGCCCATGTCCAACAAACTTTGGGTTCACCATCATAGGTCCATAATCTACTACATCATTATAATCCAAATTTATGTCAAATTTTTCTAATGCTTCTTTAGTAGCAGGTATTAACATCATAGAACATACTTCTTCTTGATTTAAATAATATATCCAAATCTTAGAATTAGTTTTAATCATTGTTTCTAAATCTTCTTTAGTAAAATCACCAAGCCATTCTGGATGTTCCATATGTAATTTAACATATTCCCTAAATTCAATATAATTATCAAGATTAATATTTTCATTTTTCTTTTCTAAATCTTTTAAAGTCATAATAACACTCCATTTCTATAATAATTTTTTTAACATATCTTCTATTAAACTATATAATTCTTCTTCGTTCAATATAATACTATTACATGATATTTGTGTTGCGATACCATGAGTATAAAAACGTATATCTCTATATATTTTTTCGGCTTTTTCCTTACTTGTGTTATAACTGTTTATTACATGACTTATAGTTTCTATATTCCATGGACTATTAATAACCTCATTAATTGTTCTAGAACCAGCTAATGATGTTATAAATAATGCTTTAAATATGTTGGGTTCAGTTTTAGCATATAGTGCATATGCATAACAAACAGATATACAATAATTATTTTTATCAGTATTTTCATGTATAAATTGTTTGTAATTTTCGTGCAGTGCTTTTTTTAAATCATTTTTATATTCTTCAATATTTGTATAGTTTCTAAATATTGGTTGGGTTGAACACCCAATAAATTCTGCTAAATTTCGTGCATTTAACTGTTCAATTCCGTTCTTTCTTACAAAGTCAACTCCTCCTTTTATTAAATCTTCTTTTGAAAACTTCTCTTTTCTAGGCATATTTCCTCCCTTAGCATTAAATAACATTTGTTATTTAATATATTACCACAACACATAATATATGTCAACAATAAAATAACGTTTGTTATTTTAAGTTTATTTAAAATTAAAAGTCTATTACAATGTAATAGACTTTGTTTTATAAATTGTATATTTAACTACCTACTTATTATAGTTATAATTTTTAATTATCATATTTTATTATTTCACAATTCTTTATTTTGTATTTTCTGAAATCTTTATCAAGTGGTTCTCCTTCAAAATAACACCTTGAATAAATACCCACTCCCGCATGAGTTACGACCAGTACATTCTTATCTTTATATAAAGTTGTAA
Organism: Bacillota bacterium; assembly: GCA_015059335.1. GTDB lineage: Bacteria > Bacillota_I > Bacilli_A > RF39 > UBA660 > SIG205. The sequence continues at coordinate 8,923 of SVAP01000001.1, read as the reverse complement.
TTTCATCAAAAAAATCTTTTATTCTTTTTCTAAAATCAATAATAGATTCTATATTGAATCTTTGCTCCTCTGGATCATTAAAATCTATGTTTTCATTTATTTCTGTTTTTAATTTACCCTCTAAATCTCCATTACTTCTCTCGATTATTCTATCATCTTTAATAATATTATTATCACTTATAATTTGAGCGGTTTCATATGCTCTAACAAGAGGAGAACAAAAGATTTTATCAAATTTTATATCTTTTAATTTTTCTTTTACTATTTTTGCTTGATCTCTTCCAATATCATTTAACGGAACATCAATTCTTCCCGCATATCTACCATTTTTGTTATAATCAGTTTGACCATGTCTAACAATATATATCATTTTATCACCTCAATATATTAATTATATCACACATATAAAAGCAAAAAGATACATCAGTAAAATTAATGTATCTTTTTATAAGTTATTTTACACAGCATTGTTTATATTTCTTACCACTGCCACATGGAACACATAAGAGTGCCTATTTTAACACCCTAATTTTCCTAAAACCCTTTATTTATGGGCTCTTTGGCACTTTATATTTTCTTATTTTACCTCTTAAATCCTCTGTTTGTGGATCTAAAAGTGGATCTAAAACGTCATTTTTTCCACATCTTTTATCCTTTATTGCAATTTCATTATACCATTTTTTATTGATAATATCTAGCAAACTTGACTTTTTTCCAATAAAGAGTGATTAATAACACAACTTATTAGGAGGTTGTTATGAAGTATATTTTTAAACCTAAAAATAGAATTGAATGTATTAGTAGACACGGGGATTATCATGGGTTCTTTGTTATTAAAAATATTGAACTTGTTATATCTGCTAAAAATCCAAGACACTTACAAGTGTTAATGAAATTTAGACATAGAATTGAAGAAGAATTTGTTAATTATTTAAACGCTAAAAGTTATAAAAAAGATCCGGAAAATTAAAACTACCAATTAAGGTAGTTTGTTTTATTTTAAATTATTAATAATTCCATTTTCTAAGTCTACTATGTTATAAATAGTTTCCATCTCATTGAATGTTTCTTCTAGATTTTTTCTGGCACTTAACCATCCTATTCCATCAGTAAACCATATAAATGTTACACCATTTACTTTTTTAGATTCTTCAGCTAACATCTTATAGCTTCTAGCAGTTTCATTTAACTTTGAACCACCACTTGAATAAAAATTAGTTTCTATTACATATACTTGATTATCTGTTTTAATAACAAAATCAAATCTTTTTGTAGATACATTATTGCCAGACATAGCAGATAAATCTAAATTCCATTTTTTCTCAATATCAGATAAATACATTTCTTTGAAGTAGCTAATATCTTTTTTATATCCTGCTTTTTCGATATATTCTTCAACAAGATTTTCCATTAGATGTCCACCACGATTTTTTCTACCATTAGAATCTAATCCAACCTCTATTCCTAAAACATAATCATAAAGGTTATTTATAATATGATTTTGTAACAAATCAAATAATCCTGATTCTCTCATAAATCTTATGTAATCTTCTATGGAATAAATCATTTTATCAAATTTAAATAAATATTCATTCATTTGATCTTTAATAAATATCTCACGAGAACGAACTGCTAATAATAATGGAATACATTCCAAAGTTTCTGGATATTTAATTAATATATTTTGAAATTCTTCTTCAATGTTTTGACTACCAATTAATGAATTTAAAATATTTAATTCCACTTTTACTTTATCAACATTTTTATATATTTTTTCAAAATCAACATAATAAGTATAATCTGATATACTTGTTTTAAATTTACTTAACCATTCATTAAAATCTCTTTTCATTTAGAATCACTTTCCTTTCTTTTAATTGTTAAATCTAAATATTCTTTTTCCTTTTCTATTCCAATATATTTTCTTTTCAATCTATTAGCCACTATTCCAGTTGTTCCACTACCATTAAAAGGATCTAGTATTAAATCATTTTCATCTGTAGATGCCAATATTATTTTTTCTAATAATTCTATTGGCTTTTGTGTAGGATGCTTACCACATTTCTTTTCACTTGGTTTAGTTAATGATGTTTCCCATACATCTTTCATTTGCTTGTTATTATTTAGTTTTTTCATAACATCATAATTAAACTTATGCTTAGCTTTAGATATGTCTTTTTTAGCCCATAAAACGGTTTCTGTTGAGTGAACAAAAGCACGACAGCTAATGTTAGGTGGTGGGTTTAATTTCTTCCAGGTGATGTTATTTATTATCTTAAACCCTTCTTCTTCAAGTGCCATTCCTATGGAATAAATATTGTGCATTGTTCCACTTATCCAGATAGTTCCATCATCTTTTAAAACTTCCTTACAAGCTCTTATCCATTTCTTATTGAAATTATGTTTTTCTTTAACAGATATTTTTTCATCCCACTTACCTTTATTTACCGATACCATTTTACCACCACTACAAGTGATTCCATTTCCTGATAAAAAGTATGGTGGATCTGCAAATATCATATCTATACTTTGTGGCTCTATTTTTTTCAACAATAAAAGTGCATCTCCATGGAGCAACTTAAAATCTTCTTGTTCATAATAAATGTTTTTCCCCACGAGATACACCTCCTAATTATATTATTCGCTTTTTATTCTTCAAATCCTCTTTTATTTTCGTAATTTGTAATAATTACTTCTTCTACTTTTCCCCTTTTCTTTCCATTTGCATTTATATTTCTTTTAGCTTCAATTACATGAATATTAAAATCTTTATATAATTCTTTTACTAATGTTGTATTATGATTTGATAACATCACATAACATCCTTTATCAGCTAATTCTTTATAAACTTTTGAAAGTCTTATTTGTTCTTCTTTACCAAATCCATTTTCTGTATAGCTATTGAATGTTGATGTTTCAGAATCATATGGAGGATCAAAATAAATAAAATCCCCTTTTTTTGCATCCTTTACTGCTTCTTCAAAATCTGTATTTAAAAGTGTTACATCACTAAAATTTAAATATGAATGAATAATGCCTAAATTTTGTCCATCATATGTATTTACTTTTGCTTTTCTATTAAACGGTACATTAAATTCATTTTTGCTATTAACTCTATATAACCCATTAAAACAAGCTTTATTTAAATAAATTGTTCTAGCACTTCTTTTATAGTCAGGCATTCTTTTAAATTTTGCTTTATCTCTATCTTTATTTCTTATTTCATAATAATATTCTTCTGAATGATTTGCTTCATGATGATTTAATTCGTTACACATTTTATTGAATTTGTTTTCATCTTTAATGCAACTAAATACATTCATTAATTCTTCATTATAATCATTTATTACTGCTTTTTTTGGTGATAATTCAAATAATAATGCTCCACCACCTACGAATGGTTCGTAATAAGTATTAAACTCATCAGGAGCATACATTTTAAGTTTATCTATTATTTGTCTTTTTCCACCTGCCCATTTTACAAATGGTTTTCCTTTTAACATATTGATACCTCCAAATGTTGATTTTCCCTCATTTATAATTATATCATCAAAATACCTTTTTTCCTATAAAAGTAGCCACATTTAAATTTATTTTTTATATCACTTGCATTATTTTCAAATAAGAGTGATTAATAGAACACCAGTTTAGGAGGTGGCTATGATTAGAAAAAATACGAGTGGTGACATTAGTGATGAAGAATTTGAACAAGTACTAAAACCTTTTCTAGATGATTATGATAATTTTGTATTAAGCTATATTATGCCTGAAGTCATTGCATACTATATTGCTAATTCTTATTACAGGGGTTCTATGTACGAAGGTTCTTTTCTTCAACACTATAATTCAGCTAAAGATTTAATTAACTTATTTGGGGAAGATTATGAACAAATGAAAGCAGAAGTATTTAAATTATTAAAAATTAAATATGCTTTAATTGTAGTTAATGAAGATCCTTTAGATTTAAAACAAATTGAGTATTGATAAAATACTCTTTTATTTTCCAAAAAACTCACGGAAAACTAATAATTGTGTGAATGTAGGTGGGTTGTGGGTGTGGAAAAAATTATATTTTTCAACTATCTACCCTCCGGGGGGATGTCTATTAAATTCTTTAATTCTTCTGACGATATTTTATTCATTTCTGCTTGTTTATGATGATATGAACATAAAGTAATTAAATTATCACCGTCTAATCTTCTATCATTATCTTTTTCTATTGGAATTATATGATGCACTTGTAGATTGTTATATGTGTAAATGTTATCTTTCAAACACAGCTGACATAAATACTTATCTCTTTTCTTTATCTGTTCTCGTTTAGTTATCCAAGCATTACTATTTCTGAATTTACTAGCATAAGAGTTCTTTTTATATGTTCTCTTACACATGTTATCTTCGTGATGGATTCCACCACATACAGAACAAGTTCTTAACATTGTAATTTTAACCTTTCATTATTATCCAGTTGATGCCTCTTATATTTTTTTATGTAATATTCAAAATCATCTTTTAAGAAGCCTGGCATTCCTGAATCTTCTATCCAACCAATTGTTTTATAAAGATTGAGTTTAGCTTGTGTTTCATCTAATCTTTGAACTCCTAAATAAAAATAACCATCTTCCATCATGTAATTAGCAATTTCAATTAAAAACTCTTTATATGCTTGTGAACATTTTTTATTTAACATTTGTGCAGTAGGCATATATTCATTTTCTTTAGATATAAGTTTAATAGCTTTATTAAAATCTTCTACTCTAACTTCTTTAAACATCTCATACCATGCTTCTAATTGATCATTTGTTAATTCTTTTAAATAATAGCTACTTAATCTTTTCATTCCACTAATAAATTCCAACTGTGTCATTATTAGTTTTATCTCCCATTTGTTGTTTTTCTCTTTTTAATGCTTCATCTATTTCTGCCATCGATATATCTTTTAGTGTTCTTTGTTTCATTATTTCTGGTTGATTATAATAGCTTTCAAATTTATTACTAAATAAAGTTTCTGGTCTTAAAAACTTTTCCATTTCAGAATCTTTCCATTCTTTATATTTTTTATCTATAACGAGAAAAAAATCTTCTTCTTTATACCCTTCATTTAATCTAGCATCAATTAAAGATTTCGTTTTAGCACTATTACATCTATAGTTAGCATTAATTTTATTATTTAAATAATCAATTATGTTTTTATACACTTTATCTTTTTCTGATACAATTTCATATTCTAAAATTTCTCCTGCGTCTACATCAACATAAAAGTTATCTATAATCTTTTCTTCTCTTTTCTCTTCTAAACTTTTCTTCTCTTTACTTTTCTTATCTACACTTAACTTATCTATACTATTCTTACCTATACTATACTTAACTGTGTTTACCGTTGGTATGTCATTTGGTATACCACTATTATCTTTCAATTCATATACATTATTTTCTAATTTTAATAATCTTTTTTCATCTATGCGAAATGTTTCATTATATCTATCTTTTCGTATCTGGTTATTTACATTCCAATGTCTTATAGCTATAACACCTGATGAAAACATATAAATAAATTTATTTTTTATTAATGTTTCAATATCTTCCTTATTACATCCTGCTAACAACGTTATTTTTTTAGGATTCCCAACAAATCCATCATCATCTGCTCTCATTCCTAAATCATAATATAAAAGTTTAGCACTTACTGGCATTTCTATAAAAGAATCTAAATCTACTACATCCAACGAGAACATTCTTTTTTTAGCCATTAGTTGTTACCTGTAAGGAATCAATACTTATATCAAAATATTCAAGTACCATACTCATAGGAACTAAACCATTTTTAATTTTTTCACGATTACCATAATAGGTATCCATGATTTCATTTAATATTATTCGTGCATTGTTTTTACCAATTGCACCTATATCCATAATATCTCTTATATTAGCCCATTGATATTGAGCTATATCGAGTATTTCATTTTTTGTTAATACTTTTCTTCTTTTTCCCATTTTGGAATCCTTCCTTTCTATAATTATTTACTTCTTGGTCAAATTTAAATATACGATTTTTTCGTAATTAGTTTTCTTCATCTTCAAACTTCACATCATTTATATCTGCATTATAAACTTTTAAAATTTTAGGTAATAATTTTAAGTCTGGTGCAGTTTTAAATGTTTCATAACTTCTTAATGTTTCTCTACTAATTCCAATCTTTTTCGAAGCTTCTTCCAGTGTTAGCTTTGAATTGATTCGTAAAGCTTTTAATGTTATTTTCATCCCTTTTCCTCCTTCCTATGATAAATCAATAATATAATATTTCTTTTCTTTTGTAAATACCTAAATATGCATTTTGCATAATTTTATGCATTTTTAACTTGACATAAATTACGAGATAATGTAAGATAGTATCAGAGGTGGTAAAAATGGCAAATAGCAAAGAAGTTTTTGCAAAGAATATACAAAATCTATTAAAAATACATAATTCTACTAGAGAAGAAGTTGCTAAATTTCTAGGAGTTAAATATACAACTTTTTGTGACTGGGCTAAAGGTAGAACTTATCCTAAGATGGAATACATTATTGAAATAGCAGATTACTTCAATGTTAAAACATATGCCTTGACTGATGAAAATCCTAATTATGAAAAAGCATATGCTGAAGCTTTCGAAGAAAATTTTAATGCACCAAAAGAATTACCTATTTATAAATATAATGAAAAAAATGCATTAGTTTTAAAAGCAATCGATAATGTTCCATTAGAATGGTTAGATACTAATCCTGATGATGATTTTACCGGATTAATACTTCCTGATGATTGTATGGAACCTATTTACCAAAAGAATGATACAGTAATCGCTATTCACTCAGATTATATTAACGAGGGAGATTATTTGCTTAAAAATATTAAAAACTCTAAATTAGCTTTAAGAAGATTAATCATTAATGACGATAAAGTAACTATGTTTCCTCTTAATCCAAATAATAAAATACATGATATTACAAGATATATATCAAAAGAAGAATTTGATTCTAAATATGAAATAGTCGGAAAAATAAAAAGACATATTAGAGATTTTGATTAAACAAAAAAAGACCTATTGCTGGAACAATAGATCAAATAGAAATCGTATATTTAAATTCGACCAAGAATAAAAATATTAATTATAGAAACTATAATGTTTTTGGATTTCCATTTACATTATAGCAGTTTTTTCTATTTTACACAAGAAAGGAAGGTTATAATGTCTGTCAATAAAGCAAAAACACCTACTAAAGATGGTAAATATTGGTTCTTTAGAGTAGTTTATAAAGATGAGTTTAATACTCCTAAAAGATATAATAGTAAAAAGTATTTTACAAGAGCTGAAGCTAAAGAAGCAGAATTAGAATATTTAAATAAATTAAAAGAAAATGTTAATGTTCCTACTAAAATGACTTTTGAAGATTTATGGAATGCTTTTTTAGAATATCAGGATGATAAAGTTAGAATCAGTACTAAAGTTGGTTATAAATATCGTGGCAAGTATTTAGTTCCTCTATATAATATTAAGTGTGTTGATTTTAACATTGTTTATTATGAGAACTGGAAGAAATACATTAATAGCCAACCTAATATGAAAGATGTCTCTAAAAATGATATTTTAAAAGTTTTAAAAGCAGTTCTTAGATTTGGTATTAAAAGATATAACTTTAATTTTAATCAACTTCTAATGTTAATGGAAAAGTTTAAGAATCCAGACGAGAAGAAAACTGAAAGGCAAATATATGAGTATGATGATTTTATAAAATTCTTATCTGCTGAAGATGATTTAAAATATAAATGTCTTTGGCAAACTTTATATTATTGTGGACTTAGAATTGGTGAAGCTAGAGGACTTACTTGGGAAGATATTGATTTTAGCAATAAAAGACTTCATATAAATAAACAAGTTTTAAGTATTGATAACTACTCTTCTAATTACTATGTCTGCAATCCGAAAACTGATTCAAGTATTAGAGAGATTCCTATTGCTGATGAACTATTATCTGACTTACAAAAATATTATGATGAAGTTTCCAAATTTAAAAACTTTGATAAGAAGTTCTTTGTATTTGGTAACGACTATGGCATTAGACCTTTAGCATATAAACAAGCTCAACGAAGAAAAGGAGAAATTGCAGAAAAAGCAAATGTTAAACAAATTCGACTACATGATTTCAGACACTCATGTGCTTCTTTACTTGTTAATAATCAAGCTCCAATAACAGTTGTTTCCTCATTTATGGGACATAGCAATACAACCGAAACTCTTAAAACTTATTCACATCTTTTTAAAGGCAAGTTAAATGAGACTATGGATATAATAAATAACTTAAGTAAATAATGGGCAGAAATGCTCTTTTTTTGTGTCTACTGGATCTAAAAGTGGATCTAATGTGTATTTGTGTGTTTTATGTTAACGTTGCTTAAACCCTTTTAAAATCGCTAATAAGGGCATATTCAACTATTACATTCTTTAACCTTTTTTCCACTCCTAAATAGGAAATAGACATAGAAAAAACAGATATTTCTATCTGCTTTATAAATTGTGATTTGTTACTCTAAACTATCTATATATGGTATCAAATAATTATTTATTAACTCTGTTCTAATTTTAGGATTATAAACTAATGAACAAGCACAGCATATTACAATGTTCTTTTCAGGTATTACTGCTACAAGTGAACCACCAACACCATTAGCACACCACGAATCATACTTTCCTGTATTATATTCTTTTGTAATAATTTTCATTGTTTGATTCTTTGGATATATCCACCATAAATATCCGTAGTTTTTTTCTCTTTCTTTTACCATTTCATTTATATAATTTTCTGATACAATTCTTTTACCATTATATAAACCTTTGTTTAATACTAATAAACCAATCCTAGCCCACTCATCAGTTGTAATTGATA
>SVAP01000002.1 GCA_015059335.1 Bacillota bacterium | reverse complement strand
TAAATGGTATTGAAAAACTTAATATTCCTGTTGGAATTCAAATATTTGGTTCTGAACCTAAAACAATGGCACAGGCATCAAAGATACTTTGTGAACACTTTCACCAAATTAAATTAATTGATATAAATATGGGATGTCCTGTACCTAAAGTAGCCTTAAGGGCACAAGCTGGATCGTCTTTATTAAAGTATCCTGATAAAATTAAAGAAATAGTTAGTGCAGTAGTAGAAAGCGTTAGTGTACCAGTAACTGTTAAAATTAGAAGTGGATGGGATAGTAATTCTATTAATGCCGTTGAAGTTGCTAAAATAATAGAAAAAGCTGGTGCAAGCGCAATCACTGTTCATCCTAGAACAAGAGCTCAAGGATATTCAGGAAATGCAGATTGGAACATAATTAAACAAGTGAAAGAAGCTGTCAGTATTCCAGTAATAGGTAATGGAGATATAAAAACAATTTATGATGCTGAAAAAATGTTAAAAGAAACAAATTGTGATGCAATTATGATCGGCAGAGGTGCACTAGGTAATCCATGGTTTATTAAAGAGGTGTATGAATATATTGAAAAAGGAAATATAATTGATAAACCTACTTATATTGATAAAATAAATATGGCTATTAAACACTTAAATTTATTATTAGAATATAATAATGAGAAAAAAGCAATATTAGAAATGAGAAGTAATATATGTTATTACTTAAAGGGTATTCCAAATAGTACAGAAATTAAAAAGGAAATATTTAAAGTAATTACAAAAAAAGAATTTATTGGAATTTTAGAAGATTTTAAAAAAACTTTATAAAAAATAAAGACTAAACTGAAAATAATCTCAAATATATTATTGAAAGGAGATTATTTTTTTATGGAGTTTTTTGAAAAGTATAAGAAGTATATAATAGTTTAAGTAAATATATTTTCTAATGAAATAAAATGTTTTTAGTAATAATTTAAATTCTTTCGCTTGATACATTATAAATTTTATAATATAATAAAATGACTTTTAAATGGGTGATATTATGAAACAAAGAAATAGTATAAATAGAATTATATCTTTATTACTTTTAATATTTCAAATAAGATTTGTTGGATATGTTAGTAATCTTGTAAATGCGAAAGGTGTAAAAAGTTATAATAAATTAGTTGAAAATTTCAAAAACTTTTTAATAGAGAAAAATGTTACGGATCCTCAACACATATATGAATATTTTAATTATGCTATGTGGAATGGATATTTATCAAAAGATTGTGAATTAATGTATTCACTTGATAGAAAAGTCTATTGGAATAATCCTGGGATGAGTATTGCTTCAGGAGAAGGAGTATGTTTGAATTTTGCAGATATGTTATCATGCATATATAGAGAATTTGGATATAAATCATATGTTGCTATGTGTTACGTCGATACAAACAATGTAAAGATTGAAAAAATCAGAACTGATGAACAAATAGAAAGAAAAATAAAATCAGGGGATAATGAAAAAATAGAAGCAATTTTTAATAATTTTTTTACCGATAATTTAACTAAAATGTTAGGAAATCATGCAGTAACATGTGTAGAATATAATGGAGAACTTTATATATTTGATCCTACTAATTTAGCGTATTTAAATAAAACCAGTTTTAATGATGCACATATAATTAATGGTAACGGCAAATTTGATTTGAAATATTTTAGCAGTATATTATTAGATAATATAAATTTATTTAAAGTTATATCAAATACTAACAATAAAAATTATAAGTTAGAAGTTATTAATAAACCAGAATTAATATTAGATTTAGAAAATTTAGAAAATTTTCATACTGAAAATAAAGATTTAATAAATGAAATAGATAATATTAATAAGAGAGGTACCAAGAGTGGTTTGCTTGAGATTGCTATATATGGTGTTTTGGCTGGTATTATTTTAAATTGTTATAAAGATATGATTAAAAAGATTGCTTTAAAGTGTAAAAACAATGAAATTAACGATATTAAAAATATATCTAATGAATTAAAAGAATATTTTAAACAACACAATATAATTACTGAATATGAAGTACTAAGAAATTATGAATTAATAAATAAGAAATTTGGTATAAAAAATAGTATATGTAAAGATTTATTAAGAAAAAGTATTTTAAATGTTAATAATCTAATAAATAATGATATATTCTATAACAATATTTTAGTTGTATTATTAGACGAACTAAATTATAAATCCAGTATATGTTATGTAAAAAAATACTCCAATAATTTGCCAATTGGAAATAGAATATTAATAAAATACAAAAAAGATAATATTAATTATTACTATGATCCTGAAATTAGTGAGTTATTATATGAGGATGATAAAAATATGTTACATTCTAAAAATAATAAATACAAATATAAAAGAAATTCTGAACAATATACTTTTAATACGTTGTCTTGCAAAGAGGAAATTCAAAGCAAAATGAAAGAAGAAGATATTTTATTATGTAAAACCGATTTTAATGAACTAAAGAAAAGTAAAATATTAAGAAAAAATTATTAAATTTAAAAAAACTTTATAAAAAATAAAGACTAAACTAGAAATAATCTCAAATATATTATTGAAAGGAGATTATTTTTTTATGGAGTTTTTTGAAAAGTATAAGAAGTATATAATAGTTTCAAGTATTTTAGTTGTATTTTTACTAATATCAATTTTTATTTACTATCATTCATACAAGGAGGATAATAAACGAGAAAAAATAGTTGATGCATCATTTATTGAAAAAGAAATGATAGAAGAAAAGGAAGAAACAAAAATTGAAGAAATTCCTATTAATGAATATTATGTTGATATTAAAGGCGCAGTAACTAATCCAGGAGTATATAAATTAGAAAGTAATTCAAGGGTTATTGATGTTGTAAACTTAGCTGGAGGAGTAACTGAAGATGCTGATACCAGATGCATAAATTTGAGTAAAAAAATCAAAGATGAAATGGTTATATATGTATACACAAAACAAGAAGTCTTAGATATGTATAAAGATATTGATAAAAATGATGATGTTATATGTAATAATATTGTTAATGATGCATATGTTGATTATACTAACCCTAGTGAAAACACTGAAAATGATAATAATGATATAACAGGAGATGTTAATAATAAAATAAATATTAATACAGCTGATTTATCACTTTTAACAACACTACCTAATATTGGAGAATCTAAGGCACAAGCTATTATAGATAAACGAAACGAAATAGGTGGTTTTACATCAATTGAACAACTTAAAGAAGTTAACGGAATTGGTGATGCTACTTTTGAAAAACTTAAGGATTTAATTATATTAGAATGATTAAATTATTAAAAAAAGATTATATTTATTATTTAATATTAATAATAACGATAATCTTTTCTGTTTTTAGAATATATATATTTAAACCTTCCTCAGTATATAGTGGGTCAGAAAATAATTTTACAGGTATTATTAATAAAATAGAAATTGACGGAAATAAATTTAATATAACTATTAAAACTAAAGAAACATTAATCGGCACATATTACATTAAAACATATGAAGAAGTAAAAAAAATAAAAAATAATTATAAATTGGGAGATACAGTTAAAATAAATGGTAATCTAAGTAAACCAAATAAAAACACTATACCAAATTTATTTAATTATAGTGAGTATTTATACAATAATAAAGTATTCTGGACAATTAAAATCAATTATATAAATAAAATTAAATCAAATAATAATTTATTTTTTAAAATTAAAAATTATTTTATTGATAGAATAAATAATATCGGTAATTCTAAAAATTATCTATTTTCATTCATTTTAGGAGATTCCAGCAAAATAGATAATAAAGTAAAAGACTCATATCAAAATAACGGAATAAGTCATTTATTTGCAGTATCTGGCATGCACGTTTCATTATTTATGGGAATTATCTTATTTATATTAGAAAAACTAAAATGTAATCAAATACATAGTAATATAATTGCGATAATATTCTTATTATTTTATATGTTCATAACAAATTTTTCGCCATCGATGCTTAGAGCTGGAATACTATTTATATTACTAACATTTAATAATATTTTTAAATTAAGTATTAAAAGTACAAATATAATGATTTTATTATTATGTATAATACTAATTATAAATCCATTCTTAATATTTAATATTGGTTTTCAATTTTCGTATACTATTTCATTATTTTTAATAGTGTTTCAAAGTATTATAACTAGACAAAATAATTATTTTAAAAAGTTATTAGTTGTATCTATTATTTCCTTTCTTATAAGTTTACCTATTTCTATATATAATTTTTATCAAGTCAATTTACTAGGAATATTTCTTAATTTATTGTTTGTACCACTAGTTTCTTTTATAATTTTTCCATTATCACTATTTACATTTATTTTTCCGATTTTTGACAATTTATTAATAGTGATAATAAATATAATGGAATATATGTCTTTATTGTTTAACTCTATCAATATTTTTAAACTCATATTAGCTAAAACATCATTTCTTATTATTATAATATATTATGTAATTATTATTTATATTTTATATGGATTTAAATATAAAAATTATAAAGGTCTTTTTATTTTAATTTTTATGTTGATTGTACATAATAACATAGGTTATTTTAATAGTAATATAATGATAACAATGATAGATGTAGGACAAGGTGACAGTATTCTAATTGTACTACCATATAATAAAGGAAATATACTAATTGATACTGGTGGTAAGATGGATTATAAAAAAAGTGATTGGATGAACACTAATTCAAATAATAATATAACTAAAAATTCATTAATTCCATATTTCAAATCAATTGGAATTAAAAAAATTAACAACTTACTATTAAGTCATGGCGACTATGACCATATGGGAGAAGCAATTAACTTAGTTGAAAATTTTAAAGTAGAAAAAGTAATATTTAATTGTGGTGAGTTTAATGAACTTGAACAAGAATTAATTAAAGTATTAGATAAAAAGAAAATACCATATTATTCATGTATTAAAGAATTAAATATAGATGATAATAAATTATATTTTTTGAATAATAAAGATTATGGTAATGAAAATAATAATTCATCTGTTATTTATACAGAACTAAACAATCATAAATTTTTATTTATGAGTGATGCGGGAGCAGAAGTAGAATCTGATTTAATAGAAAAATATAATTTACAAGATATAGATGTATTAAAAGTAGGGCACCATGGAAGCAAGACAAGTAGCAGTAAAAAGTTTATTAATGAAATAAATCCTAAGTATTCCATTATTAGTGTAGGTAAGAATAATCGATATGGTCATCCGAATGATGGCGTGTTAGACAATTTAAAAGAATCAAAAATATATAGAACAGATCAAGATGGAAGTATTATGTTTAAGATTAAAAACGATAAATTAAAAATTGAGACATGTGTACCATAGAAAGGAGTAATATGAATTATTATATAGAAATAAAAAATGAATTAATAAATAATGAGATAAATAGAAAAGTAAAAAAATATTCAATAAATAGAAGTGATTTAAATACATATTATAATGTAGGTAAAATGTTAAGTGAAGCAGGAAAACGTTATGGAGAAAATATCATTGGAGATTATTCTCAAAAATTAAAAATAGAATTAAACAAAAAATATAACGAAAGAACTCTTAGACGATATCGACAGTTTTATAATTTTGTTACTAATTTAAAATGGTCGGCAATGCCGACCGAATTGAGTTGGAGTCATATAACAGAATTAATGGTATTATCTGATAAAGATGAAATTAATTATTATATTAGTTTGGTTGATGATAGAAATATAAGTTATAGAAAATTAAGTGAATTGATAAAAGATAATGACTATGGTCGCATAGATGAAAAAACTAAAAACAAATTAAAACGAAAAGAAAAACTAACAATTAAAGATTTTGTTAAGTCACCAATTACAATTAAAAACAATAATAACTTTGAAATAATTTCAGAGAAAGTATTACAAAAGTTAATAGTAGAGGATATAGAATCATTCATGAATGAACTCGGTAATTCATTTAGTTTTATAGGTAGTGAATACAAAATAAGAATAGATAATACTTTTAATTATATAGATTTACTATTATTTAATATTGAGTATAATTGTTATGTAGTAGTCGAGCTAAAAGTAACGGAGCTGAAGAAAGAACACATTGGTCAAATACAAGTTTATATGAATTATGTAGATGATAATTTAAGAAAAATTAATCAAGCTAAAACTATTGGAATAATAATTTGTAAACAAGATAATAAATATGTAATAAAATATTGCTCTGATGATAGGATAATTGCTAGAGAATATGAATTAGTATAAAAATAGTAATATTGACATTTCTTTTAAAAAAATATATAATAACCTACAAATTTGGGAGGAAATATGAGCGCAGAAATTTATTTTGGAAATTTAAAAGAATGTACATATGCAGGATGTGCTGGAAATTTCTTTGGAGTAGAACACGATAGAGTTATTCAAGAAGGATTATATTTTGTAAAAGTAAAAGATAACGAGTACATATGGTTAGATGAATTGTTATCAAATAAAAAGAAGAAACAAACATTTAAAAGTACTGCAACCAAAAAAGGAGAAATTTTTGTTGGAGATTTAGTTTTAGTAAACGATTTAGTAGAATCAAAAATTAAAACTAAAAATAAATAATTTAGATGCTCGTATACATAACTACCTTTGATAGGTAGTTTTTTTCTTTGAAAATAAGTAATTTAATTCGACTTACTAAATGACAATCACCACATGGCGACTACGACCATATGGGAGAAGCAATAAAATTAGTAACAATAAAGCAAAATAATGTAAAGAAATATATGTAGTATGTTATAATATTTAGTCAAAGAGGAGGAATAATATGCTTGGAGCAATTTATGGTGATAAAGCAGGTAGTATATATGAATTTCAACAAGTTAAGTCAACAAAACCAGTAAATTTAGAAGAAAAATTAATATCACAACAATCTTTTTATAGCGATGATTCAATTGAAACAATTGCGATTATGGATGCTATTATTAATAAAAAGGATTATGGTGAAACCTTAAGACAATATATTTTAAAATATGAAAATTATAATCCAAATTTTCAACCATATTTTAAAACTTCTTTTTCTCCAAATACTATTAAATGGGCAAAAGGAATAGGAAAATCAGATAGTATTGGTAATGGTGCTATGATGAGAATTTCACCTGTAGGTTATTTATTTGATAGTGAAGAAGAGGTTAAAAATAATGCACTATTAGCAACTATTACATCACATAATTCTAAAGAAGCAGTTGAATCAGCTACAATTATTGCTTTAATGATATTCTATTTTAGAAATGGATTAACTAAGAAAGAAGTATTTAGAAAATTAAATTTATGGGTAAAATATGAGCCATTTATAAAATTTAATACAACTTGTAGTGAAACATTGGGTAATTGTCTTTATGCTATATATAATTCAACTTCATTTGAAGATTCAATTAGAAAAGTATTATTAATGGGTGGGGATACAGATACTAATTGTTGTATAGTTGGATCAGTTACTGAGAGTTTATACGGAATGACTGATGTTCAAAAGAAAGATGCAATATTAAATCTACCTAATGACTATGTTAGGATATTAAAAAAAGTTTATAAATAAGAAATTATAAACTTTTTTATTTAATATTTCCCAAATGTGGTCCACATCATTAGTACATAATTTTTTATTTATTTTGTTATACTAAAATTATAATTATTTAATAATATTAGGTATAGAATTATATTATTAAATATGTATCAAAAACTCACGTAATTCATAATATATTATGATGTACGCTAACGTGTTTTTAGCGTTTATATAGATTAGGAGACCAAATTGGTCTCTTTTGTGTTATAATAAATTGTATATATAAAAGAGGTGTAACTATGCTTGTAGTAAATAATTTGGGATTAAGATATGGTAAAAGAGTATTGTTTGAAAATGTTAATTTAAAATTTGAAAAAGGGAACTGCTATGGAATAATAGGTGCGAATGGCGCTGGAAAATCCACTTTTTTAAAAATACTTAGTGGTGAAATAGAATCTACAAGTGGCGATATTATTATAGATAAAAACGAAAGACTATCTGTTTTAAAACAAAATCATAATGAATATGATGAGTATTCTGTTATCGAAACTGTTATAATGGGAAATCAAAAATTATATAGTATTATGAAAGAAAAAGATGCTATATATATGAAAGAGAATTTTACTGATGAAGACGGTATAAGGGCTGGAGAATTAGAAAGTGAATTTGCTTTAATGAATGGTTGGGAAGCTGAAAGTAATGCAGCAATTCTTTTATCCGGTTTAGGTGTTGATGTTTCATTACATGATATGTTGATGAAAGAATTAAAAGATTCAATAAAAGTTAAAGTATTGTTAGCCCAAGCACTGTTTGGTGATCCTGATATACTACTTTTAGACGAACCAACAAATGGTCTAGATATAGAAGCAAAAATGTGGCTTGAAGAATTTCTAATTAATTTTGAAAATACAATTTTAGTAGTATCACACGATAGATATTTTTTAAATAAGGTATGTACTCATATGGTAGATATTGATTTTGAAAAGATTTCTTTATTCGTAGGTAATTATGATTTCTGGTATGAATCTAGTCAGCTATTACTAAAACAAATGAAAGATTCTAATAAGAAAAAGGAAGATAAAATAAAAGAATTACAAGATTTTATTAGAAGATTTAGTGCGAATGCATCAAAATCTAAGCAAGCAACATCTAGAAAAAAGGCATTAGAAAAAATAAAATTAGAGGAAATTAAACCATCAAGTAGAAAATACCCATATATACATTTTGATTATGATAGACCATTAGGAAAAGAGGTTATTACTCTAAAACAAATATCTAAAACAATTGATGGGAAGAAAATTATTGATAATTTAAATTTAACAATTGAAAATACTGATAAAATTGCTTTTGTTGGTACAAATGAAATAGCTAAAACTACTTTATTTAAAATTATAACTGGTGAATTAGAACCAGATTCTGGAACAATTAAAATTGGAACAACAGTGACTATATCGTATTTTCCAAAGAATCATGATAAGTTTTTTACTACTTCTGAAACCCTAGTTGATTGGTTAAGAAATTATTCCACTGAAAAAGAGGATACTTTTGTTAGAGGTTTTTTAGGAAGAATGTTATTTTCTGGTGAAGAAGCATTAAAAAAGGTTGATGTTTTGTCAGGTGGAGAAAAAGTAAGACTAATGATGGCAAAAAATATGTTACAAAAAGCTAATGTATTAATTATGGATGAACCAACTAATCATTTAGACATCGAATCAATTACATCACTTAATAATGGTATGAAAGATTTTCCATATACAGTATTATTTGCTTCACATGACCATCAATTAATAAATACGATTTCAAATAGAATAATTGAGTTTAAAAATGATGGAAAAATAATTGATAAACGAATAAGTTATGATGAATATTTAGAAATGAATTTTAATAATAATTAGGAGAGTATAATGGAAAAGATATATAATAAATTAGTTAGAGATAAAATACCTGAAATAATTATTAGTAATGGTGAAGAACCTATATTTACAGTTTTATCTGATTATGAATATAAAAAAGAACTTGAATTAAAATTAATGGAAGAATATAATGAAGTTATTAATTCAAGTGGTGCTGATAGATTAGAAGAACTTGCTGATATGATAGAGATTATAAAAGCACTTGCCAATACACAAGGTAAAACACTTAATGATGTAATCTATATTGCGGATAAAAAAGCATTAGAACGTGGTGGGTTCAATAATAAAATATATTTAAAAAAAGTATTAAAAAAATAATGTAAAGTAAAGAATAAATCTTTGCTTTTTATTTTTCAATATTATATAATTAAAATGGTGATAGTATGTATTTAAATGATTTTTTAGACTCATTAACAATTGAAAGGAAACTAAGCGTCAACACACGAAAATCTTATGAAAATGATTTAAATAAATATATATCATATATGAAAAAAAATGGTATTACTAGTGTACATGAAATTGAAGAAGAAGATATTGAAAAATATATTAAGTATTTAAAAAATGAAAACATGTCACCTAAAACTATTTCACATAATATTACTTGTATTAAAGAATATCATAAGTATTTAATAAAAATTAATGTTTTAAAAAAAGATAGTAGTGAAAATATATTAAGCCCAAAGCAGAAAAAAACACTACCCAAAGTACTTACAATATCTGAAATTGATAAATTGTTAGACATCCAATTAATTACACCTTTTGACTATAGAAATAAAGCAATGATTGAACTCATGTATGCATCTGGTCTTAGGGTAAGTGAATTAATTAATTTAGAAATTAATGACATTAATATAAATAATGCAACTGTTAGATGTGTAGCAAAAGGTAATAAAGAAAGAATAATCCCATTAGGAGACATTTCTTTAAAATATGTTGAATTATATATAAAAGAATATAGAAATAGTATGTTAAAAGGTTATCATTGTGATAAATTATTTTTAAATAACCACGGTAAAGCGATGACAAGGCAAGGTTTTTTCAAGATTCTAAAAAAAATCGCAATAGAAAAAGATATTAAAACCGATTTTTCGCCACATACATTAAGACATTCATTTGCAACACATTTATTAGAATATGGAGCGGATTTAAGAAGTATACAAGAATTACTTGGTCATAGTGATATTTCAACAACTCAAGTATATACGCATATATCAAATAATAAAATTAGAAAAGAGTATGATGAATATCATCCAAGAAGTAAATAGAAAAGAGGAAAATTATGAAAATAACTAAAGATATTAATAAAGATTTATTTAGAGAGTATGACTTAAGAGGAATTTATGGAACAGATATTAATGAAGACGTAAGTTATACAATTGGTAGAAGTTTCGGTTCATACATTAGAAATAAAGGAGAAATAAAAACTATTGTTGGACACGATAATAGAAGTTCATCGGATACTATAATAAGTGCTTTAATTAAAGGTATTATTGATAGTGGAATTGATGTAATAAATCTTGGATTAGTTACAACCCCAATGTATTATTTTGCTAAAATAAAATATAATTTAAATACTGGTATTATGGTTACAGCTAGTCATAATCCCAAAGAATATAATGGATTCAAAATTGCTTTTGACAAAAAAAGTAATGCATATGGTAAATTAATAACAGATTTTATGGAATATACATATAATGGTGAATTTTCAAGTGGTAGTGGAAATATTGAAAATATAAATATTAAAGATGATTATATTGATCTATTAGAAAAATCTATTTGTTTAGGTAAAAGAAAATTAAAAGTAGTTGTTGATTGTGGTAATGGTACTGCATCTACGATTATTAAGGATGTATTAAGTAGATTTGATATTGAATATTATTTGTTATATTGTGATAGTGATAGTAATTTTCCAAACCATACGCCAGACCCATGCGTACATGAAAATCAAAAAGATTTAGCAAATATGGTAAAAAAATTAGGATATGATTTAGGTATCGGTATTGATGGAGATGCTGATAGAGTAGGAGTAGTTGATGAACAAGGGAACATAATAAGTGCAGATATTTATATGGCCATAATATATAATTATATATGTAATAATATGAAAAATAAGAAAGCTTTATATGATGTTAAGTGTTCGAAAACATTAATCGATGAATTAGATAAATTAGGAATAGAAAAAAATCTTAATAGAACTGGTAACTCTTATGCTAAAAAAATGATGGAAGAAGGGGATTTTGATTTTGGCGGTGAATATTCTGGACACATATTCTTTAGGGACAAATTCCCTGGATTTGATGATGGAATATATGCTGGTTTAAGAATGGTTGAATTATTATCAAATATTGATAGTAATTTAAGTGAGTTAACAAAAGATTTTAATTCATATTATTCAACAGAAGAATTAAAATTTAAAGTCGATGAAGAACATAAATTTGAGATAGTTGAGAAAATCAAAAATTATGCAATTAATAATAAATACAATATTATAACGATAGATGGTGTTAGAGTTGAATTTGATGATTCTTGGGCATTGGTTCGTGCATCAAATACAGGGCCTAACATTACTGCTAGATTTGAAGCTAACACTGAAAGAAGATTAAATGAAATAAAAGATGAATTTATATCACAATTAAGTAAAGAAATAAATAATTATAAATAAAGAAGAATTCAATTAAGAATTCTTCTTTTTATCACTAGAAATATAATCTAAAAAATGTAATTTATTTATTTTTCGTAATATTTTTTCGTCACCATATACACTTTTCATCAAAAACTTATCTTTATTACAATGATTTTTTTGATTGAAATCTATAAATAATAAGAATGCTCTTAATGCAAACGATTTATCACTATTAAATTGTTTTATTAATTCTTCGCCAAACATTCCATCATAAATATTTATTATTGTATTATCGGTATCAATTATATTATTATCAGATAATATAGATTTACTCATTAAATAACAGTCGTTCATTATTAAAATTTTAGCATAATCAGATGAACATATATGTGTTTTAGCATTGTCAAAAAATCTTGTATAAAAACCTTTGTTTTTAGATAATTTATTATATATTGTTTCAAATGTATTTATCCTATCTCCTGTTTCCTTTAAAATTTTATCATATAAATTAACTAATTCCATTCTTACAATATCGTTTATACTATTTACTTCTTTTTGCTTGATAGAGCTATTTTTAATTCTAAATATTTCAATTGTAACATTATAATCAGATAAACAGTTATATGCTAATAATATATGATTTGAGAAGTCTTTATCGCGAATAAATTTATTAATAAAATCGTTGGTAGTAAAATTAGAAATATTATTTATTTGACCAACTCTTTTATACTTTTTTGGTAGTTTTAAATATTCTGAATAACTATTTATTAATTCTACAAAAATTTCTGTTTTATTATCATTATTATTTTCGAAAATTTTTTCTCTCATCATTTTTGTATATATATTATAATAAGCATCAGGTTCAAAATCAAGATACAATTTTGTATCATCTTCCAACATTAAAATATCTTCAATAATATTTTCAGAATATTCTATCTCATTATCTAAAAATGCATCCTCAAAATCGTATAGATATGCATCAGAATCATCACTATATAATTCATCAATTTCATCATCTGTCATTGTTGTAATAAGAATATCATCTTTATTAAATGTATATTTTTGAAAAAAATCTAATGCTTCTTCTTTATCCATAATACTTAATAAACATGAAGTCTCTCTAAAATATTTTTCTAATGAACTTTCATTATTAATCATAACTATCCCTCTTTTTGTGAAAGTTATTATATCACATTTTTATAAATTTTAATAATAAAAATATTATAATAGTACATATAATTTTATAGGTGATAATAATATGAAAAATATTATTCAATATATTGGTATAGCAATTTTAATTGTATTTAGCTTTTTTTATACTGAAAAAACAGTAACAACAATTAAGAATAAAGATCCATTAATGATTGAATTGGAAAATAAAAAGGATGAGTATAGTGTAAGTGCGATAGATGCCAAAATCATTGATACTATGATAATACCAGGTATGAAAGGGTGTAAAGTTGACGTAGAAGGAAGTTATTACAACTTAAAAAGACTTGGTGAATTTAATTCTAATATGCTTAAGTATACATCAGTTAAACCAAAAGAAAATCTTGATAAAAATTATGATAAATATATAATAAGTGGAAATAAAATTAAAAATACAGTTTCATTAATTTTTAAAGTAAAGGAAAAAACTGATATTACAACTGTTATAAGTATACTTGATGAAAAAAAAATTAAAGCTTCATTTTTTATAGATGGTAAATACCTAGAAGACAATATTAATCAAGTTAATGAATTAATTAAAAAAGGACATGAAGTACTAAATTACGGTTATGATAATGAATATAATAAAGATTTAATAGTATGGCAAAATAATGTAATAGAAAGATTAAATTATAACAATCCTAAATTTTGTTATGTTGAAAAAGAAGATACAAATATTTTAAATCTCTGTTCTAATAATAAAATGATGACTATACTTCCAAATTTAATTGTTAGTAATAACCCACTAATAGATATAAAAACAAATGTTAGTAAGGGTAGTTTAATATCTTTTAATATAAACGATACATTGATTAATGAACTTAGTTTAATAATAAATTATATAGTACAAAAAGGATATAATATTGATGTAGTTTCAAAACATTTAGAAGAATCAACATTAAGTGTATGTAAAAAATGTAATACATGTGATTAAATACTACAAAATCATCACAATATAGAATATAGAATAGTGATGAAAGGAGATTTTATTTATGTTTTCTAAATTTGATGAAACTAGTCAAAAAATATTAATGATGGCAAAAAAAGAAATGATGGAATTATGTCATCCATACGTGGGAACAGAGCACTTGGTATTATCAATACTAAAAAATGATAATTTAATTTCTAAAAAGTTAAAGTCATATAATTTAGATTATAACAGTTTTAAGGATGAAATTATTAGAATAATTGGTAAGGGTAGCAAAAAAAGTGAATGGTTTTTATATACACCACTATTAAAGAGAGTATTAGAAAATGCAATACTGGATAGTAAAGAAACTAATGATGGTGAAGTTAGTGTAGAACATTTATTCCAAGCATTGTTAGAAGAAGGTGAAGGAATTGCGATAAGAATATTTATATCAATGGGAATAAATATTGATGAATTATATAAAGATTTCACTAAAAAATTTACAAAACAAAACAAAACGAAAAAGAATAAAAAATTAGTATTAAATGAATTAGGTACCGATTTAACAGAATTAGCAAAACAAAACAATTTAGATCCAGTTATAGGTAGGGAAGAAGAAATTAAACGAGTAATAGAAATATTATGTAGAAGAACAAAAAATAATCCAGTATTAGTAGGAGAAGCTGGTGTGGGTAAAACCGCAATCGTTGAAGGATTAGCTTCACTTATTGTAAATAATGATATTCCAGAATTACTTAAAAATAAAAAAATTATTTCAATAGATATGGCAAGTGCTGTAGCAGGCACTAAATATAGAGGGGAATTTGAAGAAAGAATAAGGAAAATAATTAAAGAATTAGAAGAAAATGACGATATAATTCTTTTTATTGATGAAATACATACAATAGTTGGCGCTGGAGGTGCAGAAGGTGCAATCGATGCATCAAATATTTTTAAACCTGCTTTAGCTCGCGGGAAAATAAGATGTATAGGTGCAACTACTATTAATGAATTTAAAAAGTCTATTGAAACTGATAGTGCATTAGAAAGACGTTTTCAAAAAGTTAATATAGAAACACCATCTAAAAAAACTGTTAAGGAAATATTACTTAATTTAAAGCCAATATATGAGTCATTTCACGGAGTTATTATAGATGATAGTATATTAGACTTAATAATCAATTACTCTGAAAAATTTATATATAATAGAAACGAACCAGATCGTTCTATTGATATATTAGATGAAGTATGTGCGAAAGTTAGTATAGAAGATACAAAAGAAAAAGTAAAACTTAGAGATCTCGAGAAAATATTGAATAAGATAAGCAAGCAAAAAAATAAATTCATTTTAGATCAAAACTTTGATGAAGCATTTAATTTAAAGGAACAAGAAGATAAAATAAATACGGAAATAAACAATATGAGATTAGAAATGATTTCAAAGCCTATTATAAAAAAGGTATCAAAAGATGATATAATCAAGGTAATAAGTTTAAAGTCAAAAATCCCAATATACGAAGTTTCCTCATCACATAAAGAACAGATTGAATTATTAAAAAATAATTTAAAAGAAAAAATAATAGGACAAGATGAATGCATAGATAAATTAATTTCTACAACGAAAAAAATGAAATTAGGTCTTAAAGAGGAAAGAAAACCAATATCATTTTTGTTTGTAGGACCTAGTGGTGTAGGTAAGACGGAATTGGTAAAAGTATACACCCAAAATCTATATGGTGAAGAAAATTTGATTAGATTAGATATGACAGAATTTTCAGAAAGTCATTCAACCAGTAAGATTGTAGGATCTTCCCCTGGTTATATAGGATATCAAGATAATAAAAATATACTAGAAGAAGTAAAAAATAAACCATATTCAGTCATTTTACTAGATGAAATAGAAAAAGCACATCCAAAAGTATTAAATTTATTTTTACAAATTTTAGATGAAGGCTTTATTAAGGATTCTAAAGGTACAAAAATAAGATTTGACAATACAATTATAATTATGACATCTAACATCGGTTACAATAAAAATACTGTTGGATTTAATAATGAAAACAAAAAGACAGTATCAGATTTAAAAGAATACTTAAATACAGAATTTATTAGTAGGATAGATAATATTATATTTTTCAAAACCTTAACAGAAGAAACAATTTCTAAAATAGTTATTAAAGAAATAGATTCATTGATAGAAAAGTACAAATCTAAGGACATTGATGTAAATATCAATAAGAGTATTATTAAAGAAATTATTAAACAATCAAATTATAATGATCTTGGAGCTAGACAGATTAATAAAATTATTAAAGATAAACTAGAAAATATAATTATTGATAAAATAATAATTGGAGAAAATAAAATTAATATAACATCACTTGGTAGCGAAAAGATGAAAATATAGATTTTTGTTAATAAGGAACGTATAATATGTTTAATGGTAAAAAAATTATAGAATTAAGAAAAAAGAATAATCTAACTCAAAAACAATTATATGCATTAAATACAACCCCATATTATTTGTTAGATGCGGAGAAGACAATACATGTATGTGATGATAAAAAAGTACATAATACTTTTTTATCTGAAAACGATGTAAAAATAATAAATGAAATAAAAAAACATGATAATTTTTACCATTGGCTATGCGAAAACCCAAAACAAGTAATTGAAAAAATAATTAAATTATTATATTAAGACTAACTATTAGTCTTTTTTTTATATGTATTAAATAAAATTATATAGGTGATAATAATGAAAATTATTAATGACTTTAATGAATATATAAATGAAAACAAGTGTAAAATAATAATTTTTGATGACAAAATATATATTTCAAATTACTTCGATATAAAATCATTTGACACAAATAAATTTATTTTGAAGTCGGCAAATAAATTAATAGTATTAGAAGGAAAAAATATTTCAATTCAAAAACTTACAAAAGATGAAATATTAATAAGTGGGGATATTAATACAATAGAACTTAGGTGAAATAATGGAAAATAAAATTATTGATAGATTTAAAAATAAAATTAAATTAAAAGTTTCAGGGAAAAATATCGAAAGATTTATTAAGAGATTATATAAAAATGATATTGAAATAATATCATTAAAATATATAGATTTTAAAACTATTATAATTACCACATATTTAGAAGATTATGAAAAGATTGAAAAATTTAAATCAATATATAAGATTACAAAATTAGGATATGGTGGATTAATTAAAGTAAAAAGAAAATTATTTATAAATAGATTCTTAATACTATTTCTAGTAATTGGATATATGTTTATTTTATTTTTATCAAATATTATATTTGAAGTACAAGTTGTTCATACATCAGTTGATATTAGAAATTTAGTAATAAAGGAATTAAATAAATATAATATTAAAAAATATAATATTAAAAAGAATTTTGAGGAATTAAATAAAATATCAAATAAAATATTAGAAAATAATAAAGATAAGATAGAGTGGATATCAATAGAAAATATAGGCACTAAAGTTAAAGTGAAAGTAGAAGAAAGAAAATTAAATTTAGAGGTAGAAGAATACCCAATACAAAATATAGTTGCAACAAAATCTGGAATAATAAAGAAAATAACAGCTAAAAATGGAGTGGTTGTCAAAAATATAAATGATTATGTAACAAAAGGAGATATAATAATATCGGGTGTAATCACTGATACATATGGCGAAAAAATATTGGATAAAGTAAGCGCAAATGGAAGTGTTTTTGCAGAAGTGTGGTATACAGTTGATTTGGAATATCCAATAATATATACAAAAGACACTAAAACCGGTAATAAAAAAACAATGTACGAAATAGAATTTTTGAATAAAAGAATCCCACTATTTACAAAGTCATATAAGCACTCAATTGATAATTCCAAAATCATATTAAAAAACCCATTAATTCCATTTGGAATTTTGAAAACTCAAAAACAGGAAATAACTAAAGAAGATAATGTATATTTACCAGAGGAAGCACTAGAAAAAGCAATTAAATTAGCGCGAAATAAAATAGAAAGCCGCCTTGACAAAAATGAATATATAATTAAAGAAAAGAAATTGTCTTTTTATCAAAAAGATAGTAAAATAGTAGTTGAGATGTTTTTCAGCGTACTCGAAAATATTGGAAAACCTTCTGAAATAATTGATGAAGTAAAAACGGAAGAAAAAGGGAGTATTAATAATGATTAAGGATGCAATAACAGATATTTTTGAATATATATGGCCAATGATAGTAATAGTTGTAACAATTATTGCATCAATAAGAATAGTATATTTAATAAACACAAAGAGAACCTTTAAATTATATGAGGAATTAATTAGCCTAAGTTTCATAATCTATATTCTATCGTTATTTTATTTGGTAACATTTCAAGATGTAAATTATGGAACATCGAATTATACCCCATTTAAGGAAATGTTTAGATATGATGTTGGTTCTAACTTATTTATTAAAAATGTATTAGGAAATATTTTATTATTTACACCATTAGGATTTTATGCAGGTTATTATACAAAGTCAAAAAAAGTTATCCCGATATTTATTATTGTCGCGCTTTCTTCTGCTACAGTTGAATTTACACAATTAAATATTGGGAGAACCTTTGATATTGATGATATAATTTTAAATACTGTTGGTGGGCTATTAGGATCACTATTGTATAAATTTGGGAATCATTTACCAAAATTTACAAAGAAAACCTGGTTTTTGAATTTAATAACTATTTTATTATTAGGACTATTTTTAACATATTTATTACAAATATATGGAATGATTGATATAGAAATGATGAGGTGTTTTTCTTGAACCAATTTGAAATTATTAATGAAACAAATGAAGAAATTATTGAATTAGATAAAGTTTCTGAACTTTTAGAATTCGCATTAAAAAAAGAACAGTTAGATAATGTTGAATTTAATATAATTATAATAAACAATGATAAAATTAGAAGCATAAATAAAGAATACAGAAATATTGATAGAGAAACCGATGTAATTAGTTTTGCATTAGAAGATAACGATAGTATTAAAATGCCATATAGATTATTAGGGGATATATATATATCAATTGATAAAGCTAAGGGACAAGCTGTTGAATATGGTCATTCATTACTTAGGGAATTAGGTTTCTTAAGTATACATGGATTACTTCATCTATTGGGTTATGATCATATGAATAAAGAAGATGAAAAAATTATGTTTGAACGTCAGGAGTTGATATTAAATGAATTTGGGATTACTAAAAAATAAAAGAAAACAATATGGATTTAAAAGATTTTTAAATAGTTTTAAATATGCTTTCAATGGTTTTAAATATGCGTATCAAAATGAGCAAAATTTAGTTATTCATATATGTGTAACAATTGTAACTGTTATTACTGGACTAATTTTCAAATTAAATAATATTGAATGGTTATTTATTTTAATAATGATTGGATTAGTATTTTGCGCGGAATTAATCAATACTTCAATAGAAGCAGTAGTTGATTTAGTATCGCCTGAAAAACACCCACTTGCTAAAATTGCTAAAGATACAGCATCCGCTGCAGTATTGAGTCTTTGTGTTGTAGCGTTTATTGGTGGATTATGTATTTTTATACCAAAAATTTGGGGATTGTTTTTTTAGGGAGATGTTTTAAATGAAAAGTGGATTTGTAAGTATAATAGGTAGACCAAATGTTGGTAAATCAACACTACTAAACAATATTATTGGTAAAAAAATCGCAATTACATCTAATAAACCTCAAACAACTAGAAATATTATTCAAGGAATATATAATGAAGATGATACCCAAATAGTATTTGTAGATACACCAGGTATACACAAACCAAAACATAAGCTAGGTAACTATTTAAATAAACAGTCATACATGATGATTGAAGATGTAGATGTTGTTTTATTTATGGTAGACGCTAGCGAAGGATTAGGTTCTGGAGATAAATTTATTTTAGAAAGACTAAAAACTATAAATAAAAGTGTTATTTTGATATTAAACAAAATTGATAAATTATCAAATGATGAAATATTATTAAAAATAGATGAATATAAAGACTTATATGATTTTGCAGAAATTATTCCATTATCAAGTTTGAAAAATAAAAACGTTGATAGATTAATTGAAGTTTTAAAAAAATATATGACTGATGAAATAAAATATTTTGATGAAAATACTATTACTAATGTAAAAACATCATTTATAATTTCTGAATATGTTAGGGAAAAAGTATTAGAATTAACAAATGAAGAAGTTCCACATTCAGTAACTTGCCTAGTTGAAAATATTGAATACAAAAAAAATATAGTAAACATACAAGTATGTATTATAGTTGATAGAGACAATCTAAAGAAAATAATAATTGGTAAAAATGGAGAAATGTTAAAGAAAATTGGTACAATGGCTAGACATGACATTGAAAAATATTTAGATAAAAAAATATATCTTGAATTATATGTTAAAAGCGTTAAAAACTGGAGAGATAAAGAAAAATATTTACAAGAATTTGGTTTTAAAGATTTTGAATAAAAGATAATACAATCACTCAATATAATAGTAGGGTGATTAATATGAGTGAAGAAATAGCGTGGAAATTATTTGAAAATACCGGAAAAATCGAATATTATCTTGCATACAAGAGATTAGTACAAGAACGTAAAGGATAGTGTATTATTAATGGAAATTAAAAGAGTAGAGGGAATAGTAATTAGTGAAACACCATATTCTGAATCTAGTAAAATAATAAATATTATCACAAAAGAGTTAGGAATAATTGGTGTTATGGCTAAAGGTGCTAATAAATTAAAAAGTAAACTTAGAAATGGTAGTAGCAAACTAAGTTATGCAACATTTGATATATATTACAAAGAAAAAGGCCTTTCTACACTTGTTGAAGTAACGCCAATTAATAATTTAAAAAACATAAAAACTGACATCAATAAGATTAGTTTTGCGTACTATATTGTAGATTTAGTTAATCAAGTTATAAAACATGAATATAATGAAAATATATATAATATATTGATATCTGCTATTATAAAAATAAATGAAGGATTTGATCCGCAAATAATTACTAATATTTTAGAATTAAAAATGTTAGATTATTTAGGTGTTAAACCTATAATCGACGAATGTGCGTCGTGTGGTTCTAAAACTAATATTATTACAATATCAGGTGATCGTGGTGGTTATTTGTGTCAAAATTGCAGACAAAGTGAATATATAGTTAGTGACAAAACAATAAAATTAATACGTATGTTTTACTATGTAGATATTTCTAAGATAAGTAAATTAGAAATAAGCAGAGAATCTAAAAAAGAAATAGATATGTTTATAAATGAATATTATGATAGATATACCGGATTATATTTAAAAAGTAAAAGTTTTATTAAAAATTTAGAAAAGTTAAATATTAATTGACAAAGTGATATTAATATATTAAAATTAGTATATATTATTTATGGCTGCGATGATAAAGGTTGGAATCTTTTAGCAATGCATTAAAAGTGATTCTCTTAGAATAAGTAGAGTGGAACCGCGGGTAATCTCGTCTCTATATACTTAATTTAAGAGTTTTATTTTTTTTATTAAAGAAGGTGGAGAAATATGGAAAAAATTACAATGGAAAAAATGGTTAATTTATGTAAACAATATGGATTTATATTTCAAGGTAGTGAAATATATGGTGGTTTAGCAAACACATGGGATTATGGTCCATTAGGAAGTAGATTAAAAAATAATGTAAAAGACGCGTGGAGAAAAAGATTTATACAAGAAAGACCAAATGCTTATGAAGTTGATGCAGATATTTTGATGCACCCTAGAGTTTGGGAAGCTAGTGGTCACGTTGAATCTTTTGCTGATCCATTACTTGATTGTAAGGAATGTAAAACACGTCATAGAGCTGATAATCTAATTAACGACTATTCAAATAGTTCTAAAGGGGACGCTATGACCAATGAGGAAATGGTTAATTATATAAATGAAAACAAAGTACCTTGTCCAAAATGTGGTAAAAGTAATTTTACTGATATTAGACAATTTAAGTTGATGTTTGAAACATATAGAGGTGTAACTCAAGATAGTAAAAGTGTTGTTTATCTGAGACCAGAAAATGCTCAAGGTGAATATGTTAACTTTTTAAACGTACAAAGAAGTATGAGAGCAAAATTACCATTTTCAATAGGACAAATTGGGAAAGCATTTAGAAATGAAATTACACCAGGAAACTTTACATTTAGAACAATTGAATTTGAACAAATGGAATATCAAACTTTCTGTAAAGAAGGAACAGATGTTGAATTATATGAATATTTTAAAGAATATGGTAAAAAGTTTTATATGGATTTAGGTTTACCAGAAGAAAAATTAAGATATCATGATCACGAAAAATTAGCTCACTATGCAAAAGCTGCATGTGATATTGAATACTTGTTCCCATTTGGATGGGGTGAAGTAAATGGAACACATAATAGAACAAATTTTGACCTTACTAGACATCAAGAATATAGTGGTCAAAAACAAGAATATGTAGATTCAGAAACAAATGAAAAATATATACCATATATAATAGAATCTACATATGGGCTTGATAGAACTATTTTAGCGTTATTATTTGATGCTTATAACGAGGAAGAATTAGAAGATGGAACAACAAGAGAAGTATTAAAACTTCATCCATATATCGCACCATATAAAGTATGTGTGTTGCCATTGGTTAAAAAATATCACAAAGAAAAGGCTGAAGAAGTATATTCTAAATTATCAAAATACTTTATGACCGATTATGACGAATCAGGTTCTATCGGTAAGAGATACAGAAGACAAGATGTTATAGGAACACCATTCTGTATTACTATTGATGATGAAACAATAAACAATAATACTGTTACAATACGTGATAGAGATACTATGGAACAAATAACTATTAAACTTGATGATGTAGTTGAATATGTAGAAAACAAGGTAAAATTTTAATAATAAAAAATGAACTTCATATGAGGTTCATTTTTTTCAATAATGTGTTATAATTATGTCGGAAATAGTAAGGTGGTAGTTATGAAAAAAAATTTAATGATTATAGCTTGCGTATTTGTTTTAATAGGTGTATGTGGATGTCAAAAAGAGGACAACACAAATACAAGCACAAAAGAAAACGATGTTGTTCTAAGTAAACTATTAACTAAAATAGAAAATAATAGTAAATTAATTGAGGAATTATCTATTAAAAATGAAGAATTAAATAATCAAAACAAGGAATTATTAGAAAAAATAAAAACGTTAGAAGAAAATAAAAAAACAGTAGATGAATCTATTGAAAAATTAGAAAACGAAGATAAAACTGTTAAAACAAAAATTGATAACAATTATAATGATTTAAAAAATTTAATTAATAATAAACCAAGTGGTAATATAAATCAATATACAATAACTAAAGATCAATTATTAGGTACATGGGGGTATGATAATAATTCTCTAACATTTCTAGATAATAATACTGAAGTTATTGAAAATTGGATTATATGGAAAGGTATGACTATTCACTATATGTATAAAGATGGTAAATTATATACATCTGATGATGGGGTAATTATGTCAAAACAATAAAAATACTCTATTAGGATTAAATAAATATTTTGAGTATTTTTGATAAAATCATGTTATAATATAATCGAAAAGGAGTAATACATATGGCTTTAATTAAGTGTGAAGAATGCAAAAAAGAAATAAGCGACAAATCGCAAAACTGTATTCATTGTGGTTGTCCCGTTGTAAAAGAGTTAGCGTGCAAAGAATGTGGTAAAAAGATAAATATAGATGATAAAGAGTGCAAAAATTGTGGCTATCCTATTACAAAAAAGAAAGAAAACAAAAAAATACAAACCCTTTTTATGAAAATATGGTTAACACTTTGTATAGTGATTTGTTTGTTAATCAGTGGAATTAATTTATTTAATGTTTTAAATTTACAAACGCCTTCAATAATTATTAGTGTATTTAAAATTGATGTAATGGGTATTTTAACTTTAATACTTGCAATAAACTATGGTATTTTATTAAAAAGTAATGATATAAAATGGTTCTATTTATTGATCTGTATTAATATAATAATATTAATTTATAACCTTTTATCCTTTCAAATGGTTACACATTTATTTTATATTGTATGCGCTATTTTAAATGTATTAATAACTTTCTTTGTAGTTAGAAAAAAAATAAAAAGTAGCAAGTTTTCTGTTAAAGGATATTTACCAATTTTTATAGTCATAATATTTTCAATTTGTTTAACCTTTTTATTAGATTATAATAGTAATATTCGTAGCAATGAGAGAAATTCTGACATTCCACAAATCGAAATTATAACAGATTATATTAATATACGATATGATAAAGATATTAATTCGAGCGTTATTGGTGAAGTACATTATGGTGAAATTTATGATATTATAAGTGAAGATAATGAAAGCATTTATAATTGGTATGAAATTGAAACATCTAACGGGATAAGAGGATTTATTGCAGGAAAAAACGAAGATATTTATTATGTTAAGAAATTAGAAGTAAATGGTCTAATAATTAATGATGATGTAATGGAAGAAGAGCCTAAAGAAGAAATTTTAGAAGAAAATAAAGAGGAACAAACTAATATACATAATAATAATTCTAATACGAACAATAATTCAAATTCAAACTACAACAATTATACATCAACTCCAACGCCAACACCTGAACCTACACCAGCTCCAATAAATTACAATATTACATCTATTAGTGGTATAGGTAATACATATAAGTATAAAGACTATAATGAATGTCGTGTCGATGATTTAAAAGCATCTGTTAAAGAAATATCTCTTGCAGATAAATTGCAAGTTGACTATACTATCACAATGACAAAAACTCAAAAGTTTTATGATAATTATGATTCATTTTGTTATGTCAGATTATCTGTTTATGATAGCAGTAATGTTGTTGTAGGATCTTATTCTGCTTTTATAGATATTGGTCTAAATGAAACCGGTAGACAAACTCATTGGATTTATATAGATAAATCAGGAACAGATTATAGCATTAAAATTAATGAGGATAGATAACAAGAGTATATAGGCTGATTGCTTATATACTTTTATATATTTATACAAATAAAAAAACACTCTATTGAGTGTTAAAATCTTAGTGGCGGAGAAGGAGGGATTTGAACCCTCGCACCAGTTTCCCAGTCTACACCCTTAGCAGGGGCGCCTCTTCAGCCTCTTGAGTACTTCTCCAATACAGTTAATATTGTAACATAACTATTTAATTATAGCAATTCAAAAATTAGATTTTTTGAAAAAAACTAAAGAATATTTACTTTTTTGTATAATTTGTTATAATAATTTGTACAAAGAGGTGATAATAATGATAATATTATTAAATGAAATAGACGGATTCTATGAGGAAAAATTTTCAATATGTAGAGAAAATATATATGCAGGCTGTGTAATGAAATATAATGTTAAAAACGGTAAATCTAAACCATGTAGAAAAATCTTGTTTTATAAAAACGAAGATAATACTATAACAGATTTCTTATATGATTCTCCAAATTATACAATTAATAATAATGGTAGTAAATTTTATGTATCAAATATTGTTAATTTAAATAAATTATTAGAATATTACAACTATCATGACTTGTTTGATATGAAAGAAATTAGATATATATTTAATACTTTTATTTCAGCAGGAGGAGCATTTTATAAAGATGATCATCGTAGCTTACCTATGACACTTGAGGAATATGCTACTTTAGAAGTAATCTCACAATTAAGAAAGCAACCAACTCTTGGCGAAAAGAGAGATGCTAAAAAATTCAAAACAAAAATAAAAACATATACTTTTAAATAAAATATATGTTTTTTCTTTTAAACAAATGAAAAATATTATATAATTTAATTAGGAAGATAGGAGTGATAATATGTATACACCATTATGGATAAAAACTGATTATTCACTTTTATCAAGTCTAGTAACAATTAAAAAATTAATACATAAAAGTAAAGAATTAGGTTTAAAATCACTTGGAATAACTGATAATAACATGTCTGGTGTAATGGAATTTTATAACGAATGTATTAAAAATGATATTAAACCAATAATTGGTCTTGAAGTAATATTAAAAGGTAAAGATGAAATTGATAAAAGAATATTACTTTATGCAATAAATAATGAAGGATATAAAAATCTTATTAAAATATCCACTATTCAAAGTGAGAGAATAGTAACAGGTAAAGATTTATTGCAATATAAAGATAATTTAGTATGTATTGTACCTTATTTAAGTTCAAGTATATATAAGGGTTTAAAAAAAATATATAAAAATATTTATATTGGTTTTTCTAACAAAAAAGAAGAAAATAGTATTGAAGGAGTTAAAAATAAAGTTTTTATTAACGAGGTTTTGTTTTTAAATAACGAAGATGGAAAATATTTAAATTATTCTTATTTGATTAGGGACGGTAAAAAAGAGGAAGATGGTATTTTTTATAAATTTGTAAACCATCATTTACTTGATAGTAACGAAATTAAAAACATTACTAAAAATTTTGTTAGTACAAATACTATAAGTGATATGTGTAATGTAAAGTTTGAAAAAGAAACTAAAGCATTATTACCTAAATATAGAAACGAAAACGATGAATTTGAATATTTATCTACTTTATGTACTAAAGGGTTAAAAAAACGCATTAAAACTGGTGATATCAATGTTTATTTAAATAGATTACAATACGAATTAAATATAATTAACAAAATGGGATTTTGTAATTATTTTTTAGTTGTGTTTGACTTTATAAAATTTGCTAAAAAAAATGGAATATTAGTGGGACCTGGAAGAGGAAGTGCGGCTGGTAGTTTAGTATCTTACACACTTGGTATTACCGATATAGATCCAATCAAATATGATTTATTATTTGAACGTTTTCTAAATCCAGAACGTGTAACAATGCCAGATATTGATACTGACTTTCAATATGATAGAAGAGATGAAGTAGTAGAATACTGTATTAAAAAATATGGGAATAAAAATGTCGCAAATATTATTACATTTGGGACAATGGGTTCTAAACAAGTAGTAAGAGATGTAGCAAGAGTAATTGATTTACCAACCAAATTAACCGATAGGGTAGTTAAATACATAGAAAAAGAAAACTTACAACAATTATACGAAAAAAATAATTTATTTAAAAACTTAATCAACTCTAATAATGATCTAAAAAAATTATATGATATTTCCATTCATTTAGAAGGTTTAAAAAGACATTCAAGTATCCATGCCGCTGGTATAGTAATGTCAGATAGATTACTAGATAATATAATACCTCTAGTTAAAAATAATGAATATTATTTAACTGGTTATACTATGGAACATCTAGAAGATTTAGGATTATTAAAAATGGACTTTTTAGGTCTTAAGAATTTAACAATTATTAATGATGTTACAAAAGAAATTGAAAAAAAAGAAAATATTAAACTCGATTTAAATAATATTGCTTTAAATGATAAAAAAACATTATTTGTGTTTTATTCAGTAAATACTGAGGGGATTTTCCAATTTGAATCAGAAGGTATGAAAAGTTTTTTAAAACAATTAAAAGTTACCTCATTTAACGATATAATTGCAGCTATAGCATTATTTAGACCAGGACCAATGGACAACATACCACATTATATTAATAGAAAATTTGGTAAAGAAAAAATAGATTATATACATGAAGATTTAGAAAGTATTTTAAAACCTACATATGGAATAATGATATATCAAGAACAAATAATGCAAGTGGCGAATATTATGGCTGGATACTCACTTGGTGAAGCTGATATATTACGTAGAGCAATGTCTAAAAAGAAAATAGAAATATTAAACAAAGAAAAAGAAAAGTTTATAAATAATTCTATTAAAAAAGGATACACTAAAGAAATTGCTGAATATGTATATGAAATGATATTAAAATTCGCTAACTATGGTTTTAACAAATCACATTCTGTTGCATATTCAATAGTTGCATATCAAATGGCATATTTAAAGGCGCATTATCCTAAATATTTTATATCAAATTTATTAAATAATGTTATTGGTAGTGAAATTAAAACAAAAGATTATCTTTTAGAAGCTAAATTAAATAAAATAAATATACTAGAACCGGATAT
This sequence comes from Bacillota bacterium, assembly GCA_015059335.1. Classification (GTDB taxonomy): domain Bacteria; phylum Bacillota_I; class Bacilli_A; order RF39; family UBA660; genus SIG205. Next base: position 137,863 of record SVAP01000002.1, on the reverse strand, counting down.
TAATTTATCTCTAGATAAATATAATACAGAAAAAGATGGAATTAGATGTCCATTATCCATTATTAAAAATATTGGTAATATTGTTACTAAAGAGATACTTAAAGAAAGAGAAAATGGAGAATTTATAGATTTTATAGATTTTGTAAAACGTATGTATTCAAAAACTATAAATAAAAAGGTTATAGAATCATTAATAGAAGTAGGATGTTTTAAAAAGTTTGAATACAATAGAAAAACCCTAATAGAAAATTTAGATTTAGTAATTAATTATGCTGAATTAGTTAAAGATTTAGATGAAAGTTTAGTTGATAAACCGGAACTAGAAATATTTAAAGAATATAGTGACGAAATACTTATGAACAAAGAATATAAATCATTTGGATTTTATTTATCAGTGCATCCACTAGAAAAATATAATAAAGAAAATAATTTAAAAATTAATAATTTAAACAAATATATAAACAAAAATATAACAATAAATTTAATTTTAGAAAGTAAAAAAGAAATTGAAACAAAGAAAAAAGAAAAAATGGCATTCTATAAATGTATAGATGAATATTCTACCATTGATTTAACTTTATTTCCTAAAACATATGAAGAATATAAAGATATTCCTGAAAACACTATAATTTCAGTATCGGGTCGCGTTGACAACAGAAATGATAAGATACAAATAGTTGTTGAAAAAATTATAATTTTGTAATATAATTTATAATGTATGTACATAGTAGAAAAGAGGTGTTAAGATGGTAACAATAAAAGAGATACTTTTTAAAAAACACTTTATCAGAGAAATACTAATGTTATTTTTCATTGTTCTCTCATTATTGTTCATATCAATATACACTTCTTTTGCTATTTTTGAAAATAGTTATGAAAAATCATCTGTTGCATCAATAGTTGTACCAGATATAAACTTAACATTATCTACTAGTACATCTCCTGCAGAAAGTTTAACAAAAAATATAGTAGTCTTAGCGGGAGAAAAAAGTTTTATAGATTTGACAGTTTCAAATATTTCGAATATAGATGCAAAATATAAATTGTATTATACAATATCTGAAACTAATGATGGAGTAACCGTTGGTGTTACAAATACATCACTTAACTTAGAATCATCCACACTAAATTCTGTCGGAAATAACAATTCAAAAAAGACAATTAGAATTGGCATAAATAATACTTCGACATCCGATGTAACAGTAACACTAGGTGTACAAAGTGGTTTTATAAGAAATGAAATCGTATTAAATAGTGATAGAAATCAACTAGGCTCAATCGAAGAAGTAATAGAACCATGCGAGGTTGGAAACGAAAACACTTTAGCATGTAAAATATTAGGTTCAAATTATGCTAATGTAATAACTACGAAACCAACTTATTCAAGCACATCAACTGATAGAGGACTATATGTACAACAAGGAGATATTACTAAAAGTATAAATGGTGTCCCAACTTATTATTTTAGAGGAAGTACTTCAAATGACTCATATAACATGAATAATTATGTTAGCTTTGGAACATATAAAACAGTTGATGGTGGAAATACAGTTGATGAACCAATAATATGGAGAGTAGTTAGAATTAACGAAGATAGAACAATTAAATTAATAACTGAAAATCCTATATCTGATTATGTAATATGGAATTCTTTGAACACCTCAAACTATGTAAATAACAATAATACCGATAGTGAGGTTAAAAGTGGCGTAGAATCATGGTATAATTCAAATATTGGAAATAATGCAGAAATAGATAATAAAGTAGTTACTAGTACATTTTGTAATGATATAGACACTAATATAGGAGAAAGATTATTAAATAATACACCAACACCTACATTTGTATGTTCTGAAAATTCTATAATGGTTAATAAAAAAGTTGGATTAATTACTGCGGACGAATTAGTGTATGCAGGTGGATATATGTCTACTGTCCAAGATAATACCACGTATTTAAATAATGGAGTTGATTTTTGGACAATGACCGCACAATCAAATACATCGATTTTCAGATTTCATTCTGGAGATAGTAATTTAATTGATTATCAAACTGCAAATGCAAATAATATGGGAAAAATACGTGCTGTTATTAACTTAAAGTCAGATGTTAATGTAAGTGATGGAGATGGATTAACTAAATCAACTGCTTACATTATTCAATAATAAATAATAAACCAACTAGGCTATATTACATATACTAATATAGGGGTTGGTTTTTTTATGAAAAAGAAAATTATATTAATTTTTGGTGGTAAAAGCTACGAACATGATATTTCAATTAAATCTGCTAAAAGTATTTTAAAATATATTAATAAAAATAAATATGATATAACACTTATATATATAACTAAAAACGGGGAATGGAGTTTATGCAAGAATATAAATAAGCTTGACGATAGAAAATCAATAGTTGATAATAGCATATTTAAAGATTGTTATTGCGTATTTCCTATTCTACATGGTAACAATGGTGAAGATGGGAAAATACAAGGATATTTTGATATGATTAATGTTCCGTACGTAGGATGTAATTTAATTAGTAGTGCGTTATGTATGGATAAAGCATTTACAAAGATAGTATTAGATAACATTGGAATTAAACAAGCAAAATATATTATCGTTAATAAAAATGATTATAATATAGACCGTATTAAAGCTATAATTAAAGAAGAAATCAAATATCCTTGTTTTATAAAACCTGCAAATGCAGGAAGTAGTGTAGGTATTAATAAAGTTTACCATGAACATGAATTATTAGAAAATATAAATGGTGCGTTTAATTATGATGAAAAAATAATTATTGAAGAATGTATATATGGTAGAGAATTAGAAGTTGGAATTTTAGGAAATAATGATATAATAGTAAGTAACGTTGGAGAAATATTACCTGCTGATGATTTTTATAGTTATGATGCAAAATATAATTCAAAGGATTCAATTGTTAAAATTCCTGCTATCATTAATTCCGAAATAAAAACAAAAATAAAAGAAATTGCGAAACAAGCGTATAAAGCATTAGAATGTAGTGGATTATCACGTATAGATTTCTTTTTAAAAAATGATAGCAATGAAATATATCTTAATGAAATAAATACGATGCCTGGTTTCACAAACATTAGCATGTATCCATTATTATTTGAAAATGTGGGTATTAAATATGAAACATTAATAGATAAATTAATAGATTTGGGAAGATTAAAATACGAAAAGAAGGTGATTTAATATGTTTTCTATAGAAGAAATAAATAACGCAATTAACGGTACTATTTTATATAATAATAAGAAGAATATTGATACTATTTCAATAAACAGTAACGATATTAAAAATAACGCGCTTTTTATCCCGATTTTAGGCGAAAAACATGATGGGCATGAATTTATACTAGACGCAATTAAAAATGATTGTAACGCAGTATTAATCGCCTCAAATCATACTCAAATGGATAAATTAATTAAAACCTGCTTTGATAATAATATTAGCGCAATAGAAGTAGGGGATACATTACAAGCATTACAAGAACTTGCACATTATAATAGAATTAAAAATAAAGATACCAAAGTTATTGCAATTACTGGCAGCAACGGAAAAACAAGTACTAAAGATTTAATATATGACACTTTAAAATATGATTACAATGTATTAAAAACCGAAGGAAATTTAAATAATCATATAGGATTACCCTTAACACTCTTAAAACTTAATAAACATGATATATGTATTTTAGAAATGGGAATGAACCACTTTGGCGAAATTGAAAAGTTAAGTAATATTGCCGAACCAGATATTGCGATAATAACAAATATAGGTACTGCACATATTGGTATCCTAGGTTCAAAAGATAATATATTAAAAGCAAAGATGGAAATAACGTCAGGATTAAAAGAAAACGGCTTATTATTTATTAATAATGATGATGAATATTTAAATGGAGTAGGATTAAGTAGCAATTACACCACATTTAAATATGGACTTACCGACTCTATTAAGAAATTTAATAAAGTAGGGGAGTACCCTATTAATATCGCATTAGCATATGAAATCAGTAAAGTTTTTAATATTAAACTTAATAAATTTAAAAAATATTTAAAATTACACAAAACACCTAAAATGAGAATGGAAAAAATAAAAATTAAAAATAATATTATAATTAATGATTGCTATAATGCTAATTATGATTCAATGAAATCTGGAATCGAAAATATAATTAAAAATTATGGTAAAAAAAATTATCACTTACTACTCTATCTTGGAGACATGTTGGAACTAGGGGAGTGGTCACCATATTATCATAAAGAAATAGGAAAATTAATTAATAAAAATAATATTGATGTATTATATGTATCAGGAAATGATGTTAAATATGTTTTAGATGAAGTATCAAACAGTAATATTATAAAAAAACAATTTAAATTATCAGATAATAATTCCAATATAATTAATGACATAATTAATCAAATGAATAATAAGAAGAAAAATATAGTATATTTTAAAGCATCAAGGGGAATTGGGTTAGAAAAAATTGTAGATGAGTTATTACTAAAGCTTTCTGATAACGATAAATAGAAGTTAACATAAGACAAATTATAGGAAGTTATACATTACTTTAAATAATATGAATAGTTATCAATCTCAAATAAATAGTTATTATGTTTGATAACTATTTTAGTTATATATAATAATATATTTTATATTTATATAATATTTATAATTAATATTACCTACAAGATCAAAATATTATGTTATGTTACTCTATTAATTAATTAGGAAAAATATATTTAAATAATTATGTTTAATAAATAGATATAATGAAGAATAAAGTTTGTATATTTATATATATGTATATCTCCCCTATTTCTAAGTTTTTAAACGAATAGGGGGAGTGTATTAAAAAAAGACAAATATTATTTGTCTTTTTAATTATACAACTGAACGTGATTGTATTTCAGCAATTTTTTCTAACACTTCAGCAGCGTTTGTTTCATTTATTTCAGTATAACCAAGTTCTCTTAATGCTTGAACCTTAGCTGTATTTAATTGTTGGGTTCTACTTAATTTTTCTTCGTTTTTTTGTTCAATTTCTGCTTCCCATCTTCTATGGGATTCAGCAATTTTACTTCTTGATGCTCCCCCATTATTATATAATGTCATCGCTGAATACATAATACTTTCAAATAAAAATTGTTGATCTTCATTAAATACAAATGTATTTGGATCAGTAAATCCTGTTGACTTTGAAACATATCCAAGAATATATTTTAATTCTTTAACATTATCAATTGACTGTAAAAAATGGTGTAAATATTTAAAAATATTTGAAGAAGTATCAGTCTTATCTTCTATCAATTTGTCTTTAATATATGTAAAAATATTATTTAAAGTTTCAGCATCGCTTTTTGATAATCCTTTTAAATCAACAGTAGTTTCTTCATTTGAACTCTTTTTTACTCCTTGATTTAATCTCATTTCAACATTCATCGAATAGTCAGAATCAACTTTAATATTTTTAATGTCCTCGAGAGACTCAATTTCTAATAAATTAAATAATTTCAATTTTTTGTCATTAGGCATTTTTTCTAAATTTTCACTATCTAAATAATTATAAACCATTTGTCTAGAAACACCTAAAAATTTAGCTAGCCTTACTTTTGATATTTCCAATTCCTGTAATAAATCATTTAATTTGTCCATGGAAAAAACCTCCGTATCCTATATATTAATTTTACCACTATATAAAATATTGTCAAGTACTATATATTTACATTTGATTTACTATATGTACCATAATTTTTGATTATCTTTTCTTATTTCCTTTATAATTCCCCCACCAAGACATTCTTCACCGAAATATAATACACATGCTTGTCCTGGTGTTACAGCTCTTACTTTAGAAGGGTATTTTACTTTAATATGAGTTTCATCAATATATTCAATAACAACTGGAATATCTTTTTGTCTATATCTAAATTTTGCTGTACAGAATGTTGGCCTTTGATCACTAATAAAATTCATATCTTCAACAATACATTCATCAGAATACAAGTATTCACTATCATCACCAAAAGCCACATATAATATATTTTTTTCTAAATCTTTACCAACAACAAATAATTTCTCTTTATTACCAGATATTCCTACTCCTTTACGTTGACCTAATGTATAATACATAAGTCCAACATGCTCACCTATTTCTTCATTTGTTTCAATATTAACAATTTTTCCTTTTTGATTTGGCAAATAGTTTTTTAAAAAACTATTGAAATTTCTTTCACCAATAAAACATATTCCTGTTGAGTCTTTTTTATCAGCGGTAATTAAGTCATATTCAGTCGCTAACTCTCTTACCTCACTTTTAACTAAATCACCAACTGGAAATAACACGTTTTTAAGCTGTTCATTGCTTAATTGACATAAAAAGTATGTTTGATCTTTATTATTATCAATTCCTCGCATTAGATGTCCATTTTTAAGTCTAGCGTAGTGTCCAGTAGCTATAAAATCTGCGCCTAATCTTTTTGCTTCTTTAATAAATAAATCAAACTTAATAAATTTATTACACATAATATCAGGATTTGGTGTTCTACCACGTTTTAATTCATCCAAAAAGTAGGTAAATACATAATCCCAATATTCTTTTACAAAATCAACTCTGTGTAATGGAATATCTAATTTTTCGCATACCTTTAACGCATCGTTGTAATCTTGTTCTTGCGGACATATATTATTATTCAAATCAGGATTACCAAGTATATCGTTATTAACCATGCTATCCCAATTTCTCATGAATAGTCCTTCTACTTCATATCCTTGTTTTTTTAATAAAATAGCTGCAACTGAAGAATCTACTCCCCCACTCATACCAACTATAACTTTTTTACTCATATTAATCACCACATAACTATTATATATTATTTTTCATTTATTTAAAATAAAAGAGTTAAAATTAACTCTTAATTTTTGTATAATCTTCAATATATTTTTTTATTAAACGTTTTGATGTATCTCCACTTGTTAAACTGTCTAATGAAATATTAGATTTTTTTAATAATTCAATCGGCTCTATTATATCAATATTTTTACAAAAGTAATCTAAATAGTATTTGTATGCGTTCTCATCACTTTTATACATTTCATAAAAATTAAATGCAACTAATTCCCCAATATTATATTGTTGTAAATTATATGTTTTATAATTACTTAATTTAAATTTATGATTATAACATTTTTTTAAATTAATAATAATTCCTTGAAAATTAATAATTGAGTCATTTATTCCTTTGTCATTATTAATAAGGTAATCTATTGTTTTAAATTCATTTAAATATGGAACAACTTCACCAAAAATATTAAAAGTAGTATCAGTGTTATAAGTGTTTTTTACATATGAATGCGATAATTCATGTATCGCTGAAAAAATAGATAGATATGAATATTTATTTTTACTTTCAACAACATGGTAATGCTTTTTTAATGGTTTTAATGAATACTCCATTCCATTTGAAAAAATTTCATCATAATCATCAGCAACATCAATATATACTTTTTTTGAAGTAAATTGCTTCTTTATATGATCAGTAAACTGATCATACGGTAAACTAAATAAAATCGAATAAAATTCTTCTTTTGTAAGATTTGTAGGAGTAATATTAACAGAATCTTTAAATATTTTAAAATTTTTAATAACTTCTCTACTTGTATTATGTATTGTTTTATAAATATCTATATTATTTTTTAACTGATTAATTCGGTGTTTAACTTCTAGTAATTCGTTATGTATTTCCCTTTTAAAATATTTATTATATTTTATATAAATTTTATTAAAATCATATTGATCACTATAAACCATACAATAATTGTTTAACATTTCATCAATAAATTGAATACTTGTTACAATATCTAAAAGTTTTGTTTCATATGTTTCTTTTTCAATCATTTTTGTAAGACGATAAAAGTCTTTTAATAATTCTCTTTTGAGTTGATCAGAATTTGTTTCTAACATACAAGTCACCGAATAGTATTATAATGTATATTTAATAAAAATCAAGCTATTTTATCAAAAAAGAAAATAGCTTAATTATATTAGTACATAAAAATGTTTCTAATGTTGAGGATATTAAAGAAAGAATTACACATAATATTAATACTACAAAATATTTTTTAATAATCAATTTGAAATTAACTTGTTTCTTACTAAATATTAACTTAATTAGTGTGATAGATACTTTCAAAGCATATAAACCGATAAAACTTATAATAATTAAATTTAAAATTTGATGTGGAAATATGTATCCTAATGAAAGTAATGTTCCACCCAATTTATATTTAAATATTATTGAAACAATTGAAAATCCTAAAACAAAACTTTTAATAAAAATTAAAAATACAATAATTGGAATTCCGATTATAGATATTCCTAAAAAAAACATTAATAATACATAAACTAGATTAGTTGTTAAACTTGTCCTAAAAGTATAAATTAAGTCTATATTATTATTTTTTATTTGTAAGAAAAAATTAGAAATAGTCTCTTCAATTAATTTTTTATCTTGACTACTTAATATAGTTATGAAAAGTGTACCTGCTAAAAATCCTATTACTAAAAGTATTGAAATAAAAACATATAATTTTTTGTTTTTTTTAAATTCTGCATTAATTAATTTGAATATCTTCTTCATAAAGTTCACCCAATTAATTATATTAATATATAAATTATATATTCCTTGATTTTATTATATTTTTTTTATATAATTTAAATGAGGTGTTTTAAATGGGAAAGAAAGCAAGAAAAAGTGTTGCTATAGTATTAGTTTTAGTAATGGTATTATCATTTATTGTGGGACTAATTTTTATTTAAAATCTAGGTTGCTAGATTTTTTTTATTTTATAATTGTAAACAAATAGTTTATTTGGTATATTTTATAAAAAATAATTTTAGTTATATTAGAACATAATAATAATGTAGTCTGTGATTATAAGAAAAGGAGATTTTTATGTTTTTAAAAAAATTTAAAAATGCCTCTCTAAAAATTATAATGTCTACATTACTTATTATGCCAAATTATGTATTTGCTTATTCAGAAAAAGTAATTCCTGGTGGTGAAAATATTGGAATTCAAATAAATACAAAAGGCGTAATCATTGTGGGACTTTATAAAGTTAATAATTCCTATCCTGGAAAAGAAGCCAATTTAAAAGTTGGAGATATTATTACAAAAATCAATGATAATTCAATCAACAATATCTCAGAGATGATTTCTAAAATAGAAGAATCAAATAATAAAAATAAAATCAAAATAACCTATTTAAGAAACAAAGAAACTTTTAACACCAATTTAAAATTAGTTAAACAAAATGATGGTATTTACCGTACAGGATTATATGTTAAAGATTCAATCAATGGTATTGGTACATTAACATTTATTGACCCTGCTACGAATAATTTCGGTGCATTAGGACATGAAATAATAGAATCAAATACTGGTAAAAAGTTAGAAATTAAAGATGGAAAAATATATAGATCAGAAATTACTAGTATAGATAAAAGTAGCAATGGTAATCCAGGTGAAAAAAATGCTAAATATTATCCAGAAACAATTTTCGGTAATATAAATGAAAATACAATGTCTGGAATATTTGGTACATATACTGATAAACTACCATCTAAAGAAGCAATTAAAGTTGCTAAAGCTAAAGAGATAAAATTAGGTAATGCTAAAATTAGAACAGTTTTAGAAGATGAAAAAGTTGAAGAGTTTGATATATCTATAACTAAAATAGATTATGATATAACAAATTCTAAAAACATTTTATTTGAAATAATTGATTCTAAATTACTTGATAAAACTGGCGGTGTAGTTCAAGGTATGAGTGGTTCTCCAATTATCCAAGATAATATGTTAATTGGTGCGGTAACACATGTTATTATTGATGATACAACAAAGGGATATGGTATTTTTATTACTACTATGTTAGAAGAAGCAGAAAACTAGGAGTGAACTTCACTCCTAGTTTGTTTATTCTTCAATACTAAAATTTTCTAAATTACCGTTTTCAGTTAAAACTTTATTAATTTGCTCTTCAGCATTTTTTAACTTATCACTACATTCTTTAGCAAGTTTCATTGCATCAGTATATTTCTTAATAGCGTCATCTAAATCAACGTTCCCACTTTCAAGTTCACTAACTATTTTTTCTAATTCTTTAATTTTTTGTTCAAATGTCTTTTCTTCCATTATATACCTTCTTTCATTTCTACATTAATTATTTTAGATTCAATAAATCCATTATTAAGTTCAGTAGTAATTACATCATTACTTTTTAATTTTGAAACATCACTAATTATTTTATTATCTTTCTTAATTACTGCATATCCTCTTTTTAATGAATTTAACGGATACAATACTTCCAACTTTTCAATTATATTATTAATCTTAATATCACTAATTTCTACATAATGTTTAGTAACATTAGTAATATGTTTAATATCAAATTTAGCAACTATTACCTTATTATTTTGTATTATTTTATTTGTATTATGATATACCTTATTTATCAAATCCATTAAATTATTTCTTTTATTATTATAAAAATTTTCAGGATTATTTAAAGTATAATTACTAAGTATTTGTCTTAATCTAGTATTTTCTACATATATTTTTTGTTTGATATAATTATTTAATTTATCAATTATTCCATCTAACTTTTGGTCCTTTATCTCATACATAGATATAGGATTTTTTAATATATATGAATTTTTATATTTGTTTATTAATAAATTTAAATAATCAATTTTTTTCTTCAAAGCTTCATTTAACCTAATATTTACTTGGGAAATATAATTTAAAATATCAATCAAATTAGGTACAGCCATTTCTGCAGCTCCTGTTGGAGTTGGAGCTCTAAGATCCGCAACAAAATCACTAATTGTAAAGTCAATTTCATGTCCTACAGCGCTTATTATAGGAACTTTAGATTCAAATATAGCACGCGCTACAATTTCTTCGTTAAAAGCCCATAAATCCTCTATACTTCCACCACCACGCCCCACTATTAAAACGTCTAAATCATACTCCCCAGCTTTTTTAATTTGTTTAACAATAGATGGTGCAGCATCTACTCCTTGTACTAATGCTGGGAATAAAATAGTTTCACATATAGGAAATCTTCTTTTTATAGTTGAAATAATATCTTTTATAGCTGCACCAGTTGGAGCAGTAATAATACCAATTTTATTTGGTATTTTAGGAATACGCTTTTTATACTTTTTATCAAATAATCCTTCTTTTTCTAATTTCAATTTTAATTGTTCAAAAGCTATGTGTAAATTTCCTATTCCATCTTCAATCATTTCGTTAGCGTATATTTGATATGCACCACTTGCTTCATAAACACTAACTTTACCAGTTATCAAAACTTTCATCCCATCAATAGGTGTAAACTTAACTTTAGTAGTAGCAGAAGCAAACATAATAGCATTTATACGACTATTTTCATCTTTCAAGGTAAAATACCAATGACCTCTAGTATGTGCTTTAAAATTGGATATTTCTCCCCTTAGATAAACATTTTGCAAATGACTATTATTATCTACAATAGACTTTATATACTTATTTAAATCAGTTACTGTAATATAATTTTCTGTATTCATAATATCACTCTTCTATATATAAAATTATATAATATTTTTCGTTCTTATACAATAATAAAAGAGCCAAAAGGCTCTTATTATTAATTATATTATTCAGATAATTCCCAATTTGCAGTGTAAGATAAAGGACCAATTGTTCCTTCAGGAATAACTACATTAATTTGTGGAACTTCACCGTTATTTCCTGTCCATCCAATAAATTTATAACCTTCCTTAACTGGATTAATTAATGTTAATGGTAATGCTATATCAGCATATACTGTATCATGAAATTCTTCAAATGTTCCACCATCTAAATTATAATATATAGGATATTTATCACCCGAATCATAAGGAAGCGTTATATTATCTACTAAATGTCTTCTAATTATTTGCACATCAAGACTATCTATAGAATTATCTTGATTTACATCTGCAGCGGCTAATTGATCTGGGGTTAACTCTAGTGTTCCTGATATTGCTTGTTTTAAAAGTACTGTGTCATCAGCTAATACATCACCGTCTCCACTAATATCTCCCCATACACCATTTATATGTTTATTAATTGTAAAATAGAATCCTGTTCTTGCAACCGGAACATCGCTTACAACCATTTCACCATTATAATCTTCAACTAATTCATGTAGTGTTAATTCTACATAATATTTACCATGTCCTACATCTACAATTTCATTTCCTACTTTTGTAGTTTTAGGAATTTCAAACGAAAAGTCAAAATATTCTATATCATCTATTTTAGTTACTTCAATATTTTGATTATATTTTAATTCGAAATTTACTGGCGTTGGTACATAGTTTGCATAGTCCAATTTTGCTTTAATAGCGTATGTTCCTTCAGGTATATTTTCAGTAAAAATACTCATGTTAAATTTTCTTTTTTTACCATTATCAAATACTAATTGGTCTAATGAATAGTATAATTCTGGTTCTTCCCATACTTCGTCAGAAATTTCCATTTTTGCTTCATCAGTAATTGTCAAATATACATATTCAGTTATTATAAATTCATCATTAGCATCTGTAAGTGTAATTTCAAATTCATATTCACCTGGTGTAAGTGGATTATCAAAATTTAAATAGTGTTTAACATTTGATGGGCCATATACAGGATCATCTCCTTCACCAATTAAAAATACTTTCTCATAATCTATGTTTATTTCTTCACTGTCTTTTGTTGCAACAATTTCAACGTTATAGTCTCCTTCTTCAATAAATCTGGAATTGAAAACAAGTTCAAGTTCATTTATTTCGATATCAGAACTATATATGTCATAAAAATTATTTGGATAATCTGTAAATATTATAGGAAATCCAATTCCTTCACCATTTACCTCATGCGCTGTCAGTGAAATAGCAAAAGCATTTAATACTGGTTCAGCATCTTCATAACCAATTCCAAATCCTGATTCAATAATTTCTTCATCTTTTTCTAATTCCATCGCACATGATACATAATCATTTATATTACTTGCATCAAATTCAATTGGTAATCTAAATGCTCCTTTTGAAATAGTAACAGTTTGTGGCATTGTTCCAATATTAAATGGTGTTGGTATATAATCATCTTCTGTAATTTTATAATCATGGCATTGTAAATCAAAATTATATTCTCCATCTTCAATATTAAATGCATCAAATACAACTTCGTATTTATATTCAGTAATACCATCTTGTTTTTTCAACCATATACCACTTTCATTATAGTCATCTTCATGAATTGAAGTATAACCGGTACCATATTCATGTTCATATTCTTCAAGAACTGTGTTAATTGAAATACCTTTTGCTTCTTCTCCATTTACTTCTTCTATTTTAAATGTAGATGGTACTGTAATATTTTCACCAGTTCTACCATTAATCCATAATCCATCATAGTTTTTATAATAGATAATCATATCATCTTTACTTTCAACGTCTTCTATTGTTCTTGCTGCCCACATTATATCTTCAGTTGATAAATATTCTCTATTTGTATCAAATACATGTGTTCCAATTATATATGTATCAGAAGGAACATCGTGTGCAGATACTGTATAAGGATTATATGCAGCAAAAACATTTAGATTTCCTATAAAAAATATAGAAAATAGAAATATTGTTATATTTATAAACTTCTTCATACTTTACTCCTTTACTTTTTTGTAGCGCTTACTACGTTTCCATCATTTAATTTTACTTTTAAATCTGTTGCAGCATTATATGTTGCCTTATTTACTCTTATTCCCCCAATTGCTTCTACATATCTACCAATTGTACTATTACCATTTAATAATGCTTTTGCTGTTATAACACTACCATTTTTATAAATTACTGCTTTTCTTTCGGTAGAAGTATCATCACCTTTAATTAATTCAAGACTAACAGTGTATACATCTGGAACAGGTATTGCTTCCCATTCAGCTATTAAGATAACATTTCCATTTATTGAAGAATTAAAGTTATAAGCTCCACCATTATGCATCCATCCAATAAATGTATATCCATTTCTAGTTGGATCTTGAGGTTTTGTGGCTTTCCCACCAGCAATTATTGTTTGACTTGGTACTGAACTTCCACCATTGCTGTTGAATGATACAGTATATTTTTTGACTTCTGGTGTGCTTGGTGTGCTTGGTTGTTGATTTTGATTTGAACTACCACTATTATTTGATGCTTCATTTTTAGTCCATTCTGCTGTTAATGTTATATTTTCATTAACTTCTTTATTAAAATCATATTTTTTGTTATTCAAGTACCATCCTCTAAATGTATATCCATTTCTAGTTGGATTACTAGGTTGTTTTGCTTTTTCACCTTTTTTTACTGTTTGTGTTGCAACACTACTTCCACCGTTACTAGCAAAAGTAATAGTTACGCTATCTTCATCTAATTTTTTAAAGCTTGCCTTAAGTGTTATATTTGATACGATTTCAGTATCAAAATTGAATGAATTATTATTTAATAACCATTCTACAAATACATATCCATCTTTTGTTGGATTACTAGGTTGTTTAACTTTTTCGCCCACTTCAACCTGAATAGGTGAAATTTTTGAACCACCATCTGTATCAAATGTTACAGTTACTGTTTGAACATTTGTCTTTTTAGTCCATTTTGCTTCTAATTTAATATCATTTTTTATTTTAGTATCAAAATAATATTTATTACCTTCTAGATACCATCCTTCAAATTTATAACCTGCTTTTTCAGGATCTATTGGTTTAACTGCAGAATCACCATTTTTTATTTCTTGACTACTTATTTTAGTTCCACCATTTGAATCAAATGTTACAGTATATGTTTTAAATTTTAATAAACAGCATATAACTACTATTATAGCAAGTAATAAAATGATACCAATAGCGATTCCTATTTTTGTCTTTTTATTCATTGTTTACCTCCATAACTATATACATATCCCCCTTACAATTTAACACAAACCATCAATCACACTCCCAACATATAATATAAACTTTGTAGCAATAATATCACTAATAAATACAACGTGTTTTTATACTACACAAAGATTATATCATAAAAATGCATAATGAGTAGCATTTTGTCGTTATTTGTAGCACGAATGAGAAAATTATTTTGGTGATAAGAATGAATTTTGAAAGAATTAAGCGTATTAGAGAAGAAATGGAATTAACCCAATCTCAAATGGCAGATATATTAAATATAAAACGTTCTGCATATTCCTTATGGGAAATTAATAAAAATGTTATTCCACTATATAAACTTAATCAATTTTGTAATACATTCTCGTTGAGTCTAGATTATATGGCTAATTTATCGGATATAAAAAAACGAAATTTAAATTATAATGAATTAGATATAAAAGAAATCGGAAAAAGAATAAGACAGGCTAGAAAAGAATTAAAATTAACACAGGAAAAATTGGCAAGTAAATTTAATACAACGCATTCAGCAATTAGCGCATATGAAAATGGAGTAACCCTTATACCTACCCTTTTCATTGTCGAATTTGCTAAGATTTCTAATATATCTCTAGATTGGTTTTGTGGTAAAACAGATGATAAGAGTATTTTAAAATAAAAGAAACTGTCCATATAGGATCAGTTTCTTTTATTTATCTTGATAAACTTTATCTAATACACCATTTATCATTTTTCTAACTTTTTCATCAGAGTATTTTTTTGCAAGTTCAATTGCCTCATTAATACATACTATTTCTGGAGTATCAGTATATAGTAATTCGTATATACCAATTGAAATAATTGATTGATCTATTTTACTTAATCTATCCATAGTCCAATCAGAAAGATGATTATTTGCTGTATCAAAAATATTTTTTTTATGTTCTAATATACCATTTAAAGTATTAGTTACAAATTCATTTTCTATTTCCAATTGTTCTTTTATTAAATCACCCAATTCATATTCAATATTGTTTGATTGATACATAAACACTTGATATAAGATTGTCATGATTTTTTCTCTTAATTCACTTCTTGTTTGTTTCAAAATTCCACCTTCTTTTCAGTACCAATATATTTTAACACATATTTAACTATTATTGTTGTTTTTATTATATTTTTTTAAAAAGTTTTCTTTATATTCTAAAATATTATCATTTTTAATTGCTTCGCGTAATTCTTCAGTGAGTTTTATTAAGAATCTAATATTATGAATTGACAATAATCTTCCACCAAGCATTTCATTTGAGGTTATTAAATGTCTTATATATGACTTAGTATAGTTTCTACATGTATAACAGTCGCATGATTCTTCAATAGGAGTAAAATCTTCTTTAAATTTAGAGTTTCTAATATTAATTTTACCATTTCTTGTAAATGCATTTCCATGACGAGCAAGTCTAGTTGGTAAAACACAATCAAATATATCTACCCCTCTAATTACTCCTTCAATAATATCTTCAGGTTCTCCTACACCCATAAGATATCTAACCTTGTCTTCAGGTAAATACTTTGTTGAATAACTCACCATTTTATACATCACATCTTTACCTTCACCAACACTTGTTCCACCAATTGAATAACCATCAAAACCAATTTTTACTGTTTCTAATGCACTATATTTTCTTAAATCCTCATATTCTCCACCTTGAACTATTCCAAATAGCGATTGTTTTTCATTGCTATGAACTTTTTTACCACGTTTTGCCCATCTTAATGTTCTATCCACACTTTGTTTTACATATTCATAAGTTGATGGATAGCCAATACATTCATCAAAACTCATAGCGATATCACTATCTAGTTTATTTTGAATTTCAATAGATTTTTCAGGTGTCAAAAATAATTTAGAACCATCAATATGACTTTTAAATTTAACACCTTCCTCGGTTATGTCTTTAGGCTTAGCAAGTGAAAATACTTGAAATCCACCACTATCCGTTAAAATTGGACCATTATAATTCATAAATTTGTGTAACCCACCTGCTTTTTCAATAATATCTTCACCTGGTCTTAACCATAAATGATATGTATTTGACAATATTATCCCGCTGTTTGCTTCTTTTAATTCTTCTGGGGTTAAAGTTTTGACATTGGCAAGTGTACCAACTGGCATAAACATTGGTGTATCATAAATACCATAATTTGTATGAATTTTCCCTAATCTTGCTTCACTGTTTTTTTCTTTTTTTAATAAATCATATTTAATTTTCATAATTACCTCACATCAAATCTATTGATAATTATATAATAAAATTACTAGTTTTTAAAGGACTAAATCACAAATTCTATTGAAAACTTGACATTTTTTTAAATTTATTGTATTATATATGGCCATAGAGGGGGATGTATATGAATTCAATTCAAAAAGCTAGTTATATTTCAACTATGCCATACGAAATGTTTACTGAATTACTATCAGATAGAAAGGCTGCATTAAAATCATTTAAAAGAGCAAGCAAATTAATGGTTTCAGCAAACAATCAAAGACCATATGACAAAAGAACAGGAGTTAAAAAATTAGTAGATAATAGTTTCTTAGTATCTTGTGTTCAAAATAATGAATCTGTTTTAACAACTAAAATGGTATCGCTAAGTATCATATTCGATAATGAACTTAATCCAGGATATTTTGATGAAATATGTGAAATATTTACTAAAAATGATTATGAAAATGGCGCTGAAACTTTAGACTATAGTAAAATTGCAAGTATTTATAATACTTCTACAGACAATGTAAAATCTTATATTTTATACAATGACTATAGAAACAATATACTAGAAGCATCAAAACAACAAATTAAAAAGTAATTAATAAAAAACCTTGAAATTCAAGGTTTTTTATTTTTTAAACTGTTCTAAAATTTTCATAAATTCTTCAGGTAATTCAGCATCAAATTCAATATATTCTTTAGTTTTAGGATGAACAAATCCTAATTTAGCAGCATGTAACATTTGACCATAATCATTAATAATTTTTCTTCTACCATATACCGGATCATTTACTACAGGATACCCAATATAATTCATATGTACACGAATTTGATGTGTTCTTCCAGTTTCTAATTTCAATTCAATTAAAGTTGCATTATTATATCGTTCTAGCACTTTAAAATGAGTTATAGCATCTTTACTGTTTTCATCAGTAACACTCATTTTTTGTCTATCATTTTTATCACGACCAATTGGGGCATCAATAGTGCCAGTGTCATGTGGTATTACTCCCCACACTAATGCTATATACTTTCTTGTAATATCGTGTTTACTTAATAATGAAGATAAATAACAATGTGTTTCATCATTTTTAGCAATCATTAATAATCCACTAGTATCTTTGTCAATTCTATGTACTATACCAGGTCTTGTATCATTATTACTCAATGATTTAGTATGATATATTAGTGCATTAACCAGTGTTCCAGTATAATTCCCATTAGCAGGATGAACTACCATACCAGATTGTTTATTTACAATAATAATATCATCATCTTCATATCGTATATCTAAAGGAATATTTTCTGGATTAATATCAGTACTTTCATTTAATTCACCAATTATTTGAACAATTTCACCAGTTTTAACATTATAACTTGGTTTTACAGCATCATCATTAACTAAAACTAAATTTTGTTTGATTAATTTCGAAATTTTACTACGTGAATAATCAGATTTCAACGATAAAAATTGATCAATTCTGTAATTGTTAAATTCTTCATCAACTACATAACTATTCATCAAAATCAATCACTTCCACTTCTTCATTAGATTTTTTAACAAAAATATTATTTGGTAGAAAACATTCTGCGCATATTAATAAAATACTTATTACAATCATTATGTCACTTATATTAAATATAGGATAATGAAACCCAAAAAAAGTAAAATCAAAAAAATCAATAACATAACCAAGAAATACTCTATCAATAAGATTTCCAATAATCCCGCCAATTAATAAACCATAATATATACTCTTATAACTATTACATTCTTTTTCTCTATATATTAAAAATGATACAAATAAAAATGCAACACATGAAATTAATATTAGAAAAATCCTTTTGTCCCATAATATACTCCATGCAGCTCCAAAGTTTCTAGCGTTTGTTATAGAGAAAAAATTTGGAATTATTTCTTTAGTATAACCAAATTTTATTGTAGAATCAACAATATATTTTGATAATTGATCTAATACAATAACTATAATTGAAAAAATAAAAATCATTAATATAAATTTCTTTTTCTTCATAAACACTCACCTATTCTAATTATATCAAATAAAAAAACATAAATAAAGTATTATTTATGTTTTATTTAATGTATATAAATGCAATATAAATTAAAAACAAAGTGAATATAAGTCCTATTACAATTCCATTTATTTTATCGCTGGTATCTGATTTTTCCTTTACACCACACATCATAGCTCCAATAATTCCACCAATTAATCCACCAATATGTGCAGCATTATCAATACCAGTAGTTAAAAATCCAAATGCTAGATTCGCGATAATTATTGGTAATATTTGCGACTTAATAACAGTACCTAAATACATTCTATAATGATATCCGAAATATAGTAAAGCACCTAATAAACCAAATATCGCTCCAGAAGCTCCTACACTCCACGATCTTGTAAAAATCATAGACATTAATCCAGCAATTAAACCACTAAAAATATAAGTAAATAAATATTTAGTTTTACCAAAGAAATTTTCTATTTGACTACCAATTATATTTAATGCATACATATTAAAAATTAAGTGAATTAAGTTAGCGTGTAAAAACATGCAAGTAAATAATCTATAATATTGACCGGCCAATACTGCTTCCCTGTGTAACCCAAATAATAAAATAAAATTATCATGACCAAATATTGTCATTAAAATATATATTAATATATTTATCCCTAACAGGATATATGTAACTATTGGTTTCTTTATTTCAAAAATATTTTTTACCTTTTCTGCTTTTTTCTCATTTGTATTGTTAATATCGCCAGTCAATTTTGTAAATAATTCAATTCCTTTTTCTTTCATATTTAAATCATTTTTTAAGTCAGGAAAATTATTTTTTAATATATCATATTTGTCTATATCCTCTATATCTTTAATATAAATACAATCTATGTTATCTATAGGAGAAAGTTTTACATTATCACCAATATCAGTATAAATACTTAATGTATTAACATTAAATGTAAAAGTTTTCTTTTTTATTTGCTTTAAAATTTGTTTTGTTTTGAATGTATCATAATCAAATTGTTCCATATTATGTATATAATTCGATACAATACGAACTATTTTATAATCATTATCTAAATTTTCTAACCAAATTTCGTCTTTTGCGCCATGCAAAACTATTGGATTATATCCTTGTTCTGTAATAAAGTAATGAAGAAGTTTCATCACTAATTCCTCTTTGGGATCAATTACTAATTCATTCATCCTGTTTCCTCCAGTCACTACTTATTATATTACATTTACAAAAACTATTCAATATTACACAGTTGAACAAAAAGAAAAAAGTGTCAATAACACTTAATCTTCTTTTGATTTTTTCTCTTTTTTATTTGTTTTAATTTCTATTTCGTAATGTTTTCTAACTTTATCTTCAACTTCCTTCATAATATCAGGATGTTGTTTTAAAAACGCTTTAGCATTTTCCTTACCTTGACCTATTTTTTCACCATTATATGCATACCATGCACCTGATTTTTCCAATACATTTATATTTGATGCTAAGTCTACCAATTCTCCTTCTTTTGATACACCTTGCCCATACATAATTTCTACTTCAGCAATTTTAAATGGTGGAGCAACTTTATTTTTAACAACTTTTACATTTGTTCTATTACCTATTACATCTGTTCCTTGTTTAATTTGTTCTGCACGTCTAACATCTAATCTTATAGTAGAATAAAATTTAAGTGCTCTACCACCAGGTGTAGTTTCTGGATTTCCAAATAAAACACCAACTTTTTCTCTTAATTGATTAATAAATATAGCAATTGTATTTGTTTTATTAATAGTACCAGACAATTTTCTTAACGCTTGACTCATTAAGCGTGCTTGAAGCCCAACATGAGAATCACCCATTTCTCCTTCAATTTCAGCTTGAGGAACTAATGCTGCTACCGAATCTATTACAATTATACCTATAGCTTCACTACGTACTAATGCTTCACATATTTCCAATGCTTGTTCACCAGTATCTGGTTGGGATAATAATAATTCATTAATATTAACTCCTAAATTTTTAGCATATACAGGGTCTAGTGCGTGTTCTGCATCAATAAATGCTGCCCTACCACCTTGTTTTTGAATTTCTGCAATTGCATGAAGCGCAAATGTTGTTTTACCACTTGATTCTGGACCATATATTTCTATAATTCTTCCTTTAGGATAACCACCAACTCCAAGTGCTATATCAAGTGATAATGACCCAGATGAACAAACATCTATTTCTCTATGTTCATTTTCTCCTAATTTCATTACAGAACCTTTACCAAATTGTTTTTCTATATCTTGTAAAACTTGATCTAAAGTTTTATCTTTTGATTGTTGTTTTATCATAACATCTTCTCCTAACTTTCTCTTACAATAACATTATAAAACATATCAAAATAAAATGTCAATACTTTTTCAAACGTTTGTTCGTGAAAATTAGACTAACAAATTTTACCAAAAATAAAAATCTCTCTATCAGAAATAGAGGGATTTATATATTTATCAAAACAAATATTAATTATCCGAAAAAATAATGTTTTTATTTAATGTAAAATATTGTATCGCTGAAATTATTGATAGTACAGTTGCAATTATTAATAATACATCTGAAACATGAATATTCCATAGTTCGAATGGTAAATTATAAAATAATGTTAATACTGTACCAACCATTAAACACGCAGTTTTCCATTTACCACTTTTAATTGCTGCAACTACTTTTCCTTTTGTTGCGGCTAACATTTTAATAGAATCTACAATAACATCACGTACAATAACTACTACTGGTATTATAGGGTTAATAAAACCATGTGAGCTTAATATTATAATTACTGAATTAACTAAAATTTTATCAGCAATGGCATCCATTAATTTACCTTCATCGGTTATTAAATTATATTTTCTAGCAATGTACCCATCCAAGAAATCAGTTAATGATGCAATTATGAATAATATACCAGAAATTATATATTTACCGTTGATTTTCATAGTATCATTAACATTGTACTCAGGAAAATAAATATTTAAATTATAAAACGGAAATAACAATATAATTATTATTACAAAAGTCAATATAATTCTAAAAATAGTTAACTTATTTGGTAAACTCATTTTCATATAAACACCTACTCAGTAATGTATTGGTAAGCAATATTACCGTCTACAATTTTTTCATTTTTAATACTCGAAACAACTAAATATCCAATAATAATTATTACAATAACAATAATTATATATACTAATTTATATGACATAAAGAAATTTTCTTTTTGTGGTTTTGTATATGGAGATGCAACTTTCTTTGGTTCTTCAACAACAGGTTCACTAGCTTCTTTGATTTTATCAAGAGGTATTCTAGATGTATAATCAAATAAAAATTCGTTAAAATCATCAAGAATTTTCTCACCATCAAGTCCCAAATATTTCGCATAATCTCTAATAAAGAATTTAACATAGAAAATATCTTTAAACTCTTTAATATTTCCATCTTCCAAGTTTTTTAATTGTGTTGGTCTAATATTCAAGTCTTCTGCAGCTTCTTCGATGCTTACTCCATGACTTTCTCTAGCCTCTCTTAATTTTTCACCAATCTCGTTCAAAATGACACCTCAATCTAAAAAATAAAAAGAATAATAATCTTAATAAGCCATGTTCTGTACCATAAATGGTGACAAACATTTATCTATTGATTACTCAATCCCTTTATCAGTTCAATTCCTTCAAAAGAGTTCCCCTACCAAAATTTGGGTTTCTCGCTCGTGGGGTTTACCGCGTTCCACTCTCGATTTTTCAATCAAGCATCGTCACTATGGCACTTTTATATTTCTCTACCATATCCATGGGACTTAGGTTTTGAAAAGCCGTTAGTATATACTACTATAGGTTATTTTTTCCCTATACACGAACACTACTGCCATCTCAGGTCAGTGCGAGCATGGACTTTCCTCTACATAATATTTTATGCAGCGTTTGTCTAAAAATTATTATTCATCATTTTTGATTCCATAAACATATTTTTCAAGTTGAGAAATTCTACGCATAATATCAACATTAGTAACTTCTCTCTCACCTTTGCCTTTAACAACCTCTAAATTAGTTTTTACATTTCTAATTTCTTGTTTTAGACGCATAATATCATTCAAAAGTTGTTCTTTTTCTTCCTCAAGCCGATCAATTGTACTTATAAATTCATTATAATCCCCAATAATTAGATCTAAAAATTTATCAACTTCTTGCATTCTATACCCTCTTGCATCAATTTTAAATTCTTTTTCTAATATTTCTTTAGGAGTTAAAATTATCTTATCCTTATACATTATCTCACCAGCCCTTGCATTTATAATTATACTTAAAAACATATATTTTGTCAATTGATTTTCATATATGTATATATTTGTCAAAAAATAAAATAGAATACTTCCATATCCTATTTTATTAAACCAAATTTATTAATTGGAAAAATAACAAAGTTTGCTTTACCTAATATAATTTTCTTATCGATTAGACCTAACACCCTACTATCAGCAGAATTTATTCTATTATCGCCAACAACAAAATACATATTATTTGGGATTGTTGTATGACCTGATTCAATTATATTATAGTCATCAGTAATACCATTTTTATCAAACTTTTCTTCAACTAATTCATCATTGATATATAGTTTATTATCCTTATATTCAACTTTCTCACCAGGTAAACCAATTACTCTTTTAATTAAAGGTTCATCCATATAATCGACTACAACTATATCAAATCTTTCTATATCATTAAACTTGTATGTAATCTTATTTAATAACATTAGTTCACCATCAACAAGATTAGGATTCATACTTGTTCCTACAACTTGAATAGGTGTTATTATAAATTGTCTAAGTAAAATAACTACTAATACAACAATTATATATGGTAATACTTCTTTGAACTTTTTCATATTTTCCCTCCAAAGCAAAATAAGGCAATATATTGCCTTATTTAAACTAACTTCTTTCTTTAATTCTGTAAGTACCTACAATGTTTTTAATAAAGTTAAGTTTTGCACGTCTAACTTTACCTTTTCTTACCACTGTAATTTTATCAATCTTTGGTGAATGTACTGGGAAAATTCTTTCAACACCAACACCAGCTGATTTTTTTCTAACAGTAAATGTTTCACTTATTCCAGCACCTTTACGTGATACAACTACACCTTCAAATGCTTGAATTCTTTCACGTTTTCCTTCAATAATTTTAACATCAACTTTTACAGTGTCCCCAACTCTAAATTCTGGAATATTAGGGTTCATTTGTTTTTTAGTAATTTTGTCTACTAAATTCATTTCTAGTCACTCCTTTTCTATATGTAATGATCATATTTTAATGGAAATAGCGGATCACACCAATAAACGCTAATAATTATATCATATAAAATTAATAAATACAAGAAAAATTATCTACTTTTTCCACCACGACTATTATTATATTGTTTTTCTTCTTCTATTTCAAATATTCTTCGTTTCAATTCTTTACTCATTAATTCTAAACGCTTAAGCAATTGTGCAGTTTTTTTATCTTCCATAAATTTTGAATATTTTTTTCTTATAATACTTTTAAATAATTCAACCTCATTAAGCGCAATAGAAAGCTTTGATGTATCATCACTATCATCTGCAGCTACTTCTGTAAGTAATATTAATATACGTTTATATTCCCTATCTATTTTCTTTTTTAAAAGCTTTTCAATCAATGTTGGAGACATAAATATTACTTTACTAACATCTATAGAATTACCTTTTTTAACTTTATTTCTAGGACTAATATCAAATCCAGTATGTTGTTCATATTCAATTATTTCGATTTCTTTATTTTTAGTATTTTTGCTAATAACATATCCTTTATTCATAATAATCCTCCATCAAATCTGGTCTATTCTTCTTTGTTTTTTCTATTTGCTTTTCTTTTCTCCACTTTTCTATATTACCATGATGACCACTAAGTAATACATCTGGAACTTCCATATCATTATATATTCTTGGTTTAGTATATGTTGGATAATCTAATAAATTATTATTAAATGAATCATTCATGTGACTATCACTTGTAATTACACCATCTATTAACCTTACAACAGCATCAGTAATTGCCATACTTGGTATCTCACCACCAGTAAGTATATAATCACCTATACTTATTTCCATATCAACTATTGATAATATTCTTTCATCAAATCCTTCATAATGTCCACATATTATAATTAAATGTTTTTCTCTAGATAAATTATATGCAGTTTTTTGATTAAATACTTTTCCTTGAGGACTCATAATTATTACTTTTGAGTCATCAGATTTTAATGCCTCAACTGCTCTAAAAATCGGATCACACATTAATACCATACCAGCCCCACCACCATATGGGGTATCGTCTACTTGGTTATTTTTATATACAGTATAATCCCTTATATTATGAACATTTATTATAACATTACCGTTTTCTATAGCTCTCTTTATTATAGATTCACTAAGAAAACCATTAAACATATTTGGAAACAATGTAAGAATATCTATTTTCATTATATCAAACCTTCTATATACTTAATTACAATTATTTTATTTTCAATATCAACTTTTTCAACTAAATCTTTATTGTTTGGAATATAGAATATTTTTTTATTATCTTCTATTTCAAACAATGAATTATTAGGTATTTTAATTACATTTTTAATTCTACCTATCATTTTATCATTCATATACACTATTAGACCTATATAGTCAGTATCTAAATATCCATCTATTTTTAAATCTTCTTTATTTATAAAAACTGGATTATTTTTATATTTTAAAACTTGATTAATATTATCATAACCTTTAAATGTAACCATATCATAATTTTTATGTACTCTATAACTTTGTATTTCTTCTTCTATTTTTTCTTTTCCAAGATATACTTTATTTCCAACTTTAAAAGCTTCCTTTTTATAATCAAAATTAGAAATAATTTTTAATTCACCTTTTATACCATGTGTTGTAACTATTTTACCAATATTAATATATTCCATATTAATTTACCATTTCATACAAAATTATAGATGCTGCCACACCAACATTTAGACTTTCACATTTTTCGTTCATTGTAATATATATAAATTTATCACATAATCTTTTAATATTATCACTTATTCCATTACCTTCATTACCCATTATTATACAGTGTTTTCCGTATTCTTTAACACTTTTAACATTAACACCACCGTTAACATCTGTCCCATATATTTTATATTCTTGCGCCTTTAAAAGGGGTATAAAACTTGATAAATCTTTTTCAACAATATTTAAATTAAATATCATACCTTGTGTCGCACGTATTACTTTAGGATTATATAAATCTACTGAGTTTTCACTTAATATAATTGTATCAACATTGAATGCACACGCACTTCTAATTATTGTCCCAAGATTACCTGGATCTTGTATATTATCTAAAACTAAAATTTTATTTCCTAATTCTTTTTCTTCTATTTTTTTACAAATTCCAATTACAGTCGGAGGATTATCAAGTGATGTGATTTTTTTCATTATTTCATGTGTTACATAATAAGTAGTTACATCAAGAGGTAATACCTTACCTTTTTCTATAATTAATTCTTCTAGATATCCATTTTGATATGCCTCATTAACTAGATTCATACCTTCTACTATAAATCTGTTTTGCTCATCTCTATACTTTTTATTAAGTAATTTAGTCCATTCTTTAACTTTCTTATTTTCTAAAGATTCTAAATCCATATATATCACCAATTTCATTATACATTAATTTATCTAATTTTTTAATCTATTTCTTAAAATTTTATAATTTGGAACATATTTTTCTACATGTTTCCAAAAAGAAGTTGAATGATTAGGATGAATAAAGTGTGATAATTCATGATAAATAACATAATCAATTATATTTATTTCATATCTTATTAAATTTGAATTTAGGGTTACATTATTATTACTTCTATTACAAACTCCCCATCTAGTTTTCATATTTCTTATTTTTAAATTAACTTTAGGAATTTTCTCTTGGAAATTATTAATACATTTATCTAATTCTTCTTTAAATATCAATTTCATTTGATTATTTAACCATTTTTCTAATGTATTTTTATCTTTTACATATATTTTATTATCACTAACATCAATACTATTGAATATATCACTAAATACTATATCGTATCTTTTGCCTAAATAATAAAATTCACTAGATTTAATCTTATTTTTAGCTTGCCTATCAATCATTTTACATATAGCATCATAATTGTCATTAATCAGTTTTTCAATTTGTCTACTTGTTACAAATCTATTACAACTGATATATATTTTTAAATCTTCCTTAACTTTTAAATACATATTTTTAATTTTCTTCTTTTCAATTATTATTTCATATTTATTGTTATTATATTCAAAGCACATACTAACCACCATATAATTATTATAACAAAAAACACTGCTTATTTAACAGTGTTTTTAGAATATTTACATCCACAATAATCTTGTCTATATAAATTATACTCTTTAGATAATTCTATTGATTTTTTATATCCATCATTCTTTTTAAAATCTGAATATAAATATTTTATATTATATTGTTCTTCAAGTAACTTCCCAATTTCATTTAATTTTTGTGCATTTTTGTATGGACTAACTGATAATGTAGTACAAAAGTAATCATATTTATTAGCTTTAGCAAATTCAGCAGTTTTTTCTAGTCTTTGGTGATAACATTTAAAGCAACGTTTACCACCTTCTTTTTCATTTTCTAATCCTTCTACAATATTTAAAAATTCTTCATGTTCATAGTCAACTTCTATAAAATCAACTTTATATTTGGTATCTAATTCATTAATAAATCTAATTTGTTCTTCTACACGTTTTTGATATTCTTCGTATGGTGAAATATTTGGATTATAATAAAATATAGTTATTTTAAAATAATTTGATAATAGACCTATTACATAACTACTACATGGTGCACAACAACTATGTAGTAAAAGTGTTTGACCATCAATATTTTTTAACATTTCTTCCATTATTTTTTGATAATTTTCTTTCATTTCTTTCACCTGCAGATATTATAACACACATCAATCATTTTTCATAATTTCTTGTTCTAATGACTTAATTTTATTCTTTAATTTATTAATTTCTTCGCTAACTACATCCGGTAAAGATTGGTCTAAATCTTCACATGGGACTTTAATATTATTATTTTTAACTACTCTACCTGGAATTCCTACTACTGTAGAATTAGGTGGTACTTCTTTTAAAACAACTGAACCTGCACCAATTTTTGAATTTTCACCTACAGTAAATGATCCTAAAACTTTTGCTCCAGCGCTTATCATTACATTATTTTCAATAGTTGGGTGCCTTTTTCCATGTTCTTTACCAGTTCCACCCAAAGTCGCGCCTTGATATATTGTAACATTGTCTTTAATTATAGTTGTTTCACCTATTACAACACCCATACCATGATCAATAAATAAGTTTTTACCAATTTGTGCTCCTGGATGTATTTCAATACCTGTTTTTCTTTTACTTCTTTCTGATATATATCTTGCGATAAAATAATGTTTTTTTAAATAAAAATAATGAGCAATTCTATAACTTATTATTGCATTAAAACTTGGATATATAAATACTTCCATATTACTCTTTATAGCTGGATCTTTTTCTCTTATGTTTTTAATTTCAGCTTTAATATATTTAATTATATTCATAACTATCCCTCTTTGTTGTATTTTATGAAAAAAGATTATTATGACATAAATAAAAAGCACTAGTTTTTAGTGCTTTTAGCGTTATTTAATTTAGGTGATATTATAGTTGTATATATTATTAGGTAAGCAATTGAAAAATAAAATCCTGCTAATACATCACTTGCATAGTGTACCCCTAAATATATTCTACTCGTTCCAATAAAAATAATTAGTGTTCCTAATAGTATAGTATATAACCATTTTAGATTTTTATTTTTCATGTATTTCCAAATTAAAAAAATTATAAAACCATAAAATGCCATTGAAATCATTGAATGACCACTTGGAAAACTATACCCACGTTCTTCAACTATCATTAAATCAATTGGTCTAGGTCTTTCAAAAAATATTTTCATATATTGGTTAAAAATAAAATTAATCACTAAATTTAAGGACATAAACATACCAATTTTTTTATTTTTTAAAAATAATATTGACCCAATAGATATTCCAATTAATATTGGTGCATCCCCGAAATGTGTTACTAATTTAAAAAACTTTGTAAAATTGTTTGAGATCAGTTTTGAAATATGATGATATATATAGTCATCAATAACGAATATTTCTTTAACAAAAATAGTTTCTATTAACAATAAGAATAATAGTATAAACAAAGATAAAAATATCCACTTCCTATTTTTTAATATCCACTTTTTAATCATATTATCACCAACTTTATAATTATAACTGTATTATATCATATATAACATTTTATTCAAAATATTAAAAAAAAGTGTTGTCAAAATAAAATTAGTTTGTTATAATAAGAATGCCTATTTTGGTAAGGGACATTTTTTATAAAATATTTCTTACTATTTATGGCGAGATAGCTCAGTTGGCTAGAGCGTCCGGTTCATACCCGGAAGGTCGTGGGTTCGACCCCCTCTCTCGCTACCATAATGATTATTAACTAGATAGAAATATCTAGTTTTTTTAATAAAAACAGTTGGTAAAATGAAGTTATTAAGAAAATAATCCAAACTTAATCAAGTTTGGATTATTTTTGTAATTCATAACATTTTAATACATTATTTAATAAACTAGTCACAGTCATAACTCCTACTCCACCAGGTACTGGAGTTATTTTGCTTACTTTATCATATACACTATCAAAATCTACATCACCATAGATTTTTTTAGTTATAGTATCTCTTGTAATACCTACATCAATTATAACTGAATTTTCTTTTATCATTTCTCCAGTTATTAATCTTTTTTTTCCAACAGCGCTAATTAATATATCAGCATCCTTAGTATAATTTTCTAGATTATTTGTTTTAGAATGACATATTGTTAAAGTAGCGTTTTCTTTTAATAATAATGGAATTAATGGTTTTCCAACAAGATTACTTCTTCCTAGTAATACAACTTTTTTACCTTCTAATTCAACATTATAATATTTTAGAATATCAATTATTCCATATGGTGTACATGGAATAATTGAATCAAGATTGGCATTTAATCTACCAATATTATCAAGTGTTAATCCATCAACATCTTTTTTATAATCAATTTTATTTATAAGATAATCTTTATCTAAATGTTTAGGAATAGGAAGTTGCATAAGTATTGAAGTAACGCTATTATCATTATTTAATTCAATTATTTTACTTTCTACTTCTTCATTAGTAACATTTTCATCAAAATGTATTTCAATAAAATCAATACCTACTTCTTCACAAGCTTTTCTTTTACTATTAACATAAACTTTACTTGCTTCATCTTCACCAATTCTAATAACAACAAGTTTTAAATTTTTATCTATTAATTCAATTCTATCTTTTATTTGTTCTCTGATATGAATAGAACATTCCTTACCACTCATTATTTTGTTCATAATATCACTTCCTTAATATGGCAATGGATATTTACTAGTCAATTCTAATACACTGTTTTTTACCTTTGTTTTATTTATATCGCTATAATCAGTTAATACACTATCAATTAAATCAGCAATTAATCTAAAATCATCTTCATTTAACCCCCTAGTAGTCATTGCCGCACTTCCTAGTCGTAATCCAGAAGTAACTTTAGGTTTTTCAGTTTCATTAGGTATAGTATTTTTATTACAAGTAATATTTACACTTTCTAATATTTCTTGAGCTTGTAATCCTGTTAAATTATATGATGTTTTTACATCTAAAAGTAATAAATGATTATCTGTTCCACCTGTAATTACAGTTCTACCCTTTTCAATAAATCTATCTGACATAGCTTTAGCGTTTTTAATAACATTATATGCATATTTTTTGAAATCATCTTGAAGAGCTTCTTTGAAACATACGCCTTTTGCTGCAACAACATGCATTAATGGTCCTCCTTGTAATCCAGGAAATACAGTTTTATTTATTTTCTTAATAATATCTTCATTATTAGTAAGAATTATTCCACCTCTTGGTCCTCTTAATGTTTTATGAGTAGTAGATGTTACTACATCAGCTATTTCACATGGATTTGGATGAAGACCTGCAGCAACAAGACCAGCGATATGCGCCATATCTACCATAAGATATGCTCCAACTTTATCTGCTATTTCTCTAAATTTAGTAAAATCTATTATACGAGAATATGCAGTTGCACCCGCTATAATCATTTTTGGTTTACATTCCATAGCGATTCTAAGTACTTCATCATAATCAATATATCCATCTTTGTTTACACCATAACTTACAATGTTATATTCTTTACCTGAAAAATTTATTGGAAGTCCATGAGTTAAATGTCCCCCATCATTAAGACTCATTCCCATTACAGTATCACCATATTCTAGTAGTGCTTTATAAACTGCCATATTCGCACTGCTACCAGAATGTGGTTGAACATTAGCATATTTTACATTAAATAATTCACTAACATTTTTTATTGTTTCATCTTCAATCATGTCAATATATTTACATCCACCATAGTATCTATTATTTGAGTATCCTTCTGCATACTTATTAGTTAATATAGATCCTTGTGCTTTTAAAACATCAGTACTAACAAAATTTTCTGAAGCAATAAGTTCAATATGTTCATTTTGTCTTTGTTTTTCTAATTCAATAAAATTAAAAATATTATCCATGCCAATCACCATTCTAATTATATCAAAAAAAAATGAAAAAGCCTAATTATTATATTAATTTACTTTAATTAATTGATTTTTTATTCTTTTTAATTCATCACCATATACAATAACACTATTTTCAATTAATTTTAAATATTCAGAATAGTTTAATTCTAAATTATTATCCAATTTTAAATAATATGTTTCATCATAATAATATATACTATAATTATCAATATTAAATTTTTTATATTCATCTAATTTATAATAAATTGGAGAATCAAATTTAAAGGTAATTTTCATATCAACAGTATCTCCGAATAGTTTTACATATTCATCATCATCTTTATCTATTTCAATTATCATTCCGTATATATCATTAATATGTACTACAACTTCATAATATCCATTCATATCTATATTGTATATGTTTTTGATATTAATAAATAATTTTTTAAATTGTTGTTCAATATTATTAGTTATATCAAATTTTATACTTTCTAAATAATTATTGTTAAGATATACTACTATATTATTTAAATTAAAATATTCTAATTTCATATAATCACCTAGGATATTTTATGAAATAAAAAAATAAGTGTTAATTACACACATCAACACTTAATTCATAATTATTATATCCATCGCTATTATCAATATTAATTTGTGCATTTTTAACTACACCCTCATATTTTAATTCGCCAGATTCCAATACATATCCATTTTTAAAATCATATTCTTCCTCTAAATATCCTTCATCATATAAAGTAAGTAATGGTATTGATGTATCATTAAAATCAGGTCTATCTAAAACATATAAATCTGCATCAGTTAAAATATCTTCAACCAATGTATTGCATTGTTTTTTATTAGCATTTTGAATTAGATTTGTTCCAAGTGGAACAACTACAATAAAAAGTATTAGTATCAAGGAAATACTTACAATTAGTTCTATCAATGTAAATCCACGTTTATTGCACATATAATCACCTATTCTATGTATTATTATAAATTATTATATTAAAAAAAACAACTGAATTATTCAATTGTTTCTTCTATTTTACTTTCAATTAATTTATGAATTTGTTCTTTACCTTCCTTTAATAGACTTGAGAATAATATTAATTCATCACCATGAACCAAATCTATTTCTTTTAGTATAATATTCTTATATTTATCCCATTGTCCTTTTGTAACCTTATCAACTTTAGTTGCTATAATTGTAACAGGTAAATTAAAATATTTTAAATAGTTATACATTAATAAATCATCTTTAGTTGGTTTATGTCTAAAGTCAACCAACATAAATATATGTTTTAAATTTTCTCTATTTGCTAAATATTCTTCTATCATTTTACCAAATTTAGCTTGTGTTTTTTTACTTGTCATTGCATATCCATATCCAGGTACATCCACTAAATAAAAGCTATCATTAACATAGTAAAAATTTAATGTTTGTGTTTTACCTGGTCTACTAGATGTTCTAGCAAAATTCTTTCTATTAATTAATGTATTTATAAAACTACTTTTACCTACATTACTTCTTCCTACTAATAGAAATTCAGGCTTATTATCTTCTGGATACTGACTAGTTCTAACCGCACTAATTTTTAATTCTACATTACTTATTTTCATTATTATCACCTCGATAATCTCTACATCTATTATCTAGTTCTTTGATTAAATTATTAGCTTCTTCCATTGTTTTAACTCTCGCACCACTAGCTCTTTCATGTCCTCCACCATTAAACATAGCTGCTATATCATTTATAACTGGACCTCTTGAGCGGATGGTAATTCTAATAATGTCATTTTTTTTATCTTCTGAAACAAATGCCCAAGCAATTATCTCATTAATGTAATTAAAATTG
Organism: Bacillota bacterium; assembly: GCA_015059335.1. Classification (GTDB taxonomy): domain Bacteria; phylum Bacillota_I; class Bacilli_A; order RF39; family UBA660; genus SIG205. The sequence continues at coordinate 103,879 of SVAP01000002.1, read as the reverse complement.
TTTATCATATTACCAGGACTTGCTGAATCAACACCAAATTCCTTTATAATTTCTTCATTTATTTTGATATAAGCAAGGCCATTTTCAGTAACAGTAAGATTTTGTGCTATATATCCTTGTAATTTTACTTCTGACAATGGTCTTAGATATAATTTTTCAAATATATCTATAAATTTAATATTTGTATCTTTTATTAGTTTATGAATTAAATCAAATGTTTTAAATGATGTATTTACAGTTGTAAATCTATTTGTATCAGATACAATACCTAAGAACAATAATTCTGCTTGATGTCTATCAAGTTTTAATTTAGTATTATATGTTAAATCAAGAATAATTTCACAAGTAGATGATGCATTTTCATCAATATATTCCATATTACAAAAATTTTCGGTATATGGATGATGATCTATTTTTATACTATCTCTATATAATTCTAAATAATCAACATCAACTCTTTTTTTATCAGGAGTATCTAATACTATTAATAACGAATCACGCGCTATATCTTCAGTTATCTTATCTAATTCTCCCATATATTTAAATTTAGAAGCTGATATTCCAACTGCGTAAACCTTTTTATTTGGGAAAGTATTAAGTATAATTTCCTTAAGCGCTAATTCACTTGCTAAAGCGTCAGGATCAACCCTCATATGTCTAGCAATAACAATGCTGTCATACTTTTTAATCTTTTTATAAATTGATTTGAATTTTATCATAAACTCACTCGCTTACTATTATTTATTAATTAATCTATATGTATCTTCTGCAATCATTAATTCTTCGTTTGTTGGTACAACATAACATGCAATTTTTGAATCGTCTTCAGTAATTAATGTTAATTCCCCTCTAACATTATTTCTTTCATTTGATGGATTAACACCAATAACTTTTAATTCATCCATAATTGACTTTCTTACATCAATACCATTTTCACCAATACCACCTGTAAAACAAATAATATCTGCTCCACCAAGGAATGTATTATACATAGAAACATATCCAACTATTTTACGAATCAACATATTTTGAGCTAAAATACATTTTTCGTTTCCTTCTTTCATACCATCTTCTATATCTCTATTATCACTACTTAATCCACTAATACCTAATAAACCACTATTTTTATTTAAATCATTAATAACTTCATCTAAAGATTTACCAGATTTATTCATTACATATGGAATTAATGTAGCATCAATATCTCCACAACGTGTACCCATTATTAATCCTGCGTTTGGTGTAAATCCCATTGAAGTATCAATACATTTTCCATCTTTTACAGCTGAAATTGATGAACCATTTCCCAAATGACAACAAATGATTTTTAAATCATCACGATTTAAATATTCAGCAATTTTCTTTGTAACATAATTATGACTAGTTCCATGGAACCCATATTTTCTTACACCATATTTTGTATACCATTCATATGGAACTCCATATAAATATGCTTCTTCATCCATTGTTTGATGGAATGCAGTATCAAAAACACCAACCATTGGTACATTTGGTAATACTGCTTTAAAACTTTTAACACCAACAAGATTAGCTGGATTATGTAAAGGCGCTAAATCTGATAATTCATCAACTGTTTTAATAACATCTTCATCAATAACAACTGATTTATTATATACATCTCCACCATGAACCAATCTATGTCCTACTGCATCGATTTCATCTAATGAATTAATCACACCTAAATTAATTAATTCATCAAGTAAAACTTTAACAGCATCTTCATGATTTTTAAGTTCTACATCTTTTTTAATTTTTTCTCCATTAAGTTTAAAGTTTACAAAACTTCCTTCCATACCTATTCTTTCAAAATATCCAGAAATAAGTAATTCCTTGTTCTCCATATTAAATAAACTAAATTTTAAAGAAGAACTTCCTGCATTAATTGATATAATTTTCATTGTATTCCTTCTTTCTAATACAAATATTATACTATATATTGGTAATTTTTTCTATGAAGTTTGTAAAAAATTGAGAAACACTTATTATTTAGTTACAATTTTTACTATTTTTATGTCAATTATTTAATACAAACAAAAGGTACAACATTAACTGTTGTACCTTTTAACCTTATTTTATATTAGGTTTCTAACTATTTATTTTGGAAATTATTTTGTCCAGCTATTTGGTTTTGTCCCATTTGAACTAAACGTTTAGTGATTTCACCACCAACTGAACCGTTAGCTCTTGAAGTTGTGTCAGGTCCTAAATTAACACCAAATTCGTTAGCTATTTCATATTTCATTCTATCGATAGCTTGTTTAGCACCAGGTACAACTAATCTGTTAGTATTACTTTTACTTGAATTGTTATTCATTGTTTTCACCTCCTACACTAATAGAATGTGAAAATTTTGTCAAATGATACGTTTTTTACCTTGGTAATTTATAACAATTCTTTTAAGTTATTATCAATATCTTTTGTTACTACAATTGTTTCAATATTACCAATTGTTTCACTTATTAAAGATTCATAATCAAATCTTTTTTCAATTTCTAAACAAGCATCTAATTTAGGATTGATAACCGGATGTTTAGGCAAGAATATTGTACAACAATCCTCATATGGTAAAATGCTTGTTTCATATGTATTAATTTTTTTTGCAATATCTATAATTTCTAACTTATCAAAACATGCTACTGGTCTAATTACTGGAATATTAGTAACCTCATTTATAACTTTCATACTATCTAAAGTTTGCGAAGCAACTTGTCCAATACTTTCCCCATTAATTAAAACTTTACAATTATTATTATTTGCTACTTCAGTAGAAATACGATACATCATTCTTCTCATAATGGTTATCATATAACTAGAAGCATCATTTTTATATATTGCTTCTTGAATTTTTGTAAAAGGAACAACATGTATTTTAATTTTATCTACATAATCACATAAATGTTTTGCAAGTGAAATAACTTTATTTTTTGCTTCTAAAGAAGTATGTGGTGGTGATTCAAAATACACACATTCAATATTTATACCACGTTTCATAGCTAAATATCCACTAACTGGTGAATCAATTCCACCACTTAACATAAGTAATCCTTTACCTTGAATTCCAACTGGATATCCACCAATACCTTTAATTTCATTTTTGTCAGTATATATGAAACATCCTTCAGGTCTTAGATCTATTTCTAAAGTTAACTCTGGATTATGCACATCAACTTTTTTATATTCAAAATTATCAAGTAAATATCCACCTACTTGTCTTGATATTTCCATACTATTTATTGGATAACTCTTATCAGCCCTATTTGTAACAACTTTAAAAGTAGAAAAATTTAGCGTTTTTAGTATAGACAATGACTCATTTTTAATTGTATCTATATTTTTATCAGTAGTCTTATATGCAATAACTATACCATGTATCCCGAATACTTTAGTTAAAACATTAATAATACTATCTATTTCATTACTTTCAATATACATTCTTACTCGATCTTTTTTAATCTTATAATCAAAATTTTTAAGTTTATAAATTATATTTTGATATAGAGTATTTATAAAATGTTCTCTATTACCTTTTTTAGTAGTTAATTCACCATATTTAATCATTATTAATTTTTCCATACTACACCACCTAAAAATTAAACATTAACCATTCTGGTTTAAATATTAATAAAATACCAATCAATATCATTATAATACCACCAATTAAATGTGAAAATTTACCATATTTAGTAGAAATACCAGTTACAGTTAATGTTTTCATCGCAATAACGAAAACTATTATATCATCAATAAGGAAAAATAAAATATATAAAAATATATAAGCAGAATATTCCATACCAGATAAATCATTCATAGATAGTACTTGTGTGAATATTACAGGAAGTCCTGCAGAACAAACTAGCTCTATAAAATTAACAGAAACTGCTAAAGTTATTATTCCCAATAATGATAAAATTAAACTCTTTTCACTAGTAAATTTTTTGATTTTTGTTAGTATTTTTTTACGCTTTTCTTTTTTTACAACATGACATCCATCATTTTTAGTTTTAAAATAATTTTTTAAATTAATTCCACCGCCAACAATAGCTACTAAGGAAATTAATAATCTTATATAAAATATACTCCCAACATATTTAGCAATATTTAACCAAGAGATCATAAATAATAGATATACTAGCGCAGAAGTTGTTAAAAATGTTAAACCAAGTAGCCACATTCTCTTTTTATCTTTTAAATTTAAAAGCATTGTTATTAAGAATAATAGTATCCACATCGCACAAGGATTAAAACCATCTAATGCACCAATTAATATTGAGACTATTGGCAACGATAAATCTTTAGTATTGACATAACCAATAAACGGTATATTTATTTTAAAATTTTTATTTTCTTTAATTTCAATACAATTTTTTAATTTTTTATTTTCTTCTGTAACACCTAAATAATTACCAACTACATCATTACATTTATTTTCACTTATAGAATAATACTCTATAGAATCAATTATTTCCTCATCAGTTATACCTTCCATATATCCAGATAATGTTTTTCCACCAATCACAGTAAATGGAACACCACGAATATTAATATCTAGCAAGTTTTCTATTTCATCAAGTTTTTTTGAGTTTTTTTTATTGTACCAAGTTTCATAATAATGGATATTTATATTGGGATAATCAAGTTTTATTTCGTCTAACTTTTCTTCGAGCGCTCTACAATGTGGACATCCGTCACCATAAAATAAATATATATTAACATTTTCTAAAGCATTAATTTTATTAGGAATAAATAATATTACAAATAATAAAAGCGTTAGTAATGATTTTAAAAACTTTTTCATCTACATCTACTCATTTCTATACTGATCTATTTTTGATAATAAAAACTCTTTCTTTTGTTCTCCAATTAATCTTTCTAATTCATTATTATCTTTATCCATAAAGATATATACTGGTAAAATATCACCAATTTCATAATTTTCACAAATATCTTCATCAAAATCTATATCATAATCTTCTATTTCTATATCATTATTAGAAACTATATCATTCCAAATTTTAGACATAGATAAACATCCAGGACACCAAATTGCTCCAAATTTTAATATTTTCATAACTATTCACCTCTTAATAATAATTTGTTATAACATTCATCAAACTTTTCAACAAAATAATTTATTTCATCAATAGTTGTCTTATCAGACAAACTAATTCTTAGACTATAATTCGCATATTCTTCGTTTTTGGTAAGCGCCATAACAGATGATGATAGGCTATTATTTGATGAACAAGCACTTTTTGTTGAAATAAATATATCATAACTTTCAAGAGCATGAAGCATTGTTTCAGGTTTAATACCTACCACACTAAAATTTAAAATATGTGGTATAGATTTATCAGTGCTATTAATATGGATTTTTGAATAACTATTTAACTTTATTCTTAAAATTTCATTTAGTTTTTGAATACGATTATTTTTCTCATTTATACACTCATTAGCAAGTCTTAAAGCTTTGGCCATAGATACAATTAAAGGTGTTGTTGGTGTACCACTTCTATAAATTGATGTACTTTTACCACCATGAATTAATGGTTCTATAACTATATTATCTTTTTTTAATAATACGCCAATTCCTTTTGGACCATAAAATTTATGAGCAGAAAAACTTATCATATCTATATCATTTATATCAGTATTTATTTTACCAATTGCTTGAGTTGCATCTACATGAAAAAAACATTTTGGATAATCTTTTAAAATTTCACTAATAGATTTTATATCCTGTTTAATACCAATTTCACTATCTACTAAACATATACTAACTATTAGGGTATTATCATTTAATAAACTTTTTAAATGTTCTAAATTTATTGTTCCATCTTCATTTAGTTCAACAATATCTACATCAAATCCATTTTTAGATAAATAATTTAAAGGGGATACAACTGAAGAATGTTCCAATGGTGTTGTAATAATATGATTTCCTCTACTTTTATATTTTAAAGCAATCCCTTTTAATGCAAGATTATTTGATTCAGATGCACCGGAAGTATATATTACTTCATGATTAGATACATTTAAAATATCTTTAATTTGATTTGTAGCCAAATCAATTATTTCTCTACTCTTAACACCTAAACTGTGTAATGAGTTAGGATTACCAATATATTCTTTACTTACTTTTACATAAGTATCTAATACCTCATCATTAATTTTTGTTGTTGCTGAATAATCTAAATATACCATTAAAATCACCACCTAAAATTATACAAAAAATAGTCACATTTGTAAATGTAACTATTACACTAATTTAAATTCTTTTGAATAAAGTTATTATATTATTGGAAGGTCATTTGACCAATTTAATAAATCTTGGTGTGATTGTTCTAATTCACTATATATTTTTTCATCAGTTTTTCTTGTTTTATGATTGTCTTCTAAATAATAATTAATTTTTTTAATTAAATAAGATTTATTATCAACGATTTCATAGGTGAATTCAGAAGGTAATACTTCAAATTTATAGTCATCTTCAAAATAGATATATACATATGTTGCAGTTTTTTCATCCTTGTGATAAAAATAATCACCTTCTTTTTTTATAAAATGTAAAGTTTCATCATTTTCAGCATCTTTCAAATATTCTTCTAATTTATCAATATTTTCTCTATGTAAAGGCCACATCAAACCAACCTCATTATGACCTGCACAAGAAAATTTTGTTTTATATCCTTTTTTATTTAACACAGCGATAATATTTCTTATTTCATAATCACAATAAATATATTCATCTAATTCGTCTTTTATCTCAAAAGTATTTTTATTAATAAACGCTATTAAAGACATGATCTTACACCTCTTTATACATTATATCACATTAATACCATATTTTACTCTTGTATTTCCAACTTGTTTTTCAAATTTACTAATTCATAACACGTTTAAACATTTTTTCTAATTCATATTTTGTAAAATTTATAATAGTTGGTCTACCATGAGGACATGTATAAGGATTATTACATTTTCTTAAATCTTTAATTAATTCTTCCATTTCTTCATTACTAAGATTATCATTAGCCTTAATACTCATTTTACATGCCATAGTCATCGCAACTCTATCATTAAATTTTTCTAATGTAAAATTATCTTTCATTGTAATTACTAAATCAAATATTTTTCTTATAGCTTCTTCTTCATGACCACTAGGTAACCATATAGGATGTGATTTAACTACAAAACTATTCATTCCAAATTCTGATATTTCAAAATACATATTATTTAAAACATCAATATTTTCTTTAATAATTATAAACTCATTAAGTGGTAATTCTATAGTAAGTGGAAATAACATTGATATATTTTGTTTATTAGGATTAGATAACATATATGAAGTTTTTTCATAATTTATTCTTTCTTTTGCTGCATGTTGATCTATTAAATATAATCCTAAATCATTTTGACAAATTATATAAGTTCCAAATGCATATCCGGCAATATATAATTCAGGAATAGTATCTTGCTTCTTTTCGATTTTTTCTTCTAGAGCTAAATCTTCATTTATAACTGATGTATCACTAATATTTTCTTCTAGTTCGCTTTTTATTAAAGAATAAGTACTCTCACCTTTTGATGGAGCAAAATCTATTGTTTCTTGAACATAGTTACTTTTAATAGATACTTCTTCATAACTAATAGGTTTAGGTGTTTCTATTGTTGGAATTAAATTAATACTATTTAATCTATTAATTATTGTATTTCTAATTAAAGTCTTAAGTTCATTAATATTTGAAAACTTAATATCCATTTTAGTAGGATGAATATTGACATCTATTAAACTAGAATCCACATCAATTTTTAACACTACTATTGGGAATTTAGTTTCAGGCATATATGTATGATACGATTCAATTATTGTCTTATTTATTTCATTATTCCTAACAACCCTACCATTAACTAATGTTATTACATGACTTCTATTTGCTCTATTTACAACTGGTTTTGATATATATCCATTAATTTCATAGTCATTATTAAAATTACTAATATCTAACATATTTTTAGTTACATCAATTCCATATATTGAATTAATAACTTTTAATAAATTATCATCACCTGGTGTATTTAGTAATATTCTGTTATTATTAGAAAGTGTAAATTTAATATTAGGATAAGATAAAGCAATTCTATTGATATAATCTACAATATTAGATAATTCAGTATTTAAACTGCTTAGATGTTTTAAACGTGCAGGTGTATTATAAAATAGATTCTTAACTGTTATACTAGTTCCTTTTCTAGCATCACATTTTTCACATTTTATTAATTTTCCACCTTTAAAATGTATTAAACTTCCTACTCCACCAGTACTAGTTTTTAATATAATCTCACTAACTGAAGCTATAGAAGGAAGTGCTTCACCTCTAAATCCTAATGTGTCAATTCTATATAAATCATCCTCATCGTATAACTTACTTGTAGCATGTCTTTGAAACGCAAGTTTTGCATCATCATTATCCATACCTATTCCATTATCAATAACTTTGATCTCTATAGTTCCAGAATCTATTAATTCGATTTTTATTTCACTTGATTTTGCGTCAATACTATTTTCTACTAACTCTTTAACAACAGAAACACATTTTTCTACTACTTCCCCTGCTGCTATTTTATTAGATAATATTTCATCCATTACTTTAATATTTGCCATTACTACCACCTAAATATATTTTAACAAATTTATAATAAATATGATATAATTTTAAAAAAATTAGAGATAAAACTCTAATTTTTTTCACTTAATTCTTTATAATATTTAAATCTTGAAATTGCTTCTTCTTTATTATTTTCCATTAATTTAATTGCTTCTCTTTTATTAACTTTTTTCAACATTGAATATCTTGTTTCATTATTTAAAAATTCTTCAAATAAATCAAAATCAGGATTCTTGTAATCAAGTATTAACTTTTTATCCATTGGATTATATCTAAGTAATGGAAAATATCCACATTCTACAGCTTTTTCTTCTTCATTAATACTATTACACATTCCACCTTTTATACCGTGTGATATACAAGGAGCATAAGCAATTATTATTGCTGGTCCGTCATATTCTTCAGCTTCTTTAAATACTTTAATAGCTTGTGCCATATTCGCACCTAAAGATATTGTACCAACATATACATTTGGATAAGATAGCGCAATTTTAATTAAATCTTTTTTATAAGTCTTTTTACCAGAAGCTGCAAATTTAGCTACCGCACCACTTCTACTAGATTTAGATGCTTGCCCTCCAGTATTAGAATATACTTCAGTATCAAGTATTAAAATTTTTGATCTATCATTAGTAGACATTATATGATCTAAACCACTGTATCCAATATCATAAGCCCATCCATCTCCACCAATTGACCAAACTGTACGACTTGTAATATATTCTTTTAAATCAGATAATTCCTTTGGAATCTTATTATAATCTAATTTTTCGTATACATGTTTAGTATTAATATATGAATTAGGATTATCTAACCATTTAGTAAATAATGAGTTTGTATGTTCATCAACATTATTTAAATTTTCTTCCATTATTTTTCTAATACGATTTCTAATGATATTATTACCCATTAATATTCCATAACCAAATTCTGCATTATCCTCAAATAATGAATTTGCCCATGGAACTAAATAAGGTGTAGATGGCGCAGAAGCACCATATATTGATGAACAACCAGTTGCATTTGCAATAATTAATTTTTCTCCAAACAATTGAGTAAGTAATTTAATATACGCAGTTTCACCACATCCTGCACATGCACCATGGAATTCAAATTTTGGTGTTTTAAATTGACTACCTCTAATTGTATATGGATTAAATAAATCTTTTTCTGTTATATTATCTCTTAAATATTTACTAATTCTATCTTGTTTTAAATTAGTTTCTTCATCTAATGTAGAAATAGTTAATGCTTTTTCACCCTTTTTACCAGGACATACATTAACACATAACATACAACCTGTACAATCTTCAATAGATGTAGCAATAACATATTTATAATCATCCATATCTTTACCAACCATACCAATACATTGTTCTTTGATAACGGCCGGTAATTTTTCATATTCTTCACTTGATACAATATATGGTCTAATTACACCATGAGGACAAACTAAACTACATTGATTACATTCTATACAGTTTTCGTTTACCCAATGTGGTACTATATCAGTTGCTTTTCTTTTTTCAAATTGTGTAGTTCCACTTTCAAATACTCCATCAGGATTATCAATAAATGTTGATGTAGGAAGTTTATCACCCATCTGATTATTCATAACATCAAACACACTAACATTTTCTATTTGTTCTTCATCTTCAAAAGTTAATATATTATTGTCTATGTAATTAATGTTTTTTTCTGTTTCATCTATGGCACAATGATTATATTCAACAATAGCCATACCTTTTTTAGAATAAGTATTTGTAACCCATTCTTTAATTTTGTTTTTAATAATTTTATAATCTAATAATCCTGTAATATTAAATATCGCACTTTCCATAATGGTACTAATCTTATTATTAAGATTATTTTTACGAGCTAAATCATGTGCATCAATAGTATAAAATCTTATATGTCTTTCTTTAATAATTTTCTTAATCTTATTTGGTAATAATTCATTTATTCTTTCAGTTGCTATTTTCGTATTAAGCAAGAATATACCACCATCACATATATTATCTAATACATCATATTTATATATATAACTTTCTTTTGACACTACAACTATATTAGGATTATCTACATAATATGTACTTCTAATTAAATCTTTAGAAAATCTTATATGACTTTTAGTAATTCCTCCACTTTTTTTAGAATCATATTGAAAGTAACCCTGTACATAATCTTTAGTATTATCTCCTATTATTTTTAACATATTTTTAGATGCACTAATCATTCCATCTGAACCATATCCATATATTAGGAAACTAACATCATTAGTATCGATTTTAAAATTATCATCTACATTAATTGAAAGATTTGTAACATCATCATTAATACCTACAGTAAAACCATTAAATCTTTCAACATTATCTAAAAAGTCAAATACTGCTTTTATCTCTTTTGGAGAAGTATTTTTACTAGATAAACCATATCTTCCACCTAATATTTCGATATCTTTATCCTTTAAAGCTGAAACCACATCTAAATATAATGGTTCACCAATACTACCTGGTTCCTTAGTTCTATCTAATACTGCAATTTTTTTAACAGTATCAGGTAATACACTTATTAAATGTTTAATACTAAATGGTCTATATAAATGGACATTGATAAGTCCTAAATTTTCACCATTTTTATTTAAATAATCTATAGTTTCTTTAATTGTTTCACATACACTACCCATTGAGATTATTATCTTTTCTGCTGTTTTACTTCCATAATATTCAAATGGTTTATAACATCTACCAGTAATAGTGTATAGTTTATCCATTATATCTTCTACAATATTAGGTACTTTATAATAAAATGGATTACGAACTTCAGTTGCCTGAAAATATATATCATCATTTTGAGCTGTTCCTTTAGTATAAGGTTTATTAGGATTTAAACTTCTATTTCTAAACTCATTAATTTTTTCATAATTAACAATTTTTTTAATATCTTCTTCGTCAATAATTTCTATTTTTTGTAACTCATGACTTGTTCTAAATCCATCGAAGAAGTGCATAAAAGGAATAGAACTTTCAAGAGCCGCTAAATGCGCAACTAAACTCATATCATGTGCTTCTTGTACATTTGATGCAGAAAGAATTGCAAACCCTGTCATTCGTGTTGCATATACATCCTGATGATCACCTAATATACTTAATGCGTGAGTAGCAAGACTACGTGATGCCACATGAATAACACCAGGTAATAATTCACCTGCCATTTTATACATATTAGGGATCATTAAAAGAAGTCCTTGACTTGCTGTATATGTTGTAGATAATGCACCACTAGATAAAGAACCGTGCATCATACCAGCCGCACCTGCTTCTGACTGCATTTCCACGACTTTTACAGTGTCACCAAATATATTTTTCTTTCCTTCGCTACTCCAATCATCAATGTGCTCTGCCATTGGACTTGAAGGAGTTATAGGATAAATTGATGCTACTTCTGTAAATAAATATGAATTTAACGCACAAGCTTCATTTCCATCTATAGTTTTATATTTTTTCATATAATCACACCTTTAATACTATTTAATTATATAATATTAAACACATAAAAACAATATTTTTAAAAATACAAATTTTACCTTTACATAATTAAAAACTAATAAATAAAGAATATAATTCAAACATTAACATATGTTTAAATGAAATATAAATTAAGAAAGTAGGGAAAATATGAATAAGAATGAAATTATTAAGAGTATTGCTGAAAGAACAAATGGAGATATTTATTTAGGTGTTGTTGGAGCTGTTAGAACCGGTAAATCTACTTTTATAAAAAAATTCATGGAAAATATAGTTATTCCTAATATTTCAGATGAATTTGAGAAAAAAAGAGTTATTGATGAATTACCACAAAGTGGTGCTGGCAAACAAATTATGACTACTGAACCTAAATTTGTGCCTAGTAATGCTGTTAATATTTCTATTGATGAGATCGATGTTAATGTAAGACTTATTGACTGTGTTGGTTATATTGTTAAAAATGCTAAAGGATACGAAGATGAAAATGGACCTAGAATGGTAAAAACACCATGGTATGATGAAGAAATACCGTTTGTAGAAGCCGCAGAAATCGGCACTGAAAAAGTTATTAAAGACCATTCATCTATCGGAATAGTTGTTACATCTGATGGTTCATTTGGTGAATTATCAAGAAGTGATTACCTAGATGCTGAAAAAGAAGTTATGGAAGAATTAAAAGAATTAAATAAACCATTTATAGTTGTACTTAATTCTATTCATCCAATGATGCCTGATACAATTAAAATTGCAGAAAAATTAAGAAATGAATATAATGTTCCAGTTATACCAATGAACGTTGATACTATGAGCGAAAAAGATGTAACTGAAATACTTAGAGAAGCTTTATATGAATTTCCAGTATTAGAAGTTAGTGTTAATATTCCAGAATGGATTTCAATTTTAAATCCTGATAATTGGTTAAAGAAAATATATATCGATAAAATCAAAGAAAGTGTTGTTGACATTGATAAACTTAGAGATGTAGACACCATTACAACACACTTTGGAAATTGTGAATATATTTCAAAAGCATACTTATCAGAGGTTAATACTTCTACCGGTGAAGTAACAATTAATTTAAATGCACCAAATGAATTATTTGATGAAATACTAAAAGATAGTATTGGTATAAATGTTAATTCAAAAGCAGAATTATTAAAATTATTCCAAGATTATAATGAAGCTAAAATTGAATATGATCAAATAAAAAGTGCATTAAAACAAGTTAAACAAAGTGGATATGGCATTGCTTCCCCTTCTCTAAAAGATATGAAACTAGATACACCAGAAATTATAAAACAAGGTAGTAGATATGGTGTTAAATTAAAAGCAGTTGCGCCATCTATACATATGATTAGAGTTGATGTTGAAAGTACTTTTGAACCTATTATAGGTAGTGAATTACAAAGTAAAGAACTAATCAATTATTTAACCCGTGATATGGAAAATGAACCAGAAAACATTTGGAAAAGTGAAATATTCGGAAGAAGTTTAGATGTTATTGTACAAGAAGGAATCCAAGCAAAACTTTCTATGATGCCAGATAATATTAGATATAAATTACAAGGTACACTTACAAAAATTATTAATAAAGGTTCAAGTAACATGATTGCGATTGTATTATAAAAAGACCAATATTTGGTCTTTTTAATTGTTTTTTTGAATCATATTAAATAGTGTTAAAAATATGATTTTTATATCCAATAATAACGAATATTTTTTTGCATATTCTACATCATATTTTATTTTATCTTTATGTGATAACTTTCTCTTACCATGTATTTGAGCATATCCTGTCATACCAGGTTTTACACTGTATCTTATAGGGTCAATATAATCACTTGGTAATGGCTCACCTACTATAAATGGTCTTGGTCCAACTAATGACATATCTCCTTTTAAAACATTAAATAATTGAGGTAATTCATCGATACTTAAGTTTCTTAATATCTTTCCAAATTTAGTAATTCTATCCTTATCAGGAATATTATTATCTATTATCATTGTTCTAAATTTATACATTTTAAATGGCTTCTTGTTTTCTCCTTCTCTTATTTGTGTATATATTATTTGTTTTTTTAAAGTAAATAATAGTATTATTGATATCAATAGTAATATTGGTAATAATAATAAAATAAATATCAAAGATAAAATAATATCTAAAATTCTTTTTACATATTTATACATCTTTTCAACTCCTACTATATCATTATAACAAAAAAATAAGACTTTTACTCAATAATTTGAATAAAAGTCTTTATATTAATTTACAAATTTATCAATATTATTAGGAATTTTATCATTAACTATCGCGCTAATAATTTTATCTTCTTTTTCTTTAGAAACGGGTTTACCAGCAATATTACTTATTTCCTTTATTAAATCCCTAAGGGTATTTTCATCTTTCATATTAGATTTTTGTACTTTTTTAGCAAGTCCTAAAATGGTTTCTTTATTGACATTGGTTTTCTTTTCAACTTTATTGAAAAATTCATCACTAAATTTCAAAAAAATTACCTCCTATAATAATATATGTAGGAAGTAATTTTTTGTTATCTTAAAATTTTTATTATTTCTTTTTTAGGATTTTTTCCTTTGTAAAAAATATTATATATTGCTTTTGTAATTGGTAAATCTATTTTATGTTCTTTAGAAAATTTATACATTACTTTCGCACATTCTACACCTTCGACAACAGTTTTAGTTGATTCAATTGCTTTATCTATTGACATCCCTTTTCCAACTTTTTCACCAGTAATATAATTTCTACTAGTTTTACTAGAAGCTGTTAATACTAAATCTCCTACACCTGATACTGATAATATTGTGCTAGTATCAATATCATAGAAAGGACAAAGTTTTAACATTTCTTTTATACCTTCTGTAATTATTATTGCGTGAGTATTATCCTCATATCCTAAACCATGTATAATACCTGATGCTAGTGCGATAATATTTTTTACTGAAGAAAGTATTTCAATTCCTTTCATGTCCTTTGAATAATTTATAAGTATATAATCATTTTGAAATATATCCCTTACATCATCCAAACTATCTTTAGAATGACTAGCTAAAGTAAATTTTGTTATTTTTCTTTCTACAATTTCTTTAGCGAAACTTGGTCCAGTCATTGAACATATTTTTTTTACATAATCTTCATCTATACCTTGTTCAATAATATCAGATATAGTTATTAAATTTTTATAGTCCATTCCTTTAGACATATTAATAAAAATCTTTTTTGCATTTTTCTTTTTTAATATCTTATTTAATTTTTTTAATGTATCTTTAATAAATTTTGATGGAAGCGCAATTACAATATAATCAGAATAGTCAACTATTTCGTTTAAATTAGTTGTTGCTTTAACTTTATTATTAAATTTAAAATTTTCATAATAAAATTTATTTGTTCTTCTATTATTAATTTCTTCAACATTTTCAATATCTACTGTCCACATTAATACTTCATGATTATTATCTGTTAAAATTTGAGAAATAGCTGTACCAAAACTCCCTGTGCCTAAAACACTTATTCTCATTACTCTTCCCCTTTATTTTTGAATTGTAATATTATTGGAGTACCAGTCAAATCAAAATTTTCTCTAATTTTATTTTCTAGATATCTTTCATAAGAGAAATGTACTAAACCTTTATTATTTACATTGAATGTAAACTTAGGTGGTTTATTTCCTGTTTGACTAACAAAATATATTTTTAATCTTTTACCTTTATATGATGGTGGTGGATTAAGTGATACTGCATCCATTATTACATTATTTAATAAGTTTGTTTTTATTTGTTTTGTAGTATTTTCATATGCTTTTAAAACTTCTGGCATTAAAGTATGAATTCTTTTTTTAGTAAGTGCGGATAAAAATACTATTTGAGCATATGGAATAAATTGGAAATTATTTCTAATTTCTTTTTTAAATGAATTAATATCATTTTGATCATCAACTGTATCCCACTTATTTACTACTAACACAACAGCCTTACCCATTTCTATTGCATATCCAGCAATATGTTTATCATGTTCTATAATACCTTCTTCAGCATTTATAACAATAAGACATACATCACTTCTATCAATTGCTTTCATACTTCTAATAAGACTATATTTTTCAGTACTTTCATATACTTTACCTTTTTTTCTCATACCGGCTGTATCAATTAGTACATATTCATTTTTATCGTATGTAAATAATGTATCTACTGCATCTCTAGTTGTACCAGCAACATCTGATACTATTACCCTATCTTCATTAAGTAGAGCATTAACCAAACTACTTTTCCCTACATTAGGTCTACCAATAACACAGAATTTTAGTTTATCTTCGTATTCTTCAGTTATCTCATAAAAATCAGATACAACTTCATCTAGAAGTTCACTAATATTTTTACTATGTTCCGCACTTATTGGAATATAAATATCAAATCCTAATTCATAAAAATCATATATATTTTCTTCTCTTTGTTTATTATCAATTTTATTAATTGCAACTATTACCTTTTTATTAGATTTTCTAAGCATATCTCTTACAACTAAATCATTTGAAGTAATACCTTCTTTACCGTCTACGATAAATATAACTACGTCAGCTTCATCAATCGCAATTTCTGCTTGACTTTTAATTTCATTATTAAAACTTTCTTTTGCGATATCTATCCCACCAGTATCAATTAAATGGAACTTATAATTTTTATATTCTGCATCCGCATAAATTCTATCCCTAGTAATACCTGGTATATCTTCAATTATAGAAATTTTCTTTCCTGCTATTTTATTGAATAAAGTTGATTTTCCTACATTAGGTCTTCCTACTAATGCAACTGTTGGTTTTTTCATAGTAGAACCCTCCTTTGCTAGATACATTATACCAAATATTAAACTTTAAATAAAGAAAATAATTCACAAAAAAGATACAGACTATTTTTCTGTATCTTTAATCATATTAAAATCTATTTTTAACACCCTTAGTACCATTACCAAGTTTAGCATTTTTTAATATATTTGTATCAAAAGAGAAAGTTTTTTTAATTTTCTTCTTATAATTTTTAATCGCAAGAGTAATAATATTATCTAGTAATTTTTTATAACTAACTCCTTTAGGCTCCCATAAATAAAATGATAACGAACCTGGAATAGTATTAACCTCATTTATATATACTTTTTTCTTTTTCTTATCAATTAAATAATCTATTCTGACTACACCACTAGTATTTAATAGTCTAGCTGCATCTTTAGAAATATTAATAATTTCGTCTCTTAATTTTTTATCAATATTGGCAGGTATGATTCTATCAGTTGATACCATTCCTTTACTTCTCGAAGAATTTCCACCTTTTAATTTACCTTTACCATTACCCATATATTTATCATTATAACTAAGTATAGCGTCTTTTCCCATCACTTGTTCTAATTCACTAACCTCGTAGTACGAATGATCACCTAAAACACTTGCATTAACTTCTATTAAGTTTTCAATACATTCTTCAATAACAATTTTATCGTCATATTTGATAGCGTCTTCAATAGCTTCAGTAAGTTCATCTCTATTGTTTACTTTTGATATTCCAACACTACTACCTAATTTTGATGGTTTAACAATCATTGGATATTTAATCTTTTCTATTTTCTTAATAACATTATCTTTATCATTATAATACTCATTTTCAAAAAACCATACATATGGCGCAACAGACAAATTACCAGATTCAAATATTTGTTTCATAAATACTTTATCTTGTCCAACTGCTGCAGAGTAATGGTTACTTCCAACGTATGGAATACCTAATAAATCTAAATATCCTTGTAATGTTCCATCTTCTACATTTGTGCCATGAACAATTGGTAATACAATATCAATTTCATCTACCGTTCTTCTAAATCCTTTTTTATTTTGTAAAACAATTCTATTGTTTCTAACATATAGTACTACATTTTTAGCATATCTTTTTAAATTATCCATATCTTGATATATTTCTATATCTTTTAAAAAGTGAGCAGTATACATTTCTCTATCTTTAGTTACATATATTGGAACAGCAATATATTTTTCTTTATCTAAATTTTGCATAGCTTGAACAGCAGAAATAATACTAACTTCGTGTTCAACGCTTTCTCCACCAAATATTACACCAACTTTTATCATAAATTACATCTCCTATTCATTAAATAAATCTGGCAAATCATTTTCTATTAATACATATGTGTTTTTAGTCTTAAGCCTTTCGACTATTTTAAATCCCTCTTTCACATCATTTGTAATATGTATTTTCTTTTCATTATAATTTTTAGCTTTTAACCCATCTTGTATAGGTATAGTTTGCTTTTCACCAACTAATATTACCTCATCACATACAGAAGCAATATATTCACCAAGTTCTTTATTAAGTTCATATTGTTTAGATCCAAGTTCAATCATACCAGGAGTCATTATTATTTTTTTACCTGGCATTAAATTTAATACATCAAGCGCCATTTTAGAACCAACAGGATTTGAATTATATGAATCATCAATATAAGTAATATCCCCTGCATTTTTAAGTTCTAATCTGTGTTCTGTATTCTTAACATTTAATACCGCACTTTTTAGTTGTTCATTACTTATTCCAAAATAGTTACCTAAAGCAATTCCTGCTAGAATATTATAAATGTTTGGAACACCTAATAATTTAGTATTAAATTTTACCTTTTCACCATTAATAACTACTTCAAAACTCATTCCCTTATTATTCATTTTAATATTAGTTGCTACAAAATCTGCTTTATCATTATTTATTCCAACCCATATTTTTTTACACTTACTTTTAATGTTATATGATACCTGTTTATCATCATCCATATTAAGTACCGCAACACCATCACTTGGTAACGATTCAATAAGTTCAAACTTAGTTTTAATGATATTTTCTTCACTACCAAAACTTTCTAAATGTGCAGTTCCAATAGTAGTCAATATTCCATATTTAGGATTTACTAAATCACATAATTCCTTAATTTCACCCTTTTTATAAGCACCCATTTCTGCAATAAATATATCATCAAATTTATCCAATGTATTATTTATTGTCATAATAAGACCATATGGTGTATTAAAGTTTTTAGGTGATGGTAAAGCATTATATTTAATATTTAATATATCACTTAATATATTCTTACTACTTGTTTTACCATAACTACCAGTTATACCAATAACCTTAAGGCTGTTTAAATTTTTTAATTTTTTCATTGCTTTATTTTTAAATGAATAATATACATATTTTTCTATTGGTATATTAATTATAGTTGCCAATAAACTAACAAAATATATTAAATATACTAAAATAATCAATCTAGTATAATAATTACTTGAAATTTCATAATTAAAATTCTTAACCATTAATATTACTGGTATTATAAGTAAAATACAAATCGTTACAATTAATCTTTTTATTCTATTAGTATATACTAATGGTTTTTTACTTTTCTTTTTATCTTCAAGATTATCGTTTATATATTTAATTATAGAAACAAGCAACAATAGGCATATTAATATTGTATTAATAACATAATTTTTAGATATTTGTAAAAACAACAAAAATATAACCAATATTATATCTATAGATAAAAATACTTTTTTAAAATTATTAATTATCCATTTTAGATATCTGTTTCCTTTATTATATAGATTTTGTTGTAACATGTGCAAACTCTTTTTTAATTTTATAATAACTAATATAAACCATAAAAATAGTGTTAGTATAAATCCAAACATATTTACCTCCTATATAAAATTTCTAATAATCGCAATTGTTCTATTAGCGTCTTCTAAATATGCATAGTGAGTGCATCCTGGATATATAATTAATGCACTATCTTCAATATAATTTTCATATTGTTTCATTTCATCAAGAGGTACTGCAGTATCAAATTCTCCAGCAATTAATATTGTTGAAGCATTAATTTTTTTTACATAATCTGTTAAATCTTGATTTACAGTTTTAACTAATGTATCTCTCATTATTGGAGTTGCATTTCTATAGTCAATTGATCCTATATGGCTTTTAGCAAATTCTTCTAAAGCATTAAGACCAGGGATTTTTTTCAATATTTTTAACATTTTTGTTTTAATTGATTGTTTTTTAATTCTTTTTATAAATGGACTACTAAGCAAAACCAATTTTTCTGTTTGTTCTAATGCTGAATATATTATTGATATTCTTCCACCAAATGAGTGACCAACCATTGTAGGATTCTTAACATTTAATCTAGTCAATAACTCTTTTACACATTCATAATAATCATATAGACTAAATGATTCTTTCGGTTCATCACTTTTACCAAAACCAGGTAAATCGATAATAGTTATATGATATTTATCACATAGACCATCACCAATTGGTTTCATCATTTCTATATTTTGACCCCAACCATGAAGTAAAACTATTTCTTTTCCTTTTTTATTTCCATATTGAATATAATTAATATTACAATCTTTAATACATTCTATCATTTCATTCACCATATTTATTATAACTTTTTTTATATATTTTTACAATTATTAATAATAAAGATAGACAGAATAGTGTAAAAAAAGACAGAAATATTTAATATATTCTATCTTATATTTTTTCTAATATTCTATTTACGAAATCAGCAACGTTTTTACTGCTTAACTTTAAAAACTCTTCATAAGTTATTACATTATCATTATTTGGTACATCTGATATACTTCTTATAATTATAAATGGAATATGACTTAAATAGCAAACTTGCGCAATACTTGCGCCTTCCATTTCGACACATAATGCATTAAATTTGTTTTTTATTTTTTCACTCATCCATTTTTCAGTACAAAATATATCACCTGACGCGATTGTACCAATTCTCAAATTAAATTTTAAATCATCATTACAACTACTAGCAAGTTTAACTAAATATTCATCACTTTTTGTATAAATACCTACATTAGGAATATATCCTTTATCATGATTAAATGCAGTAATGTCAAAATCGTGTTGAACTAGTTTTTCTCCAATAACAATATCACAGACATTCAAATCATTATCAAGTCCACCAGCAACACCAACATTAAAAATGTAATCAACCTTCATATTATCAATCAATATTTGAGTACATCTAGCTGAATTTACCTTTCCTACTCCAGATTCAACTAATATACAATAGTTATTATTTATTATTCCTTCATAAAATTTTAAATCAAAAATATTATACTCATTTTTAATTTCTAAATATTTTAATAATTCAACTAATTCTTCTTGCATCGCAAATATTATACCTATTTTATTCATAATTATCACCAGCTTTTTTTATATTATTATAACATTAAAATCACAAAAGAAAAAGGACTAGTATTAAATACTAATCCTCTGCTTGTTCTCTGCTTTCTAGAATTGCATCTATTTTATTTATTATATCAAACGTTTCAGCAGTACCAGTAAAGTTAAAAACATTTGATTTAGAACTAACACTTAAACTTACTTTAGGTGGCTGTTCAACAACATCATATATTTTTATATTATATGTTTTACCAGCTGAAGCACTTTCAGCGTATCTTCTAATAAAATTTTCTGCAAACTTATCTTTGTTAATAGCTAAAATACCAGTTTGACGATAATATGCAATATCTATCGCATCAATCATTGCAGCTTCTGTAACTTCTTTTACTAAATAATAATTTTGATCATTAGTATTTGTTACATCATTAAATAGTAATATTACAGAAAGAGTAAGTACTCCAAGTATAATTATTAAATATCCCCAAAACGATTCTTTCATTAAAAATCACCTACTTTAACTGATGTATCAAATCCAGTTCTAATTTTTATATAGTCCTTAAAATCATCTTCAATAAAAGAACTTGTAGAATCAAGAGCATTATAAGCTTTACTTACCATTCCATCCCAACTATAATCATATCCATTATCTCTATTATAATTTTTAATTTGATTGATTAAATATGAATCAATAGTGATTTCATATATTGGTTCTTTAGTGTATACACTATCAAGTTTTTTATCGCCTTCACTACCATAGCTATCACGTTTCCCTGAATGTGTTATATACTGTGCAACACCAGAGTTTTTATCATAATACTTATCCCAATTTAGTCCTGGATTTCTACCTTTAGGGAAAGGATTAGATAATGATATTTGTCTGAAATAAAATCCTCTACCTTTATCATCTTCTTCATTAAATGTAGGTTCGCCAGGAATGGAAGTATCTACTTTACCATTTTTTGTTATTTCATTAACCACACCATATTGACATTTAAATCCTGATGATGGAGTAGATAAATTTCCAGTTATCCCACTATCTTCAATAGAAATATTAAAATCGTAAACACCAGAATAAGAAGTTGTTTCGCTATAAAATTTATTTCCACCATCCATGTATTCTGTTGTTTTTGTATTACTTTCTATAACATTACCAGTTAATTTGGCGATTTGTTTTTGTGAGAGTATAATTTCATATTCATATACATAAGTTTTTGATAAAGGTATATTCATATAATCCGTTTCTTCATCAAGATATGGATCCATATGTCTTCCATATCTCCATTCTTTATATGTATAACTTACTCTACTATTTCTACCTACTCCATTTGAAATTACTGTTATATCATTATTATCAATATTTCCATCATTATTCATATCGTTTAAAATGTACCTACTTGATAAATCAGACGTAGTACCATTAAGCATAAATGTTGAAGTATTACTAGAATTATCAGTTAAAAACTGTTTAATTTTATTTTCATCATCGCTCGTATTTGCATCAGTATATCCTTCAATTGTATCCGTAATTTCGTTTTTAATATCACGGATATCACTTGAATCAGGATCTACATAATTAGTATAATCAAAACTTGTAGTACCTTTATAACTCCTAGTTATTGTATGTCTTACTTTAACTTTATATTCAAAACCTGTACCAGCCTTTAAAACATTTTTCTTCATATCAGATAATGTTGTATATTCAAGAAAATCAATTGATTCAGTTATTGTATTATCCCTATTAGAACCAGTTGCTACATTTGAAGAAGTTGTATTTTTACATGATGTAGAATTTGACCATACACTATCAGGAATATATTTACACTTACTACTTGATGAATATCTAGAATCATTACAACAACACCTTGTATTATCTTCAAAATATTGTGTATTACTACACTTACTAACATTACATTCAGTAACTTCTTTATTACAGTTACCTTTATAAGAGTTATATATATTTAGTGCATTACCATTAAGCATACCATTTTTACCTTGTTCACAACAATATGATGGAGTATTTGTACTCTCATCATAATCATAATCTTCTGCTTTAGTACAAACTTCACTTGGACATAATCTATCTATTTCACCAGCATATATAAAATATTTTCTAAATGTTGGCAATGCTTTAGTAGAATTACCATAATAGTTATATTCCCCTTCTCTACAACAAAAGTTATAAGCATCAGTATATCCTTTTTCTTTTAAATAGTCAGGTTTATCACAACATGTTTCAGGATAATCATCACAACATTTACCAGGATTATCATATGCATAATTAGCATCTTCACAAGGATCATAGTTTTCATTATCATATTCCCATATAATTTCCATTGGAATATAGTAGTGATACGCCCTAACATAATTTGCATGTCCACTAACTCTACCGTTCATTCCTAAACCTGAACCACCAATTCCTGATTTGGATCCAAGATTATTAATAGAAATTTTAAAACTATAGTGACCATCATCATAATTACCATTATCTAAAAGTTCAATAGATGCACTACCTTCTTGTAATGACCAATTCCAAATTCCTTCAGCCTCATTTCCAGACCAATATTTATTAATATCTCCATCACTTAATAATAATTTGATACTTATAATTTTTAAATTCTTTTTATCTTTTACTGCTCCAGGAATACTTTGTGTTCTTGTATAAGTGATATTCATTCCTGGACAAGTTTGAATGCCTAATCCGGCATCTTTTTGCCATCCGTTTCCACTACCACTTAAACTCCATGTATTAAAAATTCCTAAATCAAATTGTGCAAGTTGTTCTTTTTTGCTATTTCCATTATCTACTTTACGAAAACCACCATTTGCACCATTTACATATTCATCATTAATACAAGTGTAATATCCCCCTCCACCATTAGCATCAGATGCGGACATTTTCATACATTCAGCTACTATACCACTATAATGTTTACCAAATTCATTAGTATGTGTTCCAAAACTACCAGTTCCACCACAAGCACTTCCAACAGCATCACATGATCTATCTACACCACATATATTTTGAGCATTAATATCTAATGGAAATATAAAACACATAATTAGTATTACACTAAAAAGAAAGAAGATTTTTTTAATCTTTGTATTTTTCATCTAAAACTTCCTCCTTTTTCTTTTTCTTATTATCATAATTATACCTATTGTTAGAATTGTAAATACTATAAGTCCAATTCCAATTACTATTTTAACAATGTTATTATCATTAGTTATTATATTTTTTTCTAATTTACTTTCATATTTTGATAATTCTTTTTTCCACTTTTCTTCACTAATTTCCTCGTATAAAAATTTATTACAATATTTAAAATCTTTATATTCTTCTTTAGAACATTTTTCATTTTCTGAAAATTTATTATATATAGGTAGTCTAATAGTTAAATCTTTTATTATCTCGTTAGAACAATTTGTATTTCCATTAGCGGCTATATGAAAAATTCTAGTGAATCCACCTTTATATGTTAGATCTTTTTCTTCGTTATTACTATATTGAAGACCTATATCATCTATTATATATAATTTATCACTAACATTATTAAAAACAATTTTAAATTGATTGTCAGAAACATATTTATACTTGTATTTGATTTGATTTGAAAGTTTTAACAATTCATTTTGATCATTAATACTACATTCAGCATTAACTTTTAGAGGCAAAACCATAATCAATAATAATGTTACTAATACAATACTTTTTCTCATAAAGACACCCTCTTACATATTCTAAAATGATTATAACATAAAAAAATATAATATAAAATAAAAATACGAATATTTCTATTCGTATTAATATCTATCTAAAACTTTCTTTTTAGTTGATTCTAAATCAGTTTTATATTCTGAAGTAACAAGATATCTTGCATAATATTCATCAAAACACCAATTATTATCATGCATTATTTTAGCAACTTCTTTACCAACATATCTATATACATGAGGTTGATATAAATATCTTGTTATATGTTCTTTTCCTTTCGGATATCTTTGTATAATACCATATTTGTATGCATTATTTTCTAACCATTCAAATTGTTCATATGTTCTAAGAAAAGTATTATTAGGATTAGTATAATACATACCTCTAAGAGTATACATGTCTGGTTCTAACCCTAAAGTCATACAATTAAAATAAGTAGTGTCTGGAGAACTATGTGGACTATAACCAAATAAATAAGAAAATGCATAACCAGTTTGATATTCTGAATGATATGGTAAAGCAAACGTATCAAATTGTAATCTATGATAAGGATCGTCATCTCTAGGGTTAAAATTTAAGTCATAATCAAATTCAATATCTTTAACTTCTAAGTATCCATGCCTAATAACTGATAACTCCTCACAATAATTTTTTTCCAAATTATCCTTATTTTCATTTAACATTTGTTTTATTATTGGAACAAGTTCTTCTTTCATTTTTAGAAATGAATATTTAATTTTATACCACGATTCTGACCCGCGTGATTCTTCTTTAGAAAGAATATAATCAATATCATAAAAATTAGTAATATTAGTTGGTTCAAATCCATCTGGAAGTCTATTAAACTTATTTAAATACACTAGTGGATCATGTGGATTTTTAACTATTTCGATATCCTCTGGTCTTGGACCATAATATTCGTAATCAAAACTTGGATATTTATCACCATCATTTAATAACACTAATTCTCTATCCATGTCCATATTAACATCAATTATAACTTGTTTAGGATCCATACCCCAATTTTTATATTGGTAATTAACATATCTATCAAAATCTTCTGGATTGAAGTTTTGATCAAGAGCGCATCCCATTATTCCTCTAACTTTTTCACTGTATACATTAGATATTATAGCCTTATCAATTTCAATTGTTTTTGTTTTATCATTCCATACAACTTGTGCATTTAGTAAATCAGATACCATTCTTATTGGTATTAATGTTCTACCATTAACTATTTCTGATACACTATCATAGGTTTTTTCAACACCATTTATAGTTGCTTTATTTGTACCAACTACATGATATATCATATCACCATCTCTTGTTAGCCCAAGTATACTATTATCACTTTCTCTATAGTATACAATAGTACCCATTGTTTCAAATATTGATCTAAAAGGCACTTTTGTTCTTCCATCAACTATTACTGGTTGTTGGTCAAACTCAATTTGTTCATCATTAAAAAATACTTTTACTTCTTGATGAGTTTTTGATTCTTCTTTTGCTAAAGTTATATTAGCAGGCATTGCTAGATTTGCAGCAATCAATAATGAAGATATTATCTTCTTTGTTTTTAAATTCATTTCCATTACCCTCTCTTATATAATGTGAAATGCAATTATTAGTTGATAGTACTGCTTTTATTAAGAATTTGTCTTTAATTGCTTTTTCATCACCTATTATATGTCTTTTTTTTCTTTTTTCAAGTGTTTTTGATATATTTGATTAAAAAGTTAACATTTTAGTAATTTAAAAGCATAGAATAGAATCTATGCCTTTATTTACATTTTAATTTTCTTTGTAATCTCTTTTTGCAATGGCTTAGATAATTCACCATTATATAAAACCTTTAGTTCATGTAATGGTCTTGTCATTGAAACATATAACAACTTCATATCTATGACTTTTGATGAATCATACCTATTTTCTGAGGCATCTGAAATTATTACTCCATCAAATTCTAGTCCTTTTGCTAAATAACTAGTTATAGTACATATTCCACCTTTATATTCTGTATCAGAATTAGTAATATTAGTGGCATTTATATTATACTTTCTTAGTTCTTCGTTAATTTGATTTGACTCAATTTCATCTTTACATATTACCGCTATTGAATTGTAACCCTTTGTAATATAGTCTTTAATATAATCTGCTATACAAAGTGTTTGTTCGTCCATATAATCATTATATTCAACATCGACACCATGTCTAATTACGGGTTCTGATGTATTTAATCCAATATGTGATGTAATGTTATTAGCTGCATCCATTATTTCAGTAGTAGTTCTGTAACTTTTTAATAAATATTTCATTTCACATTTTCCACCAAATGTTGTATTAATAACTTTTTCCCAGTTTTCAATTCCTCTATATTGGTAAATTGATTGAGCTAAATCACCAAATATACTAAAAGTTGAATTAGGCATTAGTTTTTTCAAACAATAGAAATTAAATTCTCCAAAGTCTTGAGCTTCATCAACTACGGTATGTCTAAAATCAATGTATTCTTTTGAACCATAAAATCTATAATTTAAATATAACAATGAAGCTAAATCTTCGAATTCAACTTTTTTTGTTCTAATATTTGATATAGTTTTTTTACTAAATGCTCCAACATTGTAATCATCAATTAAAATATATGAATTTATATTATTTAAAAATTTAATATACAAGTTCATAATTTTAGGTCTTCCGTTAGAAAAATATTTTTTTAAACTTTGATTACATTTATTTCTTAGTTCCTTTTCAACAAAAGTTAAATTTTTTCTTTCCTTTTCAAATTCCATCCTAGAAACTGTCTCAACATTTTTATCAAATTGATTACGTATATTTGATAAAATAGAATCGTAATTTTCTTCTATATATTTTCCCAAAATTAGGCAAGCTCTTTCAATCTTTTTTGCAATAATACTATAATCAACTACTGAATCATTTTCTATATCGTCATATACTTTATGTATAATCGAATTAGGTAAAATTTTGTATCCTTTTATTACAAAACTTTCTTCTGGCACTATTGTTTTATCATATTCTTTTATAAATTTATCAAGTGCATTTTTAAATGTCATAGATACTCTTAATCTTTCGAAAAATAATTTATTAGGATCTTTTATAGACTTAATTAATTTTTCTTCATCAGATATAAGAAAGAAATCTTCTCCTAAAAAATCTTTAACAATTTCATCATATGTCTTCTGTGATACATTATTAACATCTAAATCAGGCAATACTCCAGAAATATAATTAACAAAAAATTTATTTGGAGCAACTACTAAGTATTGTTCTGGTTTAATACTTTTAAAATTGTTATACACTAAATAAGCAATTCTATGTAGTGCAACTGTTGTTTTACCACTACCAGCAACACCTTGAATTATTAAATTACTAAATAATTTTTCTCTAATAATTTCATTTTGTTCAGTTTGAATTGTTGAAACAATATTTTTAAGTCGATTGTCAGCATTAACACCTAAATATGGTTTTAATATTTCATCATTTGAAACTGTATCTACATCTTGATAACCATTTAAAACACCATTTTCAATATCATATTGTCTTTTTACTAGTAATTCTCCAGTATATGTTCCACCAGGAGCCTCATATGATGCTTTCCCAATATTACTATCATAGTACATTGAAGCAATTGGTGCTCTCCAATCAACTGTAACTATTTTATTATCTTCATCCACAACTCCTACTTTACCTATATAACACTGATCAATATTATTAGAACTATCATCTTTAAAATCAATTCTAGCAAAATACGGTTTGTCTTTTGTTTTTTCTAATAATTTTAGTTTATTAGAATATTGTTTTAAAAAGTTTTCTAGTAAAGTAGGATTGTCTCCATACATTCTTGGTATAGAATCTAATCTTAATTCTGTGTCCTCAATTATTTCTTGGAATTTTACCAATGTGGATTTTAAATGTTCTTTTTCTTCTTCAAAATTTTTATTCATTATTAACACCTCTTTCCAATTAAATATTTTATTATAGCGATATAATAATTAATTTACTTAATGACACGCGAAAAAGCACAAGGTCGTTTATGACCCTGTACTATTATGTTATTTTAATCTTCATGTTACATATTATATTCACTTGTTGAAATAATATAATATTTCTATACATTTGTCAACGCATTTTAAAACAAATTAATAAAAAAGATATTAATCTTCACCTAATATCTTATCTATCACATATTTCGCACATAATATCCCCGCAGTATTTGGTACAAATGACATTGATGCTAATATATTGTCATCTGTTTTAATTACTTCTTCAGATGATGATACTACCATAACTTTATAATTAATTTTCTCATCAATTACCCATTTTCTTAGTACTTTTGCAAGTTTATCATATGATGTTTTTCTAATATCTGTAATATACAATTTAGTTGGATCTAATTTCTTAGCTGTACCCATACAAGAAATCAAATTAATATTTTTATCATGTGATATTTTTATTAATAATTTTTTAGTTTCAACTGTATCACAAGCATCAATAATATAATCTAAATCATAATTAAAGATTTCATCTATGTTACTATTATCTATTCTTTTATTAATCTTTACAACA
The DNA here is from genome assembly GCA_015059335.1 of Bacillota bacterium. GTDB lineage: Bacteria > Bacillota_I > Bacilli_A > RF39 > UBA660 > SIG205. The sequence continues at coordinate 74,087 of SVAP01000002.1, read as the reverse complement.
TTACAATTAGGATTAATATCTTTAATCCTTTTTTCAAATACATCAGTTTTATATTCATCAATTGTTGAATGTAACGCAATTAATTGTCTATTTATATTAGTAATATCTACTTTATCATAATCAACTAATATAATATTTTCTACACCACTTCTAACAAGTGTTTCAACTGCGCTACTTCCTACTCCACCTAATCCAATAACTAACACTTTAGAATTTTTAATTTTATTTAAATTATCAGTACCAATTAAACTTTCAGATCTAGAAAATTCGTTCATATATATTCACCACTTTTTAAAACATAATAAAACCCAAAAGGACGCTGCCATGAGTATAAAACCTGCATTTTTACAGGTGGGCATCACAGTATAACTTTTAGGATTCCTACTTAGAAGCAGGCATTCAACACCAGTTATCCATTAGATTCCCTTATAAACTCAATTAGTCGGTTTTAAATGAATGACTTACGTACCCTTCAGGTATTTTAATTATAACACAAATTATATTATTTGTATATTCTATTGTTTGATTTTTTCAATAATTTTTCCTTCACATTTATTATCAATTACTTTTTTTAATCTTACATTATGCATTTCATTTCTAATATCTCTATCACTACTAACTTCTACTTCAAGATAATTTTCAGTATGACCTTGATATTTACCATTTTTATTAGTTTCAAATAGTACATCTAAATTTCTGCCTTCAAACTTAATATAATACTCATGTTCTAAATATTTAGATAAGTTAAGTAAAATTCTAGCTCTTTGTTTTTTAACTTTTTCATCAACTTGATTTTCCATTACTGCAGCTTTTGTACCATCTCTTTTTGAGTATGGAAATACATGCAATTTAGAAAATTTAATTTTATTTATAAACTCTACTGTATTATCAAAATCTTCATCAGTTTCATTAGGAAATCCTACTATCACATCAGTTGTAATTGATATATCCGGTCTGATACTTCTTATTTTGTTAATTTTCTCTTCAAAGTATTTAGTATCATATTTTCTATTCATTTCATATAGAGTCTTATCACAACCACTTTGTAAAGGAATATGCATATGATCTACAATAAGTTTATTATTTTCTAACTCTTTCAAGAAATTATCATCTAATTCAGTTATTTCGATAGAAGATATTCTAATTCTCTCTAGTCCTGAAATTTTACTAATTTCTTGAAGCAAAGTAGTTAAATTACTATTTATATCACTACCATAGTGACCTGTATGAATACCTGTTAAAACTACTTCTTTATGACCATTATTTACTAGATTTGTAATCTCCTCAATAACTGTCTCTAATTTTTTACTTCTAATATTACCCCTTACATATGGAATAATACAATAAGAACAAAAATTATTACATCCATCTTGAATTTTAACAAACGCACGAGTCTTACTATTAAATTCCTTAATTTCCATATCTTCAAATTCTTGTTTTTTTAAATCATATATGGTATTTATCTTATTTTTATTTGCCAAATACTTTTCAAGATATTCTATAACTTTACTTTTATCTTTATTTCCAATAACAATATCAACATCATCAATTACTTCTATTTCACCTTTTTTATATTGAGTATAACACCCACATACAATTATTATTGAATTAGGATTATTTTTTCTAGTATGTCTTATAATTTTTTTAGATTTATTATCCGCACTATTTGTTACTGTACAAGTATTTATAACATAAATATCTGCATTATCTTCATAATCAACCAATTTGTACCCATAAGACGTAAATAAGTGAGTCATAAACTCACTTTCATACGCATTAACCTTACATCCTAAAGTATATATACTAAATGTCATTGTAGACTGTCCCTCAAATCTTTAAGCGCACTTAAAAATTCATTACAATTATATATTGGTTGATCTAAATCCTCTATATCTAATATACTTTTAATATTTGTATTTTTAATTATTTCTGCAGATGGACTTTCAATTTCATTAATTGGAGCTATAATCTCAGTAGTTTTTTCTAAAAGATCTGAAAAGTCTAACACTTCTGTATCATATGAAAATTCATTTTCAACTTCAGGTAATGTATATCCTCTATCATCTAAATCAACAGTTTGAACATTAACATTACTCAAATCATTTTGTTTTACTTTATTTATTAATTCTTTATAACTAATAATAGCTTTTTCTTCTTGTTCTATTTCAAAGTCAGTTAAATCAATATTTGATTTATTCATATCTTGTTCCATTTGATTTGAAATAGATTCTAAATCCATTTTAGATTTAGGCTCTTCTTCTATTTTAACTGCAATAGCTTTTTCTTCTTTAACTTCTTCCTCACTAACATAAACACTTTTAGTATTATCGTCTTCCTTTTTTAACTCATCAAAGAAATCTAAACTAGCTTCTATGTCAGTTATTGCGCTTTTTTTTGTACAAGCAAATATTATTACCATTATAATAAGTAATAATACTAATCCAATTAAAACAACTAATAATGCTTTATCAGTTATACTTAAACCATTTAATATATTGAATAGCTTATCCATAATATCACTCCATATATTCATAATTTAACATGCTACCTATAACTATAGGTGCAGTTTCAGTTCTAAGAACCCTTCTACCAAGTGAAGTTGGAATAAAATTATTTTCAATTAGGAAGTTTTCTTCCTCACTAGAAATTCCACCTTCTGGTCCTATTACAAATATAATTTTATCACACTTTGTATTATTATGTAATACATTCTTTATATTTATTACACCTTGGTTTACACTACATAATATTTTTAAATCATAATCTAAATTAATTAAATCCTTTAATTTATGGATTTTATTAACTTTAGGAATGATATTCCTTTTAGATTGTTCTGCTGCCTCTTTACATATTAAATTCCATCTATCAACTTTTTTATCGACTTTACTTTTATCTATCTTAATATTACATCTAGACATTTCTACAGGAATAAACTCTTTAATTCCTAATTCAGTGCATTTTTGTAAAATCAAATCAATTTTATCTTCTTTCGTAATAGAAAAGGCAATAGTAATATGTTTAGATAATTCATTATTATCTTCTTTTTCTTCTACAACACTAACACTAACTTTATCTTTATCTATTTCTGTTATTTTACATATATATAGTTTTTCGTCGTTAATAACTTCAATTAATTCTCCAACATTCATTCTCATAACATTTTTAATATGATGAATATCACCAGAATTTAGTTTAAACTCTTTATTGTCAACAAAATATCTTTGCATAACATCACCTATTTTTTTCTAGCTTCTAATCTGTTTATAGTAATATCTCTATTTCTAAATTTTTCTTCATATTCAGTAGTAATATTATCATCTTCATCTTGTAAATCCAAAGTAACATTTTCTAAGATGTATCCATATTTGCTTAATGATTCAATCGAAAAAGCAAATAGTCCTTTATTATCAGTTTTCATAATTATTTCATTATCACATGCAAATACCTTGTCATATAATTTTAAAAATATTTCACTAGTTAGTCTTCTATGTGTATGTCTTTTCTTTGGCCAAGGATCAGAAAAATTTAAATATATTCTATTAATTTCTTTATCAAATATCTCATCTAATTTTAATGCATCAAAAATAATCAATTTCAAATTATCAATTTTCTTATCTTGTAACTTTTCTAATGCCCTAACCATTACACTATCGTATTTTTCAATACCTATAAAATTAATATTAGGATATTTTATCGCATTCTCAATTATAAATTTACCTTTGCCCATTCCAATTTCGATATAAATATCATTGTCATTATTAAAAACACTCTTCCATTTACCCTTATATTGTGTTGGATTTTTGATTATATAACAAGAATTTGATATTATTGCTTCTTTACCTTTAACATTTCTAAGTCTCATTTTTGTTTCACCCATAAAAATTATACTATAGCCCACAATTTTTGTAAACTTTTGTCATATAATTAAATGAGTATGAAGGGAGACTTTTTATGAAAAAAGATAGAGATATGTATTTTGAAAATCAAAGTTATTTTGGAAATCCAATGTTTGGTCAACCAGGTTTTCAAAATTCACAAATGTTTACAAGTAATGCTTTTCAAATGAATCCATATATGAATATGCCTATTCAAAATTGTCCAAATATATATAATCAAAATAATGAGATTTCAATTATTGAACAAAGATTAAATCGTATGGAAAGACAAATAAGAAGACTTGATTCTAGAGTTGCTAGATTGGAAAATAAATTAAATATTGATTCATTTGATTATAAAAGTTCATCAGATAATTATAATATAAGTGATTCCAATATGTATATGATGTAAAAAAAGGAATGATTTGCTCATTCCTTTAATTATATCTTTTATTTAAATATATTGAAGTTGATACTAACCCCATAACTGAAATTATTCCAAAGATAAAATATAATGAAATATTATCTAAAGTATTAGGAGTTTCTACAACTGTATTATTAGTATTTTCAGTTAGGATATATGTACTAAAATGGTTTGTTTCAAATGTTGCATACCCATCTTTAACAGTAACAGTATGTTCTTCTTTTTCATTGTTAGAATTGATATAATACACAATTAAACTTTTATCTTCATATTCTTCAGGAAGTGGCATACGTACTAGAAACTTATCATTACTTTTTTCTATTAATGCACCTAATCCATCAGAATATAGTTTAATATCAAAAGCTTTATAATTATTAGTACCTAAAATTTTCTTAATATTATCATCTATAACATTTTTAACAGTAAGTGATGTATCAAGTGGAATATATGGATCACTATTTGTAATAGTAATATTTGATTCTATATCACTACCTAAATATGTTGGAACGGTTAAGTCTTCAGTGCTACCTTTCATAATATAGAACGGATATGTTTTGACAACATCATTAACAGTAACGCTTATATTATAATAATTACCATCTGTTCTATCAACATCAACTAGACTATCTAACGCTATACCTGACGATAAATCTCCTCCATAAGAAACAGTTACTAATCCCTTTTGTCCTAAATAATCATCGATTCTTTTTTGAGCAGCAGCAACATATGCTTCTTTTGTGTTTTCTGTTGATTCTGGAATATAAAGTACTCTTCTTAAATAAACTCCTTGTTGTTTTCCACCATATGCATAACCATTATACAAAACAGTCATTTCACCAACAGCTGTTTCATACATTAAATCGTCACCTTGCTCACCCATTCCAGTGCGAAGTATAAATGATAAGTTACTTCCATTGGTCATTTCAATAACATCTTTTGAATATTTTATCGCACGACTTGCGGCATTTGGATTCCACAATTCAGATTTTTCACTTGTCATATAGTAGTTAATTAACCCTAAATCAGTAACTTTGAAAAAATCATCTACATCCCAATTAAAATCTTTTAAATCTCCTAAATAGTTATTAATATATGACTCGATTATTGAATTCTTTTCTGGTTCAATATAAGTTACATTAACATCATATGATTTGGTGAAATTTTCTGCTTTATCAGATATTTCTTGAATAGTTATATTACATTTTGTAACATCATCATTGTCACATGTCATATACAAATCATAATCTTCTTCATTTAACATTGTTTGCGCAATACCATTTATGTATCTAAATACTTCCTCGTCATTTTTAGGTTTAATTGCTTTAATTGTTACATTTTTACCATCTGGAGCGATTCTTTTAATTAAATTTTCTTCATATTCAGTTGCACTAACAAAATTTGGAAATACTACACATGAAAATAACGAAACAACTAAAACCCCTAATATTTTTTGAACTTTGTTCATATCTCATTCCTCCTATTATCAATATACAATAAAAAGCATATTTTTTCAATATGCTTTTATTATTTTATATTATCTGCAAACTTACCTACTACCATTTTCTTTTTTGTTTTTGTTTCAATAAAATACATCACTGAATAAATAATAGAACCAATAAATGCCATTATCATATCCGTCATAGTATCATCAACACCAGTCTTAATAACTTTTTGAGCATCTTTACTAAAAATATTATCATTTATAAATTCAAAAAATTCCCAGAATGCTGCAACAGATAATGTTACAGATATAATAAATAATATATTAACCCATATTGGATTATTTTCATAACACTTGCTTTTAACTAATATTACAACAGCTAAAATTGATGTCATAACTCCTGATAATCCATGGATTAGTTTATCATATATTCCTATTTTATAATAAAAATTTAATACAGAACCTAAGAAGTGTCCAAAGAATATAAAAATTAAATATACAAATTCTATTTCAGGATTGATTTTAAATTTTGAAAATTTATTTAGTAATGATGGTATTAACATTACTGGTATTATTGAAATAATAATCAAATTCTTATATATAGTCTTTTCATGATTCCCAAAGAATAAATAAAATATTGAAAATATTGAAACACTTAATATAATAATCCAATTAATTAGTTTTATTTTTTTCATAATTACCACCTTTTCTTATTTTATTCTAACAAAATACTACACTTTATTCAATGAATTAATAAATTTATTTACTATTATACTTTTATTTAATTTTTCTTCTACATAATAAAACATTGAAACTATAATACATGACATAGATGTATACATTAAGTCAAACATTGTATCATTAATTCCAGTTTCTAATCTTTGATTATTTTGATAAAGTACCTTATCAAATGCAAATTCTAAAAATTCCCAAATAACTGACGTACCTAAAGCAAATACAATACAAAAAAATATATTAAATAATATATTTGTTTTTTTAATTCTTACAAATCTTACTAATATAAATATACTTATAAAATATGAAAATATTCCATATATTAAATGAATGATTTTATCGTATAATGGCATAGTTGAAAAGTAAAAATTATCTCCACCCATAAATTTTGATACAAATATAAATATAACAAAAAATGTCTTTAATATATCTGGTAGTTTAATTTTAAATATTTTTTCTACAATAATAGGAATAAAAAAAGCAAATATTGTAGATATAACCGGTATAAAATTTTCATAATTTCCAAGTCTTATTGATTTAATCAAGAACATTATTAATATAGTTATAAAAATTATCAATGTAACACCATATTTTATTTTTTTCATATATTCACCCTCATAATTATTCTAACCACACTATAAAATAAAAAACATAAATTTATAAAAATTGTTAGTATAAGTTGTGTTGTAAATGTGAATGTGTTACAATTTTGTTATGCCACAATAGTATAATGGTATTACGAGGCCATGGTAAGGCTTTAACGTAGGTCCGATTCCTACTTGTGGCACCAGATTGATATGAAACTCGAATTTTTCGAGGAAAATATAAAAACTACTCAAAAAATTATGAGTAGTTTTATTTATTAATTAAAACAACTCCAAATATTACTAAGATAATCGCAATTATTTGTCTTATATTTGGTTTTTTATCCTTCTGTTTTATAAACATTGATAAAATTACAACCATAATTACTGACATTGGTTTAATGTATGATGATAATGTCACTGAATTAGATGACAAATAATTACTTAAATATAAAAATGAAAATCCAAATGTTTGCTGTATAAATACCCACTTAATTATATTACTATGTTCTTTGTTATATTTTATTGTATAATCTTTTGAAAATATTAATGTTAACATTAAATTCAATAATAGCATATAAAATGCATTAGACCAATATTGTAGTATATAATGAGTAACATATCCCATCATTAAAGATGATAATATTCTTATTATTAAACTTTTCTGAAGATTTCTAATTTTTAATTTAGATGAAGAAAGGATAAAAACACCTGTTATAGTTAGTATTATAGATATAATTGAAATATAATTAAATGTTTCTATTTTTAATATTAAATCTATTATATAAGCTAGTATTACACTTAATGACAAGTATGCTGAATCTTCATATGGATTAAGATGTTTTAAACATCCTACAACAGTGTATAATTTTTTATATCTAAAAAACATTGCGAATAATATTAAAATAAATGGTAGTGGATAAAAATAAAATCTTAATTGTTGTGTAAAATATTCTATAATCAACATTAGTATTGTGAATGGTATAGTTGATAAACACATATAATAACAATAGTCTTTTTTACTTACTCCCAAATTGACCAAATGTTTATCTAAATATTGCCCAATCGTACTAAATAAACTAGCTAATAAAATTATATATACATACATAATTATCACATTTATCCTATCTAATATTATTATATTAGAGTAATTAAAAAAGTTTATAAAAATTACATAAATAAAAGAGCAACTTATTATAAAGTTACTCTAATCAATTTTAATAACTAATTCATCACCAGATATATTTCTTATCTTGATTCTTAATGGTTTCTTACTAAATGTAATTGTTCCATCCCAGAATTCATTTGTTTTAACACCTTTATTAATAACATATCCAAATTTGTCAATTTTTCTTTTTTTTATTAACTTTTTAAATAAAAACATCTTGAAAATATATAATTTCCAAGACATTTATATAACATCTGGCGTCCTTGATTGGAATCGAACCAACGACCTATCGCTTAGGAGGCGATTGCTCTATCCTACTGAGCTACAAGGACACAACATTAATATAACATAAAAAGGTTACTTTGTAACCTTTATTTTCGTAAATTAACAATTAATATTAACCAAATATTAAGAGCAGTATTTAATTTATAACTGAATTTTTTTGTAAATTCAAAAAAACTTATTCCAGTGTCAACTAAATTAACAACCCAACCTTCCAAATATTTTGGAATTCTAAAATCAAATGGAAACATGTGAGCTTTAATAATATCTTTTTCTTTATCAGATAAAATAAAATGATTGTTTGCATTTTCTAGTGCATCACATGGATGACCTGTAGTATATAATTTTACTTTTTTACTAATTTTTTTATGATTAGCAGTTCTGTCAAAATAAAAATCATGAAGTAATCCAGCTCTTGCTGTTTGTATATAATCTAATTTTAAAAATTTACAAATTTTATATGATATGTATGACACTTTAATTGAATGATCTAATCTTGTTTCACCATGATGTGGTATTTTTGAAAGTTTTTTAAACTCATTGTTATCCATTATATCATCAACTAAATATGAATAGTCTACATCATTTTCTAAAAAGTTCATAATACACCTCGTAACTACTATATTATATCATGTAATAAATAAAGTATAAATAATATTAGCCAAATAAGCAATATTAAAGGGAGCCTGAAAAATAACAAACTCCCTGTAATGACATTTGGTGACCCGTACGAGATTTGAACTCGTGAATGCATGCGTGAAAGGCATGTGTGTTGAACCACTTCACCAACGGGCCATATTAACAAAATAAATGGTGGACCTGAATGGACTTGAACCATCGACCTCACGCTTATCAGGCGTGCGCTCTAACCAGCTGAGCTACAGGTCCATTTGGTTAAACGACTATTTCATTTTACTATATTATTATGATAAAATCAAGTAAAAAATGAATTTTGTGGTAAAAACTTGTATATTATAACCATTCTTTCCACTGCTCATTTATATTACAATAAAATGTCATACTTTGTCAATATTTTTATAATAAAAAAATAAGGAAGTTATATTTTCCTTATTAATTTACTTTCATACTTTTTTATAATCTTTCTAGTTAATATAGTTATTATGCTAAACATATATACTGAAATTGTCATTAAGATTATCATTAAAAATATCATATATGGACCTAACATGGTTAATGAGAATAGCGTATTAAGTCCAATGATACCTACTAAAAATAAAATTATCATGCTACTAAACAATATTTTTCTAGTAAAATTAAATGGTAAACATAATTTATATAAAAGAATAAAACCAGTATACCCCGTTAAAATAACACATAATGTTGATGTTTCACTAGGATTAATATTAAATATATATGATGCCAACATAACAACTAATATATTAGTTACAATAGTTAAAGCAGTTGGGATAGCTTTACTAATTACATTTAGTAAAAAATTTCCTTTTACCATTGCCCTATTCCGTTCTAATGCTAATACAAATGATGGTATACCAATTGTTACAATACTAGTTAATGTTAATTGTATTGGTTGAAATGGATAATTCATACTAACAAAAACAAAGATTACAGCTAGTAATGAAGCATAAATTGTTTTTACTAAAAATAATGTTGCCGATCTTTGTATGTTATTAATGGTTCTTCTACCTTCAGCAACTATTTTAGGCATAGAATCAAAATTAGAATCTAATAAAACTAATTCAGAAACATTACGAGCTGCATCGCTTCCAGAAGATAATGCAATACTACAGTCTGCTTCTTTTAATGCTAAACAATCATTTACTCCATCTCCAGTCATCGCAACTGTATGGCCTGCTTCTTTTAAAGCTAATATTATTTGTTTTTTTTGAAAAGGTGATACTCTACCAAAAATCGAATATTTTAAAACTGCTTCTTTTACTTCATCATAACTGTTTAATTTTCTTGCATCAATACATTTATCATAATTCTCTAAACCAACCCTTTTTGCAATATTTGAAACAGTTATGACATTATCACCAGAGATAATTTTAATATCTACACCCTGATCTTTAAAATAATTTAATGTTTTAATTGCTTCTTTTCTTACCTTATCCCTAATTAAAATCAAAGCTAAAGGCGTCATTTTCTCAGGTAAAATCTTACCATTAAAATTCTCTTTTGATTTTGCCAGTACGACTACCCTATTTTCTTTAGAATATTCTTCAATTTTGTTTCTGATTACAACTGAAGTATTTTTAAGTACTATTTCAGGAGCGCCAATTACATATAAACCTTCATGTTCAAAATAAGCTCCAGACCATTTTCTTTGAGATGAAAATGGTATAATTTGTTTTGCTTTATAATCGCTTTCTAAATTAAATAACTTATGAATAGCTTTAAAAGTTGCATTGTCATCTTCTAAAACATTACATAATGCACATAACGAATTATTAATTTCATCAATACTATTTTTCCTAAGTTCAATGATATCATACACTTCCATCATACCTTCAGTAATTGTACCAGTTTTATCTAAACATAATACATCTACTCTAGCTAATGTTTCACTACAATATAATTGTTGTACTAGTACATTATATTTTGATAATCTAATAACACTAACCGCAAATACAGTACTTGTAAGAAGGATTAGACCTTCAGGTATCATTCCAATTAATGCTGCCACAGTATTTATTACTGCATTTTGTAATGTATTATTATCTATATGTAATTGATTATTAAATAGTAATAAACTTATAGGAATAATTGCGATTGAAACATATTTTATAACCATATTTAATGATTTTAAAATCTCCGAATTAGCTTTTTTAATATACCCAGCGCCACTGGAAATTGAAGAAGTATAATTATCAATTCCTATATGTTCTACTTTTGCAATAACTTTCCCACCTACAATAAAACTTCCCGATAAAATCATATCGCCCTTTTTCTTTAAAATAGGATCTGATTCACCAGTTATAAAAGCTTCATTAACTTCACATTCTCCGCTCATAATTATTGCATCAGTTACTATTTGATTACCTTGTGTTAATTTAATGATGTCATCTAATACAACTTCATTTATTGGAACATCAAATTCATCACCATTTCTTATTACTCTAACTTTAGTTGCAGCAATTAAAGAAAGTTTATCAATTGTTTTTTTTGCATGTATCTCTTGAATTGTACTTATAACCGTATTACTTATTACTACACCTAAAAACAATAAATTCTTATATGATTTCACTAAAAAAATAGCTAAACCTAAAATAAAATTTAAAAGATTAAATAATGTGAATAGATTACCTTTAATGATATCTGGTATCTTTTTAGTTTTTACTGATGTATCATAATTTACTAAATTTTGTTCAAATCTCTTTTTTACTTCCTCAGTTGATAATCCATACTTAATATCTGGATTATATCTTACTATATTATTCTTATCTACCATGGACTACCTCCTTGCTAAAGAAAGCACAATTTTAAATTGTGCTACTAATATTTGTTATAACGTGCAATTCTATATATAGTTGATTCTAAATTAGAATTTTGATCAATTCCTAATCCTTTATATTCAAATGTTTTAGAAGTTTTATTTCCATCTTTTTCAGTTGAATTATTCATATTATTTGCGTTTTTAATCATTTTATTTATATCTTCATCACTTAATTTAGGATTGTTAGTTTTTAACAACACTTTTAAATAACTTTCTATTTTTTCTTTATCTTCATAATCAGTTTTAAAAGCTAATCCAGTAACCCTAACAACATCTTTATTTTTATTTTCAGTTATTTTATCCATTAATACTGCTATATCAATACCTTCTTGTATATTAATCCAATATGTTTTATTTTCATTAGCTACAACATCTTCATCTATAATTAATTCTAAGTCCATATTGCTTTCTTTTAAATTTTTATTAAAATCAGTTACAAATGTTTCTAAATTAATATCTTTTATTGTTTTATTATCTTTTAAATAAGATTCAGTAACTTCCTTTGATATAAAATAGCTACCTGTTCCAATTATTGTCATCAAAATAATTATTAATGTAATTCTAATACCTTTTTTCATATTATCACCTATTAAAGTATAACATATATTTTAATATTTGAAATAAAAATTATTGAAATATGTAAATTATGTGTTATAATAAGTGAGTAAGTTATTTGGGCCGCTAGCTCAGTTGGTAGAGCAATCGCCTCTTAAGCGATGGGTCCAGGGTTCGAGCCCCTGGCGGCCCACCAGATTGATAGGAAACTCGAACTTTTCGAGATTAAATATAAAAACTACTCTCAAATAAATTGAAAGTAGTTTTATTTTGTTAATTTAGAAACACACTTGCAAATTGACACAGCAATTAGCGGTGATAAATTATTATCTTGTTTTACCCTTAAAATATGGTTCATAAGATACGTATTCTTCGTTTTCACCTTTGATCCAATAACCAAATCTTCCAACTAACTTAACAGGTTTATCTAAAGGTTTAAAATTAAGATTTTTTGTGTTTGATGCTTTTGCACCTTCAGCTAGTGATGCAGTAATATGAGGTGTTTTTAAAACAGTTGCATTTTGTTCATCATAATTTATATAATAATCTTTTAATTCATCAGTAAATAATATTTCAAATCCACTATTTTGTCCATCATTACCGTAACCTATTAAATATACTTCAAATGTTCTCCCAACTATATCATTGAAAATTTCATTAGTTGTTGGATGATATTTAAAAGTACAATGTATTTCATCATTAACTCTGGCTAATTTTTCTGTTTCTAACGAATGTATCAAATCAACCATATCTGCTTCAAAAAATATTCCTTCATAACTTAACATATATGTATTTCGCCTTTCTAATCTATCAATTCAGAATCTTGATATAATATTATGTCTTTCAAACCATTACGAACAGTTCTCAAAACTTCATTGTCATCATCAATAAAAATAATTTGTTCATCATTTTTTAATGATTTTAAATAATTTAATTTCAATTCTTTTGATGAATAATGCGGATAACTTTCTTTTGGAATAATAGTCCTTTTATCTTTTTCAAAAAATGGAGCATATTTATTTAACCATTCATTTTTTTCATTTACCTCATTATTAAATCTACAAACTGATAATATATGTAATTCAACATTTTTTAGATTGCATAATTTGCTTAATATTTTAATATTTGTAGTTAAAGGTCTTTTATTTTTAAAATCAAGTGGCTTCCCAAAATCATAAGAAGCAATTACACCATCCATATCAACATAGATAATTGTTTTTTTATCTTCAGTTAATTTTTTCATTAATTCATAAAAATGCATATAGCACCTCTTTCATCAGGAACTAAAACCATATTAATTATAACATATTATGGTCAATATTTAAATAGATGCTATTTTTTGCTACATATAATACTATACTTTTATTAGTTAATAGTTATTACTAACTGTTTCTTTTGTACTAGAAGTTGTTCTACTTCTTCCCTTAGTGCACCATATTGTTTGTTACTTGAACCTTTCAAGATTAATATAAAAACTACTCTCAAATTAAATTGGAAGTAGTTTTATTTTGTTATTATAAAATGTGTTTATTATTATTTGCTTTCTTTATCTTTAAATAATTCACTAGCAGTTGTAACTAATCCTGCCATGTTTTGCATATCTGATGGAATAATGATTTTTGTTGATTGTCCATTTGCAACATTAACCATTGCTTCAAAACTTTTTAATTTAAGGACTGCTTCGTCCATTTTAGCATCTTTTAATAATTTTAATCCATCTGCTTCTGCTTTTTTAACTTTAATTATAGCTTCAGCTTGACCTTCAGCTTCTCTTATTTGTCTTTCTTTATTTGCTTCTGCAATAAGTATTGCACTTTCTTTTTCTCCCTCTGCTCTTAAGATTGCAGCTTTCTTTTCTCCTTCAGCTCTAAGAATTGCTTCACGTCTTTCACGTTCGGCTCTCATTTGTTTTTCCATTGCATCTTGAATATCTCTTGGTGGTAAAATATTTTTAACTTCTACTCTATTAACTTTAATTCCCCATGGATCAGTTGCTTCATCTAGAATTGTTCTCATATGAGTATTAATTAAATCCCTTGAAGTTAATGTTTCATCTAACTCAAGATCACCAATAATATTACGCAATGTTGTTGCTGTTAAATTTTCGATTGCATTAATTGGATATTCAATCCCATAAGTATATAACTTTGGATCAGTAATTTGAAAATAAACTACTGTATCTATATGCATTGTTACATTGTCTTTTGTAATAACTGGTTGTGGTGGGAAATCTCTTATTTGTTCTTTTAATGTAATTGTATTTGCAATTTTATCAATAAAAGGTATTTTAACATGTAAACCAGTTTGCCATGTTTCTTTATATGCACCTAATCTTTCAATAACAATTGCTTTAGATTGAGGAACAATTCTAATATTAGCAATTATTAACACAACTATTATAATTAATAAAAAATATATCAAATCCATATTAATCTTCCTTCTTTCTTACAATAAGTTTAACACCTTCAATAGATAATATTTCTACTTCAGAGTCTATTCTTATTTTTCCTTTTTCACTATTTAATGCACTCCATATTTGCCCATCTACTTTGACTTTACCTATATTTGTTTTGCTTAACTCTTCTATTACTATTGCAGTTTCTCCAATTAACTTATTAACATTTGTTTTAACTATATCTTTATTAAAATATTTTTTTAGTATTGGTCTAGTAATAATTAAAGAGAGAATTGATATAACAACAAATATTGATGTTTGAATGTAGGCATTATTAGTAAAATATGAAGTAATAAATGCTGCTACAGCACCAGTTGCAAACCATACTGATACTAATCCAACAGTTAATAATTCAATAACTACTAATCCAATAAAAACTATTAACCAAAATAAACTACTCATATTTATACACTCATTAATTCTTTTTCTTTTTCTTTTAATAATTCATCAACTTGTTTATTGAAATCATTAGTTAATTCTTGTATTCTATCCATTGTTCTTTTTTCTTCATCTTCTGCTAATTCTTGATTTTTAACATCTTTATTAGCATCTTGTCTAATATTACGAAGTGCAATTTTAGCTTCTTCTGCTATTGACTTAGCTTGTTTAACATAATCTCTTCTTCTCTCTTCAGTAAGTTCAGGAATAGTGATTATGATTATTTCTCCATTATTAGTTGGAGTAAGTCCAATATTAGCTTCAAAAATAGCTTTTTCAATATCTTTTAAACATGATCTATCAAATGGTTTAATTGATAATTGTCTTGCTTCTGGAATTGAGATTGTAGCAAGTTGTTGTAAAGGTGTATCTACCCCATAATATTGTACTTTTAAATCACTTACTAATGCAGGATTAGCTCTACCTGCTCTTACAGTTGTAAATCTTTGTTTCATATTTTCAATTGCTTTTTGCATTCTTTGTTTTACTTCTTCAGTTATCATAATTTTCTTCATCCCTTCTAGTTATATTGTACTATATTTTATTATAATTTTGAATATGAAATTGACAAAAACAATAAATATTATATAATATATATCCAGTTAGGAAATGATAATATGAAAATAAATATTAATTATGATTTATTTGATAAAATAAGAGAATCAAAAACAGGTATATCTTTAAATAGAAATTGTAAATTTATTTTACCAAAAACAGCGATCGCAACAACAATATATTCACTTCTTAATATAACAAGCCCAATATTATTAGAAAAAACATTAAAAAGTATCCCAGTATTTCTTATTTTATACTCACTACCTGTAGCTATTGTTAATAAAATGATGGCAAAAGATTTTAAATATGTAACTACAAATCAATTAAAGGATTTATCACTAGCATTAAAGAATATAGGTGTTAGTACTAATTATGATTTATTAATAAAATCAGAAAAATATAAAACAAATTATAAAATTTATCGTTCAGAATCGAAAGCTATATATATAAAACAAGATAAATATATTAATGTTCCGATATGTGACAATGGAGAAATTAAAAATATTTCAATTGTTCAAGAACATATTATGGGAAGTAAAAAATATACTTTATCTTGTGGTTCTCCAAAAAAAGTATTAAAGTTAGCTTACAATCCAACATAAAAAATATAAGCCAATTATGACTTATATTTTTTTACTTTTCTTTTATTTCTTTTTTTAATTCATATAAAATATTTAATGCTTCTAAAGGAGTTATTTCTAGAGGATTAATATCCCTAATTATTTCTTCAACTTTGCTAGTTTGTGGTTCACATCTATCAAAATCTAAAGATATTTGAGTAAACACTTCTTCTTTTTTTTCTTTTTTCTCATAAACATTTAATATTTCATTAGCCCTTTTAATCAAGTCGTCTGGTAACTTCGCAAGTCTTGCAACATGTATTCCATAACTTTTATCTACTGGGCCATTCTTAATTTTGTGAAGGAATGTTACTGTTCCATTTTCTTCATGTGCAGAAACATGTATATTTTTAAGACCAGATATTTTTTTATCTAAACTAGTTAGTTCATGATAATGTGTAGAAAACATAGTTTTAGCCTGAATATTATTACAAATATATTCAAGTATAGCTTGTGCTAAACTCATACCATCATATGTTGCTGTACCTCTACCTAATTCATCAAATAATATTAAACTATTAGATGTAGCGTTTTGTATAGCGTTATTAGCTTCCATCATTTCTACCATAAATGTTGATTCGCCACTAACTAAATCATCTGATGCTCCAATTCTAGTAAATATCTTATCAAATATTGGTATTCTACATTCAGTTGCAGGAACAAAACATCCGATTTGAGCCATTATTGCAGTAATAGCGAATTGTCTCATATAAGTTGATTTACCACTCATATTTGGTCCAGTAATCAAAAGTAGATTAGTACCTTCACCCATAATAATATCATTTTCTACATATTCATCTTTCATTACTTTTTCTACTACAGGATGTCTATTATTTTTAATATATACTTCCCTATTGTTTACTAATGTTGGTCTAACAAATTTATTTTCTTCAGTCACTGTTGTAAATGCTGCTAAAACATCTATTTCAGATAATACTTTGGCTGTATCTTGTAGTTTTGAAATATATTTTTGAATTTGATTTCTAATTTCACAAAATAAATTGTATTCTAACTCTACTATTTTTTCCTCTGCATTTAATACTAGTGCTTCTTTCTCTTTAAGTAGTGGAGTAATATATCTTTCACCAGTACTTAATGTTTGTTTTCTTTCATATCCAAATTCTTCTTTTACTTGACTTATACTTCCTTTAGATACTTCAATATAATATCCAAATACTCTATTATATCCTACTTTTAAAGTCTTAATTCCGGTTCTTTCTCTTTCTTCATATTCTAACTTTGCAATAAAATCTTTTCCTGAATATCTTATTTCTTTTAATTCATCTAATTCTGTATTAAAACCGTTTTTAATTAAATACCCCTCTTTTATACTAACTGGTGGAGTTTCATAAATACTACTTTCTAATAAATCATATAATTCTTCTAAAGTATCTATATCATGATAAAAATTAATGTCATTTAAATTCTTTTTAATATCAGGAAGTACCTTTAATGAATTTTTAAGTTGTATTAAATCCCTACCATTCGCATTACCATATGCAATTCTTCCAGTTAATCTTTCAATGTCATATACTTCGCATAATAAATTTCTAAGTTCTTCCTTGATTATAAATTGATTTAATAATGTATCTATTACATTATATCTCTTTTCTATTTCTTTTCTATTTACTAGAGGGTTTTCTATCCATTGTTTTAAAAGTCTTGAACCTGATGCTGTTTTAGTTTTATCTAGTAACCATATTAAAGAATAAGTTCTTTGTTTTAATCTTAATGTTTCGGTTAATTCTAAATTTCTTTTTGTGTGAACATCCATTCTAAGATAATTATTATCTTTTATTTTTACCTTTTGTAAGTGATTTAAACTTCTCTTTTGAGTTTCTAGTAAATATGATAATAGATGTTTAATAGTAGTTTGATACCTAACATCATTTAAATCCTCATATAAATATTGATATGTATCACCTTCATATACTTCATCATACACAGTTATAGACATATGATATTGATTCTTAAGTATATTAATAATATTTTTGTCGCACTTATCAGTTAATATTATTTCATTTAGATTAAGATTAATTATTTCATTTATTAATTTAGGTATATCATGGTCAATTAAAAATGTTTTAAATTCACCAGTTGAAATATCTGTATAACTAATTCCATATGCATGAACAAAATCATAAATATTACCTATGTAATTATTTTCCTTTTCGTTTAGAAGTTCATTATTGATTAATGTTCCTTTTGATATTATTTGAACAACTTCTCTTTTAACTATTCCTTTGACATTTTTAGGATCTTCTGTTTGTTCACATATTCCTACTTTATAACCTTTTTCAATTAATTTTTCTAAATAAATATTTAATGCGTGATATGGTATACCACACATTGGAATTCTTTCTTCTAATCCTGCATTTTTACCAGTTAATGTTAATTCTAATTCTCTTGATATATTAATAGCATCTTCAAAAAATAATTCGTAAAAGTCCCCTAGTCTAAACAATAACACAACATCTTCATATTTATCTTTTATACCCATATATTGCTTCATCATAGGACTTAATTTATCTCTATTTACTTCACTACGTTTCATAATACTTCACCTAATTAGTATTATACAATATTTTGAAAATTAAGGAAAATTATTTTCTGTTTTTTTATATTAAAAATTAAAAAGGCCACACATAATTTTCATTATCTGTAACCTTTTCATATCTAATTGCCTATTTCGATACTTTTTTCATTTTTTAATTATCTTTTTCTTCTTTATCTTTTTTATTGTTTTCTTTATCAACTTTTGGTTTATTACTTGTTCTTAAGCTTAAATTTATCTTACCTTTTCTATCATACTCAATAGCTTTCGCAACTAATATATCACCAGTTTTAACTACATCACTTGGATGTTTAACTCTTTCGTCACTTAAGTTAGAAACATGAATAAATCCTTCACAACCTGGCCATAATTCAACAAATGCCCCAAAGCTTTCAACGTTTAATACTTTAACAGTATACATTTTACCAATTTCAGGTTCTCTAACGATATTTTCAATTGCAGTTCTAGTTTTTTCAATAACTTCTTTATCTGTATGATAAATAATTACTCTACCATCGTCTTCTAAATCAACTTTAACAGCATTAACATCATTTACAGTTTCAACATTGCTACTTTCAAGAATAATTTTAGTAATCATTTCTCCACCACGACCAATTACTTCTTTAATCTTATCTGGATTAATCATAAATGTAACAGTTTTAGGCGCATATTTACTAACTTCTTTTCTTGGTTCTGGGATTTGAGCTGTAATTACATCTAATATTTCCATTCTAGCTTTTTTTGCTTGTTCTAAAGCTTCTCTAAGAATTTCTTTAGTAATACCTTTAATTTTAATATCCATTTGTAGTGCACAAATACCATCTTTAGTACCTGCAACTTTAAAATCCATATCTCCTAAATGGTCTTCCATACCTTGGATATCAGTAAGAATTGTATAATCATCTCCATCAGTAATAAGACCCATAGCAATACCAGCAACTGGAGCTTTAATTGGAACACCAGCAGCCATTAAACTCATACATCCAGCACAAATTGTTGCTTGACTTGATGACCCATTACTTTCTAATACTTCTGATACTACACGTACAGTATATGGGAATTCTTCTTCATTAGGCATAACTTGAAGTAACGCTCTTTCACCTAATGCACCATGTCCAATTTCACGTCTACCAGGCGCTCCATATCTTCCTGTCTCACCAACTGAGAATGCTGGGAAGTTATAGTGTAGCATAAATCTTTTTTCTGCTTCTAAACTTAACCCATCTAAAATTTGATGTTCACCAAGTGCTCCTAGTGTTGTAATTGCTAAAGCTTGAGTTTGTCCACGAGTAAATAGTGCTGATCCATGAGTTCTAGGTAGAATATCAATATCAGTTGATAATGGTCTAATTTCATCCATTCTTCTACCATCAGCTCTTGTTTTCTCCTTAACAACTATTTTTCTGAAAATTTCATATTCAATTTGTTCTAATACTAATTTAACTTTAGTAATTAACTCATTTAATTCTTTTTCTTTTAAATTATCTTCGTTTTCAAGAGTGTATTTATTTACAACATCTTCTTTTGCTTTATCAATTGCAGCATATTTTTCTAACTTATCTTTAATTCTCATTGCATTATTTAAATTATCTGTAGCAAGACTAGCTATTTCATTTTTTAATTCATCAGATATTTCTAATACTTGATATTCCATATCTGGCTTACCAATTTCAGATATAATTTGTTCTTGGAATGCAACTAATTCTTTAATTGCTTCATGTCCAAACATTAATGCTTCTAACATTAGTTCTTCACTAACTTCTTTACTTCCTGCTTCAACCATGTTAATTGCATCTTTAGTTCCTGCAACAGTTAAATCTATATCAGATAATTCTAATTCTGCTGGTGTTGGGTTAATAATAAATTCTCCATTAACATGTCCAACTTTAACTCCTGCGATTGGTCCATCAAATGGTATTTCACTTATACCTACTGATAATGATGAAGCAAACATTGCAGTTAGTTCTGGTGAATTGTCAGTATCAACTGATAATACTGTATTAACTATTTGTACTTCATTTTTAAAGTTTTCTGGAAACATAGGACGCATTGGTCTATCAATCATACGAGCTGCAAGTGTAGCTGCATCTGTTGGACGTCCTTCTCTTTTAATGAATCCACCAGGTATTTTACCAACTGAATATAATTTTTCTTGATAAATTACCATTAATGGAAAGAAATCTGATAAAACATTAGCTTCTTTTTTAACTACTGCAGTACTAAGTACAACAGTATCACCATATCTAACTAACACTGCACCATTAGCTTGTTTAGCCATTTCTCCATTTTCTACTACTAATTTTCTTCCCCTGAAATCTAGTTCGAATACTTTTTTACACATTTATATTACCTCCATTACTATTCATTTTCATTACTAATTTTTTTATGTGTACTTTATTTGAATTTTTAACTTTATGATTATTTTTATAACGTTTATATTTAACAAGTGCTGATTGTATTTGAACACTTGTTATATATGATGAAGAATCTATAACTACATTATCATCAACATTTGAACATAATTTCGTTCTTGGCTTCATAATATGTCGATATTCTGTCCTTGGTTCAAGTTCCATGGATGAATCATCTCCTTTTGCATAATGTATTTTCAAATAAAAAGAGACACCTAAAAAAAGTGCCTATTTTCTTAATCCTAATTTTTTGATTAATTCACGGTATCTAACAACATCGTGTTTTTTAAGATAGTCAAGTAAACTTCTACGTTTACCAACTTTCATTAATAAACCTCTTTTAGAATGAAAATCGTGAATATGTTCTTTTAAGTGATCAGTTAAAGTTTTAATTTCTTCAGTAAGAATTGCAACTTGTACTTCAACAGATCCTGTATCTTTTGCATCTTTAGCAAAATTCTTAATGATTTCTGTTTTTCTTTCTTTTGTTAAAGCCATTTTAATTTTCCTTCCTTTCTTTATAATACACCTAAATCTGAGTAACAGACTGGAAGAAGTCTAATCACCAAGATTTGGCAACAACAATATAATACATTATATTTTATGATAAATCAAGTATAATTATAAATTTTCTTTTATCTCTGGAAATAAATCATATAAGTTATAACCTAATAAATTATCAAAATATTCTTTTAATCTATATGCTTCCTTAACATGATATTGAGTATTTTCATATGCCCCACGTCTAATAATTATATCAATTAATCTTTTATCAACTGTATTAACTACTCTAGTGCACATTAAATCGCATAAATTAATTATTTTTTCATAAATAGTATATTCATGATTTTTAATAAAATCTGTTTTAAAAGGTATATCAACAGGAATACCACCTGCTGTACAATACACATCATTATTCAAATATGAATGTGTTAAGCATATGTTACAGTATTCAATATCATATCCCAAATCTTTTAAATAATGATATCCATTTATTACATGATTTCTAAAATCACCATTTCTTTTACCAATATCATGTATAT
Source organism: Bacillota bacterium (assembly GCA_015059335.1). Taxonomy (GTDB): domain Bacteria; phylum Bacillota_I; class Bacilli_A; order RF39; family UBA660; genus SIG205. Next base: position 51,472 of record SVAP01000002.1, on the reverse strand, counting down.
AGCCTAATGTTTTAGCTTTTTCTGAATCAAGATTTAGTGCAGTCGCAATTATTTCAGCGGTATTACCTACACATATTGAATGTTTAATCCAACCTAAATCAGGTGTTATAGTTTCTGCTTCTTTTAACATTTCAAGTGCTTTATTACTTGTTAATTCCATATTAATTCTCCTTACAATATAATTATATCATAATAAAACAAAAAAAGGATTTAAATAATCCTTTTATATAACCATTAATATAATTAATACTATTAAGATTACTACTAATAATTCTAATAAGAATTTCCAAATATGTTTCATCCATTCTTTATAAGAAATATTTAAGTAACATAATCCAGTAATTAATAAGATACTAGTTGGCGCAAAGAATGATGTTAAACCATACATTGCTTGATATAATACAGCAAGTGTTGGATTAAGAGCAACATCATCAAATATTGCAGATACTGTAGCTAATGTTCCTTGTGCTACATACATCATATCAATATTGATAACTGATGATAATATTGCGATTAATGAACTAGTTACAATATTAAATGAATTTCCAACCCAACCAATTACAGTTGTAAATACTGGAATATAATAATTTAATACAAATAATGTATATGCTACAATAATTAATAATGATGCTTTAGCGAATTTTTTACCACTATCTTTGAAAGAATCTAAAATATCACTAAATTTAACTTTATACATTAATCCAATTATTAATGATGCAAAAATTAACATTATTGATAAATCAGTATAATCCCATCCACCTAATTCTTTGATACCATATTGTGCATAGTATCCAATATTAACTGGAGCACCTAGAATATATTGTAATATATTAAAATCTTTACCAATTGATAAATTCATAACTGATTCATGGAATTTAGTAAACACTTCAAATCCATATGCAGAATTCCATGCAATTGCAGATAAGAAAGTAATTACTAGTACTAAAACCATTACTAAAATCATTGGCCATGATTTTTTATTAGAATTTTTATCAGTTTCAATTAATAATTCATCTTTAACTTCTTCTTTTACTACATCTTTAGATTTAGGTTTTTTATCACGTTTAATATATGAGAATTCATATAAAATTAATAATGCAGTTGAAACAACTAATAATGCTACCTTAGCAATAATATTAGATGTAAAATCTAAATTTAACACACTATTAATAATTTTACTTACATAATAACCATAAGTAGAACCAATAATACCTACAAATATTGCACCAATTGTACTTGCTAGTGCTACAAACTTATCATATCCTAATTTTAAAATTACTGATATGAAAAATGGTACAAGTAAAAATAGCATTAATCCTAAATTAGTAACTGATGAAATGATTGCGAATAAACTTATTGTTATTGCTAAAAATAGTTTAGGATATTTTTTTAACTTTTTAGCAAAGTTAGTTACCATTCTTTGGTATACACCAGTTTTATTTAATACTAGATAGAATACTCCAACTGTAATTAAATAAAATGGATAAGTTATAAAACTACTTGCAGATACTGTGAACATATTAAATACATTCCATATCCCAATTCTAGTAAGTTCTTCAGCTTTTTGAATTTCTGTACCAGATAAATATCCAGTTGGAATAATCCAAGATAAAACAACAAATACTAAAATCATTATTGCAAGAATTTTAAATAAATTATGTTTTTTCATTTGAAAACTTCCTTTCTAATTTTCTTTATGATCGATTGGTCTTAATAACGGAAATAATATATTATCTTTAATGTTAGGCACATCAGTTAATACCTGCATTACTCTATCAATTCCCATTCCCCAACCTGATATTGGTGGCATACCGTATTCCATAGCCTCAATATAATCGTGGTCCATTACCATTGCTTCTTCATCACCTTCACTATTAAGTTTAGCTTGTTCTTCTAATCTCTTCATTTGTTCTGCTGGATCAACAAGTTCTGAATAAGCATTAACAATTTCTGCACCATTGATTACTAGTTGGAATCTATCTGTTATACCAGGATTATCATCATTTGCACGCGCTAGTGGTGATAATTCAATTGGATGATCTACTAAAAATACAGGTTCAATCATCATAGGTCTTGCAACCTTTTTATATAACAAATCTACTAAGTTACCAAAACCAAGTAAACCAATATCCGTTTCTGATTCTAATTCGATATGACGTTCTTTTATAACATCTAATAATTTTTCTTTAGTGTTATATTCGTTAATATCAATATCAATATATTTAATGATTAGTTCTCTAAATGAAACTGTTTCCCATTTTTTAGAAAAGTCTATTTCTTTTCCATCAATAGTAATAGTTAGACCACCAAAAACTTTTTTAATAACTGTTTTAAGCATATCTTCTATTAATATCATATTATCTTTATAATTATAATAGCTACAATAACATTCTAACATTGTAAAATCTTGTAAGTGAGTTGAATCCATACCTTCGTTTCTAAAACATCTTGCAAATTCAAATACTTTATTAAATCCACCAACCACTGCTCTTTTTAAATATGTTTCAGGAGCAATTCTTAAATATACATCTATATCTAATGCATTATGATGCGCAGTAAATGGTTTAGCAAGTGCTCCAGATGGTTTATTAATTAATACTGGTGTTTCAACTTCAATATAATTTCTATCTTCTAAATATCTTCTAATTTCTTTAATGAATTCATATTTTTTTCTAAATCTATCTCTAGTATCTTCATTCATTATTAAATCTACATAACGATTTCTATAACAAAGTTCACTATCAACTAGACCATGAAATTTATCTGGTAATGGTTTTAAAGCTTTACCTAAAAATACAAACTCATCAGCTCTTACAGTTTTTTCTCCAGTATGTGTTGTAAAAATTTCACCAGTAACTCCGATAAAATCACCTAAATCAAAGTTATCTTTGAAGAATTTATATTTTTCTTCACCAACCATATCAACTTTAATTGAGATTTGGATATCTCCTTCAACATCTCTTATTGTTAAGAAACTAAGTTTACCCATTTTTCTCATAAGCACAATACGACCAGCAACACTAACATTACTAGTTCCATCATCTAAATTTTTTGCATCTTTAATTTCATGTGTAATCTCAAATCTTTCTGGATATGGATTACATACTTCACTAATTTTTTCTATTTTTTCTCGTCTTACTATTTCTTGTTCAGTTAATTCTCTCATTATGCCACCTCTACTACTTTCGTATTTGTTATAATATCATGTAATGATTTCTTATCTTTTCTAAATAAAATCATACACACACTAACTGCTATTATTATGAATTGTATTATTCCTAAAACACCAACTAAAGTAATATATGTTACATCTTTAGTTATGAATAGCAGTATCAAAATTATCATATTAAATAATATTGAATTTATTATAAAACTTCTATAAATAAAATCATTGATAGAAATTTCACTATCTTCTTTTACTACTTTTATTCCCATTATTTTTTTACCTAATGTTTGACCATTATTTTTATATTGGAATACTACATAATATAAAATATAAATAATAATTCCAACCACTGAAAATAAAAAGTTTTCTTTATCAATTCGATATGTAAGTGGTGCTGATGCTTCCATATAATTTTCTATTTCTTCTTCAGTATGTATATCTTTTTCTGCATATTCATTAGTTAATTCTGTTAATTCATTGTTCAGATTTGTAAGATTCTTATTTTCTGGTATTACAAACGATACTAAATTAAGTATTACTGTTATTATAATAAAATCAATTACATAACTGGCAAATCTTTTTCCAAAACTTACCTTCATTTTTCATCACCTATTACTATAATATAACATTTCACAAGTATTTAAAATACTTATTTGGTAATTTTACTGGTGTTTTTGACACTTTTTACCTATTTTATTAATCAAAAGTAACTTTACCTATTAATCCATCTCTCAAATCTCTAAGTACAGTTTGATATACTTTTTCATAGTCAATTTCTCCACCACGAATTACACATCCCCTTTTTTTACCGATTATGTCAAGAGCTTCGATTAATTCTTCTTCATTATATTCTGTTATTCCATATCTAAATTCTAATAAATTTTTATACTTGTCGTTTAATGTTTTTAATATATAAAAACAAACTCTATCGATTGGTAGAACTTCCTCTTTTATTGCTGTCATTGATGCTAAATTATATGCAACTACATCATCATCTAATCTAGGCCACAATATACCAGGAGTATCTAATAATTCAATATCTTTATTAATACGTATCCAATCTAGTGACTTTGTAACACCTGGTTTGTTACCTACATTTACAGCTTTTCTACCAACTAATCTATTTATTAATGTTGATTTACCAACGTTAGGAATTCCTACTACTAAAGCACGTATTTTTCTAGGTTGAAGTCCTTTTTGAATTCTCTTTGTATTCATATCCTCCATTAATTTATTAGTTTCTTCAATTATTCTACTAACATTTTTACCATTAATTAAATCAACTAAAATAACCTTATATCCACTATCCTCATAGTACTTAACCCATTTATTAGTTTCCTCTAAATCACACAAATCCATCTTGGTCATTATTAAAATTCTTTTTTTATTTTTTATTAGTTCATCAATGTCTTTTATTTTAGAACTTTTAGGAATTCTTGCATCAACAACTTCATATACAATATCAACTAAATCAAGTTTTTCCTTTATAAGTCTTTTTGTTTTGGCCATATGACCAGGATACCAGTTGACATCGGTTTTTTTAACCCCCCTATCAATTGAATTATTATTCATAAAAATCCATCTCCTTTTTATTACTTGCTTTCGTTAATATAGAAAGTTCTTCATGGAATATTATATCATATTTCCTTACTTTTTAAATAGTTAATTGCGTCTTCATATTGTTCTTTATATTTTAAATTTACTATAACACTCCTATCATCATTTACTAAAATGTTATCAATAAATTCATTTACAACATTTCTATCGATTGTATCTAACTTTCCAATTTTTTTAAATTTATCAAGCCATTTTAATTTATTTGATGTTAGTTTGCTTTTTTCTAGTTCTTCTTTTTCTAGTTTCAAATTATTTATTTCATATAAGTATTTTCTGTTAAATCTTTCAAAATCATCCTGTGTTATATAATTCAATTCATAATCTTTTATTATTTCATTTAATAATGTTTGATATTTTTCTATCCCCTTATTAAGTTCTACAATTCTTATTTTTTTAACTTCCGCGTTATACTCAATTCTAGAAAATGATACAGTATCTTCAATTTTCTTACTAACATCACATACTAAATCAATATGTAGATTTAGTATTTTCAAAACAATTTCATCTACTTCCTGTTCCTTAATATAATGCTGACTACATTGTTTTGCTCTTATATATGAGCTACAATAATAGTATATTTGTTCCTTTTTATGTTTTGTCCTTGTAATTCTATATAAATTACATCCGCAATCTGCACATTTAATAAATCCTGTATATTTATAATATTTTCCATTTTTATTTATTTTAGAATTACGATTGTATAATATACTTTGAACTTGTCGATAGACTTCCTCATCAATTATAGGTTCATGGTGATTATCACATTTAATCCATTCATCTTCTGAAACTCTAACAACATTATGTACTTTATGACTTATTCTAGTGGTTTTTCCCTGAACTAGATTACCCATGTATGATTCATTTTTTAAAATATAATCAAGCATACTTGAATTCCACTTATTACATTTTACAACACAGTTATAATTCAATTTTTCTTTAAGATAAGTACTCGGCGTAATTATATGATTATTATTTAACTCTTTTGCAATTTCTTGTTTACTATATCCTTTTAAAACTAAATCAAATATTTTTTTAACTATTTTTGCTGCATCTTTATCTATTAAAAATTTATGTTTATCTTCTGGATCTTTAATATATCCATAAGGAGCAACCTTACCAACAAAATTTCCTGCTTTTTTGCTAGCATTAAGTGATGTTCTCATTTTTTTTGAAGAATCTTTTGAATAACCCTCATTCATAAGGTTTTTAAGGGGTATTTCAAGCGAACTCATTGTATTAGGATTCTCATAAGAATCAACATTATCATTTATAGAAATAAATCTTAGATTATATTGCGGTATAATTTCATCTATAAAATCCCCTACCTGTATATAATTTCTCCCTAAACGAGATAAATCTTTTACAATTACAGCGTTAATTTTTCCATTTCTAATATCATTCAGCATCTTTTTATAACCAGGTCTATTAAAATCAGTTCCTGTATATCCATCATCAACATAATCGTTACATATTATTAAATCTTTTTTTTCAATTAAAAAATCATCTATCAATTTCTTTTGATTTGTAACACTATTTGACTCTTCTTCACGTTTTTCATCAAATGAACGCCTGCGATAAATTGCTAATTTCCATTTTTTCATTTCCAATTACTCCTTCACTTTCTAAATAATTTACTAAATTCAAATATTCATCGTGATATTTAAACTTCAAGTTTATATTGCCATTTTCTGAAACATGAATCACCTCTATTAATTCATTTAATACTTCCCTTGAGAGGTTTTTAATTTTTCGATTTCTTTTATAATGTCCTATCCAATAATCATTTTTTTTTGCTTTTTTTATTTTATCTTTATAATTCAATGTATAAAACTCTATTTGTTCATTTAACTGTTTAATTTTATTTTCAATTTCCTCTGAAATCTTTATAAATTTACTTTTTTCAATTACGTTAAATTTCCATTCCTCATATGCTTTTCTTTTTTGTTCGTTCAAATTAAAAATTTTAATTTCTGTTATTTTCACATTATGTTTATATTCATTTTCTATTGAACCCTGATTACTTTTATAATAGAGTTTAGTTAAACTTTTTTCTAATTCAATCACTAATTTTATTTGTAGTTGAATTGCCTCTAATACAGTATTTTCTAAATCTTTTGTCCTTATTTTGTGCGGAGTACATGATTTACTTATTTGCAAATAACTCATACAAAAATAGTTTGATAATTGACGATTTCCTCTGAAATCTTCCTGTTTTGTCATTGCTCTACCGCAATCAGCACATTTTAATATTCCTCTAAATATTGAATAATTTGTTGGACATGGCAAATTTTTCTTTTTTTCGTTTTGTTTAACTATTTCTTGTACTTTAAAAAAAGTTTCTTTTGATATAATTGCCTCATGTGTATTTTCAGAATAAATACATTCATCTCTATCTTTTTGTATATATTTATCCTCACCAAATGTTACACGTTTTGTCTTTAATTGAACTAAATTTCCAATATAGGTTTCACTAGAGAGCATTCTACCAATTGTAGATGTGCTCCAATAATAAGTGGAAGTGATTTCATAAGGTTCTAATGATAATTTTCTTTTTTTTCTCCTTTGAAGTTCCTTTCTACACAGAATTCCATTATCGTTTAGATATTTACAAATTTTAATTCTACCATTTCCAGATAAAGCCATTTCAAATATTTTTTTAACTATAACTACTTCATCTGGATTTGGTATTAAATGATGTTTATCTTCTGGATCGAACATATATCCATATGGTGCTGTTCCTCCAACAAATTGTCCATTTTTTGCCATTGTTTCATAAGCACTAGAAACTTTTTTTGATATATCTTTTGAGTAACTTTCGTTCATCAAATTCTTTACAGGGACAATTAGACTATTAATTGATTCTGGGTCTAAATAAGAATCAACATTATCATTTACAGATATTATTCTTAAATCGTATATTGGAAATACTTCTTCAATATATTTTCCAACTTCCTTATGATTCCTCCCTAATCGAGATAAATCTTTTACTATAATTCCATTTATTCTCCCATCAATTACATCTTGCATCATTCTTTTAAACCCAGGTCTATTAAAATTAGTTCCTGTATATCCATCATCAATATAATAATCGTAAATTATTATGTTTGGTTTGTTTTCTAAAAAGGAATCAATTAATGCTCTCTGATTAATAATTGTATATGATTCGTTTGAGTCACCATCATCAAAAGAACGTCTTCCATAAAAACCAATAATCCATTTTCTGTTGTTTAAATCTGTTTTACTTTGTTTTTTCTTTCCGCGTCCTGCCATATATTTTCCTCCTTTCAAATCACAAACAAATCATAATTCAATTTATTTTTTTTATCGAAGGTGGAAATTTTTTATTTGTACACTTGACTATCTATACAAATTTTTTAATACGTTTGTTAAACAATCATCAGCAGTTTTTTCGCTATCAGAAAAACTCATTTTAACTATTCTTCCATTTATATTAAAAATATAAGGATTTTTAACACCATTTAAAAAATCAAGTATTCTTTCATTACTTGATTTTCTTCTATCTATTTTTACACTTGATATTTCATCTATTTCATCAACGTCTATTTCATTTAAAGACATGTTCTTACATATTAATAATTTTTCTTTTAAATGTTCATAATTATCTTTTTTCATTTTTATCCCTCCAAAAATTCACCCATAAATAACAACCAAGTAAATATTACCTTATCATTCTATTAGTATTATTTTTAAAAAAATAACCACTTATCTAATAAGTGGTATCTGTAAATTTAATCATATTGTAATTTTCCTATAATCTACTTTAATCCTAAAGATATTTTTATTGCTTTATCTATTTTTCTTATTTCTCTTTCTTTAAGCATACATACAAAACCATGTAGTTTGCTTTTATTAATTGTTCTTATCTGTTCTAAACATACAATAGAATTTGGTCTTACATTTTTTAAACTATCTAATTCTATATGTGTAGTTTTCTTTTTTCCTGCATAATCTTTTGTAATAATTGGTGTAATTATTGTTGAAGAATTTATTTCATTACCAATATTGTTTTGAATCACTAAAACAGGAGTGCTGTTTTTCTCATTTTGTTCTATATTTGTATAATATATTGAACCTTTACTAATTTTTTTCATATATTTTTTCCTTTCATCATTTTATATTAATATAAAATTTAATTAACTTTTATTGTTTTACATTGTTCAGCTTCATTACCTGCATTATCAATTGCATAAGCACAGAATGTTCTTCCACTTGCTGTATTTAAATTTATAACATCTGTCATAGTTCTATCATTTCCATCTTTTCTTGGAGAACCAGACCCATTACCATATGGTACTAACCAAGTTTGATATTTTTGTATTCCAGAACCACTATCATATCCATCAACATAAATTCTGATATCCCATCCTGTCTCTGTTCCTTGATTTGCATGTAAACCAAGATTAGTAACATTAAATGTTGTAATAGTTGGTGGTATATTATCATACCAACTAGGATTTATAATCAACGATTCAGTAATAGTCCATGTTTTATCTCTAAATGAAGTTATATTATATCCATCTCTGTCATATACATATACTCTTATAGTTGAACCATATGGTACTGCATCATTATAATAATCTGTTACTCTATCTGCTACTTGTTCATCATTTAACCATACTGAAAAGGTAAAGCTATTAACTCCACCATTATATGTAGTATTTTGAATTATTGGATTAACATCAACCTCAAATAAGTGAGTTTCCCAATTAGCATTAAAAACTAAATTACCTGTTGTTCCTTTTTGTACTGATAAATCTTTTTGTGGTGTTGTTCCATTAGAACCTGTCCATCCTAAAAATGTATGTCCTGTCTTTGTTGGATTAGGTAAAGTAAATGTTTCTTCAACATTATATTCTGTCTTTTGATTAAAGATAGTTCCATTATCTAGATTATAGGTAATAGAATACGTTGTTGATTCCCAATTAGCAAATATTTCTTTATTATTTATTTCATTAACATTATTAATATTATTAGAATAATTTATCTCACCATTTAAAATATTACTATAACCTAAAAAATTATATCCTAATTTAGTAGGTATAGGTAGTATAGTAGAATTATTAATTATAGTGATATTTTCAGAATCGAAAGTACCACCATTACCATTTAAAGTAAAATTATAACCTAGAGTTTTTATTTTACTTTCTACTTTAGAACTAGTAGTAAAATAAGCATAAGTTTGATATAGAGAACAATGTATAGCAAGAATAAGTGCTAAAAGTTTATTCAATTTTTTCATTGTTTTTTGCAACTTTTCTTTTATGTTCTCCATAAGCATCATTACATAAATCAAGAGTTATAATTGCAACAGATATATATAACAAATATTTATTACTATAAATAAAGTCAGCATAATATCCAAGAAATGGTATACACCATTTTGTTCCTTCCCCCAATAATTGAGTATGTTTTATTTCATGAGGATCAGTTGTATTATTAGCATCACCTTTTGTTATATATCCTGTTTCTGTTTTTTCTACTAATCTGTGAGAAATAATATGTTCTTTAGATTTAAATACAATAATATCACCGGTTTTAAAGTCTTCTTTGTTTTTTTCATTATAATAAAGTAGTCCACCAACTTTTAATGATGGTTCCATACTTCCTGACACAACCACTAATGGATTATATCCCCAGAAGCTGGGGATATAAATCATTAGATATACCAATATTAAAATATAAACGATTCTAAATATAAGATTTTTAGTTTTTGTTAGCATTTTTTATTTCCTTTCTAACTAGGATTTTTATTACCAAACACTATTTGCTTTGTCAAATTGAAAAGTATCGAATTGTACAGTTAAAGTATAAGTCGCATCATCATATCCTCTACCACTAGAAGTATAAGTGATAGTATTGCCATCTTCAGACACAGTTTTGTTTAAAGTTGCCTCCATACCTTCAAAGAAAATTATGTCTTCAATAAATGATTGAGTTGTTTCATTTGGTTTTAAAGGTATATTACCATTAACATTTCTATAATAATAATATCCATCTTCATCTAAATCCCAATAAGCTCCTGTGTGAATTATTGCAACGTTATAATTGCCTTTAGTTGTAGGTAAATCAGTGCCATCTGATGAAGTCCATTTTTCTGTATATTTAGCTCTTAAAGCCATATCAATATTACCAGTATTAGTTATAGTAAATGATGGAGTAAATTTTTCAGCAGGTTGCCAATTTTCTGGTGCTTCCCAAGTTTTAACTATATTATGTTGATATAATGCAGTTTTAACTAAATTTTCTATTTCTGTATGTGTAGTAAAGAAAGCAAGAGTTCCACCTAATATTGTAAATGCACTTATAATTGTAACTATTAATAATTTTTTCTTATTTCTTTTTTCGTTTGTTTTATTTAATTTTTTCATATTTTAAATTCCTCCTCTAATTAATTAAAAAAAGCAACCTAATTGGTTGCATTATAGTATTTCTTATATTTAAAAGGTTTTCTCTAGATATTAAATGTATATCTCTTTCTTATTTTCAAACAATCCATATAGCGGGAAAAATCAATAATAGATAATAATTAATGGTATTAATTTTGTGTTTTTTCAGCAATGTTGTTTTCTATTATTTTTTCTTCTGTGATATTTTGTGTGGAATTATTATTTGTTTTCACAAATCAATAATTACCTTATTATAAATATTGGTTCATCATCACCTCACTTTCTGTTTTATATTTAGTTTTTTGAAATGAGCTCCCTATAAACTCATAGTAAAGTTATAATTCAACTTCCTTACCAAATGCTAGTGCTATTTTCAATATACAACTATTTTTAATAGGTGGTAACAAACGTCTAGAAACACCTATTACATCAGCAGTATGTCTTTCAGATTTTGAGTTAAGTAACATTTCTACATAATAAACTCTTTCAGTAGTATTCATTCTTGTTATTGCACCTGCTATTGTATTATAAAAATTTATAATTTCCTGTTTAGTATCTAATTTATCTGCTACATGGTCTCCTAAAGAATCAGAATAAGTCATAGTAATATATTCATATCTTAATTCATAATTTGGAGTCATACGTGGTGGCAATATATTTGTGAATTTATACTGTGCTTTAAAAAACTTTGACATTATTTCTGAAACATTTTCTTCAGTTTTTTCCATATTAAATTGAGAAATAAATTTTTTAGATAACAAATCAAACTCATATTCTTGTTCGTTTTCTAATTGTTCATTTTCCATATTGAAAACCTCCTAGCATGAAAAAAAGAGAAATTTTAGGGGAAAACATCCCATTAATTTCTCTTTTTATTAAAAATTGAAGTTGATTTTATAGGGGCAAGAAAACTATAAGGAGAAAAATCAACTCTCCATATATTGTTATCCAATACAAATAATAATCCAAATTTTACCATTTATACTCCCCCCCTTGAAAAAAAGCAATACACACAAGAGATTTGGGTACTGCTTTTTTTCTCTATAAAATCAAGATATAAATTTTTGATTTATATTTTATCACTTGTTTTTAACTTGTCAAGTATTTTTAATAAAATATAAAAAAAAAGCATGGATTTTTGCTTTCTCCATACTTATCTCATTTTACCTTATTATACCACTTGACAAGCACAAGTCAAGCATTTTATGGTTTTTTTCTGTGCTTTTTGGTGCAAGTTGGTACATTTTGGTACATGTGCTTATTTTATCAAGTTTTATAATAAAAAAAATATTAGTATTTATTTAAATAACTAATATTTTTTATTTATTTTCAAGTATTGCATCTATTTTATTAACTATATCAAACTGTTCTGCTGTTCCAGAAATATTTACTGTACCTGTTTTAGAACTAACACTTAAACTTACTTTAGGAGGTTGTTCTACTATATCATAAATTTTTATTTTATAAGTTTTATTTAGTCCTGCACTTTCTGCATATCTTCTAGAAAAGTTTTCAGCAAATTTATCTTTGTTTATGGAAACAATACCTGTTTGTCGATAATATGCAATATCTACAGAGTCCAACATTGCAGCTTCAGTAACCTCTTTTACCAGATAATAATTCTGGTCGTTTGTATTTGTTACATCATTAAATAACATTATGACAGAAAGAGTAAAAACACCAAGTATTATTATTAAATAACCCCAAAATGATTCTTTCATTAAAAATCACCTATCTTAATCTTTCTATCAAAGTTAGTTTTAAATTTTAAATTAGTACCCCAATTAACATGTTGTTCTCCTGTTGTATTAAAGAAATTACTTGTTAAAGCATAATCGTTATTAACATAAGTAGTCATATTTTTCCAACTATAATCATTATCCATATCTTTACTATAATCTTTAACTTGTTTAATAATATTTGGAGTTAAAGTTATTTCGTATAATGGTTCATTGCTATACACATTACTACCCTTTTGTGTATTATCTTCATTATAAGTTATATATGTACAGTTTTCACCATCACTACAATATTTATTCCAATTACCACCTATTATTCTGTTATTCGGAAAAGGAGTGGTTAATGATATTTGTCTAAAATAGAAATCTGAATTTTTTGTTTTAGTATTTTTAATTCCACTAACTATTTCATATTGACAAGTAAATTTTTCAGTTTCGTTTAATAATCCTGTTAATCCTTTATTATTTGTATTTACTAAAGATATGTTTATCCCATAAATTCCTTTTGATGAACTAAGAGATGTATAAAATTTATTACCACCCTCAAGATAGTTTTTTAATTCTTCATTTGATGGTTTACTATTAAGTATGTTTTGTGATTCCTCTGTTGCATTATGTAATTTTAAGATGTATTTTTCTTTTAGATTTAGTTTGTAGTTATATCTATATAATACTTTAGATGGATATGAATAATAACCAGAACAAGTGGTATTCCAACTATCAGTATATGAATTATATAGACTCTCACAAAATCTTATAGAGTCGTTTTTTAAATTTGTTCTATTACCACTATCAGTCATTGAAATATCATATATTTCCTCAGAACTTATACCATCAAAATTATATTGTAGATTTTGAATCTCTGAAACATCAGTAGTCAATACTCTATCTACACCACTATAAAAGCTATCTACTGATTGTTTTTTTGCTGATGAACATCCGCTATAATAACAATAAATTGTTGTACTTCCACTATATGCACTACTATAATGTCTTTCCATTGTTATATCATGTGTAACATCTATATCATATTCAAATCCTGTTCCTGCTTTTAATGTATTATTTTTCATTTTTGTTAATGTAGGATAATTATTAAATTTAATTTCCTCTGTAATAGTTTCTGTTCCATTTGTTAAATTTTTAGTTTTAGTACCATAGTTATAAATTGCATTACTTTCTTTATTACAATCTGATGTTTCAAGATATGTATAACATACTTCATCACTTGTTGTTTCACAAGCACAACCCTCTTTAGTTGGATTTTCTAAACAACATTCATATTTGTGTTCGTTAAAATATGTATTATCACTACAACTTGGTGGTGTTTCTTCTTCTTTTTCTTTTTCACAATACCACAACTTAACAGGTAGAAAATAATAACCTTTTGCTGAATATTTACTTTCACTTAGTGATGTGATATCTATACTAAAACTTATTTTATATTTATACTTTCCATTTGTTTTGGTATTATTAACTTTACTAACACTGTTAATAGTGATCTTAAAATGTTTATTATTTAAAGCATAATCTTTATAATTAATATTTTTAAATTCACTTGATTTATTTTCTCTTAAATATTCTTCAAAATCTGCATCAGTAAAATAATTAATACCTATTTCATCTTTTGAAACTTTATCATTTTCTAAATACATATATACATCGTGTTTTATTGTTCCACTAGTTGAATTATGATTTACATATTGCATTGATAAAATAGTTGAATCTTCATCTTTTGTTGTACCACTTGGACAAACTTTACCTGCCCATTCTGATTTTTCACATATGCTGCTAATATAATTTTGAGAATAAAATTTTGTATTATCAATAGATTGCCAATATGGCATTTTATAAGATTCTAATTCATTATTGAAATAATGATAAAATGAATAAAAGTTTTTACCCTTATATAAATCATAACTATTTATTTGATATATCCCATCAGTATTACAACAATAATTTGATGAGAATAAGAAATGGTTAGGATTTAAATTATATAATTCCTCAATATATACCTTATTACCACAACAAGTTTCTGGTATCTCATAACAACATACACCCGGATTATTTATAGCATATTCAACTGCTGTTTCTGTTTCAGTTCCCTCAATACATGGATTTCTTTTTTCAATTATTAATCCTGTATTACCTGTTGGTTGTAACCATCCTGCATGAGCATATACTTTATAATCACTTGGACTTGTTTTATATAATAAAGAATTTGTTATTGTTGAGCAATCTCCATGATATGCTCCTTTACTCATCATTAATTCATAATAATAATATTTTACATCATTTGTACTAATTTCTGTTTCTTCTTTAATTTCACTATATTGGTAGTTACCATTATGAACAAAATGACAATATTGTTGAATTGATGCTGAATTATTATACTTAATATTACCGTTTTGCATTAATGCTAAATTTGATGTTATTTTTACCCAATCTGTTACATTTTTAGTTTCGATTTTAGTTACCTCACTATTGTTATGAATTCTATCTTGATATATCAATAGTGGAACTGATTTACTATAATAATCTCCTAACTTCATTTGTAATTCTAAATGATATTCTGTACTATGTTGTAAATTTGAAATATCTATTGTAATTTTAAAATCTATTCCATCATAATATCTATTTTTATATGGAGTTTGATTTACGTTTTTCTCAATCATTGTATTTCTTACATTAAAGTTTTTACTTGTATTATAATTCATACAATCTTGTCCACTATTTGCAGAACCACCTGTCCCATCATTATCTGTAAATAATATACAAGTTAATGAAAATGGATTAGATGGTATTGAATTATCATTTTTGTAATAACTTCCACTTGTAATGGTATTTCCATTGCCATCTTTAACAAACACAGTATATTGTGGAATAAATTCTATACTATTATTATTAAACTTTCCATTATCTTTTTCATCTACGTATGCCCATCCAGATATTGTTAGTTTATTATTACTAATAGATAAAGAAGTAATATCATAATATGGACTAAGTCCACTAATATTAGTATCGTATGTATATGCATATACTTTATCTACTGATAAAAATATTACAAGTATAAATATAATCGTATATAACAACTTCTTTATCATAATACTTTACCTCTTTTTTTCTTCTTTTTAATCAAAACTACTATAACTGCAATTACTACTATAAAAATAGGGACTACTATAAACAATATTTTATAATCAAAAATATTATTTTCTGAATCAATTATTTCTACACCATTATTATTTCCTATTTTATTTTTATATTTATCAACTTCTTTTTTTAGAAAATCATAATCCACTTTAATACTTGTAGTCTTTTTACAATATTTGAAATCATTTAAATTCTCACATATTTCATCATCCCAAAACTCATTATAATATGGAATATTAACAACTTTAGTTTTTATTAAATATGGTTCACATTGATTTCCATTATAAAAATAATAAAACTTTAATGATGCACCCTCAGGTATTGGATTACTTTCATCTTTTTTAATTGAATATTGTTCATGAAGTGAATCATCTTCAATAACAATATCTTCTGTTAAACCAGATATTGTTATTTTAAATCTATTATCCAATAATTTATCATTATCAGACAGTTTTTCCTCATCTATTAAATTATAATTTATAGAAATATTATTTGCACTACTATAAATTTGTTGTTTAAAATCGTTACTACAAGTTGCATTAACTTTATATGGTAGTAAAACTATAACTGATAGAAGAATATATTTTAATATTTTATTCATTACAACCCACTCCATTATCATCTTATCCTTATAATACTAGGATAACATAAACATATTATTTAATCAATGATTTAATTTCCATATTTTGATAATACTAAAAAAACTAGATATAACATAAACTTTGTTATATCTAGCTTTTAGTATAATTTTAAAACTTTTTCTTTTGTAGATTTTAAATCAGTTACATAACCAGATGGATTAATATATTTTGCATAATATTCTTCTAAACATAAATTTTCATCATGCATAACTTTAGCAACTTCTTTTCCAACATATCTTAAATGCCAGGGCATATAATAATATTTTGTTATATTTTCTTTTCCTTTTGGATATCTTACAACAAAACCATATTTATAACTATTATTCTCTAACCAATTATATTTTCTATCTTCTTCATCTATTTGCGGTCTATAATTAGCAGGATAGTTTGGATCTAATTCAGAACCATAAAATTTTAAATCAAATTGTTCTTGAGTCCATTGTTTTCCGCTACCATTAACCGGTAATATATTATTTTCGTGTGCATATTTTAGAAAATATGTATAACTACTGCTTACTGCAACAACATTTATTGCTAGTCCTGTTTCTAATTCGCAAAATCTATGTAGTGGATATAAATTAAATGCATAACTTTCTTGTCTTAAATAAAATGCGTTTGGTGTATAAAAATATGCAGATGCTAATTCTGGATTTGTTTCTATTATTCCTTGAATTATTTTAAAATCAAAACCATCTTTTACTCCAGCATTATATAATTCTAAATAATCATTATAGATAATAGAACTTATTTCTGCATACATTCCTGTTCTATGTTCTAAATCAACTTCCATTGTATTTTGTGGTTTATAATCGTCCGGTAATTTGTTATATCTATTAACTAATACCAATGGATTATGTGGATTCTTTATTATTGAAATATCTTCTTCTTTTGCTTCAAAATGTGTTCCATCAATATTTTTAATTGTATCAACTTCTACCATTTCTCTATCTAAATCCATATTAACATCCAATATAACTTGTTTTGTATTTATTTCTGGATGTTTAGATTGATAATCTAAATATCTTTTAAAGTCCTCTGGATTAAAGTTACTATCTAAAGTACATTCTAAGATATTTCTTACTTTCTTGTGATATTCATTTGTTATAATATCTTTTTCTATTTCAACTGTTTTTGTTTTTTCAATCCATTCTACTTCTGCTTGTAATAAATCTGCCACCATTCTTACAGGAATTAATGTTCTATCATTTACAATTTGTGATACACTATCGTATGTTTTTTCTATACCATTTATTGTTGCCTTATTTGTTCCTACAGTATGCTTTATTATATCCCCATCACGTGTAATACCTAAAATACTACTATCACTATTCCTATAATAAACAACTGTTCCCATTGTTTCAAATATTGCTCTAAAAGGTACTTTTGTTCTTCCATCTACTATTATTGGTTGTTGGTCAAACTCAATTTGTTCATTGTTGAATTTTACTACAATTTCAGTATTATGTTTAGACTCTTCTTTTGCTAATGTTATGTTTGCAGGTAATGTTAAATTTGCAGCAATCAACAATGATGAAATTAATCTTTTTGTTTGTGTTTTCATCATCTTTCCTCTTTCTATTTTTGAAATACAATTGACATGTTGAAATACTGCTTTTATCAAGTAATCGTTTTTTCAATTAATATTATAATTAAATAATGTAAAAATGCAACTATCTTTAAATAAAAAAACAATGCTAATCATTGTTTCTTATTAATAATTAATAATATATTGTAACTGTGTGATGGGTATTACTTTTTTTATTTTTCTTACCCATCCACCAAATTAAATTGTCTAATTCCACAGAATTTACTATTATTCCTTTTTTTGCCAATGCTTCTTTGATAATTTCAATAATATATAACATATTTGCTCTTATTTCGATTTCCATTTCACTATCATGTTGTAATTCTTTTTCATTATCTATAATTTCAGATAGTTCATCGTTATATACCAAAATATTATAATCTCTGAATGTTCTAGGAATACCATAATCTGCACAACCACTTAAATTATTTACATTTCCTAAATTGTTATTAATTGTTTTAGACAGATAAAATAAATCGTTTGTTAATAATGTAGCACGTTTATTAAAGTGAATAGTTTTATTTTTGTATATTGACTTATCGTCAAAACTACTAAAATTATCAGTTATATATTTTAATAATTCTCTATCGCTTTTAATAGAAAATAAATCATTATAAAAGTTCTCATTATTATATATATAATTTACTACTTCTTTAAAATTATTGTATCTTTCCTCAAAAAGTGGGATTTCTCCCCCAATGCTATTAAATATTTTTATAAATTGTTCTTTATTTATATTTTGTAAATAATCAATATTTAAAAAATCTTCGTTACTTTCTACTTCTCTAATTACAGAATAGAACAATGCATTTGAACCACTTATTATTTCATTATTATATTCAATTTTCCATTTAGGTTTTTTCCAAAAGCAAAAGTTCATAGATTCAATTATAAAAGCAAGTAATATCCATTCTTTTTCTGATAAATCTAAATTTAATTCATTAGACCAATGACTATAATTTATATCACCTAAGGCATTTATAAATTCATCTATTTCATTTTCATTTATAGATACATATTTACTATTATCAACAACATATTTAAATTCTTCTTTCATGATTTACCTCTATCTTTTATTGTTCTATTTCAATGACACAATTGTTTTAGTGAATTATTTAATTCTTCATTTTAGGTAGATGATAAAGAAAATATTTTCTATCGTATATCATAACCCATTTTTTCTAATTCTAAAATAGCTATTTGTGATAATTGTTCTTTTTTCAATTTATTTATCTCAAAAAATTCTGCACCTAGTGAATCATCATTTATTGAGTCTATTTCAACTTCTTTTTTTATATCATTTTTAAACTCAAAAACCTTATAAAATATTCCGGTATGATGTACTTTCACTAAAACCTCTTCTTTAAATTGCCATTCGAAAGAAACTGAATCGGCATCAAATAATTCATACTTTTCAATTTCAATACCAACTTCTTCAATTAACTCCCTTTTTAATGCTTGTTCTGGTCTTTCACAAAACTCAATTGTTCCACCTGGTAAATCCAATTTTCCATCATATGGACCACCAGATTTTTTTATTAATAGTATTTGTCCATCTTTTACTATTATTCCATATGCACCTAATTGTTTATATTCTTTCATAAAAATCCCTACTTTCTATTTATTATAAATAATATTATACCATATTAATTAATTTAAAGTTTTTTTTTGTAAATTACTTATCCTAGTATTTAAATTACTATACATCCAATCAAATTTTCCGTATTGTTTTAATTCGCAATCAACAATCATTTTTAAAATTACATACATTCTATATATTTCTATTCTTGTTAATTCATCATTTGATAAAACTTTATTATTAAAACCTTTTAAAAAATCTATACTTGTTTTTCCATCAATAGTATGAAAGTAAAAAGTCATTAATTCATCACAATAATATAAGTCAGAAAAATCTACTACACCAGAAACATTCCCGTTATCAATTAAAATATTTCCATGCCAAATATCTGTATGACAAAGACTAAGATTAATATTACTATTTAAACTTTTTTCATTAGTAATAATAATATCTTTTATTTTTTTATAAGTATCTTTGCCTAAATCCATATTTTTCTCTAATGCGTCATTTAATAATAAATTAAATAGGTTTAATATAAATTCATAATTATCATTAAATTTTTTATTTGGTTGACTTGGTAAAAAATAATTTTGTCCTTTTATATTACAGATTTTTGAACAGATCTTACCTAATTGATATTCAATTTTTTTATTTTCCTCGTCATTTAAAATTTCTTTGGTTTTTAAATAATTTTCTCCTTCTATATAAGTCATAAAAATATAAGGAGAACCACATGTATTACAACTATTATCAAAATGTAAAAGTCTCGGACTTGGAATGTCAATTGTTTTCATTAACTCTAACATTTTTGCCTCCCACCAAAATGTATTACGATCAGCAGTTATCATTTTTGTTTCATCTTTTGATGCAATTTTAAGAACAACTTTTTTATCTAAATCTTGAATTAAATATACAGCATTTTTTAATCCACCACTTAGTTTTTTTATTTTAATATTATCATAAGTACAATTAAATGATTCATTATACATTTTTTTAATAACTGAATCACTTTGATAATTTTTAACTGAGGAATTATTATTGCTTTCCATTTTTAATCCCCCTATAATCCTTGATATACTTTTTACAAATTTCATCAGTATATTCATATTCTTCATCATCCACTGTTAAATGGAAAATGTTATCATAAGCATAATCTCTTATTTTATATTTAAAATATTTTCTAATAAATGATTTTAATTCTGCTATTTCTTCAAACATAAATCCTTTTAATTTATTAAAATATAAATAATTACTTACTTTTACTATTAAATTTAAAATTACTATTGTATTACTATCATATCTATCAATTAGCGTTCCAGACTTAATTACAGGAATCCCCTCAAATTCGTTATTATACAAATAAATTTCATTTATAAATTCTCTATACTTATCTTTTAAATCCACTGAAACACACTCATTTATAGTTGCTCGTTCTTTAATAAATTTCATTGCTTCTTCTATCATTTCTTTACTTAATGAATTCCACAGTATACCAACACATGGAAGTTCAATTGATGGCATTTTGTCTTTTTCAATGACGTTATCGTCTTTTAATTCATTAATTATTGATAATACTTCATCAAGTTTCCTAAATTTTTTTACATTTTTTGCTTTAAGTAATAAACTAATTATATCATTAACAACATTTTGTATTTCATCTTTAAACTCATTTTCTTTTAATATATTATTTTTATAATCTCTCATGTAATTTCTTAAAATATGTACTAGACTATTATATAAAATTTTTTCTGCAGCATCTCTATATTCTTCACCAAGTGCTAAAGTATTTTTATATGCTTCTTTACCCCAATCTTGAAGTGTAAATAATCTATCACTTATTTTATTACCTGTTAAAGATACAGATTTTCTTTTTATATAATGATAGAATGGAATATTAACCAATGCAAATGTTTTTTCTGCCATACAAAGTCTATATATATAATCTGAATCTTCTTTAAAACAATTTTTATCAAATTTAAAATCTTTTATAGCAGATAATTTATATAATTTATCCCATGCAGGAATTAATATAGTTGCATCAGAATATGAATTAATCAAGTCAAGCTTACCTTCTACAAATTTTATACCTTTTTGTTCACAACTAACATCTTTAATATTTCCATCTTTCATGTGAATATAAAAACTACTTTCACATACATCAGCATTTGTCTTCTTTGCTGTTTTTAGTAATGTTTCAATCATTTCCTTTTCTATATAATCGTCTGAATCAATAAAACATATATATTCACCTGTTGCAAGTTCCATACCTCTATTTCTTGTTTCAGAAAGTCCCATATTTTTTTGGGTTACTACTTTTACCCTATTATCTTTTTCTGCTAGAAAGTTACATATTTTTAATGATTCATCAGTTGAACCATCATTGATTAAAATTATTTCTAAATTTCTATATGTTTGATTTGTAATACTATTTATACATTTTGGTAAATAATCACATGTATTATAAATTGGCACTACAACTGTTACCTTTGTATCATTATTAATATTAAAATTAATATATTCCTCTAGTTTGTTTTCCCAATCTGAATCCATATCCAATTCAATATGATATTTAGAATTATCATATTTTGCATGTATGCTATTTTTTCTATCATTCATTACCATTTCTATTTCGCTAGTATTATCAATACTATTATTAGAAATATTTTTTATAAGAATATCACAATTATTAAAAATATATGTATCTTCTAACAATGAATAGTCTAAAACTATTACTTCGTTAGGATGATTTTTCACAATATTATTAATACGTTTATCAATTTCATTTCTAATATTTAACAAAAATGAAATATTGTCTTTCCAATTACAATTATTAAATTCATCTAAATAAAATTTTTCTTTTAAAATATTTTCGAGAACTTTATCAATATCTATATATTTGAAACCATATTTTTTTTCTATAAAATTAGATATTTTTTGTTTTCCAGATTGATTATTATTTGTTAACCCTATAATCATTTTCTCTACCTCCCATTACTCTAAAATATATGTATTTTAGTTATCTTAAAATTGAAAAAGAGGGCAAAAGTCCCTATATAGAACTTTCACCCTCATAAATATCTAAATATAAACAAACTTTATTTTGAAAACTCATTAATATTCCCCCTTTCACATTAACAAGCTAAAACACATGAATGTTATGGTATAAAAATTAATAGAATTTGTCAATAGTTTTTCTAAAAATTGTCCGAAAAATACCAGGATATTAAGTATAAAAAAATTATTTTAATGATTTTTGAATTTTTTTAATAACTTTTCTATATGTAACAGGTTTAATAATAAACTCACTAAATCCCATCTTTAAATATTTTTCTTCTAGTTTTTTGTTGTTTTTAGTTACTAAAATAATTACAGGTATTTCATAATTAAACAATTTTTTTAAATTACGTGAATTGCAAGTTTTTAATATTTCTTCATTTGTAATAGTATTATTTTCAACATTAGTAACAATATCATCAATTATTATCAAATCGTATGTTTTTTCTGTTCCTAGTAAATATAATAATTCATCAATTGTATTTACAATACTTATATCAGCTTTAGTAGGTTCTAAAATATTTTTAAGTGTGTTAATCTTTTCTCTATTATCATCAAAAATGATAATTCTTTTGTTGCTTGCATCATAATAATTTTTTAGTTTTTTTGAGATATACTTCATATTCTCATTTTTTAAATCATATTTGCTTATAATTTTTTGGTCTAAAATAATTTGTAATTCTGTTACTTCATTATCAATATATTTTATATCAATATTCCCATTCATTAAATCTAATAATTTAATAATTATTTGATAATCAAGACTATCATCATTATAATCAATTTGTTTTTTGTTTTTACATATAAAATAGAATTTTAATCTACATAGATTACCAACTATTTTATGTTCAATTTTTAATTGTATGCTACCTTTTTTATTTTTATCTATTATGTAATTATATGCATGTAGTATGATTTGTTTTATTTTTAATGGATCCCCAAATAGTATATTATCAATTGGTGGGAAAATATTTTCTTTTATATTTACATCATTAACATCTTTTTTATTATTGAAAAATTCATTTATTTCTACTAATAGTTCATTTGGATTATATTCCGCTTTATTTAATGAGTAATTATCGCTTTCAATTTTTCCTATTTCAATTAAATTTGATATTTTATCATTTAATGCCAATGTCATTTTTCTCATATCATTAATTTTTCGATTCATCTGTTCACTACTCATATTGTTAATATCAATATATCCAAAGTCAACTAAATTAGTTAGTGAATCTTTTAATTCGTATTTCATATTATTTAAAATATCAACCGTACTGTTTCTTGTTTTATCTGCTAATAATCTAGAATAATTTAATTCTTTTATTAATTTTAAATCAGGATTTTCCTTTGTAAAGTATATTAAAGTAGTGATAAGTGAAATAACATATGAAATTTGCACAAATTCTGGATTAAATGACTTTACAATGAATAATAAAACACCTAACACAAAAAATAAGTATATTGGATAATATTTTTTACTATACATTTTATAAATATTTTTAAACAAATTAAACGCAATAATAAGAGTATATATTAAACTACAAAAATATAAATAATTAGTACTTGCACCATTTGAATAAAACATGTTATTTTTAAAAACAATTTTTGATGGCAATATAATTACTGCCACTATACTTAAAAAGTAAAATAAAATCATATATGGAAGTCCAAACATTTTGTTATCATCAGTGTTATAATTGTTAGATATAATAATTGCATACAAAGAAAATGCACCCATCCATGATAATAGATATATGTGATAAAATTTAGATATAATGCTATAAGATGATGTGAAATCATATCCTACAACAAGAAATTTTAAAATCTCTAAAACTATTCCTAATACATTAATTATTAATAATACTGAATAAACCTTGTTCTCCATCTTTTTATCATGTGATTTACTAAAATATGTTATAAGAAGAATAAGTGAATATATTAGAAAAATCACAGAATATACTATTTCCATAAAACTCACTACTTTCTACTATACAAATTATAACACAAAAATAATAAAAATAGTTAATAAAAAACTTATTAACTATTTCATTTTTTCAATGGTAATTCTATAATTGTATTTTTTTGCAAACTTTAATAAAAGTTCAAAACTATATTTAATCTTATTTTTTTCATAATCTTTAATTGTATTTTTACTTCTTGATATGGCATTTCCAAATTCTTCTTGTGTCATATCTTCTGCTTGTCTAATAAATTTCATTACTTCTCCAACAGAATATTCATTTGCTACTATTTTCATATATACTTACCTCTATTTTCACTTACACATTACTTAGATAAAGTATATAATATTTTAGTTTGTATGTTTTAAAAATGGTGTTCACACATTACTTTTTGTTTTGATAATATTGACAATAAAAAAACATTAATATATTATTAAATTGGGTAATAATAAGCATTACAATTGTAGCATTTAATATAATTAATGTTAGTTTGTTTTTGATTTCCAATATAAATCAACTCTTGATGGAAGATTTTTTGCTTTAGGATTTGGCATTAAAAACTTATAAGGTGCAACATCTAATAATTTCCCTAATTTTTCTAAACTTGATAATGATAAATTATATTTACCACTTTCAACATCTGATATATACTTCATTGATAAATCTAGTGATTCAGAAAGAGTCTCTTGTGATAATTTTTTCTGAAATCGGTAATATTTAATATTTGCACCAACAATTTTTGATAAACTTTCCATTCCATCAACTCCGCCATTACATTAATATGCTACAATATTTTTAAAATATTCAGAACCGAGAAATACTGCTATGTGATGCAATTGTTACTACATAGGAGGTGAAATGATATTTCATTTATATACTTAATATGGAAAGGAAAATATTATCATGGAGTTTATTGAAGATTTATTAAGAAAAAGAATAATTGATTTATTTTATATAAATGAAGAATTTGATGAGGATATAATTGAAAAAATAATCGAATTTGTAAAAAAAACAAATAAATTTTTAAAAATAAAAAATTTTGATTTAAATAAGAATAATTATATTGAGTATGAAGATAGTAATACATTATTAAGAATAGATTTAATATTAGCAAATACCCTTATGTATAGTTTAAACAAATATGTAAATACTGATAAATTTTGTAAATTAATGTATAAAGAATATATACCATTAATTAATAAAAATAACTTAATGAAATTATTTATATTTCACAAAATTACATCTGATCTATATTCTAGTAGAATGACAGATGTGTTTGTTGATTATAGATATATAAGCGGTGCAATGCTTAATACATATATAGCTATATTTGAAACAATTAAGGATACTTTTAGAAAAGAAACAGTTAATGAACAAAGTATGAGTGAATATATTTATGATGCAATGTATAGGGGAATTTTATGTTAAAACAAGGGATACAAAAAACTTTTGATTTTATAAGTGAATTAAATAAAATATCATTAATAAAAAAATCAAATTCTAAAAATATAACTCTATTCTATATATTACATTCTACAACCATAAATAATAATAAAATACAATTTAAAATAAAAATGATAAAGAATAATCTAATTAATAATAATTACTCAATATTAATTGATGTAATCTATAAAAAATATAAATTTGATAATATTAAATTTGATGAATACACTAATTTTTTAAAATGTTGGTTTGAGTATAAAAAAAAGGTTAAGAATTTTAAAACTTCAAATTATATTTCACTCTTAAATGAATTGGAAGTTCAAATTCGTAAAACCCTTTTAAAATAGGAGTACTTATTTAGAGGCAACGAAATCTATTTTTATTTTTTTAATGTTGCATAGTTTTTTTAGAGTTGCAGCATTATACATTGTTTTACCTGATTCGTAGTCAGCAACAGTTCTAGGTGATTTACCAATCAATTCGCCAAATTGTTTTTGAGTAAGACCTAATGATTCTCTAATAAATTTTATAAACTCGGCTTCAGAACATTTATTAAGGGAAATCGTTCTCAATTTAAATCACCTACTTCTAATTGATTTCATAGTACATAGAAATAATATCAAAAAAAGATAAGTAAAATATTATAATTGTAGATTTCCCCTACACTAGGCACTTATTATTTAATGAAAAATATATAAAATGAAGTTATGTACAAATTATAGATTAAATTTAGTATCAAATTTATGGATTAAAATATTTAAAAAAAGAAAAAAATATTTAAAAATGGGATTTCATTTTGAGATATCGCCTTATACAGATTTTTATGTAAAATATAAAAACAATAACTATATGGTTGATTTAATTATTAACAAAAATAAATCATTTTTAAAATTATATCCATATAAAAATAACGAATATATAAAGTCGTATTATAACAGCATCAAAGATTTTGATAAGATAATTAAAGCGGTAATTATTGATTACAATTACAGAATAAGTAGAAAAAACTAAGTAATATAAATGGAGAAAAAATAATTTTATAGTGAGAATGTAAAGTCCGAGTATATTCCGGACAAAATGCATGTAAATTATTGACTATCATATTTTATCATGGTACTATTAATATGTTAATTGTTTTGTACTGTAGTATTGTACGATTTGACGGTTAACACGCATGGCAACCCTATAAGTGATTGGGTTGCTTTTTTTATAAAGAGGAATGAAACAATCATTCCTCTTCTATTTTAATTACTCCACACATTATCAGATTTACCAAGTATATATCTTTTCAAGTATATAATATCAGTAGCATTAACTGAATTACTATCATTAACATCTCCTGCTTTAAACAAAACATCATTTAATGTACTTTTACCCAATATATGTAACTTCATTTTCATAATATCAGCAGCATTAATACTACCATTACCATCTAAATCACCAGATACAATTAAAGTATATTCATTTATTAACTCAGCATTAGAATATGTTTTTAACTTATATCCTGTTCCTAATGATTTTGTATAATCAATTTCAGTATCATTATTGAATACTTTAGTAATTATATTACTGTTAACTGTGAAATCAGTTATAAAATCACTAAATAATAATTTGTCTTTTATTTTATTTATTATAAGATTTTCATCAATATTATATTTATCAGTTTTTATGTCATAATCTACTACTGTTACTTTAATCGTTTTTTCAATATTACTTCCATCAAGTGATTTAACCCTTATCATTGTTGTTCCCTCAGACACCCCTGTAATATTACCATTTTGGTCAACTGTTGCAATATCATTATCAGTAGTTTCCCAATATAATTGTTTTATTGATGCATCCTCTGGTGTTATATAATATTTAACTTTTATATTTTCATTTAAACCAATTATTATTTCTGATTTTTCTAAAACAATATCTTCAATTGTTTTATCAATAATATTAATTGTTATTTTTTTTGTAAAATCTGAGCCAATTTTAGAACCAATATCAAATGTTGTAGTTCCACAATCTTTTAAAGTAATTTCATCTTGATTAATTGATAGATAATTTGTATTATAACTACTCATTTTTAAATTACTACTTAAATTATCATATGGATAAAATATATTTGATATTGTATCCCCTTTTTTACCATTTATAATTATGTCAAAATCAATAAATTCTTTTTTTAAAGTTATATGGTCTATATCATCTTTTTTCTCCCATATATCATTGCAATTGTAACCCAAAGTACATATATTTTCACTAGTTGTTCCGAAATTTTGTCCTTTAATATAATCATAACTAATTTTATTATTTAAAGTATTTGATGATGAACTATTATATCCTATTTCTGAATTATCAGCGTTATCTTGGTAAGAACTATAGTAATTATTAACTTGTGTATAATATCCATATCCTATAATACCACCTAAGTGAATGGTGCATCCAGTATTTGAACAATAATAATCATTTGACTTTATAGTTTCTTTATCATATGTTACAAGAGAAAACACATTACTTAACAAACTATAGTCACTATATCCAATAATAGCACCAACGTAAAATTGTCTAGAATGCTTACCATAATTTGCTTTATCTGAAATAGGTAAAATTGCACCATTATTATAAACATCTTTTATGTAAGTATTGTTAGATTTTCCAACTATACCACCCATTGTAAATCTACCATTTATTGCACCATCATTATTTGAAGAAATAATAGTAGAATCCAATGAGGTGCCGACAATTCCACCAGTTGTTGATGTGTCTGGAACATTTGATGCATATGATATTTTAATATTACCAGAATTTGTTGAGTTTATAATTGTAGCATTATTGCTTTCTCCGACAATCCCACCAACATTACTTAAATAGCCACCATAAACTGTACTGGTATTACTAATGTTATTAAATAGTGTATTTTTTGAAACGCCAACTATTCCTCCAATTTTCTTGTTTAAATTACCAGAAATACCACCAATACTATTTTTTAATGATGATATATTTTTAAATGTACTAGACTCATCAGAACCAACTATTGCTCCTGCATTACTTTTATTCATAACTGTTATATTTGAATTTAATACAGTTATATTCTCAAAAGTAGAATTAATTGACATTCCTGCAACAATCCCAAAATTTCCACTCGTTGCATGTGATGAACAATTTTCAAATGTAATATTTTTAATAGTCGCACCTTCTATTTTACCAAACAACCCCATATTCATTTCAGATAGACCTATATATACCCTTAACCCTTTAATATTCTTGTTATTACCATCAAAAATGCCAGTAAAATTATTTATAGAATACCAATTATATCCTGCATTGTAGAAATCTCCATTGGGTTCAAAATCGTCTTCATTAAATGTTATATTATTGGTTAATTTATAAGACGCCGACAAATTATTTTTTATCAAATACAATTCATATTTATCATTAATTAAGTAAGGATTATTAATTGTTCCTACACCATTTAATTGTCTTACTTCAATTTCTATATTTCTTTCTATATCAGAATAATCATTTGTAGATAGGTGTAATGTTGTTTTACCCAATGCTTCTGCAGTCAATTTGCCACTCTCATCTATTGATACTATTCCATTATCAAGAAATGTATATGTAATACTTTTATCATATGCTGAACTATCTTTTATTTTTATGGGTAGAGAACGTGTCTCTCCCAACGATAAAACTATTTTGCTAGGAACATATATATCTTTTATTAATTCAGCTCCAACTGTAAAATTGTACGTATTCTCTTTAATATTATTTATATATGTTTCTACTTTATAATTACCATATTCTATTATTGATTTATCATATTCAATAGTAGTTAAAGAACCATCATTAATTATATATGTTTTGGGAATTGTAAAAAGATTTGTTATATCAGTATTTTCTTTATATATTTTATATTTTATTTCAGTACCCGTTTCAATATTTTTAGTAAATGTTGCTAATTCAAAAGAAGCAATACTAGAAGATGTTGTTTTGTTAAAATCAACAAAATCATTTTTTATATATGTTGACACTTTTTTTTCAGTACTTTCATCATAATCACTAGTATAAACATTTAATTTACCAAATATAGATTGCCCTTTTATTGTTACAGTAAAAGAATTATTAATTAATTCTATATCTTGTGTATCAATAGAATAAATACCTGTTCTGTCGGTAGTAATTTGTCCAATTAAAATATTATCCTCAATATTATCTGTTTGATTAAGATAAATGCTATATTCTTTATCAGCATAAGAAAAAAAACTTATTTTATTTAATATTTCTTTGTTTTTTTCATCTTTATAATATTTAAATGTTTTTATAGTTTCTGATGAAGTTGAACTTAAAATATTTGTTGTATGTAAATCATAAGCATTATAATTATTATCCCAATTTTTTTCTTCAATAGAAATAATACCATTATATTCTGAATCTAACGAATAATATGAAACGTATGGATATTGATTTTGACTTCCCCATGAGTTTTTAAGTATCCACGCACCATCTCCTACCCCATCACCATTATAATCTGGACCATATGTATCATTCCATCCAATTATTAACATAGCATGCCAAGAATCTGTATCTGAAGTAGTACATCCCTCATATTTATAAGACATATTATATTGACTATTATAGCAACTTCCACCTCTAGAATCTGGTGTAATTGTTGAAATATAAACACCACCATAATTCATAATATGTTTTTTGATCATTTTAATATATGAATTCTTTTCTTCTTTGGAAGCAGTTCCCATATTTATATATGGAAATTGAACAGTATTAGTAACCTGATATTCTACATTGTTGTTATTAATTACTTTGGATAATTTTTGTTTCGTAGAACTTGTAGAATAATTACCCCAAACTGATGTAAGTTGGGGTGATATTCCATCCATAAATAAAGTTGTAACATCACTAAAATTTCCACCATCACCTAATGTTCTATTACTATCACCATAAGGATTATATCCTTCGGTAATACTTGTTGCCGGGTTAGATAGAGCATAGTCTATTTGTCTTTCAGAAAATATTAAACTTTTACCCAAGGTTTTAAGAGCATTAGACTCTATTGCAGCAATAGTTGCAAAATCCCAACATAGTCCTAATGTGCTTTGATTTTTAATTGGACTAACATAACCTTCATCTTTTAAGTTATATGTACTTGGATAAGTTTCAGATTTAGGTACTAATAAGTTATATTTATTAATTAATGTATCATATGTTGTCGGTTCATGTTCATATACATAATCAACAATAAGTTTTTGGGGAATAACTTCCCATTTTGTTTTTTCCTCATCTGGTAAGTTATTCCACTCAACCCACATTGGATTTAAATAAGGTTCACCCTTAACTTTATTTTCTTCAGTTCTATATGTTTCTTCTAATTCATTATTATTTAATGCACTTACATTATATTGTGGAATTAGAAGAAGTATAGAAATTATTAATACTATAATACTTTTTCTCATACTTAACTACCCCACACATTATCAGTTTTACCTAAAATATATCTTTTTAAGTATATAATATCGGTAGCATTAACTGAATTATTTTCATCAATATCCCCTGCTGTAAACAAAATATCATCTAAGGTGTTTTTACCTAAAATATATCTTTTCATAAATATAATATCGGCAGCATTAGCTAATCCATCACCATTTAAATCCCCATCAACTATCATTGTAAAATTATTATTTACACCATTAAAGTTACTTTTCAATATACTATTTGTACTAATATAATCAGTATTATTTATTTCTTCTTCATTTGAATAAATTCCAAATGTCAATAAATCTTGTTTTATAAATTTATTAACAAAATCAGAATATGATAATTTAGCATTTATTTTTCTGATTATTTTATTATTATAATCAATTTTAAATGTATGTTGAGCAAATCCAAAATCATTGATAGAAATATTTACTTGTTTTTCAATATCACTACCATCTTGTGCTATAAGCGTTAACTTTGTTTGACCAACAGTTTGTGGATGAATTTTATTATAAATATCTAATTGTGCTATTGATGTATCATCTATTGTAAATGTTAAATTTTTATTAGTAGCATTTTTAGGTAAAATATCATAATCAATACTTATACTGCTATCCCTATAATTTATAATCATATCTTCTATTTGAATATCAGTAATCTTAATTGGTTCGTGAATTTCAAATTCTTTTAATATTATTAAATTTTCATTAATATAAATGTTAATAACATAGTTACCTGTTTCAAAGATATTAGGATTAGTTGATACTAAACTAGAAATATTAACATTTAATATATCACTTGTTTGTGATTTAGTAATATGAAAATCATTTATTTCGTTTTCATCTTTTAATACTTTTATGTCAAAATTTGAAAAATCTTGTATATCGTCAGATGAAATATTAAATGATATATTTCCTCTATAACCATTAAACCATTTTGCTTCATCATTTATTGAATTACTTATTTCAAAATCGTTTATATTTATTTTTTCTTCATAAGTGGTTACAATGTCAAATTCTTTGATTAATTCGTCTTCAAATAAAATTTGTAATTTATTGTTCTTTATCTGAATATCTCCATAATTTACATTTAAATTTTCGATAATATCATTTGTGATTCTTTCATCACCTATATCAATATAACCTTCATCGTTATTAATTGTATATACATCACTTGTTAAATCAAGTACATATAAGTCATAATTAATATTCAAATTACCATACATTTCATTAGTGTTATTATAAAAATATATACCATTTCTTGAAAATTGTGTTAAACCTATATTATCAAATTGGATTATTGGTGGTTCTAAAAATTTATTATTAAAATAAATTTTTATCTTACTCTCATCTATTTCTTTAATATTTTCAATATAATCACTAACTGAAATAGTTTTTTCTATATTTCTATATCCAATAATTTTATCAGTCATTTCAATTTTAAAATCATGTATATTTTGTATATCATCAACAATTACTTTTTTTAAATTATTATTTCCATTTAAATATAATAAATTCAAATTTACATTTTGAGTTAAATTTAATTCTCTAATATCATTATTAGATAATTCTAACGTTATTAAATTAATGTTATTATCTAAATCTAATTCTTGAATGTTATTATTATCTAAAACTAAATGTGCTAAATCAATAGCGCTTGATAAATCTATTGTACTTATTTTATTATCACGAGCTTGCAATAAAACTAATTTAGTCATATGTTCTATATCTAATTCTGATAAATTATTGTTATCCACTAATAATGTACGAAAATCATTACTTTCAAAATCCACATTATTCAATTTATTATTACTTAAATCTATTACACTAACACTGTTTGCAACTTTTATTAATTCTATTTTATTATTTGATAATAAGGCCTCTGTAAGTTCTGCACAATTTTCCAAGTTTATTTCAGATAAATTATTATCCCTAATAAATAACTGATTTAGTTTTCTATTATTAGATAAATCAATCTTTTCTATTGTGTTATTATCTAATAATAAATGTGTTAATTCTAAATTATTAGTTAAATTTATACTAGATATATTATTATTCCTTGCATCTAATTTAAATAAATTCGGATTATTTGTTACATCTAGTTCGGATAAATTATTATTATTTAAAATTAATTCAGTTAATTTTAAATTATTTGTAACATCAATTGTTGATATATTATTTCCTTCAACTACCAATTCAGTTAATTCTGGATTTTTTGTTACATCAATATTATATATTCCTTCTTCTGTTAGAATACCACCCGCTTCTTCAAGTTTTAAAACCTCTAATTTTGGAGCTCCTGTAACATTGATATCATTAGTTAAATCTCCTTCTATTGATATTGATGTCAAATTTGGTAAATCACCTAAATTTATTTCATTTAATCCATATTGAAATAAATTTATTGTTTTTAAACTATCATTATTTCCAATATTTATTTTTGTTATTCCAGAAACAGAATATAAAGATAATGTTTTTAAATTTTTAAATTCAATTAAATCAAGAACAAATTCACTTTGTTCATCCGAATCTAAATAAGCAAAATTTAAAACCAATGTTTTCAATCCAGTTAAATAGTGAATACCATTAATATTATGAATAGTATCAGTTCTACTTCCACACGACAAAGTTTCAATACTTTCTAATTCTTCATCAGTTAAACTATGTCCATATGCTACTTGTTCATTACTGGCCTTTCCACTATTATAAGCATCAACAACACACCTATAAAAATTATCATCTTCAAACGCAGTATTTGCAGGACTTTTATATATTTTTGCAGCAATAAATGCATTTAATTTAGTTGGTTTAAAAAACGCATTATTTATAAATATGCCTAAACTAAACACTAATAAAATAAATATTCCTATTATAATAATTTTTTTATTTAATATTTTCTTTTTCATACTTAACTACCCCACACATTATCAGTTTTACCAAGTATATATCTTTTTAAATATATAATATCAGTAGCATTAACTGAATTATTTTCATCAATATCCCCTGCTGTAAATAGTATATTTTCTAATGTACTTTTACTTAAAATATGTCTTTTCATATATAGAATATCACTTGCATTTACTTGTCCATCACCATTAATATCACCAGACACAATTAAAGTATATTCATTTAATAGTTCATCATTAGAATATGTTTTTAATTTGTTCCCTGTTCCTAATGGTTTTGTATAATCTATTTCTCTATCTTCATTAAATATTTTAGTTTTAATATTACTATTAACTGTGAAATCAGTTATAAAATCATCAAATAATAATTTATCTTTTATATTTTTAATTATTAAATTGTCATCAAAATTATACTTGTCTGATTTTAAATCATATGTATTATTATTTGTATATGCTTTTATTGAAGGAATAAATGTATCACTTTTATCATATAAATCAGTCCAAGTATTTCCATATAATGAATAGAAACTTTGTCCAGCTCTTAATGTTGTATTTTCAAATCCTTTTACCCTACTATCTTGTACTGCTACAGGAGTATATGAATCCGAACTGTAATTTGCAATATATTTTACAATTATAGAAAAATCTTTTTCAATTAAAATTTCATTAGAAAACTTATGAGTACCATATCCTTTATGATCAATATTTCCTTTACCTATTAAAGTCCTATCATTTAAATTATCATTAAAAGAAATATATATTTCATAATCAGTATCTCCTCTAGTACCAATTGTAACTTCTTTTAATACTTCTTCATTTGCTGTTTTCTTTTTGAATTTATTTGCTGCCCATGCAATATTGTTAGAATTTTTACTTCCTATTCCTCCCCAATGACCTAATTGGTCATAATAATAAACATTATCTTCAATTTTATAATCTATATCATTATATATTTCAACACTTTTACATAAATTTGTATCTTCATAAGATATATACATATATCCATCATTAAACATTTGTGAACCACGAGTATTTTTAACTATGAAAGCGCCGGCTTTTGATGGACTATTATCTGATGAAAAATTATCAATTGAAATAGAGTCATCCCACCCTACTAATGTTACAGCATGATTGGGATTTTTCGTACCATTATAATAATAGTAGTATTCTCCTGTTTCAAACCAATCTTCATTAATATAATCACTGCCGTCAATACTAGAATCTGCATTATAATATGAGATGGATACAGAACCATGATCCATTATATTTTGTTTAATATAATTTAAATCATCATTCGTGCAAGTATCATTTTGATACCATATTATATTATTAACATCAGCAATTGTTTTTTTTGTATTAATTTCATTTAAATAAATTGATTTTAACATTGTGTTTCCATTTTTAGGTTCTTTGTTATAAAAATCATTGATTAGCCAATCGCTCTCAAAAATTGGTCCTTTTAATTTAGTTAAATATGATGCAACGTCTAAATGAGTTCCACCATCTCCAACTATTCTTGTACTATTACCTTCTATGTTTACACCATCTATAAAATTTTTATATGATGTGGCGTATGAGATATGTGTTGGAGATAAATCAAAATTCTGATTACTTGTTTTTAATATATTAGACTCTATTGCATCAATGGCAGAAAAAGCCCAACATAATCCAGTGAATCCTTGACTTCTAACACTTGTAATAAAACTTTTCCCTTCAATATTTCGTGAGTCATATTTTAAAGGTAATTTACTATCAATATTAAACAAAGTCATATTATCGTTTATTTCACCGTTTGAATATTCTGCACATACTTCAGGCATTTCTATATTATTTTGTTCACCCTCAGAAAGTGATAACCATGCCTTATATTCCTCACTAAACTCACATTCTTTAGGTTCATCAATATTATTATTTTCAATAGAATAAGAAAGATAATTAGCATTAATTGTTTTAGTATTATTTTTACAAAAAAACATTCCAACTAAGGCAAAGATGAAAATGAATGATAAGATTAAAAATGTTGTTTTATTTTTCAATTTCAATATTATTTTTTTCATCTTTTTTCTTTTTTATGGTTATGTATAATGCATATCCACCAAGTCCAAATACTAATATTATAACTATTGAACAAACAATAATTTTTGTTGTATTATTCTCTTTTGATTTAGCATTATCTTGTTCTTCTATTTCTCCATCATTCTTTTCGTCATCATCTAAATCTATAACAGGTATTTCTTCATTTCTTGTAACTGTTATTTTATATATTTTTTCTGTTTTATCTTCAGCAATTACTTTGATTGTTATTTCATTATTACCTACTTGTAATGGTTTATTATTTAATTCCACGATTGCCTTATCATGAGATGTTTCATAACTTATATTTAATTTAGTTGTTTCATACGGTACTGATATTTTATAATCAGTTTTATCACTACTAAAATTTAATTCTAATCCTTCTATTTGTAATTTCTTTAATAATGCATCATTACTTAATTTTGATTCTTCATTTTTTACTTCTTCTTTTTTATTTTCAGTTTTATTTGTAGTATTATTTGAATTATTATTGTTGTTTGTATTATTGTTATTATTATTATTTTTATTTTCCTCTTGTGCCGGCGGAACAACAACTTCTTTTGTTATTGTAATTGATTTACTAGCAGTATTTGTTGATAAATCAATAATTGAATCAGTAATAGTTGCAAAACCCTCACCAGACAAATTAATACTACCTGTTCCCTCTTTTATTGCTTTAAATTTTAAAGTAGCAAATAAACCATTTTTTAATGTATTTTCCCCTGCTGTATTATCTACATATAATACAACAATATTTCCATTGTTATCATTTACACTGTAATCAGCATCAGGTTTGTTTTGTCCTACTGAATATCCTAAATACGACATTTTACTTTTATCGTATGAGATATAATATTGTCCAGATGCTAAACCTGAACTACTTAAATTTGATAAATTAATTGATATACTAAACTCTTTATCCAATTTAATATCACTACTACTAACAGAAATGCTAGTATTAAAATTAGTACTAGCATTTACAACTGTTGGCATAAATAACATTAATATTGGAAGAATCATTAAAAATACTTTCTTCATAAATTCTCCTTAAATCTTTGGAAAGAAATTTCTCTTTCTTGTAAAATATAATGTTGCAGCTCCTGCTATAAGTATAAATACAATAACTGTTATACTATTATTCACTCCTGTTTGTGGATTTTCTTTAATTGTTCCTGTATCTTTTGCAACATCTAATCTTTTTACATTAATAACATAGTTTTGTTTTGAACCATTTTCAGCAGTTACTGTTAATGTAAATTTATTATCTCCAACTACTAATTCTTTTTCCCCACTACCAACTACAGTAGATGTTGAAGTATTAGTAATTGCTTTTATATTTATTTTAGATACATTGTTTTCTACTTCAATAGAATATTCAAATTTATTTTTATCGAATCCTATATTATATCCATCAATGCTTAATGTTCCTAAATAAATATCTGAATTTTTTTGTTTTTCTATTGAAACAGTTTTAGTGATATTTGAATTAGATGTTAGATTAACAACCTTACTCCCATTAACACTTGAAAATCCTTCTCCACTTAATTTAAAAGTAGTTGGTGTTGTTGTTGTAACACCTGTTTTAACGTTGAATTTTAAATTTAAAAATTCCCCATTAGTTATTGGACTATCTCCAGCATCTTCATCAACATACATAATAATTATTTGATTATTGGACACATTACAATCAATTTCAGAAGATGTAACATTTTGTTTATATGTTACATCATCACAACTGAAATTATAATAACTTGTATCATACTCAATATAAAATTGACCTGATGCTAATCCATTTTCATCTAAATTTTTGTTAGATAATTTTACATTTAAATTTTCACCTTTAGTTACTGTTGTTTGGTCTATTACCAAATCCATGTCAAATGTTGCTGCATACACATTAGTAGTTGATAACAATATTACTAAAGGAATGATCCATAATACTCTTTTAAACAACTTAATCACCCCACACATTGTCAGATTTACTTAAAATATATCTTTTCATATATAGAATATCAGTAGCATTTGCTGAACCATTTTTATCAATATCTCCTGCTTCAAAATATATTCCCTCTAAAGTTTGTTTTTTCAATATGTGAGATTTAACAAATAATATGTCGTTTGCTACGACTTTACCATCACCATTTAAATCCCCATCAACTATCATTGTATAACTATTGAATAATTTATTATTTAGATAAGTTTTTAAAATAGTTCCTGTACCAATCATATCATTATCATAATTTATTTCTACATCATTTTTAAATGCTTTTGTAGTTACTTGTTCATGAACATTAATCTTTGTAAATAAATCATTATATTTTAATTTATCATGCATTCTTTTTACTTTTTTATTATTTAAATCAATATTGTATTCATCAGAATGAATGTCATGTTCAATTACTTCTACTAATATTTCTTTTTCAACATTACTTCCATCAAGAGTTTTAATAGTTAGTGTTGATAAACCAACTTCTTCTGCAGTTATTTCTGCTTTTGAGAATGTTGATAAACTTATATTTTCATTATCAACTTCAAATTTTAATACTTTGTATGTTGCATTAGATGGTGCAACAGTATAATCATTAAAAGTATATGTTTGACCTTTAATTAAAGTTATTTTTTCAACTGTACTTTCTATTGTTTCAATAGGTACAAATTGATTAATTACAATCTCATAAGAACCTGTTTTTTCAGTTTTATATATATCATTTAAAGTATATTTATATTTAACTGTATAAGTTCCTGCTGATAATGTATTATCTTCTATTTCTATTGCTATTTCAGCACTATTATTAACTACCTTTAGGTCAGAATTAGTTGTATATTTATCTGAACTAATTAATGTATTACTACTATCATATAGACTTACTTCTAAAGTAGTATTATCTTCTACATCAGTAAAGTTAATTGTATTTGTAAATATACCACCAAATCTTTCATCAATAACATCATTGCCGTCAATATTACTTATTACATTTGATGTACCAATTGTATCTGTTGGATTAATTACATTAATTGTAATAGATTTTGAAATACTTTCATTTTCTGCACTTTTTACAGATAATGTTCCATTACCAACATCATTTGCTTTAATTGTTTGATGATAAGTATCAGAAGTTTCAGTTTGAATAAATTTATTATTTCCAGTTAATCCCCAAATTAAATCTTTATTAGTTGCATTTTCTGGTAATACCTCTGCAACAAATTCAACTTGGTCACCTTTTAAGATATTAATTCCTGTAATACTTTGACCATTATATTTTAGATTTACTCCTGTTACCGGTATATAATCATCAATTACTATTTCAATTATATTAGACTCAATGTTTTCTCCATTTATAATTTTGAAATCATAACTTCCTGCTTCTAATGTTTCTTCAGGTATTGTAATTGCCAATTCATGTATATTTCCTGCTTGTGCTAAAGTAATATTAGCATTAACTTTATCTATGATATTTGTTTGGTTATTATCATCACTTCTTACAAATACATAACTTAGATTATCTGTTGTAGTATTTGCGATAGCAACATTCCCTTTAATTGTTCCACCATCTTTATCGTATATTTTACCTGTAGATGATGCACCATAAGATTTGCTAGGTGTATATTGTAAACCATTTGAATCTATACTGATTACTTGATTAACAACATTTATTGTTGCACTAGTTTGAATTTGCGTTCCGTCCATACTTGTTGCAAATAGTAAAGTTGTACCTTCACTTACACCTGTTATTACACCAAATTCATCAACTGTAGCAATATTTGCATCTTCAACACCCCATCTAATATTTTTAACATGAGCATTAATTGGCGTTATAGTTGCATTTGCCTGTTTAGTATTATTAATTCCTACTGTATATTCAGTTGAATCAAGTTCTACTTTTGTTACTGGTTGTTCTTTGACATGGAATATATAAACATTAGATTCTACATCTCCAATATTAGCAACAACTTTATATGTTCCAACTTCTATTGTATTTAATGTATCTAATTTTACATCAATTGTTGATATTCCTTCACTTGGATTTCCAACATTATTTGATGAGATATTAAATTTACTTGTTTCATTTTTTGACGCTTCAGGCATTACTTCTCCTGTTTTATAATGTGAAGCTGAAGTATTACTTATATATTGTTGAATAATAATCACATCAGTTTGTGTTACATTATTATCTCCATTTACGTCAGCTGCTTTATATTGAATTGTTGATAAAAATCTACTTTTTGCCAAATAACTATCAAGATAATTTACATCTACTGAATCAATTATTCCATCAAAGTTTAAATCTCCATAATAATTTTCTCTTTGAATATCAAATGAGATTTCAGTATTTTCATCAAAGTCAATTGATGTTAAATTTAATGATAAATTATTAACTCTACCATTATAAATTTTGTCATCATTTGATGTTACATTGTTAATTTTTAATTCTCTGTTTCTAATAACAACATTTACGTTATTAAATTTTGAAGCAAGATCAACAATATCTAAATTTTCACCATTTTGTATTGTTGAAAATCCTTCTCCAGAAATTGTTATTACTTCTTCATGTTCATCATCAATTTGTTCAAGTAAATTACCTATATATTTAAATTTTAATTTAAATAGCTCACCATTATTTAGTGGTTGATTTAAATTAGCACTATTATCATAATATAGAACAGTTACTCTTCCTATATTGTCTGATTGTTTTATTGAGTGAGAAAAATTATTATCTCTATCTTGTCCAAATTCTATTGAAGTTTCAGATATTTCCCCATTAGTTGTTTCCACTTGGAATATATCTGGATTATAATCAATATAAAATTGACCTGACGCTAACCCTTCCCCTGGTAAATCATCTGCATTAATAGTTAATGTAAACTCTTCGTTTAAATCATTAATTATTCCATTATCAATAGTTGCAATAGTATTAAATTGTTGTTCTGCTAAAACTTTATATATCCCAAAAGATAATATTGTAGTTATAGCAATTGCTGAAAATAAAATTAAAGCTGTTTTCTTTTTCATATCACACTTCCTCCTATAAAAAATTAGTAACAAATACAATAATTGACATTTTAATACTTCACTCTCAATTATAATTATTACTTCAATATATATTATAACACACTTCAAGTTAATTTGAAGTAATAATTATATAATTTTTATATAAAAGTTAAATTTATGGAGGTGTAGTCCTTGAAAAACAATAAAAATACAACAATGAAAAATTTAAAAAAAATTGTAAAAACTAAAAATAAATCATTAACTTCGATAGCAGTGGAATTAGAAGTATCACAGGAGGCAATAAGTCAATATATCAGTGGAAAAATCAAACCTAAAACTGCTACTATAATTGAAATGGCTAAATTATTAAATACAACAACTGATTATTTACTTGATTTAACAGATAATCCTACTCCACCTGATTTTATTCTTTCTGACAA
Organism: Bacillota bacterium; assembly: GCA_015059335.1. Classification (GTDB taxonomy): domain Bacteria; phylum Bacillota_I; class Bacilli_A; order RF39; family UBA660; genus SIG205. Next base: position 9,241 of record SVAP01000002.1, on the reverse strand, counting down.
AGAACTTTCTTTAATAACAAATTATAGAAGTTTGGATAATGAAGAAAAAATAAAAGTGGAAACTTACATACAAGCAATGTTAGATTTAAAAAAAGATTAATATATTTTTAATATTACAAAAAAGAGCATATCACTTCAAAATTGAGTGATATGCTTCTTTTATTTCTTTTCGATAAGTTTTTCCATCATGATTTATAAAATCATTCAGTTTAAGCTAAATAAAACTATTTATTTGCTTCATTAATTCCTTCTTTAATGCCCTTTGCAAGTTCTTTCCCTATAGTACCAACTGCATTACCAACTGTTGGAGCAACATCTTCTACAACTTCCTTGGCAACAGGAACTACTGTTTGAGCACCAAATGCAATTATTTCTCTACGTTTAGCAAACATATATACTGCCAATGATATCATACCACTTGCAATTATTACAAATGCACCAAACATATAAAATGGAATACTACCATGTGAATCAAAACTTTTATTAAAATCATTACTGATATCATCTAATTGTAATTTTAATGAACAATATTTTGATGTATAAACGTTGTTTTTCGCTTCATTAAACTTGCAATGATTAAAACTTTCATCTAGTGCATCATCAATTACTTCAATTGATGATGTATCGTTTGCAATGCTTTTTTCTAGTTCTTCAATTTTATCTTGTCGTGCATAATATTCATCATTAAAACCTGTAAATGGTTCTCTTTTTAAAGTTTTGATTTGGTCTTCAATCGGTTTTATTTTATTCTCAAGTTCTGTTTTTGCTTTAATAATATTTTGTTTTTCTATTTCTAATTGTTGAGATACATTTGTTTTACTTTCTTCTGAATATTGAGAATTAACTTTACTTTGTTTCATTAATCCTGTAGCTATTAAACTACCACCAATTATGATACCAATTACTAATATAATTACTGCAATAACCTTTATTTTCTTTTTTGTTTTTTGATAATTTTCTTCATTTAAATATTTTTTATTTTCCATATTTTATAACTCCTTTTATTATTTATTACTTACATCTATAAAGTCTGAACTATTATCTATATTTATCGTTTCATTAAAAACATTACGTTTATCTTTAGTTTCTTTTTTTATTTTTAATATATATATTACAAGCATACTAATAATTGCTAAAAATTCTATTATTGAAATAATAACTAATATTATTGTTTTGGAAGAATTACTCTTATTTGAATTTGTTAAATTCGACATTGTTACAAAATATTCAGAACAATGTTCAATTCCAAATTGAATATATCCATCTGTTACTTTTAAACTGTCTTGAACGAGATCTAATGTTTTTTTGTCATTATTATAATTGTATACATTAACTATACTTTCATTATCGAATTTGTCTCCAACATATAATTTAATTTTTGTACCATTTGGTAAATCACCACTATGTTTAAAATTTATATATAATCCATCGGCATAATTAGATAATTTATATATTTCTTTTATATTTTCAGTTGTGTATGTAACTGTAGTTATAATTTCTTTTGTATCTTTTATTTTTGCACCATCAATTAACCAACTATAAATTAATTTTTTGTTTTCATCATAATAATTAAAACTAATCGTTTTTTTACTATTTTTAATTTCAATTATTTGTTCTTTAGTTATTTTACTTTCAGCATTTATTATTATATTTATATCTTTTAATTTATTATTTTTTAATACTGATTGTAAATCTTCTAAATAATATCCATCTTTTCTAGTAACTTTAATATTAATTTTATTTTCTGCACCAGATTCAGAAGTAACTATTACTTCTATGTTGTTTTCACCAACTTGTAATTCATGAGTTCCAATTCCTTTTACAGTAGATTTTTCATCTTCAGCAGTAGCATTAACATTAATACTAGTTATGTTATTTGTTACCATTAATGTATAATTGTTATTATCCACTTTAACTAAATCATACCCATCAACTACTATCGTTTTCAGATTATTATTTTGTGATAAATTATTCTCTGGATTAGAATTATTGTTGTTTGGTTTAGATGGAGTTGTAGGTTGTGTTGGTTGTGGATTTGGAGTAGGATTAGGTGTTGGATTTGGTTGTGGTACAGGTTTTGCTTTTATAGTTATTGTTTTTGATGTACCACTGCAACTATGTGTATCAAAATTTGTACCATCAACTAACTCTGAGCAAGTAACATTTATTGTAGCAGTACCTACAGAACTCGTTGTAAAAGTATACTTTGCCAAGGATTTTGAACCTGATGCAATATCAATTGCACCATCAAATCCACTACTAGAAACTGAAAAATAGTTACTCCCAGTTAAATTACTTACATTTTGATATGACATACCACTAAATGATAAAGAACCTTTTACCCCTGATATTGTTTCATGACTTGCAGTTACTGTACAAGTGATATTTTCACCCACTGTAACAGATGTTGGACAACTTAATCCTAAAGAAGCAGCTAACACTTCTTTAGGAATTAATATTAATCCAAATAACATCGTTAAAAACAATAGTTTCTTTTTCATATGTTCCTCCTTATAATTTATTTATGTTTCCTTGATAATAGTTATAGAATTTAGATAAGTCAGCTAAAGAAAACTTGCCATCGTTATTAACATCTGATGCTAATTCAAACGGTTCATTCATAGTAATATTTCCTTGATAATAATTATAGAATTTAGATAAGTCCGCTAAAGAAATAATTCCATCTCCTGTAATGTCTCCTCTAATAATATTTGTATATTCAACAATTAAATTATTATTTTTATAAAATTTTGTGTAACTACCAGTATATAATAAATTCTTACCATCAATAGTTTTATAACTTACATCTATGCTATATCCTATATTCAAATCTATATTTTTCTTAAAATCATCAACTGTTGTATTAATATCTATTTTATTAATATATTTTTTTGTATCATCAACTGTATATTTATTAATTTTAAAACTAAATGTTTCTTCCCACATAGCATATAAATTAACTATAGAATTATCTTCGGTTGTTAAATTTTTGACCACTTGTTCATTAGCATACTTTGTCCCGGTTCCATCAGATTTTGTATTCCATCCAACAAATTTATATCCATCTTTTGTAAATAAATTGTTGTTTAAAGATTCTTCTATATCATATGTTAATGCTTGTTCATATGTATTGTTTTTACCATCATTAGAATGAAATACGATGTTATAAGTTATAGGTTCGAACTGTGGATATAATTTAACTGTTGTATTATGTTCTGTAGTTAAATTAACTAGTGGTTTTCCACCCTCATAAGAAGTACCACTACCATCTTTTTCTGTGTTCCATGCCTTAAATTTATATCCATCTATTTTAGTACCATTATAAATCATAAATATTACATCCGAAATTTTATCATATGTAATATATGCATTTTTATATGAGTCTTTTACCCCGTCATAATATTGTATTATGTATTCAATACCGCCCCATATAGCATATAAATTCAAATTTTGATAAACAGATGCAGTTTTTGAATATGATGTACCACTACCATCTGATTTAGTATTCCATTTTAATAATCTATACCCATCTTTTACAAAAGTACTTGTTGGTAAATTATATGGACCCTTAACACCAATAATAAAATTATCCATTATTCCGGTTCCACCATTTGCATTAAATGTAACGGTATACGTTGTCCATTGTGCATATAGTGTAATAGTAGTATTTTCTTCGGTTGTTAAATTTTTGACCACTTGTTCATTAGTATACTTTGTCCCGGTTCCATCTGATTTAGTATTCCATTCAATAAAATCAAAATTATAATTATTAAATGAATTAATTAATAGATTTTCTTCTTTATCATATGTTAAAACCTGTGTTTTAGTTTTTCCATATTTATCATTTGAATTAAAAACAATGTTATAAGTTATAGGTTCCCATTGTGCATACAATACTATTGATTCATTTTCACCAGCAAAATCTAAAATCGTTTGTCCTTCTTCGTATGACATTCCGCTACCATCAGATTTTGTATTCCATCCAACAAATTTATATCCTTCTTTTGTAAATGTATTATTAGGTAATGTTTTATCTTTATCTAATTTTGAAATTAAATCTTCCATTGTCCCTATTCCATCATTTGCGTCAAAAGATATTGTATATTCATTTGGAGAAACAACGTAAACTGGTAAAAATAATTTTTCGATCGATGACGTTGCACATAAATATGTTTTTCCTTGACCTTTTCCTTTTATTATTGCTGAACCATCAACATCAGCTTTTGTTATGTCTTCCATACTAAAGTCTAGTGTTTCAGTTTCATGATATATATCAAAAATCAAGTCATATGTACCGTTTTCAGTTAATATAACTTTATCAATAGATGAAGTCATATAATTTGTATTCATATTTTTTAGATATGGCATTCTATTTATACCATCCTCAACTTCAAATTTCCAATATTTACTTAAATCTTTCCAATCAATATAATTATCAGAATTATATATTTCTTGAGGATTCATTTTAACTACATTATCAACAATAATTTGTTCGGCAGTACTATCATAACCTTGTTCATTAATATAATATATATCATTTAGATGTAATGTTCCTTTGGATTCAGTATCTATTGGACAAGTAATTGCATTAGAACATTTTACTCCGTTTAAGTCCCCAAGATTTATTGCATTACTAATTGTGATAGGATTATAATTAGTCATTTTTGTATTTCCTATAAGTCCAGATGCATTTCCATCAGAACTAACAGTACCTATATTGATAATATTATTAATAAAAATTTTATGTCCTGAACTTGAATGCGCATTTTCTATATGCCCAAAAATACCACCTGCATAATCTTCTGCAATTATAATACTAGAGTTAAATAATGAATGTATTCTGTTTGAGTGTGAATCATAATAAACACCTGCTTTTAATTTTCCAGCAATACCTCCAACATAATTATTTCCTTTGATTTGTCCACCTATTACATATAAGTTTTGAAGAGTAGTTAAATATATATTACTTCTTGAATCAATATTTCCAGCAATACCACCAACATAATCATTTCCAATAATATTTGGATTTTCCAATGTTAAATTACTAATATTTATTTCTTTACCATCACTATCTCCATAACTATAAAGATTTTTAAACAATCCAACATAATTTTCTTTAGGTCTATTTATATATAATCCTTTGATTTTAAATCCTTTACCATCCAAACTACCTGCAAATTTTACATCAGATGAAGTTTCATCAATAAATTCAATTGGTTCCCAACCTAATCCGTTATTATAAAATGCACCATCTTTGTTTTGTGTAGCATTCCTTAAATCAATATCATTTCCAAGTTCATAATATGCAAATCTATTTGTTCTTATTAAATTTAATTGTTCTGGTGTATTTATTATATATGGATTTTCTTTACTTCCATCACCTTTTATCAATACAGGAGTACCTAAAATATTTATTTCTGATTCACTTTTAACAACATCATTATATAAAGTCTGCAATTTATAAGTACCTTTTTCCAACGTTGCATCAATAATTATTCTTGGAAAAATTTTATTTGCAAAAACAATATTTTCTTCATATGTATAATTTGCTGTAATTTCATTATTTTCATTATCTAAAATTTTATAAGTAATATTACTTCCATCATCAATCCCTTTAGTTGTTTGTTTTACTCTTATTTCATATTTACTTTCTGACGAATACTGATTTTCATATGTATAATCTTCGGTTTCAATATAAGAATTAGAAGTTACATTACTTGTGTAAATTCTTTTATCATCCGAACTATAAATATATGTATTACCTGATTTAATTTTAACCTTTATCTCATTTTGTGAAGAAATTAAATTTTTATCAGATAAGTCAGAGGTATAATATCCTGGTAAAGTTGTTTCTATTGTATCTACTAATTGATAATTATCATCTTCTAATGCAACGTATATATCAAAAGTTAAATTTTGATGATTTAGCGCAGTTTTGAATTTAATTTTATCTATTTTTTCTTCACTATCAATTTCTTTTTTAAATTTTATAATATTTGAATAATCATCTGACGCATGATAATAATTATCCCATGTTTTTGTATCGACCTTAGTCACTGCTGATATTGCCACACCAGAAGAATCATATGCTAGATATAAGTATGGAAAATAATCCTCTCCCCAAGAATTTTTTAAAATCCATACTCCTTTACCTTTTACAATATTTTCTTCTGGACAATAATCTATATTATTGCTAATTGAATTTGAATTTTCACAAAATGTATATTCATAATTATCGTCCCATCCAACCATTTGCATAGCATGTGCTCCACCAGTTGTACATTTATCATTATCAAATATTAATCTTGTATTACCAGATGATATAGAACAATTTCCAGTTGGACTAATACTTCCGGCAACTGCACCCCCATAATTTTTAATTATTCCCTTTACAGTATCAAGATACTCTTTTCTTTTAGCCATATCAGTTTCTGAATCTTTATCTAATTCTAGCATATTCAGTGAAGGCACATTTACTGTACCATCAACTTCATATAACGAATTATTAAAATTATATACATTATGAGCTTCTTGTTGTTTAGTGCTATCTTGTATTTCTTTTTCCCAAGATATATCCACAAGTCCTAATCCATCAACCTCTACATTCCATGGCCAATCATATGCTCCTCCCTCATCATACAATAGTCGATAAGGGTATAATGTGTAGTCACCAATAATTCCATTTTTTGATGTTGCATAATCTAATTGTCTCTCAGAAAAGATAGTTGCATCGTTTGAATAACTTACATCATTTTTTAATAATAAAAGGCTTTCGACTTGAGCAGTTGATGAATATGCCCAACATAAACCTCCGAATTGATCTTGTGGCGGAGTAACAAAATTCTTTCCATTTACATTTGTTAAATTAAATGTTGATGGTAATTCTTCTGAAATTTTATTTGAACCATATACATAATCAATAATTATATTTTGTGGTATAAATCCATATTCTTTTTGTTCTTCATTTGATAAAGATAAATACTCAACATATTGTGGATTTAAATATGGTACATTTTCTTTTTTATTTTTTTCGGTTAATAATATTTTTCCAGTTTCTTCATAATAACCTCTTAAATAAGCTTTTGCCTCTAACGATAAATAAGAATAGTTTTTACTATCTAATATTTTATCTATATTAATATCTTTTTTAAAAGTTATAATTCCAGTTAGATACATTCCAATAATTGAACAAAAAAGTATTAAAACTAAATTTAGAATTATTATTTTTTTCTTCTTACTACCCATACAACTTAAAACACCTCTATCCTTCTATACAATTATAGCAATATTCAAAAAAATTTTAAATCTTTTTTACGTGATTTATTATAAAAAGTAGTTTTAGTGTACATGCATTGATAAGTGAATAATTAAGAATGCAGAATTACATAATGAAAGAACACAAACGTTATACTGATATACGAGAAGTAAAAAAAGGGGTATAGCAATTCAAAATTGAATTGCTATACCCCTTTAATATGCAGGTACACCATATCCATATATAACATTATTTTTTAATGGATATTCTTTTTTTCTACAAGTATCGTTTGTAGAATTACCCTCAATTGTATATATAATATTATTTTCTACTTTTTCTACAATACCAACATGATCTACATTTCCATCTTGTTCCCAATCAAAAAATATAATATCTGATGCTTTAGGTATATAACTTTCATCTTGCCATTGCCCTAATGCCTTAAACCAATTTACTCCTGTTTCACATAAAGAAAATTTAGGTATAATCCCATCATCTATGAAACCAAGTTGATTTGCTACCCACGAAACAAATATAGCACACCATTCAATTCTAGTATCAAAACCATACCATCTCCAATATGTTTCACCACCAACATTGCCAACTTGTGAAAGTGCAATTTGTACCAAATCCGGACTTCCTATAGATGTTCCATAAATAACTGAACTCCACATACTAGAATAATCATTACTCAACAAATCATTAACTTGTTGTTTTTGAATAGTTGTAAACATATATTTATTCATCATTTCTTCTACTGATTTACTCGTTATTTTTATATACAATATTTTTCTCATTTGATTATCTAATGTTTCCTCTACAATTTCTTCCTTTAATTCATAAGAAATCTCATGCATTTCCCAAAATATATTTTTTAATTGTTCAGTTTTTGAGTCATCTATTGTAATAACTTCAGTAGCATTAATTCCATTGTTTACCGTAGCAGTATATATTGCTAATACTTCTTTCCACTCTGCTCTATCTGTTTCTATTATATATTCATCATGTGCATTTGTATCTTGAATATTTTTAATCTTATCTGTCATCTCTTTATTAATATCTTGTACTACCATATTCATAGTAGTTCCTGTACCTGTATCTTCACTTGAAAAGAAAATACCAAATATAGAACTACATAAAAGACCTATTAAGCATATAACAATAACCACCATTAATGCTATCCATCCTCCTGCAATTAATGCTGATATTAACGCTTTTGTACCGGATATTATTGCTTTTACTGATGATATAGTTATTTTTACTGCTGCCTTTATTCCTTGAACAGTTTTTTTTGTAGTTGATATGGCTAAGTTTTTTGCTCGTTGAAATGCTTTAATCGTTTGTTTGGTAATTTGTTTTGTCTGTTGTGCAGCAATTTTATTTGAAGTTTTAATCCCTTTAACTACCTTTTTTGTTTTATTTATTTTTCTTTTTTCAGTTAGTTTTGTTTTAACTGTTTTTATCTTATCCTTTGATTTAATCAAATTATCTTTTGTTGTACTAACTGCTTTTTTTCCACTATTATTAAATTTTACTACTAACTCATCTCTTGCCCGATTAGAAGTAAATTCAACTTTTTTACTTGCATACTCATTAATATTACTATCACTATTATAAGCATTTTCTGATTTTTCTTTAATATTAACAAGTACATCTTTTGTTCTTTCTAAACCAACAACTGATTTATCTAAAGTTTTAATTGTCCCATTAACTGCATTTTTAGTCCTTATTTTAGACATTATTGTTCTCCCGGTTTGGTTGACATTAATTTATATAATTTAGTATTTTTAGGAAAATTATTAACAAATGGTACTAAAGAACTACCTACTTTTATAAGTCCATGTCCTGCACCCACATTAGTAATGTAATCCATTTGTAATTCTGATATATTTAACAATTTAGCAAGTTCTAACCTATCTGTACTTGCTTGATTTAACATTATAAGAAATTCAGAATTTGCTAACATTGTTCTTGCTGTATGTGATT
>SVAP01000018.1 GCA_015059335.1 Bacillota bacterium | reverse complement strand
GAATTCGTGATATAATATTCATCGATCTAAATCCTTTCTGATAAGTTTTTTTGTGGTTATTAAAATTATATCAGGATTTAGATCTTTTTTCAATTGTGGTGGTCTCACATCAATTGTAACACAACAATCTTTTTAATTCTTCCCTTCTTTGTTTTCTAGCTTCTTTAATTTCTTCCACTGTAGCATCTTCATCTATCTTTACCTTCTTTGATTTTTTGTTGTAGTCTAAATGCAACTGTACAAATACAGATCGGCCGTTTATTTCTGTATTTTTACTTTCATTTAACGACATATCATGGTAAGATAAATCATCTTCGTAAATGATTTTTTCATTAATAGCTTGATAATTATTAAATCTTGTATTAAATATCCCATAACTTAATACAAGTAATGTAATTAAGAATAATGCCTTTTTCACCTTTTCACTCCCTTTCCATATTATTGTAGACCAAGCCTTACACTAATATATACGAGTAAATTGTCATAAATGCACAAAAAAAGGGAAATTTTTAAAAATTTCCCTTTTTTAGTTAATTATTATTTTTCTTGTGTCTTCATTTGTAATGATTTCTATTTCAATAGGTTTTGTCCCCTCTATACCAAAATCATATATATATCCATATCTAATCTCATTTGTATGTACTTCGTAATTCCCATTACAGATAAATTTAGTAACTTTTTCTTCAAAATTTTTAATATAAAATAATAATATATGTTTTTCCTCATTAATTACTTTTATATTGGAATATATAGCAACATATTTATTATCTCTAATATATTCAACGCAAACAATCTTTACATTATTTTCTCCATCACAATAATCAATCATATAATCTCTTGCTTCATCAGAAAGTATTGGAGAATTTGCTAATTTAGAGTGATAATCGCCTAATGTAATTGAAAAACCTATTACTGATACTATTAATACTAGTACTGTTATTAGTGATGATAATGAGAAGTATTTTGATAGTTTTTGTTGTTTTTTATATTTGTTGTACAAAATATCGTTTAAATTTTTAAAGTTTTCTTCTGGTAATACATCACTTAGTTCTACAGGACATTTGTTATTCTTTTCAAATTCTTCTTTTAATAATTTTTTAAATTGTTTATCCCTCATAACCCTTTATCCTTTCTGCATAATCTTTTGATTTTGAGATTGCTTTTAAATAGATTCTTCTTACAGTTTCTCTATTCATATCAATTAAGTTTCCTATTTCTATAAATGTTAGATCATAATATATTCTATAGGATAGAATTTCGTATTCCTCTGAAGTTAGTATTTCTTTTAATTCTTCTAATAGATTTGTTTTGTTTTCATCGCATTTGCAGTTTAATACATAATCTTCATCTAGGAATACTTTTGAGTGTTTTAGTTTTCTGTAGAAGTCTATTATATGATTATTAACTAACTGTATAAACCAAGCATGAAAATTATTTCTTGGTGTATCATATTTGCTGATATTTAGAAATAGTTTTTGAAATATTTCTTGTACACAGTCTTTTGCATCTTCTACATTCTTTAGTTTATATTTTGCTATAGCAAATACATAGTTTCTATAAGTATAAAATATTTCTGCAAATGCCTCTTCGTCTTTTTGTTTAGCTCTTTCTATAGTCTTATTTGATATCCTCGTCATGGTTTGGTTCCCTCTTTATCATTTTTTCACAACTTTGCATATTATACCAAATTTTGACAATTAATTCAATTGACTATAGTCCGCATTACTTATTTTTTTAACGCTTTTTCTATATAATTTATATCTAAATTATATTCGTTATATCCTTTATATAGTTTATCTAAATAATCTTGTGTAGGTTTCATTGGCTTTGATTCCTTATTCATTATATACATTACTGGCCAATAGATTCTTTTATTCATAAAGACTATTTTTCTTTTTTTGTAATATAATCCATGTTCTACTTCTTCATATTGATCAAGTTTTACACTATCTTGTTTTGATATTTTATATATTACAATTGGAAGACTTGAGTTTTCTTTTTTCTCTACTGTCGCAAAACTTCTTACATTATCTACAGTTTTAAAACATAATTCGTAGTCTTTTAAAATTCCCTTACAAACATAAGTTACATCTTTACAGTGTTCTTTTAATAGTTCTGATGATATATTACTACCATATGCGATAATGTGAGTTTTTTGAGTTAATATTTTATATATCAATACTTCTAATAATAATACTATTACAAGATATGCTCCATCAATAATTAAAATTAAATACCATGGTGCACTATTTTCAGGATTAAATCCATATCTAATTACATCAATTATTGTATATATTCCAAATATAATAATTGTTAGTGTAATAAGTACTTTAAAAAACTTTTTTATTTTCATTTTATTACCTCTTGTTTTAAGATAATTTGTTTATTCCTTCTGTTACTTGTTTAGTAATATATTCGATATTTTCTGTATATGCTAAAGTATCTTTATTTGTATGAATTCTTGATGTATAAAAGCCAATTGATTTATGTTTTAAACAAGCCATTACACCAACACCACATTTAAAACTCTTATAATCTGAGTTTCCACTACTTCCTTTTAAAGGAAAGTGATGTACTTTAAATACTTTATCTTCCTTGAAGTTTTCTTTTATTATTTTATATTCATCTAACTTTTCCGCATCATTTTTAACAATAAAAATAATTTGATCTCCAAGTCCTACACAGTCAAAATTTAAAACTAATTTTTTTGTTAATTCATCTTTATGTTTTTCATTATAAGCTTTTGAGCCAAGAAGTCCTTTTTCTTCATTATCAAAAAGAATTGCGGCGATGTCTTTTCCTTGGTTATGTTCTAAAATATTTAATACTGTTGCAACACCTGAAGTATTATCATTTTTATTATTTTTGTTAATAAATGTTCTTGTTCCTAAGTAATATGACGCAAAGTAAATTACTAAATATAAAACAATAATTGCTTCATAAGGAAAGTTTAATAATCCACCTATTAAAAATGCTATTAATACGGAAATTAATGCTAATACGATAGGAAATCCAAAATGATATAAAAACCCAAGTGCTTTATTTCTTGGTAACATTAAGTTTGGAATAAGCGATGTAGCTGGAGTATCATAGTGTGCAGTAACTATTAGTTTTGCAGTAGAAGGGTCTCCAATCACAATATTATTATGTTTATTTTTTAACTTTTCTACATTTACTTTATAACCTAATCTTTTTGTTGTTGTTTTTACATATTCTCTAAATTCTTCTTTTTGTTGTTCTGTTCTTCTAATAGGATATGTGCTATTAATATATGTTAAATAATCCATTTATTATTCTCCGAAGTTATCTATGATTTCTTGTTCCTTTGTTTTTTCTACTAATGTAAATAATTCTCTTGCGACAATTTCACAATCTCTTACATATTTGCATCTAATAAGATTTCCATTTACTTGAATATGTACTTCACCCCATTTATATTCATGATGTTTTGCTTTTGCTTTTTTATATGCAACAAAAGAAATATCTTTTAAATATACTGTTTGATTCTTAGGTAAATATAATTTATTTTCTGCTTCATCTAATACTATTACATTTTTTGGAGTAGATAGTATTCCAAATAAAACTACAAAACTAACTACTATAACTAATACACCCATTACCATTAATATAGGTTCCTCTGCAAGTATAGCCATTACTAAAATAAATGCCCCTAATAATTCAGAAAATATATATAAATATTCGATTCCTTTTTTTCTTTCACCTATTACTTTCATATCATATTCCTCCAATTATGTATTAGTATATCATATTTTATTAAATTACACTAATAAAATAATAATAATTAAAAATCACTGGTTTAGTAACCAGTGATTATTGTTTTATTTAGCTTGTTTATCTGAACCAATACCTACTACATCATCAACAGGAAGAGTAAAAGCAATACCTTGAGCAGGAGTATTTACTCCAATTGCGTCATATAATCCTTTTAAAATTCCATCTTTGATTTCGCTTGATACTAAAATCATAACGATTTCTTTTTCAGGTTGAATTGTAATATTGAAGATTTTTTCAGCTTCTTTACTAGCTGTTCCACGACCATTAATAATAGTTCCACCACGAGCACCTAGTTTTCTTGCTGTATCCATAACTAATTCAGCAAACCCAGTATTTACAATACATAAGATTACTTCGAAATTACTCATTTGATTGTTCCTCCTTTTTGAAGACTTTACTATTTGCTAAGAATTGGTAAATAGAAACACCAATAATACTCTTTAATGGAATTGTATAGGCAATACCTTTTCCATTTTTTACTTTTTGGAATTTTTCATTTAATGTTTCTAATATTTCTTTTACGTTATCTTCTTTTACAAAAGATAAAATTACTGCTTTTTCAATTTCTGCAAGTCCTAAATAACTTAACATTTCTGATGCAGCTGTTCCTTTACCATATACAACTGTTTGCATATTAACTTCAAATTGTTCAATTAAATCTGTATAAAATAATGCTTTACTTCTATCAACAATAGTTACTAATAATTTTAGTTTCTTTATTGATGGATTAACTTTGGAAATTTCTTTATTTGCCATAAAAACCTCCTACATGAATTCGATGATTGTATCATCATCTTCAACAAGAATTCTACGCATAGCGATTTTTTCTTTAACCATTTTTGACATAACAGATCTAAACCCTAATAATTGGATTGTAATAAGTGGAGTCATCGCAACCATTGCGACAATACCGAATCCATTAGTTAATACTTGATTACCTGTAGGATCAATTGCCATACAAGCACCTATTGCAAAAGGTAAGATAAATGTTGATGTAAGTGGTCCACTTGCAACTCCCCCTGAGTCAAAGGCAATTGCTGTATACATTCTTGGAACAAAGAATGATAATCCTAGTGAAATAAAGTAACCAGGAATTAGATAATATAAAACTGAGAAGTTAAATACGATTCTAATCATTGATAAACAAATAGAAATACCAACACCAATTGATAAAGCAATTAACATTGATTTTTTAGATACACCACCAGATGTAATTTCTTCAACTTGTTTATTTAATACGTGTACCGCAGGTTCCGCAAGTACTACTACTAGTCCTAAAATAAATCCTGCTATTGGTAATAATACTTTATTTGTATTAGCTAAACTATTTCCGATTTTATATCCAATTGGCATAAATCCAATATGAACTGATGTTAAGAAAATAATTAAACCAGCATATGTGAATAAAACACCAATGATTATTTGAATAAGTTTTTTCTTAGGTAATTTTAAGAAAATAAAATTAATAATCATAAAGAATGCAACAATCATTCCTAAAGCTATTGTTACATCTTTTGTAACACTTAATAAAGAATGAAAGAATTCTAAAAATACATTATCTGCAATTGAGTAATCTGGAATAGGATAACTTAAATCTCCTTTTGCAGTTAATGCTAAAATCATTACAGCTAGAATTGGTCCTACTGAACATAAAGCAATTAGACCAAAACTATTTTCATTTGCTCTTTTTCCCCCAATTGTTGATGCAACACCAACACCTAGTGCCATAATAAATGGTACTGTAATTGGACCTGTTGTAACACCACCAGAGTCAAATGATAATGCTATTAACTCTTCGTTTCCAACAACGATAATTAAACAACATAAAGCAAATAATAACATATAGAAAAACATCAAAATCGATGCAAGTTGTCTTTTGAAGACAATTTTTAATATTGCAATAACTAAGAATATTGCAACCCCAAGTCCTACTGATAAAATTAGTAGCATAGAAGGATTAATAACTGATGATACTTGATCTGCAAGTACTGTAAGGTCTGGTTCTGCTATTGTAATTAATAAACCTAACGCAAAACACACTACTACAAGAATTAATATATTTTTTGATTTTGTTAACCCTGAACCAACATATTCTCCCATTGGAGTCATCGCAAGATCTGCACCTAAATTAAATAGACCAATTCCTAAAATTAATAAAACTGATGAAATAATAAAAACAATTATCTCTTTACTACTAAAATTAATTAAAGGTGTAAAATTTAAAAGTATAACAATTAATGTTACAGGCATTACTGAAACTAATGCTTCTTTTACTTTTAATAAAAACTGTTTATTCATTGACTCACCACCTTACCTTATATTTTCATTTCATTTATTTTACCATTTTTTATCATTTTGGTCAATTCATACAATAATTTTATTTTTTTCTCTATTTAAGAGTTTTTATAAATTCTTCTGTTTTTGACCAGTATTTTTTACCCCAATTTTCAAAATTCCATCTTTCATCATATATATTACATTCATAATCAATATAGTATAAATCATCATTTAATACAATAAAATTGGTTGGATAATAATCTATATTAAGATTATGACTTTTACATTTATTAGCCATATCTCTTACTATAGTTATATATATACTTTTCATTTTATCTTCTTTTACTAAATCATAAATTGTCGGGCCATCAATATATTCTTTAATTATTCTTTCATTATTTATATCTACATCAATTAATTTAGGAATATTTATATTGGTATTTAATAATTTTTTATAATCATTTAATTCCGCTTCTATTTTATTGCCAAAAGTATAATAACTACAAGGTTCATGATGGATTTGTTTTAATACATAATATTTATTATTTAGTTCTACTAAATATGAATATCCACCTTTTCCTTTACCTAGTAATCTTATGACTTTATATTCTATATTATTAACACTTAATTTTGTATTTTCCATATTTATACCTTGTATAATATAAACATATAATATAGTTTATAAGTTTATATTATTTCCTTTTCTTCATTTTTTATATAAACATAATAAATTATGTTATAATCTAATAGTACTGTGGATTTGTTTCTGTATTTTT
>SVAP01000017.1 GCA_015059335.1 Bacillota bacterium | reverse complement strand
TATTTTTACTAGAAAAAAATAAAATAGATAAGAAAAGATTATTAAAGGTTTTAACACCAATTATTATAGTAGTAGTTCTTTGTTTTGGATTTTATAAAATTGGTTCAAGATTTTATGATAATAATTTGGACGATTGGATGTCAAAACATAATTATAAATTAGAAATAATTGATGAAACTGAAACTTGCGATACTGCCTTAGAATTATTTTATGAAAGCGAATTATATGAATACTATTTTGATTGTATTAAAAGTGATTATGTATATGCAAGAATAAATGATGGTGAAAAATATTTAGTAAAAGAATTATTAACAAAAAATCCAACTGATTATGTAATATCAATTGATAGATTTGAAAGAGCAGGATTAGAGTTTATAAAAAAAGAAAAATATAAAAGAATAGATGTTTATTATAAAGGTAATGTATATATTAGTCGTGAAAAAATAGATGATGAAAGTATTTTAGAAATAGGTTGGGGTAATTCAGCACAAGGAATGAATGAATTAACTCAAGAAGTATTTTTAATTCCTAAAAAAGAAGGAAAAACAATATTATCTTTTGAGATTTATAATAGTTCTACAAGTGAGGTGGCTGATACTTTAAAATATGAAATTACTATTAATAATAATTTAGAAGTTAGTTATAAGGAGATTGATTAATTATGAAAAAGAAAATTTTAATAATAATTGGTATAGTAATTGCAATATTAGTAGTTCTTTTTATCGGAACAGGATTTACTAAAAATCCAAATGTTGAAGTTATTAATTATTCAGTAAGTGATGATGGTAGTACAATAAATTTTACAATTGGAATTCCTTATTCTATTGGATATACAAGAGGATATAAAAATCAAGGTGGAGGAGTGAAATCACATTATCTTGATTTCTACAATACTTTTGGGGTAATTAATAGTTCTTGGGGTGCTAAGTTTGATTATGTATTAGAATTAGATGAAGATGATACAGAAGTATATTTTAATAGGTCTAATGGTGGATATGAATTAGTATTACAAAAAACTGATAGTGGTGAATGGGTTAAAGTTGTTGATAAATATAAAGATTATGAATTAGTTAAAGATTTACAAAAGAATGAATATGCTTCAACCAAAATTTTAGTAAAATTTGATGGTGTATTATATGGAAAATCAAATGCTATAATCGATTATGCAGGTGGAGCAGAAAAAATTGGGGTAATTAATAAATTAATCGATGAAAAATATGTGCCAGAATTAAATAATGAAACAAATACTGAAGAAATCTTAAATGCTGAAGTTTATAATAAAACTGAAGATAGTATTGTATTGTTATATAATAATGAATATGTATTATTTGGGAAAATCAAATAACAAGGAGGAAACCTTATGAAAAAAATAGTAATATCTTTCTTGTTAGTGATAACATTAATGTCAATGACACTAACAACAGTAAGGGCTGGTGATATACCAGAAAGTTTAATGAATTCTGATGATGCACAAATTTTCTTTGGAGAAGTTTTGTCATATCATCCAAATAAAGAGAATCCATCTATTGAAGTTGCAATAACAGAAGTTATTAAAGGAAAAGTAGAAAAAGGTACAAAACATACTTATTATAACCCAAACACTATTGGAGATTACAATATTAGAAATGGCAAAGTTTATTTATTTACATATTATGATAATGCAAATTCTACGGATATTTTTGAGGTAACAACATACAATACAAAAACATTAAAATTAAAACACATTCAAGGTAGTATGTGGGAGAGATTTGAAAAATATATTAATCAAGGTAAATATGGTGAGGCGAAGATTGACGGAATTATGCCATATACAATAAGTATCATTGATTGTGTAGTGGGATTTATAATAGGTCTTGGAATTATAGTAGCAATAATTGTTTATAAAAAGAAAAAAGAGTTTAGTTTTAAAAATCAGTTGATTAGTTCTATAATTATTATTACCTTATTTGATATTTTAAATGTCGTATATTGGCAATGGATATATACAAGTATAGGATTTATAATCTGTGGATTATTATGGATTATCAATCCTGTGCCTCCAAGAAAAATTGAAAAGAATAAGAATATTAAGAAAATTATTAGATTTGCAGGATTAATACTTATTATAATAGGGATAATTACAAGAATATATTTCTAATAAGTGAGTGAGGTATTTATGAAGAAATTGTTAAAAATTACTTTAGGGGTTGTTGGTATAATTATTTTGATAGTTATTATTGATTTAGTTTGTATTTTTACAATTAATAGACCAATATTCTCTCAAGGTGAAGATTATGGTACACATGCAGTATATAAAGGATTATTTTTCAACACTTATGTTTGCCCTGAATTTTCTACCCCACAAATTAAGATAAAAGGTGCTAAATATACTTGTGCTGTTCTAGAAGTTGATGAAGGTAAAGATAATAGCGAGGAACATCATTTTAAAGCTAAAGTAATTGAAGTTCATGATGGTTATATTATAGTTGAACCAAGTGAAGGTGAAGAAGAAAGAAAATCATCTAATAAATTTCATATAGATAATAAGAATAATGTAGATTATAAAAAAGGTCAAATATTAGCTATAACTTATATTGGTGGTATTAATGAAAGTTATCCAGCACAAATTGGTGTGACAAATATCTCAATAGTAAGTTCAAATTAAATTACAATTTTTTGAGGTGATATAATTTGAAAGATATATTCAATGAATTAGAAAATGAAATAGTTAAAGCACTAAATAATAAAAAAACTACACCATTAACAGAAGAAAACTTGAAGATTAGTCAAAAATTTCATGATAAGTATTATGATGATATGTATGATAAAAAAGTTAAAGTTATTTTAAAGAATGGTGAAGAAATTATTGGATATTACAATGATGAATTTTATGAAGAAACATCTATATTTGTAAATTATGAAGTTATCAAAATACAAGATATAAATAAAATGATTTTAATTGATGAATAATAAATTGCAATTTATTAAACTCTCAGGTTCTGTCCTGTTAATTTTAAAACAAATAATATAAAATTGTTTTTGAAAAGAGGGATAATTATGAATCAAGAAAAAATTGGAAAGTTCATATCAGAACTGCGTAAAGAAAAACAACTAACTCTACGACTAGTTTGATATATTTTTAATCTTATATATAATTGTCATTAAAAGCCTTTAAACTATTTTTCATAAACAAATTATA
This sequence comes from Bacillota bacterium, assembly GCA_015059335.1. Lineage (GTDB taxonomy): Bacteria > Bacillota_I > Bacilli_A > RF39 > UBA660 > SIG205. Next base: position 5,647 of record SVAP01000017.1, on the reverse strand, counting down.
AGATAACAGTTCATAATGAACTGTTTTTTACTTGAGTATAACTATATAAAAAATATATGTTTTAATAAATATTTAAAAGCTCATCTTTATAAATATTTTTTTGTGAAAGAATAAATAATAAATTAAGCTTTTGCTTATATGAATTTATATATATATATGATATAATTAATACATAATAGAGTGGTGTACTATTCAGAGAGGAATAATATGAGTAAGAAAAAAGCATATTCGTTAATAATTATATTAATATTATTATTTTTAATCATTATAAAAGTCCTGTTTGGGCAAATAAATTTAAAAATTAAAGTTCCGTATGATAACCCTATATATCAATTGAAAATAAATAATGAAATTAAGGGATTAAATATGGAAGTAAAAAAAAGTATATCAATAGTTCCCCATTTTTTAAACTTTATTAGTTCTGCTCATGTATTTACAACACCCTCAAAATTTACAATCCCATTTGGAGAACCAATTATAGTTGATATTAGTGGATATTATTGTTTTTCAGATATTACAGGAAAAGAAATACAAATAAGTTGCACCGATTACAACCATCCTATTATGAAAGAAATAGAAACGGTCGCATTAAAGCAAATGAAAATAACTGGTGGTTCAACAGATGGATTAACTGGGCATTTAATTTACGAAGGTGTTTTTAAAAAAAATATTGCAGATATAATTAAGAGCAAAGGTATTTATCAAATAGAAATTATGTTAGATCATGAAAATATAAATTCTAATTTGATTTTTATAGTAGATGTGAGGTAGATAAAAATATGATAGAATTTAAAAATGTATCTAGGACTTATAAAATTAGTAATAAAAATAAAGTTTTGGCACTTAAAGATATAAATTTTAAATTACCAAATAAAGGCATGATATTTATTTTAGGGACAAGTGGAAGTGGGAAATCTACTTTATTAAATTTATTGGGTTTATTAGACAAACCAAATTCTGGTGAAATCATAATTGATGGTAAACTTGTACATAAATTTAAACAAAAAGAAATTGATTACTATAGAAACACATATGTTGGTTTTGTTTTTCAAGAATATAATTTGTTAGAAAATTTTAATGTTAATAAAAATATTGAAATAGCATTAGATTTACAAAAAAGTAAAAAAAATCAAAATAAAGTTAATGAAATTTTACAAAAAATTGGTTTGGATGGATTAGAGAAAAGAAAGATCAAAGAGTTATCTGGAGGGCAAAAACAAAGAGTTGCAATTGGTAGAGCTATTGTAAAAAATCCAAATATGATATTAGCAGATGAACCTACAGGAAATCTAGATAGCGAAAATAGTGAACAAATTTTTAGTTTATTAAAAGAAATATCAAACAATAAATTAGTGGTTGTGGTAACTCACGATATTGAATTTGCAAGAAAATATGCAGATAGAATAATTGAAATTAAAGATGGAGAAATAATAAATGATACTAATACCAAAGAAGAAGAATATGATTTACAAGATTTTTCATTAGTTAAATCCAGATTATCCTTATTTAAATCAATTTCATTATCTTTCGCAAATTTGAAAAAAAAGAAACTAAAACTTGCAATTATAACATTATTAATAACTATAACATTTACAATGTTTGGATTCTTTTCTCAATTAATAAAATTTGACATAGATAGAACTCACGCTGAAACTTTGATTAAAGAAAAAGAATATCAAATTGAAATTAATAAAAAAGTTAAAGGAGAAAACTTTACTACTGCTTCACCAGCTATAACATTTACTAGTGATGAAGTTATAGAAGTAAAAAATAAATTGGATAAAGATGTAATTAAAGTAAGCAAAGCTGTTGAAGATAATTTTTATTTAGAAATGAGATTTGCATCGGAGTCTAATCCTAATAATACTGACACTAACAACTATGCTTATTATGAATTGTACCCATCATATACTTTGTTTTTAGATTATGATTTAGAAAAATTGAATTCTTTAAAACTAATAGGTAGAACTCCAAACGATAATAATGAAATTATTATAAATAAAGTATTAGCTGATTTTATTTTAAAAAACGGATTATTAGTTTGGGAACAAGACAAAAATGGAAAATATATTGAAAGCAATTATTATCCTGCGACATATGAGGATATAATCAACGATAATAAAAAAATGGTTTATGGTACAAGCTACTTGGTTATTTCAGGAATCATTGATGAAAATATGGATAAATATGAAAGTTTAAAAACAACTTTAAGTGATGATATGGTGATAGAACCTACAGAACTATATGAAGAATATATTGCAAAATATGGTTCTAAAATATCTCAAGTAATTGTTACCAATAATTTTTTTGATAATCTTGCGTTAAAACCAAACAATGTTATGCCTATAGATTTTTATAAATTGTCGTATGTGTTTGGAGAAAAACAATTTTATCCAATGACAAACACAGCTACTATTGATAAGAAAATAAAAATATATAATGGAAATAAAATTGTTGAAATAGATAGTTTACAACCTAACGAAGTTATATTAGGTGCAAATATGTTGGATGAATTATTTGATGGGAAATATTCTAAACAACTTTTGGAATTATTACAACAAAAACGAAGTGATTATGAATATCAAGTAAAAATAAGAGATGAAAAGATAAAACAAATAGAAAAAGAATTAGAATCAAATCCAGATTATATTTATGAATATCCACCAGAGATAAAAGAAGTAGACTTTGATAAAGTAAAAAAGGATTTTACTTATAAATATATATATGATAAACAAATTATTGGAAAAACGATTTCTGTAGAAGTAAATGATTTATTTTTAAGAACTCAAGAACAAAAGACAAAAAGATATGATGATTTTACTATAATCGGATATTCAGAAGAAGAAATTCATAATTATTACTCAAAAGATTCTGTATTTAGTAATTATATGAGAGAAAAATCAGAAACAATATCTATTTATTTTGAGGAACAAGATCAACAACAATTAGAAAAAATATTTAAAGAGTTTCCTAGTGAAGATTCAAAATACATTTCTAGAACTGTTTATTCATCAACAATGGATACAGTAAAAAAGGTTGTTGATAAAGTTTCAACTATTGCTTCATATTTTGCTATTTTTTCATTAGTTTTCTCAATTGTATTATTTACGTTTTTTACAATGACTAGTGTTAATAGTAATAAAAAAAGTATAGGTATTTTAAGGGCTTTAGGAGCTAAAACAAGCGATATATATAAAGTATTTTATTTAGAAAGTTTTTTAATGGGATTTATAGCATTGATATTATCTTCTGCAGGATGTTATTTTGCTGTAAACATAGCTAATAAATTAATATCATCTAATTTATTTATTAATGTTTCTCCAATAATATTTAATCCGAATATATTAATTGTATTGTTAATTGTATTGGTTATTTTAACAACTATATCTTTCGTTTTACCTATATTTAAAATTTCAAAAACAAGACCTATTGATGTTATAAATAATAAATAAAAAATAATTTTGTTGTATTATGTCGCTAATAGTGTTATAATGTATTTAGATGAAGGTAGTATTATTCATTTATATGGATGTACTGCCTTTTTTTTGAAATATATTGGTATTAATTCTAGATAAAGTACCTTTATATATAATAGAAATGGAAGGTGATAAATAAGTTAAAAACATTTATAAAATCAAATAAATAAAAAGAAAGGAATTAGTTTATATGAAAAGAATATCATTATTATTATGTGCATTATCTATAATGTTGTTAGGTTCATTAAATGTTAATGCTCAAGAACTAAAAAAAGCATATTTTGTCAACATGAATGGAGTTGAGTTGACAGAAGCACAGTACAATAACCTACTAAAAGGATTTAGTCATGATACAATTAATACAATGTCAAAAGAAATGATTGATATGTTAAAGGATGACACTAATATTAAAAAAGTTACAACAACAAAATATGTAGAAACATCTACTCGTTATGTTAATGGAATAGCTGTTAATACTAATGAAAGAGAACTTACGTTAAAAGAGTTCAATGCTGCTCCATCAACATCAGTAATAACTCCATCTGAAGGTGCTAGATTTGCTGCAAATGATTTTGTAGAAACAAATTATAAAAGAATAAATTTAGATATTACTTATGGTGGTTCAGTATCTACTAAATATGTAACTTTAACAAATGTATGGAAAACAATTCCAAAAGTTAAATCCTTTGATGTTTTAGCAATTGCACCTGGAGTTGCATCTATATCATTTAATTTTTCAGGACACAGAAGTGGATATCAAAAATGGGATGGAAATACAATTAATTATGGTGTTGATAGTGGAAATTGGAAAATAGTAAATTCAAGTACTATTTGGAAAAAAGGTTTAGGGTTATCTCAAAATTTGGTTGATGACACAACAACATCTTTAGAAAATTCAATTACTGTAGTATTCTTATGTGGAGCAGATCCATTCCCAGTAAGAGCAAGTTATCAACACGCAACATCTGATGTTAGTTTATCTCAATCTCAAAATTATACATTAGGAACTGATGGAATGGGTGGTTTAATTAAATTTGCTTCTTCAGTATCTAGCAAATATGATAATACTCCTGGATTATATGCAGAATTAACATTATTATTATAAAAAATTTAAAAAATTTAAACCGTGCCGTTGACGTTCCTAAAAAAACGTGCTAAAATGGTAATATAGGGAAATTGGAAGAAAGTGTAAAGAGAGATAAAATTTATCTCTCTTTTTTCATGCCTAAAATCCCTATTTTTGCTTGAAAAGAAAGGGGATGATAGCAATTTAAAATCTTTTTTTGTAAGTAGTGCCAATAATTGAAAGGAGAATATTGTGAAGAAAAAAATTGGTAGGAAGTTAAAAAAAGTTTTAAATGTAGTAATGGTAGTAGGAATTTTAATGTCTTCATTTCCGATCACACCATTTATTCCTAAAGTAAATGCTTTAGCACGTGTGTCTGGAGATAAGATAATTGAAACAGCAATGTCTTATGAGAATTATGGATATTGGGAAGTTGGTACTTGTACAGGATTAGTCACTCGTACATTAAATAAATTAGGAGTAGGACAATCTATTGTAGGTATCCATCCTTACGATATTGATAAACCTCAGCCTGAAGGAACAGGAGCAAGATATGCACCTGATAAGATGTATCAAAATGCTTTAAATCATCCAGAAGATGCAATTCATATATATTCTGGATATGTTAAAGATGTAAAAGCAAATGCTCATTTATTTGAAAATGGAGATTTAGTTTTACAAAGACCTGAAGACAAAGCAAATTATAATGGTAGTGGACATGCTGCATTAATACGTATTTACAATGGTAATATTTCTATGTATGGTGCAAATGGAGAAAAGATGGGAATAGGTGATGCAGTATTAGCAACAGGCATTGCAACAAGAGGAACATCCTATAATGTTAATTCTATGGATTATATTCATGTATTTAGATTAACAAAGGCAGAACCTGAATATGCAACAACTACTTCAGAAAAATCTGCACAAGAAGTTGTTAATGTATCATTCTATAAAACTGATCTTGAAAGCGGGAAACCACTATCAGGAGTAGAAGTAGAATTTTATAGAGATGATGTTAAGTTTGCATCAGGTATAACTGGAGCAGATGGGTACGCTCATGCAACTTCAACAACTACTTATACATCTTCATCATCACCAAAAACTT
>SVAP01000016.1 GCA_015059335.1 Bacillota bacterium | reverse complement strand
ACATTCCTATTATGTTGTGTAAATGACAAGCACGTTGGTAAGTACGCTTGCGATAAATACTTGACCATAAATATTAAGTTGCTCTTAATAATGCGATGATAAATAATAGGTATAATGATACTTCTGTATAGCCACAGACTCAATCAATGGGTACAGCTTTGTGAGAACCACAAGGAGATGAAAGATTCTATGGAACTAATTAGCAATTAGTCGTTTGATAATTTCCCAGTAGGATTAAGGGGTTCGAGGAAAAATATTAATCCAAAAGTGTTGTAAAAGGAATTTATTGATAAAATTAAAAATATATTTCTTAAATTATATTTATTTGTTAAAATTGCTAAAAATAACTACTATTAAAATTATTAAATAGGAGGTGTATATATGAGTGAAAATACAAATACATTGTTTTGGGTAATTACTGGAGCAGTTATCGTACTTGCTGTTTTCTTATTAGTGCAAGGAAATGTAGGAGATACTATTTCTGGTATTTTTGATCACTTTAATGGTCTATTTCAAGGATAGATTTTAAAGGTGATATTATTAAGAAAAAAATTTTTATTTTATCTTTTATATTAATTTTATTAATTTTTCCTAAAAGTGTTTATGCAAATTATCAAGAAACTGATCAATTGACTATGCATTATAATATTAATAATTTTTATTTGAGTGGAAATTATATTATATTAAATGGATGGGCTGTAACTGAAAAACATCAAAATTTTACTAGTTCTGATACACATGAATATAGTTTAAAATTAACTAGTAGAAAAACTGGAAAAGAATTAATTTATTATGGAACTATTAAATATGCTGATAAAACTCAATTAATAAAACAATGGAATAATAAAGTAGAATGTACTGGTACATTTAATACTGGAAATTGTTATTATAGTTATACTCATGCTGGTTTTGAATTTAATATACCTATATCTGATTTAGAAGCAGATTCAGAATATGATATAAAACTTAGAATTTATGAAAAAATTGTAAATTTAAAACTTCAACAATCTATCTTTGCATTAGGAGTAGATAGTAGTTATGAAAGAAATGGTGTAAGATATCAGTTATATAGTGATATAAATAAAACTAATGTAACAATAACATCTAATCAGTTATACATGAGAAGTGGTCCAGGACAAAATTATGCTTTAAAACAAGCAAATTTTTCTTGTAGTCAAAATGGTACTGAATTATTTTGGTATCCACAAGGATATTATAATAATATAAAAGGTGTTGCTCATTCTAATCAAGGTGCAATAGATTCTGAATTATGGGTTAATTTAAGATATGATTTAGGTTATTGTGTAAATGGTAAAGCTAGAGCTATAAATGGAACTACTTATGATGGGTGGGGACCATGGATATATATGATAGGTGGAGGAACTCCAGCAATCATAAAAACAACTTCTTTAGATACATTTACAATTGATGAGTTAAAAACATATACTGCAAAAAAGAACACAAATACAAAAGCACTTATAACATTAACTAGTTCTACTTCTCAAAATTTAAATATAAAAGCATATCATAATGATAGTTTAGTATATAATCAAGATAAAAATATTAGTGGAACAAAAACTTTTGAAATTAATTATAAAATACCAAATACAGGTACTTTAAAATTTGTTGTTTCTAATCAATATAGGTCAAAAGATATTTCTTCTAAAATTTATATTGCAAGTGAAGAAACTTATAATTTAAGTAAGTCAAGTAACGATATAATAACAGTTAATACACCTATCATGGTATTAACTGATAAAAATGGAAACGTTACACAATATAAAGAAAAAATTAATTTATCTGCAATACCATATGAAATGAATATTTCGCAAGGTAGAGGTTTATCTGGAATAACTTCTGCAATTACATATTATTATCCATTAAGTGAATTTACATTAAATAGTGATTATAATGTATATGCTTTATATCCAAGTAGTGAAGATACTTTAAATTATGAAATTGTTAATGGAAAAGTAAAAGTTAATTTAAAAAAAGATGGAGTAACTAGAAAATCAAATTATGATATTAGTTATTTTCATCATCCAAATATTCTATTATCAGTAATTGATGGAAAATTATATAATAGTAATGTTGGTGGATTATCATATTATAATGGAGGAGGAATTTGGTATCCATCATGGGATGATGAATTAGGTACTTATAATTATGAATATATAGGTACAAATTTAGGTGTAAATAAAATCACGATAAAAAAGGATTTAAGTTACACAATTACATCAAAAATGTTTGATACTGATTCTAGTAAATATATTATTAAAAGGGTTAAGAGTAATAATATAGGAAATATGATTTATAAAAAAACTTTTACCATTGATGAATTAAAAGAGAAATTGGGTATTAATTAAATGAATTTTTCATTTACTATTAAAGCTTTAATTATATCTTTTTTTTCATTTATGATTATTTATTCAATTTCATTTATATCTTCGCAAAAACTAATATTAGATAGTAATAATTATGGTATAAAAAATTCAGTTAAGAAATCAATAAATGTTGCAGAATATAGAAAAAGTGGTGATATAACTTTTGATAAAGATACATTAATAAATAGTGTTTTAGAAAATTATATTAGAAATAATAATATAAATGTCGATGATATCACTTTTGAAATATATGTTAATGAAAATACTAACGTAGTAACAGTTAAACTATATACATCAAAAGATATATTTAATACTCAAAGTAATGCAGATTATATTTTTTCTTATCAAGTAAAGGAAAGGTGATATAATGGCTGACTTTAAAAGTGAAATTTTAGATAAATATTTTAGTGAACCTAATATTACTGATATTTCTTTTAATGGTAAAGAAATATATGTTCAAGATAATGTTAAAGGTAGATATAAAATTAAAGAAGAAGTATTAGCAAGTGATGTTGAAAGATATATAAAACAAATAACTTATCAAAATAATCAACAATTTAATGATGAGCAACCTATACTTGACACAGAATTTCCAAATATGAGAATTAATGCGGTACATAAAACTTTATCTCCTTATGGAATGACTTCTAGTTGGAGATCTAGTAAACCTACATTAAAGATAAGAGATTATGATTCTAAAATAGCACCTAGAATTGTTTTTTCATTATTAGAAGCGTGTATAAAATCAGATTCTAATATTATAATATCTGGTAAAACAGGTAGTGGAAAAACAGAATTACAAAAGTATTTAGTGGGATTCATAAAAGAAAATGAAAAAATTATAATTATGGAAGATACATTAGATACTCATTTAAAAGAAATATATCCTAATAAGGATATTTTATCTTGGCAAATAAATCAAAAATTGGAAAAACCTATTTTATTTGATGATCTTTTAAAAGCTGGACTTCGTAATAATCCAGATTGGATAATAATTTCTGAAACAAGAGGTAGTGAAGCTTATTCTATGTTGAAAAGTTCGTTATCAGGTCATAATATTATAACTACAATACATTCTAATAATGCAAAAAGTAATGTTGAAAGAATTATACATATGTGTAAAGAAGGTTATAATTTAGATCAAAATCTTTTGGGTAATATGATTTGTGAAAATTTTGATATTGGAGTTCATTTAGACCATTATATAGATGAAAATGGTGTTAAAAGATTTATATCAGAAGTAGTTGAATATGTTTCATATGGTAGAGGAGGAACAATTATAAATCCTTTATTTTCAAGAATAACTACAATCACAAAAAAAGGTGGAAAGTATTTTTATAATATAGATTATAAATATGGAAAAATGACAAAACGTTTATTTGATAAGTTAGCAAATGCAAAAGTATTAAATAGTAATATTGATAAATTTATAAAAGAGGAATATTATGAAGAAAAAAATATTAAAACTCTTATATAAAATAAAAGAATTTATAAAAAATATAAGTAATAAATATTTTTTTGGTAAATATAAAATCACATATGATTATATAAATACTAAACCTAATTTTAAAGAATATTTATTTAAATTTATATTTATATTTATATGTGTTGGTTGGTTTTTATATCTTTTGTTTGATGATATAAAATATGCTATATTATTTGCATTAATTTTAACTACTTTCTATATAAACGAAGTTATATTAAATAATAAAAAAATTGCATTTGAATCCTTTATATTATCAGAACTAACTATATATACTTCGCAAATATCTTTATTAATATCTTATAATAATATATATTCTTCTTTAAAAGAGGTAACAAAATATTTATCTAATCCAGTAAAAAGTGATTTATTAGAAGTTATTAATAAAATAGATAATAACATATCAATTACAGAAGCATTTGAAGGTTTTAATAAAAAATATAATAATAGAACTATTACTTTATTTAATCAAACTCTTGAATTATTTGATACTCATGGAGATAGTGATGCTAGTACAGTATTACAAATAATCTCAGAAGAAATGAATATGTTAAAAATTAAAAAGGATAAGTTTTTTAAATATAAAAAAGAATGGAGATTAAATTTCTATGTAGTAGTAGTTTTATGTTTAATAATGCCTTTAATTTTAAGAGCTTTAATTCCAGATATTTATGTTGATTTTATGTCATCATTTGGAAGTATTGTAATGATAGGAATCCTATTAATGAATCTCTTTATAATTAAAAAGGTAGAAACTATTTATAGAGATCAAAATATTGGAGAAGGAGGATATAAATAGATGACTTTTGTTAAAAATTTTTTTATTGAAGAAGATTTAGAAACTATATTAGGTTGGTTAGGAATAAATTATAAAAAAGCAATGAAGAACAGAATAATAATTAGTTCTTTTTTTACTTTAGTAGTAATTTTTCTAGCAATATATTTTAAAAATATTTATATAGGTATATCTAGTATATTTATTGGTATTGGATATTATAAATATCAATATTTAAGTGTGAAAAAACGAAAAAACAAAATGGTAGCAATTAAAAGAAGAATGTTCCCATCTTTTGTAAAGAAGATGTTAATATTAATTAGAACTAATAATATTTATACATCTTTAATAAAAATGGTTGATTACACTGATGAACCTATTAAGAAATATTTACTTGAATTAATTGAAAATATAAAAGTTGATAAAACTATAAAACCATATAATGAATTTGCTTCGAAAATGGAATTTAGAGAAGCATATCAAATTATGTCTGTATTATATACTTTTTCAGAACATGCTATGAGTAAAAAGCATTTATTTAGTTTAGAAACAATGATTTCACATTTATATGATAATGAAGTTGATGAAATTGTTGAAAATAAAAAGAGAATGTTATGGCTATATCCTAATTTTTGTATTATTGGAATGTTAGCACTTGTCTTTTCATTAGCTATATTTATGTTTGTTTCAATTATGGGTGAGGTAAATTTAGGTTGAAAGATTTTTTTGAAATTGTATTAATCTTATTTATTACTTTATCAATGTTTATTTGTATGATGTTTTTTTCTGAAGAAGTCTCAGTTCAACAAGAAGCAATACATTTAAGAAATCGTGTTATAGAAATTATAGAAATTGAAAATGGATATACAAATAATGCAAAAGATGAAATTAATTCATTAATTAGTAATTCTAAAAGACAAATAATTGTTAATGTTAATAAGAGTGGAAAATTAAATTATGGTGATAAAGTAATAATAGAAGTATCTATTTATTACAATAGAAGATTACCATTTAATATAGAGGGTAAATTAGTAAAATATTCCATAATGGGAGAATATTATAATATAAATAGTTAAGGTGATAAATTAATGTATTTAAGGAGGTTTAATATAAAATGAATTTAATGAAAATTTATAAAATTTCATATGAAATATTTGGGGAATTATATAGTAAGTGGGCTCAAGGATTAACAATTCCAAACTCACTTTTTATATGTCCCAAAAATAATAAATATTTAGCAATAGATAATGAATATAATAACTTTTTTATTGAAGAATTTAATACAAAAAAACAAGCAATTTGTTGGTTAATAAGAAATGATTTTTCAAAAAGAGAAATTGCAGAATTAAAAACTGTTAAAATTGATAAGTTACTTTCAAAAATAGATTATAAAATAGTTGATTATCAGAAAGAATTTTATGAGTTATAGATCTGATGTAAGAATTATAACAACTAAAAAGGGTTATTATAAATTAAAAAAATATGTTGAAAGTAATTTAAATAAAGATGATTATAATTTGTTACAAGATAATATATTTGATAATAAAAAAAATTCAAATATTTTTTATTTGGGTTGGAATAATATTTCATGGGCTGAACTATGTGATTTTAAACACATAGATGTTATTATTAATGGTTTAAAATATTTAAAAGAAAATTCATGTTCATATAATTTTGCAAGAATGGGAGAAAATTATGATGATTATGATTCCAAATATTTTATTTCTGATAAAGATCCATTAGATTACTTAATTGTTTTTGATAGAAAATTTGATGATGATATGGTCTTAAATTATATTAAAGAATATAATTACGATTATAAAAAAGGTGATATTAGTAATGAGTTATTATAAAACAAAAGCTGATGTATTTTCTGATTGTTTAAGTAATAAAATTGATAGATTATTATATATAAATGCAAAAGCAATAGAACAAAACCTTATAACTCAAAGAAGAAATAAAGATTTTAATATAAATGACTTTAAGGAAAAAAACATAAAAATTGGACCTTTAGTTTATGGAGAAGCATATTATCATGAAAAAGATGAGTATTATGAAGTAATTGGTTTTTTAGTTCAATCTGAATGTGAATATAAAGGTACAAAATTGAATACTTATGGTTTTAGAAGTATTTATTTTGGAAAATGTAATGAATATGCACCTGTTGATTTTGATTATGGAGATTCTTTAGAAGCATTTGGTGAAATTGGAAATGGATTAGGAGATCGAGTGGAGATTATTGAGGAATTAAATAGTTTAGAAGAAGTTGAAAAATGTATTAAAGAAAATTCTATAGATATTAATAAATATTTAAAAAAATCTAATTTACTTTTAAATGATAAAACTAATAAAAAAAGTAAAGATTATGATAGATAACGAAGGAGGATGATATATGAATAATACTATGTTTGCAGTTGGAAGATTAACAGAAGATCCTAAAATAGAAAAAACACCAAATGGAAGAGTCGTATCTAACATTACAATTGCAGTTCCAAGAACATATAAAAATGAAAATGGTGAATATGATACTGATTTTCTTGATTGTGTATTTTGGGGAGAAATTGCAAATAATGCAACCAAATATTGTAAAAAAGGTGATTTAGTCGGTGTCAGAGGAAGATTAGAAAATAATACTTTTGAAGTAGATGGACAAAATCACAAAGTATCTAAAATTATTGCAGATAAGATAAGCTTTTTATCAACTAGAAAAGAAATTGATGAAGAAAAAGATAAAAATGCAGTAAAAGATAAAAAGAAAACTCCAGATAAGGAAAAATAATTATGAAGTTATATAATTTTTTTAATGTACTTGCAGTTCCTAATGGAATTTCAAAATTAGATGGTGGAACTTATAGTATTGATACAATATTACAAGCAATACAAAAATTCACATCATGGACTTTAAGAATTGGTATAACAGTTTCTGGAGTTGCTTTAATTATTGGTTTTATTTTATATGCTGTTTCAGATGTAGATCAAAAAGCTAGAGTGAAACAAAGAATTATACAAACATTATTTGGTATAGTAGGTATAATTTTAGCATTATCATTAGTAAATTTAATAATTGAATTATTTTCTTAATTTTTAGGTGAATAATGGGTTTAAAAGCTTTAGATTTTTTAAGGTTAATAGGTTGGGGAATTATTAATTTTATTTATTCTTTAATAGATTCATTATTTGAAATTATTAGAGAAATGAATGCATTTGATATAATTAATTCTTTAGCTGAAAATAAAATATTTAAAAATTTGCATAGTTCTGTACTTATTATTTCATTTACTTTATTTGGATTATTTGTAATTTGGAAATATGTTCAAAAAGTAATAGATCCTGAGGATGGATTAAGTATAGGACAAATAACAAACGAAGTTTTTAAATGTGGAATATTCATAATATTATCCACATTTTTATTTTCTCAAGTTTCATCTTTTTCAATTGCTTTAAGTGGATTTACAGGAAATATTTTTGAAAGTAATAATACTGAATTATCTGATAGTATACTTGAATTATATGTTGATTATAGTGAAGGATATCAAGTAAGTGATAATCCACAAATAGATTATGATTCATTACATCAATCAATTGGTGATGAATCTTTTACTAATGCAAAAATGTATAATGATAAATTTGTTACTAACGATAAATGGATAGTAAGTGATGAAAAAGACTATATATATAAAATAGATTGGATAATGGCAATTATAATTGGAGGTTTTTTCTTGTATGCTTTATTCTTTAGTGGAATGATGTTAGCAAGAAGGCAAATAGAATTTTTATTTTTATTTGTTATATCTCCAGTTGTATTTGCGACAGCTGTTGGAAATAAACAAAGACGAATTGCAGTTATAGAGCAACTTGTTTCTTTAACACTTCAAGCTGCAGTTGTAATGCTAATAATTAACATTACAGCATTAATTATGCAAGCGGTTAATCAAACTGTGTTTTTTGAAAATGGTTTTCAAAACATATTAATAAAATCTATTATGTTTATTGGATGTGGTTCATTTTTATTAACTGGTAGTCAAGTAGTAAATAGATTTATAGGTGGAAATGTTTCTGCAAATAGTGGAAGAGAACAATTAATGAGTTTAATGGGATATGGTCAAGCTATGAGTAACATTGGAACTCCTACACTTTTAGGAGCAGGAGGAGCTACTTTAGCTGTTTCTGGTGGATTAGCAAAAGGAACAGGATTGGCTATATCTAATAGAAATTCCAACATATCTTCAATAGGTGGTAAATTACAAAATTTTGGTAATAAAGTAAGTTCAATATCTAATGGTAGATTTTATAATGTTGGAACTAAATTGTCTAATTTTGGTAGTTCAATGCAAAGTTATGCAAATTCTAAAATTGAAAAAGAAAAAGGTAAAAAAATGACACTATCTAATGTTGGTTCAACTTTTAGTAATATAGGTAGTGGAGTTTTAAATACTG
>SVAP01000015.1 GCA_015059335.1 Bacillota bacterium | reverse complement strand
TGGAGTATGCCAACTACTAGAGAAGCAGATTGTACTGCTACAGGAGATACATCTTGTGTATTTAGAATAGAAAAACTAGATGGAAATTGTGCTACATTCCGTGTTTTAGTACCAAATACAGATACTACAAGTCCTTGTGCTTATGAGGGAACAGATTCATTCTTTACAATAGATTGTAGTTGCATTTGTGCTATTAAGTGTTTGAATGATACATGTGTTGATTGTTTATAATTAAAAATAAAAAGCCAAAGTTGGCTTTTTATTATGCACCAGTAATATCTTCGATTTTATCTATTTCTATTAATTCATCATCTAATGTAATAAGTGAAGAATTTGTTCTTCCTATCAAGTTTTTAGTAATTATTTTACCATCAATTTTGATATTAGCTTTAACTTTATATACATTATTTGGTGATTTAAATAATTCTATTATTTTTCTTCTAACATCATTTTTTTGAACAGTATTTTTTAAATCATATTTATTAATTACTTTATTAGTTATATCATCTTCTTTTTGTTTGGTTTCTAAAGCTGAATAATAATACCTTCTATTATTACTTATATTACCTACTTTATTTGCAAAAACATGAGGAAGTTTTCCTTGCATAATATCAACTCCTAATTAATACTATGCAAAAGTTTACAAAACTTTCATTGTAAAAATAGTTGTTTTGGTATATCATATTAATAGGTGACATTTTATGAAACGAGTTTCTAAATATAAAGTTGAAAATGGAATATTACTAACTTTAATTGCTTTAGCAATTATTAGTGTTACAACTATATATAGTGCGCAAGGATTACTTAATAGTAATTATAGTAGTTTATATCTTAAGCAAGGTCTTTGGTTTATTGTTGGTTTTGCGCTAGCGTATCTTATTATGTATATTGGTAATGATTTTTTGTATAGAAATGTATATATTCTATATATTATAGGAGTAATATCCTTAGTTGCACTATTATTATTTGCCCCTACTATCAATAATGCAAGAGCGTGGTTTAGTATTCCTGGTATAGGAACAATTCAGCCAAGTGAATTTATGAAGATTATTTTAATTCTTACACTTGCTCGTGTTATAAATGATTTTAATGAATCTAATAGTAGTCCTACTTTATTTGATGAGTTTAAGTTTTTAATAAAAGTTGGTGTAATTGTTTTAATACCTGCAATATTAACATTTTTACAACCAGATACAGGTGTTGTGTTAATATACTTACTTATAACAATTTGTATGTTATTTGTTAGTGGTATTAGATATAGATGGTTTTTATTTGTATTTGGATTTATCGCACTTGCTATTGGATCTGTATTAATTGTTTATTTTTTAGATCAACAAATGTTTATAGATGTATTTGGGATTGACTTTTTCTATCGAGTTGATAGAATTTTAGATTGGAAAAGTGGTAGTGGATTACAATTAGAAAATGCATTAATGGCTATTGGTTCAGGAGGATTATTTGGTAAAGGTTTTATGAATACTCCAATATATTTTCCAGAACCTCAAACCGACTTTATATTTGCTGTATTTGCTAGTAATTATGGTCTATTTGGTTCATTAGGACTTATTGGTCTATTAGCTTTCTTTGATGTTAAAGTAATTAGCTTAGGTACTAAAAGCGCCAATAATATTAGTAAATATGTTATTGCTGGAATTGTTGGTATGTTAATTTATCAACAGATACAAAACATTGGAATGACTATTGGATTATTACCAATTACTGGTATTACTCTTCCATTCATTAGTTATGGTGGTTCATCTTTATTATCTTATATGATTATGGCAGGAATACTCTTTAGTATTTCAAATGAAAATTTAAGATATACAAATTAAAAAATAACCCGTCGAATTCGATGGGTTTAAATTTTATCTATTTTTTCTAATAAACTAATTCTTTCATTATGTTCTAATACCATATTATTTATATGTTTTTGTTCTATTAAGTTTGTTGATATGTATTTTCTCATTTCAACAAAAGCATCCATAATGGCGATACTAACCTGTTCTGCAACTTCTGTCCTTAAAACAGAACTAAGCATTGCAACACCTTGCTCTGTAAACGCATAAGGTCGGTATTTTATATTCAATCCTTGTTTTTGATTGTTTTTATTCAAGGTTTCAAATTGAAACCTTGAATCTAGTTGTGATATTTCATCATCAGTTAATTGAAAAATAAATCTTTCTGGGAAACGATTTATATGCCTTTTTACAGCTAAATTTATTGATTTTGTACCATTTTTACATCGATAAAGTTTTGCTAAGTCTCTGGTGGCTACCAAATGACATATTTATCAATTATTAACTAAAGTTTGATCATTTTCTAATAAAATTGTATCAGAATTGTTTAATATTTGCATCTGTGATATTGCTATTTTATTTAATCGTTCTAGTCTTATTGATTGACTTAAGCCATCATTAATAAACACTGAATTCAAATTTTCTAAATTAGCTAAACATATTAATTCATTTATTGATGCATAGTCCCTAATATTTCCCTCTAATTCAGGATTATCTATTCTCCACTCTTTAGCTGTTTTACCAAACAATGCCATATTTAATACATCTGCTTCTTCTGCATAAATATAATTAATTTGTTCTTTAGTTAGTTCTGCAGGTATTAGGTTGTGCTTTATAGCGTCAGTATGTATTTTATAATTAATTTTAGACAATTCTCGTTTAGCATTCCACCCTAATTGTTTTTGTTCTTCTTTCTTCAATCTTTCAAACTCTTTAATTAATAGCAATTTAAATTTCGGACTAATCCACATTCCAAATTCAAAAGCTATATCTTTATGTGCATATGTTCCACCATATCTACCTGCTTTTGATGTAATACCAATAGCATTTGTTTTTTCTACCCATTCTTTAACACTTAATTTATAACTATTCAAACCCGCTTGACTTTTAATTATGGCGAATTCGCCATAATTGAAATCAGGATTATGTAACTCTTCCCAAATACCCAAAAATTCAATAGTATTTCTATTTCTTAACCAATCAGTAACAAAGAAATTACCATCTTTAGATTTAAGCATATCTGTTATTGATATATAATCTTCATCTTCTACTTTCATATAATTAATTATTTTATTATCTACTTTTAATTCCATATTACTTTACCTCTCATAATAAAATTATTAAACTTGATATTGGTTTGCCAATATCATAGTGTGTTATTATCTTGTCATAAATATAACAATGACATTTGGTTCTTGATGTTTCATTATCCAATATAACTTGTTTTCCTCTTATTTCATATATCATATTTTCTATTCTATTTTCATCCGCGATTAATAATTGATTCAATTATATTCCTCTTCAGAACTGTATATAGAAATTATACCGAACAAACGTACTGTCGTCAACTGCTTTTTAAAAATTAAATAAAATTTCTATAAAAAAAACAAACCAATTCAAAACAATGAATTCGGTTTGTTTTTTTTGTTATAAACTATTTGTTTCTACTATTGATAATTTTTTATCTTCTTTAACTAAAATAATTTCTTTTGAATTGTCATAGTCTAAATCTTTTTCATAGGTCCATTTTAATGTAACAATATATGAATCTAATTCTTCATCATTTATTTTAAAACTACCCTCTTTAATACTATCTAAACTAATATCTTTAACAACTGGTAATTCTTGATTTCTATCACCATATATGTTGCTTTGAATATTTTTATATAATGTATCTTTTGCTTTTAACAGAAAATTTTCTTGTGCTAAACTGTGGATAAATTGTAATCCACCAACATCATTTTTAGTAATCTTATTTTCAAGATTATAAAAATCTGCAATATACAATTTTGAAATTAATTCAGCATACTTTTCATAATCAATTTCTTCTTTATTTAATTCTTTCATTAAATCTTTAAATAATTTTTTATATAATTTAGTTTCATTTTCCTCTAAGTTATATCCATAATCTTCTATTTTATCAATTACTTTAATTTCAGTATTTACAGGAGTCTTTGCTGTAAAATTATCAATTACATAGTATACTCCTAATCCAAATATTATCGCTATTAATAAAACAATAATTACTTTTTTAGTTGATTTTTTTAATTTTCTTTTTTTCATTAATACTACCTACTTTCCCTCTTTATTCTTTTCGTTATCTGCTTTGATTAAATCGTAAACAATTATTGAATCTGAAACATTTAAAATTTCTTCAGATTTTTCTGTGTTTTCTTTTATATACTCATCACTAATTGGGTTTGAAGTTAATGGTATATATTCTTGTTTTGAACTATTATAATATACATAGTTTGATAACCAGTTCCCATTTGGGAAAGGTACTAGATTATCATTTAAATTCATAATATCATGTCCTAATTGATAAGGGCTATATACCCCTAACATATTTCCTAATGTAGGTAATACATCATACATTCCCATTGCTGTTGTTATTTCTTGATTAAACTTTTTATCTTTTGTCCAAATAATAAGTGGGACACTTCTATTTAATTCATAATCATAATAGTCAAATTCATCATAATTCGGATCAGTTTCATCTAATATATCATCTGTTTCAGGATTATAATTATACATTAGATTATATTCTTTTCTTGGTAATCTTGCATCATGATCCCCATAAAAAACTACTACTGTATTTTCTAATAATCCTTTTTCATCTAAATGATTCATTAATTCACCTATAGCTTCATCAGCATAATGCGATGCTTTAAAATAATTACCTAAACTTGTACCTTCTAAATAATTTGCAGTTTCTTCTACTGTTTGTCCTTGGTCATTTGTTGTTAAGTAATTCATGGTAACAGGAAACTCACCATATTTATCAAGTTCATCAAATGGTGTATGATTAGTAAGCATTATAAGTGTCGAATAAAATGGTTGATCATTTTCTTCCTTAACGTTTTTCATTATATCTGTTGCTTGTCTAAAGAATGATTTATCAGATAGGCCTAATCCTATTTCTTCATCTATTTTATATGATGTTTTAAAATAAAGTTTTTCATATCCTAAAGTTTTATGCATTACATTTCTATTCCAGAAACTATCAATGTTACCATGCATACTAAATGTTGTATATCCTTTTTCTTTCATTAAAGTTGGTAAACCAATATATTGTCTATCAAAATAACTCATAAATACTGTTCCATTGTTTACCGGCATTAATGAAGTTGATAGTGTAAATTCTGCATCTGAACTAGTACCTACACTAACTTGTGAATAAAAATTAGAAAAGTATATTCCTTCATTTGCTAGTTTATTTAAATTAGGTGTTACTTCTTTTCCATTAAATTTAGTCTCCATTGCTGTTTTTTGCATACTTTCAGTGTGTATTAAAATTACATTTCTTCCCTCAAATATATTAGTATATTTATTAGTTTGTAATTCAACAGGATTTTCATTGTAATAATCTCTAAATTCTTTATATGCTTTATCATACCCAAACATTGTATTAAATTTAGGTTCTAAGCTTTTTACAATGTCATTAATATGATACATATATAAGCCAAATTTATTAACTATATATTCCCTACTCCATTGTTTACTAAGACTTGAAATTTCTGTTGCATTTAGTGTTAGAACAAATATTGCAAAGGTAGTACAAGCAACTAGAAAAGTATTAAAAGCTCTTTTTTTTCTTTTTTCTTGTTTTTCAACATTAATATAATATTTACGTTTTTGTAATGATTTATGGATAAAAATTAAAAATATAGGTTGCCATAAAAACAATAAATCTTTAACTTCAACTACATTTTTAACTAATGCATCACCAACATCAACAACTTGAAGTGATGTAGCTAATAAAGATATTGAAGAAAACGACATAAAAAATGTATAATACATAGAATCAATTACACATATTGCAGTTAAAATTACTGACCATGTTATAAAATATTTGAATCTTTGTTTAGGCTTAAATAAATATGCAGCTGTTGTAACAAATAATAAAAATGCTAAATCAGCTATAATAGGTTTAACAGCAAAATAATTTTTAGTAGTTAAAAACCTAACTAATGATGAATTTAAAAGACTTGATATAATAAATACTAAACCTAAGATACTTGTATTTATATAATCTTTATAGTTAAAATTTAATATATCTTTTCCTGTTTTTATTAATATATTTTTAAATTTCGTTTTCAAAAAATCACCTTCTGAATCCATAATACAGTATACCATTATTTGTTGAAAATGTAAACTGTAGCAATTTTTAAATGAATATAAAAAGTAGAAAAGATTTATTTAAAAATCCTTCTACTTTGAATTAAATAATAATTAATTTTTATTAATATCTTCTATTGTTATCTTACTATCATGAGGAATAGGTTTCCAAGTAACATTCATAAATAATGCTGCATATGTTGTATATCTACCTATTATATCGAATATAGGCCATGTAAATGTGTATAAAACTTTTTTTCTAAATGGAATTTTCTTGATATTTTTTCTTTCTATAACAAAGACATATATTGCCATTAACATATTTTCAAAATACATTCCTATTCTATATATAATTCTCATTAAAACACTTACAAATATTCCCATTAATAAAGCACTTATTCCAGGATTTGTAGTAATTTTAAAGTCAAATATCATATTAAGTGTTTTAGATAAATACGTTCCACCACCAAGTATATTTATACTATTTATACCATTATCATAACAATAGAAACAATATATAACAACTGATACAAGTAACCATCTTGCAAGATTAAACACAACAAGAGGTGTAAGTTGGATAAGTGTATCATATGATGCAAATCTGTGTCTTATAGATTCAATAATAGAATAAAAATAATTCTTTGATTGTTTTTTATCTTTTTTGTTCCAATCTTTTCTTATAAACATTTTCCCAAAGAAAATATTTAAAAACAAATATGGTCCAGATTCTTTAAATGCTAATAAGTGTCCTTTTGACCATCTTAATCTTTGTCTTAATGCAATTCTTAAGCTTATAGGCTGTTCATCATAAAACATTGCAGCATCATTATACGTTATTTGATATCCTTGCGCTACTGCATCAGCAGTCAATGCCCTATCTTCTGTAAGAGATGTGTAATCCCAACCATCTTTAACTATTTCATTTGAAAATAAGAATCCTGTTCCTTGAATATTTGTTGCCAATCTAAGTACTGATCTAGCTCTATGGTTTGTTCTAATACTTCTTAACCAGTGTAATGCATATGTCGATGCTATCCAGTTTTCATCAAAGTTTTTAGTATTTCTATATGATGTAATAATTTTTTCACCAGAGTCAAATGCATCATTCATTCTTGATATATAATCTGACTGTAATAAGTTATCAGCATCAAAAACAAAATATCCATCAAAACTCATTCTTCCATAATCTTCTTCTATTTTTTCAAATAAATATTGAAGCGCATAACCCTTTGTCTTATGTTCATCATCAAATCTCTCATAACATACTGCGCCATTTTTTCTAGCAATTTTTGCTGTATTATCTGTACAATTATCAGCTACAACAAACACTTTTAATAATTCAGTTGGATAATCTTGCCTTTTAATACTATCAAGTAAATTTCCTATTACATTTTCTTCATTTCTTGCAGCTATTACTATTGCATACTTATGTTTATTTTTTGCTGGTTTAAATTTTCTAGTAAAAAATATACCTATAACAAAATAAACTGTTTTATATATTAACATTATACTTAATATTGAACCTATAACATTATTAATACCTTTAAACATATTATAAGATTCACCAATTATATTTAAAATCATACTAAAACCTCTCATTACAACGCAATACAATTGTAACATATTATTAATAATTTAACAATCTTTTATATAATAACCACTATACCCCACCAATATTTTTTCTATATCGTAAATATAATTTTCTTATAAAATCAACAGGTATAACCGTAATCGCTAATAATATCATCCAAATAAATTCATTAAGTGTAAGTCCTGCAGTTCTAAATAGACTCCCACCCCAATATATTAAATATATTTGAACAACTAATATAATACTGATTATTATTATAAACACTTTATTTTCTAATAAATTTGATAATAAATTTAATCTATTTGTTCTTGCATTAAAACAATTAAATATTCCTATAAAGATAAATAGTCCAAAAAATGCAGTCATTACATATATATTATTTTCTCCTGTTCTAAATAATGAATTAAATAAAGGTAATTTTAAAAACAATATACAAAGAATTGCTGAATAAAGACCTGTAAATAGTATCTCATCTCTCATATATTCATTTATTATAGGTTCATCTTTTTTCTTAGGATACTCTTTCATATATTCTAATAATGGTGGTTCAAAGGCAAAAGCAAGTCCTGCAAGTGTGTCCATTACCATGTTTATCCACAACATTTGAATAACTGTAACAGGTGTTGGAACACCAATAAATGGTCCAATAATTGATAATAAAATCGCACAAGCATTAACTGTAAGTTGAAATATAATAAACTTTCTAATACTTTTAAATATAGTTCTTCCATATAATATTGCTTTAGAAATTGAAATAAAATTATCATCTAAAATAACAATGTCACTAGCTTCTTTAGCAACTTCTGTACCACTTCCCATTGAAAAACCGACATCTGCCTTTTTTAAGGCTGGAGCATCATTTACTCCATCACCAGTCATACCTACAACCAAGTCTAATTCTTGACTAAGTCTCACTAATCTACTCTTATCCTGTGGTAATGATCTTGCAACAACTTTTAAGTTAGGTAGTATTTTTTTTAATTCCTCATCAGATTTAGAATTCATATCATTAGATGTTAAAACTATATCTTTTTCACTTGTTAACAATCCAACTTCTTTAGCAATGGAAACTGCTGTATCTTTATTATCACCAGTTATCATAATAGTTTGAATATGTGCATCACTAACCAATTTAATACCTTCAATTGCATCAGTTCTAACTTCATCCTTAATATAAACTAAACCAACAAGCATCATATTTTTAAAATAATTTGTACAATCTTCTGAAATAGCTATAGCTAAAACTCTAATCCCGTTCCTAGTCATATTAGAAATTTTATCATTTATTTTTCTTTTAGAATATAAATATTTTTTAGTACCACTTTCATCACAATAACTTGTACAGTAAGGAATTATTTTTTCTGGGGCACCTTTAATTAAATTTAACGTTTTATCATGTTTTACTGTTGTAATAGAATATTTATTTTTACTATCAAATGGGACACTAGATATTTTTTTAATTCCCATATCCATATCTGTTTTAATAAATGACAATAATGCCCTATCTGTAATATTACCACCTATTACTTTTTTTCTTTCTTTATCATAATTACTAGCATTATTATATATAAATGACATTTTAACTAATTGATATAAATTCTTGTGTTGTGATATTTCATTCTCACTATAATAATCTTTTAAATCACCTGTTGAAAATCCTACAACTTCTAGTTTTCCTTTTGTTAAAGTACCTGTTTTGTCAGTAAATAAAATATTAATACTCCCAGCAGTTTCTATCCCCACTAACTTTCTTACTAAAACATTATTTTTTAACATTCTTTTCATATTTGATGATAAAACAAGAGTAATCATCATTGGTAATCCTTCTG
>SVAP01000007.1 GCA_015059335.1 Bacillota bacterium | reverse complement strand
TCTTTTATACAATAATCATATGTTTTATAAATGAAATCTAGTCTTTCATTTTTATTTACAATATGTAAATCGGATATTAGTAACGCTTTAAAAACATTATCATTTTTACTAGTTAAAATAGTTGCTCCATTATTATCAATATCATTTGTTAATTTATCTCTTATTAATCTATAGACAATATCTCCACTATAATAATATTTTCTTTCAAAATCATAACCTTTATTTTTTAATAAACTTAATCTATAAAATAATTGTTTATTAGTTAATCCAGTTATTTTTGATATTTCATTTACACTAGCGTTTTTTTCAATTAAATCAAGAATCTTCTTATTTATTTCAGTCACAACAACCAACTCCTATAAATGTTTAATATTCTAAATGAATTACTTGTTTTTATCAATATATCAAAATAAAACAAAAAAACAGATAACATAAGTTATCTGTAATATACTAAATGGCGCCTGTTGTAGGACTCGAACCTACGACCTATCGGTTAACAGCCGAGTGCTCTACCGACTGAGCTAAACAGGCAAACTTTTTTTCAGTACATTCCAATTATATCTATTTATAATTTTTGTGTCAATATATTTTTATGTATTTTTTAACTTTTTTATTCAAAAATCATAAAAAAAGCTATATTTTATGAAATATAACTTTTTATTTTTGAAATATATTTATTCATTTTATATCTTTTTATAATATATTTTCTAGGAATTTTATTTAAAATTATCGAATACTTTTTCAAAGTATTACTTAATAATTCTTTAAATAATATATTATTTTCTTTCAATAAAATTGGTCCAAATAAAATTTCATCTCTACTGTATTTTATATTTTTAGTATTTTTAGTAAATAAAATCACTATTGAAATAATATTATTTTCTTTTACTAATTTTTCATCAGTTATTTTAAAATTATTATTAACTAAAAATTTTCTTACCTTGTCAACATTATTGTTTGCTTGAATAATTATCCTATTCGCACTAATTGTTTTATCAATATCAAAACCTAATATATCTACTATTGTATTGCCACCCATACCAGCAATAATTATAGTATCAAATTCATTCTTTTCTATGTTTTTTAGGCCATCAGAAAGTCTAGTCTCAATTTTATTTTCTAACTTATAATTTTTGATATTATTTTTAGCCTCGTTTAAAGGTCCATTATTTATATCTGTCGAAATCACATTTATATTATTTCTATTTTGATAAAGATATATACTTAATAGAGCATGATCGCATCCAACATCCACCACTTTTGAATTATCTATAACGAAATCTCCAATAGTTTTTAATCTATTGGAGATATTTATTTTTTTAGTCACCCATGAAATCCTTTAATTTTTTAGAACGTGATGGATGTCTTAATTTTCTTAATGCTTTAGCTTCAATTTGTCTAATTCTTTCTCTTGTAACACCAAATATTTGCCCAACTTCTTCTAGAGTTCTACATGTACCATCAATAAGTCCAAATCTTAATTTTAACACTTGTTCTTCTCTATCAGTTAAAGTCATTAATACAGTACTTATTTGATCTTTTAAAATTTCATTTGTTGCAAATTCTTCAGGACTCATACTTCTTTCATCAGGAATAAAATCACCTAAATGAGAATCTTCTTCTTCACCTATTGGAGTATCTAATGAAACTGGATCTTGCGCTATTTTAATAATTTCCCTAACTTTTTCTACAGGAATTTTCATACGTGATGCAATCTCTTCTTCAGTTGGTTCGCGATTTAACTCAAGAGTTAATTGTCTTTGATGTCTTGTCATTCTATTAATTGTTTCAACCATATGAACAGGAACACGTATAGTTCTAGCTTGATCTGCTATTGCTCTTGTAATAGCTTGTCTAATCCACCATGTTGCATATGTACTAAATTTATATCCTTTTGATGAATCAAACTTTTCAACGGCTTTCATAAGTCCAATGTTACCTTCTTGAATTAAGTCAAGAAATAACATTCCACGTCCAACATAACGTTTTGCAATACTTACAACTAGACGTAGGTTTGATTCAGCAAGCAATCTTTTTGCATCTTCATCGCCATCAGCAATTCTATGTGATAATTCAAGCTCTTCATCTAGCGATAATAATGAAATTTTACCGATTTCTTTTAAATACATTCTAACTGGGTCATTAATATTAATATCTTTTGTTAATGCATCATCATCTAAAATTAATGGACTACCATCTTCTTCTGTATCGTCTTCAGTCGCACTAACAACTTCAATATGATTATCAGTAAGTAAATTATAAACAAGATCTAGTGAGTCACTATCCATATCAAGACCTTTTAAAACTTCTGCAAGTTGTTCATAAGTAATTTTTCCATCTTTACCTATTTCAAGTAAATCCTTCATTCTTTCTTCTAAGGTTTTAATTGCTTCCATTATCTTCCACTCCCTTTTTTAAGTTCATGATTTTGTTAGCTAGTTCAATTTGTTTTTCTAAATCTGTCTCATGTTTTAATTCAACACTTAATCTATCTACTTCGCTTTTAAAATTATATTCTCTAAGAACCTTGAAATAATCCGTTATTTCTTCTTCCGTGTAATCTTTATTATAATCAAAATTTAAGATTTCACCCACTAAATCTACTAGTTCTTGTTTGTCTTTCATATAATTTAAAAAATCACTAATGCTAATTGTATCATATTTTTTGACAAAATACATTATTTCTGATGCTAAAAATCGATAAATTTTCGTAGGAAGATATGGAAATACCTTCTCATACTTATAAGTTAATTCCTTATCGTGCAACATATAATATAAAACTTTACGTTCCGCCTTAGTATATTTGTCTGTAGTAGATGGTGTAGAAATTCTATGTTTTTTAACTTCTTTTGGTATATAAGGTACTTCTTTAGGGGGTACCATATCTACAAAACCATCATCAATAGACTGTTCTATCTCTTTATTATCATTTTCTATTTCTTTCCATAATTTACCCATTAAAGTTTCAACACTAATGTTAATTTCATTTGCAATTTTCTTTAATGTTAGTTCTCTCAAAATTTCATCATCTATAGTTTTTACTTCTTTTATTACTCCGTTAATATATTCAGTCAAATCCTCATTATTATTTAAATTTTTACCCTCTTTTAAATAATTTAATTTAAAATCTAAAAAACTAATACAGTTATTTATTTTTTCTTTAAATTTTTTTGCCCCGAATTTAATTATATATTCATCGGGATCTAAATTTGATTCTAATATAACTACTTTTGGATTAACCCCTATTTTAACAAGTTCATTACCACAAGCATACGTTGCTTTCTTACCAGCTTTATCACCATCAAAGCATAATATAACATTGTTACTCATCTTTTTTATAAGATTGGCATTTTCAACTGTCAAAGCAGTTCCCATTGTAGCCACAGCATTTTTAATATCAATAGAATAAGCTCTAATAACATCCATAAATCCTTCCATAATTATTACAGAACCACTCATTCTTACTTCGTTTTTAGCTCTATGATAATTATAAAGATTTAGTCCCTTTTTAAATATTACTGTTTCTTTTGTATTTATATATTTAGCAGTATCTTCCTGATTATAAATTCTACCACTGTAGCCTACTATTTTACCGTCTAAATTCCATAATGGAAACATAATACGATTTATAAATAAATCTTGATAACCATAATCCGTCTTATTGCTAATACCAATATCAACTAAGTCTTTTTCTTTATATCCTTTTTGAATTAATAACTTTGTAACACTTTTATCAAATCCTAAAGCAAGTCCAACATTGAATTCTCTTATTATGTTATCAGTTATACCTCTATTTTTTAGATATTCCCTAGCATCATGTCCATTTACCGTATTCAAATTGTTTTGATAAAATTTATTAGTAAGTTCATATATATTATAAAACTCATCATAATTATCTTTCTTTCTATAATTATTTACATTTAAATTGACTCCACATTTATCTCCTAAAACCTTCAATGCTTCAACATAATTTAAATTTTCATAGTTCATTACAAAACTAATTGCATTACCAGTCGCACCACATACAAAACACGTATAAATACCTTTTTCTGGTGAAACACTCATTGATGGTGAATGGTCATCATGAAAAGGACATAGTCCAAAGTAATTACGTCCTTTTTTATTAAGTGGTATATAAGATGATATTACTTCAACTATATTACTTTTTTTCTTAATCTCTTCGATTTGTTCTTCTGTTATCATCTTATCACCTCCATTAATTTTTAATACTTATATTATATCATTTATAGTAATTTGTAAATTAAAATAATTTATATTTTTAAATTATTATTCCATTTCTTCTAATAATAAATCAAAATCTGATTTATATAATTTATCTTGTTTTACTCTATATTTTTCAAATTCAGTTAATGCTTTGTCACAAGCAATTTCATGTGATATCTTACCTGCATTTTTTAAAATATCTAAATCATAATATTGAACATTTCTTTTTACTTCACGATTACCCTCGTTTTGAACTAGTGCAAATTTTGCACTAGTTGAGTTTTCATTTAGTTCTAATTCTGAATAAATGTTTTGTATATGTTTTGTTATTACAGTTCTATCAACATTGTATAATTCACTTATTGCTTTTTGTGTTAACCACAAACCACCATCTTCAAATCTAACTTAGATTCCTTTATCATGTGTTTGTCTTTCAAAAATCAAAAATTCTGCACTGCTACTTCTTATCATTAAATCTTTACTCATAAATTATATTCCCCTATTCTATTACAAATGTTGTCTCATCAATAAATTTATAATTGGTTTTATATTTTAACTCTCTAACTAATCTAAATAATGCATCATCTTTCATTTTTGCTTCTATCATAACATCAAAATCTCTATCGACGAATTTGATTTGTTCTATAAAGTTTATAAAATCATCTGAATTAATATAATCATGATGACTTCTTATATCTTTTTTAGTTTTATTTTTAGGAGATGAAAAATGAATTTTAGGTACTAATTCTTCTTTATTCCATGTATCAAATATTTCTTTAATATAAGAAGTAATTTTTTCACCATTATTATTACACATATAATGATGATAATCAAGTACCATAGGCACATTTATTCTTTTACATAGATTTAAGGTATCAACTATATTATACACCTTATCATCATTTTCTAAAAGTAACATATTTTGAATTTTTGCATCTAATTTATTAAAATTATTTATAAATCTACTAATACTTTTATCCTTTCCAAAGCTACTACTACCCACATGTATTAAAATCTTTGAATTTATAATTTTAAAAGCAGAAAGAATATTTTTGTGATAATTAAGTATACTAATACTGTTATCGACAATTTTTTTGTCAACACTATTCAAAACACAAAATTGATCTGGATGTGTATCAATTCTCATTTTAGAATTATTGATGATTTTACCAATACTCTCATATTCTTTTTTATATTCATTAATATACTCATACTCAACCTCAGATAACGTTGCTAAAGGAATTAATTTTGAAGTTAGTCTATAAAAATGAATATTATTTTTAATATTATAATTAATAATTTTTTCTAAATTAATGAAATTAGATTTTATTATATTATCTAGTTTATCATTTCTTATACTATCATCTAATTTCTGATAATTAGTATAGGTTATTGTACTTGATGTTGTAATATTATCTAGTGCTTTTGATAAAGCTACATATCCAAGTCTTATTTTCATAAAATCACCCAATACTATTATGGGTAAAATTAATTGTTTTAAAAGGAGAATGTTTATGAATATTAAAAAAGTTACAATTATATCCGTTTTCGCAATATTTGGACTTAGTTTTTTATCACATTTTATGTATGAATGGGTTCCTAATCTATTTACAAGTATATTCTTTCCAGTAAATGAAAGTATATGGGAACATAATAAAATGATTTTTACTACTATGATGATATGGGGATTAATAGAATATTTTATTATTAGTAATCATGGTAAAAAAAATTTTTCTATCGCATTATTAGTTAGTACATTAGTTACAATACTCACAAACACACTTATTTTTACTCCAATATATTACTTAATGGATAAGCAAGACAATATAATTATTACTATGATAATATACATAATTTCTATTATTATCGGTCAAATTACAAGTCATATGATTTTAAAGAGTGATAAAACATATAAAAATTTAAATACTATATCTTTAATTAGTATCCCAATTATTTTTACTGTTTTCGGATTACTAACATATTATCCAATTAAAACAGGAATATTTTATGATTATCCGAATAATAAGTACGGATTATATACCTACTATAAATAATTTTATAATAAAAAAATCTTGAATTAATTTTTTCAAGATTTTTTTAAATTATATTTCTAATACTGCTTTTATTCTTCTTACACCTGCACCAACAGCTTCTTCTTTTTTTATTTTGAAGATTCCTAGTTCAGATGTATTTTTAACGTGTGGCCCACCACATATTTCTTTTGAATAATCACCAATTGAATATACTTTTACAATATCACCATATTTATTAGTAAATAATCCAACTGCACCTTTTTGTTTAGCTTCTTCTACAGTCATTTCTTCTACTGTAACGTCTAAAGCTTCACTTATTTTTTGATTAACGATTGATTCAACTTTTTGTTTTTGTTCATCTGTAAGTTTACTTGGATAAGAAAAGTCAAATCTTAATCTTTCAGAATTTATGTTTGATCCTTTTTGATTTACATCATTACCTAATACATCTTTTAGCGCTTGATGAAGAAGATGTGTTGCTGTATGATATTTAATATTAGATTCTGAATGATCTGATAATCCACCTTTAAATTTTTCTGTTGCTCCTGCTCTAGATTTTTCTTGATGTTCATTAAAATGTTTTTTAAAACCTTCCATATCAATATCCATACCAATTTCACCAGCAAATTCACCAGTCATTTCAGGAGGAAATCCAAATGTATCATATAATCTAAATACAGTTTTACCATTTATTGTATTAATATTTTGTTTTTTTAATATTTCTGTTATTTTTTGAAATTCTTTAATACCTTTTTCTAAAGTACGAGAAAATTTATTTTTTTCTAGTGTTAATACTTCTATAATTCTATCCTTGTTTCTATCTATTTCTGGATAATATTTACTATATTTTTTAAATATCATTTTAGCTAACTCTATATCAAAGTCACTATTGATATCTATTTCTAATTTTTTAGCATATCTAATCATTCTTCTAATTAGTCTTCTTAAGATATAACCTTGATCAGTATTAGAAGGAACAATATTAGCATCATCTGCTGTAATTATTACTACAGCACGAATATGGTCTGCGATAATTCTCATGCATCTTGCATCATTTTCATTTTCATAACTTTTGTTAGAGATGTCTTCAATTTTTCCAATAATATCTTTCCATATAGAAGTTTTATAGTTATCATCTACATTTTCTAATATTGCAGTAGTTCTTTCAACTCCCATACCTGTATCTACATTTTTTTGTTCTAATGATTCATATTTATCTTCAGCAGTTTTATTATATTGCATAAATACATTATTCCAAATTTCAACCCATCTTTTGTCTTCTGGGTCAAAAACTATAGGTGCTTCTTCTTCACTTCTCCAATAAAATATCTCTGTATCTGATCCGCATGGTCCTCCAGTCGCAACACCCCACCAGTTATCTTCTTCACCTAAAAATGCAATTCTTTCTTTAGGTATACCTTGTTCCATCCAGTATTCAGCACTCTCATTATCTGCATCAACTAAATCATTACCACGGAAAACTGTAACTGCAAGTTTTTCAATAGGTATATTTAATTCTTTAGTTAAAAATTCAAAACTCCATGCGATAGATTCTTTTTTAAAATAGTCTCCCAAACTCCAATTTCCTAACATTTCAAAGAATGTATGGTGTGTTTTATCTCCTACTTCATCTAAATCTGTTAATCTAAAGCATTTTTGAACATCAGTAAGTCTTGTACCTAACGGATGTTTTTCTCCTAATAAATATGGAATTAATGGTTGCATTCCTGCAGTGTTAAATAAACATGTAGGATCATTTTCAGGGATAACTGAAGCTGATGGAATTATTTTATGTCCTTTCGACTCAAAAAAGTTTAAATACAAATCTTTTAGATTTTTCATTTTCTTTCACCTCTTCTAATATTTCTTCTAATCTCATTTTATAAGTTTTTAAATCACTATTATTAATAATATAATAATCAGCAAAAGCAATAGGTCCACCTTTTGCTACTCTTTCAATTTCATTAATGTCTCTTCTTATTGCTTCTTCTTTTGTAAATGGTCTAACTTCTCTTTTTGATAATCTATCATATCTAATATCTTTATCAGCTATAATGGCTATAACTTTGATATCATCACCAAATTCATCTTTTAAGATTTTTAATTCATCCCAAGAATAAAGTCCATCTAATACAGTGTCATTTGTAATAGAATATTCTTTAATACGTGGAAGTAATAGCTTAGCATAAGCTCCCATACCATGTTCTTCTCTTAATTTTACTTGCATCATTTTTTCATTTTCAGGAGTAACTTCTAATCCTGCTTCTTTTAATTTTTCCATCGTTACTCCACCAAAATATACTTTTTTATATCCTTTTTGTTCTAATATATCTGATGCAACAGATTTTCCAGAACCACACATTCCAACTATAGCTATAATATTATGCTTCATTATTTTCCACCTCCAAAATATTTTTTGTATCAATAACTAATTTGTCATAATCTTCATTATTTTCAATTATATAATCAAAATTTTGATAATTATCTAAGTTAGTTTCTGTAATATGTTTTTTTTGATTTAGTGTTAAATTATTTTCTTTATTACGATTGACCCTAATAGTTTTAACGTTTAAAAATTTATTTTTAACTACTTCAATTTCATCTACTAGTCTAGCATCAGTAATAACAATTACATCATAAAAGTAAGAATAAACACTAATATCTTCACACATTCTATTAATTAAGAAATCATTATCTATTTTATTTTTCAATAAATCTATTCCTATACTTTGTAATAAATCACGCGGTTTAGATTCTTCACTACCATCCCATCCAGTTATATTTTTTACATATTGTTTCAAATAATAAGCATATGATAATTTTTTACATTTTTTATCGTTATAATTATTACATATAATATCTGAAACTAAATCTTTACCACTGCTTGCTTTACCAGAAATAATAAATATTTTAGGATTTCTATTTTCAAATTTCATATAGTTCCTCCACTTTCAAAAATAAAAAACACCCACCCCATAAAAGGAGTGAATGTTTCACGGTACCATCCTTGTTTTAACTTAATTTGATAACGGTTTTACCCGGCAGCTATTAACTACACTAAAAAGTAGCTTCTTAATATTTATAATGTTAATTTCCACCAATCATTAACTCTCTATAAATATAATATATTAATACTCGTCTTTCATTTGTTTTAATTTATGAATTAATTATATATTTTTTTTAAATTATAGTCAATTATTTTGTAATATCTTTAATGTGATCTATAACTTCATCAATACTAATATCTTTTGACTCAGTATCTTTTCTTAATTTAACTTCAACTTTATTATCTATTAAACCTTTACCAACAACGATTCTAACTGGAATACCTATTAAATCCATATCATTAAATTTAACTCCAGCTCTTTCATCTCTATCATCAAGTAATGTATCAATTCCTAAGTTATTTAATTCATCATATAACTTATTAGCGAATTCTATTTGAGCTTCATCTTTATTATTAATAGTTATGATTGCTACTTTGTATGGTGCGATATCCATTGGCCAAACAAGACCTTTTTCATCGTTGTTTTGTTCAGCAACTGCTGCCATACATCTTCCAATACCGATTCCATAACAACCCATAACAACAGGATTTAATTTATTGTTTTCATCTAAATAATTAAGATTTAAACATTCAGAATATTTAGTACCAAGTTTAAATGTATTACCTATTTCTATACCTTTAACTGTTTTTAAATTACCACCACATTTAGGACATTTATCATCATCACTAATTAATCTAATATCTCCCATTAAATCATATTTAAAATCTTTTAAATTTACATTTATATAATGATAATCTTCGATATTTGCTCCAGTAACAAAGTTAAACATAGTTTTTACTTCACTATCAATTACTACTCTAGCATTTATATCAATTGGTCCAATAAATCCTTGAACACTTATTTTATTTATTTCTTCCTCTGTAGCCATTTCTATATTATTAGCACCAATAAGTTTAGATAATTTAACATCATTTAATTCTCTATCACCTCTAAGTAAACAAAGAATAATTTCACCATCTGCATTAACTACAACAGATTTAAGTAATTTAGATGTAGGAAGATTTAAATAATTTGATACCTCATCTATAGTTTTAACACCAGGAGTATGAATCATTTCTCTTTCTTTTTCTTCTTCAATAATTGCTTCATCATATACACATTCAGCAACTTCTATATTAGAAGAATAATCACATTTATCACAAACAATTAGACTATCCTCACCAATAGGCGTAATTGCTTGAAATTCTTCAGATAATAATCCACCCATTACTCCAGTATCTGCTTTAACAATTTTATATTGAATACCCATTCTATCAAATATGTTTTTATATGCTTGATACATCAATGAATATGATTTATCTAAACTTTCATAATCTTTGTCAAATGAATATGCATCTTTCATTTTAAATTCACGAACACGTATTAATCCATATCTAGGACGTGGTTCATCTCTAAATTTATTTTGTATTTGATAAATATTAAATGGCATATCTTTATATGATCTAATTTTTTCCTTAGCAGCTAAAACAAACAATTCCTCATGAGTAGGTCCTAATACATATGGTTTATCAAATCTATCTTCTAACGTAAAAACACTACTACCGAAAAGTTTTGTTCTACCAGATTTTTCATATACTTCTCTATGAATTAGTGATGGCATTAAGATTTCTGTCGCACCACTTTTATTCATTTCATCCCTTACTATATCTTCAATTTTATTTAATACCCTAAGTCCTAATGGCATAAACATATAAATCCCACTAGAACTTTTTTTTATCATTCCACTTCTTACTAATAAATTGCCACTTATACTATCTTCATCTTTGACATTTTCTCTTAATGTATAGAAAAAACTATTTTTAAGTTTCATAATATACACCTCCACATAAACACTATAATTATATAATAAATATTAAATAATACAAAGAAAAAAATTAATTTTTAGTTTTATAATCACCATTATTCCAAATATTTGGATTACTTTTTATATCTTCCATTAATGAATTAACATTTTCAACCCAATATTGATTAAGATCATTAGGATCATTTTTTGCTTTATCTGGAGCATAATTTAGTTTTATTTGTTCTGGAGTTGTTTTACCTTGATCAATATAATATTTTTTTAATTGATATATATGTTCAATAATACCAGCTTCTTTACTAGGAAATTCCCAATATTTTCCAGAATTAAAATCAATTAATCCAGCAGGATTATTATATACATTATACACATCACTTGCGTATCTTTCTTCATTAAAAGTAGTTTCTTGATACTCTATTGCTAAAACTAATGCAGGATCAATCCCCAATAAATCAGAATGATATTTAACAAAAACCTCTTCCTTAAGATTATTATTCATATATGAGTTTGGATTTATTATTATAGATTTATCAACATTAAAATCTTCTGGTTTTTGATATAAATGTCTTACAAATGTTAATATTTCTACTTCTTCATTATAATTTTCAAAACCGCTAGTTTTTAAATAATTAATAGAATTAAAATATTCTTTATTAGTTTTATACAATTCACCTACTACATCAGGTTTTAATCCATATATATCACAATATTTTTGTATATATTTTTCCTGCCTTGGTATTTGTATAATAATTTCTTTATTATTGTTATTATTGTCATAATTATCCAATGTTGATTTGCTATCAACTTTGGATAAGGTATTAAACAATATACTTGTACATATAATAACAGTTCCGATACCCACTAAGATTTCCATTTTCTTGTTTATTATTAATTTTTTAACATTTTTATTTTTAATACTAACATTTCTATCAATAACATATTTTTTATTGTTATTAGACATAAATATTGCTTCATCAATTATATTATCTAAATCATTTTGCATCATACCAATTATCACCACTATCTATTTCAACTTCCAACGGCACATTAAGTTTAATTACATTTTCCATAGTTTCTTTAATAATTTTAGAAACTATCTCTTTTTCTTCTTTTACACAATCAAATATAAGTTCATCATGTACTTGAAGAATCATTTTACTCTTAATATTTTGTTTTTTAAATTCTTCAAACACATCAACCATTGCTTTTTTTATTATATCCGCACTAGTCCCTTGTATTGGTGTATTTAAAGCAATTCTTTCACCTTGCTGTCTAATCATATAGTTTGTATTATTTAATTCATCAATAACCCTTTTTCTATTCATCAATGTTTTAACATATCCATTAGAATATGCATAGCTTACAATACTATCCATATATTCTTTAACACCTTTAAAAGTATCTAAATATTTATCGATAAATTCTTTTGCCGATTTAGTATCTATATCTAAGTTTTCACTTAATCCAAAACTACTAATTCCATATACAATACCAAAGTTAACAGCTTTTGCAGTTCTTCTCATATTTTTAGTTACTTCACTTGTTGGAACATCATAAATTTCAGAAGCTGTTTTAGTATGTATATCAATTCCTGAATTAAATGCATTAACAAGATTTTCTGAATTTGAAATGTGCGCTAAAATACGCAATTCAATTTGGGAATAATCACTTGAAATTAATACACTATCATTACTTGGAACAAATGCCTTACGAATTAATCTACCTTCCTCATATCTAATTGGAATATTTTGAAGATTTGGTTCAACACTGGATAATCTACCAGTTCTAGTTAATGTTTGTGTATATATTGTATGAATTTTTCCATCTGATAAAATCATGTTTTTTAAACCTTCTACATATGTACTATATAATTTAGTTAGTGTTCTATATTCCATTATTTTTTCTATAGAAGGATGCTTATCAACTAATTTTTGTAATACACTTACATTTGTTGAATAACCACTCTTAGTTTTTTTACCACCTTTTAAATTTAATTTTTCGAACAATACTTCACCAAGTTGTTTAGGTGAAGAAATGTTAAATTCAACACCACATAGTTCATAAATTTCATTTTGAACAGAATTAATTTTGTTTTGTATTTGAATTCCCATTTCATCTAATATATTTTTATCTACATTAATTCCAGTATATTCCATATCAGAAAGTACATACGCTAAAGGTAGTTCAATATTATAATATAAATCATTAACATTTTCTTTAATAATATTATTTTTAAATTCATTATATGTTTCATATATAAATTTAGCTTTGTTAGTAGTTATTTTAGCTAATTTTTTATCATCAAGTTCCTTATCTTTTTTTATGTTATCATAAAACTCTATATCATAACCCTTAATACTTGCTAAATAACTAATATCATCTTTTACATTATAATTTAATAGATATGCTGCAATCATCGTATCAAATGCTATATTAGAAATATTTATATTATGCCATCTAAGAGAAGTAATAACTTTTTTAATGTCATAAGTATATTTTATATTTTTTAATAAAAATTCAGGATTTTCTTTTAATATATTAAATGGTATATAGTAACTAATATCATTATTATAAACACCCATTCCATATATATTGGCAGTATGATAATTTTCACTATTAAGTTCTAAATATATCCCACAATCACCATCTATATGTATTTCATTTATATTATTAATTATTATCGGTTCTTTTTCTAATACTATTTCTTGTTGTCTTGTTTTCTCTCTTTTCTTTATAAATGAATAAAATTCCAAATCCTCAAATTGACTAATTAATTTTTCATTATTTTCTTTTTCTAATTTTATATCTTCAAAACTTATGTCAATTGGTACATATTTATAAATTGTAGCTATTTCTTTACTTTTAAATGCCATATCTTTATCTGCAATTAACTTTTCTTTTACTTTACCTTTTATATTATCAATATTTTCATAAATATTTTCTATTGTTTGATATTCTTTAAGTAAAGTTAGAGCTGTTTTCTCACCAATACCTTTTACCCCAGGAATATTATCAGAAGGATCACCTTGCAATGCTTTTAAATCGATGATATTTATTGGGTTAATTCCATATGTTTCATAGAAAGTATTTTCATTCATTCTAATATAATCTTTTTGTTTTAAAAGCTTTACATCAACATCAGATGAAATTAATTGTAATAAATCTTTATCACTACTTATTATGGTAGCATCATAATCATCATTTTCATCACACATTCTTGCAAATGTTCCTATAATATCATCTGCTTCATAATTATCTACTTCTAAATATTTAATACCCATGTTTGTAAGTATTTCTTTAGCAATTGGAAATTGTACCTTTAATTCATTTGGAGTTTCAATTCTACCTTGTTTATAAAAATCATATTTATCATGTCTAAAAGTCTTTCCTTTATCAAATGCCACTAATATATATATTGGATTTTCCTCTTCTATAATTTTATTAATCATATTAACAAATCCAAATAATGCATTTGTAGGAAAATTTTTAGAATTTTTCATAAAATTTCCATTATATGCAGTAGCATAGTAGCTTCTAAACAATAAATTATTCCCATCAATTAAAATTACTTTTTTCATGTTAACCACCGTTCTATTAAAAAAGAATAAATATAATTATTCTTTAATAGTATCTTTATTTATTTTACTATATTCTAATATATATTTTGAATTAGTTACATTCTCATTTGATTTACTATCAAAATTAGTTCCATCAATTATTATTTTTGTAATAAATAAATCTTTTTCATATACATTTATTTCCACTGTTCCACTTTGATTAATATTATTATCAATTGTATTTAACTCCACTAAATAATTTTTTTGAATTGTACCATCTTTATATTCTGTAGTAAATTCTTCTTTTATATCATTTACATAAGAAATAACAGTATTTAAATCAATAAATTTAGGATTAATATCTTCATAATCAAATATTTCTTCATATTTTTTAGAAACATTATTATATAATTCTACTTTTTCAGTTATATTCCCATTATCATTTGTACCAGTAAACATATACTTATCAGTAATATCATTTTTACCTATTTCAACACTATATGTATAATTGTAATTTTCTGAAATATTAGTATAATTAATAATTTTGTCATTATTAATATCTGAATTTGGATTAGGTGCTTTCATTAATATAAAAAGAAAAACAAAAAACACAAAGTATATACCAAGTATCACTGCTGCACGTGTTCTTGGATTTTCATACATTTTTTTAATATAACTAAATACTTTTTTTAATTCTTTCATAATCTTCAAACCTCTTCTTTAATAATTCTTTTTTATCTTTAATACCATTTAAATAATCTTTTACATCCATCATTTTTTTTCCAAATGGTTTAATTTTAGTAATAATTATTTCACCATCTTTAGTACTAACACCAATCCCATCGTTATATATTTCTATTATCTCACCAGGATTAGTAGATTTATTATTACCTATCCTACATTCATATATTTTTATTACTTTATCATCTAAAATACTATAAGCTCCTGGAAATGGATTAAGTCCTCTTATTTGATTAAAAACTTCTCTTGTAGTTTTATCAAAATCTATTATTTCTTCTTCCTTACTAACATTCCACGCATATGTTACTTCTTCTTCTACTTGTTTAACTGGTTTAATATCACCACTAATGATATGTGGTAATGTTTTTAATAGTAACTCTTTTCCAATAATTGATAATTTATCGTGTAAAACACCTGTATTAAAATTATCTTCTATTTTGATTTCTTCCTGGCTTATTATATCTCCAGAATCCATTTTTTTATCCATATACATTATTGTTATTCCTGTTTTATCATAGCCATAAATTATTGATTTATGGATTGGAGCGCCACCCCTTAATTTGGGTAATAGTGATGCATGTACATTTATACATCCATATTTAGGATAGTTTAAAATTTCCTCAGGAATTATTTGACCATATGCACATGTTATTATTATATCTGGATTTAATTCTAATATAGAATTATAATCAGTTCTTATTTTTTCTGGTTGTAATATTTTTATATTGTTCTTTAACGCAACTTCTTTAACACTAGAAAATTTTATTTCTTGTTTTCTACCAACCTTTTTATCAGGTTGTGTTACTACACCAATCACATCATAATTCTCAATTAATCCTTCTAATACTGGTACACTAAATTCTGGTGTGCCCATAAATACAACCTTAATATTTTGCATATATATCACCTATATTAAATTGTATCATAAATAACTAATAATATCTAATATATTACAGCATTTTACGTCAATTATTATCAATTAATTCATAACTAGATACATAAATATTTGAATTATTATATAACTACATATTCTCTAGCAATTATCCTTTCATCTGAACAATATTTTATAACGTACTTATTATTTTGTATTCATTATCAATAAAAGTAAAACCAAATCCAAGTTCTTTTAAAAATATTGGTATATCTTCTAATATTAGTTTTTGTAATAGCTTTTCAGATACAATTTTATAATTGTTATTTTTAATAATAATAGGATTTTTCACATAATCAATTACACTAGATTTATCATTATTAATTAATTTATCTTTTGTAACTTCTGGTAATCTTTCATACTCTTTACTTTTTATTTTGAGTTTTAATTCATCTCTTGTTAAGTTTAATTTTTCACAAAGATGTATATAATATTTAATTTCATTAATATCTTTTATAGGTAATAATTCCCTATAATGGCTCCAAGACAATTGGTGCCCTAAAGGGGCACCTTTTTCAATCATATAATAAAATTGTCGCATTCTTTTTAAATTAGATATCCCATATCCTTTACCAACTTCTAAAGTTAATTTTTCAGAATATTCTCTTATAATACCCTCGCCATAATGCTTACCTGCTTCACTTAACATTTTTCCAACGATATAATATGTGTTTAAATCGCTTCTGTTTATTGAATAACTTTTTACTTTTCTATTTACTTCATTATTTATTAATTCGTGTTTTATCTCATTATAATAATTCATTACTTACTGTCACCTACTAACTCATAACTAGATACATATATATTAGAATCCCCATATTTTGATATACTTTTATCATTTTTCTTACAAACTATTATCCCTATTGTAGTATTGTGAAAATCTTCTTTAATTTCATCATTATAATATCTAACATAAAATTCTAATTGTCCTATATCTTTTATATCTAACTTGTTTATTTTTAATTCTATCAATACAAAACAATTTAATTTGTAATTAAAAAACACTAAATCAATATATCTATAGCTATCTCCTACTTTTATCTTTTTCTCACTACCTACAAAACTAAATCCTACTCCTAATTCTAATA
Organism: Bacillota bacterium; assembly: GCA_015059335.1. Taxonomy (GTDB): domain Bacteria; phylum Bacillota_I; class Bacilli_A; order RF39; family UBA660; genus SIG205. The sequence continues at coordinate 48,855 of SVAP01000007.1, read as the reverse complement.
ATATCTTCTCAATATTATCTAATATGTAACATTTCAACGCTTTCTCTGTTAATCTATCTACTTTAGTATTACCAATACTTATTAATATTGGGTCTTTTATCATATCTAGTATTGTCATTTGTTTACTATTATCATTTATATACTTAAGTTCAATATTATCTTTGTCACCAATTAGTCTTTCATATGAATTATTTTTTATTTCATTAATAAGTTGTCTAACACTTAGTCTATTTTCTATTACTAAATTAATGTAATAATTTCTTTTTGAATCATTTTTAATTGGCAAAATACGTCTATAATGACTCCAACTCAATTGTTGGCACACTGTGCCAACTTTTTGAAAACATAAATATAAATCCCTCATTCTACTCAAATTCGTATAATCATAACCCTTACCATACTCTAATGTTAATTTATTTGAATACCTTTTAATTAAACCATTTCCATACTTCGCACGCGTTTCTCCACCTTGAGCTTCAACTAATAATTTACCTACATTAAAATAAGTCATCAAAGTATGATTATTCACACTTATCTCTTGTTTCTTAACCTCAATTATATTGTTTTCTATTAATACTTTAATATTATTGTAATATTTATCCATGTATAATCACCATCTACATAGTAACACTTTCTAAAAACATTTCATAATTACAGAAATAGAATATTTAAAATAAAAAATCACAAGATTTTTAAAATTATATCTTGTGATTTTTATTTTTATAATATTCCCTTATATCAGAAATTAAGTTATCATTAAACTTTTTATTTCTAATCATTTCAATTTCAAATTTATAAGGAGGGAACATCTTTTCTTTACTATTATCATCAATACTAACATATGGAGTTTCTAAAATTTTAGGAACATCTTTTAGTCTCTCATTATATATCACATTAATAAGAGTATCAAACCCTAATGTACCTAATCCAAAATTTTCATGTCTATCTTTACTCATACCCCTAACATTTTTACTATCATTTATATGAACACATTTAATTTTATCAATACCTATTTCTTTATCAAACATATCTAAATATTCATCAAAACTCTCAATATCATATCCAGCATCATTTAAATGACAAGTATCTAAACATACACCAATTCTATCTTTATTATTAATTCCGTTTATTATTTGTTTTATTTCATTAATGCTTTTACCACATTCACTACCCTTACCAGCCATAGTTTCAATACAAATAATAACATTACTAGGTCTATCTAAAACTATATTTAATGCATCAATAATATTTTGAATACCAGTTTCTTCACCTAATCCAACATGACTACCCGGATGAAGTACTAACTTAGTTATACCTAATGTTTCACATCTATCAATTTCTTGTTTTAAAAAATTAATTGCAAAATTCCATTTTTCATCATCGGAGTTATTTGCTAGATTAATGATATATGGAGCGTGAACAATTACATTGTTATAATCTATATTATTTTCCTTCATTAATTCCAGCGCTAAAATTGTTTTATTTGGATCTATCGCTATTCTATTTGTATTTTGAGGCGCACCTGTATAAAACATAAATGTATTAGCACCATAACTTAATGTTTCCTCTATACATCCAAGTAATTGTTTATCCTTTGTAAAGGAAACATGAGAACCAATTATTAAATTCATATTATCACTACTTTCTAACACATATATTGTATCATATTTTAGACAAAAGAAAAAAGCTCATTTGAGCTTTTAATTAATTAGATTTATCTGCTGCTTCACATCCAGAACTATAAACTGTACCTTGACCACTAAACTTAGCACCTGTACCTGTACCAGCAACAAGTTTAACACATGCTCTACCATTTTTTTTGATTTTAACAGTTGATGATGTAGCATTAACGTCAGTTGCATTTAAACCTGCAGCTACAATAACATTTGCAGTAAGGTTTGTTTCAGTATCTACAGTTACATCGTCAGTTGTTGCTGTAGTATCAAGACCAGCCCATGTGTTATATACTGAATTTGATTTTGTTGAATCTAATTGTGCAAGTGAATAATTTTTTTCAAACCAATCTGCCACAGAATTTGCACCCGCTTCAAAAGCATCTTTTCTAGTATCTCCAAGAGTATTTAAAATTGTTGGCACTGTAATAACTAAGATAATAGCTAAAACTACGATAACTGCTAATAATTCGATTAATGTAAAACCTTTTCTATTCATTTTTTTCATAATATAACTCCTCCTATATTGTTTACAATACAAATATAACACACAAAAATAAAATAATCAATATATAGATTTAACAATTTTTATTTTTTGTAAAAATATAGATATGATGAACCATACTTTTTACTTTTATATATAGATAAATCTCCTACTTTTTCATCTAAATAATTAGTGTCAACCTCACATATAACAATACCATCGTTATTAAGTAATTTAAAATTTGAAATTTTATCTAGTATTTCGTTTATAACATGCATTGCATATGGTGGATCAATAAAAATAACATCAAAAGTAATATTATTATTATAAAAACACTTTAATGCGTCATTATAATCCATTTTTATTATTTCAGATTTATTTTTAATATTAAATGTTTCAATATTTTCTCTAATGGTTTGAATAGCAAGTTTATTGTTGTCTACAAAATAAGTTTTTGATGCACCATTACTTATTGCTTCTATTCCAATTGAACCACTACCAGCGAACAAATCTAAAAATATTGAATCAGGAATAATAGTTTGAATACTAGAAAACATACTTTCTTTTACTCTATCCATAGTTGGTCTAGTACCTTCTAGTGTAAATCCTTTTATATTTCTACCTTTTAAATCACCACTAATTACACGCATAATATCACCAACATAATCATAGCACAAAAAAATAAATCATAACAGATTTATTTTAAAACATTTATAAATGATGATATTAAATCTAATTTATCAACTAGATTATTAATTTTATCACCTGGTCTTAATTTATATCTTTCTTTCATTTCTTCAGTAAAAGCATTTAAACTCTCGGGATTTCTATTTAAATATTTATACCAATTAGAATTTTCTCTTAAGTATCTCTGAAGATTTGGATTGTTTTTAATTTTAAATTGTAAGTCTAAATTCATTAATCATCAAACATCTTTCTAGTTGGTCTTGGTGTATATATTCCCCTATTACTTGTAGTTTTAGTAGATGTTTTTTCACCAACAAAATCACTAACAAATCCTAAAAACTTTTGAATCGATGTTATATTTTGTTGCAATACTTCAGGTTTAATACCTTTAAACATATTCATTATATCGCTTATTCCAAAACTATTTGATGATGAATTAGTAGAACTTTTATAATCATTATGATTATCATTATGATTATCTATATATTCACTCCATGCCTCATTATCCTCATCATACAAAGAATATAACTCATAAAACTTTTGCCAATTCATTTCACCAGATTTTACATATTTAATTAATTCAGGATGTTTTTTAACAAAAGATTTAAATTCTTCTTTACTTTTCATAACATCACCTAATTTATTATATGTAAAATATTGGATATTTGTACTATTTTTCTAAATTAACTTTTTTATGTAAAACACTATTTATTCCACTACTTAACACTTCAGACTGTTTATCTATTATAAAATCAACTTCTTTAGGTGTTACCATTAGATTATAATTGATTGGTGATAATACTTCATATATTAAAGAATGTATTTCATCTTCATTCAATTCACCAAGTAATCCCATATATTTTTTCTTATCATTGACATTTAGTTCGTTTATTTTCTTTTTTAGATAATTAACTTTTTTTACTGCAAGTCTATTTGATGGATTATTAATATTTTTTTCCATATATGAAAAATGTTTAATCATATAATGAATAGTATCTGAAACAATTGTTACTGCATCTACAACAGTAGGTATTCCAATTGCGATAACTGGTATACCTAATACTTCTTTACTAATTTCTTTTCTTGAATTACCTATCCCACTACCTGGATGTATTCCAGAATCAGTCATTTGTATAGTTTTATTTACTCTAGATACAGAAGATGCCGCCAAAGCATCTACTACAATTATAAATTTAGGTTTTAGAGTCAGTATTAGACTTTTAATTAACTCACTAGTTTCTATTCCTGTCACACCCATTACACCTGGATTAAATGCTGAAACACATCTAAAACCAGATTCTACTTTATTGCCTTTTAATTGAAATAAATGTTTTGTTACTAATATATTATCTATTGTTTTAGGACCTAGTGCATCAGGTGTGGATTTTTCATTTCCTAAACCAATTACCAAACATTCATCATTATTATTTATATTTAAATTATCTAATAACTTTCCTAATTCATCACTAAATACTTTTATAACTTTATTCCTATTATTATAATCAGTAACATCTTCATATTCAATTGTTATATATCTACCCTTTTTCTTTCTAAGTATATTTTCAAATTCATCTTTAACCAATACATCTGTCACAGTAATATCATCTATTTTTCTTTTATCAATTTTTATAGTATCATCATTTACAATATCTAATTCGTCAAGTACTAAATCAGTTCTTATTTGATATTTTGACATATCTATTTTACCCATTATTATCACCTAATATTATTTTGTTGAAAATTTATGAATAATATACAAAATATTACATAATATAATAGTGTGAGATGATTATTTTCTAGAGATTGGTACATGATTTATTTCATGTGCCTTTATTTTTTGTATTAAAAGTGAAAAAATGTTGCAATTTTTAATATATTTTGTTAAAATTTATATTGACTTATAAAAAGGAGGATTACTATGCCAAATATTAAGAGTGCAAAAAAACGTGTTAAAGTAATTGCAAAGAAAAAAGTTAATAATAATGATTTTAGATCAAGTATGAGAACAGCAATTAAAAACGTTGAGAAAGCTACTGAAAAAACAGTTGCAGCAGAAAAATTAAATATTGCTATTCAAAAAATAGATAAAGCTGTATCAAAAGGTTTAGTTCATAAAAATTATGCTGCTAGACAAAAATCACGTTTAACAAAAAAAGTAAACGAAATGAAGTAATTGATTTTAATTACTTTATTTTTTTTTATTATATGTTAAAATATATATTGGTGGTTATATGAAAATTAGTGTTAAAATAATAATTGTTTTTGCAATGATATTTGGAGTATTTTATTTTAAGGATGACATTATTGAAATATTTACTGAACCTGCTAAAAAAACTACAATAAAGCAAGTGAAAATCCCAAAGGATAATGAATATAAAATTTTTGCATCTGACTATTCTTTTGTTCAAAACACTAACAAATTTATTCCAAGTGAAAAACAAGATATTATGAATATTGTATATACATTTCTTAATTCAGGTTGGGATACATTTACATTTTATTGTCCAAAAGAATATGATTCGTGTATAGATGATGTAATAAGTATTACAAATGATAATGTATTACTATCAAATATAAATAATTTTGTTCACCCATTTAATTCTTTTCAAACCATTGAAACAAATTATACAACAAGTGGTGAAGTAACGTTAGTATCACATAAACTATATAATAAAGAAATGATAGAAACATTAGATAAAAAAGTAAATCAAATTATTGAAAATAATATATACGAAAGTATGACAATAAAAGAGAAAATTAAAACAATACATGATTATATTATTAATAATACTAAATATGATACCGAAAAAATAACTGGAGTTACTAAAAATAATTCAAATAATGCATACGGTGTTTTAATAGATGGATACGGTATTTGTAGTGGTTATACAGATGCAATGGCATTATTCCTAAATAAAATGGGAATCCAAAATATAAAAGTATCTAGCGATAAACATATTTGGAATTTAGTATTATTTAATAATGAATGGTTAAATTTAGATTTAACGTTTGATGACCCAGTAACTGATACTGGTGAAGATATATTAAATGACAATTATTTTCTAATAGATTCAAAAACTATGATTGAACAAGATAAAACCGTACAACATAATTATGATAAAAATGTATTTGTTGAAGCAAATTAAAGAGGAAAATCCTCTTTTTTTTAAATATTTTATTTCAAAAAAAGTATTTTTGAAATAAAAAGTATATTTAAAATATAGGAGGTGTTTTATATTACTAAAGAAGAAGTAATTAATTCAATTAATAAATTAAGAATGTTTCATACAGAAACTAATACAATAGAAGCTAAAAGCGCAAAAAATGGTTTTCCTAAAAAATGTTATGATACTATTTCGAGTTTCTCAAATAGATATGGCGGGATTATTATTTTCGGATTAAATGAAAATGATAATTTTAAAACAGAAGGTGTCTATGATATATATGATTTGCAAAAACAAATTAGTGCATTGTGTAATGATTCAATGGAACCAAAAATACATCCATATTTTTTAACAGTTGAATTTGAATATAAGAAAATATTAGCTGTTAAAATTAATGAGATACCCCAAAATAAGAAACCGTGTTATTATAAACCAAAAGGAATGTTTAAAGGTTCATATATAAGAGTTGGTGATCGAGACGATGTAATGACTGATTATGAGTTATATTCATTACAAAGTTATAATGATAATATATCTGAAGATCTTAGAGTAATTAAAAGAGCATCAATAACTGACTTGAAAGAAGAAGATTTAAAACAATATGTAAAGATGATCAAAGAAAACAAACCAAATTTTTCGAAAAATGATTTTAAAAAAATATTGAAAATGTCAGGAATAATAGATGTATGTGGTAAAAAAATTTACCCTACTTTAGCTGGAATGATGTTGTTTGGAGAATATCCTCAAGAATATTTCCCTCAATTATTTATTGCATGTTGTGTCATACCAGGCAAAAATTTAGGCGATAGAGGAATATTAGGTCAACGTTTCGATGATAATAAAAGAATTGAAGGTACTATTGAACAAATGTTGCATGGAACATTATCATTTATAAGAAAAAATATGAAAACAAGAGTTATAATCAATCCAAAAACGGGAATAAGACAAGACGTTAATGAATATCCTATGGAAGCACTAAGAGAAGCAATCGCTAATGCATTAATACATAGAGACTATAGTGTCCAAACTGAAGGTGCATATATACAAGTTTATATGTATGATGATAGAATTGAAATATTGAGTCCTGGATGTTTATATGGGACAAATAAGATTGAAGAGCTTGGAACAACTAAGATGTTACAAATTAGAAATAAGACTATCCTGAAAATATTAGAAGAAAGTAATACTTTAGTAGAAAATAGACATACCGGCATTCCTACAATGAAACGAGAATTGAAAAAATTGGGTTTGCCAGAACCAGAGTTTATTGAAGAACGTAATTGTTTTAAAGTGATTTTTAAAAATAACATAAATAATAATAGTAGTTGTTCACATGTTAGTGAACAAGTTGGTGAACAAGTCGGTGAACAAGTCGGTGAACAAGTCAGTGAACAAGTCAGTGAACAAGTCGGTGAACAAGTCGGTGAACAAGTCAGTGAACAAGTCAGCAAAATTTCAACATATAAACAAATCAAATATCATAGACAAAAAATTATTGAATATTGTAGAGAACCTAGAAGCTCAAAAGAAATTAGAGAATATTTGGGAATTAAGTCAAGAAGTTATATTTCAGTAAATATTATAAAACCATTATTAAACTCAAATTTAATTGAGTATACTAATAAAAAATCAATTAATGCTAGTAATCAAAAATATATATCTAAATAGTAAAAGAGGAATATTAATCTATATTCCTCTTTTGAATTGCTTCAAAATAAGCTTCAAATAATTTTTTATTATAATCTTTTTCCATATCTCTTTCTGGATGCCATTGTACTCCAATATTAAAATTATTGTTATTATATTCTATTCCTTCAATTACTCCATCATCACTATAAGCGTTTATTTCATATATTCCAGAATTTAATACATGCTCTTTATGAAATGAATTAACATTAAGTTTTTCTTTTTTTATAATATCATATAATTTTGAATTTTTACTAATTACAATATCATGATTACAGTCTTTATGATTATGATAAGTATTATCTAATAATGTAATATTATCTTCATATACAGATGACATTAATTGCATTCCCAAACATATACCAAGAATAGGTATATCATTTTCTATAGCGTATTTAACTATTACTTTATCATAGTCATAGAAATCATCCCCGCCTTGACAAATTATACCATCACATCTTTTTATTTCGTTAATTAATTCATTAATTTCTTCTTCTTTTAATTTATTATTTATATCTAATATATTAGGGATAATTCCTATAGGTATACAATTATTATCTATAATTATTCTTCTAAAATTATCATATATTTCAAATATATCTTTGTTTGTACCATTTATATCTGGTCTCAAAATTAAACCTACTCTTTTTTTCATAAATACTCCTAACTAAAAAAATGAATAGATATTATAAATATTTATTCATTGATTTCATCATTTGATTAACTTGTTTTTGAGAAGGTTTTCTCCCCATCCCCGTCATCATTGCTTTTATCATTTCTTCATTAATAGGTGGATTTTTTTTCATATATCTTTTAGTTACATATTGTGAAATAAAAAATCCAGCTACTAAACCTATTATTAATCCTATCGCTACTTGTAAAATATCAATCCACATAATAATTACCTCCAATCTAATTTTACTAAAAATTATTAACTTATACAAGCACTTTTACAATATTACTTAACCAAAAATAATCATGATTATTAAAATCACATATAAATAAATTTGAATTATATCCATTAAGTATTTTTAAAAATTTTGATATATCTTTATTAGTCTTAAGTAATAGATGTGAATTAAATACAGTTAATATACTATTTTCATTATTAAATCTATCATTTATTATATGATTGTTCAAATTCTTAATATATGTAATATTATCCTTTTCTTTATTATAAATATATGTATTTATTTGTAATTTATTAAATGGTAACGCAAATTCATTAAAAAACTTATAACCCAACACTAAATCTTTCTTGTTTAATTTATATAATTCTTCTAACACATCGTATAACACATATTCTTTTTTATAATATAAGTTGTATAATGGTTCTTTAATGTTAAAAATATAATAAATTCTCATAAGTAATCACCTATGAGAATTTTATACTAATTATTATTGTTTTTTTGTCGTATTTTAAATTTTATTAATAAATTATTAATAAAATTTTTACCAAATATATTATCTATTACTTTTGTCTTATATGTGAATGTAATATATATTATAGATCCTATTGCAGCATATAAAATTACAATTAAGATAGATATTATTCTAGATGAATTATATAACGGAATTATAAATTTTATTATTAGTAATACTAAAAACATTATAACTAATCCTATAATCATCTTAGATAATTCTTGTATTGTTGATTTATAATCTACTTTCACATATTTTTTTAGAGAAATTAAATTGATAATAATTGTAATACCAAGACCTAATAATGTTGCAGTTATTGAACCATAGAATCCTTGCATTCCTAATTTACTAGTTAAAATCATAAGTGGTATATTAAATATTAATTTAAAAAGTATTCCACAAACCAAACTTATAAATACTGTTTTATATCTATTAATTGATTGCGTCATTACAACAGTTATATTAAATAAGCAATTTGCTAAAGCAATAAATATTGTGTATTTAAATACTATAGGTCCCCATGTATTTACTCCGTAAAAAGCGTTAAATACTGGTGTCGCTAAAAAACTTAATCCAAATGTTATTGGTAAAGCAACATATAATAAAACTTGTAGAGATTGATTAATTTTCTTTCTAACATCTCCTAATTTATTAGCAACAAAACTACTAGTTATACTTGGTATTAAACTTGTAGTAAGTCCTACTGAAATTGCTATAACAATACTATTAAGTTTATTACCCCAAGTATTCATTACACCAATTATGCTTTCAGCATCTTTAATGGTATATCCTAATGAATTAGTTAAAGTCTTAATTATTGTTAACATATCAATAAATTCGTATACTGAAATTGTAATTCCAAATAACACAAATGGTATTGCATAAGTTATTATTTTTTTTACTATTTCTTTAGTTGATATATTTTTTTCTTCTTCAGAAATTTTAGCATTTCTATTAAGTTGTTTTTTATTTTTCTTAATTTTATGAAGCACATACCATAATGCACCAACCGCACCAACAGTTGCGCCAAATACTGCAACACCAACTGCGTTTGTAATTCCTAAGTGGAATACATTTAAGAATGTATAACTACCAACAAGTATTACTGTTACTCTAATTACTTGTTCAAGTATTTGACTAAATGATGATGGCGCAATATATTTATGTCCTTGTAAATATCCTTTAGACATACTTAATATTGGAACAAAAAGAATAGCTGTAGATATAATTCTAACAACAAAAGTAATATCTTCTATTGTATTACCACCAATATTATCCCCTATTATAGCTTTTGCGATACTTGGAGCAAAAATAAATAGAATTATAAATGATAAAATACCCAATACAGTTACTAAAGTATTTCCTATCTTGTATGCTCTTTCTTTAGTATAATAATAACCAATAGTATTATATTCACTAACTATTTTACTCATAGCCGAAGGAAGACCAATTGTAGATAAAGATAGAAATAAATTATAAATGGTATATGCATATCCATATAAAGAACCATTTTGTTCACCTATTATGTGATAAAAAGGTATTACATATATGATACCTAAAAATTTAGATATAAATATTGCAAGTGTTGCAATAAACGCACCATTTATAAAAGAACTTTTTTTCATTAATATCACATCCAATTATCTATATATAATCATTGCTGAAAAACAATATATTTGTTCATTGTTATCAACAGATAAGGCAACTTGAAACTTAATATCAATTACTTCACTTTCTAATTCTTGAAGAAATGAATTAACAGAAGTTTCTAAATCTTTTTCATGAGCTTCATCAATAACTTTTATTTTCATATTATCACCCATTTAATGATAATATATATAAAATATTTATTTTGTCTTTTTATGACTTATCCTCTTATAATTATACATTAAAAGTTTACAGTTGTGAACTAAACAATGAGTTTTTTGTTCACAACTGTAAACTAATATTAATCACCAAACGGTTTTACTATATAATAAGATGTATTATTTAAATCAAGTCTATTAATAACATTATTTAATTCATTAATAGTTAATGAGTTAATATTATCAATGTAATTATAATCAAAATTTCCATAATCAATTATATTAGTTACAATTGTATCATTTAAAGCAACAATATTGTCAAATAAATTAATATAATTACTAATAAACTTATTTTTAATAATATTTAACTCACATTCATCAATTGATAAATTATTAATCATATTTTCTATTTCTTTAATTAACTCATTAGGTAAATTAGTTTCACATATAAGATTAACTAATAAATGAGTTTCAGTGTAAACTTTATCAATATCTATTGATGATGATAAGTATCCTTTTGAATTCATCTCCTCATAAAATTTAGATGTTATACCAAACGCCAAATCAAATATGATATTAAGATACATATCTCTTCTTCTATAATCTTTATATCCAGTTTTTTCAAGATTAATTTTAATACCATAACTTAGTTTAGGAGTATCTGTGTTTTTTTCAACAACTTCTCTTGATTTAACTACTTTATCTGGTTCTTTATATTCTTTTAGTTTAACAGGAGTAAGTTTTTCATATTTTTTGTTACTTTGATTTTCTTTAATGTGTTTTATTGTTTCTTCAGGATCAAAATTACCTGTTATAACTAAAAACATATTTGAAGGATGATAAAATGTTTTATAACATCTTAATAAATCCTTTTTAGTTATTTTTCTAACACTTTCTATGGTTCCTCCTATTGGATATTTAGTAGGATTTTTAATAAATATATTGTTTCTAATTCCATCGTACATTGACCAAAAAGGATCGTCCATATACATTTTTAATTCTTGTTCAATTATACCTTTTTCCTTTTCGATATTTTCATCAGTCAAATATGGATGTTGAACAAAATCTAATAAAAATTCTAAATTTTCTAAAAATTTATTTGGACCAGTAAACTCGTAAGTAGTATTTTTTAAAGAAGTATGAGCATTAGAATCTGCCCCACTTTTTGAGAAGAAGTTGAATGGATCAATACCATCTTCTTGTTCAAACATTTTATGTTCTAGAAAATGTGCGATTCCTAATGGAACTTTCACCATTTTATTTTCACCAATTGGTATAAATTCATCATGTATAGAACCATATCGTGTAGTAAAAGTTGCATATATATTTTTAACTTTTTTGTTAGGCACCATATATATTTCTAATCCATTGTCTAATTTTTCATAGAATAATTTTTCATTTACAATATCAATATTTATTTCTTTCATAAATTATTCCTCCCCATGCATTAGATATATAGTGTCTATTTTTAATTTTGTTGCAACTTTTATTATATCCTCTTTTGTTACTTGCTTAACTTTTCTTATTCTCTCTTCAATTTCATCTCCACCAGCCAATTCCCTAGCATAATACATATTAATTATTCTAGCTGGAGAATCCTCAATAGTTTCTAGAGATGCAAGCATATTTTCTTTAGCTTTATTAATTTCTTCATCAGTAAACTTTCCCTTTTTCATATTATTAAGTTCTTTCTTAATTAAATCTACTGCTTTATCATATGAATTTTTATTAATACCAGAATATATAATAAGTAAATTGTCAAAAATATTGGGCATAGAAGTAATATAATATGCTAAAGAATGTTTTTCTCTTATATTTTGAAATAATTTAGAATTAGGACTACCACCAAATATTTCATTATATATAGGAAGTACATATCTAAGCTCATAATCACTTAAATCTTTTAACTTAAATCCAATATTTAACTTAGATTGAATGATATTTTCATAATCATCTACTTTTCTTAATCTTCCTCTTACCTTTTCATGAGTTATCATAGCATTACCTATATCTTTTTTAACTGTGTTAATTTTAAATTTATCATGAATGATATTTAATACTTTATCAGTATCTACATCTCCTATTATTAAAATATTAACTTTATCGCTTTTCAAAATCCCAGTATAATATTCATATAATTTTTGAGGAGTAATTTTTTCTAAATCCTCGATATAACCATATCCTCTATATGAATAAGGTTCGTTTTTGCCCATGTGTTCTAACATTTTAATAAGAGAATACTTTGTTAAATTATCTTTAATAGATTTAATTTCATTATAAATTAATTTATTAACTATTTTAAATGATTTTTCATCAAATCTTCCATTTTCTACATTTGGATTAAATAATATGTCAAAAAAGAAATCAAGTGTTTTATCAAACATTCCATCTTCTGTATATTTATCATTTAAAAATTTTAAATTAAATGATAAATTTGAAAAATTACCAATTCTACTATTAGAAGATCTGACATTAGAATCATATAATTCCATCGATTTTAGTGCGAGTAATCTTTTAGTAGGATAATTTTTTGATGATTGAAGTAAAATTTCACTTAGAAAATTCCTAATGGTGATTTCTTCTTTTTTTATTTTTCTTAAGAAATTAACATCTATTGTAATTGATTTAAATTTATCTGTTTTAATAATATGTACATTGTATGCAGCATATTCTTTTTTTATGTATTCCAAATTATCACCAACTTTCTCTATTTAGTATATGGAAAAAAATTAGATTTATAATTCTAAAGCACTTTCTAATGCAATTAAAATCATATTATTAAGATTCTTTTCTCTATCTTCAGAACTAATTTGATTAGTACTGTAAGCCTCATCTACTACAGTAAGTAAACACGCACATTCTTTCTTTAATTCATGCGCTATTAGAAATAATGCGAAAGCTTCCATTTCTAATATTTTATATTCTTCATTATTTTTTATGTGCTCAAAATATACATCAAATACAGATGAAGTTGTAACCACTTCTTCTTTTAATTCAATATTATTTTTTTTAGCAACACTTTTAATTATAAAGTTAATATCATCAAATGCATTTAATTCTTTAATATCTTTGTCAAACATTTCCATAGAAAAATTACTTGGGGTATTAACAGAAGTTGCTAAAACAGTATCACCAAGTTTTATATTTTTATCATGAGTACCACATGAACCCATTCTTATTATGGTATCAACATTATAAAATTTGTATAACTCATACGCATAAATTCCTATACTAGGCATACCCATACCATGTCCCATTACAGTAATTCTTTTATCTTTGTAATAACCTGTATATGCATACATACCTCTTACATCGTTTACTAATTTATAATCATTTAAATATTTTTCAGCAATATATTTAGCTCTTAAAGGGTCTCCTGACATTAATACTATATTACTAATTTCACCTATTTTTGCTTCATTATGTGCAGTTGGCATAAAATTCCTCCATTCTATTTCATTTATTATAACATTTTTTAATAAAGATAAAAAGATATTTTAATATCTTTCAATATTATTAGGCATAATAAATAATATTGTTAGCAAAATAAAAACAAAAAAATGTTAATCACATCTTTTTGTTACATTCGTGATTGTATTATCAAAATTATCATAATCAACATCAAACCAGTCAATATCTATTTGATTATTAAACCATGTATATTGTCTTTTTGCATATCTTCTTGAATTCTTTTTAATTAATTCAATTGCTTCATCTAATGTTATATTATTATTTAAATATTCTATTAGTTCTTTATAACCAATTGCTGTATTTAACGCTTTGCTATTTGGATATTTATTATATAATTCTTTTGTTTCTTCTATTAATCCACTATTAATCATTATATCAACACGTTTATTTATTATGTCATATAAATTTTCTCTATCAGTAGTTAAACCTATAAATATAGCATCATATAATAAATCATTACAATTATTATTTTCATTAATATTCTCTTTTTCTATAGCCCTAATAACTCTTTGTCTATTATTTTTATGTATTAATGTATTAGGTTCTTTTTCAAGTAATATATTATATAATTCATCATTAGTATAATTTTCATAATTGTTATTACTTTTCTCTTCTTTATTAAATCTATAATCAAATAATGCTGCTTTAATATATAAACCTGTCCCACCAACTATAATTATATTTTTATTTCTTTTTCTAATTTCATCTATTTTATTTCTGCAATCTTTTTGATAATCATATACTGAATATTCTTCATCAATATTTTTAAAATCTAATAAATGATGTGGTATACCTTCTCTTTCTTCTATTGTAGCTTTCGCACTACCAATATTTAAATCTTTATAAATTTGAATACTATCACCATTTATTATTTCAGCATCATATCTTTTAGCAAGTTCAATGCTAAGTTTTGTTTTACCTACTCCAGTAGGTCCCACTATAACTATTATTTTATTCACTCTTAACACCTTCTAATATTTCTTTAACTGGTTTATAACTTTTCCTGTAGTTATCTAATATACCATATTTTTTAATATTTTCAAGATGTAATTTAGTAGGATATCCTTTATGCTTTGAAAATCCGTATTCCGGATACTCTTTATCTAATTCATACATCATCTTATCTCTTGTAACTTTTGCAATAACACTTGCAGCTGCAATACTTAAAGATAGTGCATCTCCATGAATAATAGATGTAGAAGGAATTTCCATATCTAATGGCATCGCATCAATTAAAACATGTTCAATCTTACAATTAACATTTTTTATTGCTTCTAACATAGCTAATTTACTTGCTTCATAAATATTTACTTCATCAATAATTTCCGGACTAATTATTCCAACACCAACACCCAATGCATCTTTCATTATAATATCATAATATTTATCTCTTTTCTTTTCTGATAATTTTTTAGAATCAGTAAGCCCTTCTAAATTATAATTTTTAGGTAATACTACACAAGCAGCTACAACTGGTCCTACTAGTGGACCACGACCCACTTCATCAACCCCTGCTATATATTCTATATTTTTTTCATATAATTCTTTTTCATATTTTAATAAATCCATTTTTACCACCATATATATTATATATTATTTTAAAACAAATAAAAAGAAGTATATGTCTATATACCTCTAATTAACATTCTTCTTTTTCAAGACACACATCATATGGAACAATTTTATTCACATGTTCCTTTATTACATCACTACCATATACTTTAGAAGAAACAGAATTTGTAGAAATTCTAATTAGAAATAATATTAGTGCGACAAAAAAGACAAATAAACTATATATTAATATTGTACCAACAAACCCTTTATTATCCATATTTATTCTCCCTAATATTAACAAATGAATCAACTGGATCATTTAAATAATGTATTCTAATCATTTCTTCTTTTCCTTGGAATTTATATATTAAAGTAAATGTAATGTAATAATAGTTACTATCAGTACTAGAAATATTTTTTTCAATTTCTAATCCAGTGTATTTAAAATATTTATTTGATTTAAATTCTTTATCACCGATATAAAAATTATTATTATCTAAACACATTTCATACATTGTTTTTATTATACTTTCTGAATTATAACTTGTAGGTTTAGAAAAAACAATCTTATATTTAGAGCCATCATTAGTAATTGATTCTATATTTCTAGTTGAAAATAATGTAGCTATTTCTTTATATATCAGTGCGGTTTCACTTTTAATGTAGTGTTCTTTTGATTTTTTACTAATTAAATTATTAATATGTATAATTGTTGTTAATAGTGAAAGTGAAATTACTGAAATAATTGCTATTCCAACAATCAATTCTATAAGACTAAATCCCTTATTTTTCAAAGCAGTCACCTTCTTACCTTATACATATTTATAGATGCATATGTATTGTCATTAAATTCTGCTATTAGTAAATATAAGAGCTTATCATCACTATTTTTAGGATTCTTATCTAAAATATAATTAATGTATTTATATAAACCAGCATCACTTTTAATTTTAGTAGTGGTACTATCAGTCCCGCTAAGTATATTAGAATATTCTGCAAAAATCAATGTTTTAATATTCATATCATTTGTAATACTTTTAAACATCTTTAACTTTTCAGCATCTATATCTAAATTATATATTTCTTTACCAGAAGTTATATTTAATATTGGAAAAGTTTTATATTCTCCTTTTTCTTCATCATATACATAATTACATAATTTATTAACATCATAATTTTTATATAAAAACACTTTAATTGTATTTAAATTGTAAACATTTTTAGCTGAATCATATTTTGATATTTGTTCTGAATGCGCTAAAACTTGTGTAACAGTTACATATAAACCAACAGAAGAAATAAATACTATTACAGTTACTATAATTATTTCAACAATACTAAAACCACTTTTATTCATATTAGTAATACGCTCTCCTTGTTGTTGTAGCAACTTCACTATAACCATCTGATGCTTCAAAATCAAAAATGTTATTTCTACCACGTTTCATTATTGCATGAGATTCACCGTTATTTTGTCTTTCCATATTGGCATCTTGACAATGAATAAAAACATGGAAACTATTAAACCAATTTTCTGTTTCTTTAGTAGCATCCCCTTTTTTATAAGGATAATCTACTGGATAATCATAATAATTAGAAACCCAAGGATACTCATTACTACAATCTTCACAATACACATAATCATACAAATGATATTGTGTATATGTTTGAAATTCTGAAAACGAAAATTCAGCACTTAAATCTTTTCCATCACATGTTCCTGGAGCTGTTGGATCAGACTTAGGAGATTTCACAGAGCCTTTGTAGTAAGCTGCACTAGTTACTTGATCATTTTCATTTTTCATAAAAATACCAACATATTCATCATAACCACCAGCCATATCATATACACCATATATTGTTCCAGTGGTACTTCCACAGTATCCTTTATACCTATTAGTAAAGGGAGGTAGCTCATCTATTGCGGTTTGTAGATTACTTATTTTATTTCCTGAAATCGTATAATCTCTTATGTGTTTCCCATCATATGTATAATTTCCAATAATTCCTGTTATTGTAGTGGAAGTGTCTGTGACTGACTCACCAACAGTTACTTTTGTTTTTAACATTCCATCCTGACAACTATTATTATTTGCTATACCATAATTTGATTGCGATAGATACGCAATTGCAGCCCATTCAAAATTATATATTTCGTGTGAACTATGAGAATTAAAGTAATAAACTTTTTCATTAAAAAGATGTACAGTATAGTCATTACCAGTAATATCAAAATTAAGTGATTCATATCGAAATGGTACGCTATCATCATAACTAGCCCCTTCAAATTTAGCAACCCAAAATCCACTTATACTTTCTAATGTAGAAGCTGTATCAACAATTTTTTCCTTTTTAAAAGCAGGATGAGTATACCAACTAGTTTTAGCATCTCCAGTTTGTTCAGTATTTAAATCACTGTTAAATTGAATTGAAATTTTTCCAGGATTTGTAACTGATGTACCACCAATACCAAAGTCTCCTTCAATTTTATAATCAAATCTAGGAATCCATACATACATTCCAGATATATCATCCATTGAAATTTCAATACCAGGTTTTGCGTTTTTATACCAATATCCAGTATGTTTAGTTAGATTGTCATAACAAGTTGCTTCAGAAGAATATGTACAATAACTTCTTTCAGGATTAACTAAGGCCACATTTGCCCATATTCCTTTTGAATAATCATACCACACCTTTGTTGTATCCGCTTTTCTCCAACAACCATATCCCTCATCACAAGATTCATCATATACAATAGGAATTATAAATCCTTCTCCTTCAAACTCTGATGACATAATTTCTATATTAGGAATACTAACATTTTCATCTTTTACATTACCATTATATAAATAATCATAGTTAACTCCACCAGATCCTGTTGATGGTATTGTTAAATCATCATATACAACTTCTTTTGATGGTGCATTAAATATTGAACATCCAGTTGGATATTTTGTGGTATCACATGAATAGTTTTTAACAAATTCATATGCGACTTTACCATTATTCTTATATATTCTAATACCATCTACATTATAATCAAATGTTACATTATTAAGTGTTGGAATACTACTTATTAAATCAATATCCAACATATCTTGGAGTGATAATAAGTATTCATCATCACTACCAAGTTCTATAGAATTTGATGACATATATATTTTTGCAAGAGAAATAAATTCTTCTTCTTGTGCCTGATTAACTTTTTTGCTATTTCTATTAACTAAATTTGTAATAGCTGGTACAGCGATAGTTACTAGTAATAACATTATTGCGATTGTTGCTAATAATTCGACTAATGTAAACCCTTTCTTATTTTTCATAATAATGCCTCCGATATCATCCTATTTTATAATATTATTATACCATATTTTAATTATAGAACAATACTTTTTATTCACAGTTTACACCGCTAAAAATTTATGATAAAATTTAGGAAGGATGTGATTTTTATGAAAACAATTTTAACTGGGATAAGACCAACTGGTAATTTACATTTAGGTCATTACTATGGTGCAGTTAAAAACTGGGTAGAATTACAAGATAAATATAATACTTTTATTGAAATAGCTGATGTACAAGCTCTTACTGATAATTTTGATAATCCTGATAAAGTTAGAAAAAATGTAAGAGAATTAGTAATAGATTTGTTATCTGCAGGAATTGATCCATCAAAATCTACTATATTTATCCAATCGATGATTCCAGAAATTGCAGAACTTACTATTTACTTTTCAAATTTAGTAACTGTATCAAGATTACAAAGGAATCCTACTATAAAAACTGAAATTAAACAAAAGAAAGAATTATTTGGTAATACTGGAGAAAGTGTTACATATGGATTTTTGGGATATCCAGTGAGTCAAGCTGCCGATATTACCTTATTTGGTGGAGAAGTTATTCCAGTTGGTGAAGATCAATTGCCTCTTATTGAACAAACTAGAGAAATTGTTAGAAAATTTAATAGTATATATGGAGAAACTTTTACTGAACCAGAGCCATTATTAAGTAATATTACAAGATTAAAAGGATTAGATGGTAATGAAAAAATGGGTAAAAGTTTAGGAAACGCAATTAATTTAAATGATACTTTTGAAGAAATTAGAAAAAAAGTTATGGGGGCAGTTACTGATCCTGATAAAATAAAAAAAGATGACCCTGCTAATCCTAATATATGCATGGTTTATTACTACCATAAATTAGTTAGTGATAATAATCTTAATACAATACATGATGAGTGTGAAAATGGTACAAGAGGTTGTGTATCTTGTAAAAAAGAATTAATAGATAACATGGTTAATTTTCTAAAACCAATGCAAGAAAAAAGAAAATATTATGAAGAACATCCTGAAATTGTGGATAAAATTTTAATAGAAGGAACAAAAAAAGCAAGAGAAAAAGCAATTGCGACAATGGAAATTATTAGAAACAAAATGAAAATAGATTACTTTGAGTAATCTATTTTTTATAATTGTTTTTTCATATTTGATAAATTAATAAGTTCTAAAAATGAAATGTGTTTTTTAGAAATTTCTTCGTTTGTAATATTACTCAAATTATTAATAATGCTATCTATATCATTATTTTTTTTATTAAACCATTCATAATATAAATATTTAAGTTTTTTAAAATTTTTATTTTCTACTAATTTCTTAATTTCCAACTCAATTTCACTTTTAATTTTATTTTCAAATCTTGTAACAAATCTGTTAATATTAATTTCTTTATTTAATACAGTATATTTAATATTTTCATCATCAATTAATTCACTTTCATCTAAAGTATCTTCCATCTCATCTAAAAGCATACTACTTTTTAGAATATACTCCCCCTCTTTATCAAATTCTATAACAACTAAATCCATTCCATCTGTTATAATCGCACAATATTCTATATACTCAATTGATGTATTACAAAACATTTCAGTCTTATTTTTAATTTTATTTAAAAAACTTTGATCAACTTTTATTTTATTATTTTTGAAGTCATTAAATTCTTGTGGTTTAACTTTAAATATTGGAATTTTTCTTATATGTTCAATATTATCATCTTTTTCCCATTCAAAGAATTCATAAACTTCCTTATCATTAAAATTAACTAAAATATCATAAATGTAATTCATTTTTATTTCCTCCTGGTATTATAGTGATAAGTATTACAACAATCATGCCTACTATTAAACAATAAATTTCTGGTCTTCTAATTATAAAATTAACATATTCTATAAAACTATACCCAATAGTTAATAAATTTAAATATAAAATTAAGAACGAAAAACCTATAACCATCATTACAAATCCAAATAGAAATGTAAATACACGAACTAACATACAACCACCTATTAAATTTTATTTTATAATAAAAAAAATATTAGAAAATTCTAATATTTATAAAAACATTTTATATGGTTTTAATTTTGTTGTATCCTTTTCATATGTTTTATAGATTGCGATTGTTTTATTATCTAATTCAAACATAATAATTTCATTATCATACTTATTTTCAATAATAGAACCATTTTTTATTTGAAATTCTAAAACATCATTATCGATTTTAATAACTGGATAATTTAATATATCTTTAATATCAAGAATATTAAATTTATTATTTTCAATATCATCTATTGTATTAGAATCTTCTATTTTAAAGTTACCTTGCATTGTTCTTTTTAATTCTTTCATACACATTGGAATATTTAACTTTAGTCCAATATCATTAATTAAGCTTCTTATATATGTTCCTTTAGATACTGTAACTTTAAAAGTAAATTCATTATTATTAATATCAAGTAATTCGATGTTCTTAATTTCCACTTCTCTTTTCGGCAAATCAATTACTTCATTATTTCTAGCATATTCATATAATTTTTTACCATTAATTTTTACAGCAGAATAAATTGGTACTTCTTGCATATAACTACCCTTAAATGAATTAAGTGCTTGTATTAATTTATCTTTTTCTATTTTTATATCTATATTTTCTAAAACATTACCTGTAACATCTAGCGTATCTGTTTTCATACCAACTAATACTGTTGCGATATATTCTTTTTCATAACTAGTAATTAGATCCACCAATTTAGTATATTTTCCAATACATAAAACTAAAACACCAGTTGCGATTGGATCTAATGTTCCGGTGTGACCTATTTTTTTAGTTTTTAATAGACTACCTACTTTATTAACTACATCTCTACTTGTTACATTTTTAGGTTTATTTACTAATATTATTCCATCCATATAAAACACCACTTTTTGTTATTCAAGAAAAAGAAGATTAGTTATCTTCTTTTTCATTAATTTTGTCGATAATTTTTTCTATTTTTTCACCATAACTAATTGATTCATCATAAATAAATTCCATTTCTGGCATTTTTCTAATTTCAATTCTTTTAGATAATTCCATTTTTATGAATCCACTAGCTCTATTTAGTGCTTTAGTTGCTTCGTTAATATCTACTCCTAATGTAGTAAAATATATTTTAGCATAACTTAAGTCACTTGTTACATTTGCACCAGTAATAGTTACAAATCCAATTTTTTTATCTTTAACTTCTTCTCTAATAATTGAAGAAATTTCTTCTACAAATAAATGAGATAATTTTTCTGATTTTATACTCATATTATCATCCTATCTTTTAATTTCAACGTTTTCAAAGCATTCTATAACGTCATTTTCTTTTATATCACTGTAGTTTTCTAGAGTAATACCACATTCAAATCCTTGTTTAACTTCTTTAGCTTGATCTTTTTCTCTTTGAATAGAAGCAATTTTTCCTTCATAGATAACAATACCATCACGAATTAATCTTGCATCACTATTTTGTTTTACAACACCATCAGTAACATAACTACCTGCAATATTACCAACTTTAGAGAATTTGAATATTTTTCTAATTTCAGCATGTCCTAAGATATGTTCTTCATATTCTGGATCTAACATACCTTTCATAGCAGCTTCCATTTCTTCTACTACTTTATATATAATATTGTGTAATCTAATATCTACACTATATTCTTTAGCCATTTCACTAGTTTTAGTACTTGGTCTAACATTAAATCCAATAATAATAGCATGTGAAGCATTTGCTAGTACTACATCACTTTCAGTAATAGTACCTACACCACTTCTTATAACATTTATTTTAGCGCCTTCAACATCTATTTTTAATAGTGAATTTTTAACTGCTTCTTCACTACCTTTAACATCAGTTTTAAGTACTACATTAATTTCTTTGGTACCACTTTGAATTTTACTAAATAAATCTTCTAGAGAAATCGAATTATTTTTATTAGATTTTTCTTTTTCGTTTAGACTTCTTTTTTCAGCAATATTTCTAGCTTCTTTTTCAGTTTCAAAAGCCATAAATCTATCACCAGCACTTGGTACTCCATTAAGACCTGTAATTGTAACTGGTGTAGATGGTAGAGCTTCAACTAAGTCTTGATTTCTATCATTTTTAAGAGTTCTTATTTTACCAAATGTTGTACCTACTACTATAGGATCTCCTATACGAAGTGTTCCATTTTGGATAAGTATTGTAACTACACTACCAACGTTTTTATCAAGTTTTGATTCTATAACTGATCCAAGAGCATATCTATTTGGATTAGCTTTTAACTCTTCCATTTCACTAATTAATAGAATATTTTCTAATAATTCATCAATACCATCACCAGTTTTTGCACTTATTTTAACAAATAATGTATCTCCACCCCATTCTTCTGGAGTTAGTCCACATTCAGTTAAACCTGTCATTACTTTTTCAACGTTTGCTTCTGGTTTGTCAATTTTATTTACTGCTACAATAATTGGTACACCAGCGGCTTTAGCATGGTCTACAGCTTCTCTTGTTTGAGGCATTACACCATCATCTGCAGCTACTATAATTATAACTATATCAGTAACAGAAGCTCCACGTGCTCTCATTTCAGTAAATGCAGCATGTCCTGGAGTATCGATAAATGTAATTTTCTTACCATTGTGTTCTACTTGGTAAGCTCCGATATGTTGTGTAATACCACCTGCTTCACCACTAACTACATTTGCATTTCTAATTGTATCAAGTAATGTTGTTTTACCATGATCAACATGTCCCATTATTGTTACAACAGCAGGTCTTTCAGTTAAATCTTTTTCATCATCAGTTATTTCAAATTCTTCAAAATTTGATATATCACTTTTTTCTTCACTTTTCAATTCTTTTTTATAATCTAAGGCAATAATTTCTGCAGTATCATAATCAATAACATTATTAACGCCTAACATCATTCCAAGACCAATTAATTTTTTAATTAATTCAGTTGGATTAACATTTAATGCTGCTGCAAACTCACTAACTGTCATTCCTTCTTTAAATAAAACAACATTTTCATTTTCAGCAGTGTTAGATGTTAGTTTTTCCTTATGTTTATACATATCTTTTTTAAGTTTTGAATATTCTTCTTTATTAGATTTATTATCTTTTTTCTTTAATTTTTGTTTCTTAACAGTATTATCCATATCGATATTAGAAGTATTGGCTACTTTTGTAGCAGTATCTTCTAAATCACTTTCAATCATATCATCTACTTCTTCATTTTGAAATTCATTATCTAATTCGATAATCATCTCATCTGTAAGTTCATCATTCTCATTTGTAATATCAAAACCTAAATAATTTAATTTATTGATTACTTCTCCTACACTTTTATTAACATCTAGAGCATACTCTAATACACTCATCATAGATATCACCTCTTTCTTTAAATATTTAACTTTATTTCTTTATTATTACTTATTAACTGTCTATATTTAACTCCACATGCATCAAGCATTTTTTTAGAAGCAATAACACTATCTGTATCTTTATATTTATCAGAAACATATATTATTTCTTTTATACCAGATTGAATAATTGCTTTTGCACATTCGTTACATGGAAATAATGCAACATATATTTTACAATTTTTAACAATTGATGGTGAATTTAAAATAGCGTTTAATTCTGCATGACATACATATGCATATTTTGTATTTAAGAATTCTCCTTCTCTATCCCAACACATGCATGTATCATCACTATAACCTCTTGGCGCACCATTATATCCTGTTGAAATAATATTATTATCTTCATTTACAATACAAGCACCAACTTGTGTAGAAGGATCTTTACTTCTTTGTGCAGCTAAAAGCGCAACTCCCATAAAAAATTCATCCCAATTTAAATAATCTTCTCTTTTCATGATACACCTTATATCATTTCTTTTAAATCATCATAAATACTGTCTGGAATCTTAATTTCTAATTTTTTTTCTAAAATTTTTGTTTTTTGAGCCTTTTCTATTACTTCAATATCTTTTTTTAGATAAGCTCCTCTTCCGTTAGTTTTACCATTTTTATCAGTTTCAATGATTACATTACCTTCTGGAGTTCTTATTACTCTAAGTAACTCTAATTTAGGAAATTTTTCATTAGTAACTGAACAACTTCTCATTGGTACTTTTCTTTGCTTCATTTTCTACCAACTCCCTATTTTATATTAATTCCAACATCGTCTCCTAATTGTTCTTTAGTCTTAACATCAATTTTATAATGAGTTAAACGACTAGCTAGAACAACGTTTTGACCTTTTTTACCTATCGCTAGTGAAAGATTACTTTCATCAGCAATTGCTAAACATTCTTGTTTCTTTTCATCAGTAATAATTACTGTTATATCTTTAGCAGGAGCTAAAGCATTTTTAACAAATACACTTGGATCTTTATCATATAATACTAAATCCACTTTTTCACCATTTAATTCTTTTATAATATTTGCAATTCTACTTCCTCTTTCACCAATACATGCACCAATTGCATCTACTTTATCGTTTGTAGAATATACAGCTACTTTACTTCTTTCACCTGCAATACGTGAAACCCCATGTAAGATTATTGTTCCATCTGATAATTCTGGAATTTCAACTTCAAATAATCTTTTTACAAATCCATAATGTTTTCTTGATAATAATACAGTAATTGATTTTTGACTTGCATTAACTTTACTAACATATGCTTTAATTGATGAACCCATTTCTACTTTCTCATCACCAATTAATTCTGATTTAGGTAAAATACCCATTGTTCTACCTAAATCAATAAGGTAATTTTGTTCATCTTCCATTGATACTATTCCAACTACTAATTCATCTTGTTTATCTTTATATTCATTTAATAAACTTTCTTTTTCTGCTTCTTTTACTTTTTGAATAATTACTTGTTTTGCTGTTGCTGCGGCAACTCTACCGAAATCTTTAGGTGTTACTTCTTCTTCGATTGTTTCACCTACTTCGATATCTTTAACTCTTTCTTTAGCTACTGATAATAAGATTTCAGTATCTTCATCAAAATCATCATAATCATCTTCAACAACAGTATATACACTAAATACTTTAATATCACCAGTGTCTTTGTTAATATCTACTCTAACATTTGTAAGTGAATTAAAGTTTTTTTTGTAAGCTGTTGAAAGCGCTAATTCCATTGCTTCATAAATTGTATCTTTACTAATTTGTTTTTCTTCTGCTAGATTATCTAATGCTTTAATAAATGCTTTGGCGTCCATTTTAATTACCTCCCTTTGAACATACATCTAAAATATAGTTTTCTATTTCTAAATTATGACTATCTAATATTGGATTAATAATATTTGTAGCCTTTATACAAGTATCTAAATCTACTCCTACTTTAGTATCAATAATAATTCTCAAAAAATAATTACCATCTTCTTTTTCATAAGTAACTTCTACCACTTCAATTCCTTCTTTTTTTAATGGATCTGTTACTAATTCTTTTACTGTATCTGTTATATTCATCGCTACCTCCTATAAATAATATTTAAAGAGTGGGTTTAGCCCACTCCTTGTTGCACATTTATTCTAACACAAAATCTTTATTTTGTATATCTTTTTTTACTTTTTTTATTCAGTTGACATATATATATTAATATAATTCACTATGACTACCTGTAGATACAAGTAATAGTACTATTTCTTCATCAATATATTGGTATATTAATAACCAATCTGGTTCAATATGACATTCCTTACAATTTTTATACAGTTTATCATCACCTAAATTATGATTTTTATTCTTTACTTCCAACTCTTCTCCATTCGCAAGTTTTTCAATAACTGTTTTAAGTTTAGAAATATCTTTTCCTTGTTTTTAAATGTCAACATACCATCTACATAGTAACAACATAACATCTTTATAATATTATATGTTAATTATATATATCAAAACCCTTTATTTACACTTATAAAATATATTTTTACTTTATAATTATAAAAAATTAGGAGTTATGTTATAATTAATAATAGAATGAGGTGTAATATGAAAATAAATGATAAATTAAAAAAAATAATTATCGGTATACTATTTTTTGGACTATTCTTTATTTTTAATAGCTTTATAACAATGTTATTAAATTTATTTGGAATTGACATATCATTATTACCATTAATTCCTAGACAAATAATTGCGATAATAATATCTTTAATATTACCTACTATTATGTTTATAGTTTATAGAAAAGAGTTAATAACTGATATAAAAAAAATCAAGGATAATTATAGGAAGTACATAGAAATAAGTGTTTTAGCTTATACTATTGGTATAATACTTATGGTAGTTTCAAATTTAATAATTCAATTATGTTTTAATCAACAAATTGCAGCTAATGAACAAGGTGTAAGAGAATTACTTAGTACATTACCATTATATATGTCAATAAGTGCTTGTCTCATTGGTCCGTTTGAAGAAGAAATGGTATTTAGAAAAATATTTAAAGATATTATAAATAATAAGATTTTATTTATAATTATATCTGGAGCAGTATTTGGCTTACTACATGTTATTGGTGTAAGTTCTAGTCTTATAGAAATGTTATATTTTATTCCTTATGGAATATTAGGTGGAACATTTGCATACATGTATGTTAAAACAGATAATATTTGGGTTCCAATTTTAGTACACATTATACACAATACCCTACTTGTTACAATACAATTAATTACGGTGATGTAAAATGAAAAAGAGATCAGATAAATATAGAAAAAATAAGATAATAGTGTTTTTTAAAATTTTACTATATATTATTATATTTTGCTTATTAGTACTTCTTTGGGCTAGGTTTATAAGTACAAGTGGGTTAAAAGTAAATGAAATAAAAATAGTAGATCAAAAGTTATCAGAATCATTTCACGGATTTAAAATAGTTCATTTTTCAGATGTTCATTATGGAAAAACAATTGATAAAAACAGTTTAGAAAAAATTGTAGATAAAATTAATCTAATAAAACCTAACTTAGTTTTGTTTACTGGAGATTTATTAGATAAGGATATAAAAATAACTGATAGTGTTATTAATGAATTATCTAACATATTAAATAAAATAGAATCATCCCATGGTAAATACGCAGTTAAGGGAAATCATGATTATACATCTGATTCATTTATTGAAATTATGCAAAGAAGTGAATTTAATGTTTTAGAAAACAGTTATGATTTAGTATATAATGATGTTAATGAATATATATATTTAGGTGGATTAAGTAGTAGCATTAAAACTGAAATTGATTATGAAAAAACTACTGAATACTTTAAAGATGAAAACGTTAACAAAAATATATTTTCTATTATGTTACTTCATGAACCAGACAATATTGATAAATTATTAGAATATCAAAGTGTAAATTTAGCTCTATCGGGTCATTCACATGGTGGACAAATTAGATTACCAATTATCGGTCCTGTATTTAAAATACAAGGAGCAATAAAGTATCCTAATAATTATTATAAAGTTAATGATACAAATTTATATGTATCTTATGGATTAGGTACAAGTAATTATCCATTTAGATTTATGAATAAACCTTCAATAAATTTTTATAGATTATATACAAAATAACGATGTATAATACATCGTTATTTATTTTTTTTTAGTTTAGTTTTAATTTTATCGAATCCTTTTTTTAAAGGTTTTTTAGAAGTAATAATGTCAGTAAATGAAACTAACCATACTACTATTATTAAAAGAATTGAGTATATTACTTGACCCCAGAATGGATCTTTTAATACATAAATAATAGAAGCTAACGCAAATAAAATATCAATAATATAAATTATTAAAACAGTATTTCTGTGCGAGAATCTCATATTTAAAAATTGATGATGCAAATGACTTTTATCTGGTTCAGATATATGTTGTTTTTTTAGTAATCTTCTAATTATTGCAAATAACGTATCTAGTATAGGAATTGCAAGAACAAATAAAGGAACGATAAATGATGTAAATGTTACATTTTTAAATCCTAAAAGTGCGATTACCGAAATTATAAAACCTAAAAACATAGAACCAGAATCACCCATAAATATTTTTGCAGGATGAAAGTTGTGAACTAAAAATCCTAATGTAGCACCAAGCATTATAAAAGTTAATGATGTATCAAGACTAGATTGTCCCATAATAACTGCTACTACACCAATAGTTAAGAAATATATTGAACTAATTCCTCCAGCAAGACCATCTAACCCATCAATTAAGTTAATACAATTTATACATCCAAGTATAAATATTGTTGTTAATATTTTAGCAACAATTGGATTAAATGTGATAGAAAGACCAAATGCCGAAATATTTGTTAAAACTATACCACCATACAACACTACAACAAGTGCAGCAACAACTTGTCCTGCAAATTTGTGTCTAGCACGTAATGGTTTAATATCATCTATTATACCTGTTAATACAACAATAAAACTACCTATTAAGATTGCAATCATCTCGATACTTTGTCTTGAAAATAACATGTATCCAAGCAAAAATGAGAAAAATATTGCAAGTCCACCTAATCTAGGAATAGGTTCTTTATGAACTTTTCTTTTGTCAGGTATGTCTAATGCACCAACATGTTCTGCAATACTTTTTATAAAAGGCACTAATAATGCAGAACATAAAAATGTTATTAGTACTATCTTAATTATTTCATTAATATTTAAATTCATATATTACACCATCCATAACTTCACTTGTGATAATTTTATTATAACATAAATTAATATATTAATTACATGATTTATTTTTAAATACGAATAATTTACTAAATATATAATTTAATAATACAACAACTATATTAGTTATAACTTTTGAAATTAAATCATCAAATGTTAATGTATCTACAAATAAATACATTAACACAATTTCAATTATTCCTGATAGGATTCTAAATCCAATAAAAGCAAAAATCTCTTTTAAATAATTATTCCCCTTGCTTTCAAACACATATTTTTTATTTGTAAAATATGCAAACAATACAGAAATTATCCAAGAAATAATAGTACTAATCAAATAATGAAAATTGAATACTCTAACAAGAATAAAGTATACAAAAATATTTACTAATGTAGTTAATACTCCAAATATTCCATACATAATTATTTCTTTATTTTTTTTTATTAATTCAAATATAATATTAACTAATTTTTTCAAATTAATCACCTATTTCTATCTTCAGTTTCTTTAATAATATAAATAGGTCTTTTTTTTGTTTCTAAATAAGTTTTTGATAAATATTGTCCAATAATTCCCATACAAAATAATTGTATTCCACCCACTAAAAATATTACACACATCATAGAAGGCCATCCAGATACCGGATCACCAAATACCAAGGTTTTAACAATTATTATTAAAATCATTAACATTGAAACAATACAAAATATTATTCCTATTATTGAAGCAATTGCTAGAGGAGCAGTAGAAAATGCTATTATCCCTTCAATCGCATATAAAAATAATTTCCAAAAACTCCATTTAGTTTCACCAGCTACTCTTTCTACGTTTTCAAATTCTATCCATTTTGTATTAAAACCAACAAAGCTAAATAATCCCTTTGAATATCTATTATATTCTTTTAAACTTATTATTGAATCAACAACTTGCCTTGACATTAATCTATAATCTCTAGCACCGTCAACCATTTCAACTTTAGATAGTTTATTTATAATTTTATAGAACATTCTAGCAAAGAAACTTCTAATTGGAGGTTCCCCTTTTCTGGTTACTCTCCTTGTTCCAACCGAATCATAACCCTCATTTTTAATTGAATCATACATTTGTGGTAAAAGACTTGGAGGATCTTGTAAATCAGCATCCATCACTGCAACATAGTCACCTGTAGAATTTTCAAGTCCCGCATATATTGCTGCTTCTTTTCCAAAATTTCTCGAAAAAGAAATATATCTAACCTTCTTATCTTTTTTAGATAATTCTCTTAGTACATTTAACGTATTATCTTTGCTGCCATCATTTATAAACAAATATTCAAAATTAACATTTTTCATTTCTTTTTGTAATTTAATTACTTCGTTATAAAAGTATGGTAAAGCCTGTTCTTCATTGTAACATGGCACTATTATACTTATTTTATCTTTTTTCATTTTTAATTCTACCTCCTTGAATATATTTTGTTAACTTCTTTTAATGTTTCATGTGTTCCAACATCATAACATTCACCATTGAATTTATACACATATATATCTTCTCTCTTATATAAATATTGAGGGAAATGTCCCGGTGAATCCATGTTGTTTCCTTCATTTTTATAAGTTTCAAAATAATTTAATACTTCCCTTGGATATATATAAGTAGCATATACCCCTAAATTACTCTTAGGTTCATTAGGTTTTTCCTCTATATCTATAACTTTATCAGTATTATCAATTTGTGCTACAGCAAATCTTTTTAACAATTCAATATCATCCAATTCTTTAGCACAAACAACAGTGTTTTGTTTTTGATTATAGAAATTAATAACATCCTTGAGTTTGTATGTAAATAAATTATCACCAGCAATAATTAATAAATCATCGTTAATATTTTCTTTATTAATCACATACATTATATCACCAATTGCGCCTAGTCTATCATCATTTGATGTTGTATTGTCGCTAATAACTTTTATCTTTTTGATATTATCTTTTTCTGTTGCCCATTTATCAAAATGTTTATAATACCTATCATTAGTAATAACATATATATTATCTACTTCATCAATAGTGTTAACTTCATCTAAAATATAATCTAGAAGTGGTCTATTTCCAATTTCTAAAAGAGCTTTTGGAAAATTTTCAGTTAATGGAAATAATCTCGTCGCATATCCAGCACATAATAAAATACATTTCATGTTATCTCTCCTTTTCTTTTTTCTTTTTATTATATATATTTATCAAAATATCAATACCGAGAGCTGACAAAATTATTACTGAAATTTGAATAAAATATGAATATCTAGGTTGTACTTCAATTAATAAATAAACTCCGAATGTTACAAATATCTGATTTATAATTAAGAATAATCTTTTGTCAATTTTTTGTTTCTTTAAATTATATACTAACCCTACTAAAATTAGCATATATAGTCCAAAGAACATCAAATTATTATATTCTTCCAATATTATTAAAATTTCAGATAAATTAATTGTAAAAAATCCAACATCTATATTTTTATAAAATATATGATGGAAAGACCATGATAATGTTGTACTATTCCAAAATGTTTGAATCTTACTTTTAAATAAAGTAATATGTTTAACCGGATTAACATATACTCTTTCCTTAATTAATTTTATAGCAGACTCTTTATCATTTAAAACATAATAATCATCACTACTATAACTGCCTTTAGTATCATGATTAAACCCTAATACAAATTTCCAATAAGGGGCATTATTTTTTAACCCATATGGCCCAATGTTTGTACTAATAAATATCTGATTTGAAACTCCTAAAACTGCATAATACGATATCAATAACATCAATATATTAAGTATTATTTTTTTAAAGTTATTTTTTTTCATTTCAAATATTAAATAAATAATAATAGCTAAAATTGTTATTATTCCTTCTGGTCTTATAATGTTTGAAATAGCAATTAATATTCCCGCAATTAAATATTTATAACTTTTTCTAATTTTAATTTTTTTGCAATTAAAATATAAAGTGATAAATATATTAAAAATGTAGATATATGCTGATTAGATAGGACGGATGTATAAGATATTGTAAAAACTAAAAACGAGTAAATTATTGATACTATTTGTGCACTCTTCTCTTTTACAAATTCTTTTGAAATTAAATATATTAACACGCAAATACTTGATGAAATAATACAGTTTACTATTTTTAAGAAAAATACACTATTACAAATCTTTAATAATAAGGTTTGGTAAGTTACAAATCCAATTTGATATGCCCACAAATTAAAGTAAGTTGAATTATTAAAAGAAGTATCTCCTCCTAATAAACTTCTAGACGCATTCAAAAGAACATCAAAGTCAGATACTGGTGGGGTTTTAATTATAATGTTAAAAATTATTCTGATAACGAGTGATACTATAAACAAAAATATAGGAAACTTTTGAAGTTTAAATTTTAAACATATAAAAATTATACTTAAAAATGTCAATAACATTAAATAAAATGGTATACTAATAAATAAAATAGGAATCAAGGAAAAGCATATTATAAAACAATATATCCAAAATTTTTTTAATTTATTCATGCTCTTTATACCTCCAAATTATTGCATCTGCAATTCTTTTACTTGCTAATCCATCCCCGTAAGGATTTGAAGCATGACTCATTGATTCATATACCGTTTTATCAGTTAATAATTCCTTTGTTAAATTATATATTATTTCTTCATCAGTTCCGGCTAATTTCAATGTCCCAGCATCAATTCCTTCTGGTCTTTCAGTTGTATCACGAAGTACTAATACTGGTTTCCCTAATGATGGTGCTTCTTCTTGGATTCCACCACTATCAGTTAATATAATATAACTTTTATTTTGAAAGTTATGGAAATCAACTACTTCTAATGGTTCAATAATTTTAACTCTATCAGTATCACCTAATACTTCATTTGCAATACTTCTAACTTTAGGATTCATATGAATTGGATAAACAACTTTCACATCATTAAATTCATCAACAATCTTTTTAATTGCTCTAAATATGTTATACATTGGTTCACCTAAATTTTCTCTTCTATGGGCAGTTAAAAGAATCATTCTATCATTACCAATCCAGTCAAATACTTCATGATGGTAGTTATCTTTAATAGTTGTTGACATTGCATCAATAGCTGTATTACCAGTAATATAAATATTATCTTTATTTTTACCTTCATTAATTAAATTTTGGGCACTTTTTTCAGTTGGTGAAAAATGCATATCTGTCATACATCCTACCATTTGTCTGTTCATTTCTTCTGGATATGGTGAATACTTGTCCCATGTTCTAAGACCTGCTTCAACATGTCCTATTGCTACTTGATTATAGAAAGCAGCAAGTGCTCCTGCAAATGTTGTAGTAGTATCACCATGTACTAAAACTATATCAGGTTGTACCTCTTTAATTACTTTTTCTAATCCTTGTAACGCTCTAGTTGTAACATCTGCTAAAGTTTGTCCTTGTTGCATAATATTTAAATCATAATCAGGTGTTATTTCAAACACATTTAATACTTGATCTAACATTTCTCTATGTTGTGCAGTAACACATACTATTGTTTCAATTTCTTCTCTTGTTTTTAACTCCTTAACTAATGGAGCCATTTTAATTGCTTCTGGTCTTGTACCAAAAACTGTCATAACTTTAATCATTATATTTTTCACCTTTTCTAAAAAAATTACTGATTTTATATATAGATAGTGCTAATACTATTGTTAGCGGAGCAAATATTGGATAAAAATATCTAGGACTTACTTCTACGATTAATGTTGAAGCACACAATCCAACAACTAACAGACAATATGCAATCATTTTTTTATAATCTTCTATTTTGAATATAATAATTGAAAAAATAAAATTAAATATCACAACAAAATACCAATATATACTTGTAAATGCTTGAACAAATTTATCCAAAAAAACATTATTTGTAATATTTGTATCAACAAAAGAAATATAATTGTATTCATTCGTTTTAGCAGCTAAAACTTTACTTTTTTCTATAAATAATTTTGTATTATTTATAATTCCATTATTTTTATATCTTTCTATACCCAACTTTTGTAATTTATCGCTAAACTTTTCTGGCGTATAATCAGAGCTATAGTAATATTTGTCATAAGTATCAGAATTCAATTCACTCCATGTACCACTCGTTTCTGTATTTGAGCCAACAAAAATTGTCCACCCTGATAAGCTTTTATTTATTTCATAGCAAGTTACGTTAGATATTATTTTATAGTAAACTTGGTTTCCAATTTGATATGTACAAAATACTAGTAAAAACCCAATTATTAAATTTGATGTTTTAATTTTATTTTCTTCGAAAATAAGGTACGTTAAATATATAAATATTGCAATAACAAAAATAATCATTATTGGTCGAAAAACATTGGCAATAGATAAACTAATTCCTAATAATAAACTATATATAATAACAAGTTTTCTGTTATCCAAATTAGAAAATAATAATGATGATATATATAATACTAATGCAAAGAAGGTATTAACTATAATGATAGGAGAACATATAATAGAAAAGTATATATTAAAAGGATTAAATAGCCAAATTAATAATGAATAAACAGCTGCTTTCTTATTAATTTTTTTAGTAAATAAATATATGAATGATGCACCCAATAAATCTAATAATATATTTAAAATAATTACACTACTATATGAACTGCCAAATATTTTCATAAATTGTCCTAAAACAAATATATAACCATATAAATATGGAAATGCTGATATGTATTTAGAACTAAATGATCCTGTTCCAGTCGCAATATATACTGCATTATAATAAAATGTTGCATAATCACTAGTAGGATCTGCATAATCTAAAAATATCAATGGCAATCTAAATAGTATAGATAATATAATTAAAGCAATAACAATTATTTTTGTGTTAATTTTTAATTTATATTTTTTAAAAAGATAAAATATTAATGCAAATAAAAATGCTAATATTATAAAATATACACCAAACCTAGATTTGTTATGATTAAAGACTATAATTAACCAATATATTGAAAATATAAAATAGGAAACAAAGAAAAATTTTGTTAAATAATCAGAAAAAGTTACTTTGTTCTCTTTTTTTTTTAATTTCCTAACTCTAAATAAAAACTTTACATTACTATCATAAAATCTTTTAATTCTTTTAGGCTCTTTTAATATTCTGTATAACCATTCTAAGTTTAATTTTCGAAAAATTTTAGGTGCCCTTTTTTTATGACCACTTATTACATCAAATGATCCACCTACACCAACGAATATTCCTTTTTGAAATTTATCTAAATATTTATATATAAGTTTTTCTTGTTCTGGTATACCTAATGCAACTAAAACAATATCCGGTTCTTTTTTTATAATATCTTTAAAAATCTTATCACGATCTTTTTCATAACCATTTTGTGCACCAACAATTTTTAAATTAGGATAATTTTTAGTTAATACTTCTTTTAAAGATACAATAACTTCTTCTTGTGCCCCGAACATGTATATACTTTTATTTAATTCGTTACCATATTCTAATAGTTTATTTGCAATATCTATTCCCGGTATTCTTTCTTTAATATCATAATCTAAAATTCTAGCAGCTTTAACTATTCCTATCCCATCTGGAACAATAGTAGTATTTTCATCCATTAACATTTTATTAAGCTCTTCATCTTGCGTTGCTTTCATAAATGTTTCAGGATTTGCTGTAACTATAAATTGCTTTGCATTATTTTTTAAATTTTTTTTAACAAGTTTATAAAAACTATCTGCTGTTTTATTGTATAATCTTTTAAAATACTCTTTCATACATAACCCTACCATTTCTCTTACTAAGTTAATTATATCAAAAGGCATAAAGAAAAAAAAGACAAAAGTCTTTTATTTTAATATTTTATACCATATTTTTAGTATTTCAACGCTAGAAAATTTCTTTGATTTTTTCATTGAGCTATTTGAGAATTCTTTTAGCATTTTTGAATCATTAACTAAATTATTAACTTTTTCTATATATTCATCTTCGTTTCTATTTTTGATTATATACCCATTTTTTCCATCATCAATTATATCAGTTGTACCACTATCTGTTTCATAAGCAATGCAAGGAAGCCCATAACTCATTGCTTCTAATAATACCATTGGTAATCCTTCACTAACTGAAGTCATTAAAAATACACTCGATTTTAACATATATTTTTCTATTTCTTTTTTATCAAGATAACCTAATAAATGAACTTTTTTTGATAATTTTAATTCTTTTACCAATAGTTGCAAATTATTGAATTCTTTACCATCACCAATAACATATAAATTACTATTTCTATTATCAACTTTTGAGAAGATTTTTATTATTTCATCTATTTTTTTACCTTCATCTAGTCTACTCACAGAAATAAAATTTTTGTTTTTTAAATCAGTTTTTTTTGTAGGTAAATCAGATAACATATTCGGCATTAAAATTATTTTAGTGTGATTATTATTACTTAAAAAATTTTCATAATCTTTCTTTAGAGTCGTTGTTAAAGCACAAAGATAATCAATTCTATTATAATTATTTTTTAATCTCTTTATATATTTTTTATCATTATTATGATGATGATGTTCTTGTGCGATTTTAACAGTGTTATTTTTTCCATATTTATTTAATAACTCACTAAATTCAATCCTAGTAGAAACAATATATTTTGAATCACAATTTTTAATATATTTAATTATTAATAATTTCTTTTTAATTAAAATATCTAATGATTTAAAACCTTCTTTTATCATAGAAAAAAACTTTTTATTTTTAATACAACTTAAAAATTGTTCTTTATTAGGTCCACCATCATACATATATCTAATTTTAATGTTTTTATTTAATTTATTTTCTTGATTTCTGGTTAAATTATAAAATACAACTAATTCAATTTCATATTTATCAGATAAAGCATTAGCAGTATTTATTGTAGAACTTTCAATTCCACCATAACCTAAATGTAAAAGTAAAAATGAAATTTTAGACATATCGATTATGCTGATATAAACTCTTTTATTTTGAAAATAAATTTAATTAAAACATAGCATTCAGATTTCATTAAAGTATAGATAAGGTGTTGATTGAATGACAAATCCTTTAAATACTTATTTTTATTATTGATATTAAAATTAGTTTTAAAATATTCTAATATAGGTGTCAAATTTTTTCTAATATCTTTATTTCTACTATTTATAATTATTCTAACACTTGCTGCAATGAACAAGTGATTAATAGCAAGAAATTCAATTTCGTCATTGAATTTATCAATAAGATTTTTTTCACGGTAATAAGAAATTACATCTTCAAATGCTTCTATTATTTCATAATTTCTACTTATGTTTTTATTATTCATAATAGAATTTTCTCTAATCACATAATTATATAAATGATCTTTGATAAAAGAAATTTTATTACATTCCAAATACAATTTTGTAGTCAACCTTAAGTCTTCATACCATTTATTATCAACAAACTTCATATCAGAATTATTAAATAATTCTCTTTTATAAAGTTTATTCCATGCTGCAGGACGATTTAATATTATTTCAGGGTTTTTAAACACATTATTTCCTGTATATATATTGTAATTTAATTTGTTAATGGAACTTTTTTCATAATAATCATTAATGTTACAAATAACCATGTCACTATTTTTTTTCCTTGCAACACTATACATTTTTTCTAACATATTAGTTTCAACAAAATCATCACTATCAACAAACATAATATATTCACCGATTGATTTTTTTAGTCCATAATTCCTTGCTGAACCTAATCCTCCATTTTTTTTAGTATATGATTTAATCAATTCAGGAAATTTCTTCAAATATTCATTTATAATTTTTTTGCTGTTATCTGGTGAACCATCATTAACAACAATTATTTCATAATCTTTAAATGTTTGGTTTACCAATGAATCTAGACATCTTGATAGATATTTTTCAACATTATATACAGGAACAATTACACTAATCCTCATTTTCCACCTCCATAAATTCTTTTTCTAATGATGCGATTTGCGTATCAGAAGAAAATTTCTTTACAAATGTATCACTATTCATACACATATCATCATATATTTTTTTATTTTTAATTAATACTTCAAGTTTTTCAATAAATTGTTCTTGGCTATCAACTACAAAACCACATTTATTATTATTAGAAATTTCTAATGCTCCTCCTACATTAGTAGAAACAAAAGTCTTCTTTAAAATTAATGATTCTATTAAAACTGTTGGAAATCCTTCACTATGTGATGTTAAACATAATATATCGCAATTTTTTATATATGGATATGGATTCTCTTTAAATCCTAAAAGTTTCACATAGTTTTCTAACTTATATTCTTTTATTTTTTCTGTCAACAAATCAAATAAACTCCCATGACCAATAATATTTAGAATAAATTTATATTTCTTTTCTTTTAATACTTTAGCAACTTCCAACATATACATAGGATTCTTGTTATCATCTAATCGTCCAAGAAATAATAAAGTTGGATATTTATTAGTAGATAATTTAATACTATTAGACATATGTTCAATTTGTTCAAATTCATATGAATTATATATAATTCTTGTTTTATCTTTATATTCTGGATATAAGTCAATAACAGAATTGTAAGTGTTTTGTGATATTGTAATAATTCTATCAACATAATTTAAACTTTTCTTTTGAATTCGATATTCATATTTGTTATCTTGAAGTTCATATATATCTCCATGCAACCATGCAAATGATTTAGCATTTTTATCTAATAAAAATGTAGGTATCATATAGTTAAAAGAAATTTCATAATCATATTTCTTTTTTATGTAAAATTTTCTAAGAATAGATGGAAAATTGTATACTAAAATTTTCTTAATTAACTTTTCTATTTTTGACGCTTTTGTAGAATCAACAATTGGTTTTAATAATGTAATAGATTCATTAATATTATTAATCTTTTTATCCGAATGCCAATATTCAATTATATCTATTTCATATTTTTCTAGATCCATATTATTAACGAGATTGGCCAATATTTTTTCAGCACCGCCACCATATGTAAAAGACCAAATTATAAATAATATTTTTTTCTTATTATTACTAGTAACATTAATCTTTTGTTCTTTCAATATTTGATTATTTAAACACGAAAGAATTATCAATATCGACATCGGAAAAATATTACCAAAACAGTGTCCCGTAACTAGACATACTAGTAATATTAGTAATTCAGAAAATAATAAATATATATTTAGTTTATTAAAATTGTTTTTTATATTAATTAAAAACAAAATCAAATTGTATAAAAATAACACATAAAACGGCAAAACAAATAATATAACGCCAAAAATTCCAAACCATGTATATTGTCCAATAATATCTGTTTCAGTATACGGGAAATTAGAAGTATAACCAATCCCAAATAATTTGTCGCCAGTTATATTATTATTTAAAGAAATAACATGATCAAATATTCTAAATTTGAATCCTCTAAAGTCATTTACTACACTATGTCCAAGTTTAACAGAATTGAACCAAAATTCAAAATTATCCTCTATTGGAAAAAGAATTTTATAAGAACCATGAATTCCAAAAAATGAATTACACTTATCTAAAACAGAAATCATAATTTCTTTTTCATCAGTTGATAGACTTTTTTTCTTTATTATTTCGAAAATTTCATATTCATCTAAATTAGCGTATAAGTTGCGATATTCTTTAGATTCTAAAACATTCATATTATAAATATAATTTTGTATGTTACTTGAATGGTAATCACCATCAATAACCGGCAATTTTTCCGGTAATATTTCATGTATTAAATTATTATCAATATATCTCTCATTATAACCTAACTTATATGAAATTGGTGAAATATAAAATAAAGAGATACTTCCTATAAAACATAAAAGTAAAAAAACATTGAATTTCAAATCAAACTTTTCTTTTTTTAATATCAAAAATAATATATTGATAAATATATTAAATACTATTGTAATCAATATACCTAAAAAACATGTTTTAGTTGAAATCATAATCATTGCTAATATCTTTATTATAAAAGATATATACATATACCATTTTTTATTTTCTTGTAAATATAGTGAAGAAATTACTAATAGTGCAATTAAAACTAGTGATATTTGATTTGTTGAATAAAAAAATCCTTTTGATGTAAATAAATCACAATTGTTAGTAGCAACTTTTGAAATCCAATCGAAAATGCTTCCAGATATTACGGTTTTACCATCTAAATAAGAATCATATGAAACATACCCAATTTCTAGTAAATTAGATATTACTATTATAAAACTAATTATAAATGATAATAATGATAAATTTTTAATTACATTATTCTTATCCATTTTCAGATTCATAAAAGAATATAATAAACAAAACGGAAGAAAATATGATCTAAAAATATAATATACTTCCACAAAGGGATTACTTATTTTACCAACAATATCTACATTGAATTGTAATGTATTAAAAACATGAAAAATCATATATATAAAAAACAAAAGTAAAAAAATGATGGACCAATAGGAAATATTTTTCTTGTTTTTAAATTTATATATAATTGCTAAAACAACAAATGTAAAACAAAATAATATATTTAGTATTTCAACGATTGAAATACCAAACACTTGAAACCCATTTCCAAATAAAAATTTCATAATATCTAATATTGGTAAAGCAATTATATATATGTATAATAATAAATTAATTTTTTTTTCATTCAATTTAATCACCTACTTCATCTATTTCATAATGTTTATTTAAATCTAAAAAATATGGTGTATGTGTTTTAAATTGGATTTGTTCTTTTGAAGGAATTTTCATATAGTCACCAAATAAATTTTTTAAATATGCATCATAATTTTCTGGTATTGGCAATTTTATATCTTCAAATTTCACTCTTTTTGGATCACCTAAAATACTATTAGTTGTTAATCCAATTTGTACTCCATCACCATCAAAAATACTAATTACTTGTTTATAATCATTACATTTATATTTAACACATTGTTGTGTACAATATTTAATAATTCTTTTTTTACCAACAATTTTTAAAATAACTTTAAAAATATTATATAACAATTTATTATTAATAATATTTCTATTAGCAGATAATACAAAAGCTCTATTTATTTTTAATATTAATTGTTTGATTTTATTATCTGGATAGCCTACTAGTGGGAATACATCAATATATACACCATTAACCATTTTTTCATCTTTATTGTTTTCCTCAATTAAAGTGGTTTTAATGTTTCTAATCTTTGCAAAAGATAGATAATAGTTAGGATCAGTATCAAGAGTTTGAACAAAATAT
Source organism: Bacillota bacterium (assembly GCA_015059335.1). Classification (GTDB taxonomy): domain Bacteria; phylum Bacillota_I; class Bacilli_A; order RF39; family UBA660; genus SIG205. Next base: position 6,528 of record SVAP01000007.1, on the reverse strand, counting down.
GTATCATTATCCAACTCTTTTTGACAAACCTCAAGGAATTTTAAATAATCATCATATTTTATAATAATATCTAAATCATCATCCCAAGGAATGAATCCTTTATGTCTTACCGCGCCTAAACAAGAACCATATGCCAAATAATATTTAATATTATGTTTTTTGCATATATCATCTAAATCTTTTATCATCTCTAACATTTTTAATTGTAAATCTCTTTTGTACTCTTTTTTCATAACAATCTCCTACTAATCAAATTCTACTGTATCCTCTACCTTATTTTCTAACAAATATGGAAAATTATATAAATACTCCTTTAATTCTTTTTCAATTACTTTCACTTCTTTTTTATATTCTTCTTTTCCATTGAACACTTGTGTGTTTTTAATAGAAAGTTCAGGGATAAAACGAGTTTTTGGTGCAATATGTTGAGTACTATCAAAACCAATAAATTCACTAATAATTGATACTGTTTTATCATAATTATAAACTAAATCTTCAAATTTAATTCTCAAAATTTTTTTAGACTCTGCAATATGTTCACTTTCACGCATACTTTTATAAAACCTACAAAATTCGCGAACATCTTTCGGAAATGGAACACCAATTTGCTTTGAATCCCATATATATTTATTTAATATAAATACATCTCTAGGATCCCTTTCAACAACTATAGCTTTAAGTTCTTCTCCAAAATAGTTATCAACTCTAAATAAATTAAATGGTAATAATAATTGGTCCATTATAACATTCTCATGACCTCTGGAAATCACATTTAACACATCATTTATATATTTTTTTGCAAATTTATAAAATTCATCAGGTTTTATATAAGATAACATCATTCCATCTTTATATTTTAATATTTTTTTATTACATATTTTGTTTCTAGATATCATCTTAATTGGTTTACGTATTAAAAGTTTTAAAAACATTTTAGTGTTTACTTCTTCATGAGTATACCAATATCCTTTAAATTTAAATTGCGTTATTTCTTCCACAAAATTATTAGTTAGCGTTTGGAATTCCGGACCAACGATTTTTTTATAATTTCCAATCCACCAAAATTTTTTATCATATAACTTATCCATTTGTGTTTTAAAACTTCTAATTGACTCATCACTTTTTATTGCGTTATTTCCTATTAATAATTTATCTTCCAAATCAAATAATCCATTTGGGCAATGCAAAAACACATACTCATAAGATTTAAATTCATTTGAACAATCCTCAAATTCAGATAATAAATCTGTTATTGCAGATGAACCAGAACCCATATAACCCATTGGAACAATTAACTTTTTCATCTTATATTAACCACCTTACTAAATACTTTTTTTAAAATCAGAATTATATTTTCATCTTTTTTTATATATAATATACCAACATAAAGTATAATACATGATATTATAATAAGAATTATATTCATTATAAACCCTAAATTAAACATTCTTATTGTTAATGATACTGGGATAAATAACACTCCTAACAATAAATAAAATAGATTTTGTTTTGAAAATACAGTATATTTTATCTTTAAATTTTTCTTTATATATAAATATAAACAAGTGGATAAAGCAATTTCTGAAATACCAGTAGTAAACATTGCAGAAAAAGGTGTTAAGATATTTAACATAACTAATATACTGTTTAACAACAAATTTAATATTCCACAAAACAGTGTGTATTGCATTATTTTCTTTTCTTTGTTATTCGGATACATTACCAAATTAGTCATTGTCGATTCTACACTAATTATAATTCGTATTATACACGCCAACATCAAAACCGGTATAATTGATAAATACTTTTCACCGGCATATAAAATAACTACTTCACGTGCTAATACAAACACACCAAAACAAATAGGAATTATTATAAATAACAATGAAGATACTGATTTATTCAACATATTTTCATAGGATTCTTTTCCTTCATTCTCAATTAAATATGATAATCTAGGTATTGATACGTTAATAATTGAATATGGAATAGAAGCCAACGTAGAAACAATATAATAAGGAATATAATATATTGTAACCGAAACATTACTAACAAAATTTCCTAACATTACTCTATCTAATTGACTATATAACAAATCAACATTTGTAATAATTAAAATCATAACTAATGAAGGAATGTATTTTTTAATTTGTACATTTTTAAAATTAAAATTAATTTTCTTTTTTGCATATATAAAACTTATTATATTATTTAGTAACACAGTTCCATTTATAATTATAGTATATATAATAATATCGTCAGGTTTTCTAACCAACAAAAACAATGAAAGGATATATATTATTTTTACTACTAATGTTTTAATTGTTATAAATTTATAATTTTCTAACGCTTCATTTACAAATTCGATATAAAATATATTACCAACAATTTGAATAATCATTAGCAAATATATTGTTGTAGTAATACCACTAGATGTTACTAGCGCAAATATAATATATATTGCTGTTATTATAAGGTTAGTAATAATTGATATTAAAAACAAATTAGTTAATAATATCGATACTTTTTCTTTATCATTTCTAATTTTGCTTATTTCCCTTACACCAAAAACATATATTCCAAATGATGCAAAAGTTAGAAATAATTGGAAATTTGCGAATGTTTTATTGTATATCCCATATAATTCTACGTCTAATAACCTTACAATATATGGACCAACTAATAATGGTATAACAATATTAACAAAACTTAAAATTGATTTATAAATAGTATTTTTAAAAATTGATTTTTTCATTTTTCACCTCTATTACTTCTAAAAGTTTTTATTGAAAAACTATTTTTGTTAAAATTACCCCTCATAATATCATTCAACCAATTTTGTGATAGAAAACATGTAATTAAAATGGCAAGAATCAAACAATTTAAAATAGGATAACTCCCAATTTTCAACAAATTAGTATTATTAACTATTAAAAATATCGTAATGTAATGTAATAAATATACAGATAATGAGTTTTTACCAACCTTTGAAATAAATGTTTTTTTATTAGGCACAAACAATTTAAAGAATAATATCCAAATAACTGATATCAAATATATCAAAAACCTTATTAATGGATTATATTCTAATAACGAATAATTAGCATATCCATAGAACCATTCGACATTTATAGCATTTCTCAAGCAATAAAACATTATAATTATGGCACAAATTAAAATTGGTAAAATTAATTTAAAGAGTCTACTATTTTTTTTGAAATTAAACCAATTATACTTTCTAGAAAAATATCCTAAATAAAAAATTGGAACAAATACAATAGTACGAGACGCACTTAATATTGTACCAGCTGTTGCATCATATCCTATAATTAATCCAAATAAAAATAATAATAGTATTAGTATTTTAGGATGTTTTACATTTTCTACAAACGGAATAGAAATATACCAAAAAAATAGCGAAATCATATACCATAAAGATGTATATGCAGTTATCAAACGAAAATCAGTAAAAAAGCCAAAAGAATTATAAACAAGCCAACTGAATATTTGAATACCCAAATATGGAAACAATATTCCTTTTATTATTTTAGATGCGTTATATCTAGCAAGATATCCAGAATAATAAACAAAAACAGGCATATGAAAACTATAAATAATAATCAGCAAAAAAGAAATTTTAGGTGTAATATTAAACTCAAATAAATGTGCTAATACAACTAAAAATATCATAATTCCCTTAATGTTATCTATTAAATAGTCTCTTTTTAATGTCATAACATCACCATATTAATTGTATCATAATAAAAATAAAATATAAACTTATTAGCATATAAAACATTAAAAATATTAATTTTTTTATAAATAAAACTACTTTAATTATAAAGTAGTTTCTTCAATTTGTTTTTTTATTCTTTCATAATCTTCAATATAATCTACTTCTGCCCAAAATTTTCCGTCTACATCTTGAACATAAATCGGATACTTATCGGCAATAGTATATAAAGTATTTTCCCACCAAAGATTATATTCACCATTTTCTACTAAATGTTCCATTTGATTTTTAAACGGTTTAACAAAGCTATTTTCTAATTTTGCAAGACCAACATATTCACATGTTCTTTCTTCTGGTACTAATTCTTTTCCATATTTTTCAATCACATCATTTTTACATCCAAAGAAATAATCACCAGTAAGCGCTCTTGTTTTATCACCTAACATTACAACTTCACGTTTATCTGAAAGTAGTGAGTCAAGTATATCTTGATCCCAATATACATCAGCATTTCCTAAAATGATATCTTCATCTGTATTTAATTCATCTTTTGCAAGCCACAATGATCCAATACTATTCGTAACTCTAAAGAATGGATTATAATAGAATTTAACGTTTAAATCTTTTAATTCATTTATAATTAACTCATGTTTAAATCCAACAATTATTGTTACAGAAATATTATTTTTTAGTAACATCTCAACTGTATGTCTAATTATTGATTTATTATTTATTTTTAGTAAACTTTTAGGCTCATTAGTAAATTGACTAATTCTTCCACCATAACCTGCAGCCATTAATATAGCTTTCATTATAACACTTCCTTCATTTTTTCGATTAATATATCATAATCTTCTTTTTTTAAATTACCAATATGCGCAACTCTTAGCGACTTATTACCCATTTCTCCACCAGTTGGATTAACATATATTTCATATTTATTTTTTAAATATTCAAATACTTCTTTTGCATTATCATTTGGAAATATTATTGGAGTTAATGCATTAGATAAAGGAAAACTTGGTGTTTCTAATCCTAAATCTTTAATTTTATTTCTAAAATAAATTGCATTTTCTTTTACTCTATTAACTTCATCTATTGCACTATCAATATGTTTTATTCTTTCATGTAATTCAAGAATTATTCCAACAGCAGGAGTATTTGGAGTTTGTCCTCTTTCCATATTAACGACATGTTCATTAATATTCAAATATAAATTAATAGGTTTTTTATTTTTTATTTTTCTTTCATAAAAATCATTATTTATTGCTAAAATTGATAATCCAGGACTAATTGATAAAGCTTTTTGTGTTGATAATACGGTGCATTTAATATTATACTTATCCATATAATACTCATCAGCTAAAAATGAACTTATTGCATCAACAACTAAATCAATACCGTTATCATTACAAATTTTAGACAATAATTCAATATCATATAGTTGACCTGTTGATGTTTCATCAATATTTACTAGCATTCCAGTAAATTCTTTTAAATTATAGTTTTTAAAATGCTCAATATTTAAAGTTTCACCATATTTAACATCAACAGTTTCATATGGTATATTATAAATTTCAGAAATTTGTTTAAATCTAGCGCCAAATGTTCCTCCATTAATAATTAGAAGTTTATCTTCTTTATTAAAACTATTAGATACTATAGATTCCATCGCTGCACTGCCAGAACCAGTAATGAAAATAAGTTTAGTATCTTCGTTTGTATATAATAATTTTTTCATTTTTGAACTTGTTTCTAATACAATTTTAGAAAATTCGTTAGTTCTAAAATAAGGTAGTTGTTTTGACCCGACTTCAAATGTATCTTCATACATTTCTGTAGGACCAACTGTAAATAATTTCATAAAATACTTCCTTTCATTGATTAACTATATTTATATTATAACATATTTATAAAAATATTATATATTTTATTAATTTAATTCGCACTATTTACTATATTTTTAAATGTACTCATTCCAGATCCTCTGTACATGGCTTTTCTTATAATTTTATATTTACTAAAATTACCCATACTTTGAACGCCATTTATAGTAGTTATTCCATACTTGTAATACTTTTGAGCTATATTTAAAACCGCAGAATTATAAGAACCTGTTGGATATGATATTGTTTGTATTTCTTTTCCTAATAAATTTTCCAAGTATTTTTTAGAATTTTTTAACTCCATTTCTATTTGTTCTGAATTTAGCGACGCTAATGCACTATGTGAAACAGTATGTGAACCAATAGAAACTAATCCAGAATTTGATAATTCTTTAATTTGGTCTTCATTTATATATTTTTCATCATTTGTAGTATTTGTTATTACATATAAATTAGTTTTTATATTATATTTTTTAATAATTGGTAAAACATTTGTATAAAAATCTACATATCCATCATCAAAAGTAAGTACTACTACTTTCTTACCAGTATAATCTTTTTTAATATCTTCTATGAAAATAGTTTCATAACCATTATCACTTAAATATTTCATCTGTGATTCAAAATCAGCAACTTTCATAAATAAACCTTCAAGTCCCCATGTAGTATCTGATACACCATGGTACATTATTACAGGTATTTGTTTATAAACAATTTCTTTTTCTGTTGTAATATTTATATTAAATGTTTTATTATTTTCATTTAATTTATTTAATACTTCGTTTGTTTTAGCGATTAATTTACCATTTTCTAAATACCAATTATTTTTATTTTCATTAAGATAAGTAATATATTGTTTTAAAGTATTTGTTTTCTCGGTATTAGAATTTTGAAGATTATTAATCTCTT
>SVAP01000006.1:60930-67590 GCA_015059335.1 Bacillota bacterium | reverse complement strand
TGACCAGCATCTATTACAACTCTTAAATTATTATTCACATTTATACCCCCTGAAGTATTGTATGATTAACAACATAATACGTGAAAAAATTAAAAAATTATCCGCAATCTGATACTAATTTATATATAAAGTCAACAACTTTTAAATATTAATCACTCATCTTACTAGAAAATATGGTATGATAAAAGGGGTGATAATATGCATATGTATAGTTTTACCGAATATAACGAAAATGAAGAAAAGCTTGACGGTGATTATTGGAAATTTTTAGACGCTACTACTGAAACCATATTAGAAAATTGTATCTACCTATCTGATATAAGTAAAATTATAAATAAAATAACTAATGAGAATTTGAAAGTTAAAATGAAACAAAAAATAATTGATTTAATTATTGAAAATGGTGTTTTTTTTAACGGAATAAACAATAGTTTAGATATGTTTAGTAGTGATGAGTTAAAATTATTTTTCAAAAATGAATTTGATACTAAAATAACCGAATATATATCTGACGAAAATAATATTCGACGTAACATTTCTGATATTATATCATTTATAGATTCTATAAAAAAAGTTAATGATAAAGAATGGGAACATATTATGATCACCAATGTTTTAAATAAAGTTAAAGATTATTCTGACAAGTCAGTATTAGTAGATATAATTGAATATACTAAACGTGATAAAGAAAGATATAATAAATTAACAAATGATTACTACAGTTATTTACCCGTTCAATATAAAAACTTTTTAAAAATGAAACAAGATCACAATTATATCTATAATAAAAGTTTACAATTTATGAACGAAGATATAGATATAGGAATTGACCCTAGAATTAGTATAGCTCCTGAAATTGAAGCAAATAATGATTATAATATTCAAATAGAATTAAGTGAACAACGAGGATTTGAAGAATATGTGGTAAGTAGGGACGCAACGGTTCCAAATGGTAGCGAAATTGCTCCAGGGCATCCTTTTCACAATTTAAAAGAAGATGTGGCTAAATTTTGTGGTTTATGTGAAGCAATGAAAGATATTGGTTATTATTATAACGATGTTTATCAAAATGCTGGAGGACAAATTAATTTAGGACTAGACTATTTAGATACTAAAGAAGCAATTTTAAATTTTTATGAAATTTATGGAAATTGTGAAGAATTATTATATTACATTTGTAATGAAGAAGGACAACTTTTTAGGCAAGATGTTTATACTAATAGCCGTATAAAAGCTATCTCTGAAATAATCGGGAAACGCATTATAGATGAAGAATTATCTAGAAATAAAGTAATTGAGTTATTTAACAACGATTATAATGGCAATAATAAAACAATTAATGGCTTACAATATAAAAAGAATTCTGTATGTCTTAGAGGAAATAACGAAAAAGATTATAGATTAGAATTTAGAATTCCTAATGGAGGATGTAATTATAGAACTTGGATTGATAATATTCGTTTGTTTGGTAAAATGATGGAAGTGTCAAAAAAAATTGCAGATATGATGAAAAAAGATTACTTATCTAGCGAAGAAGAAGATTTATTAAGACTAAAAATAAATTTACAAGATAATAATATAACTAATAAAGAAAAGCTAGTTATGCTTATGAATTTATTATTTGAAGATAATAACATAAAACAAATATATTATAAAAGATATATAAGCACTATTAAAAAAATAAAGGAAACCAATTCAAGTAAATATATAAATCATAATTACACCAATGAACCTAATTTTGATGAAGTTGAGTTTATAGGTCAATATCATTCAATGCTTAATCCCGATTATAATGGAAATGGTATTGTTGTAACGTATGATCCTGAATCTGACATAATGACTTCTAACATAAAAAAATAAACATTTATCTGAATAATTATACTGTTAAATTATTATGTATGAAAACCCCTAGTTTTTTCTAGGGGTTTTCTCTATAATGTGAAAAAGTAGTATAATTACTACTTTTTCATTTGTTTACTTTCTCCATTTGCATAATTAATTTTTATTCCATCTTGTACATTATAAATAAATACATTGAACTTGATACCCTTACCATTATCTTCAACAGATAAAGCTTCTATTTGAACACCAGTTGCTAGTAAATTATTACCTTCAAAAATTGGAGTTACTCTATATAATACATGATTATTTGTACTTTTAATGTAATCTGCAACGATATTTTCAAAATCAAGCATTACTCCAGCATTCATTTGTCTTGTACAAGTAATTAAATTTTTTTCATTAGCATTTTCACCAGTTAGTTGATATCCAATCAAATGACATCTATTATACAAATATTTACCATCAACATTATCATATTTTACAGTATGCCATCCTGTTGGCTTAATCATACCAATACTATCTCGTTCAGTAGTTGGCATACTATCTATTCCTATATTAGCAAACGCTTCACCACATCTATCTAAATAATCCAATTTACTATATTTTTCAAATGGTTTTGTTTTAATATCACTATTATTAAAACTCGGCTCATTATTATTAATAATGATATATGGTTCATTATTATATTCTGGTATTTCACCTATTCTATATGACTTAACTTCCATTAAACCATTTGCTACAGCAAATTTTATAATATCGTTTTTATAATAAATAGCACTACATAATATAAAAATTAATATATATATTATATTCTTTTTGCCTTTAAACATATTGATACTCCACAAATCATTTATGATAGCTTTCATTATTTAATATTTTAAATGATCTATATATTTGTTCTAATAATATCACTCTAAATAATTGATGTGGAAAAGTCATTTTAGAAAACGACAATCTAAAATCACAAATATTTTTTATTTCTCTATCAATACCACATGATCCTCCAATTATAAAAGTAATATTACTATTATAATTTGTAAATATATTATTTATCTTTTCTGATAATTGTACACTAGATAATTCAGTACCATCAATATCTAAAACAATATTATAATCACTTTTATTTATATACTTTAATATTCTTTCTTTTTCTTTATTTAATACTATTTTCTCATTATCTGTGGCTTCATCACTTACTTCAATAATTTCCAGTTTAGAATATTTACTTATTCTTTTTTTATACTCATTTAAAGCATCCACAAAATATTTTTCTTTTATTTTTCCTACACAAATAATTCTAATCATATTATACCTCAATATAAACGCTATTCTTTTGTTTTGCAACTTCGATATTATCTATTACTTTATTTTCTTTATTTAATGCATTATATAAACTATCTAATGCTTTTTCTTCTGTATTATTTTCTTCAGATAAATGGGCTAAAATAATATGTGAAGTATTATTACCAACTAATTTAGATAAATAATACGCACTATCTTTATTAGATAAATGTCCCTTTACACCTAGTATCCTGTTTTTTATATAATGGGGATATTTACTATTCATAAGCATTTCTATATCATGATTACTTTCAAATATATATATATCTTTATTATAGATTTTTTTAAAGTATTTTTTATTAATATATCCAGTATCTGTAATATATACAATATCTTTTTCTGCTTTTAAAACATATCCATTTGAATCATTGGTATCATGACTTGTTTTTATAATATCAATTATTATATCTTTTATATTTAACATATCACTATCAATAAACTCATGATTATTAAAATTTATATCTAATTCATCGTACATAATTTCTGTTAAATATATTGGAACATTATGTTTTTTTACAAATGTTTTTAGTCCACCAACATGGTCAACGTGAGTATGGGTAATTAAAACTGCATCTAATTCTTCACTTGTCACACCTATCTCATTAAGTTTTTTTTCCAAAGAAGAAGAGGATATTCCCATATCGATTAATATTTTTGTATCTTTATATTCGATATATGTAGAATTCCCCTTTGATCCACTTGCAAAAACTATTACTTTCATTTTAATATCTTAAGAATGGTTGTGGATCCAATACCGTACCACCTTGATACGGATATCCACCTTTCCAAATAGACCAGTGTAAGTGTGTACCAGTTGAACGACCAGTATTACCCATTCCACCAATTGTTTGACCACGCGCTACAACTTGACCTTTTTTAACTACAATTGAAGACATATGCATATAAACTGTATAATAACCATTATTGTGATTTATATACACATAATTACCCATTGAAGAATGGTAATAACCAACTTCAGCTACTGTACCATTATTTGAAGCATAAATTGGTGAACCTTCACCAGTACCTGAAATATCTACTCCATCATGTCTTCTACCCCAACGCCAACCAAATCTACTAGATATAGTATAACCTTGAATTGTAGGCCAATACCAAGACGAAGTATCCCCAACTGATGGAATTACTTTACCACCCTTAACTAGAATAGCATTAATAACAGGTTTTAATTCAAGAGTATTAGCTGTAACAACGGTAACAATTTCACCATTAACATATTTGATCTTTTTAGTAATTCTATCAAGACCATTTTCTCCGTTTTGCTTAATATATTCTTTTCCAACTAACATATTATTATCATATTCTATTTGTGTTGAATAATTCTTTACTGTATCTGCAACTTCGTGTTTTTCAACAACAACGCTGAATAATGGATTAATTAATCCAACATTTACCTCTTGTCCTTGATATAACAAATTATTTGCACTTGTAAATTGTGGGTTTGCGATTAAAAATTCTTCTGGACTCAACTTATTAGCATCAGCCACAGAGGCAATAGTATCACCAGCTTGAATTTTATAAGTAGCTTGTTTTTCAGTTGTACCAAATAACAAATATTTTGTTAATTCATCTTCATCTTGAAAAATTTCCTCATCAACAGAGATATAATCTTCTTTTATAGTTATATCTTCTTCTAAATCAACATTTTCAATAATTGAACCAGTTTCTTTTATTTCAACTTGATCATTATCAAGATATAATTGATATTGATCTTTATCAACAAATGTTAACATAGCTTTTTTTAATGCATTTGTAAAAATATCTTTATCTAATGAATAAATGGTTTTTGTATCATCAGAAGACTTAATTTTAATTACATAACCTTTTAAAGTAAATGGTTTTTCTTTATGAATTTTATTATAGATACTTTGTATACTATCTATTTTCTCATTATAAGTATTGTATTCTTTTATATCTAACCCTTTAGGTACATATACATTTTTAACATCAAATTTATTTTTTAAAATAGATTGTTGTTTATTGATATAATCTTCCAACTCTTTTTTTGATGAAATAATTCCAATTTTCTCACCATCCAAGTATACTTGATATACATTTTGTATAACTTCAGATTTTTTTGATGTAAAACCAGTTATAAAAAGTATAATAACCATTAATATTAAAACAAAAAATATTGGTAACCCCTTTATTACTTTACTCATTTACATCCTCCTCATTTATCTTCTTTTCATAGTTAGTAAATGTAGATACATTACGTTTAAATAATAATTCAATTGTATCAGTAGCACCATTACGATGTTTTGCAATGATAAGTTCACTTAGACTTATATCAGGATGTATAGCTGCACTTTTATTATAATAGTCATCTCTATATAAGAATCCAACTATGTCAGCATCTTGTTCTATTGACCCAGATTCCCTTAGGTCGCTCATTATTGGTCTTTTATCATCACGGATTTCAACTGCACGTGATAATTGGGCTAAAGCAATAACTGGAACATCAAGTTCAAGAGCCATTGTTTTTAAAAGTCTCGAAATTTCACTAACTTCTTGTTGTCTATTTCCAGCATATCTTGCTGAACCAGTTAATAACTGTAAGTAGTCAATGATAACTATTCCAAGACCTTCATCTGATGAAGCAAGCCTTCTACATTTTGCACGTATTTCACTAGCAGTAAGTCCTGGTGTATCATCAATATACATTTTAGCATCAGCTAAAGCACTAACCGCTTCATTTACTCCATCCCAATCTTTACTTTCTAAACTACCACTACGTATTTTGCTACCTTCAATTTGACCTAGAGAGGAAATCATACGCATCGCAAGTTGTTCAGCGCTCATTTCTAGGTTAAATAATGCAACTGTTTTGCCAGAATTTATTGCAATATTTGTAGCAAGATTTAAAGCAAAAGCAGTTTTACCCATGGCAGGACGAGCTGCTATTACTATAAATTCACTACCATGAAGACCTGAAGTTAAGTTGTCCAAATCAGTAAATCCTGTTGATATACCAGTAATATTACCTTCTTGTGCAGCTAATGCTTCAAGCATTGATTGTGCACTAGAAACTACTTGTTGAATACTCTTAAATTCTCCACCTTTTCTATTTTTGATAACAGATAAGATTTGTTTTTCAGCATTATCAAGTATTTCATTAGTAGAATCTTTTGCATCATAACTTGATGTAGTAATTTCAGTTGACACATCAATTAATCTTCTAAGTATAGCTTTATCTCTTACTATGTCAATATAATAGTCAACGTTTGCAGCAGATGGTACTGAGTTAACAACTTCTGTTAAATACTCAACACCACCTATTTTATCTAGATATTTTTTACTATTTAATAATTCAACAACTGTTGTTAAATCTATAGGTTTTTTGTCATCTGCAAGTTCCTTTACTACTTCAAATATTTTGGCATGACTATCTAAATAGAATAACTCTGGATATAGTTCTTCAGTTGCTCTATTAATTGCATATTTAGATAAAAACATCGC
>SVAP01000006.1:0-60830 GCA_015059335.1 Bacillota bacterium | reverse complement strand
TAGGTTTTTTGTCATCTGCAAGTTCCTTTACTACTTCAAATATTTTGGCATGACTATCTAAATAGAATAACTCTGGATATAGTTCTTCAGTTGCTCTATTAATTGCATATTTAGATAAAAACATCGCTCCTATTACAGACTGTTCTGCTTCTATATTATGTGGTAATACTCTTTCTTGCATAATAAACACCTACTTCTATTGTTATTCTTTTACTACTTGTATGTTAAGATTTGCTATAACATCTTTTCTTAGTTCTATATTAACTTTATGGAATCCTAAACTTGAGATAGGAAAATCTAATTTTATTTTTTTCTTATCAACATTTATATCATTTTTTAATAATTCACTATGTATTTGTTTAGTTGAAATACTTCCAAATACTTGTTCATTTTTTCCCGCTTTTAATTTAAATACTATTTTTAATTTTTCTATTTTTTCTTTAATCTTAATATTATTTTCTTTATCAAGATTATCAGCTTGTTTTCTTTTTTCTGTATCTATATCTAATTTCTTTTTACTTGTCTCAGTAAGTGCAACTGCATAACCATTTTTAATCAAAAAATTTTGTGCATAACCAGGTTTTACATCTTTAATTTCATCTTTTTTACCTTGACCTTTAACATCTTTTAAGAAAATTACTTTCATATAAACCCTCCTCAAAAATTTATAACTTTTTAATAATTTTTAATAACTCATTTTTTGCTTTCTCTAATGTAGTATTATACATCTGACATGCTGCTTCAGTCAAATGTCCTCCACCATTTAATTTATTCATAATACGTTCCACATCTATATTACCTAATGATCTCGCACTTATTCCAATTATATTAGAATTTATTTTACCTATACAAAATGATGCTTCTATCTCATCAAATTGCAATAAACTATCAGCTATCTTTGCTAATTGTTCTTTATTATATATTTCTGTTTTTTTACCTACGCTTATCGCAAATATTTTATCCACTGTTTCTGTGTTAAAAATTATTTTTTGCATTGATATATACTCTTTTAAATCCTCTTTAAGTAAATATTGAACTTCTTTAGCATTTGCCCCTCTTTTAGAAAGAGATGCTGCCACTTCATGTGTTTTACCATCTGTTTTTATTGAAAAATTATTAGTATCTACTGTTATACCCGCCAACATTATAGTTGCAATATAATTAGGTACAATTACATTTTCTGACTCCAATAAATCATAAATTATTTCAACTGTACTACTTGCCTCATCATCTATATATTTTAACGTACAATTTTTAATACAATCTTTACCTTCAATATGGTGATCAATAATAATTATATTATTTGATAATTTGAATATATCAGAGTTTTGCGCCATATCCTTTTTGTGAAAATCTAACATTATAAGTAATGTATTAGAATCTACTTCTATATCTCTAAGCGGTTTAATATTTATATTCATATCTAATTCTTTTGTTTTTTGTAGAGCTCTTTTAACACCTAGTTCCATATTTTTTTCGTCAATATTTATATATAATTCTTTTTGTAATGTTGATAAAAATGTATATAATCCTAATGTAGATCCAAGAGCATCTAAATCTACTTCATTATGAGGAATTAAAACTATTTTTTCATGTGCATTAAGTACATCAATAAATTTATCATAAAATGCTTGTCTTTTAATTTTCATACAATCACCCATAACTATATATTTATTATACTATATATGACAAAAAACTGTAAGGGGTTAATTAATGCTTTTCTAATTTTATTTTATACTTTATTAACAATTATTGTTGATAAGTCAAAACAAAAAAATATTCTATCCACAGTTTTGTGGATAGAATTAGTCATACGCCCCCACATATTTTAAATAAACAAATATCATATGTGTGTAGGGGGTTAAAAAATGAATGAATTTTATGATTTTATAGATGGCAATTTTAGCACTATGAATGATATGCCATCAAATTTTATGTATCAACAGCAAATAGCGAATCAACAAGAAGCATTCCCACAAGCAGTTCAAAATTCTATTGGATTACCAAACTTCAATAACAATTTCACCAATATGAATCAAAATTGTGGAATGTATAGTCCAGAGGAAGGATTCATTAGAGGAAATATGTTTCCAAATCTTTTCGATCCTTATAAGAAACAACAATTGAGAAGAATGAGTGGTTCTACTGAAAAAGAAAGATTAATGTTAAATATTCAAACACATGATTTTGTTTTAAAAGATATTAATTTATATTTAGATGTAAATCCTAATGATAATTGTATGATTAGAAAATATAATGAATATCTAAGAAGAAGAAATGAACTTGTAAATGAATATGAAAACAAATTTGGACCAATAGTGTTAACAATGTCAAATAGATCATTAGAAGGTACACCTTGGTCATGGGTAGAAACAAAATCACCATGGAAAGGGGGAAAATAGAATGTGGGCATATGAAAAAAAATTACAATTTCCAGTAAACATTAAAAAAAGAGATTTAAAAATGGCCCAAAATATATTAACTCAATATGGTGGACCTAATGGCGAATTAGCTGCAGCATTAAGATATTTAAATCAAAGCTTTACAATGCCGGATGAAAAAGGAAGAACATTACTTGTAGATATAGGAACAGAAGAATTAGCGCACGTTGAAATGATTTGTGCGATGTTAACACAATTAACTGAAGGTGCGACTTTAGAAGAAATGAAAGCAGCAGGGTTTGACAAACATTATTCAGTAAATGGAATAGATTTATATCCAACAGATCCAAACGGTGTACCATTCACAGTAACATATTTTGCAGCTGTAGGTGATCCTGTTGCCAATTTAAGTGAAGATATGGCTGCTGAAGAAAAAGCAAGAGCAACATATGAAAATCTAATTAATCTTGCTACTGATCCTGATGTTATTGAACCATTACAATTTTTAAGACAAAGAGAAATTATTCACTTTACTAGATTTAAACAATTATATGATGAATATAAGAAAAAAGGTTATGATAAAAAGTAAAAAAAGATAGAAATTTCTATCTTTTTAGTTTGCATTATTTTCTCTAGAAGCTTTTCTCGCATCTCTACATTCTTTACATCTAACAGGTGCAGAAAATTCTCTTTGAGCATAAAATTCTTGTTCACCAGCAGTAAAAATAAATTCTTTACCACAATCTTTACAAACAATAGTCTTATCTTGATATTCCATTATTTTACCTCCTTCTAATATTTGATTTAATAGATAATTTATTATACTTCAAATAAAAGGAAGTAAATGAAAAAAACTAAATAAATCTATTATCAATATAACATATTCAATTAGTTTTTTCAATATTACTATTCAATTTCACCTTTTAATTCAAATATTGCATCCCTAAGTTGCATTGCAAGTTCAAAATCTAAATCTTTTGCTGCTTTTTTCATTTCTTGTTCCATCTTAATTATCATTTGTTCTTTATCTTTTCTACTCATCTTTTTAGGTTTGGATTCTGTAACTTCTTCTTTATTAGAAATAATTTCCCTAATTTCTTTAATAATTGTTTTAGGAATAATACCATGTGCTTTATTATAATCATCTTGAATTTTTCTTCTTCTAGAAGTTTCTTTAATCGCAATATCCATAGCTGTAGAAATAGTGTCTGCATACATAATAACATGCCCATTAGCATTTCTAGCACATCTACCTATTATTTGTATTAAACTTTTATCGCTACGTAAGAACCCTTGTTTATCAGCATCCATAATTGCTATTAAACTTACTTCTGGAATATCAATACCTTCCCTAAGAAGATTAATTCCAACAATTACATCATACTTTCCTTTTCTAAGTTCTTGTATTATTTGCATTCTTTCTAAAGTCTTAACTTCATTATGTAAATAAGCAACCTTTATTCCCATATCTTTTAAATAGTTGGTTAATTCTTCAGCCATACGTATAGTAAGAGTTGTAACTAAAATTCTTTCATTTTTTTCAATTCTAATTCTAATTTCAGAAATTAAATCATCAATTTGACCTTCTGTTTTCTTTACTTCAATTGTAGGGTCTAACAATCCTGTTGGTCTTATTATCTGTTCAACTACTTTGTTTTCTGTCTTATTCAACTCATAATCACCAGGTGTAGCTGAAACATATATTACCTGATTAATTTTATCTTCAAATTCTTCAAATTTTAATGGCCTATTATCTAATGCACTAGGGAGTCTAAATCCATAGTCAACTAATACTTGTTTACGTGCCCTATCCCCATTATACATTCCTCTTACTTGAGGTAATGTAACATGTGATTCATCAACAATAAGCAAGAAGTCATCTGGAAAGAAATCCATAAGAGTTGTTGGTGTTTCTCCTTCTTCTCTAAGTGCCAAATGTCTTGAATAATTTTCTACACCATGACAAAATCCTGTTTCTCTTAACATTTCAACATCATATCTAGTTCTTTGTTCAATTCTTTCTGCTTCCAATGGTTTATTATTATCTTTAAAATATTTAATACGTTCTGTTGCTTCCATTTCAATTCTATCAGTCGCAATTTTTAATTTATCTTCACTTGTAACAAAGTGACTAGCCGGGAATATTGATACATTTTTTTTATTCAAAATAACTTTCCCAGTTAAAGGATCAAACTCACTTATTTTTTCTACTTCTTCACCAAATAATTCAATTCTGATTCCTTTAGTTCTTTCATAAGTAGGAATAATCTCAATTACATCCCCTCTAGCTCTAAATGTTCCCCTTTTCAAATCAAATGTAGTACGTTCATATAACATATCAACCAATTTTGTTAAAATTTCATTTTTATCTATACTATCCCCTAATGATACATTCAACATCTTATTTTTATATTCTTCTACTTCACCAATACCATATATGCATGATACTGAAGCAACAACAATAACATCTTTTCTATTAAGTAATGAAGCAGTAGCAGCATGCCTTAACTCATCTATTTCATCATTAATAGATGAATCTTTTTCAATATAGGTGTCAGTAGATGGAACATATGCTTCAGGTTGATAATAATCATAATATGAGACAAAATACTCAACTTTATTATTTGGAAATAACTCTTTAAACTCTGAATATAATTGTCCAGCTAAAGTTTTATTATGCGCTAAAATTAATGTAGGTTTATTTACTCTTTGTATTACATTAGCCATTGTAAATGTTTTACCTGTCCCAGTTGCGCCTAATAATACTTGATGTTTTTTTGATGTATTGATACCTTCAACTAATTCATTAATAGCTTGTGGTTGATCTCCAGATGGATTATATTTGGATACTAATTCAAACATATGACACCTCATTTCTTTTTATAAATCTTTACTATTATACACAATTTTTAAAAATATTAAAAACAAAGTGAATAAAACACTTTGCATTTTTAATAACTTATAGTTTGAGAATTTGAAATTTCGTTTTCTATAACTCTACTTTCTATAACGAATGAAGAATCATAATCATACCATTCATTCGGTCTTGGTGAAGTAGCTTCATATGATTCATATTTTTCCTTATTGACAAAATATATTGGTATACCAAATGTACTAGCTATCTCTACTTCAATAGGTGTAGGCTCATTATTATTTGTAAGAATAAAATCAGGCATAACAGGTTCAATATCTTTACTGTCATTATATAATGTTATTTCGTTATATTTGTATGTATCTTTCATAAAATCTTCTATTGGTAAAACAACGTTTTTTATTACCTTTCTTTTCTTACCTTCATCTATCTTTCTTTGATTTGTTTGACCATCTCTAGTA
This sequence comes from Bacillota bacterium, assembly GCA_015059335.1. GTDB lineage: Bacteria > Bacillota_I > Bacilli_A > RF39 > UBA660 > SIG205. The sequence goes on along the minus strand of SVAP01000006.1, from coordinate 55,116 downwards.
TTAGCTGATAATACTTGTTTATTACCAGTATTAAAGTAACCAAGATTAACTTTATCACTTTTACCATAACCACCAATAAAACCTTCGTTATTTAAACTAACACACAATTTATTATTTTTTTTGCCATTGTTAATATAATTGTTATAAAACTGTTCTGCAGTCATATCGTTAGTTATTGATGTTGTATGATTAACAAACAAGAAGTTTCTTTGAGATTCAGTTTGATTTTCTATCCTATAAAATGGAACAAATTTCCCATCTTTAGTAATTAATTGTTGCGAATTTATATTTTTAGTAATATCTTCCTTTGTTTTTTCTAACTTGTTATCCATTTCATTTTCAAATGAACGATACATTTTTGACTCAATCATATCAATCATGTCATATAAGGATTTACTACTTGTTATATTATTTATTTCGTTTATAAAATTACTATATGTTTCATCAAATACTTCTTCCTTCTTTAAAAAAGTATGAATATGTGAAAGTATAGTATCAAATGGACTGATATCATTTTTAAATTCAGGGGATTTATTCATATATCCTAGTATTGTTTCTATATCAAACAAACAATTTTTAGCATTATTATGTAGATATAAATCACAAAATACATTTTTAATTGATTCTGAAGTATAATCATTAGGGTTTTGTAAAACTATAGAATCACCGTTACTTCTTTTTTGTATTATATCTTCAGATAATTCTAAGTCATTAACTAATTCCCAAAATAATGGCGCACCAATTTGCGTTATAATGGCATCTGTTATACCATCAACACCAATTAAAGCCTTTATTTTATTCTTATCATAATTAGAATAATTACATTTGTTTTTAATTAGATTAATTACCTCAGTTGAAGTTATTTGATTATTGTTTATAAAATTATTGAACTCATTTTCATTAAAAACATCGTATATATAGTTTAATGAAATCTTTTTATTTTTATATTCTTCATTAATATAATTTAAAAAATAATTTTTATTATTATCATTTAATAATTCTTTAATATTTACCTGTTTGCTTATAAGAAAAGCAATTAATTTATTTTTACTTTCTAATGATAAATTAGAACATTCTAATAACGTATTCATATTTGTTTTTTCTATAATATCATTAATATTATTGATAAAATCATTATTAGAACATAAATAATTAATTAATTCCTCATCAAATAAATCATTAAATTTTTCTATGTTCCAATCTTGTTGACCATATCTATATTTATTGTATATTATATAATCATATTTTTGATTAACATCATATGAACTAAACTCTGACATTATATCACCCCATAATATTATAATATTATTATATCACGGCATTTAAATTATTTTCAATATATTAGACATTTGGTTAACACAATTATCTGTAAATTATCCCAAATATTAGTTTCCAACAAATTCAACATCTATTTTTCCAATTCCACCATTAATGTCAATTATATTTGATCCACTACCATAATTAACACTGTTATTTATTTTTTTATTATCTATATACATTGAACCTATTCCTTTATCTAATTTTATATTATAATCATTTTCATTGCCTATCAAATTTAAATCAATTTCTCCAATACCAGCATCGATCTCGTTATTGCCAGTAATTTTTGTAGTTAAAGATAGCTTTCCAATACCCATATCTAAATCTAAATTATTTACTCTACCATCATTTATAGTTATAGATCCAGCACCACCATCTATTTTCCCTTCATTTAATACTAATAGGTTATCAATGTTGACATTTCCAGCACCTAAATCAAAGTATAGCTTTTTACTTTTCAATGTCTCAATATCTATTTTACCAGAACCATTCTCTATAGTTACATTGTCAAAGATATAATTAGTGGGAATATATATTACTAAATCACTATTATTAAACCATAACTTTTTCTTTTCTGTAATTAACAATTTATTATTGTTTTGTTTTATATCAATATTTTTATTATTACTTTCTACTTTAAATTTATTACCATTTTTTATGATAATATTTGATTTAGAAATTTCAACATCTAAAACAAATAGATTATCATCTAAATTTATATTGTTATAATTATCATTTTTATTATCAAAAACATTACCAATCGAAATAATACCAAATGTTATTCCTGATAGTATATTGAATATTAAATAAATCGCAAACGCTATAGAAACATATTTTATAATTCTTTGTGTAGTTGTCATTTTATTTCAATACCTCCGAATAAACATGTTGCTTTAATATAAATGGTAATTTTTGCATTTTTATTTTTTTTCCTTCTTGAATCTGATACTCCACCAAATATTGGAGTTGAACTTATCTTAACATTAAAATCACTAGGAATTTTTATAGTAATACCACCAAATACTGCACTTGCATTTATAACTACATCTTCTGTAATATTTGCATCTCTTAAATCACATTTTGTTACTCCAAATATAGAGTTAATACTACACCCTTCAAATTTTTCATTTGAAAAATCAAGATTTTGTACACCAAATGTAGAACAATATTCATTTTTATTAGCTTTATTTAACCTCTTTATTTGTTCCTTTAAATTGATAGTAATTGTATCTTTAAAAACAAGTGATATACCAAGAGAAACAAGAATAAATGGAACAATTAATTTCCATATAAATTCAAATCTTATCATATTTTGGCACCCTAAAAAGAACGCTATACCAATAATCAAGCAAATTATATCTCCAGTTTTATCCTTTTCTTTAAATAAATTTATAAAACAAGGAACAATAATAAATAAAGTCCACCAACCATCAAAAAACAGATTTATACTTGTAATTTCCAACGAATTTAAACCAAATATAATACCAATAATAATTAACACAAATCCCCATAATAAATTACTAATATTTTTCATATCTTTCACCTAATCCTTTTCTGGCATTATAAGTGCGGCTATAAAATAAGCAAGAACCCCTGTTCCAACACATAACACTAGAAATATCCATATTAATCTAATAATTGTAGGGTCAATATCAAAATAATCTGCAATTCCACCACATACACCACATAATTTTTTGTCAGTCTTACTTCTATATAATTTCTTCTTATTCATTATTTTCACCTCTCATTTTATATTAAAAAAATCTCTTTTATTAAATCCAGAAGTCATAAATCTCCATGCTGCTTTTTTATTTGTTAACCATTCAATTTTTGCATTGTTCTTAGTATTATTAATCATACCATTTACTAAAAACTTTGCGACAACATCTGGATAATCCCCAAGAATGTTATAAACTTTTTTAGTTTTTTCAGATAAGTTAATTTTTTCTTTATCACCAAGTGCAGTTATAATAAAATCTGTTATCATAATACCAGGACTTAATTTACCAACAATTATACCAGTATTTTTTTCTTCACTTTCTTTTGCTAAAGCCTCTGTAAAATATGTAATAGCTCTTTTACTAGTTCCATAAATTGATAGTCCTAACATTTTAGCATCATTACTACCATATCCTTCTACATTATATATTGCACCACTGTGATTTTTAATCATTTCTTGCATAACCAATTTAGAGCACATAATAGTACCTTTTAAATCAACATTTAAAACCAAATCTATTTCTTTCTCATTTAATTCCCAAATCGCTTTATCTGGTTGGTTAACACCTGCATTATTAACCCAAATATCAATTGTATTAAATTTTTCTATTGCAAAATTAATTAATGATACAATATCTTTTGCTTTAGTAACATCACATACAAAACTTTCTACTTTGGATGAATTTTTAATTTTTTTAAGTTCCTTTTTTGCAACATCTAACTTTTCTTCATTTAAATCTGATATTACTACATTAAAATTATTTTGTCTGAAGATTTTTGCCATTTCAAAGCCCAATCCTCTAGCACTGCCAGTTATTACTACTGTTTTCATACTACATACCACACTTTCTAATATAATTATATCAAAATAAAAAGCAGATTTATACAAAATAAATCCACTTTTATTAAATTACTCTGTTCTTAATGCAATTACAGGGTCTTTTTTACTAGCGATTCTTGATGGAATCAGACCACCAACAAGAGTTAGTATAACACTAATTATAACAAGAATTACACCTGCTATTAATGGTACACGAGTTATAATTTTAACACCAGTTAACGAATATATAACATTATTTATAGGAAGAGTTAATAACATAGTAACACCTATTCCTAAAATACCAGCAATAAATCCAATTATTAATGTTTCAGCATTGAATATTCTAGAAACATCTTTTTTAGATACACCAATCGCTCTTAATATACCTATTTCCTTTGTTCTTTCTAATACAGAAATATAAGTAATTATACCAATCATTATTGATGATACTACTAATGATATAGCAACAAATGCTATCAACACATAACTAATAATATCAACTATGCTACTTACTGAACTAATCATAGTTCCAACTATATCTGTATATGTTATTTGATTTTCTTCTTCGGTTTGCATTTTGTTGTATTCTTCTATTGCAATTTCTATGTTTTCCTTAGCTTCAAAATTTTTAGGATAAATACTGATTGTTGATGGAGTATTTAAATCAACTGCTCCTAATTTTTTTAGATTGTTTTCATATGTTGCATTTGCATTATCTGTATATGTTTTCATTAACTCAGCAAGTTCTGCACTGCTTAATGCACCAAGTTTCATTTGTTCTTCCGGTGATAACGAATTAAAATCAAATTTTATATTTTCACCATTTTTAGGGAAAGCCATTTTAGAAAATACATTTATTTCAGGATTAGTTTTTTGTTCTTTAACTATTTCTGCCTCGTTTGAACTATTGATAACATATTCTTTTAAATCTTTAATATATCCAATTCCACCTGACATTCCCGTTGCGACAGATTGATCATTCTGTCTAATTATACCAACAACTTTTATTTCCTCTGCATTATCAAGTTTACCTTTGATGAAATCATCATCATCACTTTTATCAATCCAGAATCCATTTTCTTTTTTATAATAATCTGAATTTAATAAAACTTTATATCTCAAATTTAATAATTCTTCATAGCTATATGAAGTACTTTCAGTTGCTTCGACAGTTTCACCTTTTTGAATTTTATTAATTCTTTCTTTTAATTCTTTTTGATCTTTTAATCCTAATGTATATAGTGTATAATCACTTATTTCATTATTTTCACTAACAATTAAGACAACTTCATTATAATTTTTTGGCCAAGAACCAGCTAACAAATCATATTGTGTTTTTAATAATTCCTCATTATCTAACATTTCTGTCCAAGCATTTGTATTGTTTGCCATACTCATTGAATTATTTGCGACTGACATAATTCCAGAGTTTCCGGTTTCTAACATTCCACCCATTCCTAGTGAATTTAATACTGTACTTGGATTTACTCTAACTATTCCATTTTCAGTATCTGATTTATATAAATTTAAATCTAAGTTATAACCATATTGAATAGCAGTACTGTTATTTTTAATATCATTATTTGTTTCTTCTATATATTTTTTTAAATTAGTTAAATTATTTGTTTCAACTTGATTTGATAATATTGATATCATTTGGTCCATAATATCAACTGAATATATTTTATCGTTTTTTTTATCAGTTTCAATTGATACTTCACCCATCATAGTTTCCATCATACTTGTCATATCAATGGTAGCATCTTCAATTATTAGTGGATATGATGATAAAGTTTCTTCTTCTATTTTATCAATATAACTTTGCACACCAGTTGATATTGCTAAAATTAGGGCAATACCAATAATACCTATACTACCAGCAAAAGCTGTTAATATTGTTCTTCCTTTTTTTGTTAATAAATTATTTAAACTAAGTTGTAATGCAGTTAGATAATTCATTGATGTTTTTTTAAATGTTGCTTTTTCTAACTTTTTCTTCTTATCTTTATTTTTATCAATTGGATTAGAATCATCTATTAATTTCCCATCTAATATTTTAATGATTCTAGTAGAATATTTTTCTGCTAAATCACTGTTATGAGTAACCATTATAATTAATTTGTCTTTAGCAATCTTTTTTAATATTTCCATTACTTGAACACTCGTTTTTGTATCAAGCGCTCCTGTTGGTTCATCAGCTAAAATTATATCTGGATTATTTACTAATGCACGTGCAATAGCAACCCTTTGCATTTGACCACCTGATAATTGATTAGGTTTTTTATTTATTTGATCTTTCAAACCAACACTATCTAATGCTTCAATTGCTCTTTTTCTTCTTTCTGTTTTAGAAACGCCAGATATTGTTAGCGCTAACTCTACATTTGATAATACAGTTTGATGACTAATTAAATTATAACTTTGAAATACAAATCCTACAGAATAGTTTCTATAAGAATCCCAATCCTTATCTTTAAACTCTTTTGTTGATTTCCCGTTTATAATTAAATTACCACTAGTATATCTATCTAATCCGCCAATTATATTTAATAATGTAGTTTTTCCACATCCACTTTGTCCTAGAATAGAAACAAATTCTGATTTTCTAAATTTTATATCTATATCCTTTAAGGCTTCAACTTTTTCAGTATCTGTAATGTATGTTTTTTTAATATTCTTTAATTCTAACATTTAATCACCTTTCTCTTAATTATTAGAACCTAATTTATATATTATTTGCTTTATCTTCATAATAAAATGACATTGTGTCATCGTTTCTAATTGTATGCGACACAATGTCATTTGTCAATATATTATATTAAAAATAATTGTTATTATTCTGACAATTTTCTAATAATTATTTATTTTTTGTTTAGCGTAAGAATTTTAGAATTTTCTGCTAACTTCATTTTTACACACTCATTATTATGATATACAACATATTCTAAAGGAGTATATGTTCCATTAATTTTTGATAAATAATAATTAAAATCATTATTTTCTAAAATATAATTTATTGTTTTGGCATCATATTGTTTAATCAATATATTTTTTTCACCTGAAACTTGATTTTTAAATAAAGGTAATATTTGCTTTGCGATAGGATTATCTTCAAAGATTGCAATATTTAATGCATTAACAACTTTTTTATAATCAACATATAAATCGTCATTTTTTATACATGGTTTTCCATATAACAAAAAGTTTGAGATTGGTGTGCTTTTTTCAACTGCAATCATATCTAAATGACTACATTTATTTTCCTTTTCATATTTTCTAACGGCAACAAGTAATTCCTCTATGCTTTTCAATGCATATTCAGGAATATCACTACTAATTAACATATATATTTGAAACCTTGAAATCATTAAATAATTACTATTTTCTTTATTTGAATAAAATTTACTCATATTTACACCTCATTCTATAAATTATTTTTTTAAAATTTTTATTGCTTCTTCTATGTGTTCTTCATTAATTCCATCTTCATAAAAACTAGTCTTAATTAAACGATTAAGTATAAAATCATCATAATCATCAAAAATTTCATCATCAATAACAATAAAATCTTTAATATTATTATCATTAATATACTTTTTTATTTCTTCACCTCTATAACCAGTATTTATTGTGTGGTCAATAATTGGAAGTCCTTTATTAACTAAATATTCTTCAATCAATGGAAACAATCTTAACTTTCTCCATGCCGATGTTATAACTATTTTAGCTCCAGTATTATCAACAATCTCTTTTACTAATCTTACTTTATCAACACTTATTTCTGACAACATACATTTTAATTTATATATATATGATGAGTTATCCATATATTTTCTATAATGTCTATTTATTTCAAAGCTTTCCTTAAATGTTTTTGAGCAGTTTAAAATGCCGTCAATATCTAAAAATATTATTTTATCCATTAATTCACCTGCTCAATGAATATTATTATATTATTTTTTCAAGTTAAAAGCAATATAATACATCACAGTATTCTAAGTTTCTTTTGTTGTTTAGATAACTTTTTTTCATAACATTTACCACTATCATAAACAATATAAAATTTAGATTTGTATGTACCATTTAAATTTTCAATATAATATTTAAAATCAAAATTATTTAAAATATACTCTATAATATATTTATCATATATAATTTCCAGATCCTCTTTTGTACCATGTATTTGATTTTGAAATAGAGGAAATATCTTTTGTGATATAGGATTATTCTCAAACAACGCAATATTTAATGCATTAGTTATTTTTATAATATTAATATTTAAATCATCATTTATAAAAGTTGGATTTTCTTTTAATATATATTGCGCAAGGATATTATCTTTTTTTATTGCTATTTCTTCTAATTTAATATAACTATGTTTCTTAGAAAATCGTTTAATCGCTATGAGTATTGAAATAATTTCATTAATTATATTTTCATTTAAATTATTATTCAAAATAGAATATAAATCTTTTTTAGACATCATTAAATAATCATTGTTTTCAATATTAGTATATACTCCCATTAATATTCATCCCTTCAATATATTATATTAGAAGTTATTTATAAATTGTAGTTATTTACCTAAAACAAAAAAGACTTATTTCTAAGTCTTTTAATATGCTGTTATTCTATCATAGAATGTATTTCTTCCACTTGGGAAGTTAACTAAATTTCTAGGGTCTATTGAACCATATTTCATTTCTGAAGTGCTGGATTTTAATCCTTGAGCTACAGCAAAATGCAAGTGTTGTCCAGTAGAACACTCATCCCAAGGAGTATAACCAGGCCATGATGATACAATTCCTCCACCCATCATACCTATTACAGTATCTTTGGTAACAGTTTGACCAACTGATACATATACTTTTTTCATGTGTAAATACATAGTTGTATAATTTGTACCCTTAATATTATGTTGAATTAAAACGTAATTTCCACCACATGAATTGGAATTACTATTTTCAACACCAACCACCTTACCAGAAGCTGATGCATAAATATTAAGTTCTCTTACATTTTTTCCACCAATATCTACAGCTAAGTGTACTGTAGAACATCCAGAACATGGTGCGGCACGTGTTGAATATTCACTTGAAATATATCCATAATCTGCTGGTCTCCAAAATGATGTATCATATGGTAAACTTCCCTTTAAACACGTTGTAACATCTTGTGTTGTACTAGGACATATTTTTTTATAATAATTTATAGTATTTTGTAATTGATCAAGTTCCTTTTTAACATCAACTTGAACCTCATCCAATGCTGCTAATGAAGCATTATATTGTTTAAGATTACTATTTAATACATCTATTCTTTTTTGTAAATCCTTTTGTTTTTGTTCAAGTTCTTTTTGCAATTTTTTACTTTCTTCAGCCATTTGATTCATTTTATCAATTTGTTGATCATTATATTCGGTAATTTCTTCGACAATTGAACTTCTATGAATTAAATCGGTCATATCTGAAGCTCCAAATATATATTCTAAATAAGCAATATCACCATCAGTAAGTTGTAACATTCTCATCAATTCATCTATTTCTTTACTTTTATTATCAATTTCAACATTTAACTTTTGAATTTTATCACCAGTTAACTGTATATCTTTTTCAGCTTGTTCAATAGCATTTCTTGATGATATTATTTCAGAATTTGAGTAATCTATTTTGTTATTTAATTGTTCTTGTTGTTGTTGATTACTATTATATTCAGCTCTTTTTTTATCTAATTCTTTTTGCATATCAGCAATACTTTTAGCTTTAGGGCTATAACTTGGTATAAATATAGGTAATATCATGAATAGTACAAAAATAATATTTATTATTTTTTTCATTATATTTTTAAATACTTTCTAACAGCCCTTGCACTACCTAACATACCAACAACCGCACCTATTACAATTAGTCCTAAAGACAATGTATAAACATATGGAGCTGGTGGAACTAATTTAATAAGTGGAGAAAATAAATTACCATCAAAATATGTGTAAAAGGTACTATATCCATATATAGTAATTCCAACTGGAATAATTGAACCTAATATACCTAAGACAAACCCTTCAACAACAAATGGGAATTTAATAGTTATATTTGAAGCACCAACTAAACGCATAATTTCAATTTCTCTTTTTCTTGAAAATATTGTTAATTTAATTGTATTACCAATTAAGAAAGCAGTAACAACTATTAATCCAATAACAATCACTATCATTGCTTTTTGTATTCCTTTAAATACTGTAACTAATTTTTCAACCATACCTTCACCATAGTTAAGTTGACTAACCTCTTCAATTGCTTCTATCGAAGAAGCAGTTTCTTTAATTTTTTCTAAATCTTTAACCTTAACTAATAATTCATCGTGTAACGGATTATTATCATCTGACCAAGTAGAAACTATATTAGCATAAACTTCAGACGATTTAGCAAGCTCATCTCTTTTTTGTTCTTTAGTATAAACTTCTACTGAATCAACATTTTTTATTTTTTCAATTTTAGTTTTAATGTTTTCTAAGTCTTCATTAGTAATTTCTGTTTTTAAATAAGTAACAATAGTAACATCATCTTTTACTTTATTAGTAAATTTTTCTACGTTTGATGTGAGTATTATTGAAAGCGCAACAAGAATTAGTGTAACTGTAATACACGAAATTGATGCAACACTTAGACTAAAATTACGAAATACACTTTTGAATGCATCTCTAATATATCTTGGAATCATTCTAAACAACTTCATAATTGTATGTACCCTCCATATAATCTTGGACTAATTGTCCTTTATCTAATAATAATACTCTTTTTTTCATTCTATTTACTATATCTCTATCATGTGTTGCCATAACTATTGTTGTACCTAATTTAGTATTTACATTTTCTAATACTTTCATTATTTCCATACTAGTTACTGGATCCAAATTACCTGTTGGTTCATCACAAATAAGTATTTTAGGATCATTTACAATTGCACGAGCAATTGCAACTCTTTGTTGTTCACCACCTGATAATTGATTGGGATATGACTTAATTTTTTCCTTAAGTCCAACTAATTTTAATACTTTAATTACTCTTTTTCTAATCTCAGATTTATTCATACCGATTACTTCAAGAGCAAAAGCAACATTCTCATATACATTTAATTTAGGAAGTAATTTGTAATCTTGGAATACCACACCTAATTTTCTTCTTAACTTATATACTTTTCCATTACGTAGTTTAGCTACATCTATTCCACCAATAATCATTTGTCCTCTAGATGGTCTTTCTTCTCTATACATCATTTTTATTAATGTAGATTTACCACTTCCAGAAGCACCAATTACAAATACAAATTCTCCCTTTTTAATGCTTAAATTCAAATTATATAACGCTGTAACACCATTTTTATATTGTTTTTCAACATTTATTACTCTAATTAATTCCATACAAAAAATTTCACTTCCTTAATGCATAATTATTATACCATTTTTTTAATGGTTTTTAAATGCCATTATTTACCTTTTTTATAAATTTACATAAAAAGTTAGGATATGCCTAACTTTATTGTTGTAATGCTTTATCTAAAGTTAAAGTAACCTTATGTTCTTTACCATTTCTATAATATGTAACATCTATTTTATCACCAACAGTATGTTTATATAATTCATATCTTAATTTAGCCCTACTATCTACTGATTGACCATTTATTTTTGTTATAATATCACCCTTTTGTAAATTTGCAGATTGTGCTGGTGAATCATTTGAGATTGACCCAATTACAACACCTGTAGGACTATCATTATTTATAACTATACCTGATAAATATAATTCATAGCTTTCATTCATATTTAGTAATGTAACACCAAGCATAGGTCTAACTATTTTTTCGCCTTTTTCAAGTCTTTCAACAAATACCATAGCTTCATCTATTGGAATTGCAAAACCAATACCTTCAATTTCTTGTTGTACTAATTTTAAAGAATTTATTCCAATAACTTCACCATTAATATTAGCAAGTGGTCCACCACTATTTCCTGGATTAATTGCAGCATCAGTTTGCATTACATTCATCAGATAATCACCAATTTGATTATTTAATGTCACTGACACCATTCTATCTTTACCTGAAATAATTCCTTTAGTTACTGTACCACTATACTCATCACTTATTGGCGCACCAATAGTAAATACTGTATCTCCAACTTTCATACTACTACTTTTACCAATTGTAGCTACTCCTGTAACGTTTTCTTCATCAACTGATAAAACAGCAATATCAGAATACACATCACTTCCTAATAATGTTGCATCTACACTTTTACCATTTGAAAATATAACATTATATGTATTACCATCTGATACAACGTGGTTATTAGTAATAATATATCCCTTTTCTTTATCCAATTTATAAACAAAACCAGTTCCACTACCTACTTTTTGATTGTTAAAACTAGTTTGTACCACTACAACAGAATCATATAATTTATCAACAGATTCACTAATACTATCGTTAGAAGTAATTGTAACGTTTTTTGTGTCTCTAAAAACTGTTCTTATTACATCACTAGAAGAATATTGCATTACAAAATACATTCCTAATGCACCAACAAACAAAGAGGTAAATACTGTGATAATGATTGCAATTTTCTTTCTCATAATTTAATATCACCCTCAATTTTTACAATATCTCTAAAATTTTCTGGAAACCCCATAGCGTCTAATATTTTACTTTGTGGAATAGATTCAACCTTTCCATCTAATATATCTAATTCATATCCTATTTCATATATTAATAACCTAAATTCCTCATCTGATAACATTTGTTTTAATATAATAATTAATGCAAATAAATCATTTTTACCATAAATATATTCCCCATCCATAGTTGGGATATCTAAACACTTATGATATTTTGTATCATCAATAAATCTTTGAGTTTTATTATCAAATAAAATATCCTCATGAGCACATAGATTCCTATAATTAGATAATAAAGCTAAATAATTTTCTAAAACATGAATATCTAAATCATAATAATCTGCAATAACTAATTGATCTTCTGGTTTTAATATAGAATACATTTCGCTAATTATCCCGAATGATAAAACCTTAACTAAAATCCATAACGGAACATATCCATAATTATTAATATAATGCATTGTCGCACTATGTTTTTGACCATTAACCCTAACTTGTCTTTTCATCTTATGAATTAAATCATTGACTTGTCTAGATTTTTTTCTATCTAAAGAAAAGCTCTCTGGTCTTAAATAATCCTTATCACGATACCCATATTTTTTTGATAACTGATAACTGATAACTGACTTAATATTATTTTCAATTATTAATACATTTTTAAATATAATATTTCTAAATCTTCTATCAAAAGTGAATAACGCATATAATTCATCAAAAGTAGCTCCTGACACAAATTTTTTATCATTTTTAGATTTCATAAAAATATATCTATAACCATTAATAAAAAAATAATTCTCCCTAAGAAGTATTACCTTCGCATCTTCTTCATCATTTATTATTAGGCCTTTAGATTTCATTATTTCAATTTGTTCGGACAAATTTTTAAATTTTTTCTCTGCCATACTCTCACCTATTATAAATTATATCACATATTTTACAAAATAAATCTTTTTTTCATTATTTCCCATAATTCGTGCTATAATTGGATATATATTATAAAAGTAAAGGAGATTTTAAAATGCCAAGTACTGTTACACATGCATATTTTGCAATAGATGTAATTGATAAATTAGATAATAAAACTAAAAAAATTTTAAATAATAATATAGCCAATATAAAAACATTTGGACAAGGATCTGATCCATTATATTTTTACTATTTGGCATTACCTATTATTGGAAAAAATGTTAGAAACACCTATCCAAGATTAATACATGATACAAACACAAAAGATTTTTTTATAACGTTGATAGACGAAATTAAAACTAAAAAATTAGAATATGATAGCCAAATTATAAGTATGTTATATGGATTTATTTGTCACTATACACTTGATAGTACTATTCATCCATATATTATTTATAAAACAGGAATATACGACAAAGATAAACCAGAAACTTATAAATATAGGAGTTTGCATTTAGATATGGAACTATATTTAGATGGATATATGATTTTCCAAAGAGAAAAAATGCCCATTCAAAATTTTAAATTGCATGAGTTTTGTTTTGAAAAAAATAATATAAGCATTAAAACAAAGGAAGTATTGGACGCTGTATTTAAAAAAGTATACAATATTGATAACTATTCTAAGTATTACTTGAAAGCAATTAAACACACAAAAGAAATTAATAGATTTTTTAGATATGATAAATATGGTATTAAAAAAGTTGGATATATTATTCTTGATATGCTATTACCAAAAAAACAATTAAAAAAGGAACAACTGTCATATCATATAGATTATAGAAAAAAAATGCATTATTTAAATAACGAGAAAAACGAATGGAATCACCCTATGGACGAATACGAAACATATACTTATTCTTTTATAGAATTATATCATATTGCACTTGACAAAGCTGTTAAGATAATTGACAAAGTTAATGCTGTACTTTATGACAACGAAGATTTAAAAATACTAGATAAGACATTTAAAAACATTTCACACAAAACAGGAAAAGATTGTAACGACAAAAGAAAATTGTTATATTTTGAATATTAAACGAGACAAATATTGTCTCGTTTTATTTATAATAATTTAAAACTCCTTGAATTATTGAATCACAAACCTTATTTTGATATGTATTTTGCCTTAATAAATATCTTTCATTTGAATTAGTAATGAATCCAACTTCAACTAATACACCGGGGACACTCTTTATTCTTCTATACATGTAGTATGTGCTAATCTCTTTTACTTTTCTTTTACTATTCAAATTCTTTTTGAACGAATCTTGTAACTTTTCTGCAAGTAACTTATTTTTTTCGTTAACATCATCATAAAAAACTTGTGCACCACTCCATTTATTAGAAGAATCAGCATTAAGGTGTATTGATAAGTATAAGTCAGCCTTCGAATTTTCAATTAAATTAACTCTATTTTGTAAATCACTATGTTTTTTGTTCCATGCATTTGGATTTGAAATATCATAATCACCTGTTCTAGTAATATAGACAATTGCTCCTAATTTTTCAAGTTTATCAACTAATTTTTCAGAAATTTCAAGATTTATTGGTGCCTCATATATATCCTTATATATAGCGCCTGGATCCCTTCCCCCATGCCCGGGGACATCTTACACCAAATATTATTCTACTGAAATATTCCATAATATTCGGAATTTTCTTTTTTTTGTAATTGGGTCAATATTTCCTATAAATACTTTTTCAATAAACTCATCTATTACAATTCTGTTTAATTTTTCTATCTTTTTATATTTTTTAAAAACATTTTCTTTATTTTTTTTAGTATGTTTTGACTTTTCAAGTTCTTTTATTTCTTGATTTATTTTATTAATTCTTTTATTAAATTCGTCAACATCTATTGAGTATTGACCTTTTATAATTGAAAACTCAGTACTATCTATTATTCCGCTAGCTCTATCTTCATATAATAAAGTTAATGCTCTTCTTTTCTTATCAATTTGTTCTGTTAAACTAATAATTTCATTATTAAGTGCCTTTATATTATTTTCAACTTCATTATCAACTTTTTTGGAATAATAACTTTTTTCTATGTCACTCAAATTATAATATTTTTCTAATTGTTTATTTATTTCCTCAAGAATCATGTTTTCTAATACTTCATATCGAACAGCTTTATCATTATTACACATAGTACCACCGGTTTTTTTTCTTTCACCACATTGCATATATGCTTGTTTACCATTTTTAACATGACATAAATTTCTTTGAAACGACTTACCACAACATCCACAATATATTTTTTTACTTAATATATGTACTTCTCCATTTTTGTTGGGTTTTGTTCTACCTCTATTTTTAAATCTATTAGCAACGATTTCCCAGGTATTTGCATCTATTATTGGTTTATGACAATGTGGTACTCTAATCCAATATTCTTCTGGTATTCTAATTTGAGTTTTATCTTTGTAACTCTTACCTTCAACTTTTCCTTGTACCAATGTTCCTATATATGTTTCATCTTTTAACATTCTTCTAATAGTATCTTTGTTCCAACTTACAACAACAGGTACAATAAGAATTTGTCCCTCTGTTACATCTTCGTTTTCCAAATTATTATATTCCATAATTTCTTTAACAGTAGAATGTAAACTCACTGCAATATCTGTTAATGTTTCATTCTTTTCCACACTATAAGTAATTCGTTTATTAACTTCTGAATGTGAATTATAGAATTTTAAACCTTGTATTTTTTTGTATTGTGTAGGTGTTGGAATTCTTTTTTGATTCAAATGTTTACATATTAAAGAATAACCCATACCACTAGCATATAATTGAAATATTTCTCTTACAACTTTTGCTGCTGGTTCATCTATTATTAATCTGTATTTATCTGCAGGATCTTTGATATATCCGTATGGAGCAAAAGAACCTGTATATAATCCATTTGATTTTTTATTTCTTAATATTTTTCTAGTATTAATAGATTGGTCTTCAACTTGCCATTCATTAACTAATGCACCTATTTGTCTAGATTTTTTATTACCTTTAACAGCAGTATCTGCATTATCTACCAATCCTACAAATCTAATATTCCATGTAACAAATTCTTTGTGTAAATATTTTTCTACCATTTCCATACTTCTTGAAAATCTCGATTGACTTTTACACAAAAATATCTCTGTTCTACCTGCTTCACAATATTTTAAAGATTTTAACCACTCTGGTCTATTGTCATCAGCACCAGATATACCCTCTTCACAAAAAATTGCTACTACTTTCCATTTTCTTTGCTTACATTCTGTTAAAAGATATAATAATTGATTTCTAATACTTTTACTCACATCACCATCTATTACATCCCCATCCTCAACGGATAATCTAATATATAATATCACTCTAAATGTATCAATATTTTGAACAAATCTATTTTCCTTTTTAATTTTGTTAAAGCAATCTATATCATTTTCCTTATTGATGCTAAGAATATACCTTAAACTGTTAGAAATGTATTCTAAAGATGAAACGTCTAATAATTCTTTTATTTTTTTAATTTCAACAGAATCATTTTCATTAATTAAATTTAAAACATTATTATTTTTTTCTACTCCCTCTCTATAAACATTAAGAATCATAATATCTAATCTCCTTTTCATTATGATTTAATGCCTTAATAATACTACTATAATTATACCATTTTAAAATTATATTCAAATTGTACAAATTTCACTTTCTAACTTAATAATAATGTTTGCTATTTTTTCACAAATGATTCTTTGTAATTCTTGAAAGTTTTTTTCTTCTAGATTATCATGTTCGACTTCCCACTCATAGTCCATAACTGTATCCCTCCACTTAAAGGTATGAAAGAAAAAAAAGTTATATGCTTGTTAAAAATAAAGTGCTATTTTTTCTGTTTTTTGAACTTTTTCCTACTATTATTTCTAAAGAAAAAAACTTTTATTTTTTTAATTTTAACTATTACATCTTTTTTAACAATTGGTAAATTTAATATATTACTGCCATATATAATTGTATTAACCTGTTCATATACTTCTTGTTTATTCTTTGCATCTAAATTAAATTCATTTATTACTTTAATTCTATATCTATTCATAAACTCACCCTAGCAAAAATAACCAGGTAAAAACTTTACCTTGGTTATTCTATTAGTTATATATTTGAAAATAATAACCACTTATTTTATAAGTGGTATCTTTAGTATTTGAAAACATATTTCTTTTATAATGTAAAATAACATCATATTTTAATTTAATCCTAAAGATATTTTTATTGCTTTATCTATTTTTCTTATTTCTCTTTCTTTAAGCATACATACAAAACCATGTAGTTCGCTTTTATTAATTGTTCTTATCTGTTCTAAACATACAATAGAATTAGGTCTTATATTTTTTAAACTTTCCAATTCTATATGTGTGATTTTCCTTTTTCCTTTATATTCTTTTTCAATAATTGGTGTAATTATTGTCGTAGAATTTATCTCATTACCAATATTATTTTGAATCACTAAAACAGGAGTACTGTTTTTCTCGTTTTGAACCATATTTGTATAATATATTGAACCTTTATTAATTTTCATCATCTTTTTTCCTTTCATCTTTTTATATTAATTTAAAACTTAATTAACTTTTATTGTTTTGCATTGTTCAGCTTCATTTCCTGCGTTGTCAATTGCATAAGCACAGAATGTTCTTCCTGATGCAGTATTTAAATTTATAACATCTGTCATAGTTCTATCATTCCCATCTTTTCTTGGAGAACCAGAACCATTACCATAAGGTACTAACCAAGTTTGATATTTTTGTATTCCAGAACCACTATCATACCCCTCAACATAAATTCTAATATCCCATCCTGTTTCTGTTCCTTGATTTGCATGTAAACCAAGATTAGTAACATTAAAAGTAGTAATGGTAGGAGGTATATTATCATACCAACTAGGATTTATAATTAATGAATCAGTAATAGTCCATGTTTTATCTCTAAAAGAAGTTATACTATATCCATCTCTATCATATACATATACTCTTATAGTTGTTCCATAAGGTACTGCATCATTATAATAGTCTGTTACTTTATCTGCTACTTGTTCACCATTTAACCATACTGAAAAGGTAAAGCTATTAGCTCCACCATTATATGTAGTATTTTGAATAATTGGATTAACATCAACCTCAAATAGGTGAGTTTCCCAATTAGCATTAAAAACTAAATTTCCTGTTGTTCCTTTTTGTACTGATAAATCTTTTTGTGGTGTTGTTCCATTAGAACCTGTCCATCCTAAAAATGTATGTCCTGTCTTTGTAGGATTAGGTAAAGTAAATGTTTCTTCAACATTATATTCTGTCTTTTGATTAAAGATAGTTCCATTATCTAAATTATAAGTAATAGAATACGTTGCTGATTCCCAATTAGCAAATATTTCTTTATTATTTATTTCATTAACATTATTAATATTATTAGAATAATTTATCTCACCATTTAAAATATTACTATAACCTAAGAAATTATATCCTAATTTAGTAGGTATAGGTAGTATAGTAGAATTATTAATTATAGTGACATTTTCAGAACCGAAAGTACCACCGTTACCATTTAAAGTAAAATTATATCCTAGAGTTTTAATTTTACTTTCTATTTCTGTACTAGTAATAAAATAAGCATAAGTTGGATATAGAGAACAATGTATAGCAAGAATAAGTGCTAAAAGTTTATTCCATCTTTTCAATGCTTTTTTCCATTTTCTTTTTATGTTCTCTATATGCATCATTACATAAATCAAGAGTTATAATTGCAATTGATATATATAATAAATACTTGTGACTATAAATAAAATCAGCATAATATCCAAGATAAGGTATACACCATTTAGTTCCTTCACCTAATAATTGGTTATTTTTGATTTCGTTAGGATCTATTGTATCATTTGCATCACCTTTTGTTATATATCCTGTTTTTGTTTTTTCTACTAATCTGTGAGAAATAATATGTTCCTTAGATTTAAATACAATAATATCACCTGTTTTAAAATTTTCTTTTTCCTCTTTATTGTAATATAAAAGTCCCCCAACTTTTAATGATGGTTCCATACTTCCAGACACAACCACCAATGGATTATATCCCCAGAAGCTGGGGATATAAATCATCAGATATACAAGTATCAGAATATAAACTATTCTAAATATAAGATTTTTAATTTTTGTTAGCATTTTTTTATTTCCTTTCTAACTAGGATTTTTATTTTTACCAAATATTATCTGCTTGGTCGAATTGAATAGTTTCAAATTGTATAGTTAAAGTATAAGTAGCATTATCATATCCTCTACCACTAGAAGTATAAGTGATAGTATTTCCATCGTCAGATACTGTTTTATCTAAAGTAGCTTCTGTACCATCTAATAGAGTAATTTTCTCAATAAATGATGGAGATGTTTCATTTGGTTTTAATGGTATATTTCCATTAACATTTCTGTAATAATAATATCCATTATCACCCGGAATCCAATGAGCTTCTCTAGCAATTATTGCAACATTAAAATTACCTTTAGTTGTTGGTAAATCATTACCATTAGCAGAAGTCCATTTTTCTGTATACTTAGCTCTTAAAGCCATATCAACATTACCGGTATTAGTTATAGTAAATGATGTATTTAGTGTTTCACCAGGTTGCCAATCTTCTGGTGCTTCAAAAGTTTTTACTACGTTATGTTGATATAAAGCAGTTTTGATTAAACTTCCTATTTCTGTATGTGTAGTAAAGTAAGCAAGTGTTCCTCCTAATATTGTTAATGCACTTATACCTGTTACTATTAATAATTTTTTCTTATTTCTTTTTTCATTTGATTTGTTTATTTTTTTCATATTTTTAATTCCTCCTCTAATCAATAAAAAAATGCAATCTAATTGATTGCATTATAGTATTTCCAAGAATCATCGATATAGAAAGTATTATTCTATATCTAATGACTTGTCCCTTATATATTACATCTTCTCAAGATGTATTTCTTATATTAATAACGTTTTCTCTTGATGCTAAATGTATATCTCCTGCTTTTTCAAGTAATCCATGTAGTGGTAAGAATCAATAATAGATAATAATTATTGATATTCACATTATTAGTTGTTTTTGTGATTTATCAACATTGTTATTTTCTGTTATTTCTTCTTCAGTGATACTTTGAGTTGAATTATTATTTGGGTATTCCCCATTAATAATTTCTTTCTGAATAATGTTTGTGGCTTCAACTTCACCTCACTTTCTATTTCATATTTAGTTTTTTGAAACGAGATCTCTATAAACTCGTGGAAAGGTTATAATTCAACTTCTTCACCAAATGCTAATGCTATTTTCAATATACAACTATTTTTAATAGTTGGTAATAAACGTCTAGATACACCTATTACATCAGCAGTATGTCTTTCTGATTTTGAGTTTAGTAACATTTCTACATAATAAACTCTTTCAATAGTATTCATTCTTGTTATTGCACCTGCTATAGTATTATAAAAATTTATAATTTCCTGTTTAGTATCTAATTTATCTGCTACATGGTCACCTAAAGAATCAGAATAAGTCATAGTAATATATTCATATCTTAATTCATAATTTGGAGTCATACGTGGTGGCAATATATTTGTGAATTTATACTGTGCTTTAAAAAACTTTGACATTATTTCTGAAACATTTTCTTCAGTTTTTTCCATATTAAATTGAGAAATAAATTTTTTAGATAACAAATCAAACTCATATTCTTGTTCGTTTTCTAATTGTTCATTTTCCATATTGAAAACCTCCTAGCATGAAAAAAAGAGAAATTTTAGGGGAAAACATCCCATTAATTTCTCTTTTTATTAAAAATTGAAGTTGATTTTATAGGGGCAAGAAAACTATAAGGAGAAAAATCAACTCTCCATATATTGTTATCCAATACAAATAATAATCCAAATTTTACCATTTATACTCCCCCCCTTGAAAAAAAGCAATACACACAAGAGATTTGGGTACTGCTTTTTTTCTCTATAAAATCAAGATATAAATTTTTGATTTATATTTTATCACTTGTTTTTAACTTGTCAAGTATTTTTAATAAAATATAAAAAAAAAGCATGGATTTTTGCTTTCTCCATACTTATCTCATTTTACCTTATTATACCACTTGACAAGCACAAGTCAAGCATTTTGTGGTTTTTTTCTGTGCTTTTTGGTGCAAGTTGGTTCACTTTGGTTCATTTTGGTTCAGGTACTTATTTTATTAATTTTTACAATAAAATAATAGTTAATTTATATGATTAACTATTATTCAAATTTAACTTTAGCAATTAATCACTTACTTCTACTGACATGATAGTTTTAGCATTTTTAAATCCATTTTTTTTGTACAAGGAAATTGCATTATCATTATTATTACAAACTTTTAATTCAATATATTTTGCATTTTTTTCCTTTGACCAATTTTTAAATTCTCCAATTAAAGCATTACCAATACCTAATTTTCTATATTCATTATCAACAAACATTGCGTCAAGTTGAGTAATAATATTAATATATGTATTCCCATTATTTTGAACAAAACCGTAAAGATAACCAATTATTTTTCCATTATATTCTGCAATTAAGCAACAATTTTGTTCATCTTCTATAAAATTTTCGTAAAATGTATGTACTACAAAATTATCATTGATATTAGTATCATATTTTTTTTCATCTTTAATTAATTTTGTTAAAAAATTATTAACAATATTAGCATCCTTTAATTCTGCTTTTCTTATTATAAAATCCATTTTAATTATACTCCTATCAGAATGTCAAAAAGTTTTATATTTCTTATTATAAATCTCTTTAGCATGTTTATACTATACAAACTTATACTATACAAACTTATACTATTAAATTTAGCATACTTTGTCAATGTTATTTGCGTAGAAAAAACTATGATTTATAATCAAAAAATAGAAAATACTATTATTTGTTAATTAACTAATATTTTCTATTTATTTTCAAGTATTGCGTCTATTTTATTAACTATATCAAACTGTTCTGCTGTTCCAGAAATATTTACCGTACCTGTTTTAGAACTAACACTTAAAGTCACTTTTGGAGGTTGTTCTACTATATCATATATTTTAATTTTATATGTTTTGTTTAGTCCTGAACTTTCTGCATATCTTCTAGAGAAGTTTTCTGCAAATTTATCTTTGTTTATGGAAACAATACCTGTTTGACGATAATATGCAATATCAACTGAGTCCAACATTGCAGCTTCAGTAACTTCTTTTACTAAATAATAATTCTGGTCGTTTGTATTTGTTACATCATTAAATAACATTATAACAGCAAGAGTAAAAACTCCAAGTATTATTATTAAATAACCCCAAAATGATTCTTTCATTAGAAATCACCTATCTTAATCTTTCTATCAAAGTTAGTTTTAAATTTTAAATTAGTACCCCAATTAACATGTTGTTCTCCTGTTGTATTAAAGAAATTACTTGTTAAAGCGTAATCGTTATTAGCATAAGTAGTCATATTTTTCCAACTATAATCATTATCCATATCTTTACTATAATCTTTAACTTGCTTAATAATACTTGGAGTTAAAGTTATTTCATATAATGGTTCATTGCTATACACATTACTACCCTTTTGTGTATTATCTTCATTATAAGTTATATATGTACAGTTTTCACCATCACTACAATATTTGTTCCAATTGCTACCTATTATTCTGTTATTTGGAAAAGGAGTAGTTAAAGATATTTGTCTAAAATAGAAATCTGAATCTGTTGTTTTAGTATTTTTAATTCCACTAACAATTTCATATTGACAAGTGAATTTTTCAGTTTCGTTTAATAATCCTGTTAATCCTTTATTATTTGTATTTACTAGAGATATGTTTATCCCATAAATTCCTTTTGATGACCTAAGAGATGTATAAAATTTTTTACCACCCTCAAGATAATTTTTTAATTCTTCATTAGATGGTTTTCTATTAAGTATATTTTGAGATTCCTCAGTTGCATTATGTAATTTTAAGATGTATTTTTCTTTTAGATTTAGTTTGTAGTTATATCTATATAAAACTTTAGATGGATATGAATAATAACTAGAACAAGTAGTATCCCAACTATCAGTATATGAATTATATACACTCTCACAAAATCTTATAGAGTCGTTTTTTAAATTTGTTCTATTACCACCATTGGTCATTGAAATATCATATATTTCCTCAGAACTTATACCATCAAAATTATATTGTAGATTTTGAATCTCTGAAATATCAGTAGTTAATACTCTATCAACACCACTATAAAAGTTATCTACTGATTGTTTTTTTGCTGAAGAACATCCGCTATAATAACAATAAATTGTTGTGCTTCCACTATATGCACTACTATAATGTCTTTCCATTGTTATATCATGTGTAACATCTATATCATATTCAAATCCTGTTCCTGCTTTTAATGTCTTATTTTTCATTTTTGTTAATGTTGGATAATTATTAAATTTAATTTCCTCTGTAATAGTTTCTGTTCCATTTGTTAGAGTATTAGTTTTAGTACCATAGTTATAAGTTGCATTACTTTCTTTATTACAATCTGAAGTTTCAAGATATGTATAACATACTTCATCACTTGTTGTTTCACAAGCACAACCCTCTTTAGATGGATTTTCTAAACAACATTCATATTTGTGTTCATTAAAATATGTATTATCACTACAACTTGGTGGTGTTTCTTCTTCTATTTCTTTTTCACAATACCATAACTTAACAGGTAGAAAATAATAACCTTTTGCTGAATATTTACTTTCACTTAGTGATGTGATATCTATACTAAAACTTATTTTATATTTATACTTTCCATTTGCTTTTGTATTATTAACTTTGCTAACACTATTAATAGTGATCTTAAAATGTTTATTATTTAAAGCATAATCCTTATAATTAATATTTTTAAATTCACTTGATTTATTTTCTCTTAAATAATCTTCAAAATCTGCATCAATAAAATAATTAATACCTATTTCATCTTTTGTAACTTTATCATTTTCTAGATACATATATACATCATGTTTTATTGTTCTACTAGTTGAATTATGATTTACATATTGCATTGATAAAATTGTTGAATCTTCATCTTTTGTTGTACCACTTGGACAAATTTTACCTGCCCATTCTGATTTATCACATATATTACTAATATAATTATGAGAATAAAATTTTGTATTATCAATAGATTGCCAATATGGCATTTTATATGATTCTAATTCATTATTGAAATAATGATAAAATGAATAAAAGTTTTTACCCTTATATAAGTCATAACTATTTATTTGATATATCCCATCAGTATTACAACAATAATTTGATGAGAATAAGAAATGGTTAGGATTTAAATTATATAATTCCTCAATATATACCTTATTACCACAACAAGTTTCTGGTATCTTATAACAACATACACCCGGGTTATTTATAGCATATTCAACTGCTGTTTCTGTTTCAGTACCCTCAATACATGGATTTCTTTTTTCAATTATTAATCCTGTATTACCTGTTGGTTGCAACCATCCAGCATGAGCATATACTTTATAATCACTTGGACTTGTTTTGTATAGTAAAGAATTTGTTATTGTTGAACAATCACCATGATATGCTCCTTTACTCATCATCAATTCATAATAATAATATTTTACATCATTTGTACTAATTTCCAACTCTTCTTTAATTCTACTATATTGGTAGTTACCATTATGAACAAAATGACAATATGATTGAATTGATGCTGAATTATTATATTTTATATTACCATTTTGCATTAATGCTAAATTTGATGTTATTTTTATCCAATCTGTTACATTTTTAGTCTCAATTTTAGTTGCCTCACTATTGTTATGAATTCTATCTTGATATATCAATAGTGGAACAGAATTACTATAATAATCTCCTAATTTCATTTGTAATTCTAAATGATATTCTGTACTATGTTGTAAGCTTGAAATATCCATTGTAATTTTAAAATCTATTCCATCATAATATCTATTTTTATATGGAGTTTGATTTACATTTTTCTCAATCATTGTATTTCTTGCATTATAATTTTTACTTGTATTATAATTCATACAATCTTGTCCACTATTTGCAGAACCACCTGTCCCATCATTATCTGTAAATAATATACAAGTTAATGAAAAAGGATTAGTTGGTATTGAGTTATCATTTTTATAATAACTTCCACTTGTAATTGTATTGTCATTGTTATCTTTAATAAACACGGTATATTGTGGACTAAATTCTATGCTATTATTATTAAACTTTCCATTATCTTTTTCATCTACGTATGCCCATCCTTTTATTGTAAGTTTATTATTACTAATAGATAAAGAAGTAATATCATAATATGGATTAAGTCCACTAATATTAGTATCGTATGTATATGCATATACTTTATCTACTGATAAAAATATTACAAGTATAAATATAATCGAGTATAACAACTTCTTTATCATAATACTTTACCTCTTTTTTTCTTTTTTATAATCAAAACTACTATACCTGTAATTACTACTATAAGAATAGGTACTATTATAAATAATAATTTATAATTAAAAATATTGTTTTCTGAATCAATTATTTCTATACCATTATTATTTTCTATTTTCTTTTTATATTTATCAACTTCTTTTTTTAGAAAGTCATAATCCACTTTAATACTTGTAGTCTTTTTACAATATTTAAAATCAGTTAAATTCTCACATATTTCATCATTCCAAAATTCATTATAATATGGAATATTAATAACTTTAGTTTTTATTAAATATGGTTCACATTGTTCACCATTATAGAAATAATAAAACTTTAATGATGCACCCTCAGGTATTGGATTACTTTCATCTTTTTTAATTGAATATTGTTCATGAAGTGAATCATCTTCAATAATAATATCTTCTGTTAAACCAGATATTGTTACTTTAAATCTATTATTTAATAATTTATCATTATCAGACAGTTTTTCCTCATCTATTAAATTATAATTTATAGAAATATTATTTGTACTACTATAAATTTGTTGTTTAAAATTGTTACTGCAAGTTGCATTAACTTTGTATGGTATTAAAACTATAATAGATAGTAAAATATATTTTAATAATCTATTCATTACAACCCACTCCATCATCATATTATTCTTATAATACTAGGATAACATAAACATTTTATTTAATCAATGATTTAATTTCCATATTTTGACAATACAAAACAAAAAAACTAGATATAACATAAATTTTGTTATATCTAGCTTTTAGTATAGTTTTAAAACCTTTTCTTTTGTGGATTTTAAATCAGTTACATAACCAGATGGATTAATATATTTTGCATAATATTCTTCTAAACATAGATTTTCATCATACATAACTTTAGCAACTTCTTTTCCAACATATCTTATATGCCAAGGCATATAATAATATTTTGTTATATGTTCTTTTCCTTTTGGATATCTTACAACAAAACCATATTTATAACTATTATCCTCTAACCATTTATATTTTCTATTTTCTTCATCTATTTGTGGTCTATAATTTGCAGGATAATTTGGATCTAAATCAGTACCCCAAAACATTATATCAAATTGGAATTGTGTCATTTGTTGTCCACTACCATTAACCGGTAATATATTATTTTCATGTGCATATTTTAGAAAATATGTATAACTACTGCTTGCTGCCACAACATTTATTGCAAGTCCTGTTTCTAATTCACAAAATCTATGTAGTGGATATAAATTAAATGCATAACTTTCTTGTCTTAAATAAAATGCATTTGGTGTATAAAAATATGCAGAGTCTGGACTTGTTTCTACTATTCCTTGAATTATTTTAAAATCAAAACCATCTTTTAATCCAGCATTATATAATTCTAAATAATCATTATAGATGATAGAACTTATTTCTGCATACATTCCTGTTCTGTGTTCCAAATCAACTTCCATTGTATTTTGTGGTTTATAATCGTCTGGTAATTTGTTATATCTATTAACTAATACCAATGGATTATGTGGATTATTTATTATTGAAATATCTTCTTCTTTTGCCTCAAAATGTGTTCCATCAATATTTTTAATAGTATCAACTTCTACCATTTCTCTATCTAAATCCATATTAACATCCAATATAACTTGTTTTGTATTTATTTCTGGATGTTCAGCTTGATAATCTAAATATCTTTTAAAGTCCTCTGGATTAAAGTTACTATCCAAAGTACATTCTAAAATATTTCTTACTTTGTTATGATATTCATTAGTTATAATATCTTTTTCTATTTCAACTGTTTTTGTTTTTTCTATCCATTCTACTTCTGCTTGTAATAAATCTGCCACCATTCTTACAGGAATTAATGTTCTATCATTTACAATTTGGGATACGCTATCGTATGTTTTTTCTACACCATTTATTGTTGCCTTATTTGTTCCAACAGTATGTTTTATTATATCCCCATCACGTGTAATACCTAAAATACTACTATCACTATTCCTATAATAAACAACTGTTCCCATTGTTTCAAATATTGTTCTAAAAGGTACTTTTGTTCTTCCATCTACTATTATTGGTTGTTGGTCAAACTCAATTTGTTCATTGTTAAATTTTACTACAATTTCAGTATTATGTTTAGATTCTTCTTTTGCTAAGGTTATGTTTGCAGGTAATGTTAAATTTGCAGCAATCAACAATGATGAAATTAATCTCTTTGTTTGTGTTTTCATCATCTTTCCTCTTTCTATTTTTGAAATACAATTGTCATGTTGAAATACTGCTTTTATCAAGTAATCGTTTTTTCAATTAATATTATAATTAAATAATATAAAAATGCAACATTATGTACATAAAAAATGTAAATAAAGAATATTTACATTTTATCATTTTTTAATAATTCTATTAATTTCACAATATTTAATGGTTTTTCTAAATATCCATCAAATCCAATATTTTCATATCCATCTTCAAAACTAGAATCAGTTGTTAATAAATAAATAGGTATATTTTCATCTGTACTATTTTTGATAGTTTCAATAACATCAGTAATATCAGTAGTATCATCTAAAATACTTCCGGATAATACAAAATCATATTTATTTTGTGATGAATAAAAATTTCCAATTAATTGATTTTTTGAACTTACAATATCTGATTCAATCCCAACATCTTGTAATGTTTCACGAGTAAAAAATGCCATACTAGTTCTATCCATAATTAAAGCTCTTTTATTTATTATGATTGTTTCTAATTGTTTTGCATACAAAGAATTTAATTTGTCTTTTTTATTTTTTGAATCTTTTACTTTATCTTTTTTGTTTTTTTCTAATATTTCCCCAATGATTTCATAATTATTAATATATTTATATGTTTCATTTACTTTGTAAAGTTCTTCTAATAAATCACAATATATATTTTTATTAAATTTATTATTGTCATTAATCATATTTTTTAACAATTTAAAGTTTTTAAACAATATAAGAATTAAAATTAATACAGATAATATAATTACTAAATTTACAATTATTAAGATAATATTTAAATAATTTCCCATAACCTTTCATCTAAAATAAAATTTAGATTTCTCCCTCCTAAAATATAAGTTGACTCTTTTTACATCATACTCTAGTATGATGGAGTTTTTTATGAAAAAACTATAAAATGTACTTATGAAAGTGGGGTGGCTTATATTAATAAAACTAGAAAATTATTGGCAAAAAATATTATATATTGGCGAACATATAATAATTGGTCTCAAGAAGAATTTGCTTATAAACTAACTTCAAGCACTCAATATATTTCTCAAATGGAAAACTGCAAAAGAAATATAACAAGTGATACTATTGATAGATTATCTAAAGTTTTCAAAATAGAGCCACACGAACTTTTAATAGACAGACCAAATGTAAAAAGTAGTCGTGTTGATAGAAAATAAGAATATTGGTAGTATTCATATTTTCTTTTTTATTATAACATAATTGATATTTGTTGTTAAGTTGTACTTAACAGATTTTTCTTTTGTTGTAGAATATAATGTTTTTGGTGATTTCAATGGCAACATATAAAAGAGATTTTAATTTTGATGAGAATATATTAGAAGTAATATCTTCTAATGTCAGAAAATATCGTAAAGCTAAAAATATAACACAAGAACAACTAGCAGTTGATATCGATATGAGTTATGACTATTTAAGAAGATTCGAATCCCAAAATGGTAAAGAAGGAATTTCTTTAATGAGTCTATACAAAATATCTGTTGTACTAGAAATTACAATGGATAAGTTTTTTGAAAAATAATTTAATTTTTTCACATTTTTTTATACAAATAAATAAGTCGTCAATTATAAAATATATTAATAGTGGAATAAAAATTATTCCTAAGATAACATTAATATATGTTGGAAAACAAAACATATTTTCAAAAACAATATCATTGCTATACCCTATTTTCGTTTTACAGTAACATTCCCTAATTAATAGTATAAATGTTAATAACGAAAATATTAATGAGATAACATTTATTCTTTTTATGGATATCCACTCCTTTCCAATTATTATCACAAATAAATTAATTGGTTTAATAGATGATATTAAAGTAACTATAGTTAGTTACTTTTTTTATCTATCTATCGATTTTTATTATATCACATCTTTTAAATGATAGTGATTAAAATTGCATATTGTGGAAAAATATTCATTTAATGAGAAAATCATCTTGGGTGATTCACGATGAACTATTATAAAAGAATAAAAGATTGTAGAGAAGATAGTGATTTTCTTCAAAAAGATATTGCTAATTATTTAGGTGTTAGCAGAGGAACATACTCTATGTATGAATGCGGTTCAAATATTATTCCACTTCATTTACTTGATAAGTTATCTATTAAATATCAGGTGAGTATTGAATATTTAATTAGTAATACATCTAAAAAAGGAAATGTTAAAAATATTAAACCTATGAATTTTGAATTATTGAAAAAAAGATTAAAAGAGGAAAGAATTAAACATAATTTAACACAAAATCAAATCTCAAAAATTTTAAATATAACACAGTCGCATTATGCTTCATTCGAAAATGGACGTAATGTTATTCCAATAACTAGGTTAATTGAATTGTCAAAGTTATATAAAATTTCAATAGATTATTTAATGGGGAAAAATAATTAGAATAATAAAAAATAGTAAATTTAAAAATTACTATTTTTTATTCAATTTTTTTATTATCTTTCTCTATAGTTTTGTTTTTTTTCAATACATGTTCCATCGGTTTTATAAATAGCTACGGCAATTGCACTTTCCACATCATTCAAACATCTCCCTAGCATATCGTCTATTGAAATAAACTCTGGAATATCGTCAACATCAATAATTGGACTACATTCTGCAAAACCAATCATAAAACCTTCAATTGTTTTGCAATATTCTCCAATAGAATATTTGTCATTATAAAAATAAACTATTCTATATCCATTTTCATAATTTTTTCCAAAATTATTATGTTGTAATTCTTTTACATCTATTACCATAAAAATCAACTCGTAACCATATTAATATTTATTTTAATACTTTTTGGATACTTTTGATAACTTTTCTATATGTAACAGGTTTAATAATAAACTCACTAAATCCCTTTTTTAAATATTTTTCTTCTAGTTTCTTGTTGTTTTTGGTAACTAAAATTATAACTGGAATATAATAATTTAATAATTTTTTTATATTATGTGGACTACAGGTTTTTAAAATATCATCACATTTTAAATTATTATTATCAATATTGTTTATAATATCATCAATGAATATTAAATCATAGGTCTTTTCACCTTGTAACAAACAAAACAATTCATCAATTGTATTAACAACATATATTTCTGAATTAGTTGGTTTTAACATTTGATATAATTTATTTGTTTCTTTTCTATTATCATCAAATATGATAATTCTTTTATTACTTGCATCATAATAATTTTTAAGTTTTTTAGAAATGCGTTTTGTGTTTTCATCTAATAAATTATATTTACTTATAATTTTTTGATCTATAATGATTTGTAATTCTGTTGCTTCATTATCAATATATTTTATATTAATATCTCCATTCATTAAATCTAATAATTTAATAATTATTTGATAATCAAGACTATCTTCATTATATTCAATATGTTTTTTATTTTTACAAATAAAATAAAATTTTAATCTACATAGATTACCAACTATTTTATGTTCAATTTTTAATTGTAAACTTCCTTTTTTATTTTTATCTATTATATAGTTATATGCATGTAATATTATTTGTTTTATTTTTAAAGAATCACCATATAATATATTATCAATTGGCGGGAATATATGTTCTTTTATATTTACATTATTAATATCTTTTTTGTTATCAAAAAAATCATTTATTTCTAATAGTAATTCATTCGGATTATATTCCTCTTTATTTAATGAGTAATTATCACTTTCAATTTTTCCTATTTCAATTAAATTTGCTATTTTATCATTTAAAGCTAAAGTCATTTTTCTCATATCATTAATTTTGTGATTCATCTGTTCATTGCTCATATTGTTAATATCAATATATCCAAAGTCAACTAAATTAGTTAATGAGTCTTTCAACTCATATTTCATATTATTTAAAATGTCTATAGTATTATTTCGTGATTTGCTTGATAATAATCTAGAATAATTTAATTCTTTTATTAATTTTAAATCTGGGTTTTCCATTGTAAAATATATTAACATAGTAATAAGTGAAAGAATATATGAAATTTGTACAAATTCTGGATTATGAGATTTTACTATAAACAATAAAACGCCTAATATAAAAAACAAATATATTGGATAATATTTTTTGTTATGCATTTTATAAATGTTTTTAAATAAATTAAATGCAATAATAATAGTATATATTAAACAACAAAAATATAAATAATTGGTACTTGCACCATTTGAATAAAACAAGTTATTTTCAAAAATAACCTTTGATGGTAATATAATTACTGCTATTATACTTAAAAAGTAAAATAACATCATAAATGGAAGTCCAAACATTTTTTTATCATCATTATTATAATTATTCAATATAACAACTGCATATAGGGAAAATGTTCCCATCCATGATAATAAGTACATTTGATATATTTTAGAAATAATGTTGAATAATATTGTTAAATTATATTTCATTACAACAAATTTTAAAACTTCTAAAATAAGTCCAATTACATTAATTATCAACAAAATGGAATAGGTCTTATTCTCCATTTTTTTATTATACGATTTACTAAAATATGTTATAAGGAGAATAAGTGAATATATTAGAAAAATAACAGAATATAATATTTCCATAAACTTCACTACTTTCTATCATACAAATTATAACATAAAACAAAAGGTTAAGTAAACCAGCTGAAAAAAATATATAAAAATGTAAAATACAAGTATATATGAATTAAAAATATTTAATATTGTTGACTACTATATATTATAATGTTATTATTAAATTGTTAATTAGTTTGTATTATTTAACGGTTAACACGCAAAGCAACCTTATAAGTGATTGGGTTGCTTTTTTTATAAAAAAGAATGAAAAACTCCAAAGTTCTTTCTAAATGCATTTTAACATATTTCTATGTTCTTTCTATTTAGTGTGAACTTTGGAGGTGTTATATTAAAACAACTTATTTTTTAATATCATTTATATATAAATATTTATATAATTCTCCCCAATTATTAATATTTACAATATATTGGTTATGAATAACATTAGCAGCATTGTTTTTAAAGTAAAAAGTTTGTATATTATTTCGTGCTGATAACTTACATATTTCTTCATCATCATCGATTACATAATCAACCTTTTCTTTTATATATCTATCTATTTTATTATTTTCATTTTCAAAGATTTTGATTTCATTTAATTTTAAAAACTTATACTGTTTTTTTATATATCCTACTTCCTCTTTTGTGCGAGATGTTATATATACTATTTGAAAATATTTCATTAATTTAGGTAAAACAATACGTACACCTTCCATTAATTTAGCATTTTTTAAAATTTTTTTAGAATATTTTTTATAAAAATTTATGGATTCCTCTTGTGACCAATTATATCTATCCTGAAATTTTCTTTTTGAATTATTAACTAAATTATCTTTACCAAACTGTTCTACATCAAACATTTCAGAATAAACTCTATATAAAGTTTCAGAATCAAATATAACTCCATCTAAATCAACAGCAATTTTTTTCATTTAATCTATTTTTTTAAAACTCCTCTATAATTTTTCATTTCAAAGAGACATTCTATAAAACTTTTATAATAATTAATAAATTTATCCTCATCCATAAGTTTTAGTATTTCATCTTTGGTTGCCCATTTTGCCGCCTGAACTTCTTCGTATTGTAATTTAAGTTCATTCAAGTTCAAATCAGCTTCAATTATATATACATCATCATATCCTGTTTCAAAATTAAATGTAAAATATGGTCTTGTATTTGTTAAGTCAATTTTATATCCAATTTCTTCAAAAACTTCTCTTTCAGCACTTTGTCTTGAATTTTCACCAAGTTGCGAACATCCTGCAACAGAAACATCCCATTTATTAGGATTGTTCTTTTTAAACGATTGTCTTTGTTGAATTAACATTTCACCTTTTGAATTAAATATACATACGTGTATTACCATTCTATATGTATCTTTTGGAACTTGCTCACTTCTTTCAATAGTTCTATCAAGTTTTTTTCTATCAATATCATATAAATCAAAATATTCCATAATTATTATCTCTCCTTTACTACAAATATATTATATCACTTTTTATATTTAAACATATTAATATTTGACTTTTTTAAGAGAAATGATACAATATATATCTATTAGGGGGGGATTTTATGATTATAACAGTTGACGGATTGGATGGTGCAGGTAAATCAACATTGGCAAAAAATCTTGCAAAATCACTTGATTTTAAATATATTGAGAAACCATTATATAAATTATTAGGTGTTGAAAATCCAACAGGAAAACTATATGATGATATAGTTAAATTACAAGATATAATATATAACAAAACTAATTCTGATTTATTAAAATCTTGGTTTACAGGTATGAGTCTCTTATATTTAAAAGAAGAAATGGGAAATGAAAACTTAATCATTGATAGAGGATTACTTTCAGCTTATGTTTTTAACGGCAATAACAAATCATTACCAGTATTTGATTTTCTATTAGAATTAGGCATTTGGTTTGATGTTGGTATCTTTTTAACAGTATCTCAAAACGAAAGAATAAGTAGAATGTCAAAAAGAAAAGATTCTGACGATGATGTGCATAATGACAAAATTATAAATCTAAATTATAAGTCTGTACAGGAATTCCTTAAATTACATCCTGAACTACCGGTTATTATTATAAATACAGATAATAAAACACCAGACGATATTTTGAAAGAAGCCTTATTTAAACTAAAAGAAATTAAAAAAGATTTAAAAGTACATAAAAAAACAAGATAATTTATCTTGTTTTTTGTTTTACTAAATGTTTTTCTTCTTCAAAGATTTCTTCTAAATATGGAACTATTTTTTCAGAACCCATTTCACTTAATTCAGATATCAATCTATATTCATTATGTTCATCCAATTGTAATTTAATTTGAGATATATCATTGTTTAGAACATTACATAAGTAAACAAGTCTTGTAAATACGATTCCTTTATTTATATCTAAATTACTATCTTCATGAATTATATTACTTACTGATACATCAAGATTAACTTCTTCCTTTGCCTCTCTTACTAAAGCCTCACTTGGCAACTCGTTATCTTCTACCATCCCACCAGGAATATCCCAGTACAATGGGTATGAATTTGGTTTTCCTCTTTTAATTTCAGTTCTTTTAATTAATAAAAACTTATCATTAACTTTCATTAATCCATGTACAATCAATTTATTTTTCCCTTCCATAAATGGTCTCCTTTCCTTGATAAGTAATATTTTACCATAAAATTTAATTAATTGCTATTTTTCTGTATTATATTTATTCTGGATATTATTTTTTCCGTGAATTATTTTATTTATAGTAATAAATGGACCAAAACAATGGATCACAAAAAAGATTAAGTCATTAAAAATGTTATTTGATTTGCAATTTTTAATATGGCCAGTTTTTATTAATAATTTATTAACTATTCCATTTAATCCACTGACATAAATGATAGTTAATAAAAATATAATAAGCGCTAATGTGTAGTACTGATAAAACAATGATAAAAATATAAATAACAATATAATAATCGGGAATAACCACCAACTTATAAATGCCTTAAAATTTAATACTGATAAAACAAGATTTTTAAAGTTTTTTTCATTATTTTTAAAATATTTAAATGCGTATAAAGGACCATTAACCCAAGTAGATTGTTGCTTTATATAAATTTTTATATTATTTGCAAAATCTGCTTTTTCTAAAAAGGGAATTCCTTTTATTTTAATACCATTTATTAATAATCTATATCCCAATTCATTGTCTTCATTAATATCTTGTTCACTCCAATATCCATATTTATCTAAAATACATTTTTTAATAAACAATCCATGTCCAATAGTATATTTGAATTGATAATTAATGTTACTAATATATTTACCCATTTCATAAATTATAGACCATCTGTTTTGCCACATTTGACAGCTATTTATTATTCCACTATTTTTATCATCAAAATAACTAACCTGTTGATATACTTCTCTGTCATTAATATTATCAATTACATATTTAAATGTATCAATAGTAGGTCTTGAATCAACATTGTATATTGCAATAATACTTTCCTCTTCCAATTTTTTTGCCATATAATTTAATTGATTGGCCATTGTTCCTATAATATTGGGACAATTATCCACATATATATTTTTTGTTTTTTGCCTTTTAATTTCTTCAATTAATTTATTATATGTAGCACTGCTTTTTTCTTTTGATGTTGTAACATAATAAACATTACAACAGTTGTAAAATTTTTTAAAATATGAAACAGAAGATTTTATGTTTTTAACTTCATTATAAACAGGTATTATAATATCTATTTTTTTATTATATGTTTTATTTGTTTTGTTTTTATTTAATATAAAGTTTCGTGAATTTAAAAATCTTAAAAAAGATTTAATAATTGTAAAAATATAAAATATTATAAATATTAAAATTAAATAAAACATTATCAAATCACCTCTTTTTCAATACAATTTATAATTGCGTTAAATAAATCATTTAATATTAGTTGTTTGCTTGAAAGGTTTTTAATAACATTAATCACTTCATCGCTTGTTCTGTTATTTACATCTATAAATGTTATGTTTGAAATCTCACCTAATTCTATATTTAATTGCTCATAAAAATTTATTTCTTCATTTAGATATATCATGTTTTCGTAAAAATGATTTCTTGGTTTTAATTTATCATTGTTTCTACGAATTTCTAATGTTTTGATATCCGCAACTAAGTATATAATGTTTGACAAATATAAGTGCAATGGTATATTTGAGACTATTTCATTTATAATCTCTAGTTTTTTTTCTTTATTTAACTTATTTTTATGTGCATAAAATAAATGAGTAATTCCCATTAAAAAACTTGTGTCTATTAACAAATCGTTATTTGACTTCAAAAAATTTATTCTATCAATAATACTTTTAATTTGATTTGAGTAATTATCTATTGTATATTTTTTGTATTTTTGTTCTTCTAAATATGTATAATCTTTTTGAATTAAACCAATTGTACTTTTTCCTGTGGCAGGAGCACCATCTAGTAATAAAATTCTATTATAAACAGGTGGGAACATTTGTATATTATTATAAATCTCTTTTACAATATTTTGTGGAATTCTGATAATAACTCTATTATTTTTATATTCGATATTACTATTTTTTAAATACTGTATAAAAAATAAATTATAGTTTAAATAATAAGAATATTTGACTAACTCTTCTTGTGTTTTTTTAGCTTTTTTCAGCAAATTATGTTTTTCATTAATTGAATAAAAAGGATACATTATAAATATAATTTCATCTGGTATAAGTATTTCCTGATTTAAAATTACATCTTTTATTTTCATTATGATACTGTTTTTTTCTTTTTCTTTTAATTCTTTTGATAATAGCGTATATAAGTAAACTGACAATATTGAACGATCTAAAATGATATTATTTTCAAATTTATTATTTTCTTTTTTTTTGACTTCTTCGTTTATATAATATAATTGTCTATC
Organism: Bacillota bacterium; assembly: GCA_015059335.1. Taxonomy (GTDB): domain Bacteria; phylum Bacillota_I; class Bacilli_A; order RF39; family UBA660; genus SIG205. Next base: position 17,357 of record SVAP01000006.1, on the reverse strand, counting down.
ATACGGAGATAAATTCTCATCAAATTTAGTTTCATTAATATCAATATACTCGTTATTTTCCTTTATAAATTCTTTTATAAATGTTGTTTTTCCAACATTTATATTACCTTCTACACATTTAATCATACGTTTAAATCTTCTTTTCCATGAGGTAACATTAAATATATATAATTATCATTTTCTTTTAACTTATTAACAAAGTTAATGTAATTAACTTCAGCTAAAGAATATAAATCAAATAACGAGACAACATCTTCTTCATTGTACTTAAACGTTTTAAACATTTTATCTATAATTTTATAAAGAACTTCATTTACATTGTTCAATACTTTATAATAGTTTTTAATTTCATTTTCATAATACTTGTCTTTTTTTTCTCTTTTTAATATACCTATTGCTAAATCAATGCTTGTAAAAAAATGTTCAAAATATCTTATATTAATTTTATTATAAAACTCAAACAACAAATTATAGCATTTTTCAACTTTATTATCCATAAAAGAATAATTATATGCTTGGTCTATTTTTAATTTTGAATACTTTAACATATTTGCTTTTTTAGAATTTGGTAATATTCTCATTTTTTCTACTAACATTCCAGGACGTATTAATTTTTTTATATTATATATAAATTTTATATTTAACAACAAATCATTGTATATTGTTTCTGGAGAAAATAGTATAAATCCGATATGATAAGTTACATTTTTGTTTTTTAACAATTCCATAAATTTTAAAGACTTTTCAGAAGATATATATTTGTTATTATTTTTTTGGAAATCTTCAGAAATATTTTCTACACCAAAAAAAACTCTAACTAAACCAATCGATATTAATTCATCTAATAATTCGTTTGGAATTTTAACTGATAGAGATAAATATATCATAAAGTAAAATTTTATTTGTTTTCTTTTTATCAATTTAATAATTTTATATATTCTATCATTATCAATTGTACCTTTCCAAAAAACACTATCATTAAAAATTAAATATTTTTTATTCATTTTATTAACTAAGAAATCTATTTCATCCACTAATTTTTCTACTTCTATTTCTTCTTTTGGATATTTTAAAATATTAATATGACAAAAAGCACAATTATATATACAACCAACGCTTGCTTCTAAATTTATATATGAACCTTTTTCCATAAATTCCAATTCTCTGTCAATTCCGTAAATAATTGTTGGTTTATTATTTAGTTTTTGTTCTTCATTTAAATACATATCAATATCATTTTTATTTTGTATATCAAAGATACCATCGATATATTTATATTTTCTTTTAATTTCTTTTTCATTTAAGTTTGAAAAAGGTCCTGTCAAAAATATTTTTTTATTTGGATATAAATTTTTTATATTTTCGAAAAATCTTACCCCATATTCAAAATCTTTGTAATTTGTTTTATAAATAATAATGTTATTCTTTTTTATCTGATTTAAATATTTAGCATTCCATGAAAAGTCATCTATTTTTAATAATCCAATATTTGTAATATATCCTTTATTTGTTAAATAATCTGACAATTTTCCTGAGCTTAAAGAACATGCTGATTGTGAAAACAAACTTCTAAAATAATATATTCCTACATTCATAACTTTTACTTCCTATCTATATATGTGAGTGCTAACTTACAGTTTTTACATATTTCAGGTGCTTCAACGTTTTTACTATATACCATTTTTCTAAAAGTATTATACTTCGTAGAATTCCATATTTCACTTATCGTATTATTTCTTATATTACCAATTATAGTTTGATGACTCCAATCTTGACAACATAATATAACATTACCATTCGATAAAATATGCATTCTTTCCAATGGTCTTTTTTGTTCACAACCGCAAACATTATTACAATAAAAATTATTACTTTTATATTCAACATTTTTACTTCTATCTAAAAATCCCCATCTTTCAAATTGAAAACCTAATGATTTTGCAAACAATTCCATTTTCTTAAATTCTTCTTCATTGATATCTCCAGTATCTATCATTACAATTGACACAATAGTTTTTGTATTTTTAAAATACTTACTAATTATATTTAATTTTTTAAATACTATTTCTTTATTTAAGCAAGGCATCATTTTTTTGTATGTATTATCATAGTATCCAAAAACACTTAATCTTAATTCTGTTAAGTTAATATTTAATAATTCTTTTATATTTTGTTCACTTAAACACGATACATTTGTTGAAATTTCAATTTCAACTTTTGGTAATTTATGTCTAATTTTTTTTAATTTTTCAACATAAGTTTTTTCAAGAAAAGGTTCATTATTAAGATATGGAATTATTCTTTTTAAATTAGAATTGTCAATCTCAGATAAGAACTTTTCAAATAATTTATCGTCCATGTACTCTTTTATATAATTCATCTTTTTATAAGGACAAATTAAACAATTAGAATTACAAACATTATGAAATTGAATTTCTATGATTGATGGAAAATCTTTTAAACTGTACATAATAATCACTCCTAAAAAAATAAAAGAAAGAATTTTAAAGTTAATTAATAAAAGTCACTAAAAAATTCTTTCTTTATTACACGAAAGTTTAAAAAAAATATATTATTTTTATGTAAGGATTGTATTCTATATAACATTCCTATTTCTCCCCTTTAAAATTAATTTAACGTTAAGATACTATTTTTATTGTTTTTTGTCAATACTTTTCAATATATTAAACCAGATTTTTACCTTTTTTTACTAAATCTATATATTTTTGTAATTAATTATATTATTCATAACAAAAACATCATTTTTTATTATTAAGTATAATATTAAGTGTAAATGGTAAAATAAGATGTAGGAAAACCGACATTTTATTTGACCATTTACAATAAAAAGAAATAATATGATATGAACCCTGTTTCTTATGTTAAAAACGAGGTTCATATCACAATCAGGTTATTTCAATTTTGTTCTAATTTTTGGCTTATCACCAGAGTTTTGTTTTATTTGGTGTAGTAAGCTATCCCAAACTTCATCAGTCATTTCCAATTTACTAACTGTATTAAAAAACTCTAATGCTTTTGGATTATTTTTTATATAATAAATTACTTTGTCTTTTTCATCAGCGTTTTTATACATCATTTTATAAAATGGTATTACACAACCTTTTTTTTGTAATTCTTCGTATGAATAAAATTCTTTTTCTTTTTGGGATTGAATTTCATTCAATAGTTCAAATAATCCGAATCCATATATTACAGAATCATCATATAAATTTTCTTGATTAAAAACTTTCAATAGTTTTTTTGTCAACTCAAAAAAACTTGGCGAAAAAGTAAAATACTGGTAATGCTTATTAATATCCCTACTATATAAAAACTTTAATGTTTCTTCTAATGTTAAATTATTTTCTTTATATCTAAATAGTTCTTCTTTAAGTGTATCAAACATATTTATATCATATTTTTTAAAATATGGAAGTTTTAATAGTTCAATTAAAACAAATCTATAAATAGAATTTGAAAAACGTGATGAGCCACAAGGACAAATTAACGGATAATTTTTTTGTTCTAAAACTATTGTGTGTAATATTTCATATTCTCCTTCATCCGGTTCAATATCTAGTGAGTTAATATAAGTAAGCATATTTTTTTCTATTTCATTAATACTTAAATTTTTATTAACGCCGTTTTTTCTTATAGTCTCAAGTATTCTTATTTTTTCAAACATGATAAATCCCCCTTAATTGAGTTATTATAATAGCATAATTCCATTTTTTTTGCAAATAATCATTTATACTGTCATATTATACTATTTAATATTTATAAAATACAAAAAAAATAACCATTAGGTTATTTTTAACTACTAGATTTTTCTAGTTGAAACAGTTTGAGTGTTTGAAATTTCATCAGAAGTATTATATTGAACCCCGTTCATTTCATCGTTTTTTGCTCTTGACTGTTCTATAAACTTTTTCATTTCTTCTAGATTTGTTTTTAGCATACTACCAACATCGATTGGTAGATAGTCCTTAAAGTTTTCATATAACTCAACAAAGTCATGATAAGATTTTTCTCTTTCTACAAAGGTATTACATAAAGCAGCTTGTTGTTGCCATTTACTCATAATTGTATTAAATCCTAACATAATAAAGTCTCTATATTTTTCTACATTATGACTTTGAATACCTTGCAATATTCCATAAAAATTATTTGAGTTAATCAATGCTACTATATCATCTCTAGACTTTCCAACTTGTGCATTTAGTGTTGGACTATTAGGGTCTTGAGATTTTGAGTTTCTCATTGTTAGTGAAACAATTTTATCAATTAACATTGATAGTTCAACCTCAAGTCTAATATTCGTATCATAATATTGGTTACCTTTTGCATTTTCTATTTGCTGTTTAATGTTTAATAATTCAGTTAAATCATTTGCATTAATAATTCTTTGGTGCAATTCATCAACATTTACTTCTGCCATTGAGAATTGATTAAAACTTGTTGTAAATTGATTACTATACATATTATCAACTACATTTGTCATATTAGTAGCAGAAATAGAACTAGGGGCTATTTCAGAAATTACTTTTTCATAAAATAAGTCCATATCTTTTATATCAGAATATTTACTCATTAAATCAGTTGCATACTTACTTGCAGATAGTTTTTGTATTAATTCGGTTAATTGTTTTAATGCTTTTCTTATTTCTTCTTTTTCTAACATTATTTTACTTGAATTAACATTAGATGTTGCACCAGAAGTTAAATAAGAAAATCTTCTTTGTAATTCATTATATCTATTTTTGCAAGCATTTATTAGTCCATCTGTTTTATTCATATCATCTAGTTTAGAATCAATATCACCTACAAGATTACCTAAAACAACAGATGGTTCATCTTGCTTTATTTCTTGTGCTACAGGTTGCTTTACCTTTTCACTTTTTAATTCTTCAATTAATTGTGGTGTTAAAGTAATTAATGAATCTATAATAGTTTGATTATATGATTTAATCATATCAGTAATTTTTTCTTTTCTAGCAATAAAGTGATTATAAAACATATCTCTTGAAACAAAAGGATTGGCAATTCTACTAGATAACTCTTTAAAATCGTCTTCCAAAGATATATCTATATTTTTTAATCCCTTTAGTCTTTCTAATAAACTACCTTGCATTAATTCATAATTTCTAGTAGTTTGTATCTTTTTCATTTCATCTTCAATTATTTCTTTAACTTGAGCTAAAAAATCAAATTCTTGTAAGTTAAACGAAAATCTTTCAATACTAGCTTTTATTTCCTCTTTAATTTTAACATCTTCATTTTCATGAATTGATAGCTTTTTTCCATCTAAATCAAGAATTTGATAAAATTGTAATTGAATGTCTTTATATATGCTAGTTACATCATCTAAGACAATTTCAAATATTTTAGTTGCTTCTTTTTCCATTATTTTACACCTACCATAAATATTTTTATTTCATTTTTTCAAAGTTTTATTTTATTGATTTTAGTTTATAACATCAATATCAATAATTTCATTATTTTCACTATATGTTATTTTATATACACCTGGATTTTTGGGTTTAACATTAATAATTAATTTATTATTATATTTGGCAAAAGTCTTTTCACCATCAAATTTATAATCACAAACATTTGATAGGAAAGATAATAACATAATTCCATGGATTACAATTATTGTTTTTTCTTTTTTGTGATTCAATATCTCATTAATAAAATCATTAAGTCTTGAATCCATTTCATTTAATGATTCACCATCTAAAAATTTGTAATTTTTATTATCGAACGATTTTTTTGTAAAATCAGGTGGTAACTGATTCAAATATTTACATCCAAACTCTCTTTCATTAATTCTGTCATCTAATTTTATTTTAGTATTATTATTTTCTGCTAAATATTTTGCAGTAGCAATGGCTCTAAACGAATTACTTGAATATATATCATCAATATTTTTCAATTCTTCTATTTCGCATAATTTTTCTGCTTTCTTTTCTCCTTCTACTGATAAAATCATATTTTTATTATATTCTTCCCAACTAACATTTTCATAATCCTCATAATTTTTAATATTAACAAATGGTCCAGAATGTCTGATCAAATAAATTGTAGTTACCATCCCTTTCACTCCTATTCATTATAATAATCATATTTATATATTGTTTATTTTAAAATTATATTACCTTTATTCTCTTTTATTAATAACTTTAATTTTTTTGATTTTTCATTATCTAACTTTAATGAAACGTTTTTTAATTCCGGAACACTATTTTCAATTAATTCAATGTGATAAGATGATAACAATTCTGCAGGTATTTTATAGTTTAATATCTGCCAAATAATTTGTTCTGTTATATGAGCGTTATTAGAATTAAATTCTAATGAATCGTTTTTTGATAAATAATTATAATAAATTTTATTTTTATCATTGATATTAAATATTCCTCCAATATTTCTTGGAGTTACATCAAATGTTATAATTCCATTTTGATAATTTATATTATATTTAATACTATTTGCAAATTGAGAACTTAATATAAGTTCAACAATTCTTTTAAACTCTTTTTGCTTTTTGATCATAAAATTGTGATAATTATCTCTCACAATATAGTTATCATTATTATTTTTATAACAACTAATATAACTAGCAATTTCAGGAACATTACAAAATAATTTAAGATTTAAATAATGTTTTAATCCTTTTAATGTTAGAGGATTAGGATAAACTTTACACTGAACTTCTGGTTTTTCAAAAACATATTTAAATTTTGTTAATACGTAATAAAAATCTCTAACATTTTTATCGTGTAAAGTTAGTTTTTTTAACTCTAATAAATATTTTTCTATAATTAAATATTCTTTTCTAGTAGACATGATTATATCTTTAATACTATACCCATCCATAAAAAAACTCCCATATCACTATATCTTTTTTCAATATTATTTTAAACTGATAAATTATTTTCTTTATTAAATTCTTGTTTCATCATTTCAAAAATTTGTTTTCTTTCATCTTCTGTATATGGGTCTTTTTGACTCTTAAATCTACTTAAATCCCATTTCCAAAAATTATAACCAAAATGTCTATCAACATATTTTTTGTTAAATAATATTAATGGTTCTTTATATCTAGGTACAAAATGATAATGAACCATAGGTTTTTCGTCATCTCTATAGGCGTTATTCATTAAACAACAAAAATTAAACATTGTAGCTCCAAATAATTTTTTACACACTCTCTCTAATTCGTTTTCTAGTTTTCCTAATTCTTTCCATGCTTCGGGTTCTAAATCACTTAATGACTCTTTATCATTCCCAATGATACAATATCCCGGGTGATCTTGACACCATACACCAAAAATAACATTCCAATATTTTCCTTTATATAATTCCATAATTACACCTCCTAATTTTTAATTATTAATCCATCAGTTTGCTTAATTATATCATATAATTGCTGTATTTTAATATTTTATCTATAATTATTTTATTTTTATTAAAACAACAAATTAATTTACAAATTTGTTGTTTTAATAAAAATATTTCGATTCATCATGTTGTTTTTTAAATGTAATACCGTTCATATAATAATTTTTCTAAACGAAACACTAAATTGAAAAAAAGAGTATATTAATTCATAAAATGAATTAACAAACTCTTTAATATACTAAAAACCTATATATAAAATTTATAAATTATACTTGTGGGAATTTATTATGTTTTCTACTATAAATATATATTACAATTCCTCCTGCAAGAACTAATCCAAGAAATGTATAACATATATTAATACCTGTTTTCGGATTTTCTGGTACTGTATTGTTGGTACTATTATTTGAATAATTTTTTAATCCTTTTATAATGTCAAACTTTAGCGTTTCAAATCCCGAACCACTTATACTCACATCACCATAAGAACCCGATTCACTTGAAGACACATCCATCAAAGTAAATTCGATACCATCTTTACCAATAGTTAAACCATTTGAATTTTCCAAATAAGTTAATACTTCTTCAGTATTATATCCAAATTTATTACATAGGGTATCAATTGCTACACTTATCCATATATTATCAAACATTAACTCACTAGCACCTATACCGTTTTTTGCAGCATAACTAACAATACCATTATTATGATTAAATACTGTTGTAAATGTACCTGTAGAATCGTTTAAAATTAGTTTTAAAGTACTTTCATCATGTTGTATTGTTAAAGTACCTCCAGCACTTTCAACAGTACTTTTATATTCTGTTGTATATTTATTATTTTTAAATAATTCAACATACTTTTCCCATTCAGTTAAACTTGAATCTTCATCAATATTCCATTCAAACTCACTTGAAAGATAATCATATAACCATATTTTACCATTACTTGTTGTTTTAGCTTGATATAAATTAACATCTTCTACAGGATAATATTTTCCATTTTCTGTATCTAAATCAAAGTAAACATAATAATATGAACCATCTTGTAAATCATTTTGAGCATATAATGATGGAGCAGTAGACTTTAACTCAACAGCACCTGTTTTAACTGCATTATTATCATTTTTAGCATAAGTTAATAAACTCTCTAATCCTGAATAGTTACCATTTTTAACATTTTTAAAAATGTTATTATCTGTTACTTTTCCTATTTTATAATTAGCTGTTTTAGTTGTTGCTAAGTTATTAATAGAATTAAAAATAAGAATTGAACTATCCTCATATAAACCAGTATGTATTCTTTTTGTTATTTTTAATTCTTCTGGTCTTTTAACTAATATAGGATTGCTAACTTTTGTGTAGTTACCTGTTGTTTTTTCTTTTTCGTAAAAAGTAACATATACATCTCCATATCTTTCTGCTGCTGATGTATAACTTGAAATTTTAATAGTTCCATTTTCTGTATAAATACTAGGAGATAAATCAGGAGCATTAGTAAAACTATTAACAACATTTGCTGTTTTTGTAAAAACAGCTTTATAGTCGATTTCTGAATCAAGTACTACGTTTGAAACACTAATATATGCAGTTGTATGACTTTCATCAGTCAATCCTTCAACAGTTAATGTAGCATTACTAAAGTCAGTTTCTGCAGCATATACGTTTGTAAATCCTAAAAACATTATAAATAATGCCATTAATAAATATTTTATTTTTTTCATTTTTCACACTTCTTTCTTTTAATTTTGCATTTTATTTTATACTTTTTTTATCAACTTTGCATGTACTACTAATCTTTTTTTAGAATTATCTTGACATGTTGATAATGTCAAAATCTTATCATGCTCATTTATAGATATACCAAAATCTTTAATGCTTCTACTTTTAATCTTATCTATAAAACTTAAATATTCTTGATTACTACTAAAGTTTGTGTATAAATAATCATTAGTTACATCAATAGTATATATTGAGAATATTTGAAAGTTAAGTTTTTCATGTATTGTATTAAAATAGATAATCAAATTATCGTTATTATTATACCAGTATTCTTTTGAAACATATGGTAATGTTCCAAACATCATACCGCTTTTCATATTATGTCCATATATAATAGTATTTTTATCTAATGTATCAATATTATTTCTATAATCCATAAAAATCCAACCGTTAAAGTTTTCATTATTATAAAAATCGTGTTTTAAATAATAATCGTTATCCACACCTTTTACAACCGGATAATCTATTTTTGTGTTATTAACTTTTAACCATCCTACAGTTTCATCATTAATTAATAATAAATCACTGTAGTTTTCTATTAGTCTTGGTTCTTTAATTATAAGTTCTTCTTTATTATCTTTTTGTATAGATTGTTCTTTTTTTTCTTCTTTAATTATTTCATTTTCTTTGTTGTTTTCTACAATATAATTAATTTCCTTTTTTTGCCTTTTTATCATATGATTTTTATATGCTACTACACCAATAGATGTTAAAGATATTAAAACAATTAATAAACAACTTACCTTTACTAAATTATTAAAAACCTGTTTTGAAATGTTCTTTTTTTTATATTCATATGAATATTTAATTTTTATGCTTAAATTTATTTTGTCCTTATAATATTTGTTTAATTTCTTTAATTTTTTTATCTGATTTTGTATTTTCTTAGAATTATTACTATCAGTTCTAATTAGTATACAAACATTTCTTATATTTTTTTCTAAAAGAATATTTATAATTTGTTCCAACAATTCATTAGAAAAATTAAAAATATTTACTTTCGATAAATTCGTATTTATCTCTAAAAAGAATTTAAAATCTAAAATATCAAAATCATCTAAAACATTTTCAAACTTAATAGTTTCTTTATAATACATTTTAGAATAAGAATCTAATTTATTATCTAATACAAAATTACTATTTGATAAAAACTCTACTCTAAAATTAACAGTAATTCCATTTTTTTTAAGTGAATCTAACATATATAATGGGGCAGTAAAGCAGTATATATTTTTTATAGATTTATTTTTTAATAATTTCTCGTAAGTATTATAATCAAGTTCTATATCATCAGCAATATTTAAATTTGTTATTTTTTTAATATTACTAATGACATCTAAAACAGATGGTGCAAGAGATATGTCTTCTACAACAACAGTATTAATTTTATTATCATGAATAATGCCATTTATTATATTTGAAACTATTTTCTTTTTGCTAATAAAATATTGGTTATCAAATACTATCTTATTACTATTATCAATATTATTTTCATTAAAAGATATTTCACTATCTTTTTCATTTCTAAATATTATTTTTTTATTAGAAATAATTATATATATGTTCAATAGTAATCACCACCTCGTTAATTATTTAAAATCCTCTTGTACTACCTCCACCACCAGACGAACCGCCACCACCAGAATGACTACTTGATGAACTGCTAGATGAACTACTGCTTGAAGACCAATCACTAGATGAGCCAAAGCCAGATGATGAACCTCTGCCTCTCGATTTAGAAAAACCAACCAATGTAAATACCATCATATTAAACATTAATAAAGAAATTGGAAAAAGTAATGATATATTAGATACAAGCTCTGTTGCATCATTAGAATTTGATAATGATTTTAAAATATTAATTAAGTTAAATAAAACTATTAATACTAAACATCCCATCCAAATACCAAGATAGGTGTATTTGTATTTATTTTTTTTCTTTTTATCTTTTGTTTTCTTAATTTTCTCAGCAATAAAAATACTTGCAAACACTGATCCAAACATTCCAACAGGATTAAAAAATAGTATTGTAGGTATAAAACTTAGTATAAAACCTATTATAGTATAAATATCTATTTCACTGTTTTCTAATGCTTGTGTCGGCTCATTATAATTAACACTTAAATTATTTAATGTTACTATTTCTTTATAAAATGCATCATATCCGTTTCTAATACCGTTATCCCAATCATTATTTTTTAAATATGGAATAATATACTCATCTTGAAATCTACCAGTTTTTCCATCAGGTAAAATTCCTTCTAATCCGTAACCTACCTCAACACGAAATTTTCTTTCTTCTAAAGCAAGTAGCAATAATAATCCGTTATTTTTTTCTTTGTCACCAATACCATAGTTTCTAAATAACTTTAATGAGTAATCTTCAATAGATTGTCCATCTAAATTTGGAACGGTTACAACTACAATTTGAGTACCATCAACATTGTTTAATTCGATACTTTTATTATATATATATTCTTCTGTTTCATTAGATAATATATTAGCATAGTCGTTAACATAAAATCTGGAAGTAGGATTAACAGTGGCATTAACTTTAAAAGGAAACGCTACTGTCATTAATATTATAATTAATATTTTTTTAAAATTATTCAAATGAAACATTTGGAACTCCATTTGAAGCATTACTTGCTTCAAAATATTCTTGTTCTTCAAAATCAAACATATTAGCAATTATGTTTTGTGGAAAATATTTTATGTTTTGATTATATTCTTTTACTGCATTATTATAATCGGTACGTGCTACAGCTATTCTATTTTCTGTACCTGCAAGTTCATCTTGCAATTGTATAAAATTTACATTTGATTTTAAATCCGGATAATTTTCAACAATTACAAATAAATTATTTAACGCTGCACTAAGTTGATTATTTGCCTCCGCTTTTTCTTCAACTGTATCTGCATTAACAAGTTTTTCCCTTGATGAAGTTATACTATTAATTACTGATTGCTCATGTTTAATATAACCTTTAACTGTAGTAACTAAATTTGGAATTAAATCTGCTCTTCTTTCTAATTGTACAGAAATTTTAGATAAATTGTTATCTACTGATTCTTTACTTGATACTAGATTATTATATATGTTAATAGAACTAAAGATCAAAACACCAAATATTAATGTTACTATCCCAATAATAATATAAACTAATTTTTTATTCATACTTACATCTCCTCTTAAACAAAATTAAATATTTTAAAATAGTACTAACCAATGCCCCAACAAAATGATTCTCATCCAATTCCATCTTAATTGTAATGGTTTTGTCGGAAAAAGATATCACAATAATTTCTCTTAAGTATTAATCATAAAATTAATGAATTGATTTATTTTATCTTTCTTTTACATTTATTACTATTTGCTAAATTTGATAGTGAATTTTTAAACCCACAATTTTTACAATTATAAACATAGTTATAACATTTAACCATTTGCCCAGGATGAAATATTGAATCCACTCTGGTTCTATGAAACATATCAGTTCTTGTTTCAAATTTTTTTGTTCTTACGAGTTTGCCTCCACATTTTGGACATTTTTTATTTCCAAATAAAAAATAACTAAGCTCAGGTAAAGTGAAAGAATAATTAAATCCTTTATTTTCCAAAAATATCAACTCTTTTCTTAATTTTTATCATTTCTTGTTTTTGCTTTGTTTTATATCTTTAAACCATTTAACCATAGAAATTATTACAATAATAGTAAAAACAATTCCTATTATTCCATAAGATAAAATTGCACCTATACAACCTATAATCATAAAAATTGATAATATAACAGCACTGATTATAGGAACAGTTTTACTAATCTTTTTTTCTATAATTAAATCAAGATTTTCTACATCATAATGTTCACTTATAAAATAAATTATATTTTTTTGTTCTTCAGTAATATGCTTTGATATTTGAAAACCAAATAAATCTTCATCATATCCATGAATTATAATTTTAAAAAAACCAAAATTTCCATCTGATATAGAAATTTTTTTAACATTATTACCGTTAATAGTAAACTTTTTATCGTCCATTGGTGAATTAGTTATTTTACTATAGGGGGTAATTGTTATATTATTATCTTTAAATAATATTGAATAATTTGAAATATCCAATGTACCAATCGGTCCAAATATTATTTCCGGTAAATATGAACCATACAAAATAACTTCATTTCTTTTATCATCCATTATTTCACTCCTTTCATTTGTTATTTCCTAAATGAAATGATGTACTTCATACTATGTATTATCATAAATACACCTAACATAATTGTAATTATTTCAAAAGTTGTGAATAACAATAATCCATAAAATATACCCACAATGCCAGCAAATTTCTTTTTTTGATTAGAACCTACAAACACAAGCAACAACATAGAAAAATGTATTAACAAATCAATAATATATCTAGAATCTACAAATCCATCGATATAGTTGAGTATCAACGAAATTATCAATATTATTGCTAAAATAATTGAATCATTTTTTAAATATTTTGAATATCTTTTTAAATTATTGCTTAAAATTATAGTTTCATTGTTGACGTTAAATTGTGTAGAAGAAGTTTCAATTGCTTCACCACATTTTTCACAAAACTTACCACTAATATTTTCAGCACCACATTTTTTACAATACATAAATGCTTAACACCTCCTATTCTTAATCATTATATCATATTTTGTCGTATTATAGGGGCATTTGTATAATTTTTTTTATTAAATGAGAAAATAATTCTGGTGATAGCCTTGAATTGTACAAAATTAAAAGAAATTAGAGAAAATCACGATTTAACACAAAGAGAATTATCAGAATTATTACTAATAGGAAAATCAACTTATGCAAGATGGGAAACAGAGGAACAAATTATTCCGTTATCAAGGTTAAATGATTTTTGTAATTTTTTTCATGTTAGTATGGATTATGCTATTGGACTTTCTCAAACTAATAAAGAAACACTAGAAATATCAAATCTTGATATAAAGGCAATAGGTCGAAATTTAAAGAAAATTAGAAAAGAACATCATCTAACACAGGAAAAACTAGCTACTTTATTAAATACAACCCATTCAACTATTAGTGCTTACGAAAATGGTAAAACATTAATTTTAACTGTTTTTGCACTAGAAATTTGTAAAAATTATAACTACTCCTTAGATTGGTTATGTAACAAAGAAAAAAAATAATATGATTCATAATTATAAATCATATTATTCAAATTATATATAAACTCTTAGATTTTTTTCTAAGATTATTCTATAATTTTAATAAATATTGGTTTTTTTAATTTCTTAATACTATTATATACTTTATACTATGTATTATCAAAAATAAACCTTATAAAATTGTAATCAATTTAAAAGTTGTGAACAATTTTAATCCATAAATTATACCTACATTTAAAAATTATTATTCTTAATATCAATGTGTATTATTATTGTTAGAATATGCAATTTTCCATAATTTTATCAGATATTGTTTTTACATAATTAAATAATTCAAAGTTTTTTTTGATACCCCTTTTCGTGGTATCAAAAAAAACAATATTCTCATTTAATTTAATCAAATCAAATTTTAATGTTATAACATTATTTGTTATACTATATTCTAATTTATCATTACAATCAAATAACTTCCTAATAAGATTAACATCTAGATTTTTTGAAATATTCTTAAATTGTATAATAATACATTTCTCAAAAATCTGTTCCCCAGGATAATTTAATGTATTAATTAGTTGATGCCATAATCTATATAATATGTTTATTTGATGCATTTCAACACTTATTAGCTTATTATTGAATTTTAAAGATGATACATCGTGAAATTTCAGAATAGTTTTTGAAATCTTTTTTTTCTTATGCAAAGATAAACCTGTATTAATATATTCTTGTTCAGAAATCGATGTTTTGTTTATTTCTACATTAGTAAACATGTTTTCCAACATTGGTTTTAATATATAATTTATATATAATTTCCTGTTTTTAATAGTCGTTATAGGGAATGCTAATACGAAATAGCCTACGCTCATAATAAACAAAGAATAATAAAGAAACTTTGATTCAAATAATGTAATAAATAATAATATAATTATAAAAATTATAGTTAAAAGAATAACATAACTTGGAATTTTTAATAATTTAGATTTTTTCTCAAATATTTTAATATTATTCTTTCCCACAGTATTAATCACTTCATCATGCACTACTATCATCACCTTTGTTTTTAATCTTTTATAATGTGAATATTTAAAATTTATCTACAATTCTAATATGATTATATACTACCACCCCTCTTGAGTCAAGAAAAGTTATCAACAATTTCAAATTGTTCCTTTTCTGTAAACAAAAAAAAGAGTATATGAGTTCAATTATTTTAGAACTCATATACTCTTTTAATACGCTGGAACTCCATATCCATATATGACATTGCTATTTACAGAATATTCTTTTTGCCTGCAAGTATCATTAGTAGAATTGCCCTCAATTGTATATATAATATTGTTATCTACTTTTTCTACAATACCAACATGATCTACATTTCCATCTTGTTCCCAATCAAAAAATATAATATCTGATGCTTTAGCTATATAACTTTCATCTTGCCATTGTCCTAATGCTTTAAACCAATTTACTCCTGTTTCACATAAAGAAAATTTTGGAATTATACCACTATCGATATATCCAAGTTGATTTGCTACCCACGAAACAAATATAGCACACCATTCAACTCTAGCATCAAAACCATACCATCTCCAATATGTTTCACCACCTATATTGCCAACTTGTGAAAGTGCAATTTGTACCATATCCGGACTCCCTATAGATGTTCCATAAATAACTGAACTCCACATACTAGAATAATCATTACTCAACAAATCATTAACTTGTTGTTTTTGAATAGTTGTAAACATATATTTATTCATCATTTCATCTACTGATTTACTCTTTATTTTTATGTACAATATTTTTTTCAATTGATTATATAATGTTTCCTCTACAATTTCCTCTTTTAACTCATAAGAAATCTCATGCATTTCCCAAAATATATTTTTTAATTGTTCTGTTTTTGAGTCGTCTATTGTAATTACTTCAGTAACATTAATTCCATTGTTTACTATTGCAGTATATATTGCTAATACTTCTTTCCACTCTGCTCTATCTGTTTCTATTATATAATCATCATGTGCATTTGTATCTTGAATATTTTTAATCTTATCTGTCATCTCTTTATTAATATCTTGTATTACCATATTCATAGTAGTTCCTGTACCTGTATTTTCACTTGAAAAGAAAATACCAAATATAGAACTACATAAAAGACCTATTAAGCATACAACAATAATTACTATTAATGCTATCCATCCTCCTGCAATTAACGCTGATATTAATGCTTTTGTTCCAGCAATAATTGCTTTTACTGATGATATAGTTATTTTTACTGCTGCCTTTATTCCTTGAACAGTTTTTTTTGTTGTTGATATGGCTAAGTTTTTTGCTCTTTGAGATGCTTTAAGCGTTTGTTTGGTAATTTGTTTTGTCTGTTGTGCAACAACTTTATTTGAAGTTTTAATCCCTTTAACTGCCTTTTTTGTTTTATTTAGTTTTCTTTTTTCAGTTAGTTTAGTTTTAACTGTTTTTATCTTATCCTTTGATTTAATCAAGTTATCTTTTGTTGTACTAACTGCTTTTTTACCACTATTATTAAATTTTACTACTAACTCATCACTTGCCCTATTAGAAGTAAATTCAACTTTTTTACTTGCATACTCATTAATATTACTATCACTATTATAAGCATTTTCTGATTTTTCTTTAATATTAACAAGTACATCTTTTGTTCTTTCTAAACCTACTACTGTCTTATCTAAAGTTTTAATTGTTCCATTAACTACATCTTTAGTCCTTATTTTAGACATTATTGTTCTCCCGGTTTTGTTGACATTAATTTATATAATTTAGTATTTTTAGGAAAATTATTAATAAATGGTACTAAAGAACTACCTACTTTTATAAGTCCATGTCCTGCACCCACATTTGTAATGTAATCCATTTGTAATTCTGATATATTTAACAATTTAGCAAGTTCTAACCTATCTGTACTTGCTTGATTTAACATTATAAGAAATTCAGAATTTGCTAACATTGTTCTTGCTGTATGTGATT